>NZ_JAHKQL010000037.1 GCF_018861005.1 Polaribacter vadi
CCATTAGCATCATCCCCCTCTAAATCATCATCACAATAGGCTTAATTTGTTGGTAGTCGGACACTGCATGCTGGATTTCCGCCTGCATCATGAGCTCAAATTACGTTAACACACATCGAATTTGTGTTTAAGATTCTAACATAAATAGTTTCTCTATCTTGAGTATTATTTGTGTAAGGAGAAACCAAAGGCAGATTTCCAGATTGAGCATCAGCCAAAGAACGATGGTAAGTTACAGTGTGAATATTGGAATCTTGAGTGCCTAAAATACCAGCAGTTTGCGATTCTAAATCAATAGATTGGGAAAAACCATTTCTTGCAGAACCATCAGAATTGTCATCACAAACCTCTAAATCATCTACAAAATTGGCAATTGGTACTGGGTTTACAACTAGATTAAAAGAAGTATGATCTGTAAAACAGCCAGTTGTATTATTTGTAACACGAACATAAATTGGTTGAGAATCGCGAATTGTATTTTCAAAAGGAGAAGTTAATTCGTCAATTCCTGCATTAGCATCAGTTTTAGATTCATGATAAGTTACAGTGAAATCAGTAGGATTTTGACCATTTAAAATGTCTGTTGTTTGCGATTCTAGATTAAAATATTGTACAATTCCGTTTGCAGTATCACCATCTAAAACGTCATCACATAATTCTAAATCTGGAACTATTTCAGCTGTTGGTACAGCATCAATTTGAAGATAAAATTCGCCTATTCCTTCACAATCATTATTAATTGTACTTAGAATTTTGTAAAAAATAGGGAATTGAATTCCGTTTGTAATATTGGTAACTTCGTTTTTAGTAATGTCGTTTCTAAAATTAGTAATATCAATTTCATTTAAAGAATTATCTCTATCATTTTCATTTTCATAAAAGAAAACTTCTGTATTTATTGGTGGATTTATACCATTTTCAATGGCAGTTTTGTCCAAATAAAAATTGGTGATATTATCTGTATCAGAATTGGCTGCAGTATCATTTCCATCAGCATCTAAAAAATCATCACAAACAGGAGGTTGAAGTTCGTTGTAAGAATTTCTGATAGTTTGTCCTACATTTATGGTTAATTCGCTTAATTCTGATGCACAAGAAAAATCAGAAATTACTTTTACATACACAGTTTCTGTAATATTTACTTGAACAGGATAGGAGGTAGGGTTTGCAATTAAATTTGCCCCAGCCATATCTTCATAATACTCAAAAGTAACATTAGCAGTTTCAGAAATGTTGTTTTCTGCCAAGGTTAAATTTACTGTGGTGTTTGTATCTGCAACTTCTATACACTGATTTAATTCTGGGTTTGGTTTTAAAATTGGTAAAGGATTTACAGTTAAGGTAATCGCGTTTGAAGTTTCTGTACAAGCATTACCAGTTCTGTTTAAAATTACTCTGTATTGATAATTATTATAACTTAATGGTGTATTTGTAAGCTGTAAATTATTAGAATTACTATTGTTATAAATTGCATTATCAGCAATAAGACTCCAAGTTGTGCCATCAGTAGAAACTTCCCATTGATATTGATCTGCAGTACTATTTATGGTGATAACATCTGTGTCGTTTTCACAGAAAATCACGTTTTCGAAAGGAGAAGTTATTTCTATTGGAGCATTTGTTATGTAATCTAAATTAGGACTTGTATAACCATCTGTATTGTTGATGATTTTTCCATTATCATTAACTGCAAAAGGAGTTGCGTCTAAAATTCCATCATCATTATTATCTGTAAAACCAGCTTCTGTAACATCATAACAGCTGTCATTATCAGCATCTAGTTCTACAAAATCAAAATCATTATCATTATCTGTGTTAGCAATAATATAATTTAATGAAAGTGTTTTAGCATCTGGAGTTGTTTCTAAATTATCAATTAATCCGTTTATACCAACAAGCGCGTTAGCGTTATCAATAATACCATCAAAATTGGTATCTAAATTATGTCCAGCTTCAGTAGAATCAAAAATTCCATCATTATCAGAATCTAAATCTATATAGTTTAAAATTCCATCATTATCAGAATCAATATTTAACATTCCAATAAACTTATCATCTAAACCATCTTGATTGGCATCTACCCCAGAAAGTGAACCCAATTCTAAATAGGCTTCATTAATATCAGGAATTCCATCATTATCAGAATCTAAATCGAATGCATCTTCAATATCATCATTATCTGAATCTTTTATAAAATTAGTTATTTTAAGACTACAAGACAATGAAGATTGGGTTGTGCCCTCATTATTATAATGTTCAAAAATAATTTCTTTAATATTATTAGCAAAAAAAGTGAAATCTGTGGTATTTGTTATTGTTGATGAAAAACTAAATCTTATTTCTGAGGATGAAAATTGTGTAACACCAGATTCGTAAATTCCATCAAAATTTGTGTCAATTAATAGAGAGGCATCAGTACTAATTAATGTAATATTTTTTGTGGCATCAGGCAGTCGTAAAATATAGTTTTCTTTATTGTTATTACTAGCTGTAGTTGTAGCAGCTCTCTCAAACTCAATATTAACTTTTTCAGAAAAAGTTAATGTATAACTATTAGAAGAAATAAGAGCAGGATTTACTGATGATGTAAAACTACTGTTAAAACCTCCAGAAAGTAAATTTGTTAAACCATCAGAATTACTCGACTGAAGGTTTCCTTCTATAGTAACTCCTTGCAATGCTGTGTTGCCAACTGGTTCTGGATTTGTAATATCTAGAAAATTTATGTCGGAATTTCCATTAGATTCATCAGAATTTAGAATTCCATCATTATCAATATCAACATCTAAATTATCTATTATACCATCATTATCATAATCATCTGGACAAATACTAACAGGTATTTCAATAGACTCAAAAGTAGTTCCAGTACAATCTATAGTACCAATTAAACGATATTTACCTGGTTCAGATTCTATGGGTTTGTAAGTATTGTTTGTACTTCTTACTTCCCAAGTTGAAGTAGTTTCATTATAATATTCCCATTTTATACTGTCGAATAAATCTGTGTTTGCAGATTCTAAAGTAAGGTTAGGAATGCAATTCCCTAAAGTAGAAACTGTGGTATTAAAATTAATTTCCGGAGCTGTTGGAAAACCAGAATAAAAACTACCAGAAGTTGCAGCTCCATTTACATTAAAATAAGCACAATAAAGTTCGTCACTACTATCTACAGATATATTTCCTGTTAGGTTGGTTACTTTGTAAGTTTCGTAATCTGCAATGCCATCATTGTCTATGTCTATTCCAAAAGGACCAGAAGTTGCAAAATTTGAGATCGGTAGAGAATTGATGTTTACAGTAGCATTTGCATTGGTTACAATGGTTACACCACCTGAAAATGTTACATTACCAATACTTTCTATGTTGGGTATATTGTCTACTTTTCCTCTGCTTTCGCAACTTAAAGGTGGTACAAAAAACATACCTTGGTTGGCTTCGCTTGTACTTGCACCCACTCCTTGATAAGCAAAAACAGGCTTAGAAGTTTTAACAAATAGGTTTCCATTTGATGTAAATTGATTTCCTTCTATTAAGCTATATTCACCTTTGTTTAGGGTTGTGCTTACACCATTTCCGTTAATACTAATAGTTGTATTATCTTCATGAGCCACAATAAGTACATTTTCCCAGCCATCATTTCCATCACCTTTTACAAAAATATAATCTGTACCTACTTTATCTAAACCAACAATTTGATCCATTCCATAATCTCTTCCTGTTCCATTATGAAAACTACCATTTGCAGAACCTGTGTTTACAACAATGTTTTTATCCGAAGAAATTAAAGTACCAATTAAACCATCTCTGTTTGTAATAACATCATCTGCACTTGTGGCTACAATATAACTTTCGCCTTCATTTAAAGTTACAGAAAACGGAAAAGCACCTGAATAATTTTTAATTTCTAAACCAGGTGTTATATCATCAAAAGTAACTTGAGTATTGTCTTCTGAAGCCATTACAGAAACAAAATTTAAGTAATTACTTTGCGGATTTTCATTAGTATACATACCTGCTCTAAAAGTTGTGCCTAATGCAGATGAACCTTTACTAACTAAGGCACCAGCTTGCGATCCACTACCAGCTAAAACTCGAATTGAAACGTAAATAACATCTGTTGCTTCTACTATATATCCTTTGTCTTTATGTACAGTTCCTGTTTGATTGGCATCTACAAAAAGTTGGCTATCTCCAGTAGCTATAAAAATTTCTTGTGGATTTGAGCTAGACACAATACCTGTAATATCAGTATCAGAACCAACTTGTTTTATGGTATAACTTACATCTTTATTACTTGGTGTAGATATATAAAAATATTGATTTTCAGGATTTGCATTTCCTTCTTCTGCATACGTTAAAGGTGGTATAAAATGCTTTTTACTTAATTGTGCATTTGCATCATTCAAATAAAATAAAGAAACAAAAATGACTAAAACTAAAAGTTTGGATTTCAATGAGTAATTATTTAATTAGGAATTATCTGCTAAAAATAATAAGAAATTAATAAAAAAGAATCATTCTTATTACAAACTTAGACCACAAACGTTCTAAATAGTTTAAAAAAAAATCATATACTTTTTAATGTATATGATTTTGTGTAAAATTATTAAATAAGATGTAATTCTTAATTAATGTGTTTTTTTATAATTCGGATTATAAATCTCTTTTTAATAATAATTTATAAGATAAATAAATGAATAAGAATGTCCAGAAAGAAACAATTAAAATGTTTGTAAAATCTACAGAATAACTTTTGGTAAAAGTCTCACCCATAGTATTTGCAGCAGATCTAACAGCACCTAATCTAGAAAAAGGTTCTTTAATTAAATTGGTCATAGATTCTAGAGGTAAAAACTGCATAAATTTATCTACAGTATTACTGGTGTGTTCATTTTCGTTAAACTGCCAAAAAAGATATCCTCTAAACATGTTTTCAATAATCAGCCAAACAAACATAGCTCCGATTGCAAAAGCAGAACGTTTAACTAAAATACCTAAGAATAAACCAAAAGAGAAAAAACCAACTAATTTTATAAAAAAAGCTAATAAATAATCTAAATCAGAAATAATTATGGCAAATTCATTATAATCTGAATACACTAAACCTAATACCAAAGAAACCACAAAAACAAAAACAGTAGAAACTGCTGCAAAAGCAATTACTGTATAAAATTTAGATAGTATGAATTCCTTTTTACTTAAACCATCTATTAGGTTTTGCTTTAGGGTTTTATAACTATATTCATTACTCATCATTGATACAATTACCAACAATAAAAAGAATTTTAAAATGGCAGCTACGTAAGTGTTAAAGTGCCATATATAAGGAAAATTAAAGATTCCTGCATCTGCTAAATGTAATTTAAAATTACCAAATTCAAATTTTATGGCAGCAATTAATGCAATTGATGTAAGCAAACCAAAGTAAATAATAGACAAAACTTTGCTTGCTCTATTGTACCTTAATTTATGAAATTCTATAGTAAGTAGTCTTAACATGACTTTATTTTTTTTTGATTAGTTGTTTTTTGTTAAATCCAAAAATTGTTGCTCTAAACTTGGTTTACGTTTTACTAAATGACTCAAAACAAAACCTTTATTAAATAAATCTTTATTAATTTCTGATGCTGATAAATTTTTACTTAACGTTGCAATTATTGTTTCATGATCTTTAGAAACCTTTAAAATTGAATCGTGATTTTCTAAAAATTCAATTAATTGCTCTTCTTTAGCTTCAACTTTAAGTTCTAATAAACCATTAGAGGATGTCATTTCATCTACTCTACCAGCGTATAATTTTACACCTTTTCTAATTACAACTACATGACTACAAACTTTTTCTACTTCGTCTAAAAGGTGAGAGGCTAACAAAATTGTAGTTCCATTAGCTGCAATTTTTTTAATGATTTCTCTAATTTCGTGAATTCCTTGCGGATCTAAACCATTTGTAGGTTCATCTAAAATTAATATTTCTGGGTCGTTTAACAAAGCAGATGCAATTGCCAAACGTTGTTTCATACCCAAAGAAAAAGTTTTAAACTTACTATCTCTTCTTTCAAAAAGATTTACTGTTGTTAGTTTCTCATTAATTTTTTCTGTTGATATTCCTTTTATTTTACAAATCAAAGCCAAATTCTGAGTAGCTGTCATGTAAGGATAAAAGTTAGGGCGTTCTATAATTGCACCAACTTTTTTTAAGGCTTCATGGGTAGATAGTTTTCCATCAAACCAAGAAAACTCGCCAGAAGTTCTGTTTACTACATTTAAGATTATACCTAAGGTTGTCGATTTTCCAGAGCCATTTGGACCTAGAATTCCGTAAACGTTTCCTTTTTGAATATCAAAAGAAAGATTATTTACAGCATGAACAGCTCCGTATTTTTTGTCTAAATTTTTAAGAGATAAGATTGTTTCCAAAGAAATTGATTTAGTCAGTTATAAAAAGTAAGACGACTAAAATACAATTTTGTTACGTAGAAAAACAGTTTTAAGTAGTACTAAGCAGTATTAAAATTTATGTTAAGTTTTAAATAGAGATGTATTCAATTAAATTTAACGATATTTAAATCCATAAACTTTCTGTAATTTATGATTCATAATGTCATTTGATGGAAAAACTTTCCATTTAATACCATCATTTTTTGATTTTAAAAATTTGATAAATTCTAAATATTCATTAGAATGCGCTACACTTGTAAATTTTAGTTTTTTTAATTCACCATTTATTTTATACTCAATTTTATTCTTTGTTGGGTTCTTTGAAGTAGAAATATATTCTATAGATAATAATTCAGAATATTCAATCGCAATTTTTCTATTTGTATAAAAAAAATCAATTTCAATTAATTCATCATTAAATTCAATTTCAAAAACATTTTTACGTTGATAAATTAAAATAGTAGCACAAACTGCCAAAGAAGAAAGTATTGTAATTATTTGAACTAAGATATTATCAATAGAATATAAGAAGCCAATTCCCATAGATATTATCATTATTGAAGCAAGAACAGATTGAAAAAAAGTAAAAGAAGAAGAAGAATTATATTTTTTCATTTATTGTTGTTAACAATGAACTTGATAATCAATACTCGTTAAAATCAAAATCATCAAAAATATCGAATTCATCATCATCTTCATCTTCTTCACCTTCTAATTTATCAGCAACAAATTCTTTTTCAGGTGCTTCTTCAGGAATTTCGCCAACAGTTAAAATAGTTTGTGGTAAATCGTCTCTTTTTTCTGATGAAATTTCAACTACATCAACATAAAACGTCCACATATTTAAAAAATCATAAACATAAATTAGTTTATCATTTTCTAGAGGTAAAGTTTCTTTTAAAATACAAGTTTGCATAGAAATAGCTTCGCCTGCTTCTGCCATATTAAACAACGGAATTTCATCACCTTGATTCCACTCATCATCAGTTTTATAAAAAGAGGCCATTTCTTGCCCTTCAAAACCAAAAGCAGTTGCAATTGAATTGTGTAAAACTTCTAAATTAATATGCTCATCAACCAAAATTGTTCTAATTACATCTTCTTTGGTGTCTAAGATAACTCGTATTTTGTACATATAATCGTTAAATATTGAGCTGCAAAAATACAATAAATTATGCTTATTTTTACATTCTTAATTATGCTTAAATGGATAAAGAAAAAACACTTATTACTTTAAATAATTTTAATAAAAATACTTTAATGGAAACTTTAGAAATAGAGTTTGTAGATGTGGGTTTAGATTTTGTAACTGCAAAAATGCCAGTAAATTCAAGGGTTTATCAGCCTTATGGTATTTTACATGGAGGTGCAACTGCAGCCTTAGCAGAAACTGTAGGTAGTTGTGCATCAGCTTTATTTGTAGATACAAAAACTAAAATTGTTAAAGGAATTGAGTTGAGTATTAACCACGTAAAAAGTGTTAAAGAAGGTTTTGTTTTTGGTATTGCAAAACCAATTCATAAAGGTAGAACTACACATTTATGGGAAATTAAAATTGTAGATGAAAAAGAGAACTTAATTTCTATTTGTAAACTTACCAATATTG
This sequence comes from Polaribacter vadi, assembly GCF_018861005.1. Classification (GTDB taxonomy): domain Bacteria; phylum Bacteroidota; class Bacteroidia; order Flavobacteriales; family Flavobacteriaceae; genus Polaribacter; species Polaribacter vadi_A. The sequence continues at coordinate 8,048 of NZ_JAHKQL010000037.1, forward strand.
TTTTAGACAAAAAGTAGTTGATGAGAATTTTTGATAAAGTGATACGTTATTATCACGAAAACTTACCTTTTGTAGTATATAGAAAACCCAATAAAAATACGATTTCTAGTTTTTTTATTGTTGATGATGAACTATATTTTACTAATAAATTTAAAGAATCTGGTTTTGTTTTTGCACCTTTTAATACAGATGAAAAATCCATTTTATTTCCTGTTGAAAAATCTGAATGCTTAACAGAAGAAATAGATTTAGAAATTGTTAATTCTGATGAAAACACTTTTTTTGTTGATGATAATTCCAAAGAAAATCATTTAAAGATTGTTGAAAAAACTATTGATAAAATAAAAAAATCGAATATAAAAAAGGTTGTAATTTCTAGAAAGGAGCTGGTTAATATCAGTAATTTTGATTTACTTGAAATTTATAAAAAACTTCTACAAAATTATAAAAATGCTTTTGTGTATTGTTGGTATCATCCAAAAGTTGGTTTGTGGTTTGGTGCAACACCAGAAACGCTTTTAAATATCGAAAATGATGTTTTTAAAACCATGTCTTTGGCTGGAACTCAGGTTGATAGAGGACAAGAAAAACCTCTTTGGAAAAGCAAAGAATTGGAAGAACAACAATTGGTTACCGATTTTATAGAACATCAATTGCATACAATTTCATCAAAATTAAAAATTGATAAAACTGAAACTGTAAAAGCAGGTAATTTACTCCATTTAAGAACCAGAGTAGAAGGGAAGCTTAGTGAAAAATCAGACTTAAAATCATTAATTAGAGCTTTACACCCAACACCTGCAGTTTGTGGTTTACCAAGAAATTTGGCAAAAGATTTTATTTTAGAAAACGAAAATTACGATAGAAGTTTTTATACTGGTTTTCTTGGTGAATTAAATTTGGATAAAAAATCATCACTTTTTGTGAATTTAAGATGTATGGCTATTAAAAATAAAACCGCTTCTATTTATATTGGTGGTGGAATTACAAAAGATAGTAAGGCAAAAAACGAGTGGCAAGAAACAGTTTCTAAGAGTAAAACAATGAAACGTGTGTTAAAATAAAAAACTGCAATCTTAAAAAAGATTGCAGTTTTTAAACGTGTAAATTGAATTTGAATTATATTTTTAAACTAACTAAATTTAAGAATTAACTTAAATTTTTAGTTAATTTTAAAATATTTTACTGTCTAAATATCATCAAAAGAAACATCTGTAAAACTCTGTGCAGAGTTTGTTTCTTCTGTAGTTGTGTTTTCTTCTTTTTTAAAGTCTTTTTGATGACGTTCGCTAATTACTTCATTACCTTTTTCTGTAATAATATAATCAGTTGCTTTTTTTAGCATTTCATGAAAATCAGAAAAATCTTCTTTATATAAATAAATTTTATGTTTTTGATAATGAAAAGATCCATCATCATGCGTAAATTTTTTACTTTCTGTAACAGTTAAATAATAATCGTCTGCTTTTGTAGCTCTTACATCAAAAAAATAGGTTCTTCTTCCTGCTCTTAATACTTGCGAAAAAATTTCCTCCTGTTCAACTCTCTCTGCCATAATCTTTTTTAAATAGTAGTTATTTTTTGTTTGTTATCTGTACAAATCTAACAAAATAATTAATGTAGCAATGTTAAACCTTAAAATTCTTTTTCTAAAAGTTGTTGTTCGTACAAATGTTTATAATATCCTTCTTGAGTTATAAGTTGATTGTGAGTTCCTTGTTGTATGATTTTACCATCATCTAATACAATAATTTTATCTGCATTTTTTGCTGATGAAACTCTGTGACTTATTATAAAAGTAGTTTTATTTTTAGACACTTTTTCTAAATTAGAAAGTATTTTTTCTTCTGTTTCTGTATCTACTGCTGATAAGCAATCATCAAAAATTAAAATTTTAGGATTTTTAATAATAGCTCTAGCAATAGAAACACGTTGTTTCTGTCCTCCAGAAAGTGTTACTCCACGTTCTCCTAAAATGGTATTATATCCGTTTTTAAAATCAGAAATATTACTGTGAATTACTGCATTTTTAGCAGCTTCAATAATTTCATTTTCAGTAGCATCTTCTTTCCCAAATTTAATATTATTACCAATTGTATCAGAAAACAAAAATGGATCTTGAGGTACAAAACCAATCTGGCTTCTAACATCATTTAAATTTGCTTTTTCAATTGGTTTGTCATCTAATAAAACTTCTCCTTTTGTGGTGTCATATAATCTAGAAATTAACTCAATAATTGTAGATTTACCAGAACCGGTTTTACCTAAAATAGCTAAAGTTTCACCAGAATTAACTGTAAAGTTGATATTTTTTAAAGCAGTAATATTAGTGTCATCATAAGTAAAAGTAACATCTTTAAAAGTTACTTTTCCGTAAATTTCTGTAGGTGTTTTGCTTTCGTTTTTAATTTCTGGTACTTGATCTAAGAACTCATTTATTCTTGCTTGAGATGCTTCTGCTTGTTGTACCATAGATGTAACCCAACCTACAACTGCAACTGGCCAAGTTAAAATGTTTACATACATAATAAACTCTATGATAACTCCAGATTTTATTTCGCCATTTATATATTGATTACCACCAACGTAAATTACAATTAAGTTGCTGATTCCGATTAAAAAAATCATTAAAGGAAAAAATAAAGCATTTGCTTTTTGTAGGTTGATGTTTTTTTCTTTGCTTAAATCTGAAATGGCATCAAAATCCTTAATAATTGAAGCTTCAATTCCATAAGATTTTACCACGTTTATCCCAGAAAAAAACTCTTGATTAAAAGTAGTTAGTTTCGATAAATATTGCTGAACTATTGTACTTCTTTTATGAATAACTCTACTTAAAATAAAGATAGAAATTGATAATAAAGGAAAAGGGATAAGTGTATATAAAGTAAGTTTTAAATCTACTCTAGCCATTTGTGTAAAACCGACTGCAAAAAGTACAATCATATTCATAGTGTACATTACAGCTGGCCCAACATACATTCTTACCTTACCTACATCTTCGCTAATTCTGTTCATTAAATCACCAGTTCTATTCTTTTTATAGAAATTAAGCGATAGTTTTTGGTATTGCTGATAGATTTCGTTTTTTAAATCGAATTCAATTAATCTAGAAGTTACAATAATTGTTTGCCTCATTAAAAAAGTAAAAAAACCACTTAAAAGAGCTAAACCAACAATTAAGAGCACATTCATTAACAGCGCCTCTTTAACAGTTGCTAAATCTGTAACAGAACCATTTAAATAATCTTCTACAGCGTTAAAAGATTCTTTTATTATTCTAGGTACTTGAAGCGCAAGTAGTTTAGATAAGACTGTTATTAACAATCCTGCTAAAATTCGCCATTTGTATTTAGAAAAATATTTGTTTAAATATTGTAATGCTTTCAAAAGAGAATTGAATTAAAAATAAAGCACGAATATACGAGAATCAGAAAGATATATTTTCTTAAAAAAGAATTAAAAAAGTAATGTTGAGAAACTAAATTAATACTACTTTTGCAAAGCAAATTAAAAAGCGATTTTAAGTTCTTTACAATGATTAACAGAAGACATATTCGAGTTAAAGTAATGCAATCTGTGTATGCTATACAACAATCTCATAATGACGATATTATTAGAGAAGAAAAGTTTTTAAAGCACAGTATTCTAAAAATGTACGATTTGTACGTTTTAAACTTTCAATTAATAATTGAAGTACAAAAACTAGCGGCAAAAAAAATAGCGCTTTCTAAAAAGAAAATTCTTGCTACTCAAGAAGATTTAAAGCCTAACACTAAATTTATAGACAATAAACTAATCAATCAACTTACTGAGAGTGTAAGTTTAGAGGGTTATGTTGAGTTAAATAAATTGAATAATTGGGAATTAGATGATGAATACGTAAAAATTATTTTTGATGAATTACAGAAAAGTGATTTATACAAGAAATATTTAAATACTGTTGATGATTCTTTTAAAGTAGACAAAGCTTTTGTAATCGATTTTTTTAAAGAAATTATAGCTCCTAACGAAAAGTTAGCAGAGTATTATGAAGATAAAATGATTTCTTGGGTAGATGATATACCATTTGTAAATACTTGGGTTGTTAAAACTTTAAGCAAGTGTAAGCAAGACAAAACCTTTATATTAAGTAGATTGTATAAAGATAAAGATGATGAAGAGTTTGTGTCTAAATTATTCAAAAAAACAGTTTTAAAACATAAAACTTACGAACAAGATATTACTGCAAAAACGCCAAATTGGGAAACTGATAGAATTGCAGATATAGATATGATTTTAATTAAAATGGCAATTACAGAGTTTGTAAGTTTTCCTTCAATACCAGTAAGAGTTACCATTAATGAATTTATAGAAATAGCTAAAGATTACTCAACAACTAAAAGTAGTTATTTTATAAATGGGGTTTTAGATAAAATATCTAAAGAGTTTACAAAAGACAAAAGAATTGTTAAAATAGGTAGAGGATTACTTTAAGATTAATCATTTAAACAAATATTTATTATTTTTACACAAATTTTAAGAATTATGAGAAAAATAACAATTTTATTCGCATTTATAGTTTCATCAAGTTTATATATTTCTTGTGATAAAGCAAACCCAAGTGCAAAGATTAATAAAGAAAATTTAGAAGTAGCAAAAACAAGAGATGTGGCTATTAAAAAAGGTGCAGCTTCAATTGCATTCGAAAACACAGAATTTGATTTCGGTACTGTAAATGAGGGAGAAGTTGTAGAAACTGTTTTTAAAGTTACTAACTCTGGTAAAACAGATTTAATTATTACTGATGCTAAAGTTACTTGTGGTTGTACAGTACCTGTTTGGCCTAAAAAACCTATTAAACCAGGAGAAACTGAAAACATACAAGTAAGATTTAATACAAGTGGTAAAAGAAATAGACAACAGAAAAATATTACTTTAATTACAAATACCGAAACTGGAAGAGAGATTTTAACTCTTAAAGGTATGGTAACACCAAAAGCAAAATCATAATTTAATTTTTATAATGGATTCAGGAACTTTAGCAAGTATGTTGCCATTCGTGGCAATGTTTATCGTCTTATATTTTTTTATTTTAAGACCACAAATTAACCGTCAAAAAAAGGAAAAGGCTTTTCAAGCTGAAATTAAAAAAGGAGCGAAAGTTATTACCACTAGTGGTATTCACGGTAAAATTATCGAGATAAATGCTAATGATAACACCATCACTTTAGAAACAGGGGCAGGTAAGATTAAATTTGAACGCTCTTCAATTTCTATGGAAATGAGTAAAAAACATACAGCACCAGCTAAAAAATAATATTTTATTACAATAAATAAAAGTGAGCTTTTTCTTTAATTAGAGAAAGCTCACTTTTTTGTTTACAAGCTTTTCAGTAGATTGCATTAAATTTAATTTAGGTGAAAACTTCAAAGAAAATACCAAAAACATTTATAACTTTTTTAATAATCTCATCATTAATTTGGTTATTAATTACGTTTTCTAAAGAATATAAATCCGTACTAACTTTTGCTGTAAACTATACAAATATTGCTCAAGATAAGTTATTACAAGAAACACCAATTAAAGAAATAGATATTGCAGTAAAAGCAACAGGTTTTAAGATTTTAAGATCTAAAATTAGAAATAAAATAATAGATTTAGATGCTTCTGTTTTAAAAAGGAAAAAGAATTCTAAATTTTATTTTTTACCCCAAAATCAAACGTTAAAAATTCAGAAACAATTAATCTCTGGTGTAGAATTACAAAAGATTATACAAGATACTATTTACTTAAATTTGGGTGTTTTAACCTCTAAAAAAGTGGCTTTACAACCAGAACTAGATATTAAATATCATATTGGTTATGATCTTTTGGGTGAAATTAGTTATCAACCAGATTCTATTGTTATTTCTGGACCAAAATCTCAATTAAAAAACATTAATCATCTTAAATTAAGTAAATTAGTTTTAAATGACGTTAAGGCAGATTTTAGCAAAGAAGTAAAAATATTAAATCCAGAAAAACAGAAAAAACTTAAATATAAAGTACTCAAAGCAACAATTTCTGGTAAAGTAGATAAGTTTACAGAAGGTAAATTGCAGGTGCCTTTTGATATTATAAATTTACCAGCAAATACAAACTTAACAACTTTAACAGAAAATATTGAAGTAGTTTTTGTGGTAGCTTTATCTAATTTTACAAAAGTTTCTAAAGCTTCTTTTAAAATTGAGTGTGATTATTCTATATCAGAAAAAAATAATTTAGGCTATTTAATACCTAAAGTTATTACAAAGCCAGATTTTTTAAAGAATATTAAAATTACGCCTACTAAAATTGATTTCTTAATTCAAAAATAAATGAAAATTGTTGGTTTAACTGGTGGTATTGGTAGTGGTAAAACTACAGTAGCAAATTTCTTTGCAGAAAATAAAAATGTTGCTATTTATATTGCTGATGTAGAAGCTAAAAAGTTGATGAATTCATCAGAAATCATCAAACAAAAATTAATTAAGAATTTTGGTAAAGATGCATACATTGATAATGTTTTAAATAGAAAGTTTATTGCTAACCTTGTTTTTAAAAATAAAGAAAAATTATCAGAATTAAATGCAATTGTACATCCAGAAGTAAAAAAACATTTTCAAGAGTTTATCAAAAAAAATAATGATAAAGATTATATTATCTATGAAAATGCCATTTTATTTGAAAGTAAAAGTAATTTATATTGCAATATTATTATAACTGTTTATGCAGATATAGATACTAAAATTAATAGAGTAATTTCTAGAGATTCATCTACTAAAAAAGAAGTATTAAATAGAATGCAAAATCAATGGAAAGACAATAAAAAAATAATACAATCTAACTATATTATTTTGAATAAAAATCTTGATGAAACTAAAATAAAAGTAAGCAAAATCCATCATATTTTAACAGTAAGCTTCTAAATCGTTAGTTAATTTGCAAGGTTATTGTTAAATAACTCTTAAATTCTCTTCATTTTTGTTAATCAACGTTAAAAACGCGAAGTGCAATTTTTTAATGACTTAACTTTGATTTATGGGCAAAAAAATGTTTGTGCTTATTGTTATTTTAATGAGCATTTCTTTAATAGGAATTATTGCTGTTCAGCTCTATTGGATTAACAATGCAGTAGAAAGCAGAAGAGAACAATTTAAAAACGATGTTCAGATTTCTTTGGGTAATGTTGCACAAAGAATTAATGAAAATGAAAGAGCTGCTTTAGAAAAGAAATATCAAGGTATTTTAGAAAGTACGGTTCTTGCAGATGAAGCTCAAATTAAAAATTTTCTATTTCAAGAAATAGATACAACAACAAATGAAAAGTTTACATACGGAGGTACAATTTTAGAAGAAAATTTTAAAATGCCAACTGACTTCTTAGATAATGATAGTATTATCGTTAAAAGGATTAATGTTAAAAATGATTTTTTTCAATCGAAATTAATTAAAGGTGCAGACAATCTATTTTCTACTACAGATGAAAAAAGATATTCTTTTACTAAAAGATTAAAAAGTATAGAAAAAAGTGAATTTGAAGAAATTTTTAGAAATCATAATAAATTAAAACCAATACAAAGTAGAGTTAGTAATAGAGAATTAAATGAAACAATAAAAGAAGAATTACAAAAAAGAAATATCATTTTAGATTTTAAATATGGTGTTTATAGTAATGATGGTTTAGCAACAAAATTAAAATCTGGTTATTATACAATAAATAAGGATGATAGCATTAAATATCCATTGTTTAGTGATGGAGAAGGTATCCCAGAATACTTGTTGCATATTTCGTTTCCATTAAAACACAAGCATATTTTATCTGGTATTTCTAATATATTATTACTGTCTTTATTTTTTATTTTTATAATTATTATTGCTTTTTCAAGTTCTTTGTATCAGTTAACAAAACAGAAAAAAATATCAGAAATTAAAACTGATTTTATAAATAATATGACACACGAATTTAAAACGCCAATAGCAACAATTAACTTGGCTTTAGATTCTATAAAAAACCCTAAAATTATTAGTGATAACGAAAAAGTTTTACGTTACATTAATATGATTAGAGATGAAAATAAAAGGATGCATACGCAAGTAGAAAATGTTTTGCGTATTTCTAGATTAGAAAAAAATCAATTAGATATAAGTAAAAGTGTAATTGATATTCATGATGTTATGGAAGACGCCATTAATCATGTTAGTTTATTAATCAAAGATAGAAATGGCTCTGTCAATACACATTTTGAGGCCATTGTTTCTGAAATATCTGGTAATGAATTTCATTTAACAAATGTTTTTGTTAATATTTTAGAAAACGGAATTAAATATACAGTTGGTGCACCAATAATTGATGTTTATACTGAAAGTACCAACAAGTTTTTTATAATTAAAGTAAAAGACCAAGGAATTGGAATGAGCAAAAATGTTCAAAAAAATGTTTTTGATAAATTTTATAGAGAACAAAAAGGAAATGTACATGATGTAAAAGGTCATGGTTTAGGCTTAGCCTATGTTAAAGAAATTGTAGAAAAACACCATGGTACAGTGTTTGTGGAAAGTGAAAAAGGAAAAGGAAGCATATTTACAGTGAAATTACCTTTAATTTAAAAGTTTAAAAATGGGAAGTAAAAAGATTTTATTAGTTGAGGATGATCCAAATTTTGGAACAGTCTTAAAAGATTATTTAGCGTTAAACGATTATAACGTTACGCATGCAAAAGATGGTATAGAGGGTTTAATTATGTTTAAAAACAGCGATTACGATTTATGTATTTTAGATGTAATGATGCCTCGTAAAGACGGTTTTTCTTTAGCACAAGACATTAGAGTAACAAACAAAGAAGTGCCAATTATATTCTTAACTGCAAAAACGTTAAAAGAAGATGTTTTAAAAGGTTATGCAGTAGGTGCAGATGATTATTTGAATAAACCTTTTGATTCTGAAGTATTATTGCACAAAATTAAAGCAATTTTACAAAGAAAAGAAACAGATAAATCTACTGAATCTGAACAGTTTGAGTTTGAAATTGGATCTTTTTTCTTTAACTCTAAATTACGTCATTTATCTGTTGGTAAAGATGGTGAGCCTAGTAAATTATCGCCAAAAGAAAGTAAATTGTTACGTATGTTAGCAATTCATAAAAATGATTTAATGCCAAGAGAATTAGCTCTTACAAAAATTTGGAGAGATGATAACTATTTTACTTCTAGAAGTATGGATGTTTATATTGCAAAATTACGTAAGTATTTAAAAGAAGATGAAAATGTTGAAATCTTAAATATACATGGAGAAGGGTTTAGATTGGTTGATAAATCATAGAAATTAGAATTACTTCCTCAAAATAATATAACTCAACTTAGTATTAAGTTGAGTTTTTTTGTATTTTTATAATATGGCAGAAATCATTAAAATATATAATGATAACCCAAATCAAAGAGCAATTGATAAGGTTGTAAGCATTCTAAAAAAAGGTGGTTTAATAATTTATCCTACAGATACTGTTTATGGATTAGGTTGCGATATTACCAATACAAAAGCTTTAGAAAAAATAGCCAAAATTAAAGGAGTGAAACTAGAAAAAGCCAATTTTTCTTTTGTTTGTAACGATTTAAGTCATTTGTCAGATTATATAAAACAGATAGATTCACCTACTTTTAAGCTATTAAAACGTGCTTTACCAGGTCCTTATACTTTTATTTTACCTGGTAGTAATAATTTGCCTAGAGCTTTTAAGAAAAGAAAAACAGTAGGTATTCGTATTCCAGATAATAATATTGCAAGAACTTTAGTTTCCTCATTAGGAAATCCAATTGTTTCTACATCTATAAGAGATGATGATGATATTTTAGAATATACCACAGACCCAGAATTGATTTATGAAAAATGGCAGAACCTAGTTGATGTTGTGGTAGATGGTGGTTATGGAGATAATTATGCTTCTACAATTATAGACTTAACAGATTCTGAACCAGAAGTTATTAGAGAAGGTAAAGGAAGTTTAAATATTCTTTAGGTTATTTTTTAAGTTGCAAAATTGTAAAGTTGCAAAGTAATAACGTTGTAAATTTGTTTATTTTTAGTTCTTTAGTAATTATCTTAAATTCTTAAACTCTTTTCTACCTAGAACAAAATATTGCCAAACAATACTCGTGTGCAAATTGTAATCTTGTTTTTTTTGCAATCGTTTACGTTTTTTTAAGAATTTAAAAAAGTTTCTGTAAAAACTAAAATGTGCTTTTAAAATAGCCCAAGTATGAATAGGTCTCAACTCAAAAATAAACTTAACACCAGCAATTCCATCTAAAACTAAACGAGAAAAAACAACAAACAGAAACCACTTTTTTGGTACATTTTTAACCACATTTAATAAACTATTCCTAAAATTTAAATAGGTTTTATGCGGATTTGTTTCTTGTAAAGTTGCACCACCAACATGGAAAATAGTAGAAGTACCAACATATTTTACTTTATAACCAATATTTTGAGTTCTCCAACACAAATCAATTTCTTCTTGATGGGCAAAATAATCTTCATCAAAACCACCTATTTTATGATAAATAGTTGAGCGAATAAATAGACAAGCACCTGAAGCCCAAAATATTTCTGAAATATCATTAAATTGATTTTCATTTGTTTCTAAATGATTAAAAACTCGGCCTCTACAATAAGGATAACCATATAAATCTATAAAGCCACCACCTGCACCTGCATATTCGAATTTAGATTTGTCTTTATAATCTAAAATTTTTGGTTGAATAATAGCCGTTTTTTCATCACTTTTAAAAACATCTAAAATAGGAGAGAGCCAATTTTTAGTAACTTCTACATCAGAATTAATTAGGCAATAAATATCTGCATTAATATTTTGCAAAGCATCATTATAACCTTTTGCATAACCACCATTTACAGCATTTTTAATAATTTTTACTGATGGGAAATTTGCTTTAATAAAAGAAATGGAAATATCTGTAGATGCATTATCTGCTACGTAAATTTCAGCTTCATTGGCACTAAAATTTACAATAGAGGGTAAGAACTGTTTTAGCAGTTTTTGGCCATTCCAATTTAATATTACGATTGCAGTTTTCAAGGTTGCAAAATTACATTTTAAAAATCAGTTAACTTCTAATTTTTACTTAATTATAAGTAGGAATTTCTTGCAAAAAAACATAGGTTTCTTTTTCAAAATCCATTTTGCAATAATAATGTTGCAAACCATTGGTAACTATTAAGTAATTTGCTTTTAATTTTAAGTTATAACGTGCAATCTGATCAAAAGTGTCTTGTGTAATTTTTATTTGTGGAGCTTTACATTCTACAATAATATCTGGTTCACCATTAGCATTAAAAACTAAGATGTCTGTTCTTTTTTTACGATTATTGATGGTTAATTGTTTTTCTAATGCAATTAAAGAAACTGGGTATTTTTTTTTATCAATTAAAAAAGAAACATAATGCTGACGAACCCATTCTTCTGGAGTTAATACAAAATACTTTTTTCTTAAATTATCAAAAATAAGCGTCTTATTTTCGCTACTTTTGAGTTTGAAATTATATGTAGGTAGATTGAGTTTTTGCAGCTTCATTACCACGAATATCACAAATAAAAATGATTTATAAAAAAGAAAGCTACGATATTGTTGGTACTTTATTTGAAGTCCATAATAATTTAGGTGGTGGTTTTTTAGAAGTTGTTTATAAAGATGCATTAGAATATGAATTAAAGAAGAAAAATATAAGTTTTGAAAGAGAAAAAGAATATGTAATTAATTATAAGGATGTTATTTTACCACATAAATTTTATGCTGATTTTGTAATTTTAGATAAAATAGTTTTAGAAATAAAATCAGTGAAAGAATTTCATCCAAAGCATATAGCTCAGTGTATTAATTATTTAAAAGTTTCTGGAAATAGATTATGTATTTTAGTTAATTTTCAAAATGAATCATTAGAATTCAAAAGAATTGTATTATGATTATCTTGCCACCAATTCACAAATTTTGTGATTTATAAAATGATTATTTATTGGTGAATTCGTGGCGAATAAAGTAAAAAAATAAATGAACGAAATAAGAACCATTGTTTCAGATATTAAAAAAGGTAACGTAAAACCCATATATTTTTTAATGGGAGAAGAACCTTATTATATTGATAAAATTTCTGATTATATTGAAGAAACTGTGTTAGATGAATCAGAAAAAGGATTTAATCAGCAAGTGTTGTATGGTAGAGATGCAAGTGTAGAAGATATTATCTCTTCTGCTAAACGATATCCTATGATGGCTGAAAAGCAAGTTTTAATTGTAAAAGAAGCACAAGATTTAAGTAGAACTATAGAAAAGTTGGTTTCTTATGCTCTAAACCCACAACCAACAACGGTTTTAGTAATTAATTACAAATATAAAAAATTAGACAAGCGAAAAAAACTACATAAAGCTATTGCAAAATCGGGTTTAATTTTTGAAAGTAAAAAGCTTTATGAAAATCAAGTTGCAGATTGGATTCGTAGAGTTTTAAGCGGAAAAAAATATCAAATAGAACCAAAAGCAGCTCAAATGTTGGTAGAATTTTTGGGTACAGACTTAAGTAAAATATCAAACGAATTAAGTAAGTTGATGTTAATTTTGCCTAAAGAAACCATTATTAATGATAAGCATATAGAAGAAAATATTGGTATTTCTAAAGACTTTAATAATTTCGAACTTCAGAAAGCAATTGGTGCTAAAGACGTAGTTAAGGCAAATAGAATTATTAATTATTTTGTTGAAAATCCGAAGAACAATCCAACAATAATGACCATTTCATTGTTAAATAATTTCTTTACAAAACTATTGCTTTTTCATGGTTTACAAGACAAATCTAAAAGTGCAGTTTCTAAAGCTTTAGGTGTTGGTTTTTATTTTATAGATGATTATTTTATGGCTGCAAGAAATTACCCAATGCGTAAAGTGGCACAAGTAATTGCTTTTTTAAGAGATGCAGATGTAAAAAGTAAAGGTGTAGGCGCAAACCAAACTCAAGGAGATATATTAAAAGAATTGTTATTTAAAATACTACATTAAAATGAAAAATATTTTTGAAAAAGAAGTTACAGATTCTGTAATAAAAAGAATAGAAAAATTATCAGTAGAAAGCCAACCAAATTGGGGTAAAATGTCAGTTGCACAAATGCTAGCTCATTGTTCTGTTACTTACGAAATGGTTTTTACAGATAAACACGCCAAGCCTAACCCTTTTGTAAAATTGATGTTAAAAGCATTTGTTAAAAAAGCGGTTGTGGGTACAAAACCTTATCCTAAAAATAGTAGAACTGCACCTCAATTTATTATTTCTGATGAAAAAGAGTTTCTTGTAGAGAAAAAAAGATTGATAGATTATATCAATAAAACTCAAGAATTAGGTGAAAATTATTTTGATGGTAAAGAATCGCTTTCTTTTGGTAAATTAACAAAAGAAGAATGGAATATTATGTTTTACAAGCATTTAGATCATCATTTAACGCAATTTGGAGTTTAATCTATTTTCGATCTAAAAAATCTTGATAAGCGTTTTGAGTAATTGCTTTTCCTAAAGAATCTAATGTAGAAGTTTTGCTACCTTCATCTAGAATTGGTTTTTTACTGATGTAATCGTAAATAAAAACACCTTCTTTAGAAATGGTTCCATAACCTTTATTAAAGATATAATGTGCATATTGTTTTTTAGATGTGTTAAAGATATTTTTACTAAAAATAAAATCTTTATTATCGCCATTTACTAAATCTAAAAGAGAATAAGAAAAATCTACTTGACTAGAAATAGCAGGAATTTCGATCCCTTTTTTGTTTAAAGCTCCACCCAACCAAAGCATAGGAATTCTGAATTTTTTTGGTGAAAAATATGGTCCAGTATGTTTTGGTGAACTGTGTCCATGATCAGACATTATTACAATTATTGTGTTTTTATACCAAGGTTGTTTTTTCGCAAATTCAACAAAATCACCAATGGTTTTATCTGTGTAATGATGTGCGCTTCTAAAAGTATTGTCATGTATATCATTACCAAACTTATACTCACCTTTAATGTCATAAGGCTCATGGCTAGATAAAGTTAAAGCAATATTAAAAAATGGTTCTTTTGGTGTTGTTGATAAATCTTTGGCCAATCTTTTCATAAAAACATCATCGTAAGCACCCCATTTAGAACTCCAATCTTTAGAATCAAAATCACTACCATCAACAAAATTTGTGATTCCAGCATTTCGTAAATAAGTATTCATATTCCCGAAATTTAAATCTCCACCATAATAAAAAGTTGTTTTGTAACCTAAATCTATCATTTTTTGAGGCAACATTGGTAAACTTCTAGTTTTATTGGGTGTTCGCATAATTCTTTCTATGGGTTGTGGATAATAACCACTTAAAACTGCAGGTATTCCCTTATCTGTTCTATCACCATTTGCATAGAAATTTGTGAATAAAATTCCTTCTTTAGATAGTCTATTTAAGTTAGGGGTAACATTAGGTTCACCACCTAAAGAACCAACAATTTTGGCAGGCAAACTTTCCCAAAGAATTAGAATTACATTTGGTTTATCAGTATTTAAAATAGAATCTATATTAGCATTTAAAAGTTGTTCTCTTCTTTCGCTTTCTATTTTTAGTGCTGTTTGTTCATCAAAATGTTTATAATAATTTATACCATCTGTTTTATGAGTTAATGTGTTGAAGAAATTCCAGATAAAATTTATTGCAGCATGATTTGCAAACATTTTATCAGAAAAATAGACATTACTTTGATTAATAGGTACTATTTGTAAACCACCTCTTACAGGTATTAATAATGATAAAGTTAGAATAAGAAAAACGGGTATTTCTAACCATTTACCAGAATCTATAAAACTGCTAAATTTCTTAATGTTTTTATTAAAAAGCTTAATAAAAATATAAGAAAATACAAACCAAGCTAATCCACCAGAAAACATTTGAAAATTAGATACTGTAGAGAGCATTAATTCTGGCGTATTTAAATAAGGTAGAATAGAAGTATCTAAACGTGTTCCCCAGGCTTGATACAGACCAGCATCAATCAATAATAATAAGTTTATAATTATGATTAAAACAATTGTATACCATTTTATAATATTTACAATTATATTTTTATTGATAAATATTGAGAAAATAACCAAGAAAAAAGGAATTATAGACAAATATGCAGCAAAAGATAAATCTAACCTTAAACCATATAAAAATGTTTTTAAAATGGTTAAAAAGCTAATTTCTTGAGTTTTATCAAAATAATAAGCTAGAAAAAATGTGCGTGCAAAAACAAAATATAGCACCCAAAAAATATAGTAGAAAACGTTTAACCTAGCTCTATTTAATAAATTTTTCAAAAGAATAATTTTTCACAAAAAAACAACATTATTTTATCGTAAAAAAAATATTAACAAAAAGTTATTCTGTAACCTTTAAACGAGCTTTAGCAGTTACAGAAACATCAGCATAATTATTATTCAAAAATTTTAAATAGCCAGTAATTGCAATCATTGCAGCATTATCAGTTGTGTATTCAAATTTAGGAATGTAAGTAGACCAACCAAAATGTTTTTCTGCCAATTGTAATCTTGCTCTAATTTCTGAATTTGCAGAAACTCCACCAGCAATTGCAATTCTTTTAATACCGGTTTTTTTAACGGCATTTTTTAATTTGTCCATTAAAATTTCTACAATTGTATATTGTATAGAAGCGCAAATATCATTCAAATTTTCTTCTATAAAGTTAGGATTAATTCGTTGTTGTTTTTGAATAAAATACAAAATACCTGTTTTTAAACCGCTAAAACTAAAATCTAAATCACCTACTTTTGGTTTGGTAAATGGGTAAGCTTTTGGGTTACCTAATTTTGCGTATTTGTCTATTAAAGGTCCTCCAGGATAAGCTAAGCCTAAAATTTTGGCAGATTTATCGAAAGCTTCTCCAACTGCATCATCTATAGTTTGCCCTAAAATTTCCATTTCAAAATGATTAGTAACTTTAACAATTTGTGTGTGGCCACCACTAATTGTTAAACAGATAAAAGGAAACTCTGGTATTTTACTGTTTTCTTCTTCAATAAAATGCGCTAAAATATGAGCTTGCATGTGATTTACATCTATTAACGGAATTTGTAAACCCAAAGCCAAAGATTTAGCAAAAGAGGTACCAACAAGTAAAGACCCCATTAAACCTGGGCCTTTGGTAAAAGCTATAGCAGATAATTGTTCTTTTGTAATATTAGCCTGCTCTAAAGCTTGTTGTACAACTGGCACAATATTTTGTTGATGTGCTCTAGAAGCTAATTCTGGAACAACACCTCCGTATTTTGAGTGTACTTCTTGGTTAGCAACAACATTACTTAAAACTTTTGCGTTACAGATTACAGATGCACTAGTATCATCGCAAGAAGATTCAATTGCTAAAATATATATGGATTTGTTCATGAATTCAGTTAAAGTATTGCAAAATTAAGTATAAATTTAGCTATGTTTTCAAATTTAATTATAGATATTTAATAGTTTATTAAATTTGCACGTTATTTGTAATAATTGGCAATATTTTTGCTGGTTAATTATATAGTTTTCAATTTTAAATAACAACTCTCATCAAAAATAAAGGAAAAATAATACTAAAATGGCTAGGGTACTTTGTACTCTTTTTATTGTTTATAAGTATTATACTTTCTATACCTGCTGTACAAACAAAAATAGGTAATTATTTAACTAATAAAGTTAATAAGGATTTTGGTACAGATTTAACTATTGAAAAAGTAGATCTATCTTTCTTAGGTAGTGTACAATTAAAAGGGGTTAAGATAAAAGATCATCATAAAGACACCTTAATTTATGTAAATAAGTTAAGTACTTCAATATTAAATGCAAAAAGAATTATAGATAGCGAAGTTAATTTAAAAAGTATTTCTTTAGATGATGCTTTTTTTTACATGAAAACTTATAAAGGAGAAGATGATGATAACCTTTCTGTTTTTATAGATTCTTTTGATGATGGTAAGCCTAAAGATTCTTTAGCTAATCCATTTATTTTAAGGTCATCAAATGTTTATGTAAATAATTTAAATTATAAAATTGTTGATGCAAGAAAGACAGATTCAGTAATCTATTTTGCAAAAAATGCAGGTGGTAATTTACAAGATTTGTCAATAGAAGGGCCAAACTTTTCTACAAACATTAGGGGTTTACATTTTACTGATAAATACGGATTAAAAATCACCAATTTAACTACTAATTTTGAGTACACTAAAACTGCAATGCATTTTTTAGAAACTACATTGCAAACCAAGAATACAGATATTAAAGCCAATATAGATTTTACTTACAAAAGAGAAGACCTAATAGATTTTAATAATAAAGTACAAATTAACGCGCAATTTAAAGATAGTAAAATAGCTATTCAAGACGTTAAAAAGTTTTATAACGAATTAAATGGTAATGATATACTTAGTTTAAAAAGCGGAAAAGTTAACGGAAAACTAAATAATTTTGAAGTAAAAAAATTAAACCTTTCTTCTAAAAAAGGATTGTTTATAAATGGAGATTTATCTTTTGTAAATGCCTTAAGAACAGAAAGAGGTTTTATTTTTGAAGGTGATTTAGCCAATTTAAGAGCAACTTACAAAGAGTTAAAAAATATTTTACCCAATGTATTAGGTAAAACTCTACCTACAGATTTTGAGAAACTTGGTAAGTTTAATTTAAAAGGTCATGTTAAAGTTACACCTGTTCAAATTCAGGCAGATGTTATTGTAAACTCTCAGATTGGTTCTACAATTTCAGATTTACAAATTGGTAATATAGATAATATTGACTATGCTACTTATAATGGAGAAATTGAGCTGCAAGATTTTAATATAGGTGTTTTTTTTAACGATCCATTATTTGGTAAAGTTTCTTTAAAAGGTGATGTAAATGGTAGTGGTTTTAAATTAGATAACATTAACACTAAATTTTTAGGAAACGTATCTGAATTTGAGTTTAAGAACTATAACTATAAAAATATTTCTGCAAATGGTTTGTACCAAAACAATAAGTTTGATGGTGAATTAAAAATTGATGATACCAATTTTAAAATGGACTTTAATGGTTTAGCAGATTTATCTAACGAAATAAATAAGTTCGATTTTAAATCAGATATTACTTATCTTAATTTAAAAGAAACCAACCTTTTTACTAGAGATAGTATAGCTAATTTAAAAGGTTTAATAGTCTTAGATGTAGAAGGTAATACTTTCGATGATATTGTTGGTAATGCTGTTTTTAAAGATGTGTATTATACCAATCAAAAAGAAGAATTTAGTTTTAAAGAGTTTAAAGTTTCATCATCTGTAAGAGATAGTATTAAAAGAATAGACTTAACATCAGAAGATATTGCAAATGGTTTTATAGAAGGTAAATTTACTTTTTCTGAAGTAGGTAGAGTAGCCCAAAATGCTTTGGGTAGTATTTATGCAAATTATCAACCTTTTGAGGTTAAACCTAATCAATTCTTAGATTTTAATTTTACCATTTACAATCAAGTTGTAAATGTGTTTTTTCCTGAAGTTTATATTGATGATAATACCAAGATTAAAGGTAAAATAGAATCTAATAAAAACCAATTAAAACTTACATTTTCATCGCCAAGAATAGATGTTTATGGTAATGAGTTAAAAGAAATTTTATTAAGAACAGACAATCAAAACCCTTTTTATAATTCGCATTTAACAGCATCAGAAGTAAATACAAAATATTATAAAGTATCTAAATTAAACTTACTTAATAAAACTCAAAATGATACTTTGTTTTTTAAGTCTGAATTTAATGGTGGATTAAAAAATAACGAAAACTTTAATTTAGATTTTTTCTATACTATAGATAAAGAAGAAAAATCTGTATTAGGTTTCGAAAAATCTACGTTTGTATTAAAAAATACAGCTTGGAAAATTAATCCTGATGAAAAAAATACAGATAAAATTACTTTTGATTTAAGTAATAACGAGTTTAATTTTAGCCAATTTAAATTAACATCAGGTCAACAAGAAATTAAATTTAAAGGAAATTTAAAAGGTGATTCTGAAAAGAAGTTTTTTGCTGATTTTACAAAGGTTAAATTACAAAGTTTTATGCCAGATATAGATAGTTTAGCATTAAAAGGTAAGGTTTCTGGTAATTTAGATTTTGTACAAAACGATAATATTTATCAACCAGAAGCAGTTTTAGTAATCAAAGATTTTGAAGTCAATAATTTTAATCAAGGAGAATTAGCTATTAATATTATTGGAGACAATTCTTACGAAAAATACAATGTAGATTTATCAATAAAAAATGATAAAGTAAAAAGTATTGCAGCAACAGGTGTTTTAGATTTTTCTAATAAAAGACCTATAATAGATTTAGAGGTGTTTTTAGAAGATTATCAATTAGAAGCATTTAGTCCCTTAGGTCAAGATGTAATTTCTTCTTTAAGAGGTAGTGTTTCAGGTAATTTTAATTTAAGAGGTTTTTTAGGGAACCCAGATATGGAAGGTAGTTTAACACTTAAAAACGCAGGTTTAAAATTCCCATATTTAAATATAGATTATGATTTTGATGGTTTGTCAGTTATAACTTTAGATCAACAATCGTTTATTTTAGAAGCTATAAATCTAGTAGACACAAAATATAAATCTAAAGGTAAATTTTTAGGAAGTATTACACATCAAAATTTTGAAAAATGGTTTTTAGATTTAGAAATAGACACTAACAATCTATTAGTTTTAGATACACAAAATACAGAAGAAGCATTGTATTATGGTACAGCTTTTATGGATGGTACAGCAAATATAACTGGTTTAACAGACCAATTAGATATTACTGTTAATGCAAAAACCAATGCAAATACAAAGTTTGTAGTTCCTTTAAAAGATGTTGAAACTGTAGATAGTTACAGTTTAATACATTTTAAAACAGACAAAATTAGTACAGAAGACAGGCAAAAGCAATTAGCAGAAGAAGCAGTAAAAAACTTATCTTTAAACATAGATATAGAGGTTACTAAAGATGCAGAAGCACAAGTTGTAATTGATGAAATTAATGGAAGTCAATTATCTGGTAGAGGCTCAGGGAATTTACAAATAAGAATAGATACAAGAGGTAAATTCGATATGTTTGGTGATTATATTATTGATAATGGAGTATATGATTTTAAATATGGAGGTATAATTAATAAACCATTTGTAATTCAAAAAG
Source organism: Polaribacter vadi (assembly GCF_018861005.1). Taxonomy (GTDB): domain Bacteria; phylum Bacteroidota; class Bacteroidia; order Flavobacteriales; family Flavobacteriaceae; genus Polaribacter; species Polaribacter vadi_A. The sequence goes on from NZ_JAHKQL010000037.1 coordinate 28,293, forward strand.
GAGGTACAGTTTCTTGGAGTGGTAACCCATATGAAGCTAATTTAGATGTTACAGCCATTTACACAGCAAAAGCTAATCCTGGAGTTTTATTAGAAAACTTTAATTCTAATAGAAAAGAAGAAATAGATTTAGTAACTAGAATTACTGGAGATTTATTTAATTCTAAACAAGAATTAGATATTCAACTAACAAATGTAGACCCAACCATAGCAAGTGAGTTAGAATTTATTTTAAATGATAATAATGTGAATGAAAAAACCACTCAGTTTATTTCATTATTAGCCTTTAATTCATTTAGAAACCCAGATAATGCTAGTTTCGATGTTAATAATACATTAACTAGTACTGCCTCAAGCGCAATTGCAGGCGCTTTTTCAAATTTATTAAATAGTCCTGATAGTAAATTTCAATTAGGTTTAGACTATCAACAAGGAGAAGTTAATGATATAGATCGATTAAATATAGATAATCAATTTGATTTATCTGTAAGCACACAAGTTAGTGAAAGAGTAATAATTAATGGTAAAGTAGGTGTACCTGTAGGTGCAGAAACTCAATCTAGTGTTGTTGGTGAGGTTAAGGTAGAAGTATTACTAAATACAGATGGTAACTTTAGAGGTATTATTTTTAATCGTCAAAACGAAATTCAGTACTCACAAGAAGAAGAAGGCTACACACAGGGTGTAGGTCTATCATATCAAGTTAATTTTAATACAATATCAGGTTTACTTACTAAAATTGGTTTAAAGAAGAAAGCCATAAACAAATCAGAAAATCTTGTAAAAAAAGATACTTTAAAACCTAAAAAGAATCAATTAATAAATTTTGAAGGGAATTAATCATTAACATTTCCGCAAAGATTTTATAACAATTACTTATCAAAAAAATGAAAACGATTTCGAGTCAGAATCTTTAATTTTCCTTTTAAAATAAGGGAGTTTAAGGCTATAACGTTTTCGTAACTTTATTATTTTAAATCATTAAAAAGAATTATTTTTACATCATAATAATATGAAAAAAATAAAAAAAATAGGCGTTTTAACTTCTGGAGGGGATTCTCCAGGTATGAACGCAGCAATCAGATCTGTTGTAAGAACTTGTGCTTTTTATAAAATAGAGTGTGCAGGTATTTATAGAGGATATCAAGGTATGATTGAAGGGGATTTTATAGAACTAAATGCACGTAGTGTAAAAGGTATAATCAATAAAGGAGGTACATTCTTAAAGTCTGCAAGGTCTAAAGAATTTATGACTAAAGAAGGTAGGCAGAAAGCTTTTGAGCAGTTACAAAAAGCAAAAATTGATGCTTTTGTTGTAATTGGTGGAGATGGTAGTTTCACTGGAGGGTTAGTTTTTAATCAAGAATTTGGTTTTCCAGTAATGGGTATTCCAGGAACTATAGATAATGATATAGAAGGTACTTCTCATACACTTGGTTACGATACAACATTAAATACAGTTGTAGATGTTATCGATAAAATTAGAGATACTGCATCATCACACAACAGACTTTTCTTTGTAGAGGTAATGGGTAGAGATGTAGGTCATATTGCATTAAATGCTGGTGTAGGTGCAGGTGCAGAAGAAATTTTAATACCAGAAGAAGATTTAGGATTAGAGCGTTTATTAGAATCTTTAAGAAGAAGTAAACAATCTGGTAAATCTTCTAGTATTGTAATTGTTGCTGAAGGTGATAAAACAGGTAAAAATGTTTTTGAATTAAAAGACTATGTAAACGAACATTTACCAGAATATGAAGTTAGAGTATCTGTTTTAGGTCATATGCAAAGAGGGGGGTCTCCTTCTTGTTTTGATCGCGTTTTAGCAAGTAGAATGGGTGTAAAGGCTGTAGAAAGTTTAATTGATGGTAAATCTAATTTAATGGTAGGTTTAATTAGCGATAAAATAACTGTTACACCATTAGAAAAAGCAATTAAAGGACAATCGAAAATAAATAAAGAATTAATACGAGTTTCAGATATAATGTCTGTATAACATAAATAACAAGAATAAGATGATTAAAATAGGAATTAACGGATTTGGTAGAATTGGTAGATTAGCATTCAGATCTGCAGTTAAAAGAGAAAATGTACAAGTAGTTGCAATAAATGATTTATTAGACGTAGATTATTTAGCTTATATGTTAAAATACGATTCAGTTCATGGTGCTTTTGATGGTACTGTAGAAGTTGCAGATGGTAAATTAATCGTTGATGGTAATGAAATTAGAATTTCTGCAGAAAGAAACCCAGCTGATTTAAAATGGGATGAAGTAGAAGCTGAATATGTTTTAGAATGTACTGGTATTTTCAAAAGCTTAGAGCAAGCTGATTTACACATACAAGGTGGAGCTAAAAAAGTAGCTATTTCTGCTCCTTCTGGAGATGCACCAATGTTTGTAATGGGGGTAAACCACACAAAATTACAAGCTTCAGATACTATCTTTTCTAACGCATCTTGTACAACAAACTGTTTAGCACCAATTGCTAAAGTTTTAAATGATAACTTCGGAATTGCAGAAGGTTTAATGACAACTGTTCACGCAGCAACTGCAACTCAAAAAACTGTAGATAGCCCTTCTAATAAAGATTGGAGAGGTGGTAGAGCTGCAATACACAATATTATACCTTCTTCTACAGGAGCTGCAAAAGCAGTAGGTAAAGTAATTCCTGAATTAAATGGTAAATTAACTGGTATGGCTTTTAGAGTACCAACTATGGATGTTTCTGTTGTAGATTTAACTGTAAAGTTAGAAAAAGGTGCTTCTTACGAAGAAGTAAAAGCAGCAATGAAATCTGCTTCAGAAAATGAAATGGCAGGTGTTTTAGGTTATACTGAAGAGTTAGTAGTTTCTCAAGATTTTGTTGGTGAAACTCGTACTTCTGTATTTGATGCAAATGCAGGTATTGCTTTAAATGATAACTTTGTAAAAGTTGTTTCTTGGTATGATAATGAAATCGGTTATTCAACTAAATTAGTAGATTTAGTAGAATATTCTGCATCATTATAAACAAAAATAATTATATAATTTTTAAGCCTAAGTGTAAGAAATTACACTTAGGCTTTTATTTTAAACTTAAATATGGAAATAGCAATTATAGCTCATGATGGCATGAAAGCAGAAATGGTTCAATTTTTAAATGAACACAAAGAAACATTACTTCAAAAAAGAATTCAATTAATTTCTACAGGTACAACAGGTTTAAAAGCAGAAAAAGCAGGGTTTAAGGTAACTAAGTTTTTGTCAGGCCCAATTGGTGGTGATGCTCAAATAGCAAGTAGAGTAGCAGAGGGTAAATGTAATATGGTTTTATTTTTTAGAGACCCACATGCAAAACATCCTCATGAACCAGATATTATTATGTTATTAAGAATTTGTGATGTACATAATGTGCCTTTAGCAACAAATCCTTCTACTGCAAATTTATTAATTAAAGCTATTTAATAGCAATTACGCTAATCTCTACATTTACAAATTTTGGTAAATTAGCTACTTCTACAGTTTCTCTGGCAGGTGCAGTTTCTTCATTAAAATAGCTTCCATAAATGGCGTTAATTTTAGCAAATTGATGCATATCAGCAATAAAAATAGAAGTTTTAATTACGTTATCAAAGGTCATTTCTGCAGCTTCTAAAACAGCTTTTACATTTTCCATTACTTGTTTGGTTTCATTTTCAATAGAATCTAAAACCAATTCACCACTTTCTGGGTTAATTGCAATTTGACCAGAAGTATATAAAGTATTTCCACTTAAAACTGCTTGATTGTATGGACCAATAGGAGCAGGAGCATACTTAGTTGTTATTATTTTTTTCATTTTTATGTAAGTTTAATATCTTTAAATATCAATTTAAATAAGGATAATAATAAAAGATTTTGAAGAAGTGTTTTATCTTATAATTAAAATAAAACTCTATCTGGTGGTTTGTTTTTATCCCATTTTAAATCAGATAGTGTAGATGATTTTACACCAATAAAAAAGGTGTAAGAAGAATTTGTACCAAAAGGAACCCAGTTAAAATTAAACTGCCAACTATCTAAATCTCTTGTAAAATTAAATCGAGAGAAAGAGAAAGCACCACCTTTAACATCATAACCAGAAGAGTAACCCACTTTCCATTTTGGTGATAATTCTATATTACCACTAAAACCTAAAGTATGCACACCAACTTCTCCAGGTTCTATACCATTATTACTATAATTAGCAGAATAGACTAAGTTTAAAGACCAAGGTATTTTAGCTCTATATAAGTCTGTTTTTGTAGTTCCTCCTTTTTCATTTTTTGCTGTAGTTCTTCTACCTTGATCATTTGTTGGGTCTATATTAGCACCCATTGTATCTGGAGGATTGTTAGCACCATTTCCATTTTTATCTTTATCATTCTCTTTCGATTTATCAAAATCAGTACTAGAAATAGAATAATTTGCGGTTAAATTTGCACTCGATAATCTAGGAAAAGAATTAAATTCATTAATTCTAACAGTACTTCCATCTACATCAATTGCTTGATAAGGATCTAAAGAACCAGTAAAGTTTAACGCTAATTTATCTTTAAATAAACGAGTACCAGCATTAAATGAAACATTAGACCAACGTAAACTATCAGCAGCAATATTATAAGACGAACTAAAATTTAAGTTGTTTAAGAGCATTACTTTTTCATCTTCTTCATCACTATCTGGGTCTTTGGGGGCTACTTTTGCCTCTAAAACATTATTTAAAGAGATCCCAATAGAATTACTTAATCCAGAGGATGGAGCTCCGTAAATTCCTTGATCAAAAATTGTGTATTCTTCAAAGTCAGTTGGGTCTGTACTTTGTTGTACTTCTTTAATAAATTTATCTTTAAAATCGGGTCTGTAAGAATATGAAATGGTAGGTCTAAAGGTATGTCTAATAGCTTTTAATCTTCCTTTTTTAAAGTTGAAAGTACCATAAATATTGGTAGATAAACTAACACCCATATTATATTCTCTATAGGTTTTAAAACCTCTTAAAGTATCAGTTACAACAACGTTACTAGTTTCATCATATTCTTTTTGAATATAATCAAATTGCCAAGTTTCTTCATAATTTGCACTTGGTGATAATGTAAAGTACTTAAAGGCTGTTATATTGGTGCTAGTACTTGTGCTGTGTTGTGCACCAGCTCTAGCTGTTTCAAACATTTTACTAGTTAAAAACTCATCATCTGTGGTGTTAATTAAATACTGACCTTGCATATTATAATTAAAACCTAATTTTTGAATAGGGTTATTTTTTATACCTCCTTTTCCTTGAAAAGGATAAAGTCTATTCATATTTAAAGTTAAAGAAGGCAAAGTCATAGTTATGCTTTCTGTATTTGTATTTTGTTGATGTGTAGCTGTAAGAGCCATATTAAAAGGTGTACCAACAAAAGTTTTACTATAATTTATAGATGAGTTAAAAGTATTATTTTGGGTTTGTGCTACATTATATTGGTTTAGAGATTCTCTAAAAAAGCTACTACTCCCCAAATTTACTGAGGCAGAAAACCTAGAATTAGGACTGGCTTTTGAGTCTTGACTATGGCTCCACCTTACATTAAAATTATTGCTTTTACTAAAATCATCAAAACCTCTAATACCACTAATAATATTTTCGAAATCAAAACTAAAAACACCACTAAATCTATAGCGTTTTACATAATTAGAGTTAGTTCTAATACCCCAACTACCATTAGCCCAAACATCTGCAGTAAGATTTAAATCTACATTATCATTAATTGCAAAATAGTAACCACCATTTTGTAAACCAACACCTCTGTTACTACTTCCTGTATCAAAAGATGGCATTAAAAAACCAGATGTACTTGTTTCTGTCATAGGGAAATAGGCAAAAGGCAATACAAGTGGTGTGGGTACATCTGCCAAAACTAAATTACTAAAACCAACAATAATCTTTTTTCCTGGTACTAATTTTGCTTTATCCGTTTTAATGTAGTAATCTGGCACTTCTTTTTCTGAAGTAGTAAATTTTATTTTTCTGATATAAATTGTAGAATCATTTACACGTTTTGTTTTTTCACCATAAGTAAACATTTCTCCTTGTTTGGTTTTTAAACCATAAATTAGAGCACGTTTACTTTTAAAGTTATACAATATAGAATCTTGTTCAGATTCTTGGCCACCTTGTTTAAAAACTGGTCTTTGTGCATAACCAGTACTATCTATAATCCCTTTTGCAAAAAGTGTATTTTTCTTATAATCAATAACAATTATACCAGCCTTTAAATCTATATCTGTATAAGTAATGTTGGCTTCGTTATATAAAGTTACTGTTTGGTCTTTAGCATTTTGAATTGTATAATCTTTTGCTACATGAACAATAATATCATCAATAGACTCTTTTGGTTTTAAAGAATCATTAACAACGGTATCTATTTGTTTTGTGAGTAAACTATCTTTTTTAAATTGAAAGATAGAATCTTTGTTAATTGTATTTAAAGAGTCTTTTTTCTTCGGATTAATCGTGTCTTTTACTACAGTAGGTATTACTATTTTTTCTTTGGATTTTATATCTTGTGAAAAACTATTCTTTATTACAAAGAAGCAGCAAAATAAAAGTAAGTATGATAGGTTTGTTTGCAATGCTATAAATACTATTTTTGTAGTGAGTAAAAGTATGGCTCAATATTTGAAACACAAAATTAATGAAGCCAAAATTAGTTAAAATTTATTGATGAATAATTTACATGCCCACAAATTTAATATCAACTTAAAAAATCTATTCTTTTTAGTCATTTCTTTGTTTGTTTTCTTGTCATCATCAATAATAAACGCACAAAAGGTATATACTATTGTAATAGATGCAGGTCATGGAGGTAAAGATCCTGGTAATTTAGGAAATGGTTATAAAGAAAAAGACATTGTTTTAAAAGTAGCGTTAATAGTTGGTAAAAGTTTATCTAAAGAAAAAGATATAAAAGTTATTTATACTAGAAAAGGAGATACTTATCCAGATCTTTGGAAAAGAGGTGAAATTGCAAATACAGCTAAAGCAGATTTGTTTGTTTCTATTCATTGCGATTCTCATACCTCTAATGCTTTTGGGGCAGGTACTTTTGTTTTAGGTTTAAGAGGTAATAAAAAAAACTTAGAAATTGCTAAAAGAGAAAATGCTTCAATTTTATTATACGAAGATAATTATAAAGAAAAATACAAAGGTTTTGACTCTAATTCTGCAGAATCTGTAATTGGTTTGTCGCTTTTACAAGAAGAAAATTTAGATAAAAGTTTAGAAATAGCCAGTTTAATTCAGAGTAATTTTGCCTATAAATTAAAACGTAATAATAGAAAGGTTAAACAAGATAATTTTCAAGTATTAAGAGAAACAATTATGCCAAGTGTTTTGGTAGAATTGGGTTTTTTAACCAATAAAAATGAAGGTAGATATTTAAATTCTTCTAAAGGACAACAACAAATGGGTAAAGCAATTGTAGATGCTTTAAAAAAATACATTAATAATTTAAAATTAAATACAGTTAACCAAGAAACATATAATAATATTAATGTAGATGTTGTAGAATTTAAAATTCAAATTGCTTCTGGTAAAAATAAAATACCTACAAAATCTTATAATTTTAAGGGTTTATCAAATATTCAGAGAGTGCAAGTTGGTAGTTATTACAAATATTATTATGGTGTAAGTAACTCATATAAAGAGGCTTTAAAATCTTTAAAGATTGCAAAACAAAAAGGATATAAATCAGCTTTTATGGTTGCTTTTAAAAATGGAGAAAAAGTTGCTGTACAAGATGTGTATAAAATGAATTAAATTTGATGGTAGCAACCAAAAATAATTAGTAATATTGTTAGTAAATTTCCAAATATGTCAAAAGAATTAAAAACCGGTATAATAGCTATTTTAATTGTAGTTGCTTTTTTTTGGGGCTATAATTTTTTAAAAGGCCATGATGTTTTTTCGCCCTCAGCAAGAGAGTTTATTGTAGAATATAATAATGTAGGTGGTTTAACAGAAGCAAGTCTAGTTACAATAAATGGTTTAAAAGTAGGACAAGTAGAAGATATTAATTTTAACAATAATCCTGGTAAAAAAGGAAAACTAGTTGTTAGATTCACTTTAGAAAATGATATTGAATTCTCTAAAGAAAGTATTGTAAAAATATATTCACCAAACCCATTATCTGGTTCTAATTTAGCAATTATACCAAGTTATGAAGGTGAACTTGCTGTTACATCAGATACTTTACAAGGAGAAATAAAAGCTGGCTTATTAACATCTATAGGAGAACGATTAGATCCCTTACAAACAAAATTAGAAAAAGTTATAGTAAGAGCAGATACTTTGTTTAGCGGAATAAATAAAGTTTTAAATGACGAAACTATTGTTGGTATAAACTCTTCAGTAACCAATTTAGCAGCAACTATTTATGAGTTAAGACAAGCTGTTACATCTGTTAACCATTTAGTTTCTGATAATAAAGAAAACTTAAAAATAACCTTAGAGAATGCAAAAAATATTACTGGTAACTTAAATAAACTTTCAGATAGTTTAACAACAGTTAACTTTAATCAAATTGTACAGAAAGCAGAAAATGCTGTAGACAATTTTAACGAATTATCAATTAAAATTAACTCAACAGATGGTACTATTGGTAGGTTAATTAATGATGATGACTTGTATAAAAATATGGAAGCAGCATCAAAAGAATTAGAACAGTTATTAAGAGATTTAAAAACAAATCCTAAGAGATATGTTCATTTTTCTTTATTTGGTAAAAAACCTAAAGAATACGTTCCTACAGCTCCAGATAGTTTGTTGTTTATCAAAGAATAATGTTATATTAATTTAATTTTTATAGAATGCAATATTTACCAAACATATTTTTTATTATCGTCTTAATTGCAGGTATTGGTTTTTTTGTGATGAATGTCAAAAAATTATCAAGAAACATCAAATTAGGGAAAGATGTAGATAGAACAGACAGAAAGTCTGAACGTTTAAAAAATATGATGATGATTGCTCTTGGGCAATCTAAAATGGTAAAAAGACCTTTTTCAGGATTTTTGCATATTATTGTTTATGTTGGTTTTATCATTATAAATATTGAGGTTTTAGAAATTATTATTGATGGTATTTTTGGCACACACAGAATTTTTCTTGGTGTTTTAGGCAATGCTTTTTATGGTTTTTTAATTGGTACTTTCGAGGTTTTAGCTGCTTTAGTTTTTATTGCAGTAGTTATCTTTTGGTTACGTAGAAATGTATCTAACATTAAACGTTTTTTAAGTAAAGAAATGAAAGGTTGGCCAAAAAATGATGGAAATTACATCCTTTATTTTGAAATGGTTTTAATGACCTTGTTTTTGGTGATGAATGCCACAGATCCAACATTTCAACAAGCAGGGATTGGAAATCCAATAAGTCAATTTGTTGCGCCCTTATTTAATGGTTTTTCTCCAGATACAATTCATGCAATTGAAAGAACTGCTTGGTGGATTCATATTTTAGGAATTTTAGTTTTCTTAAACTATTTATATTATTCAAAGCATTTACATATTTTATTGGCATTCCCAAATACATATTTTGCAAATTTAAATCCAAAAGGACAATTCAATAATTTAGAATCAGTTACTAACGAAGTTAAATTAATGATGGACCCTGATGCAGATCCTTATACAATGCCAGAAGAAGGAGCAGAAGAAACTGTGCCAGAAAAATTCGGTGCATCAGATGTTACAGATTTAAATTGGGTGCAATTATTAAACTCTTATACATGTACAGAATGTGGTAGATGTACATCATCTTGTCCTGCAAACTTAACTGGTAAAAAACTATCTCCTCGTAAAATTATGATGGATACAAGAGATCGTTTAGAAGAAGTTGGTAGAAATATTGATGCTAATAATGGTGTTTTTGTTGATGATAATAAGCAATTATTAAACGATTATATTTCTCCAGAAGAACTTTGGGCATGTACAAGTTGCAATGCTTGTGTAGAAGAATGCCCTGTAAACATAGACCCATTATCTATTATTATGGATATGAGAAGGTATTTAGTAATGGAACAAAGTGCTGCTCCACAAGAATTAAATATGATGATGACTAATGTTGAAAATAATGGAGCTCCTTGGCAATATAATCAACAAGACAGATTAAACTGGGCAAACGAAGAATAAACAATTTTTAATTAATAATTATCAATTACGAATTGTTTAAATTCATAATTCATAATTCAAAATTTGTAATTTATGATAGTACCAACAATGGCAGATATGATAGCTCAAGGCAAACAACCAGAAGTGTTGTTTTGGGTTGGTGCTGCAGGAAGTTATGATGATAGAGCAAAAAAAATAAGTAGAGCGTTTGTTAAAATATTACATCAAGCAAAAGTAGATTTTGCAGTTTTAGGCATTGAAGAAACTTCTACAGGAGATGCAGCAAAAAGAGCAGGAAACGAATTCTTGTTTCAAATGCAAGCCATGATGAATATTGAGGTTTTAAATGGTTATGAAGTTAAAAAAATTGTGACATGCGATCCGCACTCATTTAATACTTTAAAAAATGAATACCCTTCTTTAGGAGGTAAATACGAAGTATATCATCATACACAATTCATACAAAATTTAATATCAGAAGGTCGTTTAAATATAGATGATACTACTTTAAAAGGTAAAAGAGTTACGTTTCATGATCCTTGTTATTTAGGTAGAGCTAACGAAGTTTACGAATCTCCAAGAGATTTAATAAGAAGATTGGGCGTTAATTTAACAGAAATGAAACGTCATAAAGAAACTGCTTTATGCTGTGGTGCAGGAGGTGCACAAATGTTTAAAGATGCTGAGCCTGGTAACAAAGAAGTTAATGTTTTAAGAACAGAAGATGCTTTAAAAACCAAACCAAATATTATTGCAACAGGTTGCCCTTATTGCAATACTATGATGACAGATGGAATAAAATTTAAGGAAAAAGAAGCAGAAGTAGTTGTAAAGGATATTGCAGAGTTAATTGCAGAAGCTAATAATTTATAACCTTAATCATGCCAATAATAAAAGAAGAAGTACTTAATGAATTATACTCAGAATTAGATAAGTTAAAAATCGATAAAGAAAAACTACAGGCTGGTTTTGTAGATTTAAAACTAAAATCTAATCAAGAGAAAAAAGCAAATAGAAGAAATATTATTATTTTAATTATTGCAATCATTATACTTGTTTTTTTATCAATATTCCTTTACTCAAAGCATTCAAATGCACAATCTGTTTTAGAAACTAAAGAGCAAAAAATAGTTACTTTATTAAACCGAATAAATTCTGAACCAAAATCATCAGTTTTAAAATCTGCTGTTATTAATCCAGATGTAATTTATACCATTCAATTAGGCGTTTTCGAAAAATTAGATTTAGACATTAGTACAAAAGAAAATTTTAGTTTTAAAGAAATTGAAAATAAAAACAAACGAATTTATCAATTGGGAGTTTTTTCTAGTTACACAACAGCAACTTTATTTAAAGAAGAAATTAAAAAAATTGGTTTAGATGATGCTTTTATAGTACCATATAATAAAGAAAGTAACAGAATTGATATTAAAAAAGCTTTGGTTTTAAGCAACGAAGAATTTTATATTAAAGAGTAGTTTTTTATGACGAATTATTTTAAAAATGATTTAGTGTCAGAATTACCAGATATTACAAAAATTGAATTTAAGAAAATTGATAAAAGTTACTTTAAGGTAATTTTAATCAATTTTTTTTTAGTTATTGGTTTGTTTTTAGCTGGGTTAATTGTGTTGCATCAATTCGTTTTTCCAGATTATTTAAACGAATATATTTTATACCTATATCTGTTATTTACATTTCTTTTTTTGTTAATTTTTATTTTTGAAAAAATGAGTTTTTCTAAAAGAAAATATGCTTTAAGAGAAAAAGATATTTCTTATAAAGAAGGTTTAATTGTTAAAAAATTAACGACAGTACCTTTCTCTAGAATTCAACACGTAGAAACTGACGAAAAACCCTTTTCAAGATTATTTGGCTTGTCTTCTTTAAGTGTATACACAGCAGGCGATAGTAGTGATGATTTGGTAATAAAAGGCATTAAAAAAGAAACAGCTCTGCAAATCAAAGAATTTATAAGTATCAAGATTAATGAATAATTCTTTTGATTTTTCTTCTTTCTCAAAACAATCTCCAAAAGGAATTTTTGTTATTTACACAGCACTTATTTACAAGGTTTTAAAAGCAACTTGGCTATTGTTGTTTATTGTTTTTAAAGATTTCTCTGAGATATCAAGTTTTAATGTAAACTACATTTATGCAGGCTTTGTTTTTATTTTACTTTTTTTATTGATAAGAGCCATCTTAATTTATAAAAATTTCCAGTTTAAAATTAAAGATGATCATTTTATATTAAATCAAGGCATTTTAAAAAAAACGAATACAGCTATACCATTTCATAGAATTCAAAACATAAACTTTAAACAAAATATATTTCAGCAAATCATTAATGTTTATGAAGTTAGTATAGAAACTGCTGGAACAAGTAAAACCGAAATTTCTATTAAAGCACTATCCTTAGAAAAAGCAACAGCATTAAAAGAAATTATTGCTACAAATAAAGAATTTAATTCAGAAAATAATATAGAAACAGAAATAAAACCATTATTAAATATTGATGTTAAAGAATTGTTTAAAGTAAGTTTAACCGAAAATCACTTGCAAAACCTATTTCTATTTTTAGCACTATTAATTGGTTTTTTTCAGCAACTACAACAATTTACAGATAGCATTGGTAAAACAGAAACCTTAGATGGTTTTATAAAAGAAAATACTAATGCACTAACAACAAGTTTATTCTTAATATTTATACTATTAATTGCACTAATTGTAATTGCATTAATAACATCTTTTGTAAGAGTTTTCTTAGTGCATTTTAATTTAAAGGTATATTTAAAAGAAAACGCATACGAAATTAATCAAGGGTTATTTACCAAGAAATCTATTGTCTTAAAAAAGGGAAAGGTTCAGCATATTAGAATATCAACAAATCCTTTAAAACAATTAATAGGTATTTATTTTGTTACTTTTAAGCAAGCTGTAAGTGGTAAAACAAACAGTAAAAAGAAAGAAAAATTAATACGTATAGTTGGTTGTAAAAAAGATCAAATAGAAACAATAAAAAATAGTTTATTTCATTTTTCTGATGTAGAAAACAGTCTTAAAAAATTTCCTGATAATTATTATAAGAGAAGAATTTTTCTTTTCACTTTTTTATTTTTAATTATAGTTTACACAGCATTATATTTAACATTTTCTCGTATTGAAATCTTCTATTCTATTCTTTTAGTGATACCTATTGTTGTATTTTTGGTCTTTACAAAAGTAAAAAAACGCTTTTATAAAACCTCTGATTCTATGTTGTTGGTTGGTAAAGGTTTATTAGAAACTCACATTACTTATTTAGAAATTTTTAAAGTGCAAAATATTAAAATGAAGCAAACTATTTTTCAGAAAAGAAGCAATGTAGCAGATATAATCTTACAAACTGCTTCAGGTAAAATAAAAATTCCTTGTATTCCTTTTTCTGATGCCATAAATATTTATAATCACACTTTATACAAAGTAGAAAATACAAATAAAGAATGGATGTAAAAAGTTTTATAAAAGCAGCTCGTTTAAGAACTTTACCTTTATCTGTTTCAGGGATAATTGTGGGGAGTTTTTTAGGTCATTTTGAATATTTAAACTCTCCAGATGTTTTTAGTTGTTGTTTTGGATGCCCTTCAATTTTTCAATCTGAAATTTTCTGGCTAGCAATTCTAACCACAATAGGTTTTCAAGTATTATCTAACTTTGCCAATGATTATGGAGATGGAATTAAGGGATCAGACAAAAACAGAACAGGAGAAGCAAGAATGGTTTCTTCTGGTGCAATTACTCCTAAACAAATGAAAAGGGCAATGATAGTAACTACAATAATCACTTTAATTATTGCAATACTGTTAATATATGTTTCTTTTGGTAGTGAAAACTTTGGTTATTCTATTTTGTTTTTTTTACTTGGTATTGCCTCAATAACAGCAGCAATTAAATATACAGTTGGTAATTCAGCTTATGGTTATTCAGGTTTTGGAGATGTTTTTGTGTTTATTTTCTTCGGATTATTAAGCGTTGTGGGTTCGTATTTTTTATTTACAAAAAGTATCAACTTTACTATATTTTTACCAGCAATTTCAATAGGTTTATTAAGTACAGCTGTTTTAAATTTAAATAATTTAAGAGACAGAGAAGAAGACAAAAAGAATAATAAAAACACTTTAGTTGTTAAATTAGGTACTGAGAAAGCAAAAAAATATCATTATTGTTTAATTTTCGGATCTTTAATTTCAGCATTAACTTTTGTCTTTTTAACTTTTGAATCTGTTTATCAATTTGTATTTTTAATGGCTTTTATTCCGTTAATTAAAAATGTAAAAACAGTATCAGAAAATAAAATTCCTGCAGAACTAGATAAAGAATTAAAAAAAGTAGCATTAAGTACCTTTTTATTTGCAATTCTTTTCGGAATTACAAACACATTTTTTTAAAGTATAACAGATAAAATTAAGTATTATGAATATTCAGTTTTTAGGTCATTCTTGTTTTTCTATTCAAATAGAAGATATTTCTATTATTGTAGATCCTTTTATTACTGGTAATTCTTTAGCTTCTCATATTGATATAGCTACTTTAAAAGCAGATTATATTTTGTTAACCCATGCTCATCAAGACCATGTTTTAGATGTAGAGGCAATTGCAGAAAGAACAAAAGCTGTGATTGTATCTAATTATGAAATTGCCTTGTATTATGGTGCTAAAGATTTAAATGTATTTGCATTAAATCATGGAGGTACTTTTAAAGCAGATCAATTTTCGGCAAAATATGTAAATGCAATTCATACTTCTTCTTTTGCAGATGGAACTTATGGTGGTGAACCAGGAGGTTTTGTATTATCATCTAAAGAGAAAAATATTTATATTGCTGGTGACACAGCTTTAACTATGGATATGAAATTAATACCAATGTCATTTACGTTAGATGCCGCAATTTTACCAATTGGAGATACTTTTACAATGGGTGTAGAAGATGCAATTTTAGCAAGTAATTTAGTTGAGTGTAATATAGTAATTGGTTGTCATTTTAACACATTTCCGCCAATTGAGATTGATGTAAATAAAGCAAAAGAAAAATTTTTATCAAAAGAAAAAGAATTAATTATTTTAGAAATAGGAGAAGATAAAAACATTTAAATGAAAATTATAAAAATTATTTTAGGGATTATAACTGCCCTTACAATTGTATTTTTTGCAACAGGCTTATTTGTAAAAGAAACCAATTATACCACACAAGTTTCTGTAAATAAACCATTAGAAGAAGTTTTTACTACGTTTAATAATCAAGAGAATTTAAAAGAATGGATTCCAGAAATAAAATCTTTTGAGGTAATTAATGAAACTTTAGGCAGAACAGGTAATACCTATAAAATAGTAGTTGTAAATCAAGGTCAAGAAATTACCATGACAGAAAAAGTGATGGCTTACATACCAAATGAAAAAGTAACATTATTTTTTGATGCCGAAAATATGCTAAAAACAGACGATTACATTTTTACAACAGAAAATGAATTAACAACAGTTACTTTAAACTCTTCTTGCAGAAGTGATTCTTATATAATGTCTTGTTTGTTTCCATATTTTAAAGGCACTTTTAAAAGACAAGACCAAGATTATTTAAATAATTTTAAAAGTTTTGTAGAAAAACAATAATTTTATTTTGATAAAAGCTACCTACAAAAAATATATTCTCAATTTTAAAAATCCAAGTGGTACTTCTCGTGGAATTTTAAGAACAAAAGAAACTTGGTTTATCATTTTAAAGAAAGATGATAAAATAGGAATTGGAGAAACTGGGCTTTTTAGAGGTTTAAGTATAGATGATGTACCAAATTACGAAGAAAAACTAATTTGGGTTTGTAACAACATTAACAAAGGTTTAGATTTTTTATTGGCTGAAATGGCTCATTTCCCATCTATACAATTTGGTTTAGAACAAGCTTTTTTATCACTTAAAAATAATGATAAGTTTAACCTTTTTCCATCAGAATTTACCAATGGAAACAAAGCAATTTCTATAAATGGTTTAATTTGGATGGGGGAAAAGGCATTCATGAAAAACCAAATTAAAGAGAAATTAAAGTCAGGTTTTTCTTGCATTAAAATGAAAATTGGTGCTATTGATTTTGATGCTGAAATCGAATTATTAAAATCAATTAGAAAAGAGTTTTCTGCGGATGAAATTGAGTTAAGAGTTGATGCAAATGGAGCTTTTAATCCAGCAAATGCACTAGAGAAATTAAAAAGATTATCAGAATTAGAAATCCATTCTATTGAGCAACCCATTAAACAAGGTCAGCTTTTAGAAATGGCAACACTTTGCCAAAAATCACCTTTGCCTATTGCTTTAGATGAAGAGTTAATAGGTGTATTTTCATCCGAAGAAAAAAAGAAAATAATTAAAGAAATTAATCCTCAATATATTATTCTAAAACCAAGTTTAGTAGGTGGTTTTGCAGGTAGTACAGAATGGATTAAATTAGCAGAAGAAAATAAATCTGGTTGGTGGATTACTTCTGCTTTAGAAAGTAATATTGGCTTAAATGCAATTGCACAATTTACGTATACATTGCAAAATAATTTGCCTCAAGGTTTGGGTACAGGTGGTTTATTTACCAATAATTTTAATAGCCCACTAGAAGTTAAAAACGGAACATTACAATACAACCCATCTTTACATTGGAATTTTAATTTAGTTTAAAAAAACACTTATAATTTTGTGTGGTTTTAGCACAAATTCAGAAACTTAAAAACAAAAATGAACTACATACAACAAGGATATACAGGAAAATTAGGAATGTGGAAATACTTAATTATTCCTATTTTATTTTTTGGATTAATGGCATTAAATTTTTTAGCAATTTGGCTTTTAGATTTAGATGTAGAAAAAATAATGAAAGTAGAAATTGCTAAAAAAGGTGCAAATAGATTTTTGATAGAAAGTCTAGCACAATTTGCTGTAGGTTTGTTAGCTCTTTTAATTTGGGTAAAATTTATACATAAACAAACAATAACTTCTCTAACTACTTCAAGAAAAAAAATAGATTGGAAAAGAGTGTTTTTTGCTTTCTTTTTATGGGCGAGTATAACTACTATTTTTGTAGTAATAGATTTTAAAATGTCTCCAGAAAATTATCAATGGAATTTTGATTTAGATAAATTTTTAAATCTTGTTTTAATTGCAGTGCTTTTAATTCCTTTACAAACCAGTTTCGAAGAGTATTTTTTTAGAGGATATTTAATGCAGGGTTTGGGTATGGTTACTAAAAATAGATGGTTTCCATTAATTTCTACTTCTTTAGTTTTTGGCTTATTACACATTGCAAATCCAGAGGTAGCTAAATTGGGTTATGGTATTTTAGTTTATTACATTGGTACAGGTTTTTTCTTAGGTATTATAACATTAATGGACGAAGGTTTGGAGTTAGCCCTAGGTTTTCACGCAGCTAATAACTTAATTACAGCATTATTAGTAACTGCAGATTATACAGTTTTTCAAACAGATTCTTTACTAATAGATCTTTCAGAACCAGTTTTAGGTGCAGATGTATTTGTACCTGTTTTTGTAATTTTCCCTATATTAATGTTCATATTTGCTAAGGTTTATAAATGGCAAGATTGGAAAGAAAAATTAACAGGCAAAATAGAAAAACCAATTAATTTACAAGAAAATTACAGAGTTTTAGATGAAATTGGAGCAGAATAAATTTCATAAGAATTTTAAATTAAATGGAGTTTCATTTTCTTCTGTGGATGAAATTCTGAGCTTTTCTAAAAGTATTTCTGTTGATATTCATCTGTTTTTACAAAATTGGTTTTCTAATGAAATAGCAATTACTGTAAAAACTTCGGGTTCTACTGGTACTCCAAAATCAATTCAGCTTAAAAAAGAATTGATGATAAATTCTGCAAAAGCAACAGGTAATTATTTTAATTTACCCCAAAACACAAAAGCACTTTTATGTTTACCAATTGTTTATATAGCTGGTAAAATGATGCTGATTAGAGCCTTAACTTTAGGTTGGCAATTAGATGTTATCGAATCAAATTCAAATCCTTTAGAAATCATAAAAAATAAATATGATTTTTCTGCAATGGTGCCTTTACAAGTAGAAAATTCGATTTCTAAATTAAATTTGATAAAGCAATTAATTGTTGGTGGTGGAGTAGTATCAAATAGTTTACAAAACAAATTACAAACGGTTACCACTAATGTTTTCGCAACTTACGGAATGACAGAAACCATAACACATATTGCTGTTAAAAAGCTAAATAATTTTTCGAATAAGAACACTAATTTAGTAGAAAACCTGTTTTATGAAACTTTACCAAACGTAACCATTTATATTGATGAACGAAATTGTTTGGTAATAGATGCAAAAAAAGTATCCGAAGAAATTATTTTTACAAATGATGTAGTACAATTAATTTCTGATAACCATTTTAAATGGTTAGGTCGTTTTGACAATGTAATTAATTCTGGTGGCGTAAAATTACATCCAGAGAAAATTGAAGAAAAGTTATCTAAAATAATTACAAATCGTTTTTTTGTAACAGGAATTACTAATGAAAAATTAGGAGAAAAATTAATTCTAATAATTGAAGGAAATAAGCAAGAAGTTAGTTTCGAAAATTGTTCACTTTCAAAGTTCGAAAAACCCAAAGAAATTTATTTTGTTAGCAATTTCATAGAAACTGAAACAGGTAAAATCCAAAGAAAATTAACAATTCAACAAATATTACCCAATTAAATTCTATTGAAACATTAATTCAACTGTTAATTCGTCTAATAAACCATCAACTAAAAGGTTATTTTCTTCTTCAAATTTTTTGATTGCATTTAGTGTTTCAATTCTATAAACACCATCAATTTTAATTTTATGTCCTTTTTTCTTTAATTCTTTTTGTACTTCGTAAATTATAGCATTTTTAGAACCATTATATAATTTTAAATTTGAGTTATACAGATTCTTAATTTTAGAATTCTTTAATTTTTTAGTGTAAGATTCTAAATCCATTCCTTTTTCTTCTAAAAATTTAATTTCTTCATTTGTTAATCCATTTTCTTTAAGATGTAAAGAATTACCAAGTATAGCCTCATAATATTTAACTTTAGCTAATTTTTTAGCAAAATTATCTACAGCAAATTTAGTTTCTTCATCATCATCTTTAGGTGTTCTAACATCAATATTATTTGCAGACCATTGTAGCATTACATAGCTGTTTAAGTCTTCAATAGCTTCGTAATAATTATATAAAAGTTCTTTATTATAGTAAGTTTCATCTATTTTTTTATCACTTACATAATTAACATCTGGTGAATTATATCTTTTATATTGACTGTATTTTCCATAGCCAATAATTGCTACTATTATTAAAAGTAAAAAAATAATAATTTGTTTCATATGTTGGGGCTATATATTAAGTTCTTAACAAATGTATTAAAACTTTTTAGAAAAATATTGTTGTCGAAAAAGTTAATAAAAAAATCAAATGAGATAATTTAAAAAATACTTCTGTAATATCTTTGTTGATTAAAACCAGAAGAGTGTCAATAAAAGATAAGAAAAAGCATAAACATCGATTTTTAAGAAGATTTCTTAGAGTTTTACTTGGTTTCTTCATCTTTCTTTTTCTAATAGTTTTATTTATAAGAAGTCCTTGGGGGCAAAGTATAATTGTAAACAAAGCCACAAATTATATAGCTAACAAAACAAACACGGTTGTAGAAATTGATAAAGCTTTTATAACTTTTAATGGTAGTTTAGCTTTAGATGGTTTGTATTTAGAAGATAAAAAAGGAGACACTTTAATATATTCTAAATCTTTAAAAGCCAATTTACCAATTTGGGGCTTAATTAGAGGAACAAAATTAGGTGTAGATGATGTTGAATGGAATGGTTTAAAGGCAAATATTATTAGAAAAGATACAATTAATGGTTATAATTTTCAATTTTTAATTGATGCCTTAGTTACTCCAAATGCAACAGAATCAAATACTGTACAAACAGATACTATAACTACATCTCCAGAAATTGTTGTGGGTAGCTTAAATCTTAATGATTTTGATATTGTTTATACTGATATCCCTTTAGGGATAAAAAGTAGTTTTAAAATTGATGCTTTAGAAACTACAATAGAAACTATTGATGTTGAAAACATGATTTTTGAAACTGAAGAAATAAACCTTTCTGATGCAAAAATTGAATATATTCAAATGCCAGTTTTGCTTAATCCTACTGAAGAAGAAGTAGAGCTACCTAATTTATTCGCCAACCAAATTAATATAAAATATACAAGTCTTTTTTATGAAGATAAAGTAAATGAACTCACAACAAACGCAGATTTAGAAGATTTTGAGACAGATGCTTTAAGACTCAATTTAAAAGAATCAATTTTTGATATTAATTCATTAGCATTAAACAATTCTAAGATTAAAATTAACCTAAAAAACACTCAAGATTCAAGTTCTACTTCTAACTCTGAGTTTGAATGGCCAGAATTATTTGTAAATATTAATGATATTAGTTTACAAAACAATAATATTATTTATGCTGTTAATAATGATGAGATTAAAAATAATGTCTTTAATCAAAATGCAATTTCAGTTTCAGAATTTAATTTATTAGCAAATAGCATTAATTACGATAATAAAAAAGGAAGTTTAAATGTAGAGAGCTTCAATTTTAAAGAAAGTTCGGGTTTAAATTTAGATGAATTAAAATTTAAAGCGAATATTTCTGATAAAAAAATGAGTTTAAATAACTTCTTTTTTGATTTTGATAAAAATAAAGTTGCTGGTAATTTAAGCTTGAATTACACTTCATTATCAAGTTTTATTGATAATCCAGAAAATGTAAAAGTTGATTTAAATTTACCTATTATAAAGTTAAACTTAAATCCATTTTTAAATCTTCAACCAGACCTGAAAAATAATATTTACATAAATGCGCTAAGTAAAAAAACGATTACAGGTAAGTTTTTTGCAAACGGAAATTTATCAAAAATAAATATTAACAATAGTCAAATTAATTGGGGAAACACTACAAATATTATTGTTGATGGTATTGTTTTAAACCCTACAAACCCTGATAATTTACAACTTAATTTGCCTTCACTAAAAGCAACTACAACTAAAAAAGATCTTTTAAATTTTATAAATGAAAATGATTTTGGTATTCGATTACCAGAAAATATATCAATTGCTGGTAATGTAAATGGAGGTTTAAAAGATATAACTACAGAATTAAAATTAGACTCCTCTCAAGGAGCAATTGCGCTACAAGGAAAATATAATTCTAAAGAAACTATAAGTTTCGCAACAGAAATTAACATTGAAGATTATAAACTAAATGAGCTTTTAAAAAATGATCAATTAGGAGCTTTAAGTTTAAATATAAATGCTTCTGGTAATGGAGAAACCCTAAATAATTTAGATGCTTCTTTAAATGCAACTGTTACCGATTTTACTTTAAACAATTATAAAATTAAAGATGTTGCTTTAACTGGAGATTTTAAAAATGGAGTAGGAGAACTAACATCAAAATATAAGGATGATAATTTAAATTTCGATTTAAATGCATTAGTAGAATTAGACACTGTAAATACAGAAGCAAAAATTAATTTTAATATTATTGGAGCAGATTTAGGTGGCTTAAAATTAATGGACAGAAACATTAAAACGAGTTTGAATATAGATGCTAATTTTAATGGTAATTCAACTGATTATAAAACTGATCTAGAGATTGAAAATGGAGTTATTGTTTACGATAATAAAACATATTTATTAGGTAAAATTACTGCAAATGCTTTTACAAACAAAGATACAACAGCAGTTTCTGTTAAGAATAAGATGTTAAACTTAGAGTTAGAATCTAATACAGGTCCTCAGAGATTTACAACTGCATTACAAAAACATATATCAAGTTATTTTTATAGAGATGTAGTACTTACAGATACAATTTTAAACCCTGTTAATATTAAATTTAGAAGCAAAATTTCACAGACTCCTTTAATTAAAGATGTGTTTTTAGTAAATTTAAAAGATATAGATACCATAGATGTTGCTTTAGATTTTAATGAAGTAAAAAGAAAACTAGAAGCTAAAATTTCTGTGCCACATATAAATTATAATGGTAGTGAATTAGATAGTTTGGCATTTAAAATGCATACAGATAAAGAAAGTTTTAATTTTGAATTAGGTTTTAATGGCGTAAACGCAAACCCATTTAGAGTACCAAAAACAATAATTACAGGTAAACAAATAAATAATGAACTCAATTTAAAATTTGTTGGTAATGATAAAGGAAAAACCTTAATGAATGTTGGCGCAAAAATTACAGGAAGTCGTGAAAAGTTGGTTTTTTCTGTAGATCCAGAAAATTTAGTTTTAAACAATAGTATTTGGAATATTGCGAATGATAATAGCCTTATTTTAAGCAATAATAACTTATTGATTTTTAATAATTTTAAAATAAATAAAGGCAATCAATCTATAGAAATTACAGACAAAGTAGCCAATATAGAAAAAACACATATTGCAGTTAATTATAAAAATTTTAAAATTAGTGAGGTTTTAAACTACTTAAATCCTGATAAACAAATTGCAAACGGAATTTTAAATGGTAGTTTTATTTTAGAAGAACCTTTTAATGATACAGGTATTGTTGCTGATTTACAAGTAGATAAACTTAAAGTATTAAAAACAGATTTAGGTAAATTTTCTATTGATGCAAAATCTTTAGGAGGTAATAAATACGATTTTAAAGCCAATTTAAAAGAAGGTGATATTGATTTAGACTTAATAGGCGATTATGTTGTTGCAAATAATGATGCCAATTTAAATTTAAACATCAATTTAAATGAATTTAAAATGAATGCCTTAAACACACTTTCTTTAGGAGAAATTAAAGAAACAAGTGGTAGTTTTAATGGTAATTTTAAAGTAACAGGTACCACTTCTAGCCCTATATATAATGGAAATATAAACTTTAATAACGCAGATTTTAACATCACTAAATTAAATACAAAGTTCACTTTAAAGAATGAGAAGTTAACTTTAGATAATGATGGTTTGTATTTATCTAAATTCACCATTTTAGATGCTAAGAAAAACGCATTAGTATTATCTGGTAAAATCTTAACAGAAAGTTTTATCAACCCTAAGTTTGATTTAAAATTAACTGCGAAAAACTTTAGATTTCTAAATGCTGATAAAAAAGATAATCCTTCATTTTATGGTTTAGCAACATTTAATGCAAAAGCAGATTTAACAGGAGATTTACAAATACCAAAATTATCAGCAAATGTAACTGTAGGTTCAGATACAGATGTAACTTATGTTTTGCCTGCAACTTATGCAAGTGTAGAAAATAGAGATGATGTTGTGGTTTTTGTAAATAGAGAAAACCCAGATGCTATACTTACACAAACCGAAGAAAAATCTGCAACAATTACAGGGTTTGATATTTTTACAAAATTAAATATTAGTAAAGATGCTGCAATAACTGTTGTTATTGATGAGGAAACAGGAGATAATTTTAATGTTTCTGGAGAAGGAGAATTTCTTTTTAATATGGTGCCAAATGGTAGAATATCTTTAACAGGTACTTACGAAATTTCAGATGGCCATTATGAGTTAAATTTATATAGTTTAGTAAATAGAAGATTCAATCTAGTTCCTGGAGGACGAGTTTCTTGGTCAGGAGATCCTTTTGATGCAAATTTAGATGTTAGTGCTGTTTACAATATAGAAACAACTGCATCTGCTTTAATGGCATCTCAAATTTCTGATGAAGATGCATCTGTTCAAAATAAATTTAAACAGGTTTTACCATTTTATGTCTACTTAAATATTGATGGTAATCTATTACAGCCAGAAATATCTTTTAGTTTAGATATGCCAGAAGAAGAACAAGGTGCTGTAAGTGGCCAAGTTTATGGTAGAGTACAACAAGTAAATGAACAAGAAGAAGAATTAAATAAACAAGTTTTTTCATTATTAGTTTTAAATCGATTTTATCCAGATTCTGGAAGTGATGGTAGTTCTGGTGGTTTTGCAACAATTGCAAGAGACAATTTAAATGATGCTGTTTCTGGGCAATTAAATGCTTTTTCTGATAAAATTTTAGGAAATTCTGGTATAGAATTAAATTTCGATTTAAATAGTTATACAGATTATCAAGGTACATCTGCTACAGACAGAACACAATTGGGGGTTACTGCTCAGAAAAAACTATTTGATGATAGATTAACAGTTAGAGTAGGTAGTGATGTAGATATACAAGGTAGCAGCCAAACAGGTGAAGAAACACCTTTAATTGGTAATGTTAGCTTAGAATACAAACTTTCTGAAGATGGTAGATTTAGGCTAAAAGGATTTAGAAAAAGTGAGTTCGAAAATGTTATTGATGGGCAAACCATTGTAAACGGAATTGCGCTAATTTTTACCCAAGAATTTAACGAATTTAGAGCACTTTGGAACGCCATTTTTAAAGCTGAAAGTGATAAGGTTGAAAAAGAAAAAGCTTTAGCAGAAGAAAAATTAAGTGACAAAGAAGAAAAAACAAACAATAGTTTAGAAAAGAAAAAAAATTAATAATTGAAAAATTTGTTGAAAAATAGTGTCTTAGTTTTAGTGGTAACTTTTATGTTATACTCCTGCAGTATAAATAAATTTATACCAGAAGGTAAAAGATTATATACAGGTGCTACCATTAAAATGGATGCAGATTCTGCTGTGCCACAACCCAAAAAGCTAAAAGAAAACTTAACTCAAGTTTTAAGGCCAGAACCAAATTCAAAATTTTTAGGGATGCATTTGGGTTTGTATTACTATTATAAAAATCAGAAAGAGAAAACAAATTTTATTAATAGATGGCTATTTAAACAATTTGGTGAAGAACCTGTTTATCAATCTGATGTAGAGAATTTAGAAGTAGAAGAAATTTTATTAAATAGATTAGAAAACAATGGTTTTTTCTACAGCTCTGCAGCATCTTCTTTTACAGAATCAGAAAAAAGAGCTTCAATAGAATATCAACTAAAAGTAAAAGAGCCTTACACAATGGCTAATTATAAAGTAGATAGTTTTACGAAACCAATTTATAAAGAAATAAAAAAGCTAAGTTCAACATCGCCTTTTGAAAAAAATATGCGTTTTGATTTAGGTAATTTAAAATTAGAAAGACAAAGATTAGATAGCGAATTGAAAGATAAAGGGTATTATAATTTTAATAGTAATTTTTTAATTTTCGAAGCAGATACCAATCAATATAAAAATAAAAAATTCGACCTTTTTTTAAAGTTGAAAAAAGATGTGCCAGAAAAAGCAATAATTCCTTTTAAGGTTAAAACAATCAACGTTTATCCTAATTATAATTTAAGAGATTCTACTACTAATGAGCCAAATAGATTCGAAAATAAAAATTATTATCAGAATGAAGTTTTCTTTAAACCTAAATATTTAGATGATTTTATCACCTTAAAAGAAGGCGAATATTACAACCCAAATACATCAAAAAACACAGCAAGACGATTATCTACAATTGGTGCTTATAAATATGTAAACATTCAATACAAAGAAATAGATACTGTGGCCAATGATAATGAAGGTGCTTTAGAAGCCAACATATTCTTATCACCATTAACAAAACGTGCAATTCGTGCAGAATTACAAGCGGTTACAAAATCTAATAATTTTGCAGGGCCAACATTAGGTTTAGTTTTTAGTAATAGAAATGTTTTTGGTGGTGGAGAAACCCTAAATCTTAGTTCTAGTGTTGGTTATGAAACTCAAGTTTCTTCTGGTGATAATTCTGGTTTAAGTAGTTTAGAATTAGAATTAAAATCAGAATTAATTTTTCCTAGAGTTATTGCTCCTTTTTCTATTAATGAAGATTTTTTTGAGTATTCAATCCCAAAAACAAAAACCAGTTTAAGTGCAACATATTTAGATCGAAGTGAGCTGTATACATTGCTTTCTGGTACTGTACTTTTTGGTTATGTGTGGAATGCAAATAAATACATTACTTATGAGTTTAACCCTATTTCTGTAAATTATACCAGACTTTCTAATTCTACACCAGAGTTTGAACAAATTTTAGAAGATAATCCATTTTTATCGCAAAGTTTTGAGCAGCAATTTATTTCTGGTTTAACATTTTCATTTACTTATAACGAAATGTTGTCAGCAAATAAAACGCATCAATTTTATATGAATACTAATTTAGATGTTGCAGGGAGTTCGATAAGCTTACTTGCAAAAGAAACTACAGAAGGTGAACCAAAAGAGTTTTTAGGTTTAGAATATGCACAATATGCTAAAGCAGATGTGGATTTAAAATATCATTTTAATTTTGGGAATAATAAAGAGCAAACTTTGGCTGCAAGAATTTTTGCAGGTTATGGTTTAGCTTATGGTAATTCTGATGTAATCCCTTTTGTAAAACAATATTTTTCTGGAGGCCCTTATAGTGTTAGAGCTTTTAATACGCGTTCTTTAGGTCCTGGAACTTACTCTGGCACAGATAGTGAAAATAGCACAACATTTTTTGATAGATCAGGTAATATTCGTTTAGAAGCAAATATAGAATATCGTTTTCCTATTTATTCTTTCTTTAAAGGAGCATTTTTTGTTGATGCTGGTAATGTTTGGAATTCAGTAGAAAACCCAACATTTAATGGTACAGATAAATTTAGTTCTAATTTTATAAATGAGTTGGGTATGGGTGCAGGTTTTGGTTTAAGAATAGATGTACAAGGTTTTGTAATTCGTTTTGATTTGGCAGCACCTTTTCACGATCCTTCTTTACCAGAAGGTGAACGTTTAGATTTTAGAGTAGACGAACCCGTTTTTAACTTTGCAATTGGGTATTCGTTTTAAATAAAAGAGTAATAATTAAAAACCATGAGAAATTTTTTCGAGCTCATTATGGTTTATAATTTTAATGTCTTTACCTTTAAAAACTATAATTTCTTTCTTTTTTAAGTTTGATAATAAACGAATTGCAGATTCAGTAGCTGTACCAATTATGTTTGCGATATCTTCTCTAGAAAGTTGAATATCTAAAGTGCCTTCATTGGTCGTTCCGAATTTTTCTTCTAAATTTAGTAAAGCTTCTGCTAAACGTTGTTTAACCGTTTTTTGAGCCATATCAACAATCAGATTATCCGCATTTTTTAAAGAATTTGCCATAGTTTTTAAAACATCCATAGTAAAATTAGGATTCTTTTCTAAATCTCTAATAATTTCAGTTTTGGGTATAAAACAAATTTCTAAATCGTTTAAAGCAACAGCATTTAGGTTAGATACTTCATCAGAAATTAAACTTCTTTCTCCAATTAAATCTCCACGATGAACCAAGTTTACAATTTGATTTTTACCATTTTCACTCATTTTAGAAACCTTACAAATACCATCTTTAATACAAAAAACACCATTTATATGTTCACCTTCAACAAATAAAGGTTCACCTTTTTTTATAATTTTAGAAGTTTTACAAGCAGACATTCTTACTAATTCATCTTTAGAAAGATGTTTTAAAGAATTAAACTTACGTACAATACATTGTTCACATTTGCTCATTATATATATAATTTAGAACCTGTTGCAAGATAAAAAAAAGCTGATAAATATCATATTTTATCTATAATACTTATCAGAAATTTGTGGCAGGCAAAAAGAGTAAATATGAATACTACACTATGTTATCATTGTGGAGATTCTTGTAATGAAAATACAATAAAATTAGACGATAAAAACTTCTGTTGTAATGGTTGTAAAACTGTTTATGAAATTTTTTCTGAGAATGACTTAACTTGTTATTACGATTTTCAAGAAAACCCTGGTGCAATTCCTACTGAAATTCAAGGTAAATATGATTTTTTAGACAATAAAAAAATCATAGAAAAATTGTTGGAATTTAATGATGATAATACCCAAATTATAACCTTATACATACCTCATATACATTGTAGTTCTTGTATTTGGGTTTTAGAAAATTTAAACAAATTAAATCCTAAAATATCTACTTCTCAAGTAGATTTTCCAAAAAAAACAGTTCGTGTTTCTTACATTAGTAACTTAACATCACTTAAAGAAATAGTAATTTTATTAAGCTCAATTGGTTACGAACCTTATATAAGTTTAGAAGATTACGAAACAGGTAAAAAAAAGGTTGATAGAAGTTTAATATACAAATTAGGTATTGCAGGTTTTGCCTTTGGTAACGTAATGTTTCTGTCTTTTCCAGAATATTTTGAAGTGGATGGGTTTTGGTTAGAAAAGTATAAAAATATCTTTAGATGGTTAATGTTTGTCTTTTCTTTACCTGTAGTTTTTTACGCTGCAAACGATTATTTTATTTCTGCTTTTAAAGGTTTACGTTCTAAAATTTTAAATATTGATGTTCCTATTGCACTTGGTATTTCTGTACTTTTTATAAGAAGTTCAATCGAAATTATTTTCGATTTAGGAACTGGTTTTTTTGATAGTTTAACTGGTTTGGTTTTCTTTTTATTATTGGGTAAATTTTTTCAGCAAAAAACGTATAATTTCTTATCTTTTGAACGCGATTATAAATCGTATTTCCCAATAGCTGTCACAAGAATTTTATCAGATAAAAAAGAAGAAAATGTTCAGATTTATGATGTTAAAAAAGGAGATCGACTTTTAATTAGAAATCAAGAATTAATACCTGTAGACGGAATTTTAATCAACGGAAA
The DNA here is from genome assembly GCF_018861005.1 of Polaribacter vadi. Taxonomy (GTDB): domain Bacteria; phylum Bacteroidota; class Bacteroidia; order Flavobacteriales; family Flavobacteriaceae; genus Polaribacter; species Polaribacter vadi_A. Next base: position 57,154 of record NZ_JAHKQL010000037.1, read on the forward strand.
TGCACAAATAGATTACAGTTTTGTTACAGGAGAAGCAGAGCCAGTAACAAAAAAATCTGGTGATAAGTTATTTGCTGGTGGTAAACAATTATCTGGTGTTTTAGAAATGGAAGTTTTGTCTTCTGTTTCACAAAGCTATTTAACGCAATTATGGAGTAATGATGTTTTTAAAAATGATAAAACATCTTCATTTAAAACTTTAACAGATAAAATAAGTAAAAATTTTACGATTATAGTTTTATCAATAGCATTTTTAACAACTGTATTTTGGTTGTTTTTTGATGCTACCAAAGCTTTAAACGTTTTTACAGCTGTATTAATTATTGCTTGTCCTTGTGCAATAGCATTAGCAGCTCCTTTTACTTTAGGAAATTTATTACGCATTTTTGGTAAGCAAAAATTTTATTTAAAAAACGCAACTGTAATTGAACAATTAGCAAGTATAAATTCAATAATTTTTGATAAAACAGGTACCTTAACAACAAACAAAGAGAGTACAATTACTTATGATGGAACACCTTTAAATCAGCAAGAAAAAAGGATTTTAAAAAGTAGTTTAAGAGCTTCTAATCACCCATTAAGTAGAACTTTATACAATTCATTTAAAGATATAGAAGTTTTAGAATTAGAAGATTATAATGAATTTTTAGGTAAAGGAATACAAAGTGAATATCAACATGACAAACTAAAATTAGGTTCAGCTTCTTTTGTAAATAATAATGTAAATAGTTCTTCTTTTGATACTTCTGTACACATCAATTTTAATGATACTTATAAAGGAAAATTTACGTTTAAAAATTCTTATAGAAATGGTGTAAAAGAAATTTTTAATTCATTTGAAAGTAATTATAATTTAGCAGTAGTTTCTGGTGATAATGAAGGTGAAAGAACTTATTTAAAAGAATTTTTACCAAAAGAAACGACATTATTATTCAATCAAAAACCAGACGATAAGTTAAAGGTTGTAGAAAACCAGCAAAAAACATTAAAAAAAGTAGCCATGATTGGTGATGGTTTAAATGATGCTGGTGCACTTGCTCAAAGTAATGTAGGTATTGCTTTATCAGAAAATATAAACGTTTTTTCACCTGCTTGCGATGCTATTTTAGATGCTTCACAATTTCATAAATTAGAACAATTTTTTAAAGCATCTAAAAAAGCGATAACTATAATAAAATATTGTTTTGTACTTTCACTCTGTTATAATATTGTAGGCTTGTATTTTGCAATTACTGGTCAGTTAATGCCTGTAATTGCAGCAATTTTAATGCCTTTAAGTTCTATTAGTATTGTGATTTTCACAACCATTTCTACTAATTTAGTAGGTAAAAAATTAAATAAAAGTTATGCAAATAAATAAATATATAGATCACACTTTATTAAAAGCTACAGCAACAAAAAAAGATATTATTAAAATTTGTGATGAAGCAAAACAGTACAGTTTTTATGCTGTTTGTGTTAATGGTTGTTATGTAGATTTAGTAAAACAAAACTTAAAAAATACAGATGTAAAAATTGCAGCTGTAATTGGTTTTCCTTTAGGTGCAATGACTACAAAAGCAAAAGTTTTTGAAGCCGAAAATTGTATTGAAAATGGAGCATCAGAAATAGATATGGTTTTAAATGTAGGTAAATTATTAGACAATGAATTTGAATATATTGAAAATGAAATTCGATTAATAAAAAAAGCCATTGGTAACAAAATATTAAAAGTAATTTTAGAAACTTGTTATTTAAGTAATAAACAAATAGAAAAAGCTTGTGAATTAGCTGTAAATGCTGGTGCAGATTTTGTAAAAACTTCTACTGGTTTTGGTACAAATGGAGCAACATTAGCACATGTAGAATTAATGAAGAGTATTGTAAAAGATAAAGTACAAATTAAAGCTTCTGGGGGAATTAAAAATATAGAAATAGCCAAAAAATACATTGCACTTGGGGCAACTCGTTTAGGAACTTCTTCAGGAGTTTTATTGGTTACTCAAGGAATATCAGAAAAAAATGCCTACTAATTATGAGTGTACATATAAATGCAAAAAAAGGTCAAATAGCAGAAACAGTTTTATTACCTGGAGATCCTTTAAGAGCAAAATGGATTGCAGATACCTTTTTAGAAGATGTTGTTTTATATAATGAAGTTCGTGGAATGTTAGGATTTACAGGTACTTACAAAGGGAAAAAAATTTCTGTACAAGGTACAGGAATGGGCATCCCATCAACTTTAATTTATACTCATGAATTGATTAATAATTTTGGTGTAAAAAACTTAATTAGAGTGGGTTCTGCTGGTTCTTATCAAAAAGAAATTAAAATTAGAGATATTGTTATTGCAATGTCTGCTTCTACAAATTCAGGATTAAATACAATTCGTTTTAATGGTGCAGATTATGCACCAACTGCAAGTTTTCAATTATTTAAGAAAGCCATGGAAATTGCAGACAATAAAAATATACCTATTAAAGCTGGTGGTATTTTAAGTTCTGATGAGTTTTATGCTGATGATTTTGAGAGCTATAAAAAATGGGCAGAATACGGAATTTTATGTGTAGAAATGGAAACTTCTGGCTTATATACCATTGCTGCTAAATACAATGTAAATGCGTTATCTATTCTTACAATTTCTGATAGCTTAGTCACAAAACAAAAAACTACAGCAGAAGAAAGAGAACATACTTTTAAAGAAATGATAGAAATAGCATTAGAAATCAACTAAAAATATTATGAAAAAGAAATCATTAGTTCAAAAGTATAATGTTCCAGGGCCAAGATATACTAGTTATCCAACAGTACCTTTTTGGGATGAAAATACATTTACAAAACAAAAATGGATTGAGAGTTTTAAAAAATCATTTGTAGAAAGTAATCAAAAAGAAGGGATTAGTTTATACATTCATTTACCATTTTGCGAGAGTTTATGTACGTTTTGTGCATGTCATAAACACATTACTAAAAGGCACGAAGTAGAAGAAGACTATATAAAATCGGTTTTAAAAGAATGGCAACTATATGTCAACTTGTTAGATGAAACTCCAATTATAAAAGAACTACATTTAGGTGGTGGTACTCCTACTTTTTTTTCTAAAGAAAACTTAGAATATTTGTTAGACGGAATATTCGCAAACTCAGAAAAACATTCAGAAGCAGAGTTTAGTTTTGAAGGGCACCCAAGTAATACTACTAAAGCACAATTAAAAACTTTATACAATTGTGGTTTTACAAGAGTAAGTTTTGGAGTACAAGATTATAATGAAAAAGTACAAAAAGCAATCCACAGAATACAATCTTTTCAGGCTGTAGCTCAAGTTACAAGTTGGGCTAGAGAAATAGGTTACACTTCTGTAAGTCACGATTTAATTTTCGGCTTGCCACATCAAACAAAAGAAAATGTAATTTACACTATAAATAAAACCAAAGAATTACAACCAGACAGAATTTCATTTTACAGTTATGCACACGTACCTTGGGTAAAAGGTGTAGGCCAAAGAGGTTTTAATGAAAATGATTTACCAAAAGATGATGAAAAGAGAGCACTTTATGAATTAGGGAAACAACTTTTTACAGATTTAGGTTACGAAGAAATTGGTATGGACCATTTTGCATTAAAAACAGACAGTTTATATAAAGCCACCATCAATAAAACTTTGCATCGAAATTTTATGGGGTACACATCAAACAAAACACAATTAATGATTGGTTTAGGTATGTCTGCAATTTCTGATTCTTGGTACGGATTTGCACAAAATGTAAAAACGGTAAAAGAATATCAAGAAATAGTAAATGCTGGAGAAATTCCTGTTTTTAGGGGGCATATTTTATCAAAAGAAGATAGAATTATAAGAAAACACATTTTAAATATAATGTGTAACTTTTATACTTCTTGGGATAAAACATCTACAAAAATAGAAAATATTGATGATCATTTAGATTTATTAAAACCTTTAATAGAAGATGACCTCGTAATCATAAATGATAATTCTATAACAATACCAGTAAATGCAAGACCATTTGTAAGAAATATTTGCATGGCTTTTGATAAAAAACTGATAAATCAAAAAGTTAAGAAAAAGTTATTTTCTATGACTATTTAAAAAAACAGGAGATTTTATTTTGATATAAAATAAGTTTTTTCTAAATTTATATCAACTTTAAATACCCCCCTAATGAAAAGTAATAGAATCAAATACCTTAGAACCTTAATTTTACTTCGCAAATTTTCAGGTGCCTTATTAAAATTTTCAATTTTTATTTTAAGTATCACATTTGTTTTTGGCTCATTTTAGATTAGTTTTTACTATTCTAAAAAGATTGTAATTTTAAAGAAAGCAGCATATCCAGATGATATGCTGCTTTTTTTTGAAAAAAAAATTAGAATATGATAAAAGTCATATTTTAAAAAAGTAATCAAAACTATTTTTGGTGTATTAATTATCAGGCAAGATATGAGCGTAATATACCTACTACTAGCACTAAGTATTTTAGTGGCAATTGTATTCTTTTTCGCATTTATTTATTCAGTAAAAAAAGGGCAGTATGATGATTCTTATACACCTTCAGTAAGAATGTTGTTTGATGATGAACTTGTAAAAGAAAACAATAAAAATTAATTAGACTTTTAAACATCAATTTATGGAAATGCAACAATTTTATTATGACAATAAAATAGTCAAAAAGTTTATCTACGCTACACTTCTATGGGGGATAGTAGGTTTTAGTGTAGGTTTACTTTTAGCTTTTATGTTTTTATTCCCAAATTTAACAGACGGAATTTCTTGGTTAAGTTTTGGTAGATTAAGACCATTACATACAAACGCAGTGATTTTTGCTTTTGTAGGTAATGCAATTTTTGCTGGGGTTTATTACTCATTACAAAGATTATTAAAAGCAAGAATGGCTAGTAATTTTTTAAGCAATTTTAATTTCTGGGGATGGCAAACTATTATTGTAGCAGCCACAATTACATTGCCTTTAGGTTATACAACATCTAAAGAATATGCTGAGTTAGAATGGCCTATAGATATTGCAATTGCTTTAGTTTGGGTAGCTTTTGGTGTAAATATGATTTGGACTATTTTACAAAGAAGACAACGTCATTTATATGTTGCTATTTGGTTCTATTTAGGAACATTTGTAACAGTTGCAGTGCTTCATATTTTTAATAGTTTAGAATTACCTGTTAGTTTCTTAAAAAGTTATTCTGTTTATGCAGGTGTACAAGATGCATTAGTTCAATGGTGGTATGGTCATAATGCTGTAGCATTTTTCTTAACAACACCTTTTTTAGGTTTAATGTATTATTTTGTACCCAAAGCTGCAAATAGACCTGTATATTCTTATAGATTATCTATTGTACATTTTTGGTCTTTGATTTTTATTTACATCTGGGCAGGACCACATCATTTATTATATACATCATTACCTAACTGGGCACAGAATTTAGGGGTTGCTTTTTCTGTTATGTTAATAGCTCCTTCTTGGGGAGGTATGATAAATGGATTATTAACTTTAAGAGGTGCTTGGGATAAAGTAAGAACAGACCCAACTTTAAAATTTATGGTTGTTGCAATTACTGGTTATGGTATGGCAACTTTTGAAGGCCCAATGCTATCTCTTAAAAATGTAAATGCAATTGCTCACTTTTCTGATTGGATTATTGCTCACGTTCATGTTGGTGCATTAGCTTGGAATGGTTTCTTTACTTTTGGTATGTTGTATTGGTTAATTCCAAGAATGTTTAAAACTACATTATACTCAAAAGGATTAGCAAATTTTCATTTCTGGATTGGTACTTTAGGTATTATTTTATATACATTACCTATGTATGTAGCTGGTTTTGTACAAGCTTCTATGTGGAAACAATTTAACCCTGATGGTTCTTTAACGTATGGTAATTTCTTAGAAACTGTAAATGAAATTATACCTATGTATTGGATGCGTGCAATTGGTGGTACAATGTTTATTATTGGTGCAATTGTAATGCTTTACAATGTTGTAAGAACTGTAAAACAAGGTAGTGGAGTAGAAGATGAGTTAGCAGAAGCTGCAGCTTTAACAAAAGTATCAACACACAGAACCAAAGGAGAAGGCTACCATACTTGGTTAGAAAGAAAACCTATTAAATTAACAATTTATGCAACAGTTGCAATTTTAATTGGTGGTATTGTACAGATTATACCAACTTTATTAGTCGAGTCTAATATACCAACAATAAGCAGTGTAAAACCATATAGCCCTTTAGAATTAGAAGGTAGAGATTTATATATAAGAGAAGGTTGTGTTGGTTGTCACTCTCAAATGATTCGTCCTTTTAGAAGTGAGGTAGAACGTTATGGAGAATATTCTAAAGCAGGTGAGTTTGTTTATGATCATCCATTTTTATGGGGTAGTAAACGTACAGGACCAGATTTACATAGAATTGGTTCTAAATATTCAGATAGCTGGCATTTAAACCATATGTACGATCCGCAAAGTACATCTCCAGGTTCAATAATGCCTGCTTACAAATGGTTAGTTCGTAGTGAGTTAGATAAATCATCTACAGAAGGTAAAATGAAAGCTATGGTTTCTTTAGGTGTTCCTTATTCTGATGAAGAAATAGCAAATGCACAAACATTAATGGATGCTCAGGGAAAACAAATTGAAGAGAACCTATATCAAGATCCTGATTTTGCTAAAACCTATGAAGCTGATAAAAAATACGCTAAAGATAATGGGCAAGAATTTGTAGAAATGAAAGATAGAGAAATCGTTGCTCTTATTGCTTATCTACAAAGATTAGGTACAGATATTAAAGTAAAAGACGAACAACAAATTTCTAAAAAATAAAGTATGCTAAAATTTGTAAAAAACCATATGGAAAGTATTACAGGTATAGAAATATACCCATTAATATCATTAATTATCTTCTTTACCTTTTTTGTAGCCTTGTTTTGGTGGGTGTTTACTGCAAAAAAAGAATATATAAATAAGGTAAGTAACATTCCTTTAGATCACTAAAAAAACAAAAGAAATGAAAAAAAAGATTCAATCTACAGTTTATATATTATTTGTAATAATAACATTTTTTGCACTTTTAAAGTCTTTTATGGCTTATGAAAAACCATTAAATTTCTTAGAAAACCCTTTAGTTTGGGTGGCTTTAATAGGTTTTATTTTAGTATTGATTTTAAAAGAATATGTAAATGTTTTAGCTATAACTAAAGCTAGAGAGTTACAAAACGAAAAAGATGGTATTGCACCAGAAGCACCAAATCTTTGGATTAAAAAGATTCTAAAATCTTGGACAAAGGCTAAAGCAGTTGAGCAAGAAGAAGAAATTATTTTAGATCATAATTATGACGGAATTAAAGAATTAGATAATTCTCTTCCACCTTGGTGGGTATATATGTTCTATGCTACAATAATATTTGCTGTTGTTTACTTAGTTCGTTTTGAAGTAATGGATGGTGATACACCAGAAATGGAATATGAAAAAGCAGTAGCAGAAGCAAGAATAGAAATTAATAAATACAAAGCAACTTCACCAGATGTTTTTGACGTAGCTAATTTAGAACTTTTAACAGACGAAAAAGATTTAAAAAGAGGTAAAGCTGTTTTTAATTTAAACTGTGCTTCTTGTCATTTAGCAGATGGAGGTGGATCTATTGGGCCAAACCTTACTGATGAATATTGGATTCTTGGTGGTGGAATTAAAAATGTTTTTAATACAGTTTCTAAAGGTGGTAGAGATGGTAAAGGTATGATTGCATGGAACAAAACTATAAAAGCAGAAGATATTGCAAAGGTTTCTAGTTATGTTTTGTCTTTGCAAGGCACAACACCTGCAAAACCAAAAGCACCTCAAGGAGAAGTGTGGAAAGCTGATTAAAAAAGATATAGAAGTAAGCTCTAATATTTTTTGCAAATCTAAATAGAAAAGTAAATAAAGAATTAAAAGTTAGTTAGTAATAGTAGTATGGAAACACCCAATAACGAACATTTTAGAGATAGTATTGGTACTATAAACGAAGAAGGTAAACGTTCTTGGGTTTTTCCTAAAAAGCCAAGTGGAAAGTTTTACAAGTACAGAACCTATGTAAGTTACTTTTTACTTATTTTTTTATTGTTAGCACCTTTTATCAAAATAAATGGTAATCAATTTTTACTTTTTAATGTATTAGAACGTCGTTTTAATATCTTCGGATTTCCTTTTTGGCCACAAGATTTTCATCTTTTGGTAATTTCAATGATTACAGGTGTTGTATTTGTAATTCTATTTACGGTAGTTTTTGGTCGTTTGTTCTGTGGATGGATTTGTCCTCAAACCATTTTTATGGAAATGGTTTTCAGAAAAATAGAGTATTTGATTGATGGTGATAGAGGAAAACAAATCCGTTTACAAAAACAACCTTGGAATGCAGAAAAAATTAGAAAGCGTTTACTAAAATGGTTTATCTTTTTTATAATATCATTTTTAATTGCAAATGTGTTTTTAGCTTATTTAATTGGTGGAGATACTGTAATAAGTTATATAACAGGTAATCCTTTAGATAATATTAGAACACTTATTTCTTTATTGATTTTTACAGGTGTATTCTACTTTGTGTTTGCTTGGTTTAGAGAACAGGTATGTATAATTGCTTGTCCTTATGGTAGGTTACAAGGTGTTTTATTAGATAATAAAACTATAAATGTTGCTTACGATTACAAACGAGGAGAAAGAGAACAAGGTAGATCTAAATTTAAGAAAAATGAAGATAGAGCAGCTTTAGGAAAAGGAGATTGTATAGACTGTAAACAATGTGTGGTTGTTTGCCCTACAAATATAGATATTAGAAATGGTACACAATTAGAATGTGTAAACTGTACTGCTTGTATAGATGAATGCGATCATATTATGGAAAGTATAAACCTACCAAAAGGTTTAATTAGGTACGCAAGCGAAGAAAATATTGCAGAGAAAAAAACATTTCATTTTAGTGCAAGAATTAAAGGCTATTCTGCAGTTTTATTAATTTTAGTTGGCATTTTAGTTGGTATGCTGTTCTTAAGAAATAATGTGGAAGCAACCATTTTAAGATTACCAGGCCAATTGTATGAACATAAAGAAAACAATATTATCAGTAATGTTTATACATACAAAGTAATTAATAAAACTACAAAAGATATAGAGGATGTTAGCTATAAAATTCTATCTCATAATGGAGAAATAAAACTGGTTTCTAATCACAATTTTGTAGTGCCAAAACAAGGTTTAGCAGAAGGTACTTTGTTTATAGAATTAAATGCATCTGTCTTAAAAGACGATAATATAGATATAGAAATTGGTGTTTTTAGTGGTGATAAGTTAATTGAAACAACAGAAACAAATTTCTTAGGGCCAAGAAATTATAGATAAATCTTAGAAGCTTAGATTTTTAATAAAAATGAAAATCTTTACGATTGATGAACGAGTGAAATAATCTGTTAATTATTATAGATTAATTAAGAGATTGCTTAGTAATGTAGGCAAAGACTAAAATAAAATAAGAAATTATGAAATTTAATTGGGGAACAGGTATTGTAATAACTATCATCGCATTTATTGCGTTTATAATGTATTTTGTAATTACAATGAGTACAGATCATGCCTATAGTCACGATTTAGTAACAGAAAAATATTACGAAGCAGAATTAAATTATCAACAAGAAATAGATGCAAAACAAAATGCATTTAATTTAGATGATAAAGTTAATATTCAAAGAGATAGTAAAGGTTTGTTAATTAAATTTCCAGAGAAATATCAAGCAAAAGAAATTAAAGGAAAAGTGTTCCTATATAGACCATCTAATAAACAATTAGATTTTGAAATACCTATTTCAATTTCTAAAAATTATTTGCTCGTGCCTGAACAACGTTTATTAGATGGTCGCTGGAACATTAAAATTCATTGGAACTATAAAAATAAAGATTATTTATTAGAAGAAGAAATTGTTTACTAATGTTGTTATCTGCAATCATATTTGGTTTATTAGGTAGTTTTCACTGCATAGGTATGTGTGGGCCAATAGCATTTATGTTACCTGTAGATAGAAAAAAACCAGTTAAAGGTTTTTTTCAAATTGTTAGTTATCATTTTGGTAGATTGTTTACTTACAGTTTAATAGGTCTTTTATTTGGTTTTTTAGGTAAAGGTTTTTACTTGTTTGGTTTTCAGCAACAACTATCAATAATTGTTGGAGTTTTAATGATTGTATCTATTTTATTTCCTAAAATTTTACAGAAATTTTCAATATCAAAAAAAATAAGTACTATTATTTTAAAAATTAAAAATGCTTTAGGAAAAGAATTAAAAAAGAAAGGAAATGACACTTTTTTTACAATAGGTTTTTTAAATGGGTTTTTACCTTGTGGCTTAGTATATATGGCACTTTTTGGAGCTTTAGCAACTTCTAATGCTTTTTTAGGCAGCTTATATATGTTCTTATTTGGCTTAGGTACAATTCCGTTAATGACAGCTTTTGTCTATTTAGGAAATTTTACAAAAGGCAGTTTTAGAAATAAAATTCAAAAAGTAATACCTATTTTAGTTATATTTATTGGTGTTTTTTTTATTGTTAGAGGGTTAGGTTTGGGTATACCATATATTTCTCCTGCACCAATATTAGAAATGACAGGGAATACAATTACTAAATGTCACTAGTAAATTTTTGTTTTACTTATCTACACTAAATTTATTTTAATCGACACTAGTTTGGTGTTTATCTGCTGTAATATACTTTATTTAGAAAAATAAAGTAATTTTGCTTGGCTAAACCATTCTATAATGCATAAAAGTAAATTAAAAATTTTATTGGTAGAAGATAATAAAATAGAAATAATAAAATTAAAAAAATCTATTTCTAATGAACTTCAAAATTATGTTCTAACAATTGCAAATAATGGTTTAGAAGCACTGTCTTGTGTAGAAAAAGATATACCTAGTATGATCTTGTTAGACTTAAACATGCCAGATATGAATGGTATTGAATTTTTAACCATAATTAAAGAGAAAAAAGATTTAAAACACATTCCTGTAATTATATTAACCACTTCAAGTAACAATGATGATATATCAGAATGTTATAGATTAGGTATTGCAGGTTATGTAGTAAAACCTCTTAAATTTGAAGATTACGAGTTAAAAATACAAGCAATAATGAATTATTGGAATTTCAACGAATTTTTAAAAATATAAAATTATGAAAGGTATTGTTTTTACAGAATTTTTAGAATTAGTAGAAGAGAAGTTTGGTATAGAAATGGTAGATAAAATTATAACTTCATCAGATTTAGAATCTAATGGAGTTTATACTTCTATTGGTACCTATAGTTTTTCTGAAATGTTACAACTTTTACAACATTTAAGTAATAATACTGGTGTTTCTATAGATGATTTATTATTAGTTTATGCAGAACATTTTTTTAGTGTCATAGAAAAAAGTTACCCTGGTTTATTAGCTACCTACAAAGATCCTATAGAAATGATATCTTCAATAGAAAATCATATTCATATAGAAGTTAGAAAAATATATCCAGATGCAGAATTACCTGTTTTTATTTTAGAAGAAAAAACAAAAAATTCATTAACACTTATTTATAAGTCAAGTAGAGCAATGCATCATTTTGGTTTAGGCTTAATGAATAAAACATTCGAACATTTTAATAGTTCTGCAGAAATAGTGCTAGAAAAAATTAAAGAAGATGGTACAGAAGTTCGTTTTGTAATTACTAAAAATTAATGAGTCAAGATAAAATTGACATATTAGAAAGAGCACTTTTAAGGCAAAAAACCGCCAGAAAACAAGCTGAAAAAATTCTCGAAGAAAAATCTTTAACGCTTTATAATACTTCACAACAATTAAAAGAAGTAAATAAAAAGTTAGAGGGTTTGTTAGATGAAAAAAGTTCTCAGTTAAAAGGTGTTTTCGAGAACATTAATGATGCTTATTTAGTAATGGCAATTAATGGTAGTGTTCTTAAAATGAATGATGTTGCAGAGACCCTTTTTGGTTTTAACCCAAAAGAAACAGAAGTTAATGTACTAGATTTAATATATAAAGAAGATTACAATTATGCAGTAAAATCTTTTTTTGAACTATTAAATAAAGGTCGTTTTTCTAATTTTAGTGCAAGAGTTACGTCAAAAAACAATAAAATTAAATGGGTGAATATAAATGCTAGTATAATTTATGATAAGAATAATAAACCCATTGCAGCACAAGGTATTGTTAGAGATGTAACCAAGCAGAGAGAAGAACAATTAGTTTTAGATTTAGTAAATAATACAGCTAAATCTGTTTTAGGAAAAGAAGATTTAAGTGAAATTGCTTGGGAAATCTCTAGCAATATTGCCAATTATTTAGGTAACAACGATTGTGTATTATACTTGGTAAATAAAGAAAATAATACTTTAGATCAAATTGCTGCTTATGGCGAAAAAGTAAATGGTAGTAATAAAGTGTATAATAACGGAATTTTACCACTAGGTAAAGGTATTTCTGGTAGTGTAGCATTAACAGGTAAATCAGAAATTATTAATGACACTTCTAAAGATAAAAGATATATTTATGAAGATAAAATAAGATCTTCAGAAATTACAGTGCCAATTATTAGTGATGGTGAGGTTATTGGAGTAATAGATGCAGAACATGAACATAAAAATTACTTTACTCTAGAGCATAAAAAAACCATTGAAAATATTGCAAACCTTGTTTCTTTACAATTAAAGAGTGCTATTAACTTAAAAGAACGAATTAAAGTTGAACAAGAAAATAAAGATTTAGTAGCAGAGTTAAGAAGAAGTAATGATGAACTTAAAGAATATGCACATATTGTTTCTCACGATTTAAAATCACCATTAAGAAGTATATCCGCTCTTGCAACTTGGATAAAAATGGATAATGAAGATAAATTTGATGAAAATAGTTTAGAAAATTTTGACAATATCGATTTAACTTTAGAGAAAATGGAGAATTTAATTACAGATATTCTAAAGTTTTCGAGTATAAATACAAATGCCAAAGATAATGACAAGGTTAATTTAAATGATTTGGTAAAAAACCTTATTAATACAATGTATGTGCCAGATATTATAAGCATAAATGTATTAAATACTCTTCCTATTGTTCAAGGTGATAGTGTAAAATTTGAGCAACTTTTTCAAAACTTAATAGGTAATGCAATTAAATTTAGCGACAAAGAAAATGCATTTATAAATGTAGATTTTAAAGATCAAGGAGAGTTTTATAAATTTTCTGTTATAGATAATGGAATAGGTATAGAAAATAGACATTTTGATAAAATTTTTAAGATTTTCCAATCACTAAAAATATCCGAAGATTCTACAGGAATAGGTTTATCTATAGTAAAGAAAATTATAGATATTTATAAAGGAGAAATTTGGGTAGAATCTGAACTTGGTAAAGGAACTACTTTTCATTTTACAATTAAAAAAGAATAAAAATAATCAAGCTATTATTAAAAAAATAGCATTTGGTAAACCAAAAATTGTAGATTTCACTAAAAATAATAGTAATTATCATTAAAATTATTTAATTTTAATAAAAAAAATAGATTACTATGAAATGTATTATTGTTGATGATGAAAAAACAGCTAGAGAAATTATTAAAACGCTGTGTAAAGAATTCAATAATTTAGAAATTGTTGATGATTTTTCTGATGCAATACAGTCCATAAAATTCTTAAACGAAAATACTGTAGATTTAATATTTTTAGATATTCATATGCCGAATTTTAGTGGTTTAGATTTTATAAAATCATTAAAAAATCCGCCAAATATTATATTATCTACTTCAGACCCAAAATTTGCTTTACAAGCTTTTGAATATGATTTTATAGTAGATTATTTATTAAAACCAATAGAACTAGCTCGTTTTACAAAAGCAATTAAAAAAGCAGAAAATAAAAGAATACCTTTAATAAAAGCATCCTCAGACACTCAAGAAAAAGATGTTTCTAATGATTTTTATGTAAATATAAATAGACGTCTAATAAAAATAGATTTATCATCTATATATTTGGTAGAAGCTAAAGGAGATTATATTCAAATTAAAACAGATGATAAAAATTATATTGTTCATTCTACATTAAAGAAAATTGAAGAAAAATTACCAGAATCATTGTTTTTAAAAATTCATAGATCGTATGTTATAAATATAAAAAAGATCATTGATATAGAAGACAACAGTGTCTTAATAAAAAAAGATGTTATACCAATCAGTAGGTCTAAAAGACCAGAATTAATGAAACGTTTAGATTTACTTTAAAACATTAATCTTCACTTAATTTTATTTTATCTATAGATAAAATGTAAATAACGAAAAATCAAATTTTACATTTTAAATAGTTTTTATTTTTGTGGTATAAAAAATAAATCCACCATGAAAAAACTATTATTAATTCTTACAATTACATTCGTAAGTGTATTACAATCACAAACTTACAGTTACTTAGGCGAATATTCTAACATCGGAGTTCCATTATATTTAGAATCAGAAAGAGATGTTGTTTCTAATGAAACTTTAGAAATGATTAACAAGTCGTTACCAGAAAATTATCCAGTACCAGATTACAATCCACAATACATAACTGCTGGTTATGATACAGATATTAAATTAAATGAAAAGGCAGATGTTTGGGTAACATTTGTTAGTGAAGGTGCAGGATTTAAAAATACTTTAGGCTTTTATACTTACGATTTAGATAGCCCACTTACAGAATCGCCAGCATTACAAGATATAACTATAATTTTTCCTAATGCTTCTGCTTTACATAGTGGGGGTGGACTGCAAGTTGGTGATAAAGTGAAAATTGGAAATTTTGAAGCTGGAACAGGTATTGGTTGGGTTTTAATTGCAAATGGATGGAGCCAAACTACAGAAGTTGTTGGTTGGGGTAATTGGAGATTATATTCTAATCCAGATTTTAATCCAGAGAATAATGAAGAGTTAAGAAACCATAATGTTTTATTAGCAGACCCAGACAACGAAAGAGTAATTTTAGGTTTTGAAGATTTAAGAAGAGATTATGGTTCTGATGATGATTTTAATGATGCTATTTTTTATGTAACTGCAAGTCCTTATACAGCAATAATTACAGATAATTTAACTGAAGTTACAGAAGATGATAATATAACATCTGCTAACGATGGTGGTTTAGAAAGTAATGGTTCTTTAGCGAACTTAATTGCAAAAAGAAATTTTACAAGAGAAAAAGTTAAGAACAACTATAATAAGAAAGAAAATCAAGAAAAATATTCTAGAACAGCATATAAATCAAAATCTAATACAATAAGTTTAGCAGAATATTTACCAGAAACTGGTATGTATAAAACAGAAGTTGCAAAAGTTTCTAGCCCAGAAGACTTATTAGATATTACAAATGCTAAAGAGATTTTTTCTTTAGATATGTATCTAGGAGAAAAAAGAGTTTCTGCAGTATTAGCAACAACTACAGAAGGTAAAATATATGACCATTCTAAAATAATCTGTGATCGTTTAAACAATTCTAGTTTAGAGGATATTAGAACAATACAAACAAGAGGACATCAAATAATAGCAAGTTCTATTAAAAGAGCTACAGGAGAATTAGAACACACCCTTAGTTTTTCTATAAAAACTGATTCTGATGATTTTGAGTTGTTCAGCTTTTGGAATATTGAACAATATCCTGATGGAGATTATCAAAACTTTCAAATTTGGGGAAGTTCTTTTTCACAAGTCTTTACAATTGCAAATCATATTATTGATACTCATACTGAATTAAATGGTTTAAAAAGCACTAAAGTAGACCAAGTTTTACCTAATGTTTTTGTAAAATCTGGTAAATATTTAAATGGTGTAATAGAATTACAAATTGTAAACAAAACAAATGAAACATCTGTAGATTTTGTAGGTAGTATTGCAAATACAGAAGTTTCAAATCATCAAGAAGTTAGAGAAACATTTACTTTAACAGGTAATTATAACGAAGTTTTAAAAATAGAAACTGGTGTTTTGTTTGATATTGGTTTTTCTTTAGAAACAGCTTCTTCTCTACAAAAAGATGCTTTATACTTAGCAGACGGTCCTTGGGGATTAGATTATTTAGAAGACTTAGCAGAAGTAAACGAATTTAACATTACTACAGAAGAAAGAGTTTATGATGATAATAATTTTGATGTAGATAGAAATATATCTTTAGCAGGAAATGTAAAAGGAAACATTAATTTATTCAGACACCTTTTACCTGGAGATCAAACTTTAGAAGCTACTGAATTTAATTTTATGAACTTTAAAATTTCTAATAATCAACCTGTAGAAATTGTAATTATGCAAGAAGATGATAGAACTTGGGATAATAGATTAAGATATACAATACCAGCAAATTCTGATAAAAATATAATGAGTCTTTCTTTTGATATGTTTAAAGATGCAAACGGAACATCAGCAGAAATTAAAAACATTAAAACAATTGTTTTTTCAGTAATTGGTGATTATTCTACATTTAAATCATTCAATTTAACAATAGACAACCTATCTTTAAGTGCTTCTAATAGTGTATTATCTACAGAAGAATTTTCAATATTAGATGAAAGTAAAGTTGTAAACTATCCAAATCCTTTTTCAAGTACTACAACTATAGTATTACCAACTACATCTAGTGCTGTTCAAATTAAAGTTTTTGATTTATTAGGTAGGGTAGTAGATTTTAAAAATTTAGATACTTTAAGTACAAACAATAAAGTAAGTTATACTGCTCCTTCTTTAGGTACAGGTATTTATAAATACGTATTAAAAGATGATTCTAATAAAACTTACAAAGGAACTTTTGTAATAAGACAATAATATTTTATAAATAAAAATCCCTAATTTTATTGAAGAGACTAAAGTTTATCTTTAGTCTTTTCTTTTTTATAGAAAGGTTTAGCTAAAAAGTACCATTTAAAACGTAAACCAAACTCAGTATATGTAAAACCGGCAGAACCAGCAGTTGCAACTGCAGAAGCAATATTACTTTGTAGGCCATAAAAATTAATTAATGCACGTTCAGAAAACTTATAACCAAGATTACCTTGAATTCTATAAGTACTTTGTTGGTCATCATCCTCAATATACTGTAAACCAGTTGCTGCAGTTAGGCCATAAAACCATTCTTTCTTTTTTGCAGCAGCTTCATCTTTTATTAAATTAACAAAAATTTCTACAGCATTAAATTTACTAGGACTAAAGTAAATGGTTGGTACTTGATTTTTAAATGATATATATAGATAATTGATACCTCCTTTTATTGATGGTTTTGCTAAAATATTATAATACAAAGAGGTAAATAATAAATTTCTTGAATTATCATCATTTTGAAAAGTATAATAATATTGACTAAACCAACCTAAATTAAAATTGGTATTTAGACTATAGTTCACGATAATATTATTCTGTACAATTTCTCTATCTAATAATTCTGCATTAAAACTTTGAATATCTCTTTTGTAACCAACTTCTAAATTTTGAAGCTTAAATGGTTTTATTTGTAATGAAATATCTGCAATTAATTGATTGTATTTATTTACTTCTGAATTTGATGCAGTAACTCCTAAAGTACCTTTTAAAGTTAAATTATTTAGTAATTGATATGATGCACCTAATAACAAGTTATTAGATGAAGCTTTTAAATCTGTAACACTGTTAGATGTTGTTCTAAAATTATAATTTGCTAAAACTTTAAATTTTGTAGAAAAAGGAATTTCTATGTTAGCAGTATATGAATAAGCTTCATTATTACCATTATCATAAGAATATGCAGCTTTACCTTCAAAATTTGGTGTAAAACTTAAATCTAACTGTTTTATAAAATTAGTGGCATCTTTTTGTTTATCGTAAAATTTTAAGGTGTTTTCTGCACTAGTGTAGGCATTGTTATAATAACCAGAAGCTTTTAATGCATTTGCTTTACCAAGGTTACCATCAAAAGAAGCACTATCTTTTTCTAAAATTAAATTATAATCGGCAATACTCTTTTTAAAATCACTCTTATAAATATTAAGAGTTGCTCTTAAACTTAACATCCAATTTTCTATTGGTTTGCTATTTTCTATTAATTCATTAATTGCTGTATCTGCTTCTTTATATTTTTTATTCCAAATTAACGCCTGTATATTTCTTTCTGTAGTTTGTTTTTTTAGGTCTTTATCAGTTTCAGGAGTAATGTTTTTAACAGCTTCATTACTAATTTCTAAAGCTTTTTTATCATCTTCTCTTAAATGATATACTAAAGAAATTCCGTTTAAAGAAGTAAGAAAATTATCCTTTTTTAGTTTTTGATAAACTTCTTCTGCTTTATTAAACTGATTAGAAATTAAATATAAATTGGCTAAATTTAAAAGGGTTTCCTTATCATCTTTAAAAGATTTAAAATTCTCTTTTAAAAGATTTTCTGCTTCTTTATATTTTTGGTCTGTAACTAGCGTATTTGCTAAACCTAAACGCATATATTTTTTAGAAACCAGTGCATTTGGGTTACCAGGTAACACTTCTAAAGCTTTATCAACATTTATTAAGGCATTTTTATATTCTTTTAAATTAGATAAAGTATTAGCATAACCTAAAAGAGCTGCAAAACTTTTATCATTTTCTTTTAATAATTTTTGATAATAAACTTTTGCATCTGGGTAATTTGCACTCCATAAAAGAGATTCTGCATAATTTAATTTAACTTCAAAATCTGTAGGATAATCTTTTAATAAATTTACAAAAATACCTACAGCTTTTTCTGAATCACCATTTAAACCTACAGCTCTACCATAACATAATCTAGCTGTTTTATTAGTTGGATATTCTTTTAAAACTTGTTTAAAAAAAACTTCAGCTTTTTTGTATTTACCTGTTTCTAAATAAGTAAAACCTTCTTTCATTTCTTGTGTAAAACAATTGAGGCTCAATATAAATAAGATGAAAAATGAAATAAATTTTAAACGCATAGAACTTTTTATTGGAGGTTAAATAATTGAATTTAATTATCAGAAATAAAGGTAATTGTTTTTTGTTTAATATAATAGTTTAAAAATTTGTTTCTGTATGATATTTATATTAATTTAATAAAAAATTAAATCAAACAATATTTAAAATTATTAGTATGATTTCGTCCCTCAAAACATTGCTAAAAAAAGTAAAACCAGAACAAGTATTTATGTTAAGCGTTTTGCTTGTAAATGGTGGTAATTATTTATACAATTTAATCTTAGGAAGATATTTAGGCCCAGAAAAATTTGCAGATGCTGCAATTTTAATCACTTTTTTGCTTGTTTTATCTTTTGTAGCCATGACGTTTCAGTTGGTTACTGCAAAATTCTCAGTTTTATTCGAAGGCACAGTTTTTAATAATTTTATATCAAAAATGTTTAAAAACTCTACAATTGTAGGTGTAATTTTAGGCTTACTTGTAGTGTTGTTTTCTACCCAACTACAAATATTCTTTAGAACAACTACAGCAACAATGTTTGTGGTTTTTGGTTTAGGAATCCCTTTTTACTTTTTAATGAGTGTAAATAGAGGTGTTTTTCAAGGTAAAAAAGAACTTAATTCTCTTTCAATCACTTATCAAGGAGAAATGATTAGCAGATTGTTAATCACTTTTTTACTTTTTTGGTTATTAAATATTGAATCATCTATATTAATATCAATTGGTATTTTTTGTTCTTTTATCATTGCTTTATTTCCTTTTAAAACAAAAAATATTTCTTTTTTTAAATCGATTAAATTAGAAGATACAGAAAGCAAATTAGTTAGAAACTTTTTTATAATTACTGCATTTTATGAATTAACTCAAATCATTATTAATAATAGCGATATTTTATTAGTAAAACATTATTTTAATTCTGTTGATGCAGGTTTATACGCTTCATTAGCATTAATTGGTAGAGTAGTGTATTTTATTGCTTGGATGTTTGTAATGCTATTATTGCCAACCGTAATTCAATTAAAAAAAGAAGGTAAATCTACATTACCAATTTTAATGAAATATGTAAGTTATATAGCTGCAATTGCTGCCACTATTATTATAAGTTGTTTCTTTTTTCCGAATCAAATTATAGGAATACTTTTTGGTGGTGAATATGTTTCTATAGCTCCTTTATTATGGAAATATGCCTTGGCTACTGGTATTTTTGCGGTATCAAATATATTTGCCTATTACTATTTGTCATTAGATAAATATATACCAGTTGTATTGTCTGGTTTATTTGGTATGATGCAAGTTGTTTTCATCATTTTTTATCATGATTCTTTAGAGCAAGTAGTACATGTACAAATATTAACCATGATATTATTATTGATTATGCAATTAAGTTTTTTCTTTTTATCTAACTTTAAAGAACGATTAGCAAAATCTAAACAATAACACCATTTAACTAAAGATTTCTGTCTTTAAACAATTTATAAATATAAATTTTTTAGATTTTTATAAATTTAAAAATTATTAAAAACAACTACTATGAAACTAGCTATTGTAACAGCTTACCCCCCAAGTAAAGTAACATTAACTGAATATGCATATCATTTAGTTAAAAGTTTTAGACAAAGTGAAAAAGTAACTGAACTAATTTTACTTTGTGATAAAACAGAAGGTGAAAAAGACATTCATTTTACTGAAAATGGTTGTAAAATCATTGTAAAAGAATGTTGGAAATTTAATAGCTACACAAACATTATTAATGTTACTAAAGCTATAAATGCAACAAAACCAGATGCAATTTTGTTTAATTTACAATTTATGAAATTTGGTGACAAAAAAGTAGCTGCAGCTTTAGGTTTATGTATACCAATGGTTTGTAGAATGAAAAAGATTCCTACAATTGTATTATTACATAATATTTTAGAACAAGTAGATTTAGAAAGCGCAGGTTTTACATCAAATAAATTAGCACAAAAGGTATATAATTTTATAGGTACAACATTAACTAAGTTAATTTTAAAAGCAGATTTAGTTACTGTTACTATGGATAAATATGTAACCACTTTAAAAGATAAATATGAGATTGATAATGTAAAAATGATACCTCATGGTACTTTTGAAATACCACCAAATCCGTCTCAAAAATTACCTTCTGGACCTTTAAAAGTGATGACTTTTGGTAAGTTTGGTACTTACAAAAAAGTAGAATCTATGATAGAAGCTGTTGAGTTGGTAAGAAAAGAAACAGGTTTAGATTTAGAAATAGTAATTGCTGGTACAGATAACCCAAATGTACCTGGTTATTTAGCAAATGCACAAGAAACTTATAAACACGTGCCACAATTAACTTTTACAGGTTATGTAGAAGAAGTAGAGGTAGAGTCTATTTTTACTGAAAGTGCAGTAGTCGTTTTTCCTTATACATCAACAACTGGTAGTTCTGGAGTTTTACATCAAGCAGGTAGTTATGGTAGAGCAGTAGTAATGCCAAATTTAGGAGATTTAACTACTTTAATAGAAGATGAAGGTTATAGAGGTGAGTTTTTTGAGCCAGAAAGTGTAGAAAGTTTAGCGAAAGCCATTAAAGCAATTGTTACTAATGATGCTTATAGAACTGAATTAGGAGAAACAAATTATAAAGCTGCAACAGCTTACCCAATGCAAAGAATTACAGATATTTATTTAGATGAATTTTCTAAGATTATAGAAAGAAAAAAATAATATTAATTAGAAATGTATTTATAAGATAATTTTTTTTCACCTTTATTATTTATAAAACCAAATTTTTTCTGAGGATTAGTTCGCCAAGGTAATCTCCCTAAAACCTCTTTAGGCACTACATCAAAATCATACAAAGTCCATGACATAAAAGAAATTGAATTCTTTGTCAGGACTTTTTGTATTTCTTTATAATACTCAGCTTGCTTTTTTTCTGAACTTGCAAAAGGTCTCCAGAAACCACCATAAGAAGACAAGCCAAATTCTTGTAATACAATAGGTTTGTCTTTAATTTTAGTTTTTAAAGTTAAGTATTGTTGATCTAAATCAGCTATATCTTCATAGTAATGAAAAGAAATAATATCTAATTGATCTTTAAGAATTGTTGCACTTTCTACATTAGACCAACCTATTGTAATAGGATGATTTTTATCAATCTCTTTAATAGTTATTATCATAAACTCTAGCCAAGCAATTACATTTGCTTTACCTCTAGAATCAAAATCTAAATTGGGTTCATTTTTAACATCCCAAGCAATTATAGCTTTATGATCTTTAAATCTATCTACAATTTTTTCTGCATGTCTGTGGTTTAAAGTCCAATCTAATACATTGTAATTCCCATAAAAATCAAATAAAGTAACTACTACTTTTAAATCAACCTCTAAAGCAGCATCTAATACTAGTTGTAGTTTTTGCAGCTTATCTTCTTTAACATTTGCCTTACCAAAATCTGCATAGGGTACAAAAATTCTTATCGAATTTAATTTTGCATCTTTAATAATTTTAAAATCATTTTTAATGATATTTATATCAAACTGATCTCCATACATATCCCAAGGAGTAGCTTGTGGATAATAATTAATTCCTTTTAGAGTAGTAAAATCAAATTGAGCAGCTGTTGTAGTTTTATCAAAATCTTTGGTTGCTTCTTTTACTAAATGTCTAATTCTCCAAAAACCATCTTCTAAAAGTAAAACAGCTTTGTAATCAGAAATTTCAGAAGTTTCCATTATAATTTCATTATTTTTTAGCGTCTTTTTATACTCAACAACATCATTGTCTTTTAAAACAATTAGTTGGCCATCTTCACTAAAAAACTCTAAATCTAAATTATGTTTTAATGTTGTAGACTCTATAGAAATATTATTTTCTTTGTTGTAATCTATAATATTAAAAATGTTTTTTCTTGCATTTTTAGTAAAATAATCATCTATACCTAACCTTGTGTTAGATAGAAAAGAAGCTTGTTTTACATACCAGGAATCTAAATAATCGTTTAAAATTTCGGCTACTTTTTGATCGCTAATCTCTCTACCTTCGTTACCATTTTCTTTCCAATCTACTTTAGGTAAATATTGGTCTACTTTTTTTACTTCTGTATGCAGCATAGCACTTCTATCTGCACCAGTATTAAAATATGTATAAAGAGAGCTTAGTAAAAATAATAGAATAAAAATGATAAACGTATAGGTTAACATTAAAGCTACTCTAAGAATTTTTTTATTTGTACTTACCATAGTTTAATATTGTTATATTCTTTTTTAATTCCTGCTGTTTCTACTACCATTCTATAAGAACCATTTTCATATATATTAGGGTTTAAATAAAACGAAGCGTAACCTTGATTAGATTCTTTAAACAGTTCTCCTACAATTTTATTTTCTTTATAAATAAAAAGTTTAACAGCTAAACCATCAGGTATCAATTGATCCATAAAACTAGTTAAAGGTCCTATTTTTATTTCTCTATTATTATCAAAAAACTGAGTATTAAAATCTTCAATAACTTTTTTATAGGTTAAATTAATAACATTACTTTGAGAAATACCTATAAAAAACGCTTGAACTTTCCAGCTTTCTTCAAAATCTGGATGTATTATTTTTGTGTGAGCTACACCATTTATAGTGGTGCCAGAAGCTTTTAAAATACCACCTTTTTTATTGGTGATGTAAAACTCAATATAACTACCATCACTTACAATATTTTTGTTTTTATCTTTTATTATTGATGTATAAAAAGTGGTTATTTGATTGCCATCTGCATAATCATGATTTCTATGATAGTAAATTTTAAAATTAGTAGCAATAGCTGGCATAATATTTACATCAAATTCTTTAGAATTTAAACCATAAGATTCTGATGATACAATCATTCTACCACTTTTACGAGGCGAATAAATATTTCTATAAGCAATAAGGTTTTTAGTTTTAATTGGTACTTTTCTTTCTGATTTTAAGAACTGATATTTAACGTCAACATTACTATTATCTAATATAGGGTTGTCTAAACTATCAGTTGGTATTACAACCAACATTGTATAATCTAAACCACCTGCATCTATACTTGGTGGACCAATATAAGTCTCTAAAGTTCTGGGTTGTTGTTGAGAGGAAATAGAAATTTTTCCAGAAATGGTTTCTTTGAAGTTAATTGTTTTCCAGTATAGTATTCCTCTTTTTTTTGATAAAAACTTTGGAATATCGAAAGAAATTTTGTCTTTTAAAATTGTTGGTTTTAGCAAGATTGACCCATAACTATTGGTACAATATAATTTAATTAAAGTGTCGTTTTTTATATTAAATTCTAGTTTAATATTTTCATGTACTGTGTAAGTTGTTTTTTTTGATAACAGCACAGCATTTGTTTCTTGTGCATTAAAAGAAACAATTATAAGTTGTAAGAAAAGTAGTAAAAAAACTTTTTTAAACATAATTATTTGGGGTTACCTATGTAAATATTTAATTCAATTTTTGCATAACTAAATATCGGATGCTCTATTTTTTGCAATTTACCAAGAGTATGATTTTTTATTCTTTTAGGGATTATTTTGTGTGCAATGTCTTTATTAGGTAAACCATTTACAAAACAAAAACTCATATCATCATTAATAACTTTTACAATAGGGTTTTCAGGAATTGGGTAATTAAAATTCAATTTTCTTTCTTGTCTAATTCCTTCTTTTAAGAATAGATTATCTACCCAAATCATTTCTTTTTTATCATTATAAAAAGTAATAATAATTTGCGGAATTGTAATTTCTTGAATTCCACTATTAAACAAAGTACCACTAATTGTGTTTGGTTTAATGTTTATTTCACTTAAAACTACATCTTTAAATAAATCAGAATTAGAAACATTACCTGCAGCTTGTAAATTAAATTTTGTTGGTTGCTCACTTAATTCTACAGGTGTAAATTCATCAGGATTAAATGTTTTAGGAATAGAATCTTTAGTTTTAGACCAAGCAATACCCTCAAAATTTATTCTAAAAGCAGAAATTTCTTTAGGCATTAATTTATGTTTTAATATATGTTTAGCATTATAAGTAGCTAGTTCCTTGTTATCATCATTATATAAAGTTCCTTTTAAAACAATATCTGCAGGTACATTATCTATGTTTTGCACTTTACCAATAATAGAATAACGTTTATTAAATTTTATCAATTTAGCAGATACAATTTCTAAAACGGGTTGTTTTAAAATATCTTCATGATGTGTTTGCTCTGTTGTTATTCTACGTCTACCTTGATTAAAATAACCAGTAGAATTCTTTGAATATAGTTGGTCTGGTGGTAAATCAATCGATTTTCTGGTAGGTTTAATGTACCATTTCCCTTTTCTTTTTACTGCTGTTCTATATTCTGTTTTTGTTAGTTTTTCTAAAGGAGTAATCCATTTAGTTTCTACTTTTAAAGTCGTTAAACTATCAGTTTCTTTTAGTATTTCTGTTTGTATAGCATCTAATTTTGCATAAGAACTGAGTAAACCATCTGTAACAGAGATTTCTAGTAAATATTGGTCTCTTGTTAGTTCATCTTTAGGGTCTATATAAGTAAAACTTGTGTTTAGTTCTTTAAAATCAATAGCATCATAATAAGCTTTTACTACATTTTCTGGAGACCTTTGTGTTTCATTTTTAATATAAAACATATAGCAGGCAAAAGCAATTGTAATAATTAATACTACAGCCCAAATATGTAAAGCATTTAATACTTTATTAGAGAATTTACTGTAATTATTCTGAAATTTAAAATAAGCTGGCTTAGGTTTAAATTTTGTTTTTAAACTATTAACAAATATTGATTGTACATTAAAAATAAAAGCTAAAAGTACCGTTAAAAAAGGGATTGTACCCCACATAACTTTTACCCAAGTTTGTACATCTTCTTTTGGTAAAATAGAAGAAACTGGAGGTACATTTAGCTTTTCCCAAACCATAATTCCGTTTTCTAATTGAGATAAACGTTGCCATCCACAGAAAAATAAAACTGGATCATAAAATTTATCATTAGAAAATATATACTTTAAATTATACTTTTCTGGTGTGGTTAAAAACTGTTGTAAAGAACCAATACCTGCAACACCTTTAAATTTTGAGTTTTCTAAACGTTCAATAGGCCTTGTTGTTAATTCTGGTAATCTTCTTGCAGAATGATAATTACCATCTACACTCATAGCCTTAGTTTGTGCTGCTAACCAAGCCATTTGATCTCCAAAGCCTAAAGTTAAATGCCGCCATTTATCATGCGAATCTTGACTTAAAAAATTTACAATTGGAAGCATTTTAATTTTCTGAGGCTGAGAAGGTCTAAAATACCCCAAACTCATTGTAAAAATTACCATAGCTACATAAAAACCTGCTAAAAGACCACCTAATAATCTATGATAAACTGCACCAAATCTTTTCTGAATTAAATCTTTTAAATCACCTTCTACAAATCGATATGCAAACTCACCAAATATAGGAATAGACATTATAGAACCCCAAAGAGTAAACCTATCTAAAGTTAAAATATTAAATGCAGTTTCTCCTAAAATCATTTTAGGAATTGGTGTTGTACCTCCTGTACCTAAAATAGTTAGCATGGTAAATGATAAGCCAAAACAGATATATCTTTTGCTATAATATCTATAAAATATATAAGGCATTATAAACATTAATATTCCCCAAGGAATTGTGAAAAACACCAAGCCAGAAGACGTTATTTCTAGAAAATTATCTCTAGAGCCATGAGGTATAGGAACCTGTGTAATAGGATTTTTTTTAGAATTTAACCAATAAGGAAAAATGCAAAATATAATTAAAAATAGTGCAGAAAACCCAAAGGCCAAGTTCTTTTTTAGTTGCTTAAAAAAGGTTTTTAAAAAGAGACCAAAAGTTACATCTTTAAAAGAATCGACTTCTTCTCTAGCAACATCCATAATAACAGTACCTATTAGAGGAAATATGAAAAATAACATTCCAAAAATAGGAGTAACATGATGAGAAGTTACAGTTACAGAAATTAAAGAAAGCGAAGTTAAAAAGAATTTAAATTTACCAGTTTTTAGCCATAAATATATTTCTGGTAGAGAATGCATTAGCACAGAAACTCCAATAATACTGGGTAATTGACCAAAAATATGTAAAGTTTCTACAAATGATGATGAAAAAACAGCTAAAATTGCTGCATAACCAGATGCAGTTCTATTTGCTGTAATTAGTAAAGAATAACGATAGGCACCAGTTACAAATAATATGATACTAATAATGGCGACTGTAAAAAGCCCAAATTTTAAACCACCAATTAAAGATAAAGCACCAATTGATTGATGTACTAATGGAGGATAACTCTGAACTGTAAAACCAGTATACCACTTATAATTCCAAGGTTCAAACCAACTATTAGCATAATGATCTGCAAAAAATAAATGAATTAATGCATCATAAGTATACTCTAAAGTAAAAAAGATTGATGAACCATGAAATATTAACGCAAGAATTACTGCAGCAATAAGATATTTATTCGTTTTTTCTTTCATTAATGGTAATAACAGCTTTTATTATGTAAAGATAAATGAAATT
Organism: Polaribacter vadi; assembly: GCF_018861005.1. GTDB lineage: Bacteria > Bacteroidota > Bacteroidia > Flavobacteriales > Flavobacteriaceae > Polaribacter > Polaribacter vadi_A. The sequence continues at coordinate 84,664 of NZ_JAHKQL010000037.1, forward strand.
AATTATCGATTAAATTTTATTTATCGCTATTAAAATGTAATTCAACTAAATATGTATGCTATTTAGTCAATTATTATAGATATTTAATCATAATACAGTCATTTTTGTAGTATATTTAACCAACAATTAAACTTTTTGTTATGAAGATTTTAGCTATTGATGATCAAAAATTAGTATTGATTCCCCTCGAAAGTAGATTAAAGGAATTTGGATACGAAGTAATTACAGAAACAAATGCAAAAAAAGGAATAGAATTATTCGATTCCATTAAACCAGATTTAGTTATTGTTGATATTAATATGCCAGAAACTTCTGGTATAGAAGTAGTAAAGTATATTAGAGAAGAAAAAAAATCACAAACCCCAATTATGGTGTTAAGTGGTAATACAGATGACGATATTATTACAGAAGCTTTTGATTTAGGTGTAAATGATTACATGAAAAAGCCATTAAGTTTAAATGAAGTTTTTTCAAGAACAAAAAGATTAATTGGAGTACCTGATAAAGAAAGTAAAAATATAGCCTACAAAAATGTTCTTATACAACAAAGATGTGTTGGGGTTGTAATACCTTGTTATAACGAAGAAGATAGATTGTTAAGTAAAGAGTTTTTAAATTTTATTGATAAAAATTCTGGGTATCACCTATGTTTTGTTAACGATGGTAGTAAAGATAAAACCTTAGAAGTTTTAAATAAATTAAGAGAAGGTAGAGAGGATTTTATTACAGTTTACGACTGTGAACAAAATGGAGGTAAAGCAGAAGCAGTAAGATTAGGTATGCTGCACATGGCTAAAGAAGAAGATTTAGATTACATTGGTTTCTTAGATGCAGATTTATCTACAGATTTATTAGATTTTGATGATTTAGTTTCTACCATAGAAAATAACGATAAATATAAAATTGTAAGTGGTTCTAGAATTAGCAGAATGGGAGCAAATATTACAAAAGAATCTGCAAGAAAAATTATTAGCCTTTCTGTAAATTATATTATTAGAAAAATTCTTAAAATGGATTTTAAAGACACACAATGTGGTGCTAAAATTTTCCATAAAGATGTAATAGAGGTTTCTTTTAAAGATAAATTTGTTACACAATGGATCTTTGATGTAGAGATTTTTAAACGAATGACATTACATTATGGTCTTGATGAAGCCAAAGTCATGTTGTGTGAACAACCTTTAAAAAGATGGATTCATGCTGATGGATCTAAATTATCTATGAAAGATTCTATTAAAATTATAGGGCAGTTAGGTGAAATTGCTTGGACATACAGAAGCAAAAAAAAGTACGAGAATTTTCTGAAAAATAGAGAAGCATAATAAAATATTAAACTAGAAATATGAAACAACTTTAGATAACTAAGGTTGTTTTTTATTTTAGATGTTTTTTTAATCAAATTTTTAATTTCAGGATTGATTATTTCATTACCAAAAAATCATATAAATCAATAATAAAACAGCACATTGAAATATTTACTTTTAATGAAACTCATTAAAAATTTGCCATAAGAAATCCATTATATAAAGGCAATTAAAAGAGTGGGCTTAAAAAGATGTGTAAATTAACTTATTCTAAAATAGGATATAAAACGTCCCAAACATTGCTAGCCAATATTTTATGGCCTTTTTTTGTTGGGTGAATTCCATCAGATTGATTTAAAGAAGGAATGCCACCAACGTTTTTTAGCAAAAATGGAACTAACGTTAAATCATTTTTTTTAGCCAAATCAGGAAAAATATTTCTAAATTCAAAAGTGTAATCTTGTCCCATATTTGGCGGAATTTGCATACCAGCCAAAACAATTTTTGTGTCAGGATATTTTGTTTTTATAGCATCAACTATAAACTGTAAATTTTTTTTTGTTTCTGATAAATTTATACCTCTTAAACCATCATTTGCCCCCAATTCTAAGATAAAAACATCAGGCTTTTGATTCAAAATCCAATCAATTCTGTTTTTTCCACCAGAAGTAGTTTCGCCACTAATTCCTGAGTTTACAACAGTATAAGACAAACCTAAACTATCAATTTTTTGTTGAATCAGTCCAGGAAAAGCATTTTTAACATCATCTAAACCATAACCTGCAGTTAAACTATCACCAAAAAAAACAATTCTTTTAGACGCAGTTTCTTCAACTTTTGTTTGTATTTCTGTTTCAATTGTTTTTGATGAATTTTCTGATTTAGGAACATCAGATTTACAAGAAAACAACAATAATGCTAAAGAAAAATAACAGAATTTTAAGAAAATTGTACGGCTTTGATTGTTGATATTCTTTAGCAAATGATTATTTTTCAGATTCAGCATATTTTAATTTAAAGTTAAAAATAAATAATGTCAAAGATATTAAAGATTAATGATTTAGAGAAGACATATACCAGTGGTTCTAAACAATTAACAGTACTTAACAATATTTCTTTTTCTGTAGAAAAAGGAAGTGTTTTTTCTATTGTAGGTCCTTCTGGTAGTGGAAAAACAACCCTTTTGGGTTTATGTGCTGGTTTAGATTATCCTACAGCAGGTACAGTTGAGTTATGTGGTACTTCTTTACACGATTTAAACGAAGATGAACGAGCAGCTTTACGCAATAAAAATGTAGGTTTTATTTTTCAGAATTTTCAATTATTACCCACGTTAACAGCACTAGAAAATGTAATTGTACCTTTAGAATTACAAGGTGATAAAAATGCTTCTAAAATAGGAATTGAACTTTTAACAAAAGTAGGTTTAGGTGATAGATTACATCATTACCCAACACAATTATCTGGTGGTGAGCAACAAAGAGTAGCTTTGGCAAGAGCTTTTTCTAACAAACCTGCAATTTTATTTGCAGACGAACCAACAGGTAATTTAGACGAAGAAACTGGTGAAAAAGTAATTCAATTGTTGTTTGAATTAAACAAAGAAGCTGGTACAACTTTAGTAATTATAACTCACGATTTAGATTTAGCAAACAGAACTCAGCAAATTTTACGATTAAAAGGAGGTAAGATAATTTCTAACGAAAAAACAGCACAAGTTTAATGAGCAAAAAGAACTCAAAAGCAGGTTTCAATTGGTTGTTAAAAATGGCATGGAGAGATGGTAAAGCCAGCCTTTCTAGGTTAATGCTTTTTATGGCATCTATCATTTTAGGTATTGCAGCTGTGGTTTCTATTCAGTTGTTTAGCCATAATTTAAAAGACAATATTAAAAAGCAATCCAAATCTTTAATGGGTGCAGATTTTATTATTGATAGCAGACAAAAACCATCAGAAAAAGTACAGAAAATTATAGATTCTTTAGGGGCACACGCGTCTGAAGTCAATTTTGTTTCTATGGCTGCTTTCTCAAAAAATGAAAGTACAAAATTAGTAAAAGTAAGAGCTTTACAAGGGGCTTTCCCTTTTTATGGAAATTTAACTACAGTTCCTGAAAATGCTGGTAAAACCTATCAAGAATTAGGTGGTGCTTTGGTTGATGCTACTTTGTTGTTACAATTTGATTTAGCTGTTGGAGACTCTATAAAACTAGGTAAAGTTACCTTTCCAATAATTGGTGCTTTAAAATCGATTCCTGGTAGTACAGCTATTTCATCTTCAATAGCACCTTCTGTGTTAATTCCTTTTCGATTTTTAGAAAAAACAGAATTATTACAATTAGGAAGCAGAACAGAATATCAATATTTTTTTAAAAATCCTACAATAGATTTAGAAGCATTAGACAAAAAAATAGATCCTATTTTAGATGATGAAAATGCTGATTTAGATACACATACAAGTACGAGTAGAAATCTAGGCAGAAGATATGATAATGTAGGAAGGTTTTTAAATTTAGTAGCGTTTATTGCACTTTTATTAGGTTGTATTGGTATTGCAAGTTCTGTACATATTTATATTAAAGAAAAATTAAAGAATGTAGCTGTTTTAAAGTGTTTAGGTGCTTCTAGAAAACAATCTTTCTTAATTTATATGATTCAAATTTTAGGAATTGGATTGATTGGAGGTATCATTGGATCTGCAATTGGTACTGCTTTGCAATTCTTATTTCCTTATATTTTACAAGAGTTTTTACCCTTTAGCGTAGAAATTTCTATCTCTTTTCAACCAATTTTAATGGGGATTGTTTTAGGGATTATAATGTCGGTTTTATTTGCTTTATTACCTTTGTTAGGTACTTGGTATGTTTCGCCTTTAGAAGTTTTACGAGGTCAAGAAGAAAATCAGCAGAAACCTAAAAAAGCAAGAATATTAGTAGTTTTAGCCATTCTATTATTCATCTTTTTGTTTTCTTTTTGGATGTTAAAAAGTGCATTAAATGGATTGCTATTTACCATCGGAATTTTCATCACTTTTGCAATTGTAGCAGGTGTTTCTAATTTATTTATCAAGCTTATAAAAAAGTATTTTCCAAGTTCCTGGGGCTTTACAAGTAGGCAAAGTTTATTAAATTTATTCAGACCTAATAATCAAACAATGGTGTTAGTTGTTGCTATTGGTTTGGGTACTTTTTTAATTAGCACCTTGTATTTTACCAAAGATATTTTACTAGCAAAAACATCCATAGAAAACAAAAAAACTGATGCTAATATTATTTTAATGGATGTGCAAAGCACTCAAGAAAAAGCATTGATACAGAATTTTGAAAGTAAAGGTTTAGAGGTAATTGATAACATACCAATTATTACAATGCGTATGCATAGTATTCGTGGAAAATTAGCGAATGAAATTAGAAAAGATACTACTGTTAAAATGCGTAGATGGATGTTAAATAGAGAATTCAGGGTTACGTATAGAGATCATTTAGTAGAAACTGAAGAACTGTTAGAAGGGGAGTTTACAGGTAAATTTGTAGGAGAACAACCTGTGCCAATTTCTGTATCAGAAAGTTTAGCAAGAGATGCCAATTTAAAAATAGGAGATAAGATTACTTTTAATATTCAAGGTGTATTAATGAATACAAAAGTGGGGAGTATTAGAAAAGTAGATTGGAGTAGTATGCAAGTAAACTTTTTAATTCTTTTTCCTGCAGGTGTTTTAGAAAAAGCACCACAATTTAATGTAATGACAACCTATGCTGCAAATGAAGAAAGTTCAGCAGATTTACAAAGAGATTTGGTGAAAAAATTTCCAAATGTTACCATTTTAGATTTACGACAAGTATTTACTATAGTAGAAGATATTTTAGATAAAATTTCTTGGATTATTAATTTTATGGCATTTTTTAGTATTCTAACTGGCTTTATTGTCTTGATTGGTTCTGTACGTAACAGTAAATATCAACGAATAAAAGAGAGTGTTTTATTAAGAACTTTAGGTGCTAAAAGCAAGCAAATATTACAAATAACTGCTTTAGAATATGTGTATTTAGGTTTATTGGGTAGTTTAACAGGTATTCTTTTGTCTTTAGTAGGTAGCCAATTATTAGCAACATTATTGTTTAAAGAACCTTTTATACCTTCTGCAATTCCGTTTTTAGTTTTTGTGCCAAGTATTACTATTCTAGTAGTTTTAATTGGTTTAAGTAATTTAAAATCGGTTTTACAAAGTCCGCCTTTAGAAGTTTTAAGAAAAGAGGTTTAGGTATTTTTAAACTTTTAAAGTTAGAAAATATATTTTGAGTAATTTTTAGATCAAACAAGATTTAATTTCCATTTTAAGGATAATTAAATAATTTTTACACTGACTGAATTATCATTTCATCAGGTTTTGTCATAAAAACCGCATTATTTAGCCAAATAATTAAAATGAAATGTTATGTTTAAAAAATACCCAATTGTAAAAAAGGTTTTACTTTTTTTGTTATCACTTTTAGTAATACTAGTATGTTTTGGTTTTTGGTTTGTGAGTTTATTGCCATCTACGAATCTAAATTTAGAAAGTACTACAGTTAAAGATTTACCTTATTTATCAGAAAATATTATTCCTCAAAAAGGGAAAATTTTAGCAGTTGCTACCAGTACTAAAACCATAGGAACTACAGGTAAAAAAACAGGTTATGAATTAACTGAATTATCAAGAGCATATTATGTGTTTAAAGCCAATGGTTATCAAGTAGATGTTGCAAGTACGTTAGGTGGTAAACCTAAAGTTATTATCGATAATGATGATATGGGTGCTTATGATTTTGCTTTTTTAAATGATAAAATTGCACAACAAAAAACAAATAATACCATTGCAATGAAAGATGTAATAGCAGACAATTACGATGCTATTTATTTTGTTGGTGGTAAAGGTGCAATGTTCGATTTTCCTAATGATAAATCAATTCAAAATATTGTAAAAGAGTATTATGAATCTAATAAAGTAATTGGTGCAGTTTGTCATGGACCTGCAGCTTTGGTAAATGTTAGGTTGACTAATGGTAAACATTTATTAGAGAATAAATCAGTAAGTGGTTTTACAAATGAAGAAGAGTTACTTCTAATTCCTGATGCAAAATCTATTTTTCCATTTTTATTGCAAGAAAAATTAACTGAACAAGGAGCTAATTTTAATAAAGGAGGTATGTATTTAGAACAAATTAGTCAAGACAAAAACTTAATTACAGGTCAAAATCCTTGGTCTACTTGGGCTTTAGCAGAAAAAATGATCGAACAACTTGGAAATACACCTAAGAAAAGAAGATTAACTGCAGAAGAGAATGCAATTAAAGTTTTATCCATTTATAGTAAAGAAGGCAAACAGAAAGCAAAAAATGCTATCGAAAATATGATAAATTTAGAAAACAAATCTATAGACAGAATGTTATTAGCACAACATACAATTGTATCATTTATGAAAGTAGAGATTGGTGATTTTTTTAATATTTTAAATTTATTGTCATTTACTAAAAGCTGTGAGTCTCAAAAAGAGAAAAAATAATTAAATTTGGAATAAAAAATAATTGAAATTTATAGACATACTTTTAATCATCTTAAGCAGTGTAGGACTTTTACACGGTATTCTATTTGCAATACATTTATTTCTGTTTAAAAAGAAAAAAAAGGTATCAAACTATTTATTAGGGTTGATACTTTTTTTTATGGCATTTAGAATTGGTAAATCAATAATGCTAAATTTTGGAGATAATTTAGAACCTACATTTATAATAATTGGCTTGGCATTACTCTTATTAATTGGTCCTTTTTTAAGAGGATATATGTTGGTAATGACTACGCATAATTTTAAGTTAAGTAAGCATTATTTAGTAGAATTATTACCATTTGTAATGATATTCATTGCAAGTTTTTTTGCGGATAAAAATGATATTAATAATCCGACTACTGTTATCATATTTGGGAGTATTATAATTTTTATTTATCTGCATTTTGCAACCTATATTTTTATTGCCATTAAAATTTTATTACGACTAAAAAATCAATTAAATAATAGCTTACAAACCAAATCTCAAAAAGCAATTTTAGATTGGTTAACCTTTTTAGTAATTGGTTTTGTTATTATTTGGGTTTCGTATTTTTTAAATATTATAGAAGATGCTGTTCCTTATATTATTGGGCCAATAATGTATTCTATTGTTATTTATTTTTTAAGTTATAAGGCATATCTACTAAAAATTACTGATATTGATGGAGAAGTTTTTAAAGTAAATGAAAATGCTGCATTATTTAAAGAAATTTCGGAATTGGTGATTACCAATAAAATGTATTTAAAAGCTGATGTTTCTTTAACTAGTTTAAGTAAATTATTAGGAGTAACTACTCAGAAAACTTCAGAAATCATTAATCAATATGCACAAAAGAACTTTAACGATTTTATAAACTCTTATAGAATTGATGTTGCGAAAAATCTTTTAAATGATTCAAAAAATGATAATTTAACCATTGCGTCCATTGCATTTGATGCTGGTTTTAGCAGTTTGTCTTCTTTTAATACAGCTTTTAAAAAATTTGTAGGTGTTACACCATCATCCTTTAGAAAGAGTGTGAGCCAGTAATTTTTACAAATAATTTTTTAAATAAATATTTCTGAAATAAAATAAAACTGTTGTTGTAATTCTTTACTTAGAAAATACAAAAACTAAAAAACTTCACCCTTTTCTTTTACAGTTGCTACACCCCAATCTGCAATAGCTTGCACAACTGGTATTAATGTTTTACCAAAATCAGTTAAAGAATATTCTACTTTTAAAGGAGGCTTAGAAGTATAAACTTTTCGTTTAATTATGCCATCTTCTTCTAGTGTTTTTAGTTGTAAGCTTAAAGTACGTTCTGTTACAGTAGGTATTTGTTTTCTTAATTCATTATATCTAAGGGTATCTTTTCTTAGATGATATAAGATAACCGTTTTCCATTTACCACCAATATAGCCCATTGTTAAACTAGCACAACAAGGGTACTCTTTTCCTTTTAATTTATACATAATTTAGCGTTTAAATTTTGTGATATTATTGCAAAGATAATATACTATCATAAATTATACAACTATACTTTTTATAGTATATTTAACATTTTATTTAAATAACTATTAATTAGTGTTTTATGTTATTTTTTGTCACCTATTTTTATACTATCATTTTTGATAGTTATTGTAAAAAATAAATACTATACTTACTTTTGTGACTATAAAAAAGATAGTATAATTTAAAAACATATAATTATGAATTTAAGAGAAACTTTAAATTGGAGATACACAACAAAGGAATATGATACAACCAAAAAAATATCTGAAGAAGATATGGCTGAAGTCAAAAATTTATTAAGGATGAGTCCTTCTAGTGTAAATCTGCAACCTTGGCATTTTATCATTGCAGAAACTACAGAAGGTAAAGCAAGAATAGCAAAAGGTACTCAAGGCTTTTTCAGTTTTAATGAACCTAAAGTTAAAAATGCATCTGCAGTAGTTTTGTTTTGTGCTAAAATTGATGCAGACGATGCTTATTATGAGCACATTGCTGATACAGAAGATAAAAGTGGAAGATTCCCAAATGAAGATATAAAAAACGGATTTTTAGGTGCTGTAAAAACGTTTGCAGGCATTCATAAATACGATTTAAAAGATTTACAACATTGGATGGAAAAGCAAGTTTATCTTAATATTGGTAGCTTTTTATTAGGGGTTGCTAGTTTAGGTATAGATGCTACACCAATGGAAGGTATTGATGTAAAAGCATTAGATGAAGAATTTGGATTAAGAGAAAAAGGTTACACGTCTTTAGTAGCGGTTTCTATAGGTTATAGAACGGATTCTGATTTTAATTCAACCGAAAAAACACCAAAATCTAGATTATCAGAAAGTGAAATTTTTACTGAAATATAATCTTAATCATTGAAAAATAGTAAGCATAATAAAAAAATAGCATTCTTATTAGTTTTTATAGTTGGTGTTTACGCAAACGCAAAAACACCAACTACTACAGTATTACATCAAAAAATGAAGTAGTAACTGAAGACAAAATAGAATAGGGGTGGTTAATTCACTACATAAAGATAAAAGTCTGTCCTCAGTAAAACTTTTTGAAATAGAACCAAAACACAATTAGCAGATTTATTATTGAAATTTAATATAATATTTTCTTCATCACCTCATATTCACACCTTCACATTAGATGTGAAGTAAATTATCAACGTGTAATATTTTTTCAAAGACTTATTTGATATAAAAATGACTATTAATTATCTAGCATCATTCATTTTAACAAAAAATATTTCACCAATATTAAATTAATTGAAGTTACTTGAATTATGAATTTAAGTTCTACTGATTAGTATAAGTTTAAAAAAGGTATTTCAAAAAGAAAGTTTACTATAAATGCAAACAATACTTCTGCTTAAATTAAATGTAGCTTCCATTTTGTAATAAACATTCAAATATTACAAAGATTTCTGTAAATCAAGGATCTTTATTTATACCATAATTGAGATAAATTTTATTGACAGTTTTGTTCTTCTGCAGAAAAAGTTGCAAATACCTTGAACTATTTAGCAGCTTTTGATGCGTATAAAGACACTACTTGTACATACTTTTGATATTGATAAATTATAAAGTAAATGTCATTATGAATCACCTCATCTAGTTGCTTAAGATTAAGTTTTAATCAATAGTATATTAGAGAGTACTTCATTATTGTTAACAATAGTTAGTTATAATTCAAAAATTGATTATTTAGTATATTATAATACGCATAATAACAGGTGTTTACTTGTTTATTTTATTTAACATCCTTTTAACCTCGTTTAGTTCGGTTTGTTCAGAACTAACTATATATCTTTGCATGGAACTTTACTGCTTATGATAATTTACGAATCAGAGACAGTAAGCAATAATTAAAAATGAAAGAAAAAACATGTAAAGACAAAATGGCTTTGGTTGAAAAACTAGGAGTACATTTAGAAAACAGAGAACAGTTAGCTCCTGTAGCAGCTCGTATTTTATCTTACATTATTTTAACAGGTAAACAGGGAACTACTTTTGAAGATATGGTAACCATTTTATGTGCAAGCAAAAGTACAATTTCTACTCATTTACATCATTTACAAGATTTAAATAAAATAGTGTATTTCACAAAAACAGGAGATCGTAAAAAATATTACGTAATTAATAAAAATATTATAATTCAGCATATAGATAAATTAATGAATGAGTGGCAAGAAGTAAGAAAGCTACATCAGGAAATTAAAAGTTATAAGAATAAGCAAAATATTAAAAGAATAGAAAATGAAAGTGAAAAATTCGATTTAAACTTTCATAACGATTACATCCATTTTATAGATGGAGCAAGAGCTTCAATGGAAGAATTAAGAATAAAATTAACAGACAAAAATTTCGACATTTAAACAATTTATAAAAAATGAAACATAATAAAATTTATATCATATTATCTCTAAGTGTATTATTAGTGATTGCAAGTTGTGCTAAAACAGAGCAAAAACAAGCAGTTGCTAAAGCACCAGTATTACCTTTTCCTGTAACAAAAATTGAACAAAAAACCGTAACAGGTTATACAGATTATCCTGCAACAATAGAAGGTGTTGTAAATAGTGATGTAAGAGCAAAAACATCTGGTTATATAGAAAAAGTATATGTAGATGAAGGACAAAAAGTACATAAAGGTCAATTGCTTTTTAAATTAGAAACACAATCTTTAAGTCAAGATGCAGATGCTGCAAAAGCAAGTGTAAACGTGGCACAAGTAGAAGTAAATAAATTAATTCCTTTAGTAGAAAAGAACATTATTAGTGCTGTGCAATTAGAAACAGCTAAAGCCAATTTAGCACAAGCAAAAGCTAATTATAGTAGTGTTACTGCAAATATTGGTTATGCAACAATTAAAAGCCCTATAGATGGTTATGTTGGTGCTATTAATTTTAGAGAAGGAACTTTAATTAGCCCAAGTGATGCAAAAGCTTTAACAACTGTAAGCGAAATAGACCAAGTGTATGCTTTTTTTAGTTTTAATGAAGCACAATATATAGATCATTTACAAAGATCAGAAGGTCAGAATAAAGCTGAGCGTATTAAAAACTCACCAGATTTAAGTCTCATTTTAGCAAATGGAAAGATGTATTCTGAAAAAGGACGTATTCAAACTAGTACAGGTCAAATAAACCAAAATACAGGAACTATAAAAATTAGAGCTGCTTTTAATAATCCTAACGAAATATTAACTAATGGAAATAGTGGTAAAATTAGATTTCCTATAGAATATAAAAACGCAATAGTTGTACCACAAACTTCAACTTTTGAGCAACAAGGAAACATCATGATTTTTAAATTAGGTAAAGACAACAAAGCTGTGGCTTCTATTTTAAAAATCAAAGGAACTGTAGATAATTTGTATGTTGTAGAATCTGGTATTACTACCAATGATAAAATTATAGTTTCTGGAGTTGGAAAACTAAGAAACGGAATGGAAATTTCTCCTCAAGAAACTTCATTTAAAGAAGCAACAACACAAATAGCTACCTTATTTAGAAATTAGATAAATAAAACACATATCACATCATGTTAAAAACATTTATTGAAAGACCCGTTCTTTCAACAGTAATCTCTATTATCATAGTTTTACTAGGTGTAATTAGTATAACTAGCTTACCTATAGAGGAATACCCAGATATTGCTCCGCCAACTATTAAAGTTACAGCCAACTATACAGGTGCCAATGCAGAAACAGTATTAGAAAGTGTAATTATACCTATAGAAGAGCAAATTAATGGTGTAGAAGGTATGACTTACATAACTTCTACAGCATCAAATACAGGTACAGCAGAAATTACTGTTTATTTTGATCAGGAAATGGATGCAGATATTGCAGCTGTAAATGTTCAAAATCGTGTAGCTAGAGCCACACCATTATTACCTTCGGAAGTAACACAAACAGGTGTTATTACACAAAAAGTAGAAACAAGTGCATTAATGTTTGTTTCTATGTATTCTGAAAGCGAAAATTACGATGCTACTTTCATTCAAAATTACTTAAAAATTAACGTTATTCCAGCTATGCAACGTATTAGTGGTGTTGGAGATGTAAGTGTATTTTCTCAACAAGATTATGCCATGCGTATTTGGTTAAAGCCAGAAAAACTAGCTGCATATAATTTAATTCCTTCAGATATTTCTGCAGCTTTAGTAGAACAAAATTTGGAAGCTGCTGCTGGTTCATTAGGTCAAAATAATGGAGAATCTTTTTCTTACACATTAACTTATAGTGGTCGTTTTAAAAACGAGGCACAATACAGTAATATTGTAATAAAAGCCTTAGGTAATGGAGAATTCTTACGGTTAAAAGATGTGGCAACGATTGAGTTAGATGCACAATCTTACGCTTCTAATGCTATGAGCTTAGGGCACCCTGCAGTATTCATGGGTATTTTTCAAACCAAAGGATCTAATGCACAAGAAATTATAGAAAACATAAAAACTACATTATCTGTTGTAGAAAAAGATTTACCAGATGGTTTAGGCATTTTTGTTCCTTATGATACAAGTTTATTTTTAAATGCTTCTATAGATAAGGTAATGACAACTTTATTAGAAGCCTTTTTATTAGTGTTTTTAGTTGTATTTATCTTTTTACAAGATTTTCGTTCTACATTAATACCAGCAATTGCAGTACCTGTATCTATTATTGGTACCTTCTTTTTCTTAAATGTATTTGGGTATTCTATTAATTTATTAACACTTTTTGCCTTAGTATTAGCTATTGGTATTGTGGTAGATGATGCCATTGTTGTTGTAGAAGCTGTACATGCAAAAATGGATGAAGGAGAACACAATCCTAAAAAAGCAACATTAACTGCAATGAACGAAATTTCTGGGGCAATTATTTCAATTACCTTAGTAATGGCTGCTGTATTTATTCCTGTAACTTTTGTAACAGGTCCAACAGGTGTGTTTTATGAGCAATTTGGGGTTACTTTAATTATTGCCATTTTAATATCTGCAGTAAATGCATTAACATTAAGTCCTGCTTTATGTGCTTTATTATTTAAAGGGCATAAAAATGATGAAGAGTTAAAAGGTAAAAGTCCTTTAAAACGTTTTTATACTTTATTTAATCGTGGTTTTAATGCCACTGTAGATAAATATGGAAAATCACTACAGTTTCTTTACAAAAACAAATTTGTTTCTGTATTGCTATTAATTATTGCTGGTGTAGGAATTTATTGGGCTTCTACAACCACACCAACAGGTTTTGTACCTAATGAAGATAGAGGAATTATTTTTGCAAATATAGAGTTACCAGCAGGTGCTTCTTTAGATAGAACAGATGCAGTTGCAAGAAAACTTTATGCTAAAATTGATGGTATGGAGGGCATTGTTGGTGTAAACTTTATAAAAGGAAGAAGTTTGATTAATGGTACTGGTGCAAATTATGGTATGGGAATTATAAAGTTAGAAGATTGGAGCAAGCGAGAAACTGATGCACTTTCTGCACAAGCCATTACTGGAAAATTATTTGGTATTGCTGCTACAGTACCTGATGCAAAAATCATCTTTTTCTCACCCCCAAGTATTAGAGGGTTTGGTAATTCTGCAGGATTTGAAGTGAATTTATTAGATAAATTTGGAGGAGAGTTCAAAGACTTAGACAAAGCCAATCAAGAATTTGCAGCAGCTTTAATGAGTCATCCAGAAGTTAAATATGCTCAGTCTGCCTTTAACACAAACTACCCACAATATGAAATGGAAGTAAATGTACCTTTAGCAAAAGAAAAGGGGGTTTCTGTAACCAGTATTTTTTCAACTTTACAAGGGTATATAGGTGGTATTTATGCATCTGATTTTTCTAAATTTGGAAAACAATTTAGAGTTTACATACAAGCTTTACCAGAAGACAGAGCAGATAAAGATGCTTTAAACAGTATGTATGTACGTACAGATTCTGGAGAAATGACCCCAATTACACAGTTTGTTAACTTAAAAAGAGTATATGGCCCTCAATCTGTAACTCGTTTTAACTTATTAAATTCTACAAGTATTACAGGAGCAACTAACCAAGGGTTTAGTACAGGTGATGCTATTAAAGTTATCGAAGAAGAAGTGGCTAAACTACCAAGCAATTACACTGTTGCGTACTCAGGTTTAACTCGTGAAGAGGTAGGGGCTGGTAATCAAACAACTTTTATATTTATACTAAGTATTCTATTTGTTTATTTCTTATTAAGTGCACAGTACGAAAGTTATTTACTGCCTTTTGCAGTGGTATTATCTTTACCATTTGGAGTTTTTGGAGCATACATAAGTACAAAGTTTTTAGGTTTAGAAAATAATATCTATTTCCAAATTTCATTAATTATGTTAATAGGTTTGTTGGCTAAAAATGCCATTCTTATTGTAGAAATAGCATTGCAAAAAAGAAAAAATGGTGAAAGTATTACAGAAGCAGCTATAGATGGTGCTAAATCTCGTTTACGTCCTATTTTAATGACCTCTTTTGCCTTTATCTTAGGATTAATGCCATTAGTGTTGGCAAAAGGTGTAGGGTCAGAAGGAAATAAATCTATTGGTACTGGAGCAGTTGGAGGATTGCTTATTGGTACCATTTTAGGAGTCTTTGTAATTCCTATCTTATTTATTTTATTCCAATGGTTACAAGAAAAAATTTCTGGTACACCTAAAGTAGAAACAATTGAAGCTTAAAAAGATGAAACTTATCATAAAAAATAATCACCTTAAAAAAGGGACAGTTTTAGTAATTATGGCACTTGTACTACAAAGCTGTTTTTCAGCTAAAGAGTATACAAGACCAGAACTTAGCGAAACAGAAAAATTATATAGAACAGAAAATTTGCCAACAGATAGTACATCTTTGGCAGATGTTTCTTGGCAAAATTTATTTACAGATCAATATTTGCAAAACTATATTGCAGAGGGTTTACAAAATAATATGGATGTACGTATTGCCATTCAACAAATGGTAGCTGCAGAAGCTTATGCAAAACAAGGTAAGGCTGGTTATTTGCCATCCGCAAGCATTGGTGCAAATGCTACACATCAAGAATTATCAGAAAACAGTCAGTTTGGTTCCTTGTTTAGTGGTGGTTTAGAAACTTACGATGTTACTGCCAATTTATCTTGGGAAGCCGATATTTGGGGTAAAATAAAAAGCAATGTAAAAGCTACACAAGCTGCATATTTGCAAAATGTTGCAGGTCATCAAGTTGTAAAAACCCAATTGATAGCTAGTATTGCTAATACGTATTACAATTTATTGGCTTTAGATGCGCAATTAAAAGTAACCCAAGAAACCATTGAAACTCGTAAAAGTGGAGTAACAACAATTAAAGCTTTAAAAGAAGCAGGACAAGTAACTCAGGTTGCTGTAGACCAAAATATTGCGCAATACAACAGTGCTTTGGCTTTACAAGTAGATATTAAAACGGCTATATTTAAAACAGAAAATACATTGAGTATTTTATTGGGTAAAACACCTCAAAATTTTAAACGTAGTAATTTAAACAATCAAAAAATAGAGCAAGATATTATTTTGGGTGTACCTTCAACTTTACTTAGAAACAGACCCGATGTTATGGCTGCAGAGTTTGGCTTAATTCAGTCTTTTCAGTTAACCAATGTTGCCAATAGTAGCTTTTATCCTTCTTTAACATTAACTGCTTCAGGTGGTTTACAGAGTTTAGATGTAGATAATTTATTTGATACAAGCTCACTTTTTGCAACCATAATTGGCGGAATTACACAACCTATTTTTAATCAAAGAAAGTTAAAAACACAAAAAGAAGTAGCGCTTGCCAATCAAGAAACTGCATTGTTAAACTTTAAGAAAACCTTATTAACAGCAGGTAACGAAGTATCTAACGCTTTGTTTTCTTATGAAGCAGAGGTAAAGAAGTTTCAGTTTAGAAAAAACGAAGTAGAAGCCTTAAGATCTGCAGAAGCCAATTCTGAGGAATTACTTAAAAATGGGTATGCCAATTATTTAGATTTATTAACGGCAAGACAAAGTGCTTTAAGTGCAGAGTTAAATGTAATTGATAGCAAATTGCAACAATTAACAGCTATTGTAGATTTGTATGAAGCTCTTGGTGGTGGCTTAAAATAATATCATTATAAAATCTGAGTAATTAAGAGCACTCAGATTGATACGAAAAAGGTTTGAATATTTAAATATTCAAACCTTTTTTTAATATAGATTTTTAAAGAACAAAGAGTATATTGGGTTAATGTTCTAAGCTATCAAGAAATATTTTTGCCCCTTTTAATGTAAATTTATTTAATTTCATTTTATAATTTTCCAAGATCAGATAATAATAGTAGTTTAAGATTTTAAAATCTACATTTACAATATAGCAGATCAATAATCATATGAAAAAAATACTTGTACTATTTGCACATCCTAAGTACGAAAAATCAACCGTAAACACAGCTTTAATTGAGTATATTAAAGATAAAGTGAATGTTACTATACACGATTTATACGAAAAATATCACGATTTTCATATCGATGTAAAAGCAGAAAAAGAACTGTTACAACAGCATGATATTATCATTTGGCATCATCCTTTTTATTGGTATAGTTGTCCGCCTTTATTAAAACAATGGATAGATATGGTATTAGAGTTCAACTGGGCTTATGGACCAAAAGGTAAAGCTTTAGAGGGTAAAATTTGTTTAAATACCATTACAACTGGTGCATCAAAAGCTATGTATTGTTCTGAAGGTACTAATAGCTTTACAGTAAGACAGTTTTTAAGACCTTTTGAGCAAACTGCAAATTTGTGCAATATGTCTTATTTTCCACCATTTGCAGTAATGGGTACACATAAATTAACAGAAGATATTTTAGAGCAATCTAAAATTAAATACGGAGAAGCAATCGATTTATTACAGAGCAATTTAACGCTAAATGATTTCGAAAATATCTCTTTTTTAAATGATATTCCACAACTTAATACCACATAAATTATGACAGGTAGTTTACTTTTTGAAGCCATAATGTTTTTAGCAGGTGCTATATTATGTGTTTCCATAGCTAAAAAACTAGGCTTAAGTTCTGTAATTGGTTATTTACTAGCAGGAGTTTTAATAGGCCCTTATGTTTTTGGTTTTATTGGTGAAGAGGGTGATGATATTTTACACTTTGCTGAATTTGGTGTAGTAATGATGCTGTTTTTAATTGGTTTAGAAATAGAGCCTAAAAACTTCTGGAACATGCGTAAAACGATTTTAGGTATGGGTGGCATACAAGTTGGGGGTACAATGTTAGTTACTTATATCTTATTTACATTATTAGGTTTTGAGTTTAAAGTGGCTTTAGTTATTGCTATGGCAGTTGCTTTATCTTCTACAGCCATTGCCATGCAAACCATTAAAGAAAAGGGCTTAATGGATACCACTTTTGGTACATCAGCATTTTCTATTTTATTGTTTCAAGATATAATTGTCATTTTTATGTTGGGTTTTATCCCATTATTGGCAAATCCAGATCAAGGTGCATCTACAGAATCACATAGCGATTCTGTTAGTTTAATTCAGAATTTACCAATGGGTTTCCAAACCTTGGCTATTATTTTATCCGTAGTTATTATAATTGTTGCAGGTAAATTTTTAATTGTACCTATGTTGCGTAAAGTGGCAAAAACAGGCGTGCGTGAAGTACTAATTGCAGCCGCTTTTTTAATTGTTTTTGGTATTTCATTTTTAATGGAGTTTGTAGGGATTAGTCCTGCTTTAGGTGCTTTTTTAGGAGGTGTAGTTTTATCTAATAGTGAGTTTAAACACGAATTAGAAAGTACTTTAGAGCCTTTTAAAAATCTATTATTAGGGCTATTTTTTATGGCAGTTGGTGCGTCCATTAACTTTATTGTAATTGCTAAAAACCCCTTAACTATTGGTGGGGTTTTAATTGCCATTATAATTATCAAAGCCCTGGTTTTATTTATTACAGGTAAAGTGTTTAAATTAAAACTAGATCAAAACCTATTGCTAACCTTTGGTTTGGCACAAATAGGGGAGTTTGCTTTTGTACTACTTTCTTTTGCCTTCGGATTAAATATTTTAGAGCAAGAACAAATGGATATGCTTTTGGTAATTACGGCTTTATCAATGTCGTTAACACCAATTATTAGTATGATAAATGAACGTCTTATTTTACCAAAAATAGGTACAAAAGAATCTGTACAAAGACCTATGGATCATATCGCAAAATCACAAAAAATAATTTTAGTAGGCTTTGGTCATTTTGGTAGTACTATTGGACGTTTCTTAAGATCTCATGGAGTAGAAGCTACCATTTTAGACCATGATTCTAATCGTGTAGATTTTTTAAGAAAGATGGGGTTTGAAGTATATTATGGAGATGCTACAAGAGTAGATTTACTAGAATCTGCGGGTATTGCAGAAGCTAAAATTGTTATTTGTGCTACCAATAAAATAGAGGTTTCTAAATCCATTAGTAATCTGGTTCTCGAAAAATACCCACACGTAGAGTTAATGATTCGTACTAAAAATAGATACGATGCTTATGAGTTGTTAAACCTGGGGCATACCAATATTTATAGGGAATCTTTAGATACTTCTTTATTATTGGCTAGAGATGTTTTGAGTAAAATGGGTTTTAGAAAATATACTTTAAATAGACAAATTCAAAACTTTAAAAAGTACGATGAAGACAGTTTAAGACGTTTAGCTCAAGAACCCAATAGAGGCGAAAATTATATTTTTAAGGCTAGAGAAGAATTAAAACAACAAGAGGAGTTTTTAAACGAAGATTTTAAAAGGGGTGTGATCGATTTTGATAATCATTGGGATAGTGAACAGATTAAACAAACCTTAAAAAAATCCAAATCTTATACTTTGTAAATGTATAAGAAACGCATCATTACTTTTTTAGTAGAGATAGTGGTTATACCAATTACTTTAAATCAATAGGTGATAAATACGTTTTTTTTGTTTTTAGTATTAAGTTTTAAAGAAAAGAGAAGTATTGTAGTAAGTATGATTGCCTTTTTACTTGTTTTTTAACACAGTAATTTTATTCAATATTTCTAACGGCTCTAACAAAATTATATACATATTGAACATCCCCTTGTGGACCAAAATTGGCTGGGTAATCATCAGCATCACCAGATTTTGGATCATTACGTTGCGCTCCAGCACCATGTACATCCATAAGATTATCATTCATTACTCCTTGTGATTTTCCAAAACAGAAGTAAACTGCATCTGTATATTGATTTGGGCCATCTTTTAATGGTGAACTTGACCAATAATAACCATATTGTCCTGAATTACCCTCTGTATCTGTAATTGGTGTACAAAAAAACAATGGGTCAATTGCTGGAGAAAAAGAGGTAGAAGGGCTACGTGTATAATCAATAATACTTTGTAACTCTTTTGCATTAGGCATTCTCCAATCGTTGTAACCTCCCTGTGTAAGGGATTCTGTGTAGTTTAGTGCGTTTTCCCAATCGTAAGTATTACCATTATCAGTTTGTTGCCACATTAATCCTGTTGCATTATCTGTAATTGTTCCATCTCCATTATCTGTAAAGTTGTTTTTACCATAATCTTGGTTACCTCTTACCATTCTAAAATACATAGTGTTTGGAGAACCATCAGATGGTTTGTATTTAGGATAGGCTTTTAATCTACCATCAACAAAATTATAACCAAAAATTGCTTCATCTCCATTCATTATAAGTCCTACATAATGTGTTTTAGACCAAGTCTGTCCATCAATTTCTCTTTCGCCAATAGATTCATCTCCTATAGGTTGTTCAAAGTATTCTGTATCTATAAACATTTTTACAGAATCATCACCAAAACATTGTCCTGTAAATTGTGCCAATGAATAAAGTTCCTTTATTGTAGGTATTCTCCAGTCTGTATATCCACCTATATTGATGGTTTCTACTAATACCAAAGCATCATCATAAGAAATTTTATTGCCCATATCTTGTTGCCACATTAATCCTGTAACATTATCGGTTACTGTTCCATCACCATTTTCAGTGTACGATGGTTGGTTACCATGGTAAGTTGCATCTTGTCCGTAAAAAGCCTTACCTACAGTTGGTGCTGTTATTATAGCTTCATCATTGTAAAACTCAAAAACATTTGTATCAACAATTGTGTAAGGTTTATCTGGAATTGGTAATGTAATCACTTCTTCCTCATCAGATTCGTTATTAATAATGGTGTCATCATTTTTACTGCAACCAAAGATTATGGTATATAATAAAAATAGAGATAAGAAATTTATTTTCATAATTTATGGTTGTTTTTAGTCTTTGACTAAAATAAATAAGATAGGTTTAAATTTGAATAAATTTATTTCTTATAAGTATAAAGGTGAGAATTACCGCTAACTTTTATATTGTTTTACCTGCTGTTTTTTCAGAGTTGTTGAAGTAATAACTATATTTTTTTTAGATGATTTAATTACTTCTATTAGATTTCTATTGTCAACCTTTTTCCTCTATTTTAATAATCAGTTTTATTAAACTTTTTCTAATTCAGATAAAATTAGATGTGTGGTTGGGTCTCCATAGTTAATCATTTTGTCAATAAACTGTTGTAAATGTAATTGATTCTTTAGAACTACTCTCATATGGATATTATATGGGCCAGTTATTCGATAGGATTCTTTTATTTCTGGGAATGTGTTTATGTCTTTCATAAAAATATTTAGTTTGCCAGTAAATAGTTTAAGCATTATAAATACTTCTAAACCATAACCAAGTTTATGGTTATCAATATTTAAAGTATAATTTTTTATAACACCTATATCCTGCAATTTTTGTATACGTTCTCTAACAGAAGAAGGCGAAAGGTTAATAATTCTTCCAATTTCTGCAAAAGATTGTCTAGAATTCTTCATTAGAACTTTAATTATTTCTGTATCGATCTTGTCTACCATTGAATCAATTGTATATTCATAAAAATACTTCTTTTATTTTAATTTATAACTGTTTTACAGTTGAAATGATTTTGAGTAGAAATGTATAAGATTTAATTTTATCATATCATAATAACACCAAGAATTAGATATGGAATTAGATGTTTTATTAATTATTAGTTTAGGTATATTTTTAGGTTTTTTTATTCAAACTATTATTGGTTTTTCTGGAGCTTTAGTTGCATTGCCTATATTGTTAATTAGCATTGCTTTACCTGAAGCAATATCTTATATTTCGATATTTTATTTTTTATCGAGTATTTATTTGGTTCAAAAAGAATGGACGAATATTAATAAAAAAGTGATTGTAAAACTCGCACTGACCTCAATAATTGGTCTTGCTGCAGGAATATCAATATTAAGTTTTGGAAATCTTATATTTCTAAAAAAGGTTCTAGGAATATTTATTATTCTCTATGTGATCTATAGTTATTTTTCTAAAGGGAAAATTAAAAAATCTTCTTTTTTGGAATATGTACTTGGCATTTTTGGAGGTTTTTTCTCTGGGTTATTTTCAACTGGTGGTCCATTATTTGTAATAGTAGTCAAAAATGCCACTAAGGATATAAAAACATTTCGTGCAACTATGTTTGGTGTTCTAGGTTTAGTTTCTATAATTCGAGTTCCTTTAATTGCTATTAGCGGAATTTTAAAATTAAACCATTTATATTATGCCCTATTCATTATGCCTTTTTTCTTGTTATCTATATTTTTAGGAAAAAAAATGTACTCGAAATTAAATGAACAGCTAATTAAAAATTGTGTATTAGTAGCATTATTATTTTCAGGCATTATGTTAGCTTTTAAATCTTAATTTTTTTCTGATTCTTTAGTTATAACTTTTACTCTTTTTATAATTTCATCAACGCCTTTCATAAAGTCAGGATTTCCTTTTCGTCCTGCTGCAATTTTAGTGTCTGTTTGTTCTCTTAAGTTTTTCATAGTTTTCAAATGTAAAAATTAATGAGTCTGCATTATTTGAAATTAAACTTAAAGTTTATTTTTTATAAAATTATAAGTTGTTTAAAAGTAAACATCCAGCATTGTATACAATGCTGGATGCTTGTTTTGTTAAACAGTAAAGTTGTAAAGTAACATGGTTATTTTTTTATTACAAATTGATTCGTAATATTTTTTGTTTTTTTTTTATAAAGTTTGTTACCATTAGTTAACTATTCCAAACCTATTGTTCTTATAATCAATAATTATTTTTTTATTGAAAAAGAAGGCATTTCCCATTATCCCTAAAACATTTTCTTTTTCGAAAAATTGTTTGAACTCTTTTTTTGAATCATATACGTTCAAATTTTGAGTTTCTATTTTAGAATCACCAATGAAAATTTCCGAAGTAATTTTATAGCCATGAACATCGTAATATTCTCCCCAGGTAGAAGTGGTTATTGTATCATTTGCAACATTTATATTACTTAGCAATTTTATATCTTCTTTAGTTACGATTAAGGGAAACAAGCTTGCACCAGTATCAAACATAAAATATTTAACATTACCATTTATAGTCACAGGAACTTTTATTCGTCCCTTATCTAATTTTACATCTACAAAAGAAGTTTTTTCTATGTCCTTTGTATTTAACGAATCTTTTATTGCAATTCTATGATTTGGAAAATCAATAATTAAATATTTATTCTGAAATAAGTTAGCACCAATTGTTCCTATATGTTTTATGGTTTTTGTTTCTACCGAATCTTTCGTTAATACAGTTCCATACCTGTCAAAATGTACCAAATGTTGATTTTTAAATAATACAGTGTCTAATTTGAAGTTAATGTTTTTGAAACCTCTTACCTTTTTATTTAGTACATTTATTGTATCTAATTTTTTAGCAACATTTTGATATTTGTTTAAATAAGGACGTATAGCATTTCCATATACCATTGTTTCATTTGCACCTAAGTCAAATTGGCTTTGAAATTTATGAGGTATTCCTTCTATTGAAAAAGGAATAATAATATATGCTTTATCAAAATATCTATCCCCAATAGAATATCCAGACCATTCAAAATTAATCCACTTATTTTGTTCTTTGTTTTGAGTTTTATAACTCTTCTTTTTATCAGAACAACTCACTATTAATAACGCAATAAAAGTGGTTAAAATAATGTGTTTTTTCAAGAATTTTATTGCCCTAATTTTCATTTTTTATAGTTTACTATTTTACAAATTATTAGTGTTTTTTATAAAGTTTGTTAAGGTTAGTTAACTATTCCAAACCTATTGTTCTTATAATCAATAATTATTTTTTTATTGAAAAAGAAGGCATTTCCCATTATTCCTAAAACATTTTCTTTTTCAAAAAATTGTTTGAACTCTTTTTTTGAATCATATACGTTCAAATTTTTAGTTTCTATTTTATAATCACCGATAAAAACTTCTGAAGTAATTTTATAGCCGTGTACATCGTAATATTCTCCCCAGGTAGAAATGTTTAATGTGTCATTTGCAACATTTATATTGCTAATCAATTTTACATCCTCCTTAGTTACGCTTAAAGGAAATAAGCTTGCACCAGTATCAAACATAAAATACTTAACATTACCATTTATAGTCACAGGAACTTTTATTCGTCCCTTATCTAATTTTACATCTACAAAAGAAGTTTTTTCTATATCATTTGTATTTAACGAATCTTTTATTGCTATTCTGTGATTTGGAAAATCAATAATTAGATATTTATTCTGAAATAAGTTAGCACCAATTGTTCCTATATGTTTGATAGTTTTTGTTTCTACTGAATCTTTTGTTAATACAGCTCCATACTTATCAAAATGTACCAAATGTTGATTTTTAAATAAAACAGTGTCTAATTTAAAGTTAATGTTTTTAAAAGCTCCTACTTTTTTACTTTGTACCCTATTTGTTTTGTTTATTGTGTCTAGTTTTTTAGCAACATCTAAATACTTTTCTAAATAAGGATGTATAACGTTTCCATATACCATTGTTGAAGGTGCACCTAAATCAAATTGACTTTGAAATTTATGAGGTATTCCTTCTATTGAAAAAGGAATAGTAATAAATGCTTTATCAAAATATCTATTGCCAATAGAATCTCCAGACCATTCAAAATTAATCCACTTATTTTGTTCTTTGTTTTGAGTTTTATAACTCTTTTTTTTATCAGAACAACTTACTATTAATAGTGTAATAAAAGCGGTTAAAACAATGTGTTTCTTCAATAATTTTCTTTCTGTGGTTTTCATTTTTTATTAGATTAGCTTTTGCCTTACTAGTAATTTATTACAGTTTAAGCATCAGTTAGTAATTAATGTTAATTTCTATATTTACCGCACTTTGTAAATAAACATAGGACTTTAGAATTAGCATAAAAGCCCTATGTTTTTTATACATTTTTGGCAAACATTATTCTACTGCTCTTTACACCAAGAAAGAATTTTGGGGTATAAGTCTTTAATCTTTTCATTCGCTAATTTTTCTTCATATAATTCAAGCACTTTTGTATTAAATTCTTTAAACTTTATAAACCCTCTTCTTTCGGTCATTTGTAATTCTATCTTATTTTTGATAAACTCATAATTTTTAGAATCATAATTTTCAAGAGCATATAATGCAAATACAGACCAAGTCATATACTCGTTGAACACCAAATATGAATTTTTATAATTACTCAAAGCATTTTCTGTAGTCCATTTAGAAAGGTTATTCATACTATTATTAATCTCATTCAAGTATATATCTGATATCGGATTTACATAATTATGATCTATTTCAGTGAATACACTTCTTGTCATTAATGCTTTAATGTTTTCTTCACTATATTTTGTACTTTCAATTGGACCAGCAATAAACATTACAGATTGTTTAAAATTGTTTTGTTTAAAATGATTCGTTGAATGACTACCATTAACTAAAGGTGAAAATGTAATTCTATAATTATCGTATTTAAAATCGAACTTAGACTCTAACCAATCCCATTGCTTTTTAATAGGCATTTGCTTTTCACTTTTCGCTATGAGATCGGTATAGTATTCTTTATGTTTTTTGTAGAATTTTCTAAAACCTATTTTATTTGAGAAATTTTCTATTTCTGAAATAAATGGTTCTATTTTATTTGCACCATTCCAACTCAACCTTTCGTAAGTTGAATCTTTTTCTATTTTATTTCCATCAAAATAAAACCCGCAAGCATCCATTTTTAAAGTTGAATAATACCCTTCCTTTAACCAAGAATCTAGTTTAAGAACAATAGGTTCATTTTTATATTTTGAAAAATTCTCTATAATTTCTTTGTAGTATTCTGTACGATGATTTACCATATTTTTATCATCTATTCCTGTAGGTGTTAAAGCAAATATAAGATGTACTAACTCTTGAACTTCTGGAATTTCAAAACTGTATGTTTCTTTGTTTTTCTGAATATATTCAGCATCAAAATCAAAATGAGGTATTGTTTGTATTTGAGTCCAACAGGTATCTTTTTCGTTTAATAAAATAATAAAATCATACTTTTTTTTAGGCTCAACTGTAAACGAAATAGAATCTATATCTGTGTAAAAGGTCACTTTTTTTGAAGAAGTAACATCTGTATTATATATATCTGGTTTAGCTTGTGGTGTTAAATACCATGTTTCTTTTTTTAAATTTTCGCCATCTTTAATATCAACCAAATGTGAAGTTGCCTTTAAAATAGGTAGTTTAGTTTCTTTCTTATTGGAATTACAAGAGAACATAGAAATTAGTACGATTATTAATGAAAATTGTTTTATCATAATTGTTTTATTTTACTTTAAAGAATATGAATATTAATTAAAAAGAGTTTCTGAATTAAAGTTAGGAGCAGCTTGGTGTTGAGCTGCGATAACAATAATTTCAGTGATGCTCTGTGTTGTACTCTTTGGTTTACAACCAAAAAATATTACTAATACTATACGGCTTAACTATAATAATTTATTAGTTGATCATTTTAACAACTGCAAATTAAAGAGTAGTATTTTTTTATTTCACTACCTTAAAGGGTAGTTTTTTTATAAGGTAGATAGCAATTAGATAAGAAAGTTGTTTTTTGCATAAGAGATAGCTTCTGTTATATTTGATACATCTAGCTTTTCAAATAATTTTTTTCTATGAAATTTCACAGTGTTATTAGATATTACTATTTCTTCTGCAATTTCATTTATTGTAAGACCTCTAATTGATAAATGAAGAATTTCTTTTTCTCTTTTAGATAATTGTATTGTTTTTACAGAATGCCAATGTTTTTTTTCTTCATTATACTCTAAAAACTTTTGATTTCCTTTTTTATACATTTTTATATTTCCAGAATCATTTGATGAAGAGAGAGAAACAAGACAAAGCGCTTTCCATATTTTACCTTCATCTGTAAGAAATAAAGGTGTTAACCTATGATTAACCAACGTTTTTTTAGCTTCTTGATTTATTAAATGAAAATCGTACGAAATGGAATAGTCTTTTCTATCTTCTAAAGGAATTGTTTCATAAAAATCAAAGCCTATCTGATTCACCTTCAATAATAATTCAAGATCTTTTTTTACCACATGCTTTAAATAAAAATTATATCCCATTTCTTTAACTTCCTTAGCAGAATTTCCACACAATAATAAAGGGTTGTCAGAAACATATTCAAATCCTTTTTCTTTGTAATCAATTATGTATATACTATTATTGCTTAACCTTGCAAAAGCTTGTATAGATTCAAGATAAAACGGAGACTGTAAATTTTCTTTACTAGAAATTGATGTTACAGAATTTTGAAATGAAAAGAAATCTTTTTTATGAGCCATTTAATTTTTAAGACAATCAATTTTGGTTAATGTTATGAATATAAATATAAAGGTAGGGCAGGTGATAAGCGATACGTTTCGGTTTAGTACTAAGCCAAATATAATATTTTGCTTTTATCTTTTTAGTTGAAAATGCCAAATTTTATATTTGGCGACTTTGTAAATAAAAACAGACCATTCTGTAATCCTAAACTGCTCTATGTTTTTTACACTTTGTTGGCAACCGTTATTTTATAGATTCAAACTGTAATTGTTCTCTAATATAGTCGTTCAATTCAGACTTATTTATTCCTAAGTATTTTTCAATCGCTTTGTAGTAGTCCTCATCAGTTTTTCCACTTAACATAAATTCTTTGACTAAACTCCAACTACCTTTTTCTAATATTTTCCTTGCTATTAATCCGCCCAAAACATAATGATAAGAAGTTTCACTATCCAAGTTTGTTAACTTGAGCATATCGTTCAGGTCTATTTCAGAATGTTTCTGCAAATAGATATTTGTTCGTTTTATATGCCAATCCAAGCTTTTGCCACGACTTCCTCCTAATAGTGTGGCTACTCCTTCAGAAACCCAAAAATGCTTGTTTGGAAAATGTTTGTCTATTTGAATATGGAAAACTTCGTGCGGATAGTATTCTCCCAAACCTCCACAATAAACTTTGTCGTCAGTTGCTTTGCCACTTGGTTTAGACTGTCCGCCCATTCCTATGTAATAATCAAATCCTTTTAGTTTTTGGATTTCGTCATAATCATCGGCAAGAAAATAATCAAATGGTTTTGGTTGCACCTCAAAATTCTTACAAGTTTCATTTATAAAATCATTTAGTTTTTCAGCCTTTTGGTAGTTGAACTTATGGTATGTTGGATAGTAAAAGTCGACAACACCAACAGTAGTGCAATTCCAAGTTTGTTTATTTGTAGTCAACGCATTGAATAGTTTAAACGTTCCTTTTTCTTTTTTTGCAAAATAGTTTGCTATTGCTAAAACGTATGGACTTTTATCTTCTTTGCAATACGAAAACTGAGCTTTAATTTGGTAAATGTCATTTCTGAATTTTATGCTCAAAATGTGAACTGGAAATCCCATATAAAGCGATGGCTGAAACTCGCTTTCCAAGAAATCATAGTTCTTATATTTTTTTTGTTCTTCAATATTCCAAAATGAATTTTTTGCTTTGTTTTGAGGATTTGAAGCCAAGTAGTTTTCAAAAAGCCTCATTACTTCTTTAGTTTCTACATTTGTTGAATCAACAACATAATTATATGTCACTTTTTGTCCAAAAGCACAAAAGCTAAAAAAAAGAAGAATTATGATTTGAAATTGTTTCATTCTAATGGTTGCCAACGTTGTAATTTTAAGGAAAATTGACTTGATTAAGCAATGAATTTACTAAATAAAATAGGAACATCGAAATTCCGAAGGAATTTCCCAAGTTAGCTAAAAATAGCAATAAAGTTTATACAGTGTTGTAACCAGTATTTTTATCTTTTCTATGATTTTCAAACATTTCAATTGAAGCCTTTAAAAGTCCAAACATCCCTAGTCCCAAAACAATAATTCCAATAGATAGTTCTTTTAAAACTCCAACTTCTGTAGAAAAATATCCAATTAAACCAAATATTAGAGAGCATAAAATCATAAAACTCATAAAAGCAATCATAATTTTTTCTTTCTTAGGATTTTCCCAATTTTTTTTTGAAAACTTGTTTTGTGTTTTAGATGTGTCCTGTAATGATGAAAAGCTAATACCAAGTCCCATAAAAATAAGCGTTAAATTCAGTTTTTTAAAAAGTAAATCAGGATTTTCCTTAAGTTGTTTAATTCCATTAATATATGGACTTAAAACAAAATAAGTTACAATCAGCATTAATGGATATTGAATGTAACTAATATAGTGAAAGAAAGTTTTAAAATATATTATTGAACCTTATTTTCTTGATTCTAATTCCGCTTTTATTTTTTTCATATTTCCAGCGTTAATTAACATAATTGGACTTAAAGCCAATGGAATTATTAATAAGGTGAAAAATACAGTATTATTCTCTTTTGTCAAGAATCCATAAATACAAATTCCGATTAGAAGTAGCATAACAAAAATTAATGCTCCTGTTATCGCTTTAATTAAGTTCAATTCTCCAATGAGTTTTTCAGAAGTTTTTCCTTTTAGTTTCATTTTGTGTTATGATTGGTAATATTGGTTACGGCGTGTTTGTATAATTTTCAGTTGTGAGATGTTTGGTAGTAAAGATAATAAAATGAACTAACTTCGACGCATAAGCGTCTGTGTCCGCAGGACACAAATGCTCACAATTGGAATTATACGGTGTTGTAAGTAGTTTTTCTGAAATCTTATTGTTGAATTTCACTGTAGGTGATATAAACTGATGTTTTTAACTTACCCCTTTTATTAAAAATTTCTAAGGAAATCAAGTTGTCATTTTCATCTTTTTCTTCGATTGTATAATATCCTTTCTGTTTTTCAAGAGTTATTCCATAATTTATTCCTTTTGATTCAGTGTAGTGGTTTATTTTATACTTTCTCAATCCTATTTCAACGGTTTTTCTTTGTAATTTTAAAATACCTTTTTTATCTGTTTTGTAGTATTCAGAAGTCTTTCCATCTTCTGAATATTCAAACTTTTCAATTCTTACTAATTGATTTAATGGGTTATACCAATTTCTCGATGTTACTTTATTTAGATTGTTATATTTTGCTTCTAACCTTAGATAATATTCACCATTCTTCTTATTGTATAATTCTAGGCTATTTCCATTGTTGTCAAAAATTCTTTTTTGGTCAGTTATGGTATCTCCTTTCCTTATTTGATAATTGTTAGTCCTGTTTCCATCATTATCATAAAGATATACGATGTAGTCCAAGGTGTCCTTTTTTGAGGTAATAATTGCTTGGACAAATTTTTTGTCTGTATCTAAAATTGTTACAGTTTTGGAACCTTTATCTAGAGCAGATGAGAGTGTGTTAGTATTAGTCAATGGATTCCAATCTTTGTCGTAATATGTAACTAACTCTCTATGGTTCAGCGTGTCTTTTTTATTGTAAACTGTAGATTGTATTGTCTTTATATGTCTTGTATTTTTTGGATATTCCTGCGCAAAACTATTAGAGCAAAAGAAAAGTATAATAATTAGTAACTTTATTTTCATTTTAGCATTTTTTTTTAAATTACTTACAACGTTGTTGTATACTGAACTATTATCAGTTTATATATCTATATAGTTAAACTATACCAACAAGTAGTTAAAGTTATTTATACAATTTTTTTTGTTAAATATATCATTTTCTTAAATAGCCACCAATTTTTTTTAACTCTTTTGTGTTAGGTAGATGCCATTGACTAAAAGGTTAGTAGTTGGGTTTGCTTAAAACATAGGTAGGTGTTGATACAAATAATCAGGAAAAACCCTTAATTTGTTGTATAAAAATCAATATAAAACCCTAAAATTATGATGTTTATAAATTTTTAACTAAATTGTAGCGCAATTCACATTACAAATTCATTAACTAAAAACAAAAATTATGAAAAAAACAAAAAGTAACAAAAGCAACCAACTGGTATCAGAACACAAAGAGATAGAATTTGACAGCAACATGCTTAAAAATGAAGATTGGCTAACTACAGAAGATTTAATGGACTATTTAAAAATTAGCCGATCTAAAATTTACGAATTGCGTAAAAAACGAATGATACCAAGCTTAAAAATTGGTAATGCACCCATGTTTCCTAAAATGTTAATCAACAAAATCTTTCTACCACTCGCACAACAATCTTTAAACAACAACGCTTTAGAAGACAATCAATAAACCGTTAACCTTTATAACTCAATACTTGCGCATCCATTAAAAAAGCGCATTAGCCCAAAACAAATAGATTGTTAGAGCATAATGCGCTTGTAATGGAGATAATACACTTTTAGGCAATCTCCTTTTTACCTCAACATATTTAAACCACGGTTAACGGGCCTAAATAAGTACTGGTAGCAGCGTAATTGGTGCCGTCTTTGTAAAAAGAGGCCCAAAGTTCTACCTCAAACCCTTCCATAAACTGCGGTAAGGTAACACTAGCAGTCGTAGCATCTCTAGTAGCAATAGCTGTATTGCTATAAAACAAACCCAAGTCTGGTGCGTACACAACAGCCATTAAAACATCGGTAGTAGTAGCTTTACCTTGGCCGCTGTTGTCAAGCCAGTTCAGATTTACAATTCGCCCAGTAGCAGCAGTAGCACTAGCGCCATCCAAACCTCTTAAATCACCTTTGCTAATCAACACCTTTTCGTAATCCATTATCATACCTTGTGCCGTGCTTACCACTGCATTTTTAAGATGATAAGAAGTAGCCAAATTAGCGCGCGATTTATCGCCTTGCGAACTCCCAAAGTATGCACTTAAAATTGCCGTAATCGGACTCAAGAATGAAATGACTGTTTTAAATTTTGCACGTTGCAGCTCTTGTCTGTCAGTTGGGGTATACTTACCACGCTGAGGCAAACTGCGCATTACATTTTTACCTCGCCAACGCGTACCCACTACACTACCTACTTTACCAGAAAATCCTCCTAGAATCCCTTTTTCAAATGTTGCCATAATTATATATGTTTTAAGTTAATATGCTGTAAAACTAAGGGCTAATCATCTAGTAAACAAAAGCTTGTTAGCAATTAGCACAAACTAACACAAATAAGTGGGAGTACCTTTTTTTTGAATGCTAATAAAACAGCAAAACACACCATAACACATCAGAACACAAGTAGCTTACCTACAACACCTCAGTAACTTCTGGCGCACATTTCTCTTAATTATATAGGGTTTTGTTCGAGTTTGCTTCGGGTTTTGTTCGGGTACAACTTGAGTGTATTTTTTTAAAATACATGCTATTCCGAAGAAAACCCGAAGCAAACTGGGAGGAAACTAGAAGAGGGAATAGGTTGGTTTTTGAAAGTTGTTAAACTTATTGAAAATGAAATGGTAATGAAGAGAAATAATCTTTAACTTTAAATTAAAAAGATTGCTTTGTACTTCACAATGAAAAGTAAATTAGTAACAATAACAGAATAGTCTTCCTAAAAAGGTATAACTCTAAGTATTGTTTTTTAAGAAGTAAATGTCAGTTTTATAGTATTTTAACTTTTAAAAATTACCTATCAATAGGTATGTCTATTGCTGTATTTATTTCTATTTTAGTACAAATATTAATTATAATGAAAAAAATATTTCTTTTACTATGCTTATTTTGGTTTGCTCTTTTAAATGCACAAAAAACAACCAATGAAAAAGAAAAGATATTTGAAACAAAATTAAAAGATGTTTTAGGGAAATATACTACTAGTAGTGAGTCTTTAGATAAAAAGTTTAAAAAAAAGTCTCAAATAATAGAACCTATCTTACAAAACCAACGCCTTACTAAAGCTTTTAATCAAATAATTTTTAGTCATACAGATTTAGTGGATAATGCATCTGCTTTTGGTGTATCGCAAAATGAAGAAGGAACAACAGCTTCTATAAATTCTTATTTTCATTTAAAAGGTAAAAGTAGAAACCAATTATTTTTAAAAGCAGGTATTAATTCGGTTAGTAGTAGTGGTATATTTAATTTATATGCGAGAGATGTTTGGAGAAGTAGTGTTGGTGGTAATATAGGATTTATATGGAAAGTGTATGCAACAACTTTTACAAATGAAAATATACCAAAATTAGATTACAACCTTGTACTTAGAGATATTTACATAAGAGACAGTATTTTAAAAGATCTTACAGTAAATTATTGTTTAAAAAATTATCAAGATATAAGAAGTAAGTATGTCCAATTAAAAAAATATCCGCTAATAAAAGAATATAAAGACAAAAAAGACCTTTTAATTGCTTACCTAAAAGTTTTAGAGAAAAACGAAACTTTTTACAAAGAATTAATAGGTAATAAAAAATTAAGAAATGCCGTACAAAGTCAAACACAAAAAAATAACAAAGACAAAGGTTTAAAGGAAGATAACGTTGATATTAAACTGGAGTTTGCTACATATTCTGATATTGAAAATAGAAATAATGATAAAGTAATCGCAATTTTGTTAGAAAAGTTTTGGTCAGAAAAAAATGAATTAAATACTAATGAACAAGCTGGGATATTACAAAAAATAGCTAAAAAAATTGGACTTAAAAAAGAAAAAAAAGATACAAAACTAGAAACTGAAATTAAAAAAGTGGCAGCAATATATGATGCTAAACATATAAAAAATACAGGTTATTCTTTTCATTGGCTAGATTTAAACACAACTTTAAATAATAATACTTTTGGATTTTCAGATAAAAAAGAAAATATACACAATGATATTAAAGATGATTTTGATGCATATAAAGCAACAAAAACAGATATAAATAAATTAAAGGTTACAGTAGCTTTTAACTATAATTATACTTTTAATAAAACATGTGGAGTATTTTATTTAAAAGGAGGTCTACAATATAATTCTGGTTCCTTTTTAAATAGTAACCTGATTAGTGGTAAACCTCATATAGATAGTGCTAATACCACAAATCTGTTTTTAATTAAAGATTATATAGATGATGAAGCACAAGAAGATATTTTAGGTGCATTCGATAATATTAAAGAAAACTTAAAGTTTGGTGCATTCAATTTTTATTCAGCATATTATTTTGGTAAAAAGAAAACAATTGGTGTAAATTTAAGTGCTGTACATAGGTACTTAATTAATAAGCCAGAGCATACTTTTTATAAAAACAACTATTCAATTTTTTTAGGCCCTATTTTTAGAAAAACAAAAGCAGATGATGATACTGGATTAACTTTTGGAATTGATATAGGATATGATAATGCTTTATATAGCAGAAATGCAAAAGACAACTTTGTAGCTAGAATACGAGTAGGTATTCCATTGAAACTTTACAATATTAACAAGTAATTTTTTTAATTTTTTCTGGCCATAAAAAAAAAGGCTATTAAATAAATAATCACTAAAAACTATATTCCCTCTTTGTTTATGTGGTCAACTTAAACCCTGTTAGTTCGAGTTAATTTTACGATTGTAATGAGAAAAATTAGTATCGAGAACTAGTTATGAATTAACTATGTTTTAATAAGATTTCTCCATAAAGTCGAAATGACAAAAATATGCGATCAGTTTGATGATTAGCAAACTTTAAAAACTATGTTCCCTCTGTGTCTATGTGGTCAACCCAAACCTTTGTCAGTTCGAGTTAATTTTACGATTGTAATGAGAAAAATTAGTATCGAGAATTAGTTATTATTTAACTATGTTTTAATAAGATTTCTCCATAAAGTCGAAATGACAAAAATATGCGATCAATTTGATGATTAGTAAACTTTAAAAACATCTAACTTTAATAATTTTTTCACTAAAAACTATGTTCCCTCTCTGTCTATGTGGTCAACCTAAACCCCCTTTTAGTTTCATGATAGGCAAACGATGCATCCTTTAAAATTTTTAATCCAAAAAAACACTTCTATAAAAAACACCAATCTGTAGATAAAATTATAGCAAACGTCTATTCTCTTTTTTTAACTTTTATTTAAAAGATATCTTTAAACTATTAATACAAAACAAGGTCTTAGTATTGATAAGAAAAGAAGTTTAATTTAAAAATTAAAATTATGAAAGTAAGGATATCAAAGTTTATTTTGCCTTCGTTATTAGTGTTGGCAATTAGTACACAAGCTAATGCACAATCAAGAAGAGATACAAATACTAAAAAAACAACTACAGTAACCAAAAGAACAGTTACTACTAATAACAATACAAGAACAACAACATCAACAAAAAGAATACCTCGATCTACGGTTACGTATAAAAAATCATCGAGAAAAGTAGTTGCTGTAAGAAATGTACCTAACAAACGAGTAGTAAGTCACAGAGGTGTAGATTATTATTATGCTAACAATAGATATTATACCTATTCTAGAGGACGTTATATAGCGATTGCACCAAAAGTAGGCTTTCGTATAAATACTTTACCTAGTAACCACAGAAGAATCCGTTTTAACAACAGAAACTATTATTACACAGAAGGTGTTTTTTACATACAAAGCAATGATGTTTATGAAGTGGTAGACCCAGAAATAGGTACCATAGTTTATGAATTACCAAATGAAGTAGAAAAAGTAGTAATAGACGGACAAACATATTATGAATTTGCCAATATACTTTACGAAAAAGTACAAGTAGATGGCATGAGAGCCTACGAAATAGTAGGTATTATAGAAATGAATTAAGTATCAATTTGGTTGATTGGTTAGTGATTGAGGAGTGCATATAATATAAATTATATGTGCTCTTTTTTATTTTGGATCAACTGTAATGTATTTTGATAAAATGCTTACCATTTGAGTGAATTCTACGATTGAAATGATAAAAATCAGTACAAAAACATGTGTTTTTATGTTCTGTTTTTTTGAAATTCCTAAATTTAATAATTATAGATATTTGATAATCAATATTATAAGGAATAGAAAAAGGTTCGTCTATATAAAACTTCTATTTGTAGACACTTACAAGGCATATATCTATTTTCTTTTTTTAACATTTATTTATAAACTATTTTAGAACTATTAATACAAATTGAGGTCTTAGTATTAATAAGAATTATAAGGGATATCTAAAAAGTAGTAAAACACCCAATTATAAAAAGGGTAAAATAAAGCCTACTAAAAAGTAGGCTTATAAAATGAACTAATAGTAATTCAGTTGGGGGATTGAATAGTTAGAGTACATATCTGTAAAATTTTATGTGCTCTTCTTTTTTTAGCATACACTGCTGTAAACTTTTATTAATTACTACAATTAGATTATAATAACTGAATTTTTATAGACAAAAACTTAAACAGATAAGTTATATATTAATCAAATAACTTTTTTGATATATTTTCTGATAAATGTCTTTACTAAACATATACAATTGAGCAGGTCTTTTAGAAACACCTACTTGTTTTTCATCTAAAGGAATAATGTATTTTTTGTTGATTACTTTACGTCTAAAATTACGATTGTCAATTTCTATATTTAAAATAGATTCATACAAGTCTTGTACATCATTAATTGTAAATTTATCAGGCAATAATTCAAATATAATAGGTTCAGACAAACATTTAGTTTTTAAATCCTCATAAGCCTCTAAGATAATCTGTTTGTGATCAAAACCAATTTTAGGCAATTGATTTATAGGATGCCATTTTGCCTGGTAGGTATTGTTTGTTACATCTACATCTTCAGTTTTTAGTAAAAAGTAATAGGCAATAGTAACTGTTCTTACATTAAACTTTTGGTTTTCTACCCATATTAAATCTTTTTCATTATTCAGTCTATCAGGGTCTCCAAAAGCCTTAAATTGTTTCTTATATTGGCCAGTTAAACCCGTCAATTCTTTTAAAACTCTAGTTGCAGAATCATCTAAACTTTCATTTTCATAAACGTGGTATCCAGTAAGTACATAATCATCTACTAATGGAGTATTTGTTTTTTCATCTGCTAAAAAACGTTTAATTAATAATACGTTTAAGCTTTTTGTGTTGGTGTCAAAACCAAAAACTACACAATCTACAGATAAGTTTTGTATTAAGTTGTTCTTCATAAATCTCTTTTCAGTTACAAATTTACATAAAATATATTATTAAACGTTATTATAACGTATATAATATATTGTGCTATTTCTAGTTTTTATGGTGTGTTAGGTTAATATCGACTATATAATTGGTAATAAAATATATTTATTTTGTTAAAAACAGCTTTTTGTAAAAAATATTTTTATACATTTGAAAAATAAACGTAAAAATGACGTTATATATTTTAATCTTACTAAAAACTACAAAATGAAATCTACATTACCATCTATTAAAGATAATTTTTACGCTGTAAGATATCACTTACAAATAAAAAAAGGAAAATATTTAGCAACTGTTTATTGTATGGTTTTATTGTTTTTTACAAACTTATTAAACGGACAAAACACAGAAAACAACACAGACTACAAACCATTTAGTATTAGTGCACATGTAAAAAATATGCATACATGGCATGGTTTTGTCGTACATCCAGGGGCATTATTTGCATCGAGTTTAGAATACAATTCTAAAAACAAGAAATTTACTTTTGGTTTTTGGGGTGGAGCAAGTTTTAGTCCTGTAGATGTAAACAATGTAAATACTGGCGAAAATATAAGTGCATATTATAAAGAGTTATCTATTTATACAAAATACCGATTTTCTGATCGATTTTTTATAGAAGCAGTAACACACAATAACTATACAGGAGTAGAGGAAAGAGGAGATAAATTAAGCTATTGGAGTTATGACAAAACACAAGGTTATAATTTTGTTGATGTAAACTTTGGTTATAATGTAACCCCAAATACCTTATTGTATTTAGCAACCATTATTAATGGTGGTTCTGGAGATTACGAAGTGCAAGCAGATGGTAGTTTAAAAGATTCTTGGACTCATTATTTTGAAATTAACAGTAAGGTTTGGCAAAATAAAACAGAAAGTTTATCACTTTTTGCTGGTGGTGCTTGGTCTTTTATTACTGATAAAACTTTTTACACTCAAAGCGCTGGAAACATTATTAATGTTGGGGCTACCTACAATAAACAATTGGCTATTAATAAGTACAAAATACCTGTAGATTTAACTTTAATGTGGAACCCAGAACAAGAAAGAACAGTACTTCAGGTAGATATAACCTTATTTTAAAATAGATATTCTTAACTTTCATTCAATAATAAACATCAAAATATGAAAACAAAATCTTTAATATTCAATTATTACAAACTAATAACACCAATTGCACTGCTGTTGTTTGTATTCAATTTTATAAGTTGTGCAGAACAATTAAATGATAAAGAAGCAACATCAACTTCATCAGAAGAAATAGGTGATGTTTTTAAAAGCGAAATCGATTTAACTGGTAAAAAAATTGGTTATTGTTCGCCTACATTAAATGCACCCTATTATCAAGCATTATGGCAAAGTATAAAAGCTACTACAGAAAAAAATGGCATGCAGTTTTTATCTGCAGATGGCCAAGATGATATTAACAAACAAATTGCAGCTGTAGAAGATTTAATTACAAAAGGAGTAGATGCTTTGTTATTAAACCCTAAAGATCCTGATGCCCTAGTTGGGGTTACAAAAATGGCAAAAGCTGCTGGTATTCCTGTTTTTATTATAGATAGTTCTATAAACCCAGAAGCAGAATTTGTAACAACTATACAGTCTAATAATTTAGCAAACGGAGAATTAGCAGGAGAGTGGTTGGCTAAAAAGTTTGGTAACAAACCTATGAATATTGCTTTATTAAGTGGTAATGCTGGTAACCCTGTTGGGCGTACTCGTAAACAAGGTTTATTACAAGGTATTACAGAAGAGCAGTTACGTACACAAGGTAAAATCAATTTAAATGTAAAAACCCAAGCGTATACAGAATGGTCTTATGCAGGTGGTTTAAAAGCCATGGAAGATATTTTAGTGGCTCACCCAGATGTAAATGTGGTTATTACAGAATCTGATGTATGTGTTTTAGGTGCAATTAAAGCAATTGCACAAGCAGGTAAAACTGATGATATTTTAATTGTTGCAGGTGCAGACGGACAAAAAGAAGCTATTAAATACATTATGGAAACTGATTTTTATGGTTGTACAGCCATGAATAGTCCTGTGCAGATTGGTAAAAATGCAGTAGAATATGCAGTTATGTATATGAATGGTAAAACTGATTTTGATAAAAAATCGTACACAGCACCTTTGTTAATTACCAAAGAAAATGCAGCTAAGTATTACAACCCAAATGCAATATTCTAATTTTAAAAAGATTTAACATGAAAAATTCAGCAAGCGAATATCGCTTAGAAATGACAGGAATATCAAAAAGTTTTGGTGTTGTGTCTGTATTAAAGAATGTGAATCTTAAAGTAAAGTCTGGCGAAATTCATGCTTTACTAGGTGAAAACGGTGCAGGTAAATCTACCTTAATTAAAATATTAAGTGGAGTACACCAAAAAGATGCAGGACGTGTGGTTTTAAATGGTGAAGAAATTACACCAAAAAACACGCATGAAGGTCAGGTGTTAGGTATTAATGTAGTGTATCAAGAATTGTCTTTGGTAAATGATTTATCAGTAGCAGAAAACATATACCTACATAAATTAGGGGCAAATAAAACTTGGATGAACTGGAAAGGTGTAATGAATGATGCACAAGAATTATTAGATTCATTAGATTTTAAAATAGATGCATCAGCAAAAGTTAAAAACCTAAGTATTGTACAAAAACAAGTTGTAGAAATTGCCAAAGCAATATCCGAAGACACCAAAGTGTTAGTTTTAGATGAACCAACTACTGTTTTTGACCCAAAAGATGTAAAAAAACTCTTTCAAATATTATTTAAGCTAAGAGATCAAGGAGTTTCTATAATATATATATCACATCATTTAGATGAGATTTTTAAAATTGCAGATACAGTTACAGTACTTAGAGATGGTGTTGATACAGGGAGTATGCCAATTGCTGAAACTGATAAAGATGGTGTAATTCATTTAATGATTGGTAGAGAGTTAAACGAATTGTATCCTAAAAGAGATATAAAAATTGGTGAAGTGCCAATCTTTGAAGTAAAAGATTTAACTGCTAAAGAAACACTAGTGCATGATGTTTCTTTTGATGTAAAACCAGGTGAAGTATTGGGTATTGCAGGTTTAGGAGGAAGTGGAAGAACAGAAACTGCAAAATTGATTTTTGGTGCTGATAAAAAGAAATCAGGAACTTTACTTTTAGAAGGTAAAGAAATTAAAACGAATTCTCCTGTAGATGCTGCAGGGTATAAAATTGGTTTTGTATCCGAAGACAGAAAAGAAGAAGGTGTTTTCTTACCACTTTCTATCCGAAGGAATATTAGTATTACCAGCTTCGATTCTATTTCTAGTAAACTAGGTTTTATAAATGTAGATAACGAATACAAAAAAGTGTTGAATTTAATTAAAAAACTAAACATTAAGGCACCAAATTCTGAGGTAGATGTAAAAAACTTAAGTGGTGGTAATCAACAAAAAGTAGCCTTAGCCAAATGGTTGAGTATTGATAGTAAAGTTATTTTTATTGATGAGCCAACAAGAGGAGTAGATGTAGGGGCAAAAATTGAAATTTATAACCTTATTAATGAAGTTGCCAAAAAAGGTGTTGGTGTGGTTGTAATCTCATCAGACATGCCAGAAATTATGGGTATTTCTGATAGAATATTAGTTATGCACAAAGGTACATTTTATGGTGAATTACAAAAAGAACAATTTTCTGAAGAAAACATTTTGCGTTACTCAATAGGAGAACCATTAAAAACAATATAATTAAACTAATTAAACTTACAAATTATGGCTTTAACAATAAAAGAACAACTTAGCAGTCCTGGTGGCATTCTTAAGTTTTTAGTAAAGTATAATACAATATTCATTTTTATTTTATTAGTGATTTTTTCGGCACTAATTTCAGATGTATTTTTTACCTCTGTAAACCTTTCTAACTTATTAAAACAAGTGTCTGGTATTGGTATTATCAGTATTGGTATGCTCATTGTAATTCTTACAGGTGGTATAGATTTATCTGTAGGTTCTATGGTAGCTTTATTAGCGGTTACCTTTGCTATTTTAGTTAATATTTTTGCATTACCATTGGCAATTTTAATGACAATAATTATTGGCTTTGGTTTAGGAAGTATTTCTGGCTATTTGGTTGCGTACCAAAAAATGGCTCCATTTGTGGCTACGTTAGCTTTAATGACAATTGCAAGAGGGTTAAGTTTTATTTACTCTAAAGGTTCGCCTGTTACATTTACAACTGTTGGTGGTAAATTTATGTCAGATTTTGCAAATAATTCCACTTTACGTATTCCTAATATTGCTATTGTATTTTTTATCATTGTAATCTGTGCTATGGTTATGTTGCGTTACAATGTTTTTGGTAGATTAGTAATTGCCATTGGTAGTAACGAAGAAGCCTCTCGTTTATCTGGTATAAAAGTAAATAAATACAAGTTTTTAGTATATGCAATTTCTGGAGCTTTGGCTGCAACTGCTGCAATTATTGTTGCTTCTAGAACCAATTTAGGATCGCCAAATATGGGTATGGCTTGGGAGTTAGATGCCATTGCTGCAGTAGTAATTGGTGGAGCAAGTTTAAATGGTGGAAAAGGAACAGCCATTAATACTTTAATGGGCGTACTTATTTTAGGATTAATAGGTAATATTTTAAACCTATTAAATGTACCTTCTTATCCGCAACAAGTGGTAAAAGGAGCCATCATTATTTTTGCAGTATTATTACAACGTTTTGACAGTAAATAAAAAAAATCATGAAAAATATAAAATTAAATAACAACACATTCTCTCAATTTTCTCAACAAGCTTCTATCCCCCAATATGATAGATCTAAGGTGAAAACTGGTATTGTACATGTAGGTATTGGAGGCTTTCATAGAGCACACGAAGCCTTTTACACAGATCAATTGTTGCACAAAGAAGCTTCAGAAAATTGGGGGATTTGTGGTGTTGCCTTATTAGATTTTGACACTAAAATTTATAATACGCTGCAAGAACAAGATGGTTTATACACCCTTATTGTAAAAGAATTAGATGGTAGCCATACAAGACACATTATTGGTTCTATTGTAGAGTCTTTATTTGCACCAGAAAATCCGAAGCAAGTCATAGAAAAAATGGCTAGTGAAGAGGTTAAGATTATTTCTTTAACTATTACAGAAGGAGGGTATAATTATAATGAAGCAACAAAACAATTCGATTTTACAAATCCTTTAATTATTCACGATTTAGAAAATCCACAGGCTCCAAAAACCATATTTGGCTACTTAACACAAGCCTTAAAATTAAGAAAAGAACATGGCTTAAAAGGAATTACAATTCAGTCTTGTGATAATATACAAGGTAATGGACATATGACACAAAATATGTTATTGAGTTATGTAGCAGAAGCAGCACCAGAATTGGTAGATTGGATTCACAATAATGTATCTTTCCCTAATGCAATGGTAGATCGAATTACACCAGTTACAGCACCAGAAGATATTAGCTATTTAAAAGAAACTACAGGTATAGATGATGCTTGGCCAGTAGTTTGCGAACCTTTTAAACAATGGGTTATAGAAGATAATTTTATTGCTGGTAGACCTGCTTGGGAAAAAGTAGGCGCACAGTTTGTAGAAGATGTGGTGCCTTACGAAAAAATGAAATTAAGTTTACTAAATGCAGGGCATTCTGTAATTGGTTTATTAGGTGCTTTAGTAGGATACAATACCATTGATGAAGCTGTAAATAACACAAATATCAGAACTTTTTTAAATCATTATATGGATGTAGAAGTTACACCCACTTTAGGCGATTTAGAAGGCATTAATTTACCCGATTACAAACAATCATTATTAGAGCGTTTTGGAAACATTAATATTAAGGATCAGATAGACCGTATTTGTTCTGAGACTTCTGCAAAGTTCCCTATTTTTATATTAACAACAATTAATAATCAGTTGGCAAATAAAGGCGCTATAGAATTAGCCGCTTTTGTAACAGCAGCTTGGGCAATTTATAGTTTTGGTGAAGATGAAAAAGGAAACCCATTAGCAATTAAAGATGCTCTAAAAATAACTTTACAATCTAAGGCGATTGAAGCACAAACAAAACCAGCAATATTTTTAGAAATAGATAGTATTTTTGGCGATTTAAATACCAATAGTACATTTGTAAACAGTTATACTAAAGCGTATAAAGACATTCAAAATAAAGGGGTAGAAGCCTGTGTAATTGCTCTAAATAATAAATACGATAAAACAAAAGCTTAATGAAAAATATAGTTTGTTTTGGCGAAGTTTTATGGGATATTTTTCCAACTCATAAAAAAATAGGTGGAGCACCATTAAATGTCGCTACTAGGTTAAAATCATTAAACAATAAAGTATCAATTATTACCAAAATTGGGCAAGACAAAGAAGGTGAAGAAATTGCTGATTTTATTAAAAAACAAGGCATCAGTGAAAAAGGGGTTCAAATAGATACTAGTTTAAAAACAGGGACAGTAGATGTAGTTTTAGATAAAAACGGAAGTGCATCTTATACCATTCAACATCCTAGAGCTTGGGATAAAATAGGTATCAATAAAGAAGCAAAACTATTGATAGCCAATGCAGATGCATTTGTGTATGGTAGTTTAATAGCTAGAGATGCAGTTTCTAGAGCCTCTTTAAATGAATATTTAAAATGGGCAAAATATAAAATTTTAGACATCAATTTAAGACCACCACATTATGCCATACCCATTTTATTAGAATTGATGAATGAAGCCGATTTTATTAAATTTAATGACGATGAAATTTATGAAATAGCCAAAGCTTTACAAGGAAATGTTCTAGGTTTAGAATCAACCATTAAATGGATGGCCACAAAGACAAAAACCGCTTGCATTTGTGTTACTTTAGGCAAAGAAGGTGCAGTGCTTTTTAAGGATGGTAACTTTTATTACAACAAAGGCTATACTGTTAAAGTGGTAGATACTGTAGGAGCAGGAGATTCTTTTTTAGCAACATTAATAGACCAGTTGTTAAAGGATAATAATCCACAATTTGCAATTGATTATGCATCTGCTGTGGGTGCTATTGTTGTGGGGTCAGAGGGTGCAAATCCAGAAATTTCTGAAGAACAAATACTAGAAATACTAAAAAAATAAGTGGGCTTGTTAGTAAATGTTATTTTGTTTATCTTTTTTAAAAAGGGTAAGTAAAATAACATTTTTTTGTACTATTGGTATTGTTTAATTTGATAGTTCTATAACTAGAATTAACAATAAATTAGAGTAATAGATTTAAAGTGTTCTGTAAATTTGCTTTTCCTTAAAAGTAAGCTATTTCAGTTTACTCATAAATTGTAATAATAGTATGAAATCAAATAACACTATATATTCTATTTTAGATTTGGCTTTGGTATCTCAAGATCAACCTTTAAAACAGACTTTTAATAATGTTTTAAAACTGGTGCAAAGTGCAGAAAAAGTAGGCTATACAAGA
This sequence comes from Polaribacter vadi, assembly GCF_018861005.1. GTDB lineage: Bacteria > Bacteroidota > Bacteroidia > Flavobacteriales > Flavobacteriaceae > Polaribacter > Polaribacter vadi_A. The sequence goes on from NZ_JAHKQL010000037.1 coordinate 128,879, forward strand.
TATTGGTTGGCAGAGCATCACAATTCAGAAAATATTGGATCTAGTGCTACAGCTATTTTAATTGGTTATGCTGCTCAAGGCACAAATACCATTAGAATTGGTTCTGGTGGAATTATGTTACCTAATCATTCGCCTTTAATTATTGCAGAACAATTTGGAACTTTAGCTTCCATATACCCAAATCGAATTGATTTAGGTTTAGGTAGAGCACCAGGAACAGACAGAGAAACTGCAGAAGCTATAAGATCAGATTTTATGGAAGCTGCACAAGATTTTCCGAGTGAAGTGGAAAAAATACAGCAATATTTTTCAGTAGATAATAGTGTTGCCAAAGTTAGGGCAACAGTTGCAGAAGGTGTAGATGTACCTCTATATATTTTAGGATCGAGCACAGATAGCGCACATTTGGCTGCCAAAAAAGGGTTGCCTTATGCTTTTGCGAGTCATTTTGCAACTGCATATTTAGGTAGTGCATTAAAAATTTATAGAGAAGAATTTCAACCTTCAGAAGATTTACAAAAACCTTATGTAATTGCAGGTGTAAACATTATTGTAGCAGATACAGATAAAGAAGCAGAACGTTTATCAACTTCTTTAATTCAGTTAATTGTAGGATTATTTACAGGCAAACGAGCTGCAGTACAACCACCAACTGCCATGAGTAATTACTACAAAGAAGTACTAAATAATCCACAAGTACATCAAATGTTAAAATACTCTTTTATTGGGAGTAAAGCCACAGTAAAAGCACAAGTAAAAGAGTTTTTAGCATATACTCAAGCAGATGAACTGATTGCTGTGACCAATATTTATGATATTAATGATAGAATAAAATCGTATCAATTATTTGCTGAAATTATGGACGAGTTGAATGCTTAATTCTTGTTTTATAACAACCTAATAATAAGGTCTTTGTAAAACAACTCAACAGAATCCAAAAAAGGAGTAATATTTCTATGGATAAAAACACTAAAACCCCAAACTTAAGTTTGGGGTTTTTAAATAAAAAGAAGGGGGGAAAGGGGTTTATTTTTTTAAGACTTTTAGTATTTTATGAAAAACCTCATTGTTTTCATACACTCCTTGAAATTCCTTTGATTGAGCACCATAAGCAAAAATGGGCACCATAATAGCTGTATGATCATATGAGGCAAAATAACCTTCAATTTCGTGTTTTTTAACATCACCTTGTGGAATACTAAATCCAGAAGTTTCATGATCTGCTGTTATAATTACTAAAGTTTCTGGGTTATTATCCGCAAAAATTAATGCTTCACTAATGGCTTTGTCAAAATCTATAGATTCAGCTAAAATGCCTGCAGTGTCATTAGAATGCCCTGCATGATCTATTTTAGCAGCCTCAATCATAACAAAGAATGGTTGATTCTTTTTATTTAAAAACTCTAATCCAAACTTTGTTGCATCTGCTAACATGTTACCTCTACCATCTCTAATCGATTTCATTCCATGTTCAGACATAAAAATACCCACTTTATCATTTGTGATATTTTTTAAATCGCTAATTGATGATAAGATGTTAAAATTATCTTCAATACTTGAATCTTTAAAAGCAGCACCACCACCACCAATAAAAAGGTTGAGTTTACTGTTTATTAAATCTTTTGCAATTGTAGGATCATCAGACCTGTCTATAGCATGTGCATAAAAAGAAGCAGGTGTTGCACCCAAAATATTATCGGTACTAATACAAGCTGTAGAAAACTTTTGTTCGTTTAAAATTTCTGTGATGTTTTTTATCGGTTTTTGATGAACATCTGTACCAATGGCTCTGTTATTGGTTTTTACACCTGTAGCCAAAGCTGTACCAGCAGCAGCAGAATCTGTAGTAAAATCGTCTGCAGCTTGGGTTTTAATAAAACCAATACTTTTTAATTGAGTTAAAGATAATTCACCATTATTTACTAAGGCTGTAGATGATATTTGAGCCAATCCATTACCATCACCAATTAATAAAATGATGTTTTTAACTGGTAAATCTTTTTGATCTGCTTTAAATGTGGGATGGTATACATCAGAAAATGTATCAGAAATAACCACTCTATTGGATAGCGTTTTAAAATAAGTAACACATTTAAAAGGATGATCTGTGTTAATGATATCTACACCCATATCCGATAAAACTCTCCAAGCTCTTTTAGAATCTGGACTTGCCCAAAAACGGAAAGGTTTATTCGTTTTCTTTGCTTTTGCGATTACATTCACTACACGTTTTTCATCATTGTGTGTTAATCTACCTTTTCCATTCCATTCTGAAAAACGTTTAAAATTCAAACTAACCATTCCGATTTTATTCCATATTTCTGATGTAATATCAGTACCTAACTCTTGATAATCAAAAAAGATAAAATCAGGATAATTTACATATTCCTCAGCTTTAGGTCTGTTCCCAGAAATAATAATTTGTATGTTTTTATTGTTGATAATGGTAGGGTGCTTTTTTAATATAGTAACCAATTTATTTAAAGTAGCTTCTGCTTCCGATTTTATATCAATTAAAAGGATTATTTTTTTATCCTTTTGATATTCAAGTTTTAAAGCATTTTCTATAGGTTTAAGATATAAGTTAACTAATGTTTTAGATGGTCTAATATCCTCTAAATCATGAGCTACAAATAGATGACTGTCTTTTAAAAAAATATCTGCCTCAAAAGAAGTAGCTCCGTTTGCAAAAGCATTCCAAAAAGGTACAGATTGTTTATAATCATTATGAGAATGGATGGTGACATTTTTTTGTGCCACAAGTTTGTTGTTTAATCCTGTTAAAAGAATTAAAAAAGCGAGTAATAGTTTACAATTATTTTTCATAGTATTATTTATTTTTGATGGATGGCTTTGAGGATTTTATGATAGATTTCGTTATTTTCATAAATACCTCTAAAATGTGCAGCACCTTTTCCTTTTGCAAAAACCGGAATTAAAGTTCCACTGTGTTGATCGTTATTAAAGTTGATAGAAACCTTATCTATTTCCTCAGATTTTTCTCCAGTTTCTTCATCAATCAAATAAGATTTACCAATACTAACACCTCCAGTTTCATGATCTGCAGTAACCACTAAAAGTGTATTTGGGTGTTTTTTGATGTACTTTAAAACAACACCTAAGGTTTTATCAAAATCTAAAACTTCTTGTTTTAGTAATTCTGCATCCATAGCATGACCACCCCAATCTATGTAAGAACCTTCTAGCATTAAAAAGAAAGGTTTTTCTTTTTCGGTCAAATAATTTAGCCCTAGTTGTGTAGCTTCTTGAAAAAAGGCTTTTCTACCTTCTAATTTAGAAGGCAAACCTTCATGTGCTAATAGATATCCGTTTTTCTTATTAATGTCGTATTTTGATAATTCTATAGAGTCTAATTTATAGTTTTTAGCAATTAATGCTGTATACAAATCTTTTTGATCTGTTCTGTGTTTTAAGTATTTTAACCCACCAGCTGCAAAAAAGTCAATATTAGATTTCACCAAATCTAAAGCAATATCTTCATGCAAATCTCTGTCTTTTACGTGTGCGTAAAAAGCAGCAGGAGTAGCGTGTGTAATAGGTGTTAAACTTACCAAACCAGATTGATAGCCTTTTTTATGCAAAGTTTCTATAATAGTAGGAATTGGCAAACTGTCTTTAGACATGCCAATAGCTCTTTTATAAGTTTTTTGACCAGTTGAAAAAGCAGTTGCGCCAGCAGCAGAATCTGTTATTGTGTGACTTGTACTTGGTGTTTTTATAAAACCTATGTCTTTAAATTGTTCAAAATTTGGGGTTTCTTCTCCAAAAGAAAAAGCAGTTGAAATCTGAGCAAGACCCATACCATCCCCAATCATTAAAATAATATTAATAGGATTTTCAGGAGTGTTTTGTACTGGTTTTTCTTCACAGCTCATGTAACATATAGCCATTAAACTCAGTAGTATTGTTTTTGTTAATCTATTCATTCTAATTCTTAAAAGTTGAATTCGTTTTTTGATGTTGTATCTAATAAAAAAAGGGAGCTTTCTTTTACAGAAAAGCTCCCAAAGCAATAAACAAAAAAACTAATATCCTTTATTCTGTACTAAATAATCAGGGGTATTAGAGGCACCATCAATGGCTACCTGTGGAATTGGAAATAATCTGTTGTTAACATCAGCATCTGTTTTTTCTGTCCATGAATCTTCATAATGACTAAAACGAATTTGATTGGTTCTACGCAAACCTTCCCAATAAAACTCAAAACCAAGCTCTCTGTATAAAACATCCATATCAATAGTACTTAAAGCTGTTGGCAATGGTTCACGAGCATTTCTAGCTGTTTTTACTGTATTTACATCAGCTAAAGCAGCTGCTGCATCACCTTTTCTTAATTTTGCTTCTGCACGCATCATGTAAATCTCAGCATAGCGCATTAATACCAAATCTACACTACTGTAATTGTTACCATTAGGTGAAGTATGGCTAAATTGATATTTAGAAACACGATATCCTGTGTGATGCGCTCTACCTTCGTTTGTGAAATCTACATTTAAAGTAAGGTTTACGTAATCTACATTTTTGTCTGTACCATTTCCTTTAATTTGTTTTACAGGATAAATTCTATATCCATCAGCACAAGTATAAAAAGCACCATTTTCATCTTTACGAGCAGCCCAAGGCACACCTCTTAAAATACCTCTATCAATTTCGAAGTCTTCTGCAGCTATACAGTAATAATTATCCTCGTCATTTAAAGGAGAAAGCCCTGTAAGATCATTTACACCATTAGCAACTTCTTGTGTGTTTTTTTGTAAAAATCTTGGATCTGCATCTGCAGGATCTACACTACCATAAGCCTCTACCCAAGTTTGGTAAAAATCTGAAGTAATTGCAGGCCCATCTGTACCATCTGCACTCGTAAATTCTGGTCTTGGAAACATAGAACCAGGGATAGACCAATATGCCCAACGACTGTGTTCTCTATTTAAAACACCACGTTGATCTAAAGCAAAAATTAATTCAGGATTGGTATTATTATCATCATTAAATAAATCGAAATATTCTGGAGATAAAGAAAACTGACCAGAGTTGATGATGTTGTCTGTGTACTCAATTACCTTATCTAAATCTTCTGAACTAAAGTTTGGAGTACCATAAGGATCTCTATACACAGCAGCATTTAAGTGCAATCTAGCTAAGAATCCATAAACCGCAGCTTGTGTCATTCTTCCAGGGACTTTGTTGGTATTGATAACCTCTGCAACCGATAACAATTCGCTTTCTATATAATCGATAGCCTCTTGTGTTCTTAATATTTCTGAATCTAAACTAGAAGATTCTTTTTTAAATGCAATACCCCAACTATCTAAAGTTAACATGTTTAAATAAGCTCTTAAGGCAATCATTTCGTACAAAGCACCTTCTGCTTCAGTGTTACCAGCTTCTGCTAATGGTCTTAAAACCTCTATAGCAGTTACAGTTCTAGAAATATTGATGGTTAATTCTGTCCAAGCACTTTTTACCAAATCGTTTGTAGGAGTAATAGAGTGGGTGTGCGCTGCTAAAAATTTACCTCCATCATACCAATCTGTTCCACCTCTGTAAGGTAAAATGGCTTCGTCACTTGGTATCAATTGCAAACCATAATAATTGGTGTGTCTCCATGTCCAAGAAACCTGTCCGTAAGCAGGAGCAATGGCACCACTAATGGCTTCTGCTTGTCCACTACCTGTTAAAGACTCATCTAAAACTTCTTCTTTTAAATCGCTACAGCTATATATACATAATATGCTGATGGCAAATACGATACTTTTTATTCTATTTTTCATTGTTGTCTTTATTAAAATTCTACATTTAAGCTTAAAAGAAGTGTTCTACTTTTTGGATAACTGAAATAATCGATACCAAAAGTTTGAATACCTCCAATTGCACTACCTGTATTGATTTCTGGATCAAATCCACTATAATCAGTAATCACAAATAAATTCTGACCTGTTACTGATACACGAAGGTTTTTAATGCTTTCTGAAAGTCCTAATTTGGCTAAATCGAAATTGTAACCTAAAGTGGCATTGTTTAATCTTAGGAAATCACCATTTTCTAAATAACGTGTAGAAACTAAATTGGAGTTGGTTGCAGATTCATTTAAAAATTCAACAGCTCTATCAGTAGTATTAAAAGAGTTGGCTAAATTCCCTTTGTTAAAAGAAGACATTGCAACGTGATTGTAAATTTTATGTCCGCCAGCACCATTAAAGTTTAAACCTAAATCAAAATTCTTGTAGTTAAAGTTTAGGTAGAATGCATAAATATAATCAGGCAAAGCATTACCAGCAACAATACGATCATCATCTAAGATTTCTCCATCATTATTGGTATCAGCAAACTCATTTAAACCATCTGAACCAATCCCTGTAAACTCTTGTATGTAAAAAGCACCAATAGATTCGCCATTTAAAACACCGTTAATGGTAGCACCAGTTTGTCCTGAACCTTGAGCAGCACCAGTTGTTAAAATTTGGTAAGGCGAGTTGTTTACTTCGTTATTGGTAATTGAAATATTACCACCAATGTTGTAAGAAAAATCATCACTTACATAATTGTTGTAATCTAAAGCAATTTCTACACCATTGTTTTTAATTTCCATATTAGGGATGTTGGTCCAATAACTAGAAACAGGAACAATAGGATCTGTAGGAGCAACTTCTAATAAAATGTTGTCTGTTACTTTGTAAAAATAATCAACAGTACCAGTTAATTTGTTACCAAATAAACCAAAATCTACACCAATATTTGTTTGTGTTGAAACTTCCCATTGAATATCAGGATTTGCCAAACGTGTAAAAATAGAACCATAAGGATAACCACTTAAATCGGTTGCAGCAGTATCTAAAGGGTAAGTATCATTCTCAGTATTACTTTCTGTATAACTTGCTTGTGTTATTTTAGAAGGGATTTCTTGACTACCTGTTTGCCCCCAACTGGCTCTTAATTTTAAGTTGTTGATCTGATCTGAGTTTTCTAAGAAACTTTCTTTGCTGATGTTCCATCCTAAAGCAACAGAAGGAAAATATCCATATCTATTATTGGCTCCGAATTTAGAAGAACCATCTGCACGCATGGTTGCAGTAACCAAATACTTATCATTATACGTATAATTTACTCTACCAAAAAATGATTGCAACTCGTTTTTAGTAGCATAAGCAGACTGTGTAGTTTGCTGATTTGCAGTTTCTAATTGGTATCTTGGTTCTACACCATTATCTGGAAAACCTTCTAAGTAAAATTGCTTTTGACTTACTTCTGTTTGCTGATAAGAGTGTCCTAAAAGAAACGTAAAACTACTTGAATCTGTATATAAATTATAGTTTAATGTGTTTTCTACAAGTGTATTGCTGTTTTTTGTAGTGGCCGTATTTACGCTACCTAAAGTAGTATTGGTTTCTGTAGCATAAGGCATATATTGTATATCTCTTTCTGTAATAGAATAATCTACACCTACATTTAGTTTGTAAGTTAAACCGTCTATAATTTCATAAGAAGGAGAAATATTCGCCAAAATACGGTTGTTGTTGGTATAATCTCCGTAAATGGTTTCTGCAATAAAAGGATTTAAAACGTCGTTACTTAAATTCCCTTGTAAAACCCCATTAACATAAGGCGAATCAGTAGGATTTAAGCTTAACATATTACCAACCACAGAACTTGAATTTGATCTAGTATTGTCTAATTTAGTGGCTGTTAAATTAAAAGTTACATTCAATTTATCATCAATCGCTTTTTGCGTTAAGTTTAAACGCCCTGAATAACGTTTTAAATTGCTATTTCTTAAAATTCCTTCTTGATCATCAACCCCTAAAGAAGCTGCATAAGAAGAATTTTCTGTACCACCACTCATAGAAAAGTTGATGTTTTTAGAAATTGCTGTTCTTGTCAATTCATCTTGCCAATCTGTATTTGACCCACCATCAACCAAAGTTCCGTTAACGGCATTTACGTTGGTTCTAAATTCATCCGCAGAAAAAACTGCTACTTTATTCGCTAGTGAAGAAAATCCGTTAGATAAGGTTAAATTGATTTTTGTTTTACCTTTTTTACCTTTTTTTGTTGTAATTACAATTACCCCATTTGCAGCTCTTGAACCATAAATGGCAGCAGAAGAAGCATCTTTTAAAACTTCGATACTTTCGATATCTTGAGGATTGATAAAGTTTAATGGATTTGTAGCTACTCCATTACCAGAATTGTCTAAGGCAAAACCATCTACAATGTACAAAGGAGTAGTACCCGAACGTAAACTACCCACACCTCTAATAATTACATCTTGCGAAGCACCAGGCTCTCCACTTGCAGAAGAAACATTTACACCAGCAACTTTACCTTGTAATAATTGTCCTGCATTTGCTACAACTCCTTGGTTAAAATCTTCGCTTTTTACAGAAGAAATGGCTCCTGTTACATCAGATCTTTTTTGAGAACCATACCCAACAATAACAACTTCTTCTAAAGAATTTTCTTCTTCATTTAAGATTACTTTTAAGGTTTGGTTACCAGAATACGATACTTCTTTTGTTTGATACCCTAAATATGAAAAAATTAAAACTCCATTTTCATCATTAAGTTTCATTACAAAATTACCATCAAAATCTGTGGTTGTTCCTTTAATAAGACTTCCTTTTAAAGCCACAGAAACATTTGGTATTGGTACTCCTTCAGTATCAGAAACTACGTTTCCTGATACTTGTACTTGCGCATTTGTATAAGATAGGCATCCTATAGCAAGTATTAATAATAAATAAAATTTGTTCATTTAGTTTAAGTTTTTGATTGGCATAAAAGTAGTTTGCCCTTAAAACCTAATGGGGTAATTTGGTTTCTACAAGGTGGAAAAAACGTTCAAATTAGTATAAAAAAGAAACAGATTAGGTGTTGTTTGGTTACAGTAACAATTCTCTAACATTAAGAAAATCCTACATTAACAGCAGGCTTATAAAAATTGTTGTTTAAATTCTTTAGGGCTTTTACCAAAATGCTTCTTAAAAGTTTTTGCAAAGTATTTTGGATCGTTATAACCACACTCAAAACTAATTTCTGAGATGTTTAGTTTCTTAGTTTTTAACAAAGCTTCTGCTTTTTGTAATCTTAAAGACATTATAACATCAGAAGGCGATTGTTTTAAACGTTCTTTAAACAAACGATAGCATTTTACCCTAGAAATGTCTAAAAAATCCACCAACATTTCTACATTAAAAGCAGGATTATGAATTTCCTTTTTTATAATTTCTAGACTCTTTTTTAACAGTTTGTCATTGGCTGTTAATACTTGCTCTTTGTCTGTTAAAATGTCGAATATCTTTTGCTGAAATTGATTTTCTTCTGTAGAAATATGTTTTTTGTTGATGAGTGATTCCATCTTTTTCTGAATAAAAGATTCGCTAGCAGGTAGCTGCACCAAAGTGTCTATGCCAAATTCTATAGATTGTTCTCGTAATTCGTAATTAATATCTTCGGATATATAAATCATCGGAATTCTTTTTCTTCGGATTTCATCTGAATGGTTGATAAAATATAAGAGTTCTTTAGAAAAAGTAACTTGATATAAAACGATAATCTGAATGGGGATTTGTTTGGTAGCAGAGTTTAAATTACTTGCCAAATTTTCGAAGATTAAATTATAATCGTTTTGTGCTAAGATTTGATTGGCAGTTGCAAAATTATCTTCATCACTAAAAATTAAGACGTTTTTTTTATCGTTAGCTAAGTTTTCTTGCGCTTTAAAATGTTTCCAAGAAATGGTTTCTACTTGTGTATCATCTGTATTTATTTTAGTAATCGGAATTTGTAAAGCAATCTTAAATTTTGTTTTTAAATTATGGTTAATGAACTTTCCTTTTAAATCAATCAATAAAGTTTGTAAAGCTTTAAAATAAGGGCTGTAATGTAAAACACTATACCAATTGTTAATTAAAAGACTGCTATTAGAAGCAATTTCTATGACTAAATTAGATTTTACAGTATTGATATATACTTCTAATTTACTACCTGTATCTGAATATTTACTAACATCATTAAACAAATATTGAAGCAGTAATCGAAAGCGTAAAACATCAATTTCTACCCAGTTTATGCTTGCATCAATAGTAAAATTAAAATCAACTTTATTGCTGTGTAAAGACTTTTCTAGTTTATGAATACTGTTTTTTAAAACTGCAAATAAATGAATTGCAGAAGTTTTTATAGGTCCAATGTCTTTAATGTGGCTTAGGTAATTCCATTCAGAAATTTGTGTTACTAGTTTGTTAGATTCTTGAAGAATACTTTTCTTATTGTCTGAATTTTCGTTTAAAGAATTGGCTTTTTTAATGATTTTAGAAATCGGTTCTTGGAATTCGGATAACACAAAGGTTTTGAATTTCTCGATTTCGAAATCTTCATTTTTAAGGTTGTTGTGTAGTGCTAATAATTTTTCTTTTTGTTGTATAATTTCTTTATTCTTTTCATCGAGCTTGTTATTAATAAGTTGTAAATCTTTTTTCTGATTTTCAATAACTTTTGTTCTTAATATAATTTTATCTTCTAATTTCTTCTTTTGTGCAATAGCAGCTTTATTTTTTACATAAATAAAAATGATTGCACTAATTAGAATTAATGCAGTCAGTAAGACATAAAAGAGAATAGTTTGGTAAAATGGTTTCTGAATTTGTAAAGAAAATAAACGTTTTGCTGGGGTGTTTTTGCCTTCTTTTACTAAAAACTCATAGTCTCCAGGAATTAAATTGCTGTAACTGATTTCATTATTTACGTTTAATAAAACCCATTGACTATCATGATTCTCAAGTTTGTAGTAAATGTTTTTTTCTACTTTTATCGGAAATCGAATTGGCACCAAATCAATATCAATATGATTATGATTGTGACTTTTTACAATAGTTGAGGTATAATTCTCATTATAATCTACCAACAACTTCAGTTTTGCTTTGGCTGTGTTAAACTGAATGTTATTCGGATTAAAGTAATTCAATCCGTTAATTCCACCAAAATACAAATCGCCTTTAGCATCTTGATAATACGCTCCTTCAGAAAATTCAGAAACTTGCCAACCTCCTTTAGGATAGAAGGCTTTTACCAAAAAGTTATTTTTATTGATTACTGCAATTCCTTTTGTTGTGCTAATCCAAACTTCTTTGTTATTAGTTAAAATACCATAAACCAATTGACTGGGTAAACCTTCTTTTTCTGTAATATTTTTTATAATCCCTTTTTCTTTATCAAAAATACTTAAACCACCTAATGTTGCTACCCAGTAATAACCTGTGTTTTTATCTTTATAAACAGCATAAATGCTATTACTTAAAAGCCCTTTGTTTGTATTTATGGTTTGTAATTCGCCATTTTTAATATCAATTAATTTTACGTTTTTACTGTTAGTTTGTACATTTTTATCTTCTTTATGGTAATTAGAAAGTTCTTTTTGTACCTCAATAGTTTTTAGTTTTCCTTTACTGATGTCTAATAATTGTAAACCATTATTTTCTGTGGCTAAAATAAGTTCGTTGTCTATAAACTTTAAATCTCTAATATGATATTTTGCTAATAAACCTTGCCCTTTAAAAGCTTCAAATTTATTGCTGATTAAATTAAATTTAGCAACTCCACCCCAACAACCAATCCATAATTGTTTGTGGTTGTCTTCGTAAATGGAATAATTCCGATTATTAGTGAAATTAGAAAAATCGTTAGCTTTATATAAAAGATAGCTTCCATTTTTTTGTATTCTAATAATACCAGCATAAGTTCCTGCCCAAATGGTGCCATCAGAAGCTGTAAACAAAGATCGAATACGTTTCCAATCTGGTTGATGTTTGGCTTCTTTAATATTAAATTTTCTGTAGTTTTTAGATTCTGCATTGTAACAATAAAGCCCTTTTGTGTAATATCCTAACCAAAGTTTGCCTTCTACATCTTTGGTTATGGCACGTAAAGTTTCATTAGGTATGTTAGGCGATTCTAAAGGATGAGGTGCAACTGAAAGAATTTTATCAGAATTAGAATACGCCATGCAAATACCACCATCTTTTGCACCCAACCAAATATTACCAAAAAGGTCTTCATGTAATGTTTCTATTTCATTGCTATTAAAACTAGAAGATGAATAAGGGTCTTTTAAGTAGTTTTCTATGTGATATTTGTTTGTCTTATCGAGTTTGTTTTTAATAATAAACAAACCATTTTTAAGTGTAGCATACCAAATGTTACCTTTTTTATCTTTTAAAACATCATTAATAATTAGATTAGGGTATTTAGCTAAAAGAATGTTTTTTAATGCTTTATTTTCTGATGTATCTGCTAATCTGCCTTTTTTTTGAAACTGACCAGCTATAAACTCATAGCAAGAACTTGCAGTATAAACTAAGATATTTCCGTTATTAGAAATAGAAATATCGTTTGGTTTTTCTTTGAATGTGTAGTTTTTAAATTGCTTATTACCAATATATCTACTAATTTTTGCATCTTCAGTAATAATCCAAATTCTATTTTTTACGTCACGTTTTATTTTAGTAATAAAATTACCAGCAATGCTATTTTTAGCATCAATATCATTTTTAAAAATGGTAAATGTGTAACCATCAAAGTAATTTAAACCATCCCAAGTAGCAATCCATAAACCACCATTAATATCGTTTTCAATGTCTTTTACAGAGTTATTAGAAAGCCCTTTGTTTACAGAAAAGTTTTCAAACTTTATTTCTTGTCCAAATGTTTGTAGTAATATAAAAAAAGCGATAAAAGTAGCTCTTGACATCTTGTATATTTAAACTTACAAGCGTACAACAACTAGATTAATTAAATGTGAATGATGCGTTAAGTAATGGGTAAGTATCTAAGTGAGTTATAAACAAGATAGGGTAAATAATGTTAAAGATATTTTATGAAAATTAACAGTTGTTTTTATCGATAAATTATTAGCTTTCGAACAAAATTACACCATTATGAAATTTACACATTTTCTTTGTCTTTTTCTGTTGTTAGTTTCCTGTAAAAAAACAGAACAGAACCTAACAAAAATAACCGGAAAAAATATTGCAATTGATACTACTATTGCTGCTTCTGAGGAGATCTCTAAAATGATAAAACCTTATAAAGAAGAACTTACAGGCGATATGCAAGAACCTTTAACGTTTACCCCAATTGATTTAACCAAAGAAAATAAAGGGAAACAAAGTAACTTAGGTAATTTATTAGCTGATTTATGTATAGAAATGGCAAACCCTGTTTTTCTAGAAAAAACAAAGACAAATATCGATTTCTCTATGTTTAATTCTGGTGGAATTCGTGCAATAATCCCTAAAGGAGTAGTTACAAGAGAACGTGCTTTTAAAGTAATGCCTTTTGAAAATGAATTGGTAGTGGTTACCCTTTCTGGGGATAAAATGCAAGAGTTAATTCAATATTTTGTAAAAACCAAGGCAGCACATCCCTTGTCTAAAAACATTGATTTAACCATTAATAAAGATGATTATACTCTAAAAATAAACGGAAAACCTTTTGATAAAAATAAAACTTATACTGTATTAACCACAGATTATTTACAGAGTGGTGGAGATCGAATGAATTTCTTTAAAAACCCTTTAAAATTAACAGTATTAGATTATAAAATGAGAGATTGTATTATTGATTATTTTAAAAAAGTAGATACTTTAAAAACAGCCATTGATAACCGCATAAAACTAAAATAATGAAAAGAAGAGATTTTATAAAACGTACAGGAGCAGTTTCTACTTTAGCATTAGCAGGTGGTTTGGTTTTACCTTCAATGATTGCTAAAAAACAAAAGCATATTACAATTTTACATACCAATGATACACACAGTCATATAGAACCTTTTAGTGCAAATCATAGTAGAAATCCTAATAGAGGAGGAGTAGCTAGAAGAGCGACTTTAATTCAGCAAATAAGACAAGAAAATAGCAATACCTTATTGTTAGATGCTGGAGATATTTTTCAAGGAACTCCGTATTTTAATTATTTTGGTGGCGAATTAGAATTTAAACTAATGAGCATGTTAAAATATGATGTTGCTACCATTGGTAATCACGATTTTGACAATTCTATTGAAGGTTTATACAAACAATTGCCAAATGCAAAGTTCGATTTTGTTTCTGCTAATTACGATTTTAAAAATACAGTTTTAGACACTCATGTAAAGCCATATAAAATCATGGTAAAAGAGGGTGTTAAAATCGGAATTTTCGGATTAGGAATTGAATTAGAAGGTTTAGTAAATAAAAAGATGTACAAAGAAACTGGCTATTTAGACCCTATAGAAATTACTCAAGACATTACAGATCAACTTAAAAATAAAGAAAAGTGCGATTTAATTATCTGTTTATCGCATTTAGGTTATTATTACAAAAGCAATCCAAATAAAATCTCTGACTTAAACTTAGCCAAAGCTACAAAAAACATCGATTTAATTATTGGTGGTCACACCCATACGTTTTTACCAAAGCCAACCATAGTAAAAAATAGTGATGGCAAAAACACACTTATAAATCAAGTAGGTGCTTATGGTTTAAACTTAGGTAGAATCGATTTTTATTTTGATGAAGCCAATGAAAAATCAACCAAAAGCACCACTATTTTAGTGTAAAGCTATAGTTTAACAATTAATTATTCTTTTAAACTTTGGTGTAGCATCATTATTGATAATTTTACAAAAAACAGATGTATGAAAAAATATCTTTTATGTATTGCGTGCTGTATTTCAATGCTACAGATTACACAGGCACAAGTAAATAAATATCAAAAAGTAACTTCTAAAAACTTCAAGAATTTTTATAAAATTAGTGATGATTTATACAGGGCAGAACAACCTAGTAAAAAGGGTTTTAAAGAATTAGAAGCTTTAGGCATAAAGACCATTTTAAATCTAAGACGATTAAGAAATGATAACAATAAAGCCAAAGCCACCAATTTAAAATTAGAACATATTGCTATTAAAACAAAAATATTAGATGAAGATGATATTATTAAGTCTTTAAAAATCATCAAAAATGAAGAACAACCTGTTTTGGTGCATTGTTGGCATGGTTCTGATAGAACAGGAACCATTGTTGCAGCTTATAGAATGGTAATTCAAAATTGGTCAAAAGAAGATGCTATTGCAGAATTTAGATACAAACCCTTTGGTTATCATGAAAAAATGTATCCCAACTTGTTGGTATTATTGCAAAACTTAAATGTTAAAGAAATACAACAACAATTAAAAATTAAACCTTCCAATTAATAAAATAAGTCTTTAGTCGTTAATTAAAAAGATAATCAATTCTTATAATTGTATTTTCTTTACTCAATACAAAACAATAACTTCTTATCACTAAAGTTTACAATTTTTAGTCAGTAGTTCTCAATTAATTCTCTTTTCTAATTTTAAACTAAGTCCTAAAAAATTAGCATCCAACACCCAACATCAAACTACCATCAAATTTCCCATCGATAAAAATACCCTTTTAGTATAGTCATACTTCCCAAACTTCTATTACTCTTTATAAATAAGACATATAACATCACCTTTGAAGTGTTATTTAAAAACACCGAAAAAATGAAATTATATATTATTTTAATTGGTTTATTCTTTGCGCAACTTTTAGCAGCGCAAGAAACAACTACAAACCCTAAAACTTGGTCTTTACAAGAATGTATCGATTATGCTATTGCACATAATATTACTGTTAAAGATGCTGCTTTAGACAAAGACAATGCAGCTGTAGCGTATTACAAATCAAAATCATCTAGATTACCTAGTTTATTTGGTAGTGCAAATCAGAATTTTTCTAATGGTAGTACTATAGATCCTATTACAAGCGATTATGTAACAGATCAAATTCATAGTACAAACATGAGTGTTAATAGTTCTATTACCTTATTTCAAGGAAATCAAATTAACAACGAAATAGCACAAAGTAAGTTACTGTTAGAACAAAGTGTTTTTCAAGAAGAAGTAGAAAAGAACAGTATTGCTCTAAGCATTTTAGAAATTTATTTACAAACACTTTATAGCAAAGAAAGTATTGTTATTGCACAGAATAATGTTAAGGCTTCAGAAAACGAGGTACAAAGAGCAAAAGCACGTTTAGATGCAGGTACTATTGCTTTAAGCGATTATACAGAAGCACAAAGCCAGGCAGCAACTAATAAATACAATGTAATTGCTGCTAAAAACAATTACCAACAATACATTATTCAATTAAAACAGTTGTTAGAACTTTCTCCTATGGATGAAATGCAGGTAGAAACCATTAATGAAAACAGCGATTTAATAAATCTAGAACTAGACAAAATAGCAGTTTATAATAATGCTTTAAAATTTTTACCAGAAATACAAGCAAGTAATCTAAACATAGCTGCTAATGAAAAAGAACTAGAAATTGCAAAAGGTGGTTTTTTACCAACTTTAGCTTTAAACGGAAGTATAGGAAGTGGATATACAAGCATTAGCGATAACACTTTTTCAGATCAATTTGATGTTAATTTTAACCAACAAATAGGGCTTTCATTAAGCATACCCATCTTTAATAAAAATCAAACTAAGGCAGCAGTTAAAACAGCAAGTATCAATATTAAAAAGGCAGAAATTCAAAAACAATCAACAGAAAAAGAAATCTATAAAAAAGTAGAAACAGCCTATCAAAATGCACTTTCTGCACAAGAACAAGTTATTGCATCAGAAGCATCTAAAGAGGCTGCAGAACAGAGTTATAAGTTAGCACAAAAGAAATATGAATTAGGTGATTTAAGTACTACAGATTTAGTGATAAGTCAAAATACATATACCAATGCACAACAAAACTATTTGCAAGCCAAATACTTAAATATTTTATACCACCAATTATTACAATTTTATCAAGGAAACGACATTAAACTTTAATCAATACTCTCATGAAAACTAAAAAAACAATCATAATAAGCAGTGTAGTAATTGCTACTATTGCCTTTGCAGTTTACTTTTTTTTAATAAAAGGCAATGATGCTATTATTATAGAAGCAAAAACAATAACAGCTAAAAAATCTAATGTAACAACAATGGTTACAGCAACAGGTACTATAGAACCCATAAATCAAGTAGATGTAGGTACACAAGTATCTGGTGTAGTAGAAAAAGTATATGTAGATTATAATTCAGAGGTTAAAGCAGGGCAATTAATTGCAGAATTAGACAAAACAAATTTAATGGCAGCTAAAACACAAGCACAAGCTGCTTATGACAATGCAATAACTCAAAGAAATTATATGAAAACGATTTACGACAGACAAAAATCGTTATTCGACAATCAAGTAATTAGTAAATCAGATTTTGATACTGCTACTTATGATTATGCAACAGCAAAAGGTACAGTAACACAACGTTTATCAGACCTGCAATCTGCAACTACCAATTTAGGTTATGCAAATATTTACTCGCCAATAGATGGGGTAGTATTGTCTAAAGATATAGAAGAAGGGCAAACTGTAGCCGCAAGTTACAGCACACCTACCTTATTTACCATTGCACAAGATTTAAAAGAAATGCAAGTAGAAGCAGATGTAGATGAAGCAGATATTGGGCAAGTAATAGAAGGCCAAAGAGTAGAATTTACGGTAGATGCTTACATTGGCGAAATCTTTAATGGTGTTGTTACACAGGTTCGTTTAGACCCAACTATTACTTCAAATGTAGTTACGTATACAGTTGTAATTAAAGCAGATAACGAAAACTTAAAACTAAAACCAGGCTTAACAGCAACCATTTCTGTTTATACTTTAGAGTTAAAAAATGTTTTATCTGTAGAAGCAAAAGCAATTAACTTTAAACCAGAAGCAACTACATTATCAACTTATAATTTACATCATAATTTACCAGTAAATACAGCAATTACTTCTTCTAAAACTAAAACACTTTGGGTATTGGGTGCAGACAGAAGTATAACAGAAAAAACGGTAACCTTGGGCGCTAGTGATGGTGTAAATGTTCAAATTTTAAGTGGAGTAAATCCTGGTGATGAATTAGTGTATAGTTTAAAAGCTATTTCTAAATCAGAAGGTAAACCATCAGGCCCTTCAGGCGCTAACGAAAGTCCATTTATGCCTAAACCACCAGGAAAAAAATAATAAACCATGACTAAAGAAATTATAAAAATAGAAAACCTAAAGCGTGCCTTTACTATGGGTAGTGAAACTGTACACGCATTAAAAGGTATTAATTTTACGATAAATGAAGGTGAATTTGTAACCATAATGGGTTCTAGTGGTTCTGGTAAAAGTACCATGTTAAATATCTTAGGATGCTTAGATCAACCTACTTCTGGTAATTATGAAATAGACCAAGTAAAAGTTAAAAACTTAAGCAGAAATCAATTGGCAACCATAAGAAACGAAAAAATAGGTTTTATTTTTCAATCTTATAATTTGTTAGCAAGAACTTCTGCTATAGAAAATGTAGAATTGCCTTTATTATATAACTCTAAAGTATCTACAGAAGAACGTAGAGAACGTGCTATAAATGCTTTAAAAATGGTAGGTTTAGCAGATCGTTTAGATCATACACCATCACAACTTTCTGGTGGTCAGCAACAACGTGTAGCTATAGCCAGATCTTTAGTAAACAACCCAGTAATGATATTAGCAGATGAGGCCACAGGTAATTTAGATACCAGAACCTCTTACGAAATTATGGCATTGTTTCAAGAACTAAATAAAAAGGGAATTACTATAACATTTGTTACACACGAACCAGATATTGCCACTTTTAGTAATAGAACTATTGTGTTAAAAGATGGTAATATTATTCAAGATTATAAAAACAATAAGGTACTTTCTGCGGCACAAGAGTTGGCAAAACTACCACAACAAGACCATTAATTATGAGACTATTAAATCTATTTAAAATTGCTTTTAAAGCCATTATACTTAACAAAACTAGAACTTTGTTAACCATGTTAGGTATTATTATTGGTGTAGCCTCTGTAATTGCAATGTTAGCCATAGGAGAGGGGTCTAAAGAAAGTATTCGTTCTACTATTTCTAGTATGGGGTCTAATATGATAACTATAAGACCTGGTACAGATACTAGAGGACCTGCAAGAGGTAGTGGTGGAGATGTACAAACCTTAACCCTTAAAAATTACGAAGTAATTAAAGAACAAGCTAATTTGTTAAGTTACAGTACACCTGTTGTAAACGGTAGTGGCCAAGTAATTAATGGGTCTAACAACTGGCCTAGTACTATTTATGGAGTAAACCCAGAGTATTTAAATATTAAAGTAGTCGATTTGCAGAGTGGCTCTATGTTTACCAATGCAGAAGTAAAATCTGCGGCTAAAGTTGCTTTAATTGGGCAAACTGTGGTTGATAATGTTTTTCCTGATGGGCAAGAACCTGTTGGTAAAATGATTCGATTTAACAACATACCCTTTAAAGTAATTGGGGTGCTAGAAGAAAAAGGAGAAAATACCTTTGGGCAAGATCAAGATGATGTAGTTATTGCCCCATATACTACTGTACAAAAACGTATTTTGGCAATTGATTATTTAAATCAGATTATGGCATCTGCAGTTAGTGAAGATGATGCACCTGAGGCTGTAACTCAAGTTACTGAAATTCTACGTACACAACACAAATTACAAGATTATGAAGACGATGATTTCTCTGTTCGTTCTATGGAAGAGCTTATTTCTACATTTAGTTCTACCAGTGAAATGCTTACGTTATTGCTTGTGGCTGTTGCCAGTATTTCTTTATTAATTGGGGGTATAGGTATTATGAATATTATGTATGTGTCTGTAAAAGAAAGAACCAAAGAAATAGGTTTGCGTATGGCAGTTGGTGGTAAAGGCTCAGATATTTTAATGCAGTTTTTAATAGAAGCTATTTTAATAAGTATAACAGGTGGTTTGCTAGGTGTTATTTTAGGATTAGGTGCCACAATTTTTATAGAAAAATTCTTAAATTGGCCTACGAGTGTAGCTTTATATTCCATTGTTATATCTTTTGCAGTATGTGCGGTTACAGGTATTTTCTTTGGATGGTATCCTGCAAGAAAAGCATCATCATTAGACCCTATAACAGCATTACGTTACGAGTAATATTAAAGACTATTTAATGGAATCTGTTAATGCTGCAGATTCCTTAAGGATATAAAATTATGTACGTTTGGTAAGAACAATACAATAGAACGTTTTTTTATTTTTGAGTAATTTGATTTGTAAAAGGTTGGCCTTATCATAGAGGTCGACCTTTTTTATGCACTACCAAAACCCACAAAAGCTTAATCTCTATTTATTATTAATCTGGTAAAAATTGGCAATTTTATTTTATTATTCTTGGTTTTGTAATATGTTTATCTTGATAAAACGAAACCTACAAAATTTAGTACTACTGCGTTAAATTAACTGTAACAATCAGCCAGTCAGTAGGGTATGTGAAAAGTGAATTTTATGTAAAAATTATCGAATTCATAAAAAATTACTATATTGTAACGCAATTAGCTCTAATCAAGGGTTTTAAATTAACTAAAAATCAATTATTATGAAAAAGAACAAAATAGACAAACCATTGTCTAATCATCCGTTTTTACACTACAATGCCAATGATATGAATAATGAAGTATGGCTTACTGTTCAACAAGTTATGCAGAATTTTAAAATAAGCAAAAGTACTGTATATCGTTTAAGTAAAAAACATGCAATACCAAGCTATAAATTGGGTAATATGCGTATGTATCCTAAGAACTTAATAAACAGAATATTTATTACCCAATCGTTAAAAAACATTAAAGATTTTAACAATTACAATCTAGATTAAACAGCTTTACAACTAAAGTTAGATAAA
Organism: Polaribacter vadi; assembly: GCF_018861005.1. Taxonomy (GTDB): domain Bacteria; phylum Bacteroidota; class Bacteroidia; order Flavobacteriales; family Flavobacteriaceae; genus Polaribacter; species Polaribacter vadi_A. Next base: position 149,708 of record NZ_JAHKQL010000037.1, read on the forward strand.
AAGTGTGTTAGTATATCATAAGTTTAATATGATTTACTAACACGCTTATACTTATCCGTTGATAACATCTGCCACTATTGTTTTTTAAATTACAATACAGTTACTGTACCTAAATAGGTGCTATTCGCAGCATAGTTAGTATCTGGTTTGTAAAAAGAAGCCCAAACTTCTACCTCAAAACCAAGCATAAACTCAGGCAAGGTAATACTTGCTGTAGCAGCATCTCTAGTAGCCACACTGGTATCACTATAAAACAAATTAAGATCGGGTGCATAGATTACTGCCATTAAAGCATCTGTGTTTGTGGCTTTACCTTGGCCACTATTGTTTTGCCAATTTAGGTTTAAAATACGCCCAGTAGCTGCAGCAGCAGTAGCGCCATCTAAGCCCCTTAAATCTCCTTTACTAATCAATACCTTTTCAAAATCCATTACCATACCTTGGGCAGTGCTAACTACTGCATTTTTAAGGTGATAAGAGGTTGCCAAATTAGAACGCGATTTATCTCCTTGCGGACTCCCAAAATACTGGCTTAAGATATTTACAATAGGACTCAAAAAGGAGATGACTATTTTAAACTTTTCACGCTGTTCTTCTTGTTTGGTACTTGGGGTATATTTACCACGTTGGGGTAAACTACGCATAATGTTTTTTCCTCGCCAACGAGAACCTACTACGTTACCTACTTTTCCAGAAAATCCACCAAGGATTCCTTTTTCAAATGTTGCCATAATTAAATGTTTTTAAGATTATTAGATTTCAAAACTAAAATTTAAATAACTATAAACCAATACCTTGACATTAGTTGACGCTAATTAACCTTAACTAACTTTAAATGGTTTTAGTTAACTTTTACTGACACTAAATGACACTCTGTGACACACTTAGACCCCAAATGAACCCCATTGATTTTGTATGAATCAAAATTTAGGTTTTTAGGGGGGTTTGTTCGAGTTTTGTTCGGGTTTTCTTCGGGTACAGGTAGGGTGTATTTTTTTAAAATGGATGCTTTTACGAAGCAAACTCGAAGCAGACTAGAACAAAACCTATAGAAAAGTGTTCTTTTTTAGTAAGATTGTTGTGTTTAAACCCCTTTTTGATAACAATAGGAATCTTAATTTTTCTTTTTTTTAAGTGGTTTACCTAAAGATTTTTATATATTTAACGTAAAAATTGAATACTAGTAAAAGAAAATGTATCTAATGATCTAGATTTATTTTTTGCAACATTCTTGAACTAAAAGGGTAGGGAATTAATAATTTAGAAAAAAGTGGTTATAACCACTAGTTGGGCGTCATTAAAAAAAAACACGAATGAAATTTGAAATTATACTTAATGAAATATTTGATGACGTAAATTTAGATGACACGTTAAATCCTACTGATAATAAATCTGTACTTGGAATTATAAATGACTTTGAAGATGGGAAATGGAGATATGAAAAATTTCAAAATTTTGTATGGAATAATATTAAAGAAACGGCTTTAAGTTACAGTGAAAGACAGGCTCTTTTAAATGATGGAGAAGGTTCTGTATTAATTGAATCAGCTAAAAAACTAAGATTAGTTGAAGGAGATAAATCTTTTGGTAAAGGAAGTGAAATTGCAGAAATTGTTCTTTATGGAATAATGAAAAAACATTACAAGGCATTACCAATTGTACCAAAAATATTCTACAAACAAAATCAAAATGATGAAGCGAAAGGAGCTGATAGTGTTCATATTGTAGTTGAATCCGAAGATAGTTTTTCCCTTTGGTTTGGCGAATCAAAATTTTACAACAGTATTGAAAATGCAAGATTAGATAAAATAGTAGACTCTGTAAAGGACTCTATTAGCTTAAATAAAATAAAAAAAGAAAATGGAATAATTACTAATCTAAGTGATATTAACGATTTTAATGAAATCTCAGATGATTTAAGAGCTAAAATCAAATCAAGCTTATCACAAGGAGAGTCAATAGATAATATAAAGCCGATTTTAAACATTCCCATTTTGTTACTGTATGAATGTGAAAAAACTAAATCAGGTACTAGCTTAACAGATGAATATAAAAAAGAAGTAATTGCTTATCATAAAGAAAGAGCAACTCAATACTTTAAAAAACAAATTAATAAATGTACTGACGTACATTTATATGAGAAAATAAATTTTCATATAATTCTTTTTCCAGTTGCCGAAAAAGAACAAATAGTTAATAAATTCATTCAAATAGCAAAAGTTTATAGAGATTAAATATGCAAAAACAGGTTTTCGAAAAATGTCATATAATAAACGAACTTTTAATATCTGAAAAAGATAATGAAGCTAGACAAGAATTAATCAAATTATTAGATTATCATAATACTAATGATTTAAATTATAATCCGTTAGTAAATCATTTAATAAGAGAAACAGGTCTTTTCCCATATTTAGACCCAGAAACATCAAATTGGGAAGAACGATTTATCTATGATGCCTTTAAAGTAGATGTCGGAGAACAAGTTCCTTTAACTCTACATAGAGAACAATCGTTACTATTAAAAAAGCTCTTAGAAGGACGTAACATTGCTGTTAGTGCTCCAACAAGTTTTGGAAAAAGTTTTGTTATTGATGCTTATATTAAGTTAAAGAAACCAAATAATGTTTTAATAATTGTACCAACTCTGGCCTTAACTGACGAAACAAGAAGGCGTTTATATAAAAAATTTGCTGATGAATATAAAATAATTACAACTTCAGATGTAACACTCTCTGAAAAAAATATTTTTATTTTCCCACAAGAAAGAGCTTTGAATTATATCAATATTGTCAATGAATTTGACATTATGATTATTGACGAATTTTATAAAGCTGGTTATAAATTTGATAAAGAAAGGTCTCCTAGCTTAGTTCGAGCAATGATTAAATTAGGCGAAAAAGCAAAACAAAAATATTATTTGGCTCCAAATATTTCAAGTATAGATGACAATCCATTAACAGAAGATATGGAGTTTCATAGAATGGATTTTAATACAGTTTTCCTTGAAAAACACGAATTATATAATGAAATAGAAAATAATGACACTGCCCAAAAGAGTAAAGTCTTACTCGATATTTTAGAAAAAAATAATACTAAATCACTTATTTATGCAGGGACTTATTCAAACATTGAAAGTCTAACTAACCTATTTCAATCTACTTATTCAGAATTAGATAACAATTTACTTACAATGTTTTCTAATTGGCTTGTAAAAAATTATGACTTTAATTGGAGTCTTACTAAATTAATAAAAAGAGGTGTTGGAGTTCATAATGGACGACTACATCGTTCACTAAGCCAAATACAGGTAAGATTATTTGAAGAAGATAAAGGAATCAATAACTTAATTTCAACTTCCTCAATTATTGAAGGAGTAAATACATCTGCTGAAAATGTAATTATTTGGAGAAATAGAAAAGGAGCTGCAAAACTTGATGACTTCACCTATAAAAATATTATTGGCAGAGGAGGTAGAATGTTCAAACATTTTATTGGTAAAATTTACATTTTAGAAAATCCACCTGAACAAGCTCAAACACAATTAGATATTCCTTTTCCAAATGAAATTATTGGAGATTTAGATGCAGAACAATATGGAGGTTTATTAACTAAAGAACAACTAGCTTTATTAAAGTCGCACCAAGAAGAAATGACCTCAATAATGGGTTTTCAAGTTTATGAAAAGTTAAAGAGTGAATCGGCTTTTCAATCAAGTAATTCAGAATTAATAAAAAAAATTGCAATTGACCTAAAAACAAATCCAGATGAATGGAATGGCTTATATTATTTAAATGAATTTAAGCCAAAAAACTGGGATAGGTTGCTTTATAAAATTATAAATCTTCAACCAGGTAACTGGGAAGCTAAAAACAAAACATTTGTAGAGTTTATAAAAACAATCGCTCGTAATTGGAGTAAATCAATTCCAGAGTTACTTAATGAATTAGAAGATTATGATGTTGGAATAGATGAATTTTTTAAATTAGAAAGAAATGTAACTTACAAATTTTCTTCACTTTTAAAAGATGTTAATGCGTTACAAAAAGAAATATTAGTTGGAAAAGGATATGACATTTCTAAGTTTATTGGTTATTGTTCACAAGCATTCCTACCAAAAGTTGTTTTTCAATTAGAAGAATATGGTTTACCTAGAATGATTTCTAAAAAGTTTCAAAAATCGAAAATTATTGATTTCTATGATAGTGAATTAACTATTCATAAGGCAATTGAAGAATTTAACGAAATTGGTCAAGAACAAATAGTTAGAAAAACAGAAGGACTAGATGAGTTTGACAAATATATTTTAGATTACTTTTTTGATGGAATAAAAATAACGAACGCCCAACACCGTATATAATTTATTGCTGGCTTCTCGCCTACTTACGAAAGTCCTCGCGGACTTTCTTGGTCGGTAATTATTTACTAAATTAGTTGCTTCAAACACGCAACAAACCATATACAACAACGTTGTACAACATTACCAAAAACTTCAAAATTTGAACAAATTATTATTATTATTATTATTATTATTATTAGCACTTTTAGTTTTCTCAAACACATTCGGTCAAGTGCAGAAAACATTCTTTGTAGAAGGTGTAAAAAATGTTGAATATGTTACTGTGAATTTCTGTGTAAATGATGAAGCGAAAATTAGCGAAGTAACAATTGTTGCAGACAAAACTACATATGAAAATGAATATAATATTGAGCAACTTCGACAATATCTTCTTGGAGTTCAATATTATCCTGAAAGTAAATTAAAAAATAATTGTTATGATTCGACTTTTGAATTTATAAATTCCTCTTACGAAAAAAAGAGTTTGAATAAAGACGAATGTAACACTTGTAAAAAATTTAGAACTGGACTTTATGAATACAAGCATGTATTATACAAAGACACTAAAATCAAACGGAAAAGAAAAGTACAAAGAGAAATTGGAAAAGAAGACAAACAAATTTACTATATAAAATGGCTTTCTGGTTGCATATATGTTTTGACTTATAAGCGTATGACTGAACCACGCCTAAAACATTTAATTGGAAAAGAAATACACGTTGAAATTATTGATATACTTGACGATGGAAATTATGTTTACAGATCAAAAGCAAACTTTCAAGAAAAAACTGATTACGGAATTATAAAAAAGGTAAAATAACGTTGTACAACAACATGTATAAAAAATTGCTAATTTTAGCTAAAACAAAAGTCAGTTGCATTTTTGCAAACTTCTGAATTTCTTTACGGAAATTCCTCGTTCACAAAAAACGCAACTTTCCACAACACAACAACATTAACTACAATAGAAATGAAGTTAATAATTAAATAAATTGAGAAGCACTTATGACAACTCATGATAAAAACAAGGATAGATTCTTTCAAAGAATGGTTGACATTGGCGCTGACTATAACTCTTCAATCACTGAAATCAGATATTTGCGTGTAACGAATATTGCATCCGTTTTAGGAGTAATTTATAATGTAACTTGGATACTAATTGCATTGTTTCTTACAGACGCACTAGTGATTTACGGAAGCAATACTTTCTTGGGGTTAATGTTTCTAATGGCGTTAATATTCAATAGGAAAGGGTGGCGAGTCTTGGCTTCCATATGGCTTATTCTAGCCTCTTATATGTCTGTTCTCTTGTTTCTTTATTTGTTGGGATATTCCTCAGGGGTTGCAGTTGTTTGTTTTCTAATTATTATTCTACCATACATGACTTTCCCAAAAAAGGCAAGGAATATAGCTCATGTCTTTAGTATTCTAGCTTGCCTGACCTTGATTGTTACTGTAGTATTTCAATCAAATATAACATCTCATTTTAAAGGATTAGATCCCTACTTATCGCAAATAGTTAATATCAGCTTTACTGGACTCATTTGCCTTATACTCATAGCAAGTATGTCTATATTAATTGATAAATCAGAGGAATCATTAATGGCAGAACAGAAAAAATCAGATGATCTTCTGCGCAATATTCTACCAGCTAACATAATCAGAGACTTAAAAGAAAGCGGTAAGACAATTCCTAAAAGGCATAAGAATGTAACTGTTCTATTTACTGACTTTGAAGGATTTACTGAGCTTGTAGCATCCATATCAGCAGTCACTTTAGTCAATGAACTCAATGATATTTTTGGTCGTTTCGATGAAATAATGGAAGAAACGGAAGTTGAAAAGATTGAAACGATTGGTGATGCCTATATGGCAGCATGTGGCCTTGAAAAAGAAATGACAAATCATGCTGCTAACTGTATTAGAGCAGCACAAATGATGCAATCCTACCTTGTGAAGCGGAATAAAAGCCATGAAATAAAATGGAGAATGAGGGTTGGGATACATTCAGGAACTGTAGTAGCAGGTGTTGTAGGCAAAAAGAAGTTTGCATATGACCTTTTTGGTGACACTATAAATACCGCCAGCAGAATAGAATCTGCTGGTGAAGTAGGTAAAATAAATATATCTTCATCTACCCATGAACTGATTAAAAATGAATTTGCATGCCTTTCTCGTGGAAAGATTCTTGCAAAAGGAAAAGGGGAATTGGAAATGTATTTTGTGAATTAAACTGTAGCTAAAACTGTGTATAATTAATGGCTGGTTCTAGCTAATTTACGAAAGTTTTCGCGGACTTTTTATTTGCTAATTTAGGTGCTTAAACACGTTACAAAATATTAGATGAAAAATATAAATCCATTTTTAAGAACAATAATGTTAATTGGAATTGTTCTACTTTTTCAGGTAAAATTTGTGAGGGAATTAGTTAACCCAATAAGTGAATATTTCCCAATAATTTGGATTGTATTTATTTTGTTGAGTATTTATGAAAAAATAAAATACAAGAAAGGAAAAAGAACTAATCAATTAAGAATTCCGACTAATAATGACGATTATAACAGAATAATGCCTTTCATTCTTGGAGTTATATTATCTATTGGTGGAATTTTAGCCTTGAAATATTTTGAATCGGAAAAAATTATGTGGACTTTACTTTTTGTAACGGGAATTCTCTCGTTAATTTCAGGATTTTTATTTATACCAAGTGGAATTATTGAAACAAAAAATAATAAATTAAGTTTTGAAAATGGTTCACGAAAAGAATCTATCGGAATTGAAAAAATTAAAAATATAGATTTAAAGGGTAATGAAATAATACTTTATGAAAATAATGAAAAAGTCCATTATATAAATCATATGAACTTGAATGAATCAGATTACAAAAGTATTTTAGAATTTTTAAAAGACAAATTGAAAAGTGAAATTGAAATAAAAACGTTTGGTAGCAAAGTATAAAAATAATTGCTGGTTTTAGCCAATTTACGAAAGTCTTCGTTGACTTTTTATTTGTGTTTTATTTACTAACTTTAGTGCTTAAAACAGACTACTAATTTTATACAACTACGTAGGTAAGCTGTCAAAAGAAATAAAACTAAAATTTAAACTAAGTGCTAGATTTATTTTTTGTAAAATTCTTGAACTGAAAGGGGAGAGGATTATTATAAATTTAGAAAAAGTGGGTATAGCCAGTAGTTGCAAGTAATAGGTGGAATGAATCCAAGAATTACAGAATTCTCCATTCACTAAGATAAAATATGAAAAAAAAAATATTACTTCTAAGTATTGGAATATATATCATTTCTTTAACTCAAAAAAGTTATTGTACAAGTGGAGGAACTTGTGAGTATTTTTCCGGTTTATTAAACTTAATATTTGGTTGGATTGGTGTATTTAAGTTTCACTTACCTGCTTTTCCTTGGATTGCTAACCTAATACTTTTAATATCTTGGAAAACATTTTATAAGAATACAAATATTTCATTTATTTTGAGTATTTTAACTTTTCTTACTATGCTTTCATTTTTATTTGTAGACCAAATTATTGTAAATGATGGAAGCACGAAATCAAAAGTTATTTTTTATGGCTTTGGTTACTGGATGTGGCTAGTCAGCTCTTTTATTATGCTAATAGGAAACATTATTATATATAAAAAAAAGAGAAATTAAATTTGAAAAATTAATTTAAGAATAGAACACTCTCTTGCTAATAAAATTTAATAAAGTATTATAATTTTGAAAGACGGAATTTATTCAAAGCGAGAAAATCAAAATTAGAATTAAAATCAGTACAAATTCTGTCACTAACCTGAATTAGTCAGTTTATAGAGAAACTAAAATTGCGGAATTTTTACTCAATCTCTGAATTTCTAAAAATGGAAAAATAAATTGTAATATAAAAAAGCTACTACTTGCAACACCGTATAAACTTTATTGCTGTTTTTAGCTCACTTGGGAAATTCCTTCGGAATTTCGCCGTTCGTGTTTTATTTAGTAAATTAACTGCTTAAACAACGCAACAAAGCTTATACAACAACGTAGGTAACCTGTCAAAAGAAATAAAACTAAAATTTAAACTAAGTGCTAGATTTATTTTTTGTAAAATTCTTGAACTGAAAGGGGAGAGGATTGTTATTAATTTAGAAAAAGTGGGTATAGCCAGTAGTTGTGGCACATATGAGAAAAACGACAACCATCATACTATTAACAATGATTTTTAATTCCGTAATTGGACAAAATACGAATGGAAAATGGATTCTGAAAGACGTTGATTTAGGAAATGAAAAAAAAGGATATCCTGGTTTTCAACTTCTTGAAATTAACAACGACAATGTTGACATTTATACTGATTTTTCTCTCAAAGAGAAAGCAACAACGTTGAAAATGAACAATGGAGACTTTTTGAACCATAACAACGAGAGATCCTCTAAATACGAAATCGTTAATGAGAATCACATAAAGTGGTTTATCAACGGAAAGTCAAATGACAAAGACGCAGTTTTTGAATGTGACTTTTATCGACTTGAACCGACAATCACAACGTTGAAAAAAGAGGATATTAAAAAATGACTTTCGTGATGACTGAAAACGGACGAGAATCAGAATTTGAATTTAACAAAGAACTTTGGGACAAAGAAACTTTAGAATTATTTAAGAGAAAAGAGGGCGAAAAGAAAATTATTGAAAAAATTGACTCGACTTTTTTCGTTTCTATATATTATGACGGAAAAAGAAATGGCTCAATTCCAATCAAAGAAGTTACGTCGGAATTTTTAAAACTTTGTTTAATTCCAACTGGACCAATGGAAATGGTAGCATACCGAAAAGAATAAAATACGTGCCACAACAAAGTACTGTGGTAAAAAACAAGTAAAACCTCATTAATTTTTCACTAAAATACTTCTGTAATTATTATCATAAAGTAATCCTGATTTCGCGATTGCAAAAGCTTGTTTTAAGAGTTTATTACAGACTGCAATTAAGGCTAATTTTTTACTCTTTCCTTTGGCTACTAATCGATCATAAATTGCTTTACAAGCATGGTTATATTTACAAGCATTAAAACTACACATAAAGAGTAAGTTTCTAAGCTTTTGATTTCCAATTTTACTAATTCGTGGACGCCCATTTACACTGCTACCACTTTTCCTAATCACAGGTGCTAACCCAGCATAACTGCACAATTCACTAGCGCTTGTGAAACGCTCAAAACCATCAGTTAAAACCACTAGCATTAAGGATGTTTTAGGGCCAATTACTGGAATACTTTTTAAACGTGTTAAAACCTCTTGATGTACTTGTTTTACTAAAATTAATAATTTAGTTTCTAGAGATTCCATCTGTTTATTAAGGTACTTTAAACTTTGTTTAAAAGAACGCAAAACTACTTTACTTGGAACCCCTAAAACCAGTTCCCCATGTATTTTATTCTTTAGCATTGTACGCTGCTTTGTATACATAGAGAGAGCTCTAGTCATTTGTAAGCATTCTAATTGATGTTTAGAATTGCCTTGCCAAAGTTTCAATTCTACCTGTTTAGCATATTCACAAATCAATCGTGAATCACTCTTATCTGTCTTTATCTTGGAGAGTTTCATTTGAATAAATCGTTTTACAGATAATGGATTCTCTACTGATAACTGAACACCATGCTCTTGTAAATAATAAGCCAGCTGATAATGATAATAACCGGTAGCTTCCATAACACAATGACTATGACTATCAACAAGTTTTAAAAACTTTTTAAAGCCACTAATACTGTTTTTAAATTGGTAATAATTACCCTGTGAATCTGTTACATCAAAAACCAAATGACTGATGTCAATTCCGAAATATTTTATATCTTTATTCATAAGAAAATGTTTTTTTGAAAGGATATCTACGCGAGTTTCAACGACTTAAAATCGAGGTCTTAAAGCCTCATAGAACTGTACGAAATCTGTGTAGAAAAGAGAGGGGATTTTCAATGTTGACGAGATCATTGTCTCTGCGTATATAATAACCTTAATCCTCTCTTTTGTTCTTTCTTATTTATATGCCTTAAATTTAATGTTTTTATTAAAATGCTAACTTAAGCCGTGTATAAAAAATTTCTATAATTAGCTAAACTAAAACTTGTTGCTTCTTTGCAAACTTCTGAATTTCTGCTGGAAATTCCTCGTTCACAAAATTGCAACTTTTCTTACACAACAACGTAGGTAAGCTGTCAAAAGAAATAAAACTAAAATTTAAACTAAGTGCTAGATTTATCTTTTGTAAAATTCTTGAACTGAAAGGGGATAGGATTGTTATTAATTTAGAAAAAGTGAGTATAACCAGTAGTTGTGCTTAATATAAAAAATCTCACGCAACCATTTCACTAAATTATACGTCTATTAAATAAAGGAATATAAATCAGCCGCAAAATGAGGGAAATTCAATACTTTATTTCGATATTATTTTTAGTTTCAAGTCTAAATAATTATTCTCAATCTATTCAAAGAATAGACAACTCAAAAATATCTACAACAGTTTTAGATAAGGAGATTCAGCGTTTAATAAAATCAGGGAATGTTCACGGACTTACAATTTCTATAGTAAATAAGGATAGTATTTTATTTCAGAAAGCCTATGGTTCGAGAAACCTTAAAGAAAAACAAGCACTTAAAACTTCACATAACTTTTACGCAGCTTCGCTTAGTAAACCACTCTTTGGATTCATCGTAATGAAATTAGTTGAAAAAGGAAAGATTGACTTAGACAAACCTTTAGTAAATTATCTTGAAAACCCAATCTATACTTATGAATTTCAGCACGATTATGAAAACTATAAAGATTTAATAGATGACAAAAGATACGAGAAGATAACTGCAAGAATGTGTCTGTCACACACAACGGGATTTCCAAATTGGAGATATATAGGAAAATTTGGTATTAACATGGAAAAACCGTTGGAGATAGAATTTGAGCCAGGAACTTTTTATAGCTATTCAGGCGAAGGCATTCAATTACTTCAATTTGCTGTTGAGCAAATAACAAAAAAAAGTTTGGAAGAACTTGCGCAAGAATATGTATTCATGCCGTTTAAAATGAATATGACAAGTTTTCTTTGGCAAGAAAAATTTGATACCAACTATGCTGTTGGTCACTATAAAAAGAGAAAAACTTTAAAACGAAGAAAACGAAAAGAACAATATGCTGCTGGAAGTATGGACACAACGCCTGAAGATTATGCCAAGTTTATTCAAGCAATGTTAGCTAAAAAAGGTTTAAATAACACTATGTTTAATGAGTTTTTTGAGTCACAAATCCGTATTAAATCAAAGCAACAATTTGGAAAAAACAGATTTATAAAAACAATAGAAAATAATGACATTGAACTAAGCTATGCCTTAGGTTTTGGGACTTACAAAACACCTTTCGGAAAAGCAATTTTTAAAGAAGGCCATTATCAAGGTTGGGAACATTACACAATATTTTATCCATCACAAAACCTTGGAATAGTAATAATGTCTAACAGTTCCAACGGAGAAAGCATTTTTAAAGAATTACTTGAAATTTCTGTAGGAGATAAGTGGATGCCTTGGTATTGGGAGAATTTCATACCTTGGGATAAGTAATGAAATACTAAGGACAACAACGTGTATAATTAATTGCTTAAACACGCAACTAACCACACACAAACACGTTAGCTAACTTTTTGTCTTATCCGGAATAAAG
>NZ_JAHKQL010000013.1 GCF_018861005.1 Polaribacter vadi
TTCAATACACAATCACGTTGTACGCAAGCTGAAAACCGAACTATAATTGATAAAAAGAGCAATAATAATAACCTTAATTCTGAACTCAATAATTCTGATTGGAGTTCCTGCTGGACACGGTTACGGAATAATGGTAATGTTCGAATTTATAAGTATTCCGACTTTAATCAAAAACGGATTTGACTTTCAGAAAGAATATCCTTTTGAAAGCAGTCTAATTTTAATTGCTTTGGTTTCCTTAATTGGAAAACTGATTTCAATTTCACTATTGTTTTCAAAGAATATATTAAACAAAAAGAACTGGATTTATAGCGGACTGACTTTAATGCTGATTTCATTCCTTTTTGTTTGTTATGGAGCTTGGGAATATGATAGTTTTCTGTTTGCAATTACATTGGGAAGCGGAATTCCATTTTTAATGTATTTCGGCAGAATAATATATTTAATTAAAAAAGAAAATAACAAAACGGAATTAATAGCGGAATGAAAAAAAGCCAGCGTACAACAATGTATAACCGCAATTACGGCGGATTCGACTTCGTCCGAACCCACTCGGAATTGCAATAGTCAGTGCTAAACCGAAAATTAATGCATATTAACCCGTAACTGACGGTTATACGAGACCGTTGTAAAACATTATGAAAAAAATACTAGCATTAATAATAATCTTTTGTTCAACAATAACTTTTGGACAAGAAAATAAGAGATAAAGTAAAAATACTTATAGAGCTGAATTTCAAAAATTTTACAATAATGGAAAACCAATGAAAACTGGGAATTACCAAGAAATGAAAAAAATTGGAGTGGAAATATTTAACGAAAATGGAGTTATAACAAAAAAAGAAAACTACGAAAACGGAAAGCTAATTGAATAAAAAAACATTTTACAACACCGTTTCTAAAACATTACTAAATAAGTTTGCGTAAATTACTCAAAATGAGAAAAATGAAAGATTCAGAATTATATAACATTTACAAATAAGTGAATGGAATGAACTCAAAGCACAAATTAATTAAATGAAATTAATTCTAAAAAAAGTTAAAGAACCATTAATCGTTTTAATTTCTTTTATAATATATATTTTTAATCAGAAAATTTATCGTCCACAGGTATTTTCAAATAGTGAATCTAATCAGTATTTAGTTTTTATACTCGGAATAATTCCTAATTTTTTAGGAGCAATAATGACTTTTCTTACTTGTCTTTTTCTTTTTAAATTACAAAATAAAAAGAGTCTTCGAAAAATAATTATTATTTCATTCTTAACAACATTAATCTTAGTAATATTTATGGAGTTAGAACGATTTATTAATCAGAATATGAAATTTGATTTTTTTGATATATTAGCATCTATTTTAGCCTTAATCATTTGTTTAATATTCTATAAAAAAGAAATTGAATTTTATGATTGAAATTGAATTTAGAAAAAAACGTTTTACAACACCGTATAAACTTTATTGCTGGTTTTAGCTCACTTAAGAAATTCCTTCGGAATTTCGCAGTTCGTGTTTTATTTAGTAAATTCACTGCTTAAACAACGCAACAAAGCTTATACAACAACGTTACCCAACATTTGCCAAAAATCACGGGAATCGAACCGAAAATAATATTGGAACATAAATAAATGAATATAAGTTTTGACCTTGACAGCACACTAATTCCGAACGAAAAGGAATTTGAAACTGAAAACAGAAACGGAATTGCAAAACTGTTTGGAATTGAGGAAATGCGGAAAGGCACTCGTGAATTGATTTCTGATTTACAAAACCAAGGTCACGAAATTCATATTTATACAACATCATTTAGAACTAAAAGAAAAATACGATTGACTTTAAAATATTACGGAATAAAAGTCAGCCGAATTGTAAACGAAAAAGAAAACCGAAAAGTTTTAAAATCTCGGAATATTAACTCATCCAAGTTTCCACCAGCATTTGATTTTGACTTACATATTGACGATTTAAAAGGTGTTGGAATCGAGAGTGAAAGATTAAATTTTAAAGCAATTATTGTTGAACCGACCGATAAAAATTGGATTGAAAAAATAAAAAGCGGAATAAAAAACGTTGGGTAACACCGTATATAATTTATTGCTAGTTCTAGCCTACTTACGAAAATCCTCGCGGATTTTCTATTCGGTTTTTATTTGCTAAATTACGTGCTAAATCACGCAACAAACCATATACAAACACGTTACCACACATTTGAGCGAACTAATGAAAAAAGGTATTTTAATAACAATAATTGGAATTATAATTATCGGAATTACATATTTCGGAGTTGAAATGTATGGCTTTGCAAAAGGAGTAAAAGAAGATTCTCAAAAACAAATCGTAATAAAAGAAAACGGATTTATTGTAACTGGAAAAACGGAGGAAATTATTGTTAACCAACAAATAGGTGAAGAAGAATTGACAATATGCGAAGAACAATCTAAAAATGGCATAATATTCAAAACTTGCCTAAAACAATATAATTTATTTACTCTGAAATCATCAGAAGGAGATATTTTATACAAAAACGACAACAATCCTTCAGAATATATATTCACAGATTTTAACGAAGATGGTTTTTTAGATATTGAACTGCATTTTATGACAAATGTTCCTGGAGTGAATGAAATTCTCATTTTCAATCCAAAGTTGAAGCAATTTACAGAAATAGAGAACTTTTCAAGCTTTCCAGCTTCGATAAAAATAAAAAACACGGATTATTACTATTCTTATCAAAGAAGTGGTTGTGCTGACTCGAATTGGGATAGCGATTTATATTATTTAAAAGAAAATAAAGCTGTAAAAATTGGAAATATCCACGCTATAGAATGCGACAATGAAAATGACAACGGAATTTATATTTACAAAATTAACGGAGAAAATAAGAAACAAATAAAACTCATTCCGATTAAGAATAAAGACCTTGAGAATAAATGGAAATTTATAGAAAAATATTGGACTGAAAATTATAAGAAATTTGAATAAAAACGTGTGGTAACACCGTATATAATTTATTGCTAGTTCTAGCCTACTTACGAAAATCCTCGCGGATTTTCTATTCGGTTTTTATTTGCTAAATTAGGTGCTTAAAACACGCAACAAACCATATACAAACACGTTGTAGTGCATTTAAACGAACATTAGTATAAATAAGAAAATGAACGAATTTTATTTAATTAGTAGTAACGAAAATCTATCTGAAACCGAATTTGAATTACGTAATTTAGGAAACCAAATGATTTATGCAATAGTCGGTAATTCAAGTAGAGGTGGTTGGGGAGAAAGAACTTACTCAAATAAAACAATTTATCGAGAAACAACAACAAAAGATTATGATGAACAATTTGCAAACAAATTAATGAGTTTTCAACCAGTTTATGATTTAGAAAAAATTTTGAATTTTCACAAAGATTATTACGTAGGAAAACAAAATGGAAAAGAAGAAAAGTATATAAAACACATTAAATACATTGTATATCCTTTAATAATAAAAAAGAGAAATTCCGAAACTCAACAAGAATTAATCACTGATTGGTTAGATAAAAATATGGCAGACAAGAAAAAAAATAATGGCAAATTAAGAATGGATTTTGGAGACATAAATTCCCCAACTCAATTTCAGATTAATTCTGACAATTCTGTACAAACTCAAAAAATTAAATATTCAAACGAAGATATAGCTAAAGTGTTTGAATTAATTCGTGAAGACTTAAAAGAAATTAACAATTCTGAAAGTCAAGAATTATCCACAGAAATAGAAAAAGCTGAAAGTAAATTAAATAATGGAAAGGATATTAAAAATAGACTTTTAATAATTGGAGAATTAATTAAAGATATTGGAATTGGAACTTTTACAAGTTTACTTTCTTCACCAATTTATGAAATGGTAAAACCAATGTTAGGAATATAAAAACGCACCACAACACCGTATATAATTTATTGCTGGCTTCTCGCCTACTTACGAAAGTCCTCGCGGACTTTCTTGGTTGGTAATTATTTACTAAATTAGTTGCTTAAACTACGCAACAAACCATATACAAACACGTTACCTGCAAGCTAAAAAATCCGAACAGTAAATGAAAATCTTTAAAAAGAAGAAAAATCCTGATAATTACTATCATTTACCAATTCCTAATAATTCGATTGAATTTTTTGAACAAATAAGAGGTTTAAGCGAAAAATATTGGAATAATACGGATATTAATCCAGAGATTTTTGGATTTCAGATTCAAAAAGGAACTAAATGGAAAAATGGACTTTCTGAAAATGAACTCTCTGATTTTCAAACTCAAATGAAAATTGAATTTCCAGAAGATTTGAAAAATTTCTATCGAACAATGAATGGATTAGATAAAAAAGGAATAAACATATTTGGTTCAAACGGAACAGAACCTAATTTTAATCCGATTTACTATTCATATCCAGAAAATTTGGAACAAATCCGAGAAAACATTAACTGGATTTATGAAAGTAATGGAGGAAAAATAGAAAATATTGAAATACCGAAAATCTTTCCAATTACAGGACATCGATTTTTGATTTTGGACGAAAACAATCAAATACTTTCTATGTATGGAGATGATATAATTTTTTGGTCTGAAAATATCAGTAAATTAATTGGAAAAGAAATATTTGAAAATATTGAAAATGAATCTGATTTTGAAAGTAACCCTAATTTCGCAAAATCAATAAAGTTTTGGCTACCTGAATAAAAAAGCCTGCAGGTAACACCGTATAAAATTAATTGCTAGTTTTGGCTCACTTGGGAAATTCCTTCGGAATTTCGCCGTTCGTGATTAATCTTGTAAATTAGTTGCTTGAAACACACAACTAATCTTATACAACAACGTTATATACCATTACCAAAAAAAATCGAAAAAGAAATGAAAATTGAAGAATTACCATCATATAAGGATGTTTGTGAATATTTGAAAAAAAAGAAAAGAACGAAACATTTACTACTTGGAAATGGATTTAGTATGTCTTATGATTCGGAAATCTTTTCATACAACGCATTGTACTCTTTTATAGAAAATTTAGATAATGAAGTTCTCACAAAACTATTCAATATCATAAATACAAAGAATTTTGAACTTGTAATGCAACAGATTGACAACTTCATTCAAATGGCGGAGGCTTTTAGTTCAGACAAATCATTTACTGAAAAATTAAGAATTGCAAACAAAGAATTACAAGAAAGTTTAATTAATGCAATTAAAGAACTTCATCCCGAACACGTATTTGAAGTTCCGGATGAAAAAAGTGAATCTTGTTTTAAATATTTATCTGACTTTCTTGATAATTCTGGAAAAATTTTTTCAACAAATTACGATTTGTTACTTTATTGGGTTTTAATGAGAAATTCATCTAAAAATGCAATTGACGGATTTGGAAAAGAGCTTGAGAATGAAGAAGATGTTAAAAGAGGTGCAGAACCTGAATTTTCAGAATTAACTTGGGGACCAAATAAATCTGAACAAAGTGTATTTTATGTTCACGGAGCTTTACACCTATTTGACTCTGGAATAGATATTATTAAAGAAATTTATAGCAATAATACATACTTGCTTGAAAATATTAAAAAGAGATTAGACAACAAGCATTATCCTATTTTTGTTACAGCTGGAAATGGAGAAGAAAAATTAAATCATATTTCACATAATAAATATTTAACTGACACTTACGATGAACTTTCAAGTATTTCAGGTTCATTAGTAACATTTGGCTTTAATTTTGGAGAATATGATAATCATATTATTGAAGCTCTGAATAAAGCGTCAAAATTTAATAAAGAGAATAGAAATACAGGAAAATTATTTAGTATTTACATAGGTGTATATTCAGAATCAGATTTAAAACATATTGAATCTATTCAAGATAAATTTGATTGTAAAGTGAATATATATAATGCAAGTACTGCAAAAATTTGGAATAAATAACGGTATATAACACCGTATAAACTTTATTGCTAGTTTTAGCTCACTTGGGAAATTCCTTCGGAATTTCGCCGTTCGTGTTTTATTTAGTAAATTCATTGCTTAAACACGCAACAAACCATATACAACAACGTTGGCAAACATTTGAGAAAAACCGTAATCTGATTTGAAAAACATAGAATTACTTGAAAATAAGGAGATAAACGACAAGCTGAAAGAATTTGATAATTATGGTGGTCGAATTGACTTTAAAATTTTCAAGCTTGATAAAAAAGTTACCGAATATGATTCTCATTTACTAACTGCAAAAAGTTCAATATTTGAACTTCAAAAAAACAGCCAATACTTCAAAATAGATTTTGATGAAAACAAAATGAACGATAGTGGAAAGAAAATTTCAGTTGAAGAGTTTTTAGGACCATTGTTCGATTTCAAACTAAAGAAACCTATATTAAGAGGATTTACTAATCTAAACAACCTATTCTATTTTGACAGTAAAGAAATTAATAAAAATATAGTTGACATTCGTGATTCCGAACGTTACAAGAATAATACGTCTGAATTGTACACAATAGGTTTTGCTCAAGCTTTTTTAGACCCAGTTCACGGATTTAGAGTATCTAATAGCATATTTGAAACAGGAAAATATTTTATTGACTTCTGCGAATTTTTATTTTCAGACTTGAATAAAATCGAGATTATGAAATGGAATACCGATTGCTCTAATTATTTTGATGACGGAAAAGAGTTTTGGGGAACTCATTTTTGGACAGTTTATAATCCTCTTAAAGACTATTACATTGGAATATTAGCTTCTGATACAGATTAAAAATAAAAACGATTTGCCAACACCGTGTATAATTAATTGCTTGGTTCTTCCCTACTTGCGAATATTCCTGCGGAATATTCACGGGTTCGTAAAAGTTTGCTAACTTAGTTGCTTAACCACGCAACTAACCATACACAAATACGTTAGACACAATTAAAACCAACATTGATAAAGACAAGTTACAAATCGCATCCAATTAAAGGATTTACTCACTCAATCGGAACTAAACAGATTTCGGAAATGTTGAGCGGAATTGGAATTTATAACGATTTATCAATTTCATTTAACAAAGAAAAAGGTCATCGAATGGGAGTTTCTGTTCCTGGTTGGAATGGAAGAACTATGAAAGGACAATCAAGAGACCTTTTAGGGTTTTGGAGAGTGATTTCTGGAACTTACTCAAAACCTTTAGACAAATGGACTATAAATTTAAAAGCGGTTGAAATAGAGAACAATAAACGGATTAAAAAATTCCTAATAGAAATCGGAATCCCACTCTTACGGAATTGGTTCGAATCAGAAAAACCAGAGACTTGGTATAATGGACATCGGAATTTACTAATTGGACTGAATGAAAATCTGACTGAATATTGCACTTGGGAAACACATAATGATAGGACAGTTAAAAAGACAACGGAATTAATTAACACATCAAAAAAATTGAGTGAAAGTTCTTGACCAACATAACATTAATGCATTGAGTAAAGTCATTTATCAGACCAATATTATGCAATCTGGTAAAAGCGATTCTTTTAAAAAATTAAGCAAAAAACTAATTCTTGACTTGCAAAATGGTTACGAATTGGAAAAAATAAAAAGAGTAATAACAAGCGAATTAATTACTACGTATGGAATTTCTGTGAATGAAAATGATGTAGAGGAAATAACGGAATTAGTTTACTCGTGGTATGATAAATAACTGTGCCTAACAATGTGTATAACTAATTGCTGTATTAATCTCTACTTGCGAATATTCCTTCGGAATATTCACAGGTTCGTAAATGTTTGCTAACTTAGTTGCTTAAACCACACAACTAAGTAATACACGCACACGTTATGTTTTATTGCTCAGGAAAATCTAAACGTAGGAAAAAATTGCTGAACAGTCTATTGCGAATTTTGAAAACTCAAGTCAATGCGAAAATTTAAACGCTGGAATTTTCTAAACTTGGGAATATTTGCAATAAAGTGAAAAACAAATTTTACGTGAAAAATCTCGTGCGAATTACAAATCAAAACGGAATTGAAAATCTTTGCGGAATTAAAACGTTGGAATTATATCTTAAAATCTTAATTTTATTAAAATGAAAATTAGCTTAAAAAAAGGAATTCAAAAAATGCTGAAAAAAATTGAAAACGGAATCTAAACGTGCTCACTCAAATGTTTCGCAACAAAACATAACACAGTGTATAATTCACTGCTTTTTTCGGTTTTTCTTGTGAAAAACCTCGCAAACGTAAAAGTCTGTAAACTTTAGTTATTTTTTGCTAAATTTACGCAGCAAATCATACACCAAAACGTTGTAAGCAATTCACCGAACAAACTCAAAATGAAGAACATATTGAAATTTATAATTCTATTTCTTTCTGTAATTAATAATTATGGACAAGAAAAGAGTTTAGAGTATTTGAATTTCAAATCAGAACTTTTAAATAATAAAAAAGAGATTATTATTGAATATAGTCAATTTTGCATTGGTGAATTAATTCTTGAAAATAAAGATGGAAAAATATGCGAAAGACCGTATTATTTATTCTGGAGTAAAAACGGAAAGTATTTCAAAAGAAAATTTTCTGACTGCAATATTTTCAATAGTATAGAATTGAAAAATCCTGAATTTATAGAGACTGTGAAAGAACATATTAATGAAATTAAAGATTCTGAAATTTTACCAATTAGTCACAATTACATAAATTTAAAAGGAGAAGAAGAAACTGTTGAATTAGAAGTTGATCATTATTGTAAAACGAAATTTGAAATTCATTTAGCAAATGGAAAAGTGACAAAAAATGTGAATGAATTTTATTTAAGAGAAAAAATGATAGATGAAAAAACACCAAATGACAATTATGAAATTAATCAAAACTCAATATTGAATAAAATATTTCAATTAGTGAGAAAAGAAATCGAATAAAAAAACTGCTTACAACACCGTGTATAATTAATTGCTTTGGCAAGTGCTTATTTGGAAAATTCCTTCGGAATTTTCTCGCGTTCGTTTTTGTTTACTAAATTAGTTGCTTAAATACGCAACTAACCATACACAATCACGTTATGTGGGATTTCAACAAAAATAATGAGAAAGAATAACAAACTAGATTTTAATAGTAATTGGATAACCATAGTTCCGATTAAAGGACTTTGGCTTACAGAATCAATTAATAACGAAATAAAAGTAGGTAACGTTATTTTTGTTACTAGAAATAAATTACCAAGAATCAGAAAGCGCATTGGAATTAAAGTGCCAGTTTCAAAATTGAGTGAAATTGGATTGAATAATCCCACTTCGTTTAAAGAAAGAATTAAGGATTTTTTCAAGTCTTCCAAAACTTATGCTGTTTTGAATTTTTCAGGAATTCCTAAAGAGAATTACAATTCTAACATAAGATTAATTGAAGATGCCATTAACTTAATAAGTTTTTCTACTCTTGGTTATTCAACACGAAAATTTAATTCCAAAATTGATATTAAAAACTCGGAATATGCACTTAATAATAGAACCTTAGTAATTGACAAGAAAAATTTACGTTTAATATTGGGAAATAAATCAAAATACCCATTACCTCTTGAATTAAATGAAAGATGGAAGAATTTCCATAACAGTTTTCACTTTCATAAATTATTAAAAATAGTAAATGGAGAAATCAAGATTAATCGTAAGTGGAAAAATTTATTGATTTCTGTTGCAAAAATAGTAGGTAAAAGTTTAAATTCTCACGATATTCCTGAATCATTTCTAAAGAATGTAATAGCTTTAGAAATGTTATTAGTAAATCAAGATGGAAAAATAAAAGAAAAAATTATTGAAAGATCTAGCTATCTTTTAGATTGGTGTGACAAATGGGAAAAAGAAAAAATCGAAGATAAAATAAATGATATATATAAAAAAAGATGTGATTATGTTCACGATGGAAAATATGAAGATATAACAAAAGAAGATTTAATTTTTACTGATGACTTAATATTTAATATTTATAATAATCTTTTAAAAAACATCGATAAAATAAGTTCCAAAGGTAAACTTATAGAATTTTCTGATAAATATAAATGCGAAAAAAAACTAAATTTAAAATCAAAATTCCAATTTGGAAAATTTCAATATACGAGTAAAACATACGAAAAATCAGAGATAGAAAACATATAAAAAACCCCACATAACACCGTATATAATTTATTGCTACTTCTAGCCTACTTACGAAAATCCTCACGGATTTTCTATTCGGTTTTTATTTGCTAAATTAGGTGCTTAAACACGCAACAAACCATATACAACAACGTTGTAAGTAAGCTAAAATCCGAACAAAATATAGAATTTAGAACATTAAAGAAAAATATGAATACTGAAAAATGGAATGAAATATGCTTTCATCTTTTTGAAAATATTAAATCAGATATTAGCGAAAGAGATTATGAAAACAATGTTATAAAAGCTTTAACTGTTCTTGAATGGAAAGAGTTTTCAGGAAATGTGGAAATTAGACCTTCAATCAGAATTGGAGCAAATAATAGAATTACACCTGACTTTGTAATAAGATCTAATGAAGAAGAAAGATTGTTTGTAATAGAAATAAAACAACCGAACTTACCTCTAAATTCAAATTTTCAGCAACAACTTTTTTCTTATATGCGCCAATTAAAATTAGAATATGGTATTTTAATTGGACAAAGAATTCAAATATTCTATGACGGATTTTCTGGTCAAGAAAATCCAATTCTACTTGAAAATATAGAATTTAAAAGGGAAAATAAAAAAGCAATTGAATTTGTAAATGTATTTTCTAAATCTACTTTCAACAAAACTTCTCTTGAAAATTATAAATCAAAATCTTTAGAAAGAATAAAAAGGAAAAATAATTCAAAGAAACTTAAAGAGAAGATTTTAACAAATAGTTTTCAAGAAAAAGTTAGAGAATTAATCAAACAAGAATTTCTAAAAGAATATGACGATAATTTAATTGAAAATATATTAAACGAAATAAACATCAACATCACTTCCAAAAATGTTTTGCAGGAAAATAAACAAATTGAATTAATTACTTCTCAAAATTCAAAAGAGAATAATGCCGAACCAGAAGTTATAGCGAGTATTAAAAGAATAATTACAGCACAACCTAAAACACAAGAAGAAATTCTGAAAGAATTGACAACTTTAATTCCTGGCAGAAATGACAAAGGAATGAGAAAAACAATAATTGCTCAATTAGGTGGGAAAAATCGACCTGTAAGGATTGAAAGAGAAAGACATTTTAATCTCATAATAAATTTAGATAAAGATGGAATAAAAAGATATTCTGTAAATAAACCAGCAGATTATTCAAAAACATTACCAATTGAATTAAATCCGAAAAGCGAATCTGATTTTAAAAATGAATTATTAACAAAGAAACAAGCTTACATAACAACATTTTATGAAAACGGAGACAAAACAAAAAAGATATGGAATGCGAATAGATTTAAAGAAAGTTCAAATGTAATTAGGAATTTACGTTCTAAAAAAGAGTTTAGAAGTGGAAATTGGCAAGACAAAGGAATTGAAAAAGTATATGTTTCAATAAACGATAATTAAAAAGCCTACTTACAACACCGTATATAATTTATTGCTGGCTTCTTGCCTACTTACGAAAGTCCTCGCGGACTTTCTTTGTCCATAATTATTTACTAAATTAGTTGCTTGAAACACGCAACAAACCATATACAACAACGTTATGTGCAATTTGAAAACCAACCAACATTAGAAAAATTTAAAATATGGACAACAATCAAGCTAAAATTACAATTTCCTTGAATGAAGGTAAATTTGAGATATCTGGCTCTGAATTATTTGTTACTCAACAAATAGAAAATTTCAAGTCTGTTATTGAAAGAACTTTGACAGATTTTGATAATAAGGAAAAACAAGTTAAAGCTAATTCTTCTAACAATGGTAATAGCTCTACTAAAACCGAAAAACCAGCTGACGAAAATGTATCTGCTGACGATATTTCAGAAATTCATCCTGACGTTTATGCAATTGACAATGAGAAAATAAATATCATTTGCGATATTCCCGGAAGTACTGATTCTAAAAAGACTTTAAATGCTTCACTTTTATATGCATATGGACAAAAGTCTCAAGGAATTAACGAAACCCACGTTGAAGACATACGCAATATCTGTAAAATACACGCTTGTTTGGATTCAGCAAACTTTTCTTCTCACATTAAAACAGGAAACCCAAAACTTTATATTGATAAGGGTTCTGGAAAATCAAGAACAATTACAATAACAAGACCAGGAGAAAAAGCAGCTAAAGAACTAATCAAGTCTATAGAATCGAATGGATAGAAAAAAAGTTTGGGATATACTAGAGTCAAATTATGATTCAAATATTGCTGATAAAGTTTTGGAATCTTATTCGGAAATCGAAAGTAACTTTTTCGTTCAAAAATGGAAACCTAGTGAATTAGATGCAGGGCATTTTGTAGAATCTATAAGAAGATTAATTGAATTCGAAATTAATGGTGGCACTTATACTTTATTCAGTCAAAAACTTTCTAATTTTTCAGATTCCGTATTAAGTTTTTACGAACAACAAACTCATATTCACGAATCATTTAGGATGCTTATTCCTAGAATATTAAAATCAACTTATAACATTCGAAATAAACGTGGCGTAGGTCACATTAAAGACATTTCACCTAATGAAATGGATGCTACATTAATTTTATATTCAGTTAAATGGATATTATCTGAAATTGTACGCTTAAAGAGTAATTTGGATATTGTTGACACGCAAAATTTGATAGACAATATTGTCGAAAGGAATGTTGAAGTAGTATGGAAAACTTCCGATTTCACTCGAATTCTGAATAATAAAATATCAGCAAGAAATCAAGTTTTAATAATTCTCTACCATTCCTCGAAGACTCATATTGATGATTTGAGAGAAATAATCGAATATAAAAATGCTTCAAATTTCAAAACATTAATTAAAAAGCTTCATTCAGAAAGATTTCTTGAATTTAGAGCTAATGGAAATTGCATTTTGTCACCAACAGGAAGAATTGAGGCTGAAAAGTTAATATTAGAATTAAAAAAAAGCACATAACAACGTATAAAATTAATTGCTAGTACGAGCCTACTTACGAAAATCCTCGCGGATTTTCTATTCGGTTTGTATTTGCTAAATTAGTTGCTTAAAACACGCAACTAATCTTATACAAACACGTTAGCAGTTATTTAAGAACAACACGCAATGAACTTTCAACTAAATGGAGAAATAGGAAATTGGTTAAATAAACTTAACGGAAAGACTGTCGGAAAAATATACCAAGTTGATTTTAATAAGGATAGACATAATGATGACTATTTACCTTGGATTTTTTTCATTACGTTTTCTGACTTTGACTATTTTTTGGAAATTGAAGGCGATTTTGACGGTAACCATCTGAAAATAAACTTGTGTGAAAATTTATTGCTTTCGAATAAACTGAAAGAATATAATCAAGCGAATGAACCAGATTTGTGGCAAGTTTATGAAACGAAATTGGACGAAACGCTCGGAAAGCTTTTATCGCAAAAAATTGAGTTTATTGAATTTGGAATTGACAAAGACGAATTTGAAATAAATGGAACTAAAGTCAAAGGACAAAAAAAATATTTGAACTTTATTCGACTCAATTCTGGAAATTTGAACTTGACAATATTTGAAGGTTCGTTAACTGGACTTGGAGTTTCTGACAATAAACACGTGAAACTGAATTTTGAAGAAACATTTGATATATATACAACGAAATAAAAACAACTGCTAACACCGTGTATAATTAATTGCTAGGTTCTTGCCTACTTGCGAATATTCCTGCGGAATATTCACGGGTTCGTAAAAGTTTGCTAACTTAGTTGCTTAACCACGCAACTAAACATACACAAACACGTTGGCAACAATTTGAGAAATGACGAAATACATCAAAATATTAATTCTGTTTTTAACTTTATCTGCTTGCGGACAAAATGTAACCGAAATGAAAACACCAGAAAAAGCGAATGAAAAGTTTGCGGAATTTCTTGCAAAGAAAAAGTTCGTAGAAGAAAATTTTTATCCTGGAATTGCGGACGAAAAAATGCGACCAATTTTTACGGAAAAAATAAATCAAATCGGAACTGATTTTAAAACTGTTGCGGAATCGGAAAAACCAACTGACAAAAAATATCAAGAAAAAATAGGAATTGGACTTTCGAGGTTTGCGAAAATTTATCTGGAATTAGATACTGAAGGCCGTGAAAGAGTTTGCACATACATTGAAGAATTAATGGACATTGTTGAATTGGAAAGTTCGAATGGACAATTAAATAAATTTATGTACGGATTTGACCCAAACGAAATTAAAAAAGAGAATTAAATATGACAAATGATACAATTACATTTCTGAAAAATTTATCAGATTCCGAATGGAATAAAATTATCAATCAACTAAATCAAAATTGCAAATTATACATTGACGAAAATTCATTACAAATATTTAGTGATATTTCTCCAAATCTAATTAACTCACAAACTCATTCATACATTTGTGATTTTGTAATTGGAGATAGTCCGCAAATATTAAAAAACAAATTTTAACCTGAAATAAAAAACTGTTGCCAACACCGTATATAATTTATTGCTGGCTTCTTGCCTACTTACGAAAGTCCTCGCGGACTTTCTTTGTCCGTAATTATTTACTAAATTAGTTGCTTGAAACACGCAACAAACCATATATAACAACGTTGTAGCACATTTAACCAATCAATGAAAACAGGAATTATAATCATAATTGTAGTCTTAATTTTAGTTGTCGGATTTCTAGTTTTGAGAAATAAATCAAATAATCCTGAAAACGCAATGACAGAATTTGTTCGACTTGATTCTCAATCTGAATCTACTCAACATCTTCCTTTATTACCTGAAAATTGGATTTCTGAAATTGAGCAAAAATGGAATGATAAGGAATGGGGAGTTTATGACAATGAACATTATGACATTTGTGAGAAAATTTGCAATGATATTTACTCAACAAATAAATATTGGGAAAAGAATCAAACTCACGCTGATTTTCTTAATGAATTAACTAAAGAACAGAGGATTTATTTCACTCTAATAAACTTTGAATCTCAAGTCAACAACGGAGGAGTTTATCAATTTCTGTTTAATTACCCAGAATTGTCTATACTCGCATTAGAAGGAATGAAAGAAACTAGAATGGAAAAACTGGCTACAGATTATGAAATAGTTTTGAATGAGTATTTCGGAAAATTTAATACAATTCAAGATTTATATTCAAAATTTCAGAATAATAAGAGTAATTGGAATAAACGATTTACAGCATTTGCAGAAGGATACAAAGAACTTCCGTCAGCAGAAAAAATTGAGAATTATTTTTATGAGGAAAGTTTTGTAAAAACATATCAGCAGGACTTAACTAAATATGTAAAAGCGAATAGAAATAATTTTTATAGTACTGAATAAAAAAACGTGCTACAACACCGTATAAAATTAATTGCTGGTTTTAGCCAATTTACGAAAGTCCTCGCGGACTTTCTATTTGTGATTTATTTGCTAAATTTAATGCTTAAATCACGCAACTAATCTTATACAACAACGTTGTGCGTCATTTAAGAAAAACATTGTGAGTTTGAATAAAATTCTTTTTTTACCGATTTTATTTCTGTTGATTAGTTGTAATCAAAAGCAGAAACAAATTGACACGTGGAATAACAGAATTGCGGAACATCAAGCAGAAACGGAAAAGAATAAATCTGACATAATTTTGGATACTTTAGTTTTCAATCAAAATATGAACGGAAAAGAATTGACTAAAAAGTATGCTTTTGGTTTATCGGAATTACATTTTTACAAACAATTTATTTCTAAAGACAAAATTTTGGAAAAGCAAATATTGACAGAATTACACTCAAAAACTGAAATTACTTATTTGGGAAAATTAAGGGATTTGAATAATCAGAATTCTTATCACGTAATCAAGAATTTTAAAATTATCGGAATTGGAGAAATGGAATCACCTCGTGGAATAAGTAACATAGCTTTTTTGAGTGATAATTTGGAAAAGGCAATTATTTATCGAATGAGTTTACCGAACGAATTGCCTGAAAAGATTGAGAATAATATTCTATATTTTAAATTGGAATCTGAAAAAGTAGGAATATCAATTTTGGGAGGTTTACCACCAATGTTATGTCTTCCGAAAATTGGATGTAATTGATAAAAAAAACGAACGCACAACACCGTATATAATTTATTGCTAGTTCTAGCCTACTTACGAAAATCCTAGCGGATTTTCTATTTGGTTTGTATTTGCTAAATTAGGTGCTTAAACACGCAACAAACCATATACAAACACGTTGGCAACAAGCTAAAAGTAATATGTGAAAATTAATAATATGAGAAAAAAACTAGCAGAGAAAGATCTTGAGAATATTGGAAAAATATTAATTAAAACACAAATACTTGAAACACAAATTAAACTATTTATATCACTATTAAAAGTTGAAATTAAAAAAAAATATAAAATTGAGGAATTAGATGAGAAAAGTATTTTGAGTAATTCAAATACTTCGAAAAAAACCTTAGGACGTTTAATGAATATATTAAAAACTGAATTACCTATATTTGATGTTATTGAATTTCAAGAATTACTTAATATGAGAAATCTATTTGTTCATTCATTTCACGAAAAATACTTAAGTAATAATAATGTTGATATTTTAGAAACAAGATTATTTATTAAAAATTTTGACAAACTAATTGTAAAATTCATCAAGATATTCACTGGCTTATTAGTCATATCAACAAAAATTCAAATCAAAAACAAAAATTCTACTAATAATTTAAAAAAGCTTGAATTTTACGATTTAGAAGAATATGAAAACGTATTCAGTGATTTTGTTATAAATAATATTAAATAGAAAAGCCAGTAGCCAACACCGTGTATTAAAAATTGCTATATTTAGCAAAACTAAAGCTTGTTGCTTTTTTGCAAACTGCTGAATTTCCGCTGGAAATTCCTCGTTCACAAAATCGCAACTTTCAATACACAACAACGTTAGCAAATATTGTGGAAACGACTCAAACTTGTTGAATAAGTAAACTTAAAAAACTGAATAATCTCTTACAAACGAAAACCTTGAAAAATGAAAAAGAGTATTATTATTTTAATTTTAATCACGCTGAATAGTTGTAAACCTTCACCAACATATAATGCTTTTGATAAAGAATTTAATATTTCAATAAGAGAAGTCACAAAAGATGGTTGTGATACAATATCTGCTGGTTGTGGATGGTTTAATTTACAACAGAAAAAAGGAAGGTTGAGAAATTATTACCAAATCTATTTAGATGATTGGAATAATGTTGTCGCAAAAGGATTTGAATACTTTTTGGATACATTAATCGTCAAGGGAGAAAAAGATTATAACAAAATTCGTTCAATAAAAATTTCAAATAAAAATATTACGGAATTAAATTCTGAATTGGAAAAATATGGTTATAAATTTCACGATCAGAAAGAGGGAAAATATGAAAAACATTTTGTCCAGGTTATAAATGAAATTTCTAAAGATACAGTTGAATTAGATATTCAACTAAATTGGAATAACGAAAAAGACTCTATAATTTATAGAAGATTAAGTTATTGGAAAGAAAATTAACATTTGCTAACACCGTGTAAAAAAAATTGCTTGTTTTAGCTTACTTGCGAAAATCCTCTCAGATTTTCTTGGTTTGTGTTTTATTTACTAACTTTAGTGCTTAAACCCGCAACTTTTCCTACACAACAACGTTAGGCACAAGCTTGTCTTATCCGGA
>NZ_JAHKQL010000009.1 GCF_018861005.1 Polaribacter vadi
TCTTCCGACCATGACTAGCTTTTAGCCTGCTTTTTATCTTATAAGTTAAAATGATTGTTAAGCTTTTTTATCATTACAACAATCCATTGTGCAATCTTCTTTACATTCTTTTTTATCAGTAGAAGTTTCACATTTTTCTTTACAAGCTTCAGAACAAGCGTGTGCTTTCTTGGTTGTTTCAGAAGCTGAGTACATTTCTCCACCAGCAATACCATCAACAAAAGCAATTAGGTCTTTTTTAGAAGTAGTATTAGCATCAAATTGAATATTAGCAATACTATCTGTAAAAATAACTTTAGCATCTATAACACCTTCTTTTTTAGATAATTTAGATTGAATGGTTTTTGCACAACCTATTTCGCAGGTCATTCCAGAAATCGCTAAAGAAACGTTTTCATTTTTCACTTCTTTCTTTTCAGTTTTACATGAAGTAAGTATAAAACAAGCAATTGCGATTGCAGTAAATATTTTTTGAGTTTTCATTTGAATATAGTATTGAATTATTTTGCAAATTTATTAATAATATGACTTGTATTTGAAAAAGTCGAGGTTTTTTACATCAATTTTAACTGAAAATGAGTCCTATACTGCAAAATATAACTTTAAACAATAAAAAAAGAGCCAAAACATTAAGTTTTAACTCTTTTATCAAATTTATTTTAAAAGTGTTTACTTAAAATCTTCATCAGTAACACCTTCATTTACTTTTATTTCTTTTACTTCAAATTTTAAATCCATAGGTCCAGATTTTACCCCAATAGAATAAGGAAACAAAACTCCTTCTACAGCCTTATAATTGCTGAATGTTGTTGGTACTTTCATTTCACCTGTTGGTCCTTTTACCGTTTTTACTTCTTTTGCTTTTAAACCTGTTTTTAGGTCGTAAAAAGCTTCAGTATCATTGAATTTTATAACGTAATAATTTACACCATCAATAGGTTCAATTCTCTCTAGTTTACCAGTTTTATACGCCAAATCTGAAAAAGGAACTAAATTAGACTTTGCTTCTTCTATTTGTTCAGCTTTCATCTCTATTTTTTGTCCTCTAGCTTCTTGGTAACCAGTTGTGCCATTAAAAACAGCTTTTTGCATAACATTACCAGCTACAGCAATTTCTTGCGAAGTTTTGTTGGGTGCAGCTGATTTAGATGTCATTGTTAAAGCCATTCCTTGTACAGTAGCATTTGCAACCATCATTGTGGTTTTTATAGCCATCACTTTTTCTTTACCTCCAATAGCTTCTATGTATTTATCAACAACAGTTGCAGCTGTCATTCCTGCAGGAATAGGCATTGTCATTGGTGGTTTTACTGTTGGGTTTCCTTTATCATCAAAATACTTAATTACATAATCTGTTTTTTCAAGATTTTTAAGTACATCAATTCCTTTACCTGTAATTACAATTCTAGCTTTATTACCTTTAAAATATTTAATGGCTGCATTCTGAACTTCATCAATAGTATCCGCATTTATGTTTTTTAGGTAATTTTCATAAAAATCATCTGGTAAATTGTACAATTCTCTGCTTATAGATCTAAAACTCTGGAGTCTTTTGTGGTCATTTCAGGAGTTCTATATGCAGCAATAATTGCAGGAATACTAATATTAGCATCGTAAGTTCTCACCACCAAAGCAGCAAAAGATAAAATACTTTTCTTCATTGGTTTAATTTAGTTTATTAATAAGTGTTTAGATTTGACGCAATTTTTTATGTTTTGTAACAACATAAAAATATCAACAATCAAAAATAATAAAGACCAATATAATATAAATGATTTCTTATATAATTATTTAATTTTAAAATATTATAATTGATGTTGTTAACTATTAAAAAAGATGTATATTTGCATCCGCATTTTCAGTAAGTTAAATGCAATAAATAAGTATAAATACGCAAAACAATTAGTATGTACGCAATCGTAGAGATAGCAGGGCAGCAATTTAAAGTAGCAAAAGACCAAAAAGTATACGTTCATCGTTTACAAGGAGAAGAAGGATCAAAAGTGACTTTTGATAACGTTCTTTTACTTGATGATGCTGGTAACGTAACTTTAGGCGCCCCAGCTATAGAAGGAGCATCAGTAACAGCTCAAATTTTAAGTCACTTAAAAGGTGATAAAGTAATCGTCTTTAAAAAGAAAAGAAGAAAAGGTTACAGAAAGAAAAATGGTCATAGACAGTATTTAAGCGAGATTCAAATTGAATCTATTGCTGCAACTGGTGCAAAGAAAGCTGTTAAAAAAGCTGCTCCAAAAAAAGCAACAAAAGCTAAAGCTGATGATTTAAAGAAAATTGAAGGTGCAGGACCTAAAGCAGCTGAAGCTTTAGTAAATGCAGGTTTAGATACTTTTGCTAAAGTTGCAAAAGCAGATCCAGCTAAATTGAGTGAAATCTTAACTGAAGCAAGTTCTAGATTGTCTCATTTAGTTACAACTACTTGGCCAAAGCAAGCTGGTTTAGCTGCAGAAGGTAAGTGGGATGAATTAAAAGAATTACAAGATAGATTAGATGGTGGTATTGAAAAATAACCATTTATAATTTACTTTAACCTATAAAAACTCAACAAAATGGCACATAAAAAAGGTGTAGGAAGTTCGAAGAATGGTAGAGAATCAGAATCGAAACGACTAGGTGTTAAAATATTTGGAGGACAAGCTGCAATTGCAGGTAATATTATTGTTCGTCAAAGAGGAACTACTCACAATCCAGGAGAAAACGTTTACATGGGTAAAGATCATACTTTACATGCAAAAGTTGATGGAATTGTAGAATTTCAAAAGAAAAGAGATAATAGATCTTATGTATCTATTACTCCATTTGAAGCTTAAAAAGACGTAAGTTTTTTACAATATTAAAAATGCTCTAACATTTATTTGTTAGAGCATTTTTATTTTTAGTAAATTTTATGGTATATTTCTATGATATATAAAAAAAACATGACGAGAATCCATTTTTTTACTTTATTTGTCTACCTATTTTCTTTTAGTAGTAGTGTAGCTCAAGATCAAAACAATCAACAAACTGAACTAATACAAAAAGTTGAGATTTTTATTTTAGAAAAGAAATTAGATTCTGCATCTCTTCTTTTAAATCAACTTAATAAAAACAGCTATACAACAATTTTAAATAAGATTAAAAACAAGGAACTTGTTTCTTATGCAGAGTATAATCAATTTTTAAAATCTGTAAGTACAAGACAGGTTGTAAATTATTTATCTATACATAATTTTATAAAAAACTTTATAAAAGAGCCAGTAAATGATAAAAAAATAGATATAGATTATGTAAATATTAAGTGGAATCAAATAGGTAATTTAAGAGATGAGGTTACGTTAGAAGCCGCTAATAAAGAGCATGAAAAACTAGAAATTTATGTAAATAAGTTTGATGATTCTGATATTGATGTTTTAAAGTTGAAGACAAAAATTACAAGTCATCCTATAATAATGTTTAATATTAAACAAGATTTAAAGGGAAAAGAGTTGTGTTTAAAAAGTATAGAATCTGCAAGAGAACTAAAAGACATAAATTTAGAAATTATTTTTTTATACTATCTAACAGACTTTTTGGTACAAGAAGGTAAATTACAAGAATATATAGATGTTTGTGAGCAAAGTTTAGAATTAGAAAAAAAGTTGCCTAAACAAACAGGTTTTCATCATGCTATATTAGAGCATTTAGTAGATGCTTATATTTATAAAGGGGGTAATAATGACAGGGTAGAAGGTTTGTTAGCGGAAATTTATGAAAATGAAACTTCAAGAATACAATCATTTGAATTCTATGCTAAATTTATAGCTAAACTAAACAAGAACTCAATAGAAAAGAAAAAAATTCTAAAAAAATTTCAAGTAAAAAATGTACTAGAACTAATAGAAAAATTTAGAAAATTAGGAGAAGTTTTAAATCATCATGATTATGCCAGTTTAATAAGTAGCAGTGCAAGAGCTT
This sequence comes from Polaribacter vadi, assembly GCF_018861005.1. Taxonomy (GTDB): domain Bacteria; phylum Bacteroidota; class Bacteroidia; order Flavobacteriales; family Flavobacteriaceae; genus Polaribacter; species Polaribacter vadi_A. The sequence continues at coordinate 3,952 of NZ_JAHKQL010000009.1, forward strand.
TAGTTGCTCATGGTTTTTACGAAAAAGCAATTTTGTATAAAGAAAGCCAAATAACCCTAATCAAAAATATTTACTCTAAAGATTTATCAGAAACATTAGCAAATTATAAAACAGATTTAGCTGTTAAAGAACAAGAAAAAGTTATAGAACACGAAAAAGAAAAAACAAGTTTATATGCAGTTATTGCATCTTTAGCTTTTATTTTACTATTAATTTCATTATTAGTTTTAAGGAAAATAAGAAAGCAATCTAAAGAGTTAAGCGAAAAAAACACACTAATAGAACAATCATTAAAAGAAAAAGAATTACTAGTTAAAGAAGTACATCATAGGGTAAAAAATAATTTTCAAATTGTATCTAGTTTATTAGAACTACAGAGCGAAGGCATAGAAGATGAAAAAGCATTAGAATTAGTCAATGAAGGTAAGAATAGAGTGAAATCGATGGCTTTAATTCATCAAAAACTATATCAAAATGAAAGTGGTTTAGTAGATTTTGATGAATATATACACTTATTAGTTAAAGAACTTTCATCCTTATTTAAATCTAATAACAAAATTGAAACATCAATAGAATCAAAAAATATGGAATTTGATGTAGATACAGCAATTCCTCTTGGCTTAATAATTAATGAAATAATTACAAACTCTTACAAATATGCGTTTGGTAGTGAAAAAGAAAATATCTTGTCTATTTCTATAGGTAAAGAAGATAATGATGATTTTAAACTTGTAATAGAAGATAATGGCCCAGGGTTGTCTAATGATTTTGATGTAAAAAAAACAAAAAGTTTAGGTTTACGTTTAGTAAACAGATTGGTAAAACAATTACATGGTACTTTAAAAGTAACAAATATAAATGGAGCGAGATTTGAAATTACTTTTAAAGATGAACAAGCAAGACAATTAATCGATTAAATTTTTATAAATTTTTGTTTATGGAAAGTGTAAAGGTTTTAGTAGTTGAAAATGAAATGATAATTGCAGATAATATTTGTAATACCTTAGAAGACTTAGGCTATAATGTTTTAGAGCCAGCTATTAGTTATACTGAAGCTATGATAACTATAGAAAAAGAAAAACCAGATATTGCAATTTTAGATATTATTTTATCTGGTAAAAAAACGGGTATAGATATTGCAAAACAAATTATAGATAATTACCATTTTCCATTTGTTTTTTTAACTTCCAATTCAGATTCAATTACTTTAAATAAGGCAAAAGAAGTTATGCCACCTGCATATTTAGTAAAACCATTTTCTAAAGAAGAACTTTTTACTTCTATAGAAATAGCAATTTCAAATTATTCTAAAAGAGTAATAGAAGAAGAAAAAAGTGTTTCTGATAAATCAATTTTTATTAAAAATAAAGGAGCTTTGTTAAAAGTAAAGTTCGATGATATCTTATATTTTAAAAGTTCACATGTTTATGTAGAGCTTTTTTTAGTAGATAATAAAAAGTTTTTGGTAAGAAAAAGTTTAAATAACATTCAAGAAACATTAAATAAAAATTTTGTTCGTGTACAAAGAAGCTTTATTGTAAATATTCATCATGTTAAAGAGGTTAAAATAGATTCTATTATAGTTGATCAAGAGATAATACCTATAGGTAAAAAATATAAAGAAGAATTAATAGATAGAATTAAGTCAATTTAAATTGCTTTTTAGAACAAAAAACACTGTGTTTAGAACATTTAGTTAGCAAAAACAGTTGAGTTTGTTTATTTTTATTAAAAATATTTACGTTGGGGGATGTAACTATTTTTATAAAAGTTATTTTATAATAAGAACTTTTAATCAAGTTACCCTTTTTAGGGTAACTTTTTTTTATGGTCAAATTTCTTTTTTGGGTATTTAACAAACTTCTATTTTGTATTTTTACCACAATGAATTTCCTTTATAACTTCCTTGTTTTTAAAGCCTCTATTGTGCTTTCAATTTTAGCTATTTTTAATAAAAAATTAAAGCTTTTTGTAGCGGGGCGAAAAGAAATATTTTCAAAAATTGATATACTAAAGGATAAGAAAACGATATGGTTCCACGCTGCTTCTTTGGGCGAATTTGAACAAGCAAGGCCAATTATAGAAGAGATTAAAAAAGAGTATAAACAGTATAAAATACTAGTTACCTTTTTTTCTCCTTCAGGATATGAAATTCGTAAAAACTATATTTTAGCAGATGTAATTTGTTATTTACCTTTAGATTCTAAATCGAATGCAAAAAAGTTTATAGAAATTGTAAATCCTAAAATGGCTATTTTTATAAAGTATGAATTTTGGCCAAACTTCTTAAACGAACTTAAAAGAAAAGAAATTCCTACAATTTTAGTTTCAGGTATTTTAAGAGAAAAACAATTGTTCTTTAAAAGTTATGGTGGTTTTATGAGAGATTCTCTACAAGCTTTTCATCACTTTTTTGTACAGAATGAAATTTCTAAAGATTTACTGAATTCCATCAATTTTAAAAATATAACAGTTGCTGGTGATACACGTTTTGATCGAGTTTCTAAAATTTTACAACAAGACAATACTCTTGATTTTATTAATGAATTTAAAAATGATAAATACACAGTTGTTGCAGGAAGTACTTGGAGTGAAGGAGAAGAACTCTTGGTGAATTACATCAACAATAATGCATCCGAAGATGAAAAATTTATCATAGCACCTCATAATATTAAAGCAGATGCAATTTTAGAATTACAGAAATCCATTAGTAAAAAAGTTATAAAATATTCTGATGTCATTTCTAATGGAGTTCAGAATTCTCAAAATCTAACAGAATATCAAGTTTTTATAATTGATACTATTGGTATTTTAACCAAAATTTATGCTGCTGCAGATGCTGCTTACGTTGGTGGAGGTTTAAAAACAGGTTTACATAATATTTTGGAACCAGCAACTTTTGGAATTCCTGTAGTGATTGGAAATAAATACGACAAATTTAAAGAAGCTGTTGATTTGGTTAAAATCGGCGGATGTATTTCAATTAAAAATCAAGAAGAATTTACAGAAGCTTTTATCAATTTTAAAAACGATGAAAATTTCAGAAAGTTAACAGGCGCAATCAATAAAAAATATATTGCAACCAATTTAGGAGCAACAAAACTAATTATGAATTATTTAAAAGATAAAATTTAAAAATGGATTTTATATTTCAACCTTGGGCTTGGTATATTGGTGGTCCATTAATAGCATTATCGCTATTTTTATATTTCTATTTTGGACGGGATTTTGGAGCCTCAACAAACTTTGAAACTCTATGTACAATGGCTGGTGCAGGAAAAGTATCCGACTATTTTAAAAAAGATTGGAAACAGCGTGATTTTGCATTACTATTTGTGGTTGGTTTAATAATTGGTGGTTTTATTTCTTCAAGTTATTTAATTCCGAATCAAACCATAGATTTAAATCCAACAACAGTTCAAGAGTTAACAGATTTAGGTTTTTCTAATGTGGGTAATCAATATTTTCCTGATGAAATTTTTGGGGATGATATATACACATCTTTAAAAGGATTCTTAATTCTGATAATTTCTGGAGTGCTTATTGGTTTTGGAACACGTTATGCAGGTGGTTGTACTTCTGGACACGCAATTACGGGTTTAAGCAGTTTGCAGTTACCTTCTTTATTGGCGGTAATTGGCTTTTTTATTGGTGGTATTATTGCTACTTGGTTAATAATTCCTTTAATTTTTTAGATGATGAAGAATATCAAATTTTTAATATTAGGTATCTTTTTCGCAATTGTTTTAAGTAAATCTCAGGCAATTTCTTGGTATCGATTTTACGAAATGTTCAAATTCCAATCTTTTCATATGTTTGGTATTATTGGTGGCGCAGTTGTAATATCAGCGATTATTATGCAGTTGTTTAAAAGCGGAAAAATAAAAGATATTAATGGAAATAAAATTGTACCAAAACCAAAGAAAAAAGGATTTATAAGTACCATTTTTGGAGGAACACTTTTTGGTTTAGGTTGGGGGATTTCTGGAGCTTGTGCAGCACCAGTTTTTGTGATTCTTGGATTTAAATTAGTGCCAGCAATTATTATTTTGGCAGGTGCACTTTTAGGCGCATTTTTATACGGTTTAATCAGTAAGAAATTACCCAATTAATGGAACGTCATTGGAAAATTTCTGATACTGAATTTGAAGAGCAATTCTCTACAAATAAATATCGTCCTCTATGGTTTACGCATGAGGCACATTTGCGTTTAGCGTGGATTTATATAACCAAATACGGAAAAGAAATAGCCTTAAAAAAGTACAGTAAACAATTGCAAGACTTTGCAAATAAATATAACGCAGAAGGTAAATACAATGCTACTGTAACTTTTGCATCTATTCAAATTATGGATGCTTTTATTCAGAAATCTGATACTTATGATTTTCAAGATTTTATCAATGAATTCTCACAATTAAAAAGTAATTTTAAAGAAATTATTTCAACCTATTATTCTGGTGATGTTTTTACTTCAAAAGAAGCAAAACAACAAGTTTTACAACCAGATTTAAAACCCTTTCATGAGTAAATTAGTAGACAATTTTGGACGACAAATGGAGTATGTGCGATTGGCAGTTACAGATCGTTGTAATTTGCGTTGCCAATATTGTATGCCTGCTCACGGAATAGATATTGTTCCTAGACAAGAATTATTGACTTTTAAAGAAATGTATCGTTTAATTCGTGTATTAACAGAATTGGGCGTTAATAAAGTGCGTTTAACAGGTGGAGAACCTTTTGTACGTAAAGATTTTGTTGGTTTTTTAGAAATGTTGTCTTATAATGATTTGTTAGAAGCTATAAATATCACAACAAATGGAGCGTTAATTTCTCATCATATAGATAAAATTGAAAAACTAGAAAAAGTTAAAAACATCAATTTAAGTATTGATAGTTTACAGAGAGATAAGTTTACTAAAATTACACGAAGAGATGTTTTTCCTGAAGTTTATAAAACGTTTGAACTCTTAGAAAAAAGCAACTTAAACTTAAAACTGAATGTAGTTGTGCAATCTGGTTTTAATACGGATGAAATTGTAGATTTTGTTAGACTCACAAAAGATAAAAATGTTGCAGTTCGTTTTATAGAAGAAATGCCTTTTAATGGAAAAGGACAAAGAGATATGCAAGAAAATTGGACTTTCAAAAAGATTTTAAACGTAATTAAAACAGAGTTTGATGTGCAAGAAGTTCAGTCTGAAAAATCATCAACTTCTAGAAATTATAAAGTTGATAATCATATAGGAACTTTCGGTATTATACCTGCATTTACAAGAACTATTTGTAACGATTGTAATAGAATTAGAATTACCAGTACAGGGACTTTTAAAAACTGTTTGTTTGATGATGGCGTTTTTAATCTGCGAGATTTTATAAGAAAAGGAGCTTCTAATGATGATTTAAAAGAACTCTTTTTATCTTTAGTAAAAGAAAAACCAGAAAATGGTTTTATTGCAGAAGCAAATCGTAAAAAAGGAAATGTTTCTGAAAGTATGAGTACTATTGGAGGGTAAATTATGGATTTATTTGTTAGCGCTTTAGAAAATTACCCAATTCAATCTGGTATTATCTTGATAGGATTAGGAATTATATATTTAATTTTTAGAGTAGACAATCAAAAGAAAGAAAGTTATAAAACTAAAAATGTAATGAGTAAAGTTTCTGTAATACAATCTTGGGGAATAATTAGTATCTTATTAATATCAGGAATTATTTTAATTATTAAAGGATTATAATGATTTCAGTAAAAGAAGCAAAAAATATTATTTTAAACTCAACCCAAAATTTTGGAGTTGAAGAAATTCCGTTTATAAAATCTGTTGGTAGAATTTTAAAAGAAGAAATTACGGCAGACAGAGATTTTCCGCCATTTAATAGAGTTTCTATGGATGGAATTGCAATCAATTATTCGTGTTTTAAAAACGGACAAAGAGATTTTAAAGTAGAAGGAATTCAAGCTGCAGGAAGTAAGCAATTGTCAATGAAAAATGCTGAGAATTGTATTGAAGTGATGACAGGTGCAGTTTTGCCAAATAATTGTAATACTGTAATTCGTTATGAAGATGTAATTATAAAAAACGGAATTGCAACCATTACTGTTGATAAAATTAACGATTGTCAGAATGTCCATAACAAAGGAAAAGATGGTAAAGTTGGCGATGTTTTAATTAAAGAAAATAAAATTATTTCAGCTGCTGAAATTGGTGTTTTAGCAACCGTTGGAAAATCTTTTGTAAAAGTTACAAAACTACCAAAAGTTATGATTGTTTCTACAGGTGATGAATTGGTTGACGTAGATGAAATTCCGTTAGAACATCAAATAAGAAGAAGCAATGTGTTTACATTGGTTTCTTTGTTAGAAAGATTACAAATCCCTTCAGAAACTGCACATATTACAGATGATAAACCAATTTTAAAATCTAAAATTGAAGCGTATTTACAAGAATATGATGTTTTGCTTTTTAGTGGAGCCGTTAGTAAAGGTAAATACGATTTTTTACCTGAAGTTTTTGAGGAATTAGGAGTAGAAAAATTGTTTCATAAAGTAACTCAAAGACCAGGAAAACCTTTTTTCTACGGAAAAACGAGTGATTGTAATATCTTCGGATTTCCTGGGAATCCAATTTCAACTTTTGTAAATTGTCTAGCATATTTTTATCCTTGGTATTACAAATCTGTTGGATTAGAAACCAAAGAAGAAACTGCAATTTTAAATGCAGATGTAACTTTTAAACCTAATTTAACTTACTTTTTACAAGTACAATTAGATTATAAATTCGGACATTTAGTTGCATCTCCAATTAAAGGAAATGGTTCTGGAGATTTAGCAAGTTTGGTAAATACGGATGCTTTTATTCAATTACCAAGTGATAAAATAGAATTTAAAAAAGGAGAGAGTTTTTCTGTCTTAAGATATAGAAGTTAGCAAAATGAGAGTTTTTATGTATTTAGTTCTTACTGTTATTCTTTTTACGAATTGTTCGAATAATACAATAGAGTTTGAAGTTGATTGTGAAAATAATATTTCTGTTAATAATGAAGTTTTAAATTTGAATCAAATTGAAGAACTAGTAAGAAATCATAAGTTGAAATATAAAAATGACTCTGAATTTAAAGTGAAATCATGTTCAGAAACTAAAGTTAGTACTATTGTTGAATTAAGAAAGATAATTAAGTATTTTTCAGATAATAAAGGTGAATAATAATGAGTAAATTCAGTCATTTAAATTCCAAAGGAAATCCTAAAATGGTAAATGTTTCTGATAAGAAAATTACCAAAAGAACAGCCATTGCAAAAGCTACCATGTTTTTAGGGAAAGAAGTAATTGCTCATTTTACAAATGATGAGTTAATTACCAAAAAAGGACCTGTTTTTCAAACGGCAATTATTGCAGGAATTCAAGGTGTTAAAAAAACATCAGAATTGATACCAATGTGTCATCCGTTATTAATAAATGGAGTAGATGTTGATATTACTATTATTGACTCAGAAAATATTGAAGTTTTATGCGAAGTGACAATTACAGGTAAAACAGGCGTAGAAATGGAAGCTTTAACTGGGGCAAATATAACCTGTTTAACCATTTATGATATGTGCAAAAGTATCAGTCAAAAAATGGTGATTAAAGAAGTGAAATTATTAGAAAAAACAGGAGGAAAATCTGATATTAAAAATGGTTAAAAAACACAGTAAACACACAAATTTAGAAAGAAGAAATAACGATAATTTTGCTCCTAATGAAATTGCTATTCTAGGTACAAATTGTAATAATATTTCTGATTTAGTAACAAAAGTTTCTCAAAAATTATCTGATTATAATTTAGCGTATTTTGATGCTTCACACGCAAAAAATGTTGAGGAGAATAAATTATCTGAATATGTTTTTCATCATCAAGGAAATTTACAAATTACAACTTCTGGAAACATAAATAAATTCCAACAACGATTAGATTTTGCGCAGTTTGATTATGTTTTTATCAACGGAAATCATTATCAAGGAGCAAAACAAATTTTAATTTTAGATGAAGCAAAAGAAGCTTCAGTTTTAAAAAGATTAGAGCAGTTAGATCGCATTCAGTTTGTGGTAAAATTAAAATCAGAAACTAAATATTTTGACTTTTTAGTAGAGAAATATCCGCAGATAAAAAACATAACTTGTTATACAATTGATGAGGTTGATCAAATTGCAAATCACATTAACAGTTTAATTCAAGAAAAAATAGCACCTATAAAAGGTTTGGTTTTGGTTGGCGGAAAAAGTACAAGAATGGGTACAGATAAAGCTGAACTCAATTATTTTGGAAAACCTCAAAAAGAAACAGCTAAAGAATTGTTAGAGAATAATAATTTAGAAACTTTTTATTCAGTTCAAGAAGGTAACAATGAAAATGAAATATCAGATAAATTCTTAAACCTAGGACCTTTTGGAGGTATCTGTTCTGCTTTTCAAAAAGACCCGAATTCAGCTTGGTTTGTGTTGGCAACAGATGTTCCTTTTGTAAATGAAGAAATCATTCAATTGGTTTTAAAACATAGAAACCCAAGTAAAGCTGCAACTGCAATAAAAGGAAAAGGAAAACAGTTTGTAGAGCCTTTAATTACTATTTACGAGCCTAAAGCCTATCCAATTTTATTGCAATATTTAGCACAAGGTTATTCTTGTCCTAGAAAAATGTTAATCAATTCTGATGTAGAAATTTTAGAAATTGATGACGATTTTATTAGAAATATAAATACTCCAGAAGAGTTTGAAGCTGCTAAAAGTGAGATTCAAAAAAAGTAAACATGTTGTATTTTACACTAATGATTTTTGTTAAAGAAGGTAAAGAAGAAGTTTTTCATCAATTTGAAAAGTTGTCACTTCCAATTTTAGAAGATTATAATGGAAAACTAATTTATAGAATAAGACCAAATAAAGAATCTTTTATTTCTGCTCAAGAAAAACTACCTTATGAAATTCACTTTTTATCTTTTAATACTGAAAATGATTTTTTAAACTTTACAAAAGATAAAAAAAGAAATGACTTTTTACATCTTAAACAAGAGTCTATTAGCTCTAGTTTATTAATAAAAGGAACAAAATTATAATTGGTAAGATACTTAAATTAGAATGTTAAAAAATCAACTTTTTAAACGTCAAATTACTTTATCAGAAATTGGTAAAATTGGGCAACAAAAACTACAAAACGCATCTGTTTTGGTAGTGGGTTGTGGAGGTTTAGGAAGTCCGATTGCAGTTTATTTGGCATCAAGTGGAATAGGAAAAATACATTTGGTAGATTTTGATACTGTTGATATTACAAATCTGCACAGGCAAGTTTTTTATTCTTTAGAAGATGTAAATCAACCAAAAGCAAAAGTTTTATCAGAATTTATTAAAAAAAGAGCACCTTTTACAGAAGTTAATTTTACTAACAAATCCATAACAAAAGATAATGTTTTTGAGTTGATAGAAAACGCAGATATTATAGTTGATAGTACAGATTCTTTACCCACAAAATACTTGTTAAATGATGCTTGTATCATTAAAAACAAAGCATTAGTCTATGGTTCTTTGTATAAGTTTGATGGTTATGTAGCTACTTTTAATGTGTTGCAAAAAGATGGAACTTATTCTGCAAATTTAAGAGATGCTTTTCCTGAAATGGCAACAGATATACCAAATTGCGAAGAAGCAGGAACTTTAAATGCTATTGTTGGCATAATTGCGACTACGCAAGTAAATGAAGTTTTAAAATTGATAACAGGAATTGGAAAACCACTAACAAATGAGTTGTTAATTTACAATTCGCTGCAAAACACACAATTGAAAATGAAACTAAAAACATCAACTATAAAGGATAAAATTGCCAAATTATTTAAAGTTCAGACTTATGTAGATGCTGCTTGTTCTGGTCAAAATACTGATTGGCAAATATCACCATCAACCTTAAAAGAAAAATTAGGTAGTGAAAATCTAGAAATTATTGCAGTTTTAAATAACTTAAAATTGCCTTTTACTGTTAATCAAACCATTCACATTAATAAATTTGATGCAGATAAAATAGAAGTAGATTTTAATAAAACCTATGTTATGGTTTGTCAAAGAGGTTTTAACAGTTATAGAGCTACAGAAAGGTTAAAAAAGAAGTATCCAAAATTAGAAGTGTTGAGTTTAACAGGTGGTATTTCATCTTATGGAGAATAAAAATGTTATTATTTCTTTTGGTAAAAGATCTCTTTTTAATCGGATTTTGTCTTCTGTTTTTTATGCTGTAGCAATTTATGTTTTAGCTCTTTTTTTTATTAGAAAACCATTTTCCTTTTCCGAAAGTTACGTAATTTCTTTTTTGCATATACTAGAGTTAGAAATCTATATAATTGGCTTTGCTTTGCCTTTTTCTGTTTCAGTTTCTCATCATTTTAATTTTAAAGAGATGAAATACAGAAAGTTTTATTATGTTGGACCAATAGGTTATGGCTCTTGGAGAAATCTTAGGAAATTAGATAGAGTATCTACTTTTTTAAATTCTAGAAAAGAATGCGAAGTTAATATTTGGGATGAAAGAAATAACAGGTATAAAATTGCTGCTTTTGATAAAATTGATGATGCAGTTATTTATGGTAGAGATTTAGCCGGAAATTTAAAAATTAAATTTTTAGAAAGAAATTAAGAATGAAAAATCCTTTAGAATTTTATAATCAACAAAAAGAAGAACTAGAAAATGAAGCTTCTAAACTGAAAACAAAACTTATTAATTTAGGTGTTTTTAGATTGGTTGTTTTTTTAATTACAGCCTTTTTGGTTTATCTTACTTTTGGCAAATATCCAGATGTTTTTATCATTGCTTTTTTAGGTGTTTCACTCTTTTCTTTTTTGGTGATAAAATACATCAACCTAAAAAGAGAAAAGGCAATTGTTGATCAAAAAATAGAGATCAATAAAACAGAAATTAATGTTTTAAATGGCAATTTTTATCAGTTAGAAACTGGTAAAGAATTTATAGATCCAACACATTTTTATAGTAATGATATCGATTTATTTGATAGAGGTTCTTTTTTTCAGTATGCAAACAGAACTGCCACTTTTGATGGTAAAAAAGCATTAGCAAACCTTTTTACAGATAATAATATTGATGCTATTGTAGCCAAGCAACATACTATTAATGAGCTTTCTGAAAAAGTAAAATGGAGACAACATTTTTCTGCTTTGGCAAGTTTGGTAACTGTAAAAAACACTTCGAAATCAATTGTAAATTGGTTAGGGAATTACACTTCAGTTTTTCCTAATTATTTAGCTAAAATACAAATTGGGTTTTCTGTAATTTCTTTACTGTTATTGGGTTTAATTTCTTTCGGATTTTTATCTTTTTCTTACTTAACTGCTTGGTTTTTTATCGGACTTTTTATTACTGCTAGGTTTCTAAAAAAAACAAATAATTTATATGTAGAAACTGATAAAGCTAGAGAAACTTTTAAGCAATATCATCAATTATTAAATGAAATTGAGAACGAAAGTTTTACTGCTAAAAACTTAGTAGAGAAACAAGCAATTATTCAATCAGAAAACAAAAAAGCATCAACAATATTTAAAGAATTTTCTAAAATTTTAGATGCTTTTGATAATCGAAACAACGTTGTGATTGCTGTTTTTGGAAACGGACTTTTTCTTTGGGATATTTTAAATGCTTGTAAAGTAGGAAAATGGATTACGAACTACAAACACACAGTAGAAAATTGGTTTGATGTTGTTGCTTATTTTGATGCTCAGAATTCGTTAGCAAACTTTAAATTCAATCATCCAAAATTTGTGTTTCCAGAAATTTCATCAGAAAAAGAGATTATAAAATCTACCAATTTAGGGCACCCATTATTAAATGTTGATAAAAGAATTGATAACGATTTTTTTATTGATGATGAGCAATTTTTTATTGTAACTGGTGCAAATATGGCTGGTAAAAGTACTTTTTTAAGAACGGTTTCTTTGTCTATTGTTATGGCAAATTGTGGCTTGCCAGTTTGTGCAGAACATTTTAAATATCATCCTATAAAATTAATTACAAGTATGCGAACTTCTGATTCTTTAACAGATGATGAATCGTATTTTTATTCTGAATTAAAACGTTTAAAGTTTATTGTAGATCAAATTAAAACAGAAAAATATTTTATTATTTTAGATGAAATTTTAAAAGGAACCAATAGTAAAGATAAGGCAATTGGCTCTAAAAAGTTTGTTGAAAAATTATCAAAATCGAAATCTACAGGAATTATAGCAACACACGATGTTAGTTTGTGCGACTTAGAAAATGAGTTTACTGATATTAAAAACTACTATTTTGATGCAGAAATAATTAATGATGAATTGCATTTCGATTACACCTTAAAAAACGGTGTTTGTAAAAATATGAATGCTTCTTTTTTGTTGCAAAAAATGGAAATTGTTTAGAGTGATGTTTCTTGAGACAAGACTAAAAATAAGAGTTAATTTTCCACAACAATATTCCTTCCCTTTGGGAAGGTTAGGATGGGCTTTATTCCCACTCCAAACTTTCTACTAATTTTAAAATATCTTCTTTAATGTAAGCAACTGCTGGTAAAATTGAATCGTAATTTGGTTTTGCGTAGAAATACAAAGATCCTTTTATAAAATTATTTGTGCTGTCTGTTATGTGAAACTGTAAGTGAGAAGCTGCATTTCCTGTAATTTCGTATAAGCTGCCAAAAGTTCTTTTTTCTGGGTTTATAAAATCTTTTGGTATTATTTGTTCTGCTTTTACAGCGTGTTTAAAAACTAATTTTTCAGCTTCTGTAAGTAATTCTTTTATGTTGTTTTTTACAGGTCTGTAAGTAATATCTATAGATGCTTTTAAATCTGGATATTTAATTTTTAACCAATTATTTTTATCATCAAATATGGTTGTACTTTTTAAAACATCAAAAGAATAAGGTCTAGAAACGGATAGCTTTTCATAATCTTTAGCAGGGTATTCTAAACTCAAATATGCTTTTGGTTTTGGTAAAACATCATCATTACAAGAAATAAAGAGAATAAAGATGAGAGAAAAGAGAAAAGAGATTTTACGCATTTCTGGTTGCTTTTACTTGTTTAATGCGTTTTTTATCTAACGCTTCTATGGTAAACGTATAATTCTTGAAGTTTATTTTCTCTCCTTTTCTTGGAAATTTTCCAGATATTTCTAAAATAAAGCCAGCTAAGGTTTCGCTTTCGCCTTTTTCTTCTTCAAAAATTTCTTCGTCTTCATCATCTAAAACTCTACAAAAATCTTTAATTGTAGTTTTACCTTCAAAGATATAATTGTTTTCATCTATTTTAGAATACTGTAAATCATCATCATCAAACTCATCATTTATATCGCCTACAATCTCTTCAATAACATCTTCTAAGGTAACTAAACCACTTGTACCTCCATATTCATCAACCACAATTGCTAAATGATTTTTACGGTCTCTAAAATCATCTAACAAATCGTCTAGTTTTTTATTTTCTGGTACAAAAAAAGCTTCACGAACTAATTCTTGCCATTTAAAAGTTTTCTTATTTAAGTGTGCTAATAAATCTTTAGCATATAAAACACCAACTATATTATCGATGTTTTCTTTATAAACAGGGTTTCTAGAATAACCGTTTTCAAGAATTTTATTTAAGACAACTTCGTAAGATTCTTCATCCGAAAGTGCAAAAATGTCTATTCTTGGTTTCATAATTTGCACAGTTTCTGTATTACCAAAATTTACGATTCCTTCTAAAATTTTCTGCTCATCTTTTGTAGTTGCACCTTCAGAAGTAAGTTCTAAAGCTTGCGATAAAGTTTCTACTGAAAAATTAGAATTTTTATTACCTAATTTCTTTTCTATAAACTTAGTTAATGTAATTAATGGTAAGCTAAAAGGTGTTAAAATTACATTTACTCCATTAATAAATTTTGCCATTAATTTAGAAAATTTCAATGCATTTCTAGACGCATAAACTTTTGGTAAAACCTCACCAAACAAGAGAATTAAAAAAGTTACTAAAACAATTTCTATTAAAAAACGAACAGGAACTTCGAATAAAATTAGGTTTAATTGATAATCAAAATCAGCAAATATTGTTTCTGCTAAAGAGGCAAATAAGAGTACAATTAAAATATTTATAAAATTGTTGGTAATTAAAATTGTTGCCAATAATTTTCTAGGTTTATCTAATAAATCTACAATTATGTTTTGTTCTTTGCCTTCGCTAGAAAGCGAATCTAAATCTGTTTGTGAAAGAGAGAAAAAAGCAACTTCTGTGCCTGAAATTAATGCAGAACTAATAAAAAGAAAAATTAATGCAAGAATATTTAGACCTACAATAAAATCTATAGAAGTAAATATTAAGAGTAATAAAGGTTCAGGATCTGGGTCCAAAATTTAAATATTTTGATTAATTAAAAAGGTAAATCGTCATTTTCTTCTGGTGTAACAGTTTTAGTTTCTGGAGCAGAAGGTTGTTGGTTTTGCTGAGGATTATTAGCGTTAGCACTATTGTTTTTGGTAGATAACATTGTCATTTCGTTTACATGCACTTCAGTAGAATAGCGTTTTATGCCATCTTGCTCCCACTGACGGTTTTTTAATTTACCCTCAACATAAACTTTATCACCTTTACTAAGGTATTTTTCGCAAACTTTAGCCAAGCCATTTCTAACTACAATATTATGCCAATCTGTATTTGTGATTTTTTCTCCAGTTTGTTTATTGGTATAACTTTCTGATGTTGCAATAGGAAAACGACCTACACAATTTTGATCATCAAAATAATGCATTTTTATTTCATCACCTAAATTACCAATTAAAATTACTTTGTTTATTGTACCTGCTGCCATAGCTTAATTTTAAAATATTTTAGATAGTTTATCAGGGTTTTGTTTACTGTTAAACACATCAATAATGATTACTTTATTAGTTTTTCTTTCGTAGATTATTTTATAACTCCATTTAGGAATAAATCGATACTTGTCATCATCTATAATTAGTTCTCTAGAAAAATCAAAACGTTCATCTTTTAAAGAATCTCCTAATTCTAGTAAAGAATCAAAAACGTGTTTTGCGTTTTTTGGACTATCTTCATAAATATAATCATAGATTTTAGCTAAAGATTGCATAGATTTAGAAGACCAGAAAACTTTCATTATCTATTTAAAACATAATTTCTGACTTCTTCAGAAGTATATGTTTTTTCTCCAGCCTCAACGCTTTCGCTAATTTTGTTTAAATGCGCTTTGTATTGTTTTTTTGTTAAACCTTTTCCATCAGCAGTATAAATAACAAATTCATTTAATGAACTTTTTTTAAGTTCATCAATTTTATTGAGCATCTTTTCATCTAGATTATTAATCCATTTAGCGAGCTCGTCTCTTTTTGCTTCTACATTCATGACTAATATTTATGTAAATATACTAAAAACTCAAAAAATAAATCTTAAAATAAGTTAACATCGATTACTTTTTAGTTATAAACGCTTTTAAAAAATTAGCGATTAATACAGGTACAGGATATTTTTCTATATCAGACCAATTTATTTTTGCTTCGGATGAAGTAGCTGTTTCTACAATCCAGAATTGTGTGTGTAAATGTTGATGAGATAATTTATGAACAATCTCCTTTTTATTGAACAGTGAAATTGTTGTTTCATTAGGAAAAAGTGCTACAAATTCATCAGAAGAAATTATATCATTTTTGTTGATGTTTTTATCGCTTTCAACTAATGGAAATTGATACAAGCCCTGCCAAATACCTTTTCCTTTTCTTTCTGACAGAATCGTTTTGTTATCATTTGTTTTTATCACTAAAAAATTAAAATAACGATTTCTAACTTTTACTTTTTTCTCTTTTACAGGTAAAGTTTCTATCAAGTTTTTTTGAAGGGCAACACAACCATCAGCAAAAGGACAAAACATGCACAATGGTTTTTTAGGTTTACATTGTATAGCGCCAAAATCCATAATTGCTTGATTAAATGTACCTGGTTGTGTTTCGTCTATTAACGTTTGTGCTAATTTTTTGAACTCTTTTATACCTGCAGATGAATTAATAGGAGTGTCAATACCAAAATATCTAGATAAAACACGATACACATTACCATCTACAACTGCTGTTGGTTCATCAAAACAAATAGAAGCAATTGCTGATGCTGTATAATCGCCTATTCCTTTTAATTTTATTATTTCTTTAAATGTTGATGGAAACTCGCCATTAAAATCACTCGCAATTTGTTTTGCAGTAAAATGTAAATTTCTTGCTCTAGAGTAATACCCTAAACCTTGCCACATTTTTAAAACGGTGCTTTCTTCTGCTTTTGCAAGGTCGAAAACTGTAGGAAAAGTGGAGGTAAATTTTAAGTAATAAGACAAACCTTGTGCAACTCTTGTTTGTTGCAACATAATTTCTGATAACCAAATATAATAAGGATTTTTAGTTTTGCGCCAAGGCAATTCTCTGCTGTTTTGTAAATACCAGTAAATTAAAGTGTTAGAAAAAATCATCGATTAAAAATAGAAATGCAATATTACATTTTAAAATTCACATAATTTTAGTTGTTTAAATTTTTGGAATTGATTAATTATCATATATTTGCATCCGCATTTTTGAAAGTAAATTAATAAAAATATAATAAAAGTAGAGACATGACGAAAGCAGATATCGTATCAAAAATTTCAGATAAATCAGGGATCGAAAAGACAGATGTTTTAGCAACTGTTGAGGCGTTTATGACTGAAGTTAAGGACGCATTAGAAAATGGAGATAATGTTTATTTAAGAGGTTTTGGTAGTTTTATTATCAAAACAAGAGCAGAAAAAACAGGTAGAAATATTTCTAAGAATACAACTATTAAGATTCCAGCTCACAATATTCCAGCTTTTAAACCAGCTAAAACTTTTACAGAAGGAGTAAAAAATAAAGTAGCTGTTAAATAACAAAATACTAATCTAAACCTTAACAGGTTTAAAAACATCAGAACATTATGCCAAGTGGTAAAAAAAGAAAGAGAGCAAAAATCTCTACACACAAAAGAAAGAAAAGAGCTAGAGCAAATAGACACAAGAAAAAGTAAGCGTTAGCTTACTTTTTCGTTTATAGTTTAGCGAAAAGAATTACAAGTTCATTGACATCGAGGTTACACAAACCTCAAATGGTATTACAAATACCTGACAATATTAATCCATCTGCACAAAAAAGTGCAGTGTTAAAACCAGTTCAGTATGAAAACAGAATTAATAATTCGTTCAAATTCATCTGATATTGATTTTGCCTTATTAAGAGATGGAAAACTTATTGAATTAAATAATGAAACAACTGATAACAAATTTTCTGTTGGCGATATCTTTTTAGCCAAAATAGGAAAAGTGTTAACAGGTTTAAATGCATCATTTGTAAATGTTGGCTATCCAAAAGATGGTTTTTTACATTATCATGATTTGGGTGCACAAGTAAACTCATTAAATTCGTTCATTAAGAAAGTAAGCACAGGTAAGTATAAAGATTTCACTTTAAAAAACTTTCGAAAGGAAGTAGACATTAACAAAGACGGTAGTATTAAAGATGTACTAAAAACAGGGCAAAACTTGTTAGTACAAATAGTAAAAGAACCAATTTCTACAAAAGGACCAAGATTAAGCTCTGAGCTTTCTATAGCTGGTAGATATTTAGTTTTAGTCCCTTTTTCTAATAGAGTTTCTGTATCTCAAAAAATAGCAGATCCTAAAGAAAAAGAACGTTTAAAAAGGTTGGCAAAAAGTATTAAACCTAAAGGTTTTGGAGTAATTTTAAGAACTGTAGCTCAAGGTAAAATGGTTGCAGAATTAGATAAAGACTTACAAAACTCTTTAGAACGTTGGAAAACAATGTGTAAAAGAATACCTAACACAAACACACCAACAAAAATTTTAAGTGAGTTAAACAGAGCATCTTCTATTTTAAGAGATGTTATGAATGAAACCTTTACAAACATTGTAACAAATGATGAGACTTTGAAAGTAGAAATTAAGGAGTATTTACAAGAAATTTATCCTGAAAAGGAAAACATTGTAAAACTACATAGATCTACAACTCCTATTTTTGAAAAATACGGAATTGAAAGACAGATTAAAACATCGTTTGGAAAAACTGTTTCTATGAGTAAAGGTGCTTATTTAGTTATAGAGCACACAGAGGCTTTACACGTTATTGATGTAAATAGCGGAAATCGTTCTAATAAAGCTGGTTCTCAAGAAGATACTGCATTAGAGGTAAATTTAATTTCAGCCACAGAAATTGCACGTCAATTACAATTACGTGATATGGGTGGTATTATTGTTGTTGATTTTATTGATATGCACAAAGCTGAAAACAGAAATAAATTGTTTCAGCACTTAAAAGATCAAATGGCTTTAGATAGAACAAAACACAAAATTTTACCTCCAAGTAAATTTGGGTTAGTTCAAATTACAAGACAAAGGGTTAGACCTGAGTTAAGTATAAAAACTACCGAAGACAACCCAAATATAAATGGACAAGTAGAAGCTCCTATTGTTTTGTTAGACAAAATAGAGGCTGATTTAGAAAAACTTATCTTTAAACTAGAAAGTAATAAATCAACAAATAAAAAGATACAATTACATATTCATCCTTTTATTGCTGCTTATTTAACAAAAGGAGTAAATTCAATTCGTTTTAAATGGTATTTAAAACACAAAAAGTGGATTACAATTATACCTAGAGATGCTTACACATACTTATATTATAAATTTACTACTGTAAAAGAGTAACCTATATAATAAGGCAATAATTTATTATCAAAAAACCCCACAATTTTTAATTGTGGGGTTTTTCTATTTTATATAAATCTTAATTTTAAGACCAAGGTTCTTTGTTAACTTCTAACTGTTTTTGGCTTGTAAGCAAGGCTTTTTTATTTTGTTCTGTTTCTCCAATTTTTAAACAAGAGTATAATAAAAAACTAATTTCTAAGTCCTTTTTATCTAATAATAAGAGTTTTATAGATTCTTTAAAATTTTCATCAGAAAAAGATTCATCAAATTCTGCAATCTTAATTTCGTTTTTATAAATAGATATTCTCTTTTTATAATGAATGTTAACTGCATAAGTAACTCCATTAATATTAATAGAATAAATGGTTTTTCTATTGTTTTGAGAAATCAGTTCTATAATTGCAGCATTGTTATTCTCTATGCTAAATACCATTTTCCATTTCCAAAATTGAAACTTTTTTGTAATTTTATAAATGATATTTTCCTCTTTATTAAAAACCTCACAACCAAATTTACCAAAATCCATAAACCAACTAGAAATATATTTTATTTCTGTTGATAAATAAGTAATTAAAGTATTATTGTTGTGTTTTATTGTGTATAAATGTAAATTCATAGGGAGCAATATTAGTTCACAAAAATAGAATAACTAAAGTAAAATTGAATTATTTATATGATTAAAATAACGCCTTTATTTTCTTAAAAATGCAATAACTTTATCAGGGAAATCTGTAAAAGCACCATCTACATTAGCATCAATTAAAAGTGTTTGCATCATTTCTTTAAAGGATGAAAACTCTGCTAAATCAT
Source organism: Polaribacter vadi (assembly GCF_018861005.1). Lineage (GTDB taxonomy): Bacteria > Bacteroidota > Bacteroidia > Flavobacteriales > Flavobacteriaceae > Polaribacter > Polaribacter vadi_A. The sequence continues at coordinate 23,533 of NZ_JAHKQL010000009.1, forward strand.
CTGCTCTAAAAGTATAAGGATGCACTTTTAAACCTAACTCATGGGCATCATCAACAAGTGTAGTAAACGTAAATTTATCACCTTCTTTTTCACTTAGAATTTGTCTGTACCAAGGGCCAATACCATCTGCATAAGTTGCAAAATGTACTAATTGTTTTGTTTCTTCTTTAAACTCCATTAACTGAACCAAAAATAATTTAGATTTTAATTCTTTACGAATTCTTTCTAATTCTTTGGCATTAAAACACTGTAATATACAGTTGTCTTTTTTGGTCTTGTAACCATAATCAGAAAGAACTTTTAAAACAATTTCGGTTAAATTTTTATTTTCTTTTTGATGAAATTCTGGCGCTTTTATCTCTGGATAAATCCCAATATTTTTACCTGTAGATGTATTTAAACCTTGTATTAATTCGATTTCTTCTTGTAAAGAATGCAGTTTAAAATCTCCATGCCAAACAGGAAAGCGATTCGAATATACTTGTTTGCCTGTTTTTGGATTAAATCGTTCTGAAACTTGTAATGTTTTTAATTCATCAAAAGTAAAATCGATAACATAATAACGATTATCACTTCTTTTTCTCTCAGGAAATATTTTAGCAACATCAGTTACATCATCCAAATAAATATCATGAATTACAATAGGCACATCATCTTTACTTAATACCAAATCTTGCTCAATAAAATCTACATTCATTGCATAAGCCATTGCTTTTGCTTGCAAAGTATGCTCAGGTAAATATCCAGAAGCTCCTCTGTGTGCTATGACTATTTTTTTGCTCATTGGTTTTAGTTTTTGATGTGTTTTTTTACATCCAAAGATAATTATTAATAAAAGTATTATTTTCTTCATTCTTTAAAAGTATAACTTTTGTAGTTTTGCGATATGAAGTTAGCGTTAAAAATAATGTTTATTGTCTTTTTACTTTGGATGATAGTAGGAATATATCTTGTTAATACAGAACATGAAAAAGCCCAAATTGTTATGGGTTTAGGCGTTTTGTTTTTGTCTTTTTTATTTATGCCTTTGTTTATTTATTATAGATATAGAGATGGTAAATACAAGAAGTATATTCTAAATGATGAAAAACTTTTGAATGCTTTTAAAGGTGTTAAAAAAGATTAGTCTTTCTTTTTTAAAAAAGCATATACAGGGAAATGATCTGAAAAACCACCTTTATACCAAGGGCCAATATAAGTTCTAAAAGGGCTTCCTTTGTATTTGCCTTTGTAAATTTTCATCCACTTTTTATTAAAAACCTCTGCATATTTAAAGTAGCTTTTACCCTCTTTTTTTTCTAAGAAGTTTTTAGAAAATATAATTTGATCAAATAAGTTCCAATTACCATTATAAGTTAAAGTACCATTGCCTTTTGCTAACAGACTTTTCATAGGATTGTAAAAATCATCTTTAACCAAAAAATCTTTTACACTTGTACTTGTAGGGTCATCATTAAAATCGCCCATAATTATAATTTTTGGGCTCATTTCTTTACTTTTTATTTCTTCGATAATACCTCTTGCAGTTTCTGCAGCAATAATTCTTTTAGGTTCAGTTTCTAGGGCACCTTCTCTTCTAGAAGACCAATGATTTACTAATATATGTACTAACTCACCGTTTAAATTTCCACTAACTTTTAAAATATCTCTGGTGTAATCTCTTTTGCCTCTTTCATCTTTTAAATAAACAGGGTAAGTTTCAGAATCAATCAACTCAAAAGCAATTTTATTGTATAATAAAGCAACATCAATTCCACGTTCATCAGGCGAATTATGATGTACAAAACCATAATGATGTTTTTTTAAATAAGATGAATTTGCCAAATCAGAAACCACTTTTGCATTTTCAACTTCTACCAAACCTACAATTGCAGGCGGATATTTAGATCTGTTTAAACCCAATTGAGAAATTACAGAACTCAGTTTTTTTATTTTAGAATCATAGCGTTTATAGTTCCATTTGTTTCTTCCTTTAGGTGTAAAATCATCATCCGCAGTTTTAGGATTGTCTATAGTATCAAATAAATTTTCTACATTATAAAATGCAATTGTAGTTATATTTTTTTTCTGTTTAGATGATGATAGTGTTGGAAACATATTTTTTACTTTATTGTAAAAATAGACAATTATTTTAGGGCATTCATAACTTAAACCTCTAGTTTTATTAACTTTCAAATAACTATAAATAATAATTACTATTATAAATTTGTAGTGATTAAAATTTGAATTTGGCTATAGAAAGAATTAACTGAATAAGTACGAAATTTAAAATAGCTATAAAATCCTCAATTTCATTGAGGATTTTTAATTTTAATTATAAATTAAACGCTTAAAATTGCTTTTTAAGCAACTTTTAACTTTTAGTAAATGTTTTATTAACATTAAAATCAACTCAAATAAATAAAAACATTTTATTTTTGCATAAATAAAAATTAACTATTAAAAAGAAAGAGTATAAGAAAAAAAGAAGTGTAAAAAATTTGAATTGATTAGTTAAAACCTCAATGTAAATTGAGGTTTTTTCTATTTATATAGCTTTTGTTCTTTGTAATTCTACAAGATGATTTCCTAATTTTTTATTGAAATAAAATAATTTTCACAAATAATTTTTATACTCTTAATGTTAAATTAATCTAAGATATTGCATTGTTTTTATAAGAATAAGGTAATTGCTTAAATTACTCTTACAATCTTTATTTTCTATTATTAATACAATTGTATTTTAATAATTATTAACACTTTTTTGATAGTTTATCTTTAATGTTAACCCTTTTAAAAAAGTACCCAAACTAACTAAAACTACATGTTTTTATAACATTTACTTTAGCTTTTAAAATTATACTTCTATTAATTTTACAGTGTTAAATAATAATACCTAAAAACAAAATATAATAAAATGAAAAAGCTATCTATTGTAATTTTACTAACTTTTATGACTGTGTTTTCTACTTTTTCTAATAATGATGAAAGAGTAAAAAAAGAGGTAAATAATCGATTAAGAGTTAAGATTGAAAACTTATTAGGAGACTATCAAAATATTTTAGATAATACAGAAGAAAAAGCTTCTATTAAATTTATCATTAACAGACAAGGAGAAATTATTGTGTTATCAGTTAACACAGAAAAAGAAAACATAGCCAAGTTTATAAAAAGAAAATTAAACTATAAAGTGGCTACAATTAAAAATGTAAAATTTTTAAGAACCTATACACTACCTGTAAAGTTTGTGAAAGAGTAATATTTTTTAAAATATTTGAATTTGAATTGGTTAATTAAAGCTTTTAGCTTAGCCTCAACAATTGTTGGGGCTTTTTTGGGTTTTAAAATAAAGAATAGTTTGTATTTTTGTATTATATGATAGATCAAAAAGAAGCCATTTCAGAAAAAGCTGTTTTAATTGGTGTAATTACACAACAGCAAGATGAAGCAAAGTCTACAGAATATTTAGATGAGTTAGAGTTTTTAACATCAACTGCAGGTGGAGTTGCTGTAAAACGTTTTGTGCAAAAAATGGAAAGACCTAATCCTAAAACATTTTTAGGCGCTGGTAAATTAGAAGATGTTAGAGCTTATATTCATTCCAATCATATTGGTACTGCCATTTTTGATGATGAATTATCGCCAGCACAATTACGTAATATAGAGAAAATTTTAGATTGTAAAATTTTAGATAGAACCAATTTAATTTTAGATATTTTTGCTCAAAGAGCACAAACAAGCTCTGCTAAAACTCAGGTAGAATTAGCACAAAGCGAATATTTATTACCTCGTTTAACGAGACTTTGGACACACCTTGATAAACAGAAAGGTGGTATTGGTATGCGTGGACCTGGAGAAACAGAAATAGAAACAGATAGACGTATTATTCGTGATAAAATATCTTTACTAAAAAAACGATTAAAAGTCATTGATAAACAAATGTCAGTTCAGCGCAAGAATCGTGGTAAAATGGTTCGTGTGGCTTTAGTTGGGTATACCAATGTTGGTAAATCTACCTTAATGAACGTAATTAGTAAAAGTGATGTTTTTGCCGAAAATAAACTTTTTGCAACCTTAGATACTACAGTTCGTAAAGTAGTTATTAAGAATATTCCGTTCTTAATGACAGATACTGTTGGGTTTATTAGAAAACTGCCAACACAATTGGTAGAGTCTTTTAAATCTACCTTAGATGAAGTTCGTGAAGCAGATTTGTTGTTACATGTGGTTGATATTTCTCATCCTAATTTTGAAGATCATATTGCTTCTGTAAATGATATTTTAAGAGATATAAAAAGTGATGACAAACCTACTTTAATGGTATTTAATAAGATTGATGCTTATGCACACGAAACTATTGATGAGGATGATCTAGAAACAGAAAAAGGTAAAGAACATTATACTTTAAAAGACTGGAAAAAAACCTGGATGAATAAAAATGAGGTTGAATCTATTTTTATTTCTGCTTTAAATAAAGAAAATCTAGACGATTTTAAAGACAAAACTTACGAAGAAGTAAAGAAAATACACATTCAACGTTTTCCTTATAACGACTTTTTGTACTATGAGTATAAAGAGGAGGAATAGTTTTTTTAATATTAGATGTTTTAAACAGCTAGTAATTTTATTTTTAATAATATTCTTGGTTTCTGGTTTTTCTAAAAAATCTGTTTTTAGAAAAATACAGAAACCCTCTGTTTTAGTTTTACCTCCCTATGATTTAAATGCCAATGGAGGTTTTTCTCCTGAAATACAAGATATATTAGAAACAAATTTTAGCAATAATTTTGAAATAATTCTGATAAATTTTCCTTTCAAGAAACTTATACAGGTTCCATATCAAAATGTATACGATAAAAAATATTGTAAATTAATTTCAGAAAAAATAAATGTTGATTTTATAATAATGTCGAAAATTGACCTAAAAGATATTCTGAAACAGAATAAAAAATGGGACTTAAATTTTAGAGTTTATAATGTTAAAGAAAATCAACAAATAGCTTCTAAATTAAAAGGTAAAGATTTGTCTTATGATCAAATAGAGGATAAGATTCAAAATAATTACCAAATTTTAGTTGATGAAATGTCAGGATTCAAAAAATAATTATTTATCCCTTTTTATCTTCCTCAATAATACCCATTCTTTTGGCGCGATTTTCCCAAGATTTTCTTGCATAAGATTGTAAATCTGCAATATTATCGGTTTCGTCCATAATTTCTAAACCTAATAAAGTTTCTATAACATCTTCTTGAGAAACTAATCCGCTTACAGAACCATACTCATCTACAACTAAAGCAATATGTTCTTTTTCTTTAATCAATTTATCAAACAAATCTGCAATAGATAAATCTCTGTTTGTAATTAGAATATCTCTTCTAATTGTTGCTAAAGTTTCAGAACCTTTACCATTAATTATAGCTTCTAATAAATTATCTTTTAAGAAAAAACCTGTAATTTCATCTGGATTTTCTTTAAAAACCGGAATTCTAGAAAAACGTAAATTTTTATGATCGTTGTAAAAAGCTTGTATAGTTTGGCTTTCATCAGCAGTTTCTAAAACCGTTCTTGGGGTCATTACATCATTTACTTTTATCTCTTTAAAACCTAAAAGATTTCGAATTACTTTACTTTCATTCTTTTGAAAAACGCCATCTTTTTCAGCCATTTCTGTCATTACTAAAAAGCCTTCTCTACTTAAAATACTTCCATGGCCTTTACCACCAATTAATTTTGTAGTAAGCTGTAAAACCCAAAGAATACCTGTCCATTTTAACGGAAAAATCATAATGTTTAAGGCTTTAGAAGTAAAGTTAGATAATTGTTTCCAGTAAGTTGCACCAATGGTTTTTGGAATAATTTCTGAAGCTACTAATATTAGAATTGTCATTATTGTAGAAACAACACCAACCATTATATCTTCTGTAAACTCAAAGCCTAAAATACTACTTGTGGTAGTTCCGTACATTTCTGCGTAAGCAACTTTTGCTTGTACACCTACTAAAATTGCACCTACAGTATGTGCAATTGTGTTAATTGTTAAAATAGCAATTAAAGGTTTGTCTACGTCTTTCTTTAAAGTTTCTAATTCACTTGCGTAACTTTCACCTTCGCTCTTTTTTAGGTTGATAAAAGTAGGAGTAATACTTAATAAGACTGCTTCTAAAATAGAACACAGAAATGAGAAAAAAATAGATATTGTTGCGTAAATTATTAATAAGGTCATCCACAGAAATTTAAGTTACAAAAGTAATTAAAATAAAAAACCTCAAGAATTTCTTGAGGTTTAATATATATTATTTTTTTATTTAATTAAAAAGCATAGCTTAAACCAAATAACCAGTAAGATTGTAATTTGTTATCTTCTGCGCCTAAATCTACTCCTTGAAAGTTTGCTGCTTCTTGTTTGTTGTTTCTTAAACCAAGCTCAAAACCTAAACCAATGCCTTTCCAGATTGTGTAACCAAAAGAGTTGGTCCATGTCCAGTTAGATAAATCACCATCTTTATAGCTTTGAAACATAGATAAGTTAGATTTTACACTTAAACCTTTGTATTTGTTTGTGTAATCTGCAACAATTTTTGCACCTAAAGAAGATTCAAAAACAGTATCTCCACTACTAAATACAAAATTGTAGTTTCCTGGGTGTATAACTACTACTAAATGGCTTGTTGGTGTCCAAGTTGCACCAGCACCTAGATCTAAATAACCAGGGTCATTAAAATTGTCTAATAATGTTGTTCTGTATTCACCTAAAGCAGAAATTGCCCATTTTTTATTTAATCTTTTACCATACAAAGAAGAAATTGTAAAAACGTCTGTTGCAGTTTCGAATTTATCAGAATCTGTAGGGTCGTCTTTATCATCAATTTTAACCCAACCTAAATTAATTGTACCAGAGTTTCTCCAGAAAAAATCTTCTTCAATTAGATTTGCAAATCCGTTAACAGTAATACCAATATTACCTGCAGATGTATTTGGGGCAGTTCTTGCATACCAATTGTTAAAACCAGATAAACTAGCACCAATAGTACCAAAAGCACCTTTTCTCCAGCCAGGTAATGCATCAATTTTAGCTTGTAAAGCTTTTACTTCTCCTTGTAATTTAGCAATTTGAGCTTTTTTAGGAGCTTGTTCTTTTTTTAATTCTTCAGCAGTTTGTGCATTTGCAGTAAAGCTAATGCATACTAATAATAGTAGAATAGAAAGTTTTTTCATTTTTTTGTTTTTACTTTTAAAAAATAAGCGTGCAAAAGTACACTTTATTCTTTAGACAATAAATTTATTAATAAGTCACTTTATCATGAAAATTATAATTAACACCTAAGCCAAATAATTGTTTAAATTGAATTCTACTAGAAGCATTATCATCAATAATAGTATGAAAAGTCATAAGCATTTTAATAGATTTGTTTACTGTAAAACGAATATTTGTTTGATAATCAGTATCTATATTGCCAATGTTTGCTAAATAATCAGAATAAAGCGTTAAGATATTTTCCATCTGAATATTTTCCATCAATTTAAATTTATAATAGCCAGATAAGTTAAAACCTAAACTAAAAGCGGTATTTCTACCATCATCTACACCAAATTGACCAGAAAAATCATCGTTAACAAAAGTGTATCTTGCAGTTCCTGGTGCAATATTAACATTTAAATTGTCCGATTTTTTCCATAACATACCAGGTCCAAAAGTTAAATATGCAGGCGATAAAAAGTCAGAAACAGCAACTTTAGGCTCAACATTGTAATTAAAACCCTCTGAGTATTGTGATTTAAAATTGCTGATAAAAGAAAAAAACCAATATGTGGTTGTTTTAATACCAAGTACAGAATTTAATTCGAAACGATCGTCCGTTTTTCTCCAACCATTTTCGCTTAAATGACTTAATCCGTAACTGGTTATTAGTCTAGTATCCCAGTTCACGTTATTTTTTTTGTAATTAAAATCGTAATTCACGTTAAAGTTACTAGCTATTGTATTTTCTCCTCCTGAAGACCAATTAGAAAATGAAGATTGATTAAAAACAAAAGTAAATTTGCCATTAATTTTCCATTTGGGTTGTGGTTCTTCTTTTTTCTTTTTTTGAGATAAAACGCTTACAGAGCTTAAAAAGAAAAGCAATAGCAATAAATTTTTCACGATATAAAACTTTAAATTACACAAAAATAAAATTAATTTTTAGACTTATAAAGAGGTACTGTTGAGCAAGCTTCGCCAAACATAATTGACTTTGCAATAGGTTGTAGTTTTTCAATTAAAAAAGCAAATGCTGATGCTGGTATAGGTTTTTCTGCACAACCTTTTATAATTACAGGCTTATTAGCAAAATCTCTTAAATCTAAAAAACCAATTAATTCTTGATATATTACAGTTTCTAATAATTCTAAATCGCCAATTACTACTTTATTTGCAAAAGGTATTAATTCTGAAGCGACTAGCATAAAAGCCCAAGAAGGCACAATAGCATCTACAGAACAATTTACAGCTACAAAAGAATTTTTGTACTGTTCCCAATTATGGTTTTTTACTGAATCTCTAAAGTCTTTTTCTTTTAGAATTAACTCTTCATAAAGCCAATCTTTAATATCAAACAAAACTCTTTTTCCTTCAGGATAAATTTCTTCTAAATCAAAAGTTTTTAGTTTGCTATTGGCAACTCTATTTATAATTTCTTCCATTTTTCTTTAAGTTTCAAAGTTTCAAAGTTTTTTTAGTTTTGAATACTGAATACTGAATACTGAATACTGAATACTAAAGCATACCTAATTCTAGTTTTGCTTCTTCACTCATCATTTCTTGGGTCCAAGTTGGGTCGAAAGTAATTTCTACCTCACACTCGTTTATCTCTTTTAATGTTTTTACTTTATCTTCAACTTCTACAGGTAAAGTTTCTGCAACAGGGCAGTTTGGCGATGTTAAGGTCATTAATATTTTTGCATTGTTTTCATCAGAAACAAAAACATCATAAATTAAACCTAACTCGTAAATGTCAACTGGTATTTCTGGATCAAATATGGTTTTTAAAACTCTTATAATTTTATCTCCTATTTCTTCTAATTCTTTGTCTGTCATTCTGTTGTTGTGTTATTCCTAAAATTATTAGGAAACTTAATTAGCTAATTTAGTTTGTTGCGCAATTGCGTACATTTTTATCTGTTTTACCATAGAAACTAAGCCGTTTGCTCTTGTTGGCGATAAATGTTCTTTTAAGCCAATTTCATCAATAAAATTTGTATCAGCATTTAAAATATCTGTTGGTTTTTGTTCAGAAAAAACGCGCAATAATAATGCCACAATTCCTTTTGTTAAAATTGCATCACTATCTGCTGTATATTTTATGGTATCGTTTTCTAATTCAGAGTAGAGCCAAACTTTAGATTGGCATCCTTTTATTAAGTTTTCATCTAATTTGTATTGAGCATCAATAATTGGTAAAGATTTACCTAATTCTATAATGTATTCATAACGCTCCATCCAATCATCAAACATAGAAAACTCATCAATAATTTCTTCTTGTATTTCTTTGATAGTCATTTTTAAAACTTATTTTTGCCTTTTGTAATTTATTGTACAATAATCGTGCAAAATTAGGCATAAAAAGGCATTTTATGTCTTAATAATATAAAAGAAAGATTTTTTATTAACAAACTATAGAGAGAGTAATGTTTCTCTTAATTTAAAAATCCCTTCTTTTTTAGAAGGATTAGAGCAATTTATGAGTAAATTATTGGCAGTTGGTACTGTAGCATTTGATGCAATTGAAACACCTTTTGGTAAAACTGATAAAATTTTAGGAGGTTCAGGAACTTTTGTAGGTTTAGCTGCAAGCACTTTTGGTATTGAAACAGGTGTTGTTTCTGTTGTTGGCGGAGATTTTCCTGATGATTATCTTAAAATGATGAATGCTAAAGGAATTAATACTGATGGTGTAGAGGTAATTAAAGAAGGAAAAACGTTTTTTTGGAGTGGTAAATATCATAATGATATGAACTCTAGAGATACTTTAGTTACAGAATTAAATGTGTTAGAAAACTTTAAACCAATTGTGCCAGAAAGTTTTAAAGATGCAGGTATTGTAATGTTGGGTAATTTACACCCCTTAACACAAGCTTCTGTTTTAGACCAAATGACGGAAAGACCAAAACTAGTTGTTTTAGATACAATGAATTTTTGGATGGATATTGCATTGGCAGATTTGCATACTGTTTTAAAAAGAGTAGATGTAATTACTATTAATGATGAGGAAGCACGTCAGCTTTCTGGAGAATATTCTTTGGTAAATGCAGCAAAGAAAATTCACGAAATGGGGCCTAAATATGTAGTAATTAAAAAAGGAGAACATGGAGCTTTATTATTTAGCGAAGGAAAAATGTTTTTTGCACCAGCTTTACCTTTAGCAGAAGTTTTTGATCCAACAGGTGCAGGAGATACTTTTGCAGGTGGTTTTTGTGGCTATTTAGCAAAAACAGAAAACATCTCTTTTGAGAATATGAAAAACGCTATTATTTACGGTTCTAATTTAGCCTCTTTTTGTGTAGAGAAATTTGGTACAGAACGTATGCAAGAGTTAACCCAAGATGAAGTAAGAGTTCGATTACAAGCTTTTAGGGAATTAACTCAATTTGATATAAACATTTCATAATTTAATCCGCGGTTTTTGCTGCGGATTTTTTATTTCAATAACATAAAATATTACTATAATGAGTGATGCTATTAAACACGAATGTGGAATTGCACTTGTTCGATTAAAGAAGCCTTTACAGTTTTACAAAGACAAATATGGTTCTGCCTTTTACGGAATTAATAAAATGTATTTATTAATGGAAAAGCAGCACAATAGAGGGCAAGATGGTGCAGGTTTTGCAAGTGTAAAATTTAATGTAGAGCCAGGTACAAGGTATATTAGTAGAGTACGTTCTAATAAACCACAACCTATACAAGATGTTTTTGCACAAATTAACGAACGTTTAAATGGTGTTTTAGAGCAAAACCCAGATAAAAAAGACGATGTTGCTTGGCAAGAAGAAAATATGCCTTATGTAGGAAATTTATTTTTAGGGCATGTACGTTATGGAACTTTTGGTAAAAATAGTATAGAAAGTGTACATCCTTTTTTAAGACAAAGTAACTGGAAACACAAAAACCTAATTGTAGCTGGTAACTTTAACATGACTAATTCTAATCAAATTTTAGAAGAATTGGTAGAGTTAGGGCAACATCCAAAAGAATTTACAGATACAGTAACAGTAATGGAAAAAATTGGGCATTTTCTAGAGGATGAAGTTGCAAAATTATACCAAGAAGCTAAGAAAAAAGGATTTAACAAAAGAAACGCATCACCTTATATAGAAGAAAATTTAAAACTAAAAAAAGTTTTAAAAAGATCTTCTAGAAATTGGGATGGTGGTTATGCAATGGCTGGTTTAGTTGGTCATGGAGATGCTTTTGTTTTAAGAGACCCAAATGGAATTAGACCAACTTATTTTTATGAAGATGATGAGGTAGTAGTTGTAGCATCAGAAAGACCAGTTATACAAACTGTTTTTAATGTAAAAATAGATGAAGTTAAAGAGTTAGAAAGAGGACATGCGCTAATTATTAAAAAAAGTGGTAAAACTTCGATTAAAAAAGTAAACGAACCAAGAGAAAATTTAGCTTGTTCTTTTGAGCGTATTTACTTTTCTAGAGGAAGTGATGCTGCTATTTATGAAGAACGTAAAAATTTAGGGAAATATGTTTTTCCTGAAATATTAAAATCAATAGATAGCGATATTTCTAATACAGTATTTTCTTTTATACCAAATACTGCAGAAACATCTTTTTATGGAATGACAGAAGCTGCTGAAGATTTATTAAATCAACAAAAAACAGCAAAAATTTTGGCTGGAGGTAAAAATTTATCTGCAGAAAAAGTTACTGAAATTTTATCAGAAAGACCACGTTTTGAGAAAATTGCCATTAAAGATGCTAAGTTAAGAACTTTTATTGCTGATGACAGTTCTAGAGATGATTTGGTAGAGCATGTTTACGATATTACTTATGGGGTTGTAAAGCCTACAGATAATTTGGTAATTATTGATGATAGTATTGTACGTGGAACAACTTTAAAGAAAAGTATTATTAAAATTTTAGATAGGCTAAGCCCTAAAAAAATTGTGGTAGTGTCTTCTGCACCTCAAATTCGTTATCCAGATTGTTACGGAATTGATATGGCAAGAATTGAAGCATTTATTGCCTTTAAAGCTGCTTTAGAGTTGTTAAAAGACACAAATCAATATCATATTGTAGATGATGTTTATAAAAAATGTAAAGAGCAACAATCTAAAAACGACGAAGAAATTATAAACCATGTAAAGGGAATTTATAGCCCTTTTAAGGCTGAAGAGATTTCTGCTAAAATTGCTGAGATGTTAAAAACAGAAGATATTAAAGCAGAAGTAGAAGTTATTTATCAAACAATAGAAGGTTTACACAAAGCTTGCCCTGATAATTTGGGAGATTGGTATTTTACTGGAGATTATCCAACTCCTGGAGGTATGAGAGTTGTAAACCAAGCTTTCATTAATTTTTATGAAGGTAATGATGAAAGAGCTTATTAGAATATTATAAATTATTGATATAAAAAAAGCATCCAGAATTGGATGCTTTTTTTATATCATAGAGAATCTAATTACTTAGCTTCTGCATATCTTTTTTCAACTTCGTTCCAGTTAATTACTTTAAAGAAAGCACTAATATAATCTGGTCTTCTGTTTTGGTAATTTAAGTAATATGCATGTTCCCAAACATCTAAACCTAAGATTGGAGTTCCACCACAAGTAACACCTGGCATTAATGGATTGTCTTGGTTTGGTGTAGAACAAACTTCTACTTTACCACCTGGTAAAACACATAACCAAGCCCAACCAGAACCAAACTGAGTAGCTGCAGCTTTAGAAAAAGCATCTATAAACGCTTCTTTAGTACCAAAAGCTTCTTCAATTGCATCTTTTAATTCACCAGATAAATAACCACCATTTTCAGGATTCATAACAGACCAAAATAAAGAATGATTGTAAAAACCACCACCATTATTTCTAACAGCACCATTACTCATATCTAAATTAGTTAAAATATCTTCAATAGATTTTCCTTCTAAATCAGTTCCTTCAATTGCTGCATTTAATTTTGTTGTATATCCATTATGATGTTTTGTATGGTGTATTTCCATAGTTCTTGCATCAATATTTGGTTCTAGTGCATCGTAAGCATATCCTAATTCTGGTAATTCAAAAGCCATAATTCTTTATATTAAATTGATTAAATAAAATTTTTGTTCCACAAATTTAACTATAAATACATGGTTTTACAAGAAGTTTACGTTTTGATAATTTATTGCTGTATAAGAAAGATTTATTCGCCAAAAGTTTTCATGAATTGTTCAACTTTTTTCACCATATTTTTACTTCCGCAAACAAAAGGAACTCTTTCATGTAGTTCTTTAGGTTCTATTTCCATAATTCTATTATATCCATCTGAGGCTAAACCACCAGCTTGTTCTGCTAAAAATGCCATAGGACTACATTCATACAACAAACGTAGTTTTCCTTTTGGGTTTTTTGATCCTTTAGGATACATATAAATTCCACCTTTTATCATATTTCTATGAAAATCAGAAACTAAAGAACCAATATATCTACTTGTATAAGGTCTATCTCCTTCTTCTGCTTGGCAATATTTTATATACATTTTAATTCCTGCAGGAAAATCTAAATAATTTCCTTCGTTTACAGAATAGATACTTCCATCTTCTGGGAATTTCATATCAGGATGTGATAAATACCAACTACCTAAAGCTGGGTTTAATGTAAAACCATTTACACCATTTCCTGTAGTATATACCAGCATAGTAGAGGTACCATAAACAATATAACCTGCAGCTACTTGTTGGTCTCCAGATTGTAAAAAATCTTGTATTTCAACAGGTGTTCCAACAGGAGTAACCCTTCTAAAAATAGAAAAAATGGTACCAACAGAAACGTTAACGTCTATGTTTGATGAACCATCCAAAGGATCCATAAGAACAACATATTTATTTTGATGATTCTCATCTTTACTATTAATAACAATAAAATCGTCTTCTTCTTCACTAGCTATTCCACAAACAATATTTCTGTCTGTAAGTGTTTGAATAAAAATCTCATTGGCATAAACATCCAACTTTTGTTGATCTTCTCCTTGAATATTAGTGTCTCCTGCAGCTCCAGTAATATCTACAAGTCCGGCTTTATTCACTTCGTGATTTACAACTTTACCAGCTAATCTTAATGAATTTAGTAATCGAGATAATTCTCCTGATGAATACTTAAAATCGCTCTGATTTTCAATAATAAATTCTCCTAAAGTTTGATTTTTTTTTGCCATTATTATGATTAATAGTTAATTATTTAACAAATATCTGAACTTTTTTGAGTTACTACAACGTTTTCGAATTATATTTTTATTTATAATTGACTGTTTTCAAGAATCTTTAAAAAATTGAACAAAATAAGTTTTATTGTCAAAAATCTTCAATAATTTTTAGCGATTATAAAATCAAGTATCTTTGACCAAAATTTTAATAGTATGAGTTTCAACATAAGGTTAGGAAAACAAAAAGACATGCAATCTGTATTAGATTTAATTACTGAATTAGCAGTTTTTGAAAAAGAGCCAGATGCTGTAGAAATTACTGTAGAAGATTTAATTAATGATGGTTTTTCTGCAAATCCAAAATTTAAAGTTTTTGTAGCAGAACAAGAAAGTAAAATTATTGGTATTGCACTTTTTTATGAACGTTTTTCTACATGGAAAGGTAGAACTATACATTTAGAAGATCTTATTGTTACCAAAGAAAAACAAAAAATAGGAGCAGGTAAGGCTCTATATACAGCTGTTTTAAAATATGCTTACGATAATAATTACAATAGAGTTGCTTGGGAAGTAATTGATTGGAATACAAGTGCTATAGAATTTTATAAAAGTACAGGCGCAACTTATTTAAGTGATTGGTCTGTGGTGCAAATGAATAAAGAGAATTTAGCAAAATTTATAGAAAATAATTAAGATGAAGATTTTTAAGTTTGGAGGAGCATCTGTAAAAGATGCAGAAAGTGTAAAAAACGTTGCAAGTATTATAAAAAATGAAGGTGCTAAAGATACCTTGGTTGTAATTTCTGCAATGGGAAAAATGACAAATGCTTTTGAAGATGTTATAGAATCTTATTATCATAAAAAAGAAGATTTACCTAACAAGCTTAATTTTATAGAAGAATATCATAAAAATATTATGGGTTCTTTGTTTGATAAAGGTGATGATGTTTACAAAGAAATAGATGTTTTGTTTGGTGAATTAGGTTGGTTTTTGGCTAGAAATACATCGCAAAGATTTAATTATGTTTACGATCAAATTATTTGTTTTGGTGAATTATTATCAACCAAAATTGTAAGTGCGTATTTGGCAAAATTAGGTCAAGAAAATGTTTGGTTTGATGTAAGAAACTACATAAAAACAGATTCTAATTATAGAGATGCAAAAGTAGATTGGCAACTAACAGAAGAGTTAATTACTAAAAAAGTAGATACTTCTAAAATAAATATAACTCAAGGTTTTATTGCTGCTAATGATACTGAAAATACAACCACTTTAGGTAGAGAAGGGTCAGATTATACAGCTGGTATTTTTGCCTATTGTTTAAGCGCAGAAAGCGTAACTATTTGGAAAGATGTTCCTGGAGTTTTAAATGCAGATCCAAGAGTTTTTTCTGATACTACTTTGTTAGAGCAAATTTCTTATGAAGAAGCTATAGAAATGGCCTTTTATGGTGCTTCTGTAATTCATCCAAAAACGCTACAACCATTAGAAAGAAAAGAAATTCCGTTATTGGTTCGTTCATTTGTAAATCCTAAAGAAACAGGTACAAAGGTTAGTAAAGGTACAAGATTAGTGCCATATATACCTTGTTTTATTGTTAAGAAAGATCAGGTTTTAGTTTCTATTTCTGCTTTAGATTTCTCTTTTATGGTAGAAAATAACATCAGTTTTATCTTCCAAAAATTACACGATTATCAACTGAAAGTAAATTTAATTCAGAACTCTGCCATTAGTTTTTCTGTTTGTATTGATAATAAGTTCAATAAATTTGATGCTTTTTACGAGGAATTAAAAAATCAATTTAAAATTGAAGTTCAAAAAGGAGTGGATTTATATACAGTTCGTCATTTTGATGATAATGCAATAGAATTGATAGAAAGTAAAGGAAAATCTTTGCTAACTCAGGTAAATAAAGAAACATCACAAATAGTTGTTAATCCAAATTAAAACAAATTAGAACTTCGTTTTTTTTACTATGTTTGTATTTAGTTTTAACTGAACTTTATGGCATTAGTAACTTCTAAAGAAATAGCGCAAGTAATTGGTTTACAGAAACTTGGTTTTATTGGTACTTTTATAGGTTGGTTGCTTATAAAGGTGTTAAGAATCTCTAAAGTAAATAAGATTTATGATAAGAATAAAAATAAATCTGATTTAGAGTTTTTAAATGCTGTTTTAGAAGATTGTAATGTTCAATTCGAAATACCAGAAGAAGATTTAAAAAGAATACCAAAAGATGGTCCTTTTATTACGATTTCTAATCATCCTTTAGGAGGTGTAGATGGTATTTTATTATTAAAACTTTTAACTGAAAAAAGAACAGATTATAAAATAATCGCCAATTTTCTGCTTCATAGAATTGAGCCATTAAAACCTTATGTAATGCCTGTAAATCCTTTTGAAAACAGAAAGGATGCAAAATCTAGTGTAGCAGGAATTAAAAGTGCTTTATTACATTTAAAAGAAGGTAAACCTTTGGGTATTTTTCCTGCAGGAGAAGTTTCTACCTATACAGAAGGAAAATTGAAAGTAGATAAACCTTGGGAAGAAGGTGCTGTACGTTTGATAAAAAAAGCTCAAGTACCAGTAATACCTATTTATTTTCATGCAAAAAACAGTCGATTTTTTTACTTTTTATCAAAAATATCTGATACGTTAAGAACAGCCAAATTACCATCAGAAGCTGTTTCTCAAGATGATAAATTAGTTAAAGTTAGAATTGGGAAACCGATTGCTGTAAAAGATCAAAACGAATTTAAAGACATACCCGCTTTTTACGAATTTATTCGCAAGAAGACTTATATGTTAGCAAATCCTTATGATAAAAAGAGCAAGATTTTATCAACAGAAAAAATAAAAATTAAAAAATCTGCTAAGAAAATTACTCCACAAAAAAGTATAGATTCATTTATTGAAGAGGTTGATACTTTAAGAGAGAATAATGGTAGATTGTTAGAAAGTAAAAATTATGAAGTCTTTTTTGCAAACGCAAAAGACATCCCTAATTTGTTACATGAAATTGGTAGGTTGCGTGAAATTACCTTTAGAGATGTTGGTGAAGGCACAAACAAAGCCATAGATTTAGACAAATATGATAAGTATTATTATCATATGTTTTTATGGGATAGAGCTGCAAATTGTTTGGCTGGTGCATACAGAATGGGTTTAGGTAAAGAAATCTATAAAAAGTATGGTATTAATGGTTTTTATGTACAAACATTGTTTAGAATTGAGCCAGAATTGCATCAAATGATGGAAAATACTATAGAAATGGGACGTGCTTTTATTATTGGCGAATATCAGCAAAAACCTATGCCTTTATTTTTATTATGGAAAGGTATTGTGCATGTTACTTTACGTTATCCAGAACATAAATATTTAATGGGTGGCGTTTCTATTAGCAATCAGTTTTCAGATTTCTCAAAATCGTTAATGATTGAGTTTATGAAATCTCATTATTACGATCCTTATATTGCACAATACATTTATCCGAAGAAAGAATACAAGGTAAAATTAAAAGATGGTGATAAAGATTTTGTGTTTGATGCTACAAAAGCAGATATGCAAAAGTTTGATAAAATTATCGATGAAATAGAACCTGGAGCACTTCGAATTCCGGTTTTAATTAAAAAATATGTAAAACAAAATGCACGTTTGGTGGCTTTTAATGTAGATCCAAAATTTAACAATGCTGTAGATGGTTTAATGTATATTAAAGTGGCAGACATACCACAAAGCACTGTAAAACCTGTTATGGAAGAATTTCAAGCAGAGTTAGAACGTAAAGCTGCAGAGTTGCAGAAGAAGTAAGATTATATTTTTAATTTAACAATTAACCTTTTACTTTCTGAGTTTTTTACTTTCTCGTTTAATAGTTTTAATTCTTGATAGTTTTCTTTTGGAATTTGATTCTGTAAGATTTTGTAATTAGATTTTACAATAAGTTGATTTTTATTATTTTGTTTTAATTCAAAATAATATTCTCCAAAATCATTTTTAAAATTTACTTTTCCATCATCTAAGCCTAGAACTTCAATTTTACATGGAAACTGAAGGTTTAGCATAAAGTTATCAGAATAACTGTAATCTAGGTAATAATTTAAAGCAGCAGCATCTGTATTGGTTTCTATTTGGTTGTGATTTATTAATTTATCAAAAGAAATACTTACAAGGCTATCATTTAAAAATGTAACTGTGTTATTTAGTTTTCCTTGTGCATTAATATTATAAGTGTAAGGTTTGTGCTTATTTAGTTTTATTCGGGTTACTGTATCAATTTGCATTGTATTATCATCCCCTTCATATTCAGACAAGGCATTGTAAAAGTCGCTAACTTCTTCATTTTCATTAATCATATTTAAAAAAGTTCTTAAATCTGTAGAAGAACCACCAGAAACTTTAAACATATATTTAAAAGATGTAGTTCGTTTTTTTATATCAACATTACTATAAACAATTTGATTTAAGTAATTCTGATTAGAACTTAGGCCTGGTAATTTTACTTTTATTCTACTGATAGAGTCTACTTCAGCAAATTTTAAATCTCTAGAAATAAATTTATCTTTTTTCTTCTTTTTACTTGTAAGTATGGGCTTAATTAAAATTGCATTGGTATTGTATAAAGAAGTAGGAATTTCATCAATTTGATATTTATAAGATTCGCTATGAGGGTATAAAAAAAACAACTTTTTATCTTTGTTTTCGAAGGCAAAAAATATATGGTCGTATTCGCCTTTTCTAATGTAATAAGGGTCTATATTACCAGATAATTTACTCTTACCAAAAACCGCCCAATAAGGTATTTCTAAATCTTCTAAAATTTGTCTATAAAACCTTCTGATACTAATTACGTCAAATCTTTTTTCTTTTAAAAAATAGCCATTAGATTTTATAAATTCTTTTCCCTTTATAACATCAATGTTAAAATTTTCTGATACTTCATTAAATAACAAGTTAAACTTATAATATTTAGAGCTGTCTTTTGCTTCTCCAATTATTCTTTTTTTCCATCTTTTGTAATAAGATGATTTTTCTGTATCAATAGCTAAAGGTTGCGTTAAAAAATTAAATTCTTCATTATAAACATCTTTCCAAGTTCTTAATTTACCATCTTTTTTTTCTAATGAATAATATAAATAAGGCAATTCACAAGGAAAACAGCTGTAATCATTATTTTCAAAACCTTTAATTTTATCCATAGAAAATTGTAAGTAAACTAAAGAATCGTTAGATACAATTTCAGGTTCTGGAAAATTATTATAAGATTTATAACGTATACCTAAATCTTTATTTGTTTGTACAGTGTATTGTGTGTTTTTACTGGGTATGTCTGAGTGTAAGCTTACATAACCTATTAATTCATCTAACTTTAAGTTTTCGTAATAAGTGTATGTAGTTTCTATTGTGTCTCCAGGTTCTACAGCTGGTATTGGGTAGTTTATTTCTCCAAATTTTTTGTTTTTCGCCTTTTTCTGAAAAACTAAACTAGAATCAAGTTCAACAATAGAACCGTCTTTTTTTAAGGTTCTTACTTTAATTTTTTTTATATGATTACTCTCGTATTCACTTAATGTTAAAAACGCATATTTTTCTACACCATTTGCATTATTTACAACTAACTTATTATTAATAGAAATAAAACTTTTATAGCTAGACCAGTTTTTCATATACGCTGCATCTGTATAAGAATGCAAATAATAAGCATCTGAGTTTTTACAAAGCGTTAAAAATGAGTCTTGCTCTATACTTTTAAAGTTTGATTTAAAGCCGTAAAAAAGAACGCAAATACAAATGATATTTACACTAACTTTTATTTTTTTTGAGAACAATTGGCTCATTAATTATTTTTTTAAATGATTTTAAAATCTTATTAATTGTCTTGATGTTGTTATGGTCTACAAAAACATCTTTGAAAATAAAGTCGTAACTACACTCTATTTCTAGATTAGATTTGGCTTCTATTTTTAAGTTAAATGATACTTCTGTACTATTAAAATTTTGTTCTATAGCTTTAAAAATTTCTATAGGTTCATCTAAGGTAATTTTAACGCGTACTTTTTTATGAAATGGATTGTATAAATACGTGCCTTCTATTAATGTTTCTCTACTTTCAGTTTCAAAAATTCTAGGTAAATAATCTATAAATAAATATTTATGGGTGTTATCTCCAAATGTTTTTCCGTTAATAGAAATATCTCCTTTAAATGATATATTTTTAAGATGATTTGAATGTGATAAATTATAAACTGATTGTTGTCCAAAAATTTGTTCGTATAATAATTTTATAGAATTTTCAAAATCTTTTTTGTTTAGGTTTTTTAGGTCTCTTTTTAAAAAGTTTCCAGAAATACCATTGTATTTTATATTAAAATCACCATTTATAACATTAGTACTTGAGTCTATTTTTACATCCATCTCATAAGAAATTTCATTTTGTTGAGGTGTAAAATTTTTAATTTTATAAAATGAACCTTCTTTTGCGTTTATTATCAATATTGTTCTTTCTTGTAAACTTTGTACTGGAGATTCTGCTAAATGTATAGGGTCTGTTGGGTCTAACAGTATTTTCTTACCATTTATATACGCAATACAAATTACGTGATTGGCAGAACTTAATGACGGAAAATCACAATCACTTATATGATCGAAAGTTGCAGCCAAAGCCACATCACTTTTAATATTTTTGTATCGTAAAGCTTCTGATAAAAAATTTGAAAGATCTTTACAATCTCCTTGTTTATTGGCAAATACTTCATTTGCGTGTGTAGGAATAAAAGCGCCTAAACCAATTTCTATAGCAACGTATTTAAAGTTATTTTTAACATAATTGTAAATAATATTTGTAATTTGTTTAGGGTCTGTAACATTTGCAGTTAATTCATCTATTTTTTCTTTTACTGTAGGGTTTAAACCTTTTTGTTCAAGTAAGTTTTTGTAATACCAATCGTTCATATAATTGGTAGGTTTATTTTTATATGAATTTGGAATAACAAGAGTTCGCATTAATGGAACTTTCATGTTTTTATAAATACCAAAAAATTGTAATGGGTCAGATTTAACTTTTTTGGGTTTTACTTTAATATTCCAGCTAGAACTTGTATCTGTTTTAATCGAATCAATTTTAAAATAGCTTAAAGAATCTTTGTAAATAGTGTTATGAGCTAAATCGAATTTTTTCGGAATTTTAATTTTATATTCTAGTGTATCTATTTGATTATAAGAAAAGAAATGTAAACTAGAAAAATACATTAATTCTTTACAAGACAAAGAATAGGTTAACTTAATCTCTTTATTAGCGGGTATTACCAAAGATTTTACTTTTTGACTAGTAATGTAATCTAACTCTACATCTTCTTCGTAAACTTTATTAAGATCAATGCTTTTAAAACGTGTTCTTTTCTTTTCAAATAATTGAATATTAGAAACTTTTTCTAATTCTGAGTCATAAAATATTGGATAAAATTGATCTTCAGTACTTTTATTAAAAAGGATAGAAATTTCGTTTACAAAAGTAGAATCTTCTAAAACCTTTATGTTTTCTAATTTCGATTTTAAGTGAATATTTTGAGAATTTATATTAAGATTACTTAATATAAAATAGAAGAGAATTAATCTAATTATAGGGATTTTCATAAGCAAGTTTAAAGATATAATTATTTTTTGAAATTTAATATTTCTAGTAAATTATCTTTAGGTTAACTACAACTTTTTTAAGCATAAAGAATTTTATTATAAACTAAAAACCTGCCAAAACTTCCGATTTTAAAATTGGTACACTTTTAGCAATCAGTAAGTTAAATTTATACTTATGAAAACATTTCTAAAAATTTTATTAACGGCTTTAGCAGTAATTGTTTTAGCTAATATTTTACCTGGAGTTGCTGTAACTGGTTATCTATCAGCAATAATTGTAGCTATTGTAATTGCAATTTTAAATATGATTGTTAGGCCACTTTTAATTTTCTTTACACTACCTGCTACCATTGTAACTTTTGGGCTATTTATTTTTGTAATAAATGCTTGCATTATTTTATTGGCAGACAGTTTAATAGACGGTTTTAAAGTTTCTGGCTTTTGGGCAGCACTCTTTTTTAGCATTTTACTTTCAATATTTAGATCAGCATTATTCTCTTTATTGAAAGACGAAAAGAAGTAGTAATTATCCTTTAAAAGAAGCTCTTTGCAAGCGATCGTTCATCGATTTTCCTAAACCAAAATCTGGCATTTTTTCTACTAGAATAATGTCTAAATTTTGATGATCTAATTGATGTAAAGCATCGTATAATTTTGATGCAGCTTCTTCTAAATTAGATGAAGTTGATAAAATAATTTCAGCACTAATTTTATCACTTTTAAAAGAAGAATTTAAAGTTAAAACGCCAATTTTTTTATTTGGATGTTGTTCTATTTCATCAACAATAGAAGTTGTTAAAATGGTTGTAGTTAAAGGCGAATAATGTTTGTCTAACATTCCTGGAGCATCAGGGTTTTCTTCTTTTTTATTTTTTATTTCTATTTTACCAATAACTGCCTCAATTTCTTCTAAAGCCAAAGCACCTAATCTGTAAATAATTGGTTCATTATTCTCAAAACCAATAATGGTAGATTCTATACCGTTTTTACAAGTACCACCATCTAAAACCATTTTAATATCATTTTTAAAATAGCGTTCTACATGCTCTGGTTTTGTAGGACTAATATTGTTAAAAGGATTGGCACTGGGTGCAGCCAAAGGAAAAGGTAATTGTTTTAAAAGACTAATTGTTGTAGTATGATTTGGAACACGAACAGCAACTGTATCTTTACCTGCAGTTATTAAATCAGGAATTGATTCGTGCTTTTTTAAAACCAATGTCATAGAACCCGGCCAGAATTTATCTGCCAAAATCCTTGCTTTTTTAGGCACTTCAGAAACAATAGTTTCTAATTTATCAGCAGAAGGAATATGAACAATTAAAGGATTAAAAAAAGGACGCTTTTTAGTTTCGAAAATGCTTTTAATCGCTTTTTCGCTAAAGATATTGCCAGCTAAACCATAAACGGTTTCAGTTGGTATTGCCACCAATTCTTCATTGGTTAAAATGGCAATTGCGTTTTGTATGTCTTTAGAAATAATACTCATAATTTTCGGGTACAAAATTACATATAAAAATGCTTTGTTGATTTAAAAATCAGCATCAACCTTAAAACTCATTTTTTTATGAGTTGATGGGTGTAAAAACTCAATAAATTGAGCATGTAAATGCAACCTGTTTGTTTTTTTTCCATATAAATCATCACCTAAAATAGGAGTGTTTAAACCGTTTTTATGAGCTGCATGTACTCTTAATTGATGAGTTCTACCAGTTATAGGATAAAAATAAACACGAGTTTTACCATTTTTTATATTGATAATTTCCCAATTCGTTTCTGCATTTTTTCCATATTTAAAATCGACCAATTGTTTAGGTCTATCATCTAAATCTACACGTAAAGGAAGTTTAATTGTTCCTTTTTTTGCTGATAATTTACCATCCAATAAAGCAACATACCTTTTTTTTACAGTTCTATTTATAAACTGACTTTGTAAAACTTTATTGGCTTCTTTAGTTTTTGTAAGCACTAAAATTCCGGAAGTAGACATGTCTAAACGATGCACAATTAAAGGGCCTGTTGCTGTTGGGTATAGCTCTTTAATTCTGGTGTACACAGAATCTTTAATTTCTTTACCAGGTACAGATAAAAATTCTGCTGGTTTATTAACTACTATTAAAACATCATCTTCAAAAATAATTTTTAACTGTTCTTTTTTTGATAAGCTTTCTAACAGCAAATTATCATCCATTTTAATGCCATTTAACATGTGTCCTAAAATGGGTTTACATCTGCTTTGGCAAGCAGGATAGTAGTTTTTGTGTTTTCTAATGGCCGAGTTTGGCGAAATTCCCCACCAAAATTCTGCTACACAAATGGGTTTTAAGTTGTTGGTAAACGCATAGTGTAATAATTTTGGTGCAGCACATTCTCCAGAACCTGCAGGAGGTTTTATTGTTGGATCGTTAAAAATATCTAACAAACTTTTTAGTTCTTTTTTCTGATTAAAAAAAGCATATTTACTAAACAAAGTTTGCTGTAAATAGTTCGACTTTTCTTTTCGTTTGGTTTTTAAAGCTTCAATTTTATTTTGGAAAAAAGTTAGTTTTTTAGCACTTTTATCAATTTTAGATTGATAGTATTCTTGTAATTCTTTGTAAAAAAATTGATCGTTATAACTTTCTTGCTGTAGTATTTGTGTTAGTTTTTTAAACTCAACATCGCTTAAAACTGAAATTGCTTGTTGCTTTTTTGCTTTTCTATCAGCTTTAGAAAGTTTCATTTTTTTTCTTTGCAGTTCTAAATCAGTTTCAATATTTAAAACAAGTTTTTTGTGATTTGCTTTTATAGTTAAGTAGTTTTCATCCTTTAAAATTGAACCTAATTGAGCATTTATTTCTTCAATTTTTTTTTCTCCTTTGGTGTAAAAACTACCTTCTGTTCTCATATTAAAAACAGGTGGGACAAAAGCTTTGGGTAAACTATTATCATCTAATTTACCAGAAAAAGCGGCTAAATAACCCAATTGGTTTTTATCATCTTTAACTACTAAGACTCCAAACATTTTACCAATGGCAGTTTCAGAATTTTTATCATCTAAACCAAAATTGTGTGTAAAGTCAGTTTGATTTTCTAAATACTTCTGAATTTCATCCACAGCAGTTTTTGCTAATAAATGAGGCTCATAATAGAATGGAAATGTAAACTTTTCTGGAAGTTTAATTTCTGAAATATCAGTTTTAAAATGATGAAAATGTTTCAATTTTATAAGAATAATTGCCAAAGATAGGTTGTTTCGTTATAAAATACCACTTAAACAGTTTATAGAATCTAAAATATCTAAAGAGCAAAGAATTACATTATTTGCGTTAAAGAACTGTTTTGTTATCCTATAGTTTTGTATCGAACTTAAAATAGAAATATTATGAAAATTATGAATATGAATTCAGTAAGAGTAGCAGCTATCGTTTTAACATTATCTAACTTTATGTTGGTTTCTTGTGATACTCCAAAGAAAAACAACATGGATGAAGCAAAAGAAGAAATTGCAGAGCTTGTAGATATGGATAAAGATAATTTAGACGTGGAAATGGAAAGTGATTTAGCAGAAGATGAGGTAAAAACACGTACCTATAAAATGAAAGAAAAAGAAACACCAATTGTATATGACTTAGATGCTAGAGGAATATCTGGTTTTAATGATTGGGCAGATTATACAGTTGTAAACTACGAATTAACTAATTTAAGAAAAGTTGATTATGTTACAACAAGAGAAAGAATTCAGAATATGAATTATAGAATTGCAAACTTAGGAAACACAATTCCTGCTTGGTTAAAAACTGAGGAAGTTATGGAAGATGTACAAGATATTCAAGATGAATATTTAGAACTTATAGAAGACCAAGATGCATCAGAAAAAGAAATGCAAGAGAATTTAGAAGAGCTTTCAGAAAAATTTGATGACTTAAAAGAGGAGTTAGATGAAACTGTAAATGAATATATAAAAATTCACGAAGAAGCTATTGAAGAATTTAACGAAGAAATTAAAAAAGGAAAATTTGATGCTGCTATTGAGGAGTACAATGAAGAGATTAAAAAGTTAGATAAAATTGTAAAAGAAGATCAATAATAAATAACACTCTTTAAAAGAAAAAGTTTTTAAACTAAGGTAGATTTTTAATCTACCTTTTTTTATGCGTTTTATTCTAGTGTTTCTTGATATTGAAAAGCATCAAAAAGCACATTATTTTCTGTTGATGTTGGCAAATCTCCCATAAAATGTAAATTCTCTAAACTACAATGTACTTTAAATTTAGTGTTACTTTTTACGTTAGTTTGTAGCGTTTTAACTAAATTATTGTTGATAAACCACTTTACTAAATAAAAGCCATTAACATCTATTAGCTCCATTTTAAAAGTAGCATATTCCTCCATTTTTACTGCAAAATGGCTAGAGTTTGAAGGCGAAAATTGTGATACACAAAATACAATGGCTTCATTGTCTTTTAAATTTATTTGTTCTCTATCTATTTTTTGACCAGAGCCAATTTCAAAATCAAACTCAAATTCTTCTTTTTGATTATGATATAAAAATGCGCCAATACTAACTTGTTCGTACATTTTAAATTTTGGTACAAAAATGCGCCATGAATATGTGCCAGTGGTAAACTTTTGTTTACTTCTTATTTTTACTCGATCTTTTGTATTGGGTCTTGTTGTAATTTTTAAATGTTGGTTTTCTAGTTGATACAATGCAGGACTTTTCCAAGAGTTATCTTTCCAGTTTTTTTTGAAAGTTTCTTGATTATTAAAGTTTTCTGTAAAGGAAGAATCTTGTTTCATAAACAAACGATTAGCACCACAATTTATAAAGGTGATGATAGATAGAACTAAAAAAAATAGATTTTTAAGTTTTTTATTCATTTAATTCTGTTAGAATTATTTTAACTAGCACTTGGGCAAAATAACAAATCTGTAGGGTTGTCAATATCATACAAGTATTGATGAGCTCTAGATTCTTTATTGCAAAATGGTTCTATTAATCTTATCATTTTTTCAAAACCTTGTAGGGTTAAAATACAGAAAAAATTATAGTCGTCTTTTGTTAAAATACCTTCATCAGT
Organism: Polaribacter vadi; assembly: GCF_018861005.1. Lineage (GTDB taxonomy): Bacteria > Bacteroidota > Bacteroidia > Flavobacteriales > Flavobacteriaceae > Polaribacter > Polaribacter vadi_A. The sequence goes on from NZ_JAHKQL010000009.1 coordinate 50,604, forward strand.
TTTAAATAAACCTAAAATTAAATTGCAATTTCTAGGTTCAATAAAATCAACTTGAGCTAAATCTAACTTTTGTTTTTTAAGAATAACAACTTCAATTAATAAGTCTCTAAATTTTATGGCTTCTGCTTTATTAAAATTATAAAGACGAACCAAGTTTTCATTAAGTTCGTTGTAGTTTTCTATGTAATCTAGTTTCATTTTTTGTTTTATTTAATCTCCACAGCCAGAACAGCCACTGCACCCACTATCACATCCATCATCATGAAAATCATCATAAGAGCATCCATTATTATTGTTGTTATTTTTACTTTTTAAGGTTATCAAAATTATTACAACAACTAATACTATAATTATTGAACTTGAATCAGTTAAACTGTCTTTAGCTCTTATAAATAATAGAGGAATTATAAGTAGAATAGTTAATAATTTAAATGCAAATAAAAATTGTTTTGATGGTTTTTTTATAAGCCAAAAAGAGTCAATATTAATTCTTTTAAAATTAACCTCTTTAAACCTTTTTTTATTGTTTAGCCAAATTGAGTTAGGAGGTGTTTCTTTAAATTCAGATTTATAAATCTCAAATGTAGAATCATAACAATCAGAAAATTTTTCTCTTTCATTTGTACCTCCTTTTGTTGGGTTATGATGAATTTCTTTGCCAAGTGTTTCGTTACAGAATGTTTTCCAATAAGATTTGGTGTAAGTTAAGTGAAGGTGCCAAACTTGATCTACAGCATCTGAAGGTGTAATTTGTTTGTTAGATACACAACATAGGTAAATGAATTTTTTGTATTCTAGAATGCTTTTTAAAGCAAATTTAATTTCCCAATTATTATCTCTGGCTAACCTTTTAGAAAAAGGAAAATCAGAGCTTTCATCATCTAGATTAAAGTTTTTAATTTTAATCCATAGTTTTTCGTTTTTCACTAGCTTTTTATTTTTTAGAAAAGAGAATCATATCTAATGCGCCTCTAACCAATTATAACCCAAACCAATTTCAACATCTAAAGGCACACTCATTTTAAAAGCGTTTTCCATTTCATGTTTAATAATTGGTTCTATGGTTTTTAGTTCGTCTTTATGTGCATCAAAAACCAATTCATCATGCACTTGCAATAACATTTTAGATTTAAAACCTTCCTTTTCAAATCGGTTATGAATGTTTATCATGGCTAGTTTTATAATATCTGCAGCAGAACCTTGTATTGGGGCGTTTACAGCATTTCTTTCTGCACCACTACTAACCATTGCATTTCTAGAATTAATGTCTTTTAAATACCTACGTCTGTTTAAAACGGTTTCTACATAACCATTTTCCCTAGCAAAATCTACTTGTGCAGACATATAGGCTTTTAACTTCGGATAAGTTTCGTAATACGTATCAATCAATTCTTTGGCTTCGCCTCTAGACAAGTTGGTTTGGTTGCTTAATCCGAAAGCAGAAACTCCATAAACAATTCCGAAGTTTACGGTTTTTGCATTACTTCTTTGCTCACGAGTAACTTCATCCAAAGGAACATTAAACACTTTTGCAGCAGTAGAAGCGTGAATATCTTTGCCATTTTTAAAGGCATTTATCATATTATCTTCTTCGCTTAAAGCAGCAATAATTCTTAATTCTATTTGGCTATAATCTGCAGCTAATAAAACATATTCCTGACTTCTTGGTATAAATGCTTTTCTTACTTCACGACCTCTTTCTGTTCTAATAGGTATGTTTTGTAAATTAGGGTTGTTAGAACTCAATCTACCAGTTGCAGCAACTGCTTGTGCATACACAGTATGAATTCTTCCTGTTTTTTTGTTGATTTCATTAGGCAAAGCATCAACATAAGTACTTTGTAATTTTTTATATTGACGATATTCTAAAACATCTTGAATAATTTTATGATCTTTTGCCAAGTAAGATAAAATGTCTTCACCAGTTTTGTATTGGCCAGTTTTTGTCTTTTTAGGTTTATCAACCAATTGCATTTTTTCGAATAAAACAATACCTAATTGTTTTGGTGATGCAATGTTAAATTCTTCTCCTGCTTGCTCGTAAATGTTTTTTTCTAGTCTAATAATATCATCAGACAAAGCAACAGATAGTTCTTTTAAAAATTCAGTATTAATGTTTATTCCTTCAATTTCCATAGCTGTTAGTACAGAAACAAGAGGCAATTCTACATCATTAAACAAATTGGTAACATTACCAGAATCCAATTCAGTAGTAAAAAGTTGTTTTAATTGATAAGTAATATCTGCATCTTCTACTGCATATTCAGTTTGATCTGCAATAGGCACAACTCGCATAGAAAGCTGATTTTTTCCTTTTTTACCAATTAATTCTGTAATAGAAACTGGTTGATAATTTAAATACGTTTCTGCCAAAATATCCATATTGTGCCTCATATCAGGATTAATTAGATAATGAGCAATCATGGTATCAAACAATTTACCTTTTACAGGCATTTTATAATTTGATAAAACTTTAATATCGTATTTTAAATTATGACCAATTTTCTCGATATTTTCAGATTCGAAAAAAGGTCTAAATTCTTCTAAAATAGTTTGGGTTTCTGTTTGGTCTTCAGGAAAAGAAACATAATAACCTTTACCTGTTTCGTAAGAAAAAGCAATTCCTATTAACTCAACTTCTAAAGCTTTTAAACCTGTAGTTTCAGTATCAAAACAAACCGAAGTTTGTTGCATTAATTTCTGAATTAATAATTTTCTAGAAAAAGCAGTATTTATATGCTGATAAAAATGACTCGTGTTTTTTATAGTTTTAAACCCAGAAGCCACATCTTCTTCAGAAACGCTTCCAGAACCAGGAGCTGCAAATAAATCGAATTGCCCATCTGCTTTTACTGATGGCTTTTTTGATTTTTCAGCAACGCTAGTTTCTACAGTTTTTGTAGTAGTTTCTGTTGTAAAAGTTCGTAAAAAGTTGGTTAATAAATTTCTGAATTCTAAATCATTAAAAAGTTCAGTTACTTTTTCTTTATCAGGTTCATCTAAATTAAAATCTTTAGCATCAAAAGTTACAGGAACATCTAACATAATTGTTGCCAATTTTTTAGATAGTAAACCTAACTCTCCATTAGCTTCAACTTTTTCCTTCATTTTTCCTTTTAGCTGATCTGTGTTGGCTAATAAACCTTCCATAGAACCAAATTGTGCTAAGAACTTTTTGGCTGTTTTTTCTCCAACTCCAGGTAAACCTGGGATGTTATCAGCAGAATCTCCCATCATTCCTAAAAAATCGATGACTTGTTCTGGGTTTTCTACTCCGAATTTTTCTTGTACTTCTGGCACTCCCCAAATATCATAACCACCACCAAAACGTGGTTTGTACATGAAAATATTTTCAGAAACCAGTTGAGCAAAATCCTTATCTGGAGTTACCATATAAGTTTTAAAACCTTCTTTTTCTGCTTGTTTAGAAAGTGTACCAATTACATCATCTGCCTCAAAACCTTCTTTAACCATAATTGGTATGTGCATAGCTTTAAGAATTTCGTAAATATATGGCACAGCAACTTTTATGGCTTCTGGAGTTTCGTCTCTATTGGCTTTGTAAGCTTCGAACATTTCTACACGATCTACGCTACCACCTTTATCAAAACAAACTGCTAATTTATCTGGTCTTTCACGTTTTATAACATCTAATAAAGAGTTCATAAAACCCATTATTGCAGAAGTATCTAACCCTTTAGAATTAATTCTTGGGTTTTTTATAAAAGCGTAATATCCTCTGAAAATTAATGCGTAAGCATCTACTAAAAAAAGTCTTTTTTGATCTGCCATTTTGTATAGAGTTGAAAAAAGATAAAACTACAAAAAACTGTATAAAATTGCGCTTTATATTCTATTGATTTTAATTTGAGCTTGCATTGTAAAATCTATCATAAATCTTAATAAGCGTTTAAATTGATGATATGAATCTTGTTCTTAAGATTTTAAATATTTGAATTTAGATGAATTGTTAAAAATGAATAGGTAATTTTATTTGGTATTAATTTAATAAAAAAGCACTTTTAAACTTTAACAAGTTGTTAAAATTCATTCGTTTTTTAACAGTTACCTTTGTTTGTTTAAAATAAATTTTATGCTACGTTGGTTAATTCCACTAATAATTGTAACGATTCTTGCAGTAATTTTAGAGGTTTATACATTTAATGCCTTAAAAATAGTTTCTAAAAATAAGTTTTTAAGATATGCTGTTTTAGTTGCAAGTTCTATTGTTTATATCAATTTTTTTATCACCATTTTTTCTTATGATAGAAGCAATGGACAAACACCACAATTTCAAATGGCAATGGGTTTGTTGCTTACTTTTCTAATTCCGAAGTTGGTGCTTTTTTTATTACTTTTTGGCGAAGATGTTTACAGATGGATTGTAAAAGGAATATCTGCATTTTCTAGTTCAGAAACACAGCCTTTGGCTGGTAGAAGAAAATTTATTTCTCAATTGGCTTTAGGGTTGGCAGCCATTCCTTTTGTGTCTTTTATCTACGGAATTATACAAGGTAAATACAATTATAAAGTGATAAAATATCAACTTTCTTTTGATGATTTACCTGCTGCTTTTGATGGTTATACCATTACTCAAATTTCGGATATACATTCTGGTAGTTTTACCAACAAAGAAAAAATACAGTATGGTGTAGATTTGATTAATGAGCAGCAATCAGATTTAATGTTGTTTACAGGAGATATTGTAAATAATCAGGCAAAGGAAATGGACAATTGGATTGATGTTTTTGCAAAACTAGAAGCCAAAGAAGGTAAATACGCTATTCTTGGAAATCACGATTATGGTGATTATATGGATTGGAAATCGCCAGAAGATAAAACCAATAACTTTAAAAAAGTAAAAGAAATTCATCAAAAGATAGGTTTTGATTTACTTTGTAACGAAAACAGATATTTAGAAAAAGGCGGACAAAAAATAGCTTTAATTGGTGTTGAAAATTGGGGTAAAGGGTTTAATCAAGCAGGAGATCTTGAAAAAGCATCAGTAAATGTTAAAAAAGACGATTTTAAAATTTTAATGAGTCACGATCCAAGTCATTGGCAAGAAAAAGTAAAGAAAGATGATTTTAATTATCATTTAACCTTAAGTGGCCATACACATGGTTTGCAAATGGGTATTGAGATTCCTGGTTTTTTTAAATGGAGTCCTTCTCAATATGTGTATAAACAATGGGCTGGTTTGTATCAAGAATTTGGTAGATTTATAAATGTAAATAGAGGTTTTGGTTATCACGCTTTTCCTGGTAGAGTAGGTATTTGGCCAGAGATTACTGTTATAGAGCTTAAAAAAGCCTGATAATCAGCTTATTTAATTAGATTTATTATATTTGTGTTAATAAAATAGAAATTTTACGCAATTTTTTCCTTTAAAAACCTTAGGTTATGACAAAATTTGGAGAGTTAATTAGTGTTGATAAGCCTGTTTTAATCGACTTTTATGCTGATTGGAATGAGGTAGAAAATAGTGTACAAACTTTAAGAGATGTTGCTGCTGCTTTAGGTGATAAAGCTAAAGTAATTAAGATCGATATTAAAAAGAACGAAACTTTAGCAGATGCTTTACGTGTTAAAGGAAACCCTACTTTTATGATTTATAAAAATGGCGAAATGAAATGGCGCCAAACAGGTTTTCAAGATGCAAATACTTTAATTGGTTTGGTGCAACAATACGTTTAAGTTTTACTAAATAATAACTATAAAAAAACCACAAACTTTTAAGTTTGTGGTTTTTTGTTTTATTGTTTTACTTCTACACTGTCACTGGGCATAATGTGTTCAAATAAACTCAGTGTTTTGTTAAAGTCATCTTGTATTTCGTTTATAAATTCTTGGTCAGTATCATACTGTACAACTTGATCTATAATTCCTCTATAAAGATATCTAAAAGTTAAATCGAAATCTTCGAAAACCATATCAAAATCTTCGACAGAAAAAGTACTATACCAAACTAGTTTTTCTTTAAATAATCTAATTAAATCTTCGGCATTTTTTCTAGCTTTTTTTGCTTCACCTAATTTATAATACATTTCTGGGTATTCCATAGATAAACTGTAATGGTCAAAATCTTCGATAGGTAATTTGTCTAAAGATAAGTCTAACACTTCAATTGCTTTTAAAGTATCACCTTCTTTTGCAAATGCAGCAGACAAACGCATTAAACTGTTTCTTAGAGAGATTGCGTTTCTTTTAGTTTGTTCGTCTAAATAAATTTTACCATCATTAATGTTTCTCCAGTTCCATTTTTTAACGTTACTGTACATTTTTTCAGTATCAATTCTACCAATATCAAACAAACTCAACTCACGAATTAATTGTCCGTTTTCATTATAAATTTTGGTAGGTGTTTTTATAGGTACAAATTTAAAAGCAACACCATCTAATTGTAAGTAATCTTTAAGCCATATATATTCATTATCTGCATTAGAACCACCAGTAAAATAAATAGGTCTTTTCCAGTCGAAATTATTTAAAATATCTAACATTAAGATTGCATTTTTACCTATGGCTCTATCAATCGTAATATCTATGTAAGGTACAATCTTATCAGCGTCTTTTTGTGCCACAATTCCGTATTTTAAAACATTTTCTTTGTTTACAGGAATACGAATTTTGTTAGCAAGTAATACTTTTTCTGGGTTTCCATCTTCATCTAAATCATAGAAAGTACGTTTATTATCACTCTGAATCCATTTCATGAAATAATCTAATTCTATAACAGAGTCTTTTAATTGAGGAAATATTTCAGGAAAGTAATAAGCAACATCTAAAGTTCCGTATTTGTATTCATCATGTTCTAATTGCGATGGAATTGGTTCTGCTTTATAACTTTTCTTCTTCATCTGGTCTATGTACCAATCTGTTTGAAAAAGACTTGTGTTTACTAGTTTAACATCGGTTCTAATTCCTTCTACTTCTTGCATGTACCAAAGAGGAAAAGTATCATTATCGCCAATTGTAAACATAATTGCATTTGGGTCGCAACTTTCTAAATAAGCTTGTGCATTTAAATGTGTTGTGTATCTGTTAGAACGATCATGATCATCCCAATTTTGTACGGCCATTAAAGTAGGCACAGCTAATAATGTAACTACAGTAACAGCAATTGCAACTTTTTTTCTCATTGCAAAATTTTTCAGGTATTCATATAAGGCTAATACACCAAAACCTACCCAAATTGCGAAAATATAGAAACTACCCACAACTGCATAATCACGTTCTCTTGGTTCAAAAGGTTTTGGGTTTGTATAAAATATAATGGCAAAACCTGTAAATGCAAAGAATAAAAATAGGGTGAAGAAATTATTTTTATCCCATTTTATTTGATATAACAAACCTATTAACCCTAAAATAAGAGGTAAAAAATAGTATTTATTGCGTCCTTTATTTAGTAAAGATTGCCAAGGTAACATTTCTTGAGAGCCTAATCTTGCTTCATCTATTACATCAATTCCGCTAATCCAATTTCCATTATGTATATCTAATTGTCCTTGAATATCATTTTGTCGTCCAACAAAATTCCACATAAAATAACGCCCATACATATACCCAAATTGATAGCTAACCATAAACTTAATGTTCTCTGCAAAAGTTGGTCTACGTTTGCTATTTGCTGGTATTCCTGCAATTTTTTTATACATTTCTTCGGATGCAGGATTTACCATTCTTGGTATAAACCCCTTATGTTTATCAGAATAATTAGGTAAAACATCTTTGTAAACATTTACAATAACATATTTACCATCTTTTTTCTCATATTTTGGTTTGTCATCTTTAGTTGGGTTTGTAGCATCTTGCTCTCTGCTGTATGTATTTGAATAATACGTGTCGTAAAAAACATTGGCATCCCCATATTGTTCACGTTCGTAATAAGCCAATAATTCACGTGCACTAGAAGGATTATTCTCGTTAATAGTAGTGTTTGCATTGGCTCTTATGGGTAACATCATCCAAGAAGAGAAACCAATCATTATAAAAAGTAACGATAAAATTAAAGTGTTTGCCGTTAATTTTTGCTTTTTTCTGGTGTATTTTAATCCGAAGATAAAAAGAGCTACTAAGATTATTGCAGCAATAATACTACCTGAGTTATAAGGTAAACCAACTGAGTTAATGAAAAATAACTCTGATGCACTAAAGAATTTTAATGTAAAAGGGAATATAAATTTAAAAACCAGCATTAAGACAAATACAGAAAAAATAGTAGCTATAGCTGTAGTTTTTAAGTTGATGCTTTTGTAAGTTTTAAAGAAATATAACATTACAATTGCAGGGATAACCAACAAAGAAAGTATGTGAACACCAAATGATAAACCCACAACAAAACTGATTAAAACCAGCCATTTATTACCTCTTGGTGTATCTATTTCGCTTTCCCATTTTAAACCTAACCAAAATAATAATGCCATTAAAAATGATGACATTGCATAAACTTCACCTTCAACAGCACTAAACCAAAAACTATCAGAAAAAGTATAAGTTAAAGAACCTACTAAAGCACTTCCTAAAATAGCAATTCGTTTCCCTTTAGATATATTACCTGTTTTAGCTGCCAGCTTTTTAGCTAAATTACTAACTGTCCAGAACATAAATAAAATGGTAAATGCACTTGCTAAAGCAGACATAAAGTTTACCATTTTAGCAATTTCTGTATTATCTGATGTAAATAATGCAAAAAATGCACCTAACATTTGAAAAAGTGGCGCTCCTGGTGGATGCCCAACTTCTAATTTTACAGCTGTAGAAATGTACTCACCTACATCCCAGGCACTAACTGTGGGCTCTAAGGTTAAAGTGTAAGTAATTAGGGCAATAGCAAATGTAATCCATCCAAGAATGATGTTCCATTTATTAAATTGTGCTGGTGTCATAAAAGCAGGTAATTGTATGTGGGCGAATTTACTAATAATTATGAATAAAAGCTTGTTCTTATTGTTTTTCTAAGTAAAGAAATCCTCATAAATCTTTGTTAAAAGTAAATTTTATAAAAAAATGTTTGCAAATTTAAAAGATTGCATTAAATTTGCATCCGCTAAGAAGCATTGGCCTATGGTGTAATTGGTAACACACCGGTTTTTGGTACCGACATTCAAGGTTCGAGTCCTTGTAGGCCAACAAAAGCAACTTTTAATCTTATGATTATCAGTTGCTTTTTTTTTAGTTTAAATTCAAGTAAAAAAAAATTTGATTTATGTGGATGTATTTGGGGCTTTTAGCCGCACTTTTTTTAGGGTTTCATAGCATCATAAAAAAACAAGTTGTTAAAAATAATGAGGTTTTACCTGTATTAACAATTACTTTATCTGCCGGATTTTTAGTTTTCTTACCTTTTTTTATCGGTTCAATTGTAAATCCTGAATATTTTAAATCAATAGGATTCTATATTGAAGAATTGCCAATAGAAAAACACGGTTTTATTTTTATAAAATCTATGATTATGGCTGCTTCTTGGGTTTTAGCTTACAGTGCTTTAAAACATTTACCAATTACAATTGTAGCTCCAATACGTTCTGCAGGTCCGTTTTTTACTTTTATTGGAGCTATATTTATATTTAAAGAAGAGCCAAACATTTATCAATGGATTGGTTTTTTTCTGATTATTTTCTCAGTGATATTGTATTCTAAAATCGGAAAAATAGAAGGTATTATTTTTAAAAGTAACAAATGGATTTTTGCAATAATAGCAGCTACTTTTTTAGGAGCCTCAAGTGGTTTGTACGATAAATTTTTGGTGCAAAGCCTACATTTAAATCCGCAAACATTACTGTTCTGGTTTTGCTTTTATACTCTATTGATTTTATTGGTTATACTAAGTGTAATGTGGTTTCCTTTTAAAGAAAAAAGAGCAAAATTTAAATGGAGTTGGTTAATCCCTTTAGTAGGGTTGTTGTTGTATACTGCAGATTATTTTTATTTTAAAGCATTACAAGATCCTGAAGCTTTAATTATGTTGTTATCAGCCATAAAAAGAAGTCAATTATTAATCACAGTAGTTATTGGTGGATTTATTTTTAAAGAAAAAAACAAACGTAAAAAGATTGTGCCTCTAATAGGAATTATGATTGGTGTTTTTCTGATTTTAAATTCTTAGTTTTTAATAGTTTGGTTGGTATATTGTATCCTACTAATAAAAATAGCTTCCAATTTTAATAAATAATTTTATTAGAACTGGAAGCTAATAGCTTTTAATATAGTAAGAGAAATATATTTATTTCATTAAATACGCTTTCAAGTCTTCGTAAGTAGCTGCTTTTAATGCCACTTTTGTATTGTTAATTACTTTTTTAATCTGCTCAGGAATTTCAACTTTAACAGGCAAAGTTTCTTCTACAACATCTAAGAATTTTACTGGATGAGCAGTTTCTAAGAAAACACCAAATTCGTTTTCTTTTAATCCATGTTTTTTTAATCCTAAGAAACCAACAGCTCCATGAGGATCTGCTACATAACCTGAATTTTCATAGATTTTTTTCATTGTTGCTCGAGTTTCATCATCAGAAAAACTATAAGAAGAAAAAGCACTTTTTAACAATTCTAAATCGTTGTTAAATAATTCTCTAATTCTAATAAAGTTACTTGGGTTACCAACATCCATAGCATTAGAAATGGTTGCTTTTGATGGTTTAGGAGAGTAAACTCCATCCACTAAATAATTAGGGACAGTGTCATTTACGTTTGTTGATGCTATAAAATGTTTGATAGGTAAACCTAATTTTTGTGCCATTATTCCTGCACAAATATTACCAAAATTACCACTTGGGACAGAGAAAATAAGGTCTTTATGTTGTTTGTGTAATTCTTTATAAGCAAAGAAAAAGTAAAACATTTGTGGTAACCAACGTGCAACATTTATAGAGTTAGCAGAAGTTAAAGTTCGCTCTATGTCTTCATCTAAAAAAGCAGTTTTTACCATATCTTGGCAATCATCAAAAACACCATCTACTTCTAAAGCTGTAATATTTTTACCTAAAGTAGTTAATTGTTTTTCTTGAATATCGCTCACTTTACCTGAAGGATACAAAATAACCACATTTACGCCTTTTGCACTTAAAAATCCGTTAGCAACAGCACCTCCTGTATCACCAGAAGTAGCAACTAAAACAGTAACTTCATTGTCATTATCTTTGTTAAAATACTCCAAGCATTTTGCCATAAATTTTGCACCAACATCTTTAAAAGCCATTGTTGGTCCGTGAAACAATTCTAAAGTTGCAATATTATCATCAACCTTAACCACAGGAAAATCAAAAGAAACAGTTTCTGCAATAATTTCTTTTAAAATGTCTGTTGGTATTTCATCACCTACAAATTGTTTTATGGCTTCAAAGGCAATTTCGTGGTTGGAGTAATCAGAAATATTATCAATAAAATCTTTTGATAATGGAGTGATGTTTTCTGGAAAATAAATTCCTCTATCTTTTGCTAAGCCTTCTACAACAGCGTTTTTAAAAGTTGTATTTGGCGATTTATGATGTAAACTGTAATAGTTCATTGTGTTTTTTGCTTTAAGCCATAAGCTCTATGCTTTTGGCAAAATGAAACAAAGTGCTTAAAGTTTATGGCTTTAAGCATATTGCAATTATATAATTTTTATTCCTTCTGGATTTACTTTTGATGTATAAAGTTCGAAATCAACTCCTTTGTTTCTGTAGCTTCTTTCAATTGCATTGTAAACCTCTTTTACATTTTCATCGCCTTTACAAAGTGCAAAAATGGTAGGTCCAGAACCAGAAATTCCAGCACCTAAAGCACCTGCTTTTAATGCTGCTTTTTGTACATCATCAAAATAAGGAATTAGTTTTTTACGATGTGGTTCTACAATAATATCTACCAAAGAATTGCTGATTAAATTATAATCGTTTGTATGTAAACCAGAAATTAGTCCGCCAACATTTGCCCATTGTGTAACAGCATCTTTTAATGCAATTTCTGTTGGTAAAACGGCTCTTGCATCTTTGGTTTTTATTTCTATTTGTGGATGAATTGCCACAAGTCTTAATTCATTTGGTACAGGTAATTTTACAATATCTAAGGGTTCGTAACTTCTAATTAGTACAAAACCGCCATAAATTGCTGCAGCCACATTATCTGCAATCGGACTTCCGCAAGCAACTTCTTCGCCAAACATGGCAAATTTTGTTAATTCTAATTCAGAGTAGATGTTGCCTAATAATTGATTTGCGCCAAAAGCAGCACCAGCAGCACTTGCAGCAGAACTACCCAATCCACTTCCTGGAGAAAATCCTTTATGAATAGTGAGTTGCACACCAAAATCTGCATTTGAATCCAACAGCATTTTTTTAACTACAGCACTTGCAGCGTTTTTATCTACATCGTAAGTTAAATCTGCACCAGTAATATTGGTAATTTCTACACCTTTGTTTGGCGTTTTGGTAAATGTCATTTCATCACCAATTTCATCAACAGCAAACCCCAAAGAATCATAACCACAAGAAACATTGGCAACAGTTGCAGGAGAAAATATTTTTAAGTAATCCATTTATTTTTTATTAAAAAATTTAAAATTCAAGAATTAAAAAATTATAAACAAATGAAATGTTTAAATGTTTATATTCTTCAATTTTTTAATAATTATTGATTCGCAATTCTAATAACATCAGCAAAAATACCAGAAGCAGTTACATCTGCACCAGCACCTGCGCCTTTTATAATTAAAGGATTTTCTGGATATCTGTCTGTAAAAAATAATACAATATTATCACTACCTTCTAAATTGTAAAAAGGATGATCTGCAGGTATGTTCTGTAAACCTACATTTGCTTTTCCGTCTACAAATTCTGCTACATATTTTAAACGACAATCTTTATCATTGGCTTGTTTAAATATATCTTGAAAATGACTTTCGTGCTTTGTTAAGGCTGCATAAAAATCATCATTATTTTTAGTTTTTAAAGCTTCTTCAGGTAAAAAAGCATTGTTTTTAATGTCTTCTAATTCCATTTTAAAACCACTTTCTCTAGCAAGAATTAAAATTTTTCTGGCCACATCTACACCACTTAAATCAATTTTTGGATCTGGTTCTGTATACCCTTCTTTTTGTGCCTGAGCAACAACATCATGAAATGTGGAGTCTTTATCAAAATTATTAAAAACAAAGTTTAAACTACCAGATAAAACTGCTTGAATTTTATGAATTTGATCACCAGAATTCACTAAATTTTTAAGTGTATCTATAATTGGTAAACCTGCACCAACATTGGTTTCGAATAAAAATGAAGCGTTGTATTTTTTAGATACTTCTTTTAGTTTTTTATAATTATAAAAACTAGAAGCACAAGCAATTTTGTTGCAAGTAACTACAGAAATGCTGTCTCTTAAATATTTTTCATATACTTCAGAAACTTGTTGATTTGCTGTATTGTCTATAAAAACACTGTTTCTATGATTGGCTTCTTTTACTTTTATGTAAAAATTATCTAAACTGGTTGGTTCTCCATTTTCTAATAAATCTTTCCAGTTATCTAAGTTAATTCCAGAATCGTCAAAAACCATTTTTCTAGAATTAGAGATACCAATTACTCGAATGTTTAGTTTTAAATTTTCTTTTAAAAATTTCTTTTGTTGATGTATTTGTGCTAAAAAACGCTCGCCAACATTACCTACACCTGTTACAAACAAGTTTAATTGTTTGGTTCTTTCTTCAAAAAATTGTTCGTGTAAAGTGTTTAATGCCTTTTTAGCATCGTATTTATTAATAACTGCAGAGATGTTTTTTTCTGATGAACCTTGTGCAATAGCTCTAACATTTACATTATTTCTACCCAAAGCACTAAACATTTGTCCGCTTAAACCTTGGTAGTTTTTCATGCTCTCACCAACCACAGCTATAATTGCCAAATCGTTTTCTACAATAATTGGCTTAATCTTTTTTCTGTATATTTCTATACTAAAAGTTTCATCTAAAATGGTTTTTGCTTTTTCTGCATCTAAATCATAAACACCCACACAAATAGAGTGTTCTGATGATGCTTGAGTAATAAATACTACATTTATTTTGGCTACAGAAAGTGCTTCGAATAAACGTTTAGAAAAACCAGGAATACCAATCATTCCACCACCTTCTAAAGTAATTAAACTAATATCTTCTATATGCGAAATTCCTTTTACTTCATTTCCATTTTCAGGATCGTTAGAAATTAACGTTCCGAAATTTTCAGGATCGAAAGTGTTTTTAATTCTGATAGGAATATTTTTTCTTAAAGCAGGTTGAATTGTTGGTGGATATAAAACCTTTGCACCAAAGTGCGATAATTCCATAGCTTCTTCGTAAGAAATTTCGGAAATTGGATACGCTTGTTTTACAATTCTAGGATTTGCAGTAAACATTCCACTAACGTCTGTCCAGATTTGCAATTCATTAGCATTTAAAGCTGCAGCATAAATGGCAGCAGAAAAATCAGAACCACCTCTACCTAAAGTTGTAGTTTCGCCAGCTGTGTTCGATGAAATAAATCCACCTAAAACTGCAATTCTATGTTGATTATCATGAAAAAAGATGGCAATATTTTTATTTGTAACCTCAAAATTTACTTGAGCATTTAAATACTCATCATTGGTAACAATTAAATCTCTACTTTCTTTATGAGTAGCATCTAAAGTTTCTTTTGCTGCATTTGCAATGATATAAGAAGATAATCGTTCTCCAAAACTAGAAACTTTTGCTAATGTTTTATTAGATAATTCTTGAAGTAAAAAGATCCCTTCGTAAATAGAAATTAAACGATCGAATAAATAGGTAATTTCATCTGAAACCTCTTTTTTATTTTTGATAATTAAATCATCAATTACTCTAAAATGTAATTCTTTAATTAACTCTAAAATTTCTTTAGCAGCAGTAATATCTTCTAAAGCTTCATTTGCTCCTGCTAAAAGTTTGTCTGTAGTTTTGCCAAAGGCAGATACAATAACTGCTACTTTTTGTTCTTCTGATGTTTTTGCAATAATGCTTAAAACTTGTTTTATTTTTTCTGAATTGGCTACTGATGAGCCTCCGAATTTTAATACTTTCATCTTAAATTGATAAATAGTTTGTAATTTTTTTTGTTTTTATTTCGATGTGTACGAAACAATAAATAACCTGAGTAATATGTATATAGTAAACCCCTAAAGGGTAATAGTTGTAGTTGTTGTGCGAATAATGGTGTTCATAGAAATACATACTACAGAAGTAGTTTTAGAAGAATTTGTATTTAATTTAGAAAGATTCACACCACAAAAATAGAAGTATTATTTATTTTGATGGGTTTAGATGCGTATTATTTTATGTAAATTATTAAAAAATGTATAGTTCGTAATAATTGTTAAAATAATTAATAATAATTTAGTATTTAATTTATTTCTTTGATTTTTCTTTAATTATCAAAGCAATAGGTTTGTTTTTTATTTTACTTTCTAACCAAGAAAGAATGTCTAAATACAAAAATGCTCTTTTTTCATAAGGATGATTTTCAAACTTTTGCAGTTTGGCGTGTATTTTTTTGAACTCATTTTTAATTTCATGAGGAAAAACATCGCTCAAGTCTCTAATAGATGTTAAGAAAATCTTTTGAACTTCTTGCAGGTTTTCCATTTTTAATAGAAACTTATAAGTATCTAAAAACTGTCTTTCTAAATCGTAATCTAATCCGCATTCGTAATGCGCAATCAAATTTAAAATTCTTGCAAAACACTGTAAATCTTCTGCAGAGCTTAAATTTTTAGACTTTATAATTTTCTGTAAATAGCTAATGCATAGTTCGTTTTTACCCATTCCAAAGTACAAACAAGCAATTTTGTAATATAGCATTACAATATAATGGCTATCTAATCTGTTTCTGTAATCTTGTATTTTTTGATTAATGATTTCAACCAAGTATTCTCCTTCAGAAAAAGTAGCTTCTAAAAAATGTAAGTGCAATTTATTAGCATACAAATACTGAAAAATTAAAAGCTCTGTATTTGTGTTCGATGGAATTGTATTTTGCTCAATTTCTTCTTCAAAAGCGATTAACTCTCTTTTAAAAGTAGATTTTTTCTTTACAAAAAAAGAAGCCTCTAATAAGTAATTGATCCCTTTTAAGTAAAAAACAGGATGTTGTAAAATATGCTTTTTGTCTTCTTTAAATAAATCTACCCATTTTCTTGCATACTTGTAACTCTGTAAAAAATCTTGAGTTAAGAAACTATACCATAAATGCGATTTGTAAAGCCATAATTTTTCTCTAAAACCTAAATCTTCAAAATTATATTTAGGTAATCTTTTATGAAAATATTGATTAATAAACTCTAATTCTTCATTGTTTTTTACATATCCATTTTGTAATAAATGGCTGTACAATTGCAATGATAAATTAGACAATTTACTGGCTATTACATTTTGCTGGCTTAATGTTTTGGCTTGTACCGAAAGTTGATCTGCTCTGTTGCTTAAACTTCTTGTAATGTATTGAGTTTCTATTACTTTTTCGAGTTCAACAATTTCGTAGGCAATGTTTTTTTCTTCGTTTTCTAAGGCTAGATTTTTGGCTTTATCCAATAACTTTAAACTCTGTTTGTATAATCCTTTTTGATATAAAACTGTTGCAAAATCTAGTTGCTCTCTTATCTGAATTCTAATATTTTTATGAGCAGGATTTAAACGTAAACTAATTAAAATCTGCTTGTATAAATGCGCTTTTAAATTTGATAGTTGTTGTTTGGAGACAATTCCGCTATTAATAATTACTTTTTCATCATAGATTTTTAGCTTTTCTAAAAACTTGAAAAGCGAAAAAAACTTGGCGTCAATATTACCACCTAATCTACCAACATATAAGTTGAATTGCCTCTTTTCAGACTTGGTTAAAGACTTGATTAATATAAAAAGAGCATCGTTTTGATTATTGACTGATGTAGTAGTTTTACTCATAAATAACTGATTATAAAATACTTGTGTTTTAGCTAAGTATATTAGAAATCGTACTGAACTGTAAAAATAACCATTTATTTTAATCTCATTAATATACATTTGATTAAATATAAAGATAATCTTTACAAATTATGCAAGATAATAAGGTTCAAATTTTTGATACAACTTTAAGAGATGGAGAGCAAGTGCCTGGTTGTAAGTTAGATACTAATCAAAAATTGGTTATAGCAGAAAGATTAGATTTACTAGGTGTAAATGTAATTGAAGCTGGTTTTCCTGTTTCTAGTCCTGGAGATTTTACTTCAGTGTCAGAAATAGCTAAAATTGTAAAAAATGCAACAGTTTGTGGTTTAACTAGAGCTGTAGAAAACGATATAAAAGTAGCAGCAGAAGCATTAAAATTTGCAAATCATCCAAGAATTCATACTGGTATTGGTACTAGTGATTCTCATATACAATTCAAGTTTAATTCTACTAGAGAAAAAGTAATTGAAAGAGCTATTAAAGCAGTTTCTTATGCAAAATCTTTTGTAGAAGATGTAGAGTTTTATGCAGAAGACGCAGGTAGAACTGATAATGAATTTTTAGCAAGAGTATGTGAAGAGGTAATTAAAGCAGGTGCAACTGTTTTAAATATTCCAGATACTACTGGTTATTGTTTGCCAGAAGAATATGGTGCAAAAATGAAATATTTACGTGAAAACGTAAAAGGAATAGAAAATGTTACACTTTCTTGTCACTGTCATAACGATTTAGGCCTGGCAACTGCAAACTCAATTTCTGGTGTTATTAATGGTGCTCGTCAAATTGAATGTACCATAAATGGGATTGGAGAAAGAGCAGGAAATACAGCTTTAGAAGAAGTTGTAATGGTGTTAAAACAACATCCATATTTAAATTTAGAAACCTCTATCAATACAAAATTATTGTATGATACAAGTATAATGGTTCGTGAAAGTATGGGAATGCCAGTACAACCTAATAAAGCAATTGTAGGTGCAAATGCATTTGCACATAGTTCTGGAATTCATCAAGATGGAGTTATTAAAAACAGAGAAACATACGAAATTATGGATCCTGAAGATGTTGGGGTTACAGAAAGTGCAATTGTGTTAACAGCAAGAAGTGGTAGAGCAGCTTTAGCTTATAGAGCTAAAAAAATTGGTTACGAATTAACTAAAGTTCAATTAGATACTGCTTACACTTCATTTTTAGAAACTGCTGATAAACAAAAAGAAGTAAAAGATGATGATATTCATTCTATAATGAAAGAGGTGAATAAAATATCTAAAATAGCAATGGCTTAAATGTAATAGAATTATGAAATATACTATAGCTGTAATTCATGGAGATGGTATTGGTCCTGAAGTAGTAGATCAAGCTAAAAAAGCATTAGATGCAGTAGCAGAAGCTTACGACCATATTTTTTTGTATAAAGAAGCATTGTTAGGTGCTTGTGCAATAGAAAAAACGGGTTATCCATTACCTCAAGAAACTATAGATATTTGTAGAAATTCTGATGCCATTTTATATGGTGCAATTGGTGATCCTAAATATGATAATGATCCATCAGCAAGAATTCGTCCAGAACAAGGTTTGTTACAACTTAGAAAAGAATTGGATTTATATTGTAATGTAAGACCTGTAAAGGCTTATGATAATTTAATTCATAATTCACCATTAAAAAGAGAGGTAATAAAAGGTACAGATTTTTTAGTGTATAGAGAGTTAACTGGCGGAATTTATTTTGGTAAAAAAGAACTAAGTGAAGATGGTAAAACAGCTTCTGATGTTTCTGTTTACACTGTTGATGAAATTACAAGAATAACCCATTTAGCATTTAAAGCTGCACAAAAAAGAAAGAAAAAAGTAACGTTGGTAGATGAATCTAATGTGTTAGAGACATCGCGTTTATGGCGAAAAACAGTTACTGAAATTGCTAAATTATATCCAGAAATTACTTTAGAATACTTGTTTGTAGCTAATGCAACAATGCAATTAATTACAAACCCAAAAAAGTTTGATGTTATTCTTACAGAAAATCTTTTTGGAGATATTATTTCTGATGAAGCTAGTGTAATTAGTGGTTCTAAAGGTTTAATAGCGTCATCATCAATTGGTGAAGAAAATGCTTTGTTTGAACCAATTCATGGTTCTTATTTCGAAGCTAAAGGTAAAGATTTAGCAAATCCTTTAGCATCAATTTTATCAGCAGGTATGTTATTACAACATTTAGGTTTAAATGAAGAGGCAGATGCAATTGAAAGAGCAGTAGAAAAATCGTTGGCTTTAGGTATTACAACTAAAGATATTAAGCGTAAAATTCAAAATGCAACAACAACATCTAAAGTAGGTGATTTTATTGCAGATTATATTACAAATCAAGATGATAGTAATATGAATTTTAAGAACATTCATATGGGGCAGAGTACAATTATTTAATTTAATTCAATTTAAAATTAGGATTTTTAAATAAAATTTTTAAATATTTGAATCGCAAATGAAAAAACAAATTTTAAATATTATTACTATTTTAAACGTCATCGTAATTATTGCGAATTGATCAGGAAGTGGTATTTATAACATAAAAATTAAATTTAGCCTTCCTTTAAAAACGGAAGGTTTTTTATTGCATTTATTTGAATAATTGAGTATCATAATTAAGTAAGGTTAAATAACTGTAAATCAGTAAGATTAGTGTTATTTTAAACAACTGAAATTCAAGTATTCAATTGAATTTAATGTAACGAAAAAAGAGAAATAGAATAATTTAGTCAACAAAATCAAGAAATCATTAAATGAAACTAAACAAACACAGTAGCAGATTAACACAAGACGAATCTCAACCAGCATCTCAAGCAATGTTGTATGCAGTTGGTTTATCTGACGAAGATATGCAAAAAGCGCAAATAGGAATTGCGAGTACTGGTTACGATGGTAATCCTTGTAATATGCATTTAAATAGACTTAAAGATGAAGTCAAGGTCGAGTGTAAAATTGCAGATTTAGTCGGTTTAGGTTTCAATACTATTGGTGTTTCTGATGGTATTTCTATGGGAACTTCAGGTATGAACTACTCTTTAGTTTCTAGAGATATTATTGCAGATTCTATAGAAACTGTAATGAACGCTCAAAGTTACGATGGTTTAATTGCTATTGTAGGTTGTGACAAAAATATGCCAGGAGCTGTAATGTCTATGTTGCGTTTAAATCGCCCATCAATTATGATGTATGGAGGTACAATTGCATCAGGGAATTATAAAGGAAAAAAATTAAATATAGTTTCTGCATTTGAGGCATTAGGGCAAAAAGTAGCAGGTGAAATAGAGGAAGATGAGTATAGAGAAATTATAAAAAGAGCAATTCCAGGAGCAGGTGCTTGTGGGGGAATGTATACTGCAAATACGATGGCTTCTGCTATTGAGTGTATGGGCTTTGCATTACCTTACAATTCGTCAATTCCTGCTGAAAATCCTAATAAATTATCAGAATCAGAAAGACACGCAAGAGCAATTAAAAACTTATTAGAAAAAGATTTAAAACCTTTAGATATTATTTCTAAAAAATCAATTGAAAATGCAATTGCTTTGGTAAATGCTTTAGGAGGTTCTACAAATGCAGTATTACATTTTTTAGCAATAGCTCATGCAGCTGATATTGATTTTACTTTAGAAGATTTTCAAAAAGTATCTGATAGAACTCCATTAATTGCTGATTTAAAACCATCAGGAAAATATTTAATGGAAGATGTTCATGGAGTTGGTGGTACACCAGCAATTATGAAATACTTATTAGATAATGGTTATTTACATGGAGATTGTATGACTGTAACTGGTAAAACATTAGCAGAAAATTTAGCGGATGTTGAAGCAATGGAATTTGAAGATCAAGATGTAATTTATCCAAAAGATAAAGCATTAAAATCATCAGGAAATATTCAAATTATTTATGGAAACTTGGCAACTGAAGGAGCAGTTGCAAAAATTTCTGGAAACGAAGGTTTATTGTTTGAAGGGAAAGCAGTTGTTTATGATGGAGAACAAGCAGCAAATACAGGTATTTCTAATGGAGAAGTAGAAAAAGGTGATGTAGTCGTCATTAGATATGTTGGGCCTAAAGGAGGACCAGGAATGCCAGAAATGTTAAAGCCAACTTCGTTAATTATGGGAGCAGGTTTAGGTAAATCTGTAGCTTTAATTACTGATGGACGTTTTTCTGGAGGTACTCACGGTTTTGTAGTGGGGCACATTACACCAGAAGCACAATCAGGAGGAACAATAGGGATTTTAGAAACTGGAGATAAAATTAGAATTAGCGCAGAAGATAATTCGATTAATGTTTTAATTTCTGATGAAGAATTAGCAGAAAGAAAAGCAAAATGGATTGCTCCAGAACCAAAACATAAAAAAGGAATTTTATATAAATATGCAAAAACAGTAGCCTCTGCATCTAAAGGATGTGTTACTGATTTGTAAATAATTATAGATAAAAGAATAAGAGAAAAGAAAGGTGAGATAAATAGTAAAATCTTTAGTCTTTTTTCTCTAATCTAAAAATATAAAAATATGGAAACACAAACCATAAACACAAAAGATAAAACAACAAAAACAACAGAACGTATTTCTGGTAGCGAGGCAATTGTAAGATGCTTAATTGAAGAGGATGCAAAAATAATTTATGGATATCCAGGAGGAGCAATCATGCCAGTTTATGATGAGTTATATAAATATCAAGATAAAATTCATCATGTTTTAACACGTCATGAACAAGGAGCAACACACTCTGCCCAAGGTTATGCAAGAATTTCTGGTAAAGTAGGAGTTGCAATCGCAACTTCAGGTCCAGGTGCAACCAATTTAATTACAGGTATTGCAGATGCACAAATAGATTCAACACCTATGGTATGTATTACTGGTCAGGTATTTTCTCACTTATTAGGAAGTGATGCATTTCAAGAAACTGATATTGTGGGTATTTCTACACCTGTTACAAAATGGAATTGTCAAGTTACTAAAGCTTCAGATATTCCTACAGCTATAGCAAAAGCATTTTATATTGCAAAAAGTGGAAGACCAGGCCCTGTTTTGATTGACATAACAAAAGACGCACAAATAGAGGAGTTTGATTTCTCATACGAAAAATGTACTAAAGTAAGAAGTTATAATCCAGTTCCTAAAACTGTATTTTCCTCAGTAGAAGAGGCTGCTAGACTAATTAATTCAGCCAAAAAACCTTTAATTGTTTGGGGGCAAGGAGTTATTTTAAGTGAAGCAGAAGAAGCTTTTAAAGCTGTTGTAGAGAAAGCAGGAATTCCTGCTGCTTGGACTATTTTAGGCGTATCTGCAATTCCTACTTCTCATCCTTTAAATGTTGGTATGGTTGGTATGCATGGTAATTATGCACCAAATGTTTTAACAAATGAATGTGATGTTTTAATAGCAATCGGTATGCGATTTGATGATCGTGTTACAGGTAGTTTATCAACTTACGCAAAACAGGCCAAAGTAATTCATTTTGAAATTGATCCTGCAGAAGTAGATAAAAATGTAAAAACAGATGTTGCTGTTTTAGGTGATGCAAAAGCAAGTTTAGAGTTGTTATTACCATTATTAGATGAAAATACACACCCAGAATGGCGTCAGAAATTTGCGGATTTATATGCTATTGAATATGAAAAAGTAATTAAAAACGATTTATATCCTACAAAAGAAGGAATTACAATGGGTGAGGTTTTAAAAGAAATCAACATTCAAAGTAAAGGAAATGCTGCAATTGTAAGTGATGTTGGTCAACATCAAATGATTGCTTGTAGATATGCAGAATTTAATAAATCAAAAAGTAATATTACTTCTGGTGGTTTAGGCACAATGGGCTTTGGTTTGCCAGCAGCAATAGGTGCAAAAATGGCAGCTCCAGATCGTGAAGTAGTTTCTATTTCTGGTGATGGAGGTTACCAAATGACGATTCAGGAACTAGGTACTATTTTTCAGCAAAAAGCAGCTGTAAAAGTAGTGGTTTTAAATAATGATTTCTTAGGAATGGTGCGTCAGTGGCAACAATTGTTTTTTGATAAACGTTACGCATCCACAGAAATGGTGAACCCAAATTTTGTTGCTATTGCAGAAGGGTATTATATAAAGGCAAAAAAGGTTACAAAAAGAGAAGAATTAGCAGATGCTGTTGCAGAAATGATGGCAAGTAAAGAAGCGTATTTCTTAGAGGTTTGTGTAGAAAAGGAGGATAATGTATTTCCTATGATTCCTACAGGAGCAAGTGTTTCAGATATAAGACTAGAATAAGATGAATACAGAAAAACAACTTTATACAGTATCTATTTATACTGAAAATAATATTGGATTGTTGAATAGGATTTCAGCAATTTTCCAAAGAAGACATATAAATATAGAGAGTTTAAATATTTCACCTTCAGAAATAGAGAATGTTTCTAAATTTATTATTGTGGTCAATATGATTGAAGAAGATGTAAAGAAAATTATTGGTCAAATCGAAAAACAAGTAGAAGTAATTAAAGCATATTACCATAATCTTGATGAGATTATTTATCAAATTTCGGGGTTATTTAAAATTAAATCAGAATTGTTATTTGAAGAACGTCAAATTCAAAATATCATCAAAGAAAGTAACGCTAGAATTGTTACTGTAAATAAAGATTTTTTTGTCCTTGAAAAATCAGGAAGAAAAGAAGAAATAGTAGAACTTTATAATGAATTAAGTGTTTTTGGAATTATGCAATACACTCGTTCTGGTTTAATTGCAGTTAGTAAAGAAGAAATGAAAATTTCTGCATTATTAGAAACATATAATAACTAAAAATAAATTACAGTAAAGAAAAAAGAATTCAACTTTTAAGGTTTACTTCTTTTTTCTACATCAAAAACAAAAACTAAAAAAATGTCAAATTATTTTAACACATTAACATTAAGACAAAAATTAGAACAATTAGGTCAATGTCGTTTCATGAATGCTTCTGAATTTGAAGACGGAGTTGAAGCGCTAAAAGGTAAAAAAATTGTTATTGTGGGTTGTGGAGCACAAGGTTTAAACCAAGGTTTAAACATGAGAGATTCTGGTTTAGATATCGCTTATACTTTAAGACCAGCTGCTATAGAACAGAAAAGACAATCATATATTAATGCAACTTCTAACAATTTTAACGTAGGTACTTACGAAGAAATGTTACCAACTGCAGATCTAGTAATTAATTTAACACCAGATAAACAACATACAAATGTTGTAAATGCAGTAATGCCATTAATGAAAAAAGGTGCTACTTTATCTTATTCTCATGGTTTTAATATTGTAGAAGAAGGTATGCAGATTCGTAAAGATTTAACTGTAATTATGGTTGCACCAAAATCTCCTGGTTCAGAAGTTCGTGAAGAATATAAAAGAGGTTTTGGAGTGCCAACATTAACGGCAGTTCACCCAGAAAATGATCCAGAAGGTAAAGGTTGGGCGCAAGCAAAAGCGTATGCAGTTGCAACAGGTGGTCATACAGCAGGTGTTTTAGAATCTTCTTTTGTAGCTGAGGTAAAATCAGATTTAATGGGAGAGCAAACTATTTTATGTGGTTTGTTACAAACTGGTGCAATTTTATCTTTCGATAAAATGGTTGCAGAAGGTATTGATGCTGGTTATGCAGCAAAATTAATTCAGTATGGTTGGGAAACTGTAACTGAGGCTTTAAAGCATGGAGGTATCACTAATATGATGGACAGATTGTCTAACCCTGCAAAAGTAGAAGCATTTAGATTATCAGAAGAATTAAAAGACATTATGCGTCCATTGTTCCAAAAACATATGGATGATATTATGACTGGTCATTTCTCTAAAACAATGATGGAAGACTGGGCTAATGATGATATAAACTTATTAACTTGGAGAGCTGCAACAGGTGAAACTGCTTTTGAAAAACAAACGATTACAGACCAAGAAATTCCAGAACAAGAATATTTTGATCATGGAACTTTATTAGTTGCTTTTGTAAGATCTGGAGTAGAATTAGCTTTTGAAGCAATGACAGAATCAGGTATTATTGATGCATCTGCATATTACGAATCTTTACACGAAACTCCGTTAATTGCAAATACAATTGCAAGAATGAAGTTAGCAGAAATGAATCGTGTAATTTCTGATACTGCAGAATATGGTTGTTATTTATTCGATCACGCTTGTAAGCCTTTATTAACTGATTTTATGAAAACAGTTTCTACAAACGTAATTGGTAAATCTTTTAGCTCAGAAAACGGAGTTGATAACCAAGAATTAATTAAAATTAACAAGATTATAAGAAATCATCCAGTAGAAATTGTAGGAGAGCAATTAAGAGCTTCTATGACTGCAATGAAAGTAATTAAATCTGCTTAATAAGATAAGAATTTCCCCAATATTTTGAATAAACCTGTTAGATTTAAAAATTTGACAGGTTTTATTTTTACATTTGATTTATGCAATCAGAATCAATTTTTTTTCCAAGTTTAATTAACATAAAAGCGGCTGCCAAAAATTTAGAAGGTGTAGCTACTAAGACACCTTTAACTAAAAACTCTAATCTATCTAAAGAGTTTACTGCTAATGTTTTTTTTAAAAGAGAAGATTTGCAGGTAGTTCGTTCTTACAAAATTAGAGGTGCTTATAATAAAATGTTTGCTTTAAGTACTGTTGAAAAACAAAACGGAATTGTTTGTGCAAGTGCAGGTAATCATGCACAAGGTGTAGCTTTATCTTGTAAATTATTACAAATAAAAGGTACAATTTTTATGCCATCACCAACACCAAATCAAAAGATAGAACAGGTGAAAATGTTTGGTGAAGAGTATATAGATATTGTAATTGGTGGCGATACTTTTGATGATGCCTTTAATGCTGCAAAAGTAGAATGCGATGCTAAAAATAAAACCTTTATTCACCCTTTTAATGATGAAAAAGTTATTGAAGGGCAAGCAACTGTTGGTTTAGAAATTTTAGAACAAACCAGTAAAAAGATCGATTATGTTTTTGTGCCAATTGGTGGTGGAGGTTTATCATCAGGATTGTCTTCTGTGTTTAAATTATTATCTCCAGAAACAAAAATTATTGGTATAGAGCCAGAAGGTGCACCTGCAATGCTAACATCAATCAATAGTAATAAAAATACGGCTTTATCTACTATAGATCCTTTTGTAGATGGTGCTGCTGTTAAAAAAGTTGGCGATTTAAACTTTGCTATTTGTCAGCAAAATTTGCATAAAGTAATTACAGTTCCAGAAGGTAAAGTCTGTCAAACAATTTTAAACTTGTATAATAAAGATGCAATTGTTGTGGAGCCTGCTGGCGCTTTAAGTATTGCTGCGTTAGATTTTTTTGCTGATGAAATAAAAGGAAAAAATGTAGTTTGTGTAGTAAGTGGTAGTAATAACGACATCACTAGAACAGAAGAAATTAAAGAAAGAGCTTTAGTGTATGCAGATTTAAAACATTATTTTATTATAAAATTTCCTCAAAGAGCAGGAGCTTTAAAAGAATTTGTAGTTGATATTTTAGGACCTGATGATGATATTACACATTTCGAATACACCAAAAAAAATAATAGAATAAAAGGTGCAGCAGTAGTTGGTTTAGAGTTGCAGTCATCTAAAGATTTGCAACCTTTAATTAAAAGAATGAAAGACAATAATTTCTTTGGAGATTATTTAAATGATAAACCAGACTTGTTTCAATTTTTAGTATAATTATTTTAAAATGCATTATAATACGAAATGCTTTTCGCTATTTTAGATTCAAAAAAGAACAGATGGCGCTAATTTTTGCTAAATTCGTTATATAAAATTATTTCAAATTTTGTATAAAATTTAAATATTTCAAATGAAAAACAATTTCAAAGAAATTCCAGAAAAGTTTAAAATTTCGGAATTAAAACACCAAAAAACATATTTAGTTAGTGGTGAATTAAAAGAATGGAAAGGAGAATTTTCTGAAGTATATTCCTCTATTTCATCAACAGAAAAATATAAACCAACTTTGTTGGGTACTGTACCTAATTTAACTGGAGATCAAGCTATAGAAGCATTAGATTCTGCTTATAGAGCTTATGATAAAGGGCAGGGTTTATGGCCTACAATGCGTGTTGCAGACAGAATTGCTTGTATGGAAGAGTTTGCAGAGCAAATGAAAACCAAAAGAGATGAGGTTGTAAAATTGTTAATGTGGGAAATTGGTAAGGCACTGCCAGATTCTGAAAAAGAATTCGACAGAACAATAGAGTACATTTACGATACTATAGAAGATTACAAACAAATGGATCGTGATTCTGCTAAATTTCAAAAAAATAGTGGAGTTTATGCACATGTAAGACGTGGACCATTAGGTGTAGTTTTGTGTTTAGGACCTTATAACTATCCTTTAAACGAAACTTTTGCTTTGTTAATTCCTGCTTTAATTATGGGTAATACAACTGTTTTTAAACCAGCAAAACATGGGGTTTTATTATTATCTCCATTAATGGAAGCATTTCAAAACTCTTTTCCAGAAGGTGTTGTAAATATTATTTATGGTAGAGGCCGTGTTTTGGCAACTCCTATAATGAAAACTGGTAAGGTTGATGTTTTAGCTTTAATTGGTAATAGTAAATCTGCAAATGCAATTCAGGCA
Organism: Polaribacter vadi; assembly: GCF_018861005.1. Classification (GTDB taxonomy): domain Bacteria; phylum Bacteroidota; class Bacteroidia; order Flavobacteriales; family Flavobacteriaceae; genus Polaribacter; species Polaribacter vadi_A. The sequence continues at coordinate 78,178 of NZ_JAHKQL010000009.1, forward strand.
AATCATCCTTATAAAAATAGATTGAGATTGGTTTTAGGTCTAGAGGCTAAAAATCCAGGAATTGTTTTGCCAGATGCAGATTTAGATTTAGCAATAAATGAATGTATTACTGGTTCTACGTCTTTTAACGGCCAAAGATGTACAGCTTTAAAAGTATTGTATGTACATGAGCATATTGTAGATAAATTTAAAAAGCGTTTTGCAGAAAGAGTAGATGCTTTAAAGTTTGGAAATCCTTGGGAAGATGGTGTGAAATTAACACCTTTACCAGAACCAGGAAAACCAGCTTATATTCAAGAATTGATAGATGATGCTACTGAAAAGGGAGCAAAGGTTATCAATAAAAAAGGAGGGAAAACAACTGAAAATTATATTTTTCCAGCAGTTTTATACCCTGTTTCTAAAGATATGAGAGTATATCAAGAAGAGCAATTTGGACCTGTAATTCCTGTAGTTTCTTTTAAAAATATTCAAGAACCTTTAGATGATATGGCTGAATCGAATTACGGACAACAAGTAAGTGTTTTTGGTAGCGAAGTAAAAACTTTAGCACCTTTAATTGATACACTTGTTAACTTGGTATGTAGAGTTAATTTAAATAGTGCTGCACAAAGAGGGCCAGATGTATATCCTTTTACAGGTAGAAAAGATTCTGCTGTAGGTACTTTAAGTGTGCATGATGCTTTACGTTCTTTTTCAATTAGAACTTTTGTAGCATCTAAAGACACAGAATACAACAATGCAATTTTAGAAGAATTATTAGATAAAAAAGCGTCTAACTTTATTAGTACTGATTATCTTTTGTAATAGATTGTTGATAATATTTACACAAACAAAAACCTCCTTTTATGCACTTTAAAAGGAGGTTTTTTTTTAAGATAGATGTGTTATTGTTCTTTATTTGATAGTGCATTTAAAATTTTAATAGCTTTTTCAGAGTCTTTTTTATCAACAAAAATATGATCGTGATAATAACCAGCAATTACATTACAACTAATATTGTTTTTTGCTAATTCTGATGAAAATATTGCAGTTAAACCTACAGCATCTAAAGAAGAGTGAATATTTAAAGTAATCCAAGAAGCAATATATTCATAGTTTAGGTTTAGTTTGTCAGCTTTTTCTTTTTCAATAACTATAGTTGTTCCCTCTATTTCTTTAAACTCGCAAATGGTATCTTTTCTATTAATTTTAGTAATGTCTTTAATAGTAGAAAATATATAATCTCCATCATTTAATTTTGGAGACATACTTTTTATTAATTCAGATAAATTTGTTTCTCCAGCCATTTAATAAGTTTTTTTGTTTAAAGAGATAAATAGTAAATTTTCTATTACTTTTTCTCTTTAATCAAATACATATATACAGGAAAATGATCAGAATAACCACCAGTATAACCTCCGTTAGAAAAACTTCTGAAAGGGTAACCTTTATATTGACCTTTTTTACCACTTAAAAAACGTTTATTAAAAATTTTTGCTTGAAACATTTTGTAATCAGAAAAATCTTTTTCGCCTTTATCTAAAAGAGGAGAAGAAATTAAAATCATATCAAAAAGATTTAAATTATCTCTATATGCTAAAGTATTAAAACCTCTTCTATGTAATTCTTCATAAGGATTATAAATATCTAAAGAGTCTACATTTTTCTTTTTAGCTTTTGTTTTTAAAACTTTTTTAAAACTAGAATTTATTGGGTCGTCATTAAAATCTCCCATAATTATAATTTTTGCATTTGGGTCTTTTTCACGTACTTGCGCAATAATTTTTGTGTTTTGAAATGCTGCTTTTTCACGTAAAGGTCTACTTTTTGCTTCACCACCACTTCTAGAAGGCCAATGGTTTACAATAACATGAATAAGTTCATCATCTAAATAACCAGAAACTAATAATTGATCTCTTGTATAAACAGGAAAATTATTTCTGTAAATTTTAGGGTTAAAAGCTTCGTGAAAAACAGGTTTAAAATATCTTTTTTGATATAATAAAGCTACATCAATTCCACGTTTGTCTGGCGAATCGTAATGTATAATGCCATATCCTTTTTTTCTTAAACGTTCAGATTTTACTAAATCTTCTAAAACACTTAGGTTTTCTACTTCAGAAACACCTATAATAGCAGGGCTAGTTTTTGCTTTATCTGCACCAATTTGTACTATAACAGAACCTAATTTGTCAATCTTGTCCCAATATACTTTAGATCGGTTTGCTTTTAATTCCATCATTGGGCTAGCTTCATCATTAATAGTAGTATCATTAATGGTATCAAAAAGATTTTCTAAATTATAGAAAGCAAGTGTTCTAATATTGTATTGTTTCCCTTTACTTTGAGAAAAAGAAATAGAAACAGTTAAAAAAAGAATTGCAAAAAAAGATAAATATTTATTCATTATGGTTATATTTAGATTTGCAAATTTATGAAACAAATTTTAAGCCAAAAATTATATAATGTTATGTTAACATTAGAATTTCTTAAAATTTCTTAAATTTACACCCGTTTTTAACAAAAAAAATAACGAAATATAATCAAACATTTATGAAAAAAAATATTTTATCAATATTTATGTCATTATTCTTGCTTTGCGGAATAAATGCACAGAATATTGTAAAAGGAGTTGTTGCAGATAGCGATTCCGAAAATCCTCTAGCTAGTGTTTTGGTAAGCGTTATAAATACTAATTATAATCAAGAAACTGGTTCTGATGGTGTATTTGTAATAGAAAGCATACCAAATGGAACTTATATCTTAGAGGTAAAATTATTAGGTTATGAAACTCAAAATTTTCCTATAGAACTAAATGGCAAAACAATAGATTTAGGGAGTATTCTACTATATAAAGATATTACTGTAGATCAAGATTTAAGTTTAATTACCATCACAGACGATGAATTAAATGATGATGCAAGTGCTGCAGATAATATTTCTGGTTTATTACAAGCTTCTAGAGATCTTTATTTAAGAACTGCAGCTTATGAGTTTAGTTCTTCATTTTTTAGAATTAAAGGTTTAGATTCAGAAAATGGTAAAGTGCTTATAAACGGTTTAGATATGAATAAGCTCTATAGTGGAAGACCACAATGGAGTAACTGGGGTGGTTTAAACGATGTTTTAAGAAATCAAGAATTTAGCAATGGTTTAACACCTTCTGCATATACATTTGGTGGTGTGTTAGGTTCTACAAATATAAATGTTAGAGCAGCAGAACAAAGAGCAGGTACAAGAGTTTCTTATTCTTCATCTAACAGAAGTTATGCTCACAGACTTATGGTTACTCATTCTTCTGGTTTGTCTCAAGATGGTTGGGCTTACACAGTTGCAGCAAGTAGAAGATCTGCTTTAGAGGGTTTTGTAGATGGTACAAGTTATAATGCAATTTCTATGTTTGCATCCGTAGAAAAGAAATTCAATGAAAAACATAGTATCAATTTTACTTCTATAAGTGCTTTTAATAGAAGAGGTAAATCAGCTCCGCAAACACAAGAAGTTTTTGATTTAAAAGGTATCGCATACAATTCGTACTGGGGATATCAAAATGGACAAATGAGAAACTCTCGTATAAAAGAGGTCTTTGAACCAATTTTAATGTTGAATCATTATTGGACTTTAAGTGATAAAACATCTATAAATACAAATGTTTCTTATCAATTTGGTAGAACTGGTAATAGTAGAATAGATAATAATGGAACTAGAGTAGATGGAACTGCTGTTGATGGTAATGGAAACCCATATATTGTAAATCTTGGTGCATCTAATCCAGATCCTACATATTACCAAAAATTACCAAGTTACGGTTTAAGACAAGGTTATTCTAATATTTACGGTATTCAGCAAAACTTTTTAAATGATGGCCAATTAGATTGGGATAGTTTATATAATGCTAATTTAAACCCTGCAAATGGTGGTAATTCTTCTTATGTTTTATATGAAGACAGAAATGATGATAAGCAACTAACAATTAATAGTATTCTTGCACACGAAGTTTCTGATAACGTTACTATAAATGGAAGGTTGCAATACACACAATTAAAATCTGAAAACTTTGCAGAAGTAATCGATTTATTGGGTGGTACAGGTTATTTAGATGCAGATTCTTTTGCAGATTCTTTCGATGAGAAACAGAATGATTTATTAAACCCTTTAAATGTTGTAGGAGAAGGAGATAAATTTAAATACAACTTCGATTTAAACTCAAGTGTAATTGATGCTTTTGTTCAAGGGCAATTTAAATATAATAAAGTAGATTTTTATTTAGCTGCAAATGTATCAAGAACTACACACCAAAGAGAAGGGTTATTCCAAAATGGAGGTTTTGCAGACAATTCTTTAGGTAAATCTGATGAATTATCTTTTTCTAATTACGGAGCAAAAGGAGGTTTTACCTATAAATTTACAGGGCGTCATTTACTTGATTTTAATGCAGGTTATTTAACAAAAGCACCTAATTTAAGAAACTCATTTTCTAACTCAAGAGAAAATAATAGTACTGTAGACAATTTAACAAGCGAAAAAGTACTTGCTACAGATATTAGTTACATTTTTAGGGGGCCAATTATTCAAGCTAAATTAACAGGTTATTATATTAAATCCCAAGATGCAACAGAAATTTCTTTTTTCTTTGCTGATGGAATTGGAGGAGACAATACAGCCTTTGTACAAGAAGTTTTATCAGGTATTGATAAGAAGAATTTTGGAGCAGAATTTGGTATAGAAGCACAAGTTACACCAACTATTAAATTAAAAGCAGCAGGTAATATTGGTCAGTACACTTATGATAATAATCCAAATTTATACTTAACTACAGAAAACAATACTCGTTCTCAAGAAGCAGGTTTTGTAGATGGTCGTAAAGATTTTGGTGAAGCCAATCTTAAAAATTACAAATTAGCAGCTGGTCCACAAACAGCTTATTCAGTTGGTTTTGAATATAGAGATCCAGATTATTGGTTTGTAGGTGCAACTGCAAACTTTTTCGATAATGTTTATGTAGATATAGCTCCTTTAACAAGAACATCTAACTTTGCAGATGATGGAGGAGTTCCTTTTAACGATTATGATGAAGATATTGCTAGAGAATTGTTACAACAAGAAAAGTTTGATAATTATATGGTAGTAAATATGATTGGTGGTAAATCTTGGAAAATAGGTAATCAATACATTAGCCTTTTTGCTAGTATTGGTAATATTTTTAACACTGAGTACAAATCAGGTGGTTTTGAGCAAGGTAGAAATGCAAATTATAGAGAACTAAAAGCAGATAAAGAATTAGATACACCTGTTTTTGGAAACAAATATTGGTTTGGTAGAGGAACAAATTACTTCTTAAACTTAAGCTACAGATTTTAAATAAAAAATAAAAAAATAATTAATAAATACAATTATGAAAACAAATAAAATTTACGGCTTTTTATCATTAATAATGGTGGCCTTAACAATATTTTCTTGTGTAGAAGATGGCGATTTTGCAGTGCCAAACGTATCTGTAGTAGAACCAGATATTACAGTTAATTCTTCAGTTTTAGCCATTCAAACAGCGTTACAACAAGAGTACAACTCTACAGGAGATATTACATATACTTTTTATGAAAATGAAGACAACCCTACTTATGTAGAAGCTTATGTTGTTTCTAGTGATGCAACAGGTAATTTTTACAAAAAGTTAATTGTACAAGACAATCCAGAAAACCCAACAGCAGGTATAGAAATTGTATTAAACCAAACTTCATTAGGTGAAACTTACGAAGTAGGTAGAAAAATTTATATTAAATTAGATGGTTTATCTGTTTCTTATGATGATGGAGAAAGCGCTAGTTGGATAAACCCAACAAACGATGTTTTGGGTAAATACGTTTTAGGTGTTTTAGCAGGTGATCAAGTAGATGATATACCATCAACAGAAATTGAAAACCATATTTGGAGATCTGCTACAACAGTAGATATTGTGCCAACTTCAATTCAATTAGCAGATATTACAGATGCACACATAAATACAATGATTCAATTACCTTCTGCTCAATTCTTAAAATCTGATGTAGCTAAAACTTTTGCTGGTGAATCTAGTGACGAGTATGATGGTTTTAGAACTATTTTTGAGTGCGATACAGAAGCTACAATTCAACTACAAACAAGTACTTTTGCTAGTTTTAAATCGAATTTAGTACCTCAAGGTAAAGGTTCTTTTACAGGAGTTTTATCTAAAGATTATGCATCTGAATTTTTAGTAGCTGTTGTAAATAAACCATCTGATATGGATTTTACAGATGATGCTAGATGTGATCCTCCAGTTTTAGAATGTACAGGTACTGTTGGTGGTAGTACAATTTTATTAGAAGAAGATTTTGAAAGCATTTCTTCTGCAACTGCTTTAACTGCTGCAGGATGGACAAATGTAAACGTAAATGGAGGTAGTACTCTTTATTCTTCTACAAGTTTTAGTGGTAACAGATATGTGCAAATAAGTGCATATAATAGTGATGAGTCTCCTTTAGAAGTTTGGTTAGTTACGCCAGAAGTAGATTTAGATTCAACAACTGATGAAGAGTTAACATTTGAAACAAATACAGGTTATGATAATGGTGCTGCACTTACAGCATTTGTTTCTTCAGATTTTACAGGAGATGTAACAACAGCAACTTGGTTAAAAGTTGATGCAGATTTATCTTCAGGACCAACTTCTGGTTATAATTCTTTTTCTAGTTCAGGTTCTATAAACATATCTTGTTTAACAGGTAAATTACATGTTGCCTTTAGATATGTTGGTGCAGATAATGGAGTTACAACTACTTTTCAAGTAGATAATGTAAAAATTTCAGGAAACTAATCCTTTAGTTTTTTAAAATAATAAAGAACCAGTAATTAAGTTTACTGGTTTTTTTATTTTTACAAAATGGATAAAATAGAACATATAGGAATTGCTGTAAAAGATTTAGAGAAATCGAATCAGCTATTTGCAGCGCTTTTTGGTGAAAAGCATTATAAAACAGAAGAAGTTTTATCAGAAGGCGTAAAAACCTCTTTCTTTAAAACAGGTCCTAATAAAATAGAGTTGTTACAGGCAACGAATGCAGAAAGTCCTATTGCAAAATTTATCGATAAAAAAGGAGAAGGAATTCATCATATAGCTTTTGCAGTAAACGATATTGTTTCAGAAATAAAAAGATTAAAAAACGAAGGTTTTATCATCTTAAACGAAACTCCCAAAAAAGGTGCAGACAACAAATTAGTTGCTTTTTTGCATCCAAAAAGTACAAATGGAGTTCTTATAGAATTGTGCCAAGAAATCAATTAGTTAAAATACTGCAAACTCTTACTATCAACTGAAACGTAATTATTATCTTGCAACGATTTTTAACAGTTAATTAATGTCATCAAAATTTGACTCTTATCAAAAAAGACGCTTAACATCTTCTTACATTTCAGTTGTAATTAGTATTGCCTTGGTGCTTTTTATGGTAGGTGTTCTAGGGTTGATATTACTAAAATCTACAAAAGCTGCTAACTACGTTAAAGAAAAAGTAGCTATTACACTTTTTATAAAAGATAACGTAACTCAAAAACAAATAAAAACCTTTAGAGAATCTCTATTAACAGAAGAATTCACAAAAAAGGCAATTTATACAAGCAAAGCACAAGCAGCAAAAAAATATAGCGAAGAAATTGGTGAAGATTTTTTAGAGTTTTTAGGAGAAAATCCTTTAAAAAACGGAATAGATATTTACCTGAAAGCAGATTTTGTTACTCCAGAAAAAATTACAGAGTTAGAACAAAGATTTTCTAAAAATGCCTTTGTTGCTGATGTTTCTTACGATAAACCTTTAATTAATTTGTTAACTAAAAACATTAACAGAATTAGTTTTTGGCTTTTAGTTTTAAGCGGATTTTTTAGCTTAATTGCAATGATATTAATTAACAGTTCAATTAGATTATCAATTTATTCGAAACGATTTAATATTAAAACCATGCAAATGGTGGGTGCAACCAAAAGTTTTATTCGTAGACCATTTATTTGGAGAAGTATAAAATTAGGGATGATTGGGGCAATTATAGCTTTAGCAGGTTTAGGAGTTGTTGTATATTATTTAGATAAATACATACCAAGTTTACAGTTTTTAGAAGATTATATTACTTTAGGATATATTGCAGTAGGTGTGCTTTTATCAGCATTTATAATAACTTGGATTAGTACATTTTTTGCAACACAACGTTTTCTGAATCTAAAAACAGACGAACTTTATTATTAAAAAATATGAAAAAAGAAATCAATCAAGATCAAGAATTTTTATTCGGCAAAAAGAACTATATCATTATGCTTATAGGTATTGTTTTTATTACTTTAGGTTTTATTTTTATGTCTGGTGGAGGTAGTGATGATCCTAACGTTTTCAATGAAGAAATATACAATTGGCAACGAATTCGTTTAGCGCCAACTTTAGTAATTATAGGATTAGGAATAGAAATTTATGCAATATTAGTAGACCCAAAAAAATAAGCTATGGATGTTTTAGAAGCAATAATTCTTGGAGTTATCCAAGGGTTAACAGAATTTTTACCAGTATCATCTAGTGGTCATTTAGAATTAGCAAAAGCTATTTTAGGTGATACATCAGTACCAGAAGAAAGTTTAACCTTTACAGTAGTTTTGCATTTTGCTACAGCATTAAGTACTTTGGTTATCTTTAGAAAAGAAGTGGCAGAAATTTTTAAAGGATTATTCCAATTTAAATGGAATGATGAATTAAAATTTTCTTTAAAAATCATAATTTCTATGATTCCTGCAGTTATTGTGGGTTTACTTTTTGAAGAGCAATTAGAGTCTTTTTTTGGTGGTAAAATATTATTAGTAGGTGTAATGTTGTTAGTTACAGCTTTACTTTTATTACTTGCAGACAAGGCAAAAAACACCAATAAAGAAGTGTCTTTTGTAAATTCTGTTATAATAGGTGTTTCTCAAGCAATTGCAATGTTGCCAGGTATTTCTAGATCTGGTGCAACTATTTCTACTTCAGTTTTATTAGGTATAGACAGAACTAGAGCAGCAAAATTTTCATTTTTAATGGTTGTTCCTTTAATTTTTGGAAAGATTGGTAAAGATGTTTTAAGTGGCGATTTAAATTTCCAATCATCAGAAATGTTACCAATTTCAGCAGGTTTTATAGCTGCATTTTTAGCAGGTATTTTAGCATGTAAATGGATGATTGCTTTGGTTAAGAAAAGTAAATTATCTTACTTTTCAATTTACTGTGCAGTAGTTGGTGTAATTGCCATTGGTTATGCACTTTTTAACTAATTTAGGTTGATGTTCATTTAGTGTTAAACTGATTATCCAAAGTAAGAAACGCTTTATTTTTTAATGATAAGAACAGAAGAAGATTTTAAAAACGGTCAAGTTTTATTGGTTGATAAACCTTTAACTTGGTCCTCTTTTCAAGTTGTAAATAAATTACGTTGGCATATTAAGCAACGCTTTAATATCAAAAAAATAAAAGTGGGTCATGCAGGTACTTTAGATCCGCTTGCGACTGGTTTATTAATTATTTGTACAGGTAAGCAAACTAAAGAAATTAACACTTATCAAGGTCAAATTAAAGAATATACAGGCACTATAACTTTAGGAGCAACAACACCAAGTTACGATTTAGAAACTGAGGTTAACGAGACTTTTGCTATAGAGCATATTACTGAAGCTCTATTAAAAGAAACTACCCATCAATTTATTGGTAATATTCAGCAAAAACCACCAATTTTTTCTGCTATAAAAAAAGACGGAAAACGTTTATATGAATTGGCTAGAAAAGGTGAAACTACCGAAATAAAATCAAGAGAAATAACCATTTCTGAATTCGAAATTACAAACATTAATTTACCAAATGTAGATTTTAGAGTGGTTTGTAGCAAAGGAACTTACATTCGTTCTTTAGCTTACGATTTTGGGAAAGCACTAAATTCTGGCGGACATTTATCAGTCTTAAGAAGAACTAAAATTGGTGATTTTTCTGTAGATGATGCAGTTTCTATAGAGCAATTTATAGAAGAGTTGGTGTAATTGTAATTTATTATAAGTTGGTGAAATAGCTTGTAATACCAGTTAATATACTTTGTACTGCATAAGCTGCTAAAATTAATCCCATAATTTTACTAATTACTGTAATCCCATAGTTTCCAATTCGTTTTTGCAACAAATTTGCACCCAAAAGAATTATACAAGTAATACCAATTACCAATAAAACAATTGCAGTTGTTATAACTTGTTGTTGAATTGTATAAAGATGATTATCAGTCATTAAAACAACAGCCATAATTGCTCCTGGAGATGCCATAGATGGTATTGCAATAGGGAAAATAGTAACATGTTTATAATCAGTAATTCCACTTTTTTCTAGTTCAGGTTTGCCATCACCAAAAATCATTGTTAATGCAAATAAGAATAAAATTACACCACCAGAAATTTGAAAAGCATCTAAAGAAACAGACATACCTTCTAGAATCAATTGCCCAATTACAATAAAAAATAAAAGAATTAAAAATGCAATTACAGAAGCACGAATAGCAATTTTTTTCTTGTATTTTAAATCGAATTCTTTGGTAGCTTCTAGGTAAACAGGTATAGTTCCTATAGGATCTATTACAGCAAATACAAAAAATATGGTTGTTAAAAATTCTGCCATTTTAGTTTATTTAATTCGTTTAGCTTGTGTTGTAAAAGATAACCCTTGTTGACTCATTGTTGATGTCATTACTGCTTCAAAAATAGGTTCTGGTGTGTTTTTTTGCTTTTTCCACTCAAAAATAAAATTAGAACCAGTACCACCAGTTACGTCTTTTTCTCCAATTATGATTTCTGTGGTTTCTAATGGAGCAATAAAAATAGGATAATCAAAATATTTTCGAATCGATTTGCCTTCAGTATCAAAATATTCGGCTTTTAAAAGATAAATGGTATCTAAATCGCTTGTATTTCTTATGCTTATCATCGATGTTAAACTTATTTTTTTACTATCAGTAAAACTATAAATTTCAGAATAAATAGAAAGGTAAGATTTTCCATATTCTAAAGAATCGTTTAAAACATGATTTATTTTTCGCTTCGACCAGTTTTCTGAATTTAAAGTATCGATTCCGTTTTTCTTTTCACAATTAAAAATCAGGAATATTAAAACTAATACAAGATATTTTGGTTTCATAAAGTTAATATTTTCAAATTTCTAACAATTTAATTTCTATAAACAAATATATTGTATTTTACTTAGATATTTTTTGGTTGCTTACTTTTTGTCTACCCTAAATAATAACGTAAAACCTCTGTTTTATATTTGTTTTTCAAACGTTTAATAGCTCTTTGTTTTACTTGTCTTACACGTTCTCTAGTTAAATCGAATGTTTCTCCAATTTCACTTAAACTAGTAGGTTTGTAGTTGCCTAAACCAAAAAACATTTTAATTACCTTAGCTTCTTTTTGAGTAAGTATATTTAAAGCCCTTTCAATATCTGTATTTAAAGACTCTTTCATTAACTTTTTATCGGGTCTTGGAAACTCATTTGTCTTTAAAACATTATATAAATTTGTATCTTCACCATCTTTAAAAGGCGCATCCATAGAAAGGTGTTTGCCAGAATTTTTCATAGATTGTGTAACACTACTTACAGTAGTATCTAACTCATTTGCAATCTCTACATAAGTTGGTATTCTTTCGTTTTGTTGTTCTAATTTAGAGTATACTTTTTTAATTTTACTAATGCTACCAATTTTATTTAAAGGCAAACGCACAATTCTAGATTGTTCTGCTAAAGCAGACATAATCGATTGACGAATCCACCAAACTGCATAAGAAATAAATTTAAAACCTCTTGTTTCATCAAAACGTTTGGCTGCTTTTACAAGACCTAAATTGCCTTCATTAATTAAATCAGACAATTTTAAACCTTGTCCTTGGTATTGTTTTGCAACAGAAACCACAAAACGTAAATTTGCTTTTACCAATTTATCTAAAGCTCTGCCATCTCCTTTTTTTATTTTTAAAGCCAATTCAACTTCTTCATCAGCCGTAATTAATCCTATTTTACTAATTTCTTGAAAATATTTTTCTAAGGATTTTTCATCACGATTGGTTACTTGTTTTGCAATTTTAAGTTGTCTCATAAATAAGATTTTTTTTTGATGTTTGAAAGGTGAAATTTTAAAATAGGTTGTAACAATTAAACTTGTTAGTAAAGTTTATGAATTGTAACTAATGATGTAGAATGTAGAAAAACTAGAAAACAAAATTTGAAGAGAAATCAGCAGCATTTCTATTATTTATAATGGTGCTTTGCTGATGTAATTTTGATTTTTTCATAGATCTCGAAATTACATAAAATAAGCCGATTTTAATAAGAAAACAGGTTTTTTTGTTCGTTTTTAATCAGTTTTTATTGAAAAATGAAGAATTTTAGTTTTTTTGATTGGGTTAACAATCAAATCATTTGCGCTAAAATTAAGTTTGTTTATGCTTTAATTTTGTATAGAATAAAAACGATAGTAACAATGAAATCTAAACATAAAATTAAAATATTATTAGCAGCTATATTACTTATTAGTTCTTGTAATTTTAAAAATGAAGAAAAAACGGATTTAAAAAGTAATTCTGATGTTGTTTACATAGAATTAGATAATGGTGATACTGAAATTATCAGAAAAAATTACGAAGATGGCTTTGTTTTTGAGAATTGGAACGCATATAATATGGCAAATGCTCAGTTATTAAGTATGGAAAATGATGAGTTTAAAATATCTAAAAATAGAATTATTTATTTAAAAAAGTTTGTAAATAATCTCTCAGAAACTATACCAAGTTGGTTGCAAACCAATGAAGTGCAAGAAGAAATAAATGATGTAGAAAAAGAATTCACTGTTTTAATTGATGAGTTAAACGAATCTACTCAACAAATAAGAGCCAACTGTAAAGAGTTAAATAAAGAATTTAAAGATTTAAGACAAGATATTAATGAAAGAGTAGAAGATTATACAAATAGCTAATTTTTTTTAACTGAAAAAGAAAATTAAAAAGCCGTTTCAAAATTTTTTGAAACGGCTTTTATATTTTTAAAATTTTTTTACCTAAAAACGAAGAGTAGCCCCAATTAAAAAGTTTCTAGTAGCTTGCGGAAAGTAACCTGCATAATCAACTGTAGTTGTAACACCAGCAACAGACCAATCATCATCGTAAATACCATAATAACCTCTATCTACATATTCCGTGTCAAAAATATTATTTACTAAAGCTGTTAACGTAATTGATTTAAAGATTTTATTCGGTTTTATTTGATAAACAATGTTTAAATCGCTTGTAAAAAATGAGTCTAAAACATCATTTTCAGAAATAGCACTACTAAAGTTGCTCATAAACTGTTTGCCTACAAATTTTGATAAAAATGAGATTTGTAAATTTTCTGTAGGATTATAGTTCAACATATTACCAACAACAACATCAGGCGAAAATGAAATGTCTGTATTACCTAATGCAGTAGGATTTTCGTTTCCATCTCTAGTAACAAAGAAATCTCTGTTTTTATTAGAACTAAAAGCAGCATTTGGTTTTATAGAAAATTTATTAGAGATTTTAATATCTGCATCAATTTCTAAACCTAATCTGTAACTACTACCAGAAGTAGCTCTAATAGGCGCTCCAACATCATCTAAAGCACCAGTTAAAACTAACTGATTTTTATAATCCATGTAGTAGATATTAGTGTTTAGTTTAATGGTTGGTTTGTTTAAACGCCATCCAAATTCTAAATCGTTTAACCTTTCAGGAGTTGTAACATCACCTTCAAAATCGTTTCTATTTGGCTCTCTGTTTGCCACAGCAAAAGAAGTATATAGTTTATTACTATTGTTAATTTTATAGGTTAATCCGAATTTAGGATTAAAAAAACTAAAACTAGCATCTACATCTATAGGATCTCTATCAGAAGTTAAACCTGCAGTTTCGTAATTTACAAATCTACCTTGTAAATCTGCATAACCAGCAAGGTTTTCGCTAATATCAAAAGTAGCTTTTGTAAATACAGAAAAATCTGTTTTTTTAGCATCAGAAAAATAATAACGATCTCTGATATTTGCATTTTCAGATAATTCTTTTGCCCAAATAACTTCACCAAAATGATCTCCAGTATAATTAGAATACGAAATTCCTGAAATTAAATTTAAGTGATCAGTTTTATAATTTGTATTAAAATTTACAACATAAAAATCATTTTCTAGCCAACGTCTTCTAATTACATCTGTAATTGGTACAACTTCACCCCAATCATTAATATAAGAATCTGTAGCAACAACAATACCATCATATAAATCTATTTCATCTGTATCGTCTTCAAACTGCTCAAAAAAACCAGATCCTTTTGTATAATTTAATCCTAAGTTTGTAGACCAATTGTCGTTTAATTTTTCATTCCAATGCAATTGATAATGATTTTGACCATAATCATCTACTTCATTATCATAAGTGTACGGATTTTGTCTTCTGTCTGCAGCTAATTCATCCGCAGTTAAACCATACCAAGCTTGGTAGGTTTTTTCTTTTCCGCCAAAAGTAATCGCTTTAATTAATGTATTTTCATCTGTATAACTACCTTGTAAATAGTAAGATTTTAAATCTGAAGTAGCTCTATCAATATAACCATCAGAAGAAATATTAGATAAACGTCCTGCAATTTCTATATGATCGTTAATTTTTCCAGTACTAAATTTTACAGTATGTTTTCTGGTGTTGTAAGAACCAAAAGAATTAGAGATTTCTCCAAAAGCTTCATCAGAAACTGCATCTGTTAAAATATTTAAACTTGCACCAAAAGCTCCAGAACCATTGGTTGATGTACCTACACCTCTTTGCAGTTGTAAGTTTTGAGTTGATGAAGCAAAATCACCCAAATTAACCCAAAAAGTTCCATGACTTTCTGCATCATTATAAGGAATTCCGTTTACAGTTACATTAATTCTTTCTCCATTAGAACCACGAACGCTCATATAAGTATAACCCACACCTGCACCAGCATCTGAAGAAGAAACCACAGAAGGCATATAGTTTAATAGAATAGGTATGTCTTGCCCTAAATTACGTTTTGTAATTTCTTTTTTTGATAAATTAGAGAAGGTTACTGGCACATCTGTATTTGCACGAACTGCAGATACTAAAACTTCTTCCAAAACAGTTTCATCTTGTTTTAAAATGATGTCATAAGCTTCATTTTGGTTGATGATAATTTTATCAGAAATCGTTTTGTAGCCTAAAAAAGAAACTTCTAAAGTGTAAGTCCCTTTTGCTAATTTTAAACTAAAATTACCATCAAAATCTGTTGATGTTCCTAGTTTCTTTTCTTTAACTAAAATAGATGCTCCAGCTAAAGGTTTTTTGTTTTCGTCGTAAACAGTTCCTTTTACAGTAAACGATTGGGCGTTTGCAATAATATTTGCAAACAAGAATAAAAAAAAGGTAATTTTTTTCATTTTAAAAAATTTAAAACGAATAAAAAGAGGTAATTATTCTTGTGTTTAATATTGAATAATTAGTTATTTAAGTCGTTGCAATTTTTTGCTGTAATCTATTTTTTTTAGACTACTACAGTAATTTTATAAATTGCCTTGCAAAGACGTTAAAAATATAATCCCTAAACAGCATTACCTGTTCTAGGTTCATTGGGTATGATCTCAGCTTGAGCTGAATTTATTTCAAAATCTATCAAATTTGGAACTTAATTCAGTTTTAGCACCCCTTTATGAGAACGCTGCAAAATTAAGTGCTAAAAGTTTCTTATGAAATATAAAATTGATTTTTTTTCAAAGTATATTTCTTTAAAAAAAAAACAAAAATTAAATTAGCTTTCATTTCGCATATGGTGTATTATATACTGCAATAGAGCACATTCTTGCTATAAGAAAACAATAAATTTGTAACTCAATATAAAAGTGTTCTTTTGTTTTTTTAAGAAAAAACACTTTTTTCTAATACATATCAACTAATGAGAATATCACAGAAAATAGGGTTATTAATTTGTATTCTAACTCTAAGTTTACCTTTAAATGCACAAGAAAAAGAAAGCGGATTAGATAAGTTTGTAGAATACTTTACTTTTTATCCAAACAAAGATAAAGTTGCAAAAGATTCTACTTTGTATTTATCAAAAATTATTACAGCTCCTATTTTAAGTTACTCACCAGAAACGAGTTTAGGTTTTGGAGTTGGTGCAAAATATTTATTTAAGTTTAAAGGAAGTGGAGAAGAAACAAGAACTTCTAATATGCCAGTTTCTTTGTTATATACGCTTAAAAATCAGTTTTTTGTATATTCTGGATTCGAGATTTTTACAAATCAGGAAAAATGGGTAATATCAGGTAATATAATTTTTCAAAATTACCCAAGATTGTATTATGGAATTGGTCAAAATTCACCAGAAACAAACGAAGAAAATTACGATAATTATCAATTTTTATTCGAACCTATTTTATTAAAACAGGCATTTACACGTTATCTGTTTTTAGGTGGTGGTGTGCGTTATAATAAAATTTATAAAACTAAAATAGAACCCAATAAATTATTAGCTACTAATCAGCCTTCAGGTTTTGATGGTTCTACTTCTGTCGGTTTTGAGTTAGCAGCTTTGTATGATAGTAGAGATAATATTTTAAATGCCTCTAAAGGTTGGTATTTAGAATTAACCAGAGGTTTTTATGGAACGGCTTTAGGAGGTACTCATCAATTTGAGTTAACAAGATTCGATTTAAGACATTATTTAAAAGTGTCTCAAAAAAATGATGATGTTTTGGCTTTTCAAGCTATTGGACATTTTGCAAATGGAGATACACCTTTGTCTGAATTGGCGCTTTTTGGTAACGAAGAAATTATGCGTGGTTATATTGAAGGTAGGTATATTGAAGAAAATTTATTAGCAGCACAAGTTGAGTATAGAAAAACGTTTAAAGATAGCAGATTTGGAATGGTTGCTTTTTTAGGAGCAGGAGACGTGTTTAACAAATCTAAAGATTTAAGTTTAAATGATATAAAATTGAATTATGGAGTAGGTTTGCGTTTTATGTTAGATAAAAAAGAAAAATTAAATATCAGGTTCGATTACGGAATGGGTAGCGAAACTGATGGAAACTTTTATGTAAATATTGCAGAAGCTTATTAGAGTTTTAATCGAGTCTTGGTTTTTTACGCAAGGCTTTTTTAAGCGATTTTCGTTTATTTTTCTCAACATTTTTTAAAATTGAAGATCTACTAGGTTTAGTAGGTCTTCTTTTTTTGGGTTTCACCAAGTTGGTTTTTATCAATTGTAAAAAACGTTTTATAGCTAATTCTTTATTTTTATGTTGCGATCGTGTTTCTTCGCAAAAAAGAATCAAGAGGTTTTCTTTGGTAAGTTTAGATGCTAATTTGGTTTTTAGAAGTGTTTTTTCATCTTCGGATAAAGAGAGTGAGTTTTCTAAATCGAAAGTCAATTCTATTTTAGATGATGTTTTATTTACATGTTGCCCACCAGCTCCAGAACTTCTGATGGCTTTGAAGTTTAATTCGTTTATTAATTGATGTTGTTTAAGATCATTCAATATTAGCAATAATTTTTATACCTGTAAATTCTGATGAAAACTGAGGAATGTAATTAAAAGAAATGCTTCTTTGTTTTTGAGGTAAAATTCCACGCGCTTTCCAGCTACTTTTTACAATAGACCTTCCTATAAGCGTTCCTATAATTCCACCAGCAACCATATCACTAACCCAATGTTCGTGACTTTTTATATCAGATAAAAAAGTAATAGCCATTATACTATAAGGAATCCAATAATTATCAAATTCCATTTGAATTACTTTAGCTAAAGCAAAATAACCAGTTGCATGCATAGAAGGTAAACTAGTTCCTTTTGCACTACCATATAAATAACCATCTCTGCTATTAAAAAAATCCCAATTATTATTGGTAAATGGTTCTGAAATTACACCATCAATTGGTCTGTTGGGTCTATTTCTACCTAAAATTGTTTTTAAAGACAATTGTGTTATAATTGTAGAATAAGCAATTGCTTTAAGTGAGTTTGCAGCAGCAAATTGCCCTCTTTCACTATTGGTAATTAAAGAACCCAAATATACCCCAATAATTGGATAGGTTAAGTAAGAGTTTTCTCCATTAATCCAAACGTTTTTAGAGCTTCTTAAAAATTTAGGAGTAATATTGGGTAAGCTATAATCTATATTTGGTTCTATATTATTATGATAAAACTTAGTAGTAATTTTATCAGTAGCAATTAATCCTAAAATACCTGCTGTATAATAACCTGTTTTTTTCCAATCGTTAGAAAATTCTTTTCCTAAAAAAACAAAATCACTTGGTATTGTGTTAAAGCTTGTTTTAAATACATAACCAGCAGTTTGCAAGTGATTTCTATCAGATGTTTGATTTTGAGAAATTACAGAAATTGAAAAGAAAAATAAGAAACAGGTTACTAAGAATTTCATTTTTTGATTTTTTATAGGATTCTTTTTCAGGATTTAAAAGTACAATTATTCAGTCATTAAATCAGAAAATGAATGTAAGTTTTCTTTTTTGTAGATAATTTTGTCAATAACATCAGTAGCTTTTTTAAGACGACTTTCTTTATTTCCTTTTAATAAAATGTAGTTACAATTATGATCTTTTAATGCTTTTTCGAATGCGTTAAACATTTCTAAACGTTGTTCTGGTCTATCTCTTAAATCATCTTCTTCCCAAGGTGTGTCTATGTAAGTTAAGAGATACAAATCATATTGATTTATTGTAGCTGCTTCATCAAGTTTTTCATCAACAAAACCACCATAAAACTCTTGAGAATACACTTTGGTTTCTAGCAAATCTGTATCGCAAATTAAAATTTTATCTGCTTTTTTTGCTAGTTTGTTTTCAAGTTTCATTTGTCCAATAGCTATGGGTAGTAAGTCATCAGCCTCGCAAATTTTACGTTCATTATTCCACTTGTTTTGTAAATATTCTCTTGCAAATTCAGGTGCCCATACAGTGTTGTAATAACGTGCTAATTGTTTGGATAGCGTTGTTTTTCCTGTTGATTCAGGGCCGAATAAAACAACTTTTACAACGTTTATTGGTTTTTGTCTAAGCTTTTCTTCCATGCTAAATAACCTTGTATTGCAAGTATTGTGAAAATTAAATATTGCAAAGATAACATTCCTAAACCTCTGTATGCGTAAAGTGGTACAGTTATTAAATCAGCAAAAATCCAAAGCGTCCAGTTTTCTATTTTTTTGGTTGCCATAAACCACATTGCAGTAAAGAAAATACCTGATGTAAAAATATCTATATAATTTTCAGTTTTTATTTCGTAATCAAAATTTACATAGACAGCATAAGTAACTATCATCGTTAAAATAACTAAAACAAGACCTATTATTTTTTCTTTAGATGTAGTTCTAGTTATAGGTACTATAACTTTATCATTTTTAGTTCTAGACCAGTTCCACCAACCATAAATACTCATTACAGAATAATAGAAATTCATCATCATATCTCCAAAATACTCAGCTTTGTAAAGCAAGTAAACAGAAATTACAGTGGCAACTAAACCTGTAGGATACACTAAAATGTTTTCTTTTTTAGCAAACCAAACACTGGCAATACCAAATAAAAAAACAAGGGCTTCTAAAACTATAGAAAATGTAGGTGTATTTTTATAAGCATTTAAAAAGAAATCAAAAATTTCTGACATTATGTTTTTGGGTTTTTGTAAATCAAAAGTAAGAAGTTATTTTTTGCATTTACCAATCTTTGGAAATTTGTGGCTCAAAACTTTACAACTTATTTTAATACGCAAACACACAAGTAAAGCCATCAAACTCTAAAAATTTTACAGTATAAGCATAGGTTTCTCCATTAAAACGGATTTCACCAGTGGTTTTTTCGTCAGCAAATTTAAAATCAGCAACATAAATATCACGTAAAAAAAGTAGTTTTTTCTTTCCGTAAATTTTGTACAAACTTTCTTTGGCACCCCAAACAATGGTTAGTTTACTAATTAATGCATCAGCATTTGCAATGGTTTTATACTCTTCAATTGGTGTAAATTTATGAGCTATTTTTAAAATTTTATCACGTTGTTTTTCAATATCAATTCCAACTTCTGTTTGTGTAGAATAAATAATAGCTGTAAAATTAAAAGAGTGTGTAATCGAAATAAAACGTCCTTTATCTAAATGTGGTTTTCCAAATTCATCATAAATTAAATCAGCATCAGTTAAATTAATTTCTTTTAACAAATGCCTTATAGATAAAAATCCTTTTTGATGTAAATCTGATTTCATCAAATTAAATCTAGCAAGATTCTTTTCGGTTAAAGAAATTCCAGCTTTTAATTCATCAATAGATTCTTCGATTTTCCAGATAAAAACTTTCGTTTCTGGGCTGATAGTTAATGTTTTGTAAAGAGCCATATATTTTAAATTCTATGTCGTAACTTTGCAGTCGCAAAAAACAGACAATAAATATACATAATATGAGCACAAAAACAGCTTACGTACCATTTAAAGTTAAAGATATTTCTTTAGCAGATTGGGGTAGAAAAGAAATTGAATTGGCAGAAGCAGAAATGCCAGGATTAATGAGTTTAAGAGAAGAGTATGGAGATTCTCAACCTTTAAAGGGAGCTAGAATTGCAGGTTGTTTGCACATGACAATTCAAACCGCTGTTTTAATTGAAACTTTACAAGCTTTAGGAGCAGAAGTTACTTGGAGTTCTTGTAATATTTTCTCTACTCAAGACCAAGCTGCTGCTGCAATTGCTGCAACAGGAACACCTGTGTATGCTTGGAAAGGAATGAACGAAGTAGAATTTGATTGGTGTATAGAGCAAACCTTATTTTTTGGTGAAGACAAAAAGCCATTAAATATGATTTTAGATGATGGTGGAGATTTAACTAATATGGTTTTAGATAAATATCCAGAATTAGCTGCAGGAATCAATGGTTTATCAGAAGAAACAACGACAGGAGTTCACAGACTTTACGAAAGAGTAAAAAACGGAACGTTACCAATGCCAGCAATCAATATTAATGATTCTGTAACAAAATCTAAATTCGATAATAAATATGGTTGTAAAGAATCTGCAGTAGATGCAATTCGTAGAGCAACAGATATTATGTTAGCAGGTAAAAGAGTTGTAGTTTGTGGTTATGGAGATGTTGGTAAAGGTACAGCTGCTTCTTTTAAAGGTGCAGGTTCTATTGTAACTGTTACAGAAATCGACCCAATTTGTGCTTTACAAGCAGCTATGGACGGTTTTGAGGTAAAACGTTTAGAAACTGTAATGGGTAATGCAGACATTATTATTACAACAACAGGAAATAAAGATATTGTAACTGGTAAACATTTTTCTGCTTTAAAAGACAAAACAATTGTTTGTAATATAGGTCATTTTGATAACGAATTAGATATTGCTTGGTTAAACGAAAATCATGGTGATTCTAAAGTAGAAATTAAGCCTCAAGTAGATAAATATACAATTGATGGTAATGATATTATTATTTTAGCAGAAGGACGTTTGGTAAATTTAGGATGTGCAACTGGTCATCCAAGTTTTGTAATGTCTAACTCATTTACAAACCAAACTTTGGCTCAAATGGAACTTTGGAATAATGCAGATGCTTACGGAAACGAAGTGTATATGTTACCAAAACATTTAGATGAAAAAGTAGCAAAATTACACCTAGAAAAAATAGGAGTAGAGCTAACAGAATTACGTAATGACCAAGCAGAATATATTGGTGTTACTGTAGAGGGGCCATATAAACCTGAGCATTATCGTTACTAAACTTTAGCTTTTAGTCGTTGGTAATTAGTGACTAATTCAATGAAATCTGTCATTCCCAACTTGATTGGGAATCCAAATAACTGCAAAAATCCTTTTAATAGAACTGAATGTATTTCAGTTTCATTGAAAGGGTTTTCTTTTTTCAAGTCAACTAGAAACGATTGTTGCAATCTCTTACATCGAAATCACGTTAATTATTTATCAACATACTTAATTAATTATATAATATCAAGAGTTAATTGTTAGAGAAAATTTAATGACAATAATCAAAGAAGTGCATCAGTAATATTAGTAATTCTGATATAGAAGTTGACAAGTTGAAAATTGAAGTATAATAGTTAATTTATAATCTACATTTTCTATTTAACATATCATTTCTAGATGGGTTATACCCATTGTTAGTTGCCCAAGCAAAACCATTCTCTAAACTAACAACTGAGAATAAATTATTTAAACCACAAAAATCCGTAAGATTACTATTAAAATTTATTGATATTTTACCGTAGCTGAACTTATAATTTTCTAGAGGATTTAAATCAAGTAGTTTAGGATTTGTACTTATTATTATATCATGCCTAACATTATAATTTTCATTAAAATTGACATTTTGAATTCCAGTTAAATAGACGAGGTTGTCATTTCGAGCAATTGATATGTTATTTAATTTAGTAAGTGATTCTAGCCCTTCTAGCGAAGTAATATTTTCATTATCAGTAATACTAACTGAACCAGCTTCTTCTAAACTATCAAAACCAATTAAATTTATAGGGTTGTTTTCTACTATAACAAAATCGGATACAGTTTTTAAATTATGTAAGCCTCTGTAATTTTCTAATAAAGTAAGTCCAATTATGTATAAAGAACTTAATGTTTTTATATTCTCTAACCCCTTGAGTTGTCTTAGTTTTTCGTTATTTTCAATCTTAAGAAATCTAACATTAGATAAACTTTTTAGTTCTAATGTCTTAAGGTTTGGATTCAAGTTTATATGAACATTAAATTTTACAGTTTCAAGGTTTTGAAGCCCCTCAACACTTTCTAAAGAATTATTAGAAGTTACAAAAACATCATATAAAGATTTTATTTTAATAAACCCATCTAGGTTTTTCAATAAAGGGTTATTAGTTATGGTTAAAATTAAATTTTCGTTGGTAGTTGTTAACTTTTGTAAACTGTTTATATTGTCGAGTTTAGTTTTATTAATTATTAACCTATCACCTTGAATTCGAATTAAATCAGATAATTTAGATATGTCTGTAATATCATTATCACTAACATTATTAGGGAAATTTCCAATTATTAAATCACCAGTAATTACGTTATAGCATCGTTTAGCGAATTCATTAACTTCATCTTGTGATTGCAAATGCACATCACCATCAAAAATTTTCTCTTCAGTAGTAAAAGAAAAAGTCTTAGTTAATGTTTTTTCATCAGGATTTATAGCGATAATTTTTCCATTATAATTGGTTAACCCCTTTAGTTCACCAAAAGTGAAATTGAGATGATTTGTTTTTTCAGCAACTAAAGAATCATTTAAAAAAACATTGTAAAGGATTTCTCTATTAATTGTATCTGTTGATTTTGTCCAATTAACACCAGAATAAATAGGATTTTTAGAATTTATTGAGATATTAAAATCAGACGGATAAGGAAAAGTAAAGGTTCTTAATGAAAAAACAGCTTTTGTCTGATTTCCTAATGAATCATTAGCAACAACTTCTCCTGAATAAAATGAATTCTCATTTAGGTTAGTGATTGTGTAGTTTCTACTGTAATAAATAGAGTCTTTTATCAATCTATTTTCAAGAAGAATATTATAATAAACTTTATCATTTTCTGGATCTATTGACTCAGTCCATTTAATTCTAGCTGTAGAAAAGTTTAAATTTTCTGTTTCAACTTCAAAACTAGTGGGAGATTCATTAAATATATTTTCATTTTCACAACTTAGAACAACAGAAAATATAGTTATATATAGAAGTACTTTTAAATTTTTCACAATTAAAATTTATTTTTGTTCAAAATTACAAAAATGCAACCCACCAAAAAAATAGGATTACTTCTAGGACCATTATTATTTTTCATCATTCACTTTTTACCAATAACCTTGGTGTCCCAAAAAGGAGATGCAGTTATTGGAGTAGCTGTTTGGATGGTTGTTTGGTGGATTACAGAAACCGTAAATATTGCAGTTACAGCTTTATTGCCACTAATCCTTTTTCCGCTTTTAAAAGTCATGCCAATTGCAGATGTTGGCGCAAATTATGGAAGTCCAATTATCTTTTTATTCTTTGGTGGTTTTATTTTGGCTTTGGCTTTAGAAAAAGTAAACTTGCATAGAAGAATTGCTTTAACTATTGTAAAATTAACAGGCACAACTCCAGAAAAAGTAGTGTTGGGTTTTATGTTAGCAACTGCTTTTATGAGCATGTGGATTAGCAATACAGCAAGTACAGTAGTTATGTTACCAATAGCAATATCAGTAATAAAATTGTTAATAGATGATAAAGATGGTTTTACAAAAGGCGATAAAAACTTTGCACTAAGTATTATGTTAGGCATCGCTTTTGCTGCAAATGCAGGTGGAATAGCAACAGTTATTGGTACACCTCCAAACTCGGTTTTAATTGGGTTGTTAGAGAATCAATATAACATTCAAATCTCATTTTTAACCTGGATGAGTTTTGGTTTGCCTTTTTCTGTCTTAATGATAACTGCAGTTTATTTTGTTCTTGTAAAATGGATGTTTCCTTGTAAAGGAATTGTGTTTACATCATCAGCAAACTTAATTCATCACGAATTAGAGAAACTAGGCAAAATTTCATCCG
Organism: Polaribacter vadi; assembly: GCF_018861005.1. Classification (GTDB taxonomy): domain Bacteria; phylum Bacteroidota; class Bacteroidia; order Flavobacteriales; family Flavobacteriaceae; genus Polaribacter; species Polaribacter vadi_A. Next base: position 102,832 of record NZ_JAHKQL010000009.1, read on the forward strand.
AAGAAAAAAGAGTGTTGGTCATTTTTGCAATCACCGTTTTTTTATGGATTTCAAGAACCTTAATTAATAGTGTTTTTCCTGGTTTAAAGTTGTCTGATACAATTATTAGTTTAATTGGTGCAGTTGCTTTATTTGCAATTCCTTTAAGTTTTAAAAAAGACAATTTTATATTAGAATGGAAAGATACTAGCAAATTGGCTTGGGGAATTTTACTGCTTTTTGGTGGTGGTTTGGCATTAGCAAAAGGAATGGCTTCTAGTGGTTTAGTTGCTCTAATTACAGATACAATTGCTTCTGGCGAGTTTAATGTTTTATTTACTGTTTCTTTGTTGATTGTTTTAATGCTTTTTATGACGGAATTAATGAGTAATGTGGCTTTGGTAGCTGTTTTAGCACCCATTGTTGCTGGTATTGCAATTGGGTTAAATATTCCTATTTTAAATTTGTTAATTCCTGTAACTATGGCAAGTAGTTGTGCCTTTATGTTGCCAATGGCAACTCCACCAAATGCAATTGTTTTTGCAAGTGGTTATGTAAAAGTAAATCAAATGGTTAGGGCAGGAGTAATTTTAAATGTTATTGCAGTTTGCTTATTGATTTTATATTATCAATTTGTAATTCCTCTTTTCTTTTGATAATTCTAAGTTGATGTATCATTAAAATCATAAATCTGAGCCTGTTTAAAATTTAAACAAGCACAGATTAATGAAAAGATTATTTATCAGCTAAAAACTCAACTGAGTTTTTTTTTGATGTATTTACATCATTTTTAGAAATAGAAAAATTAGATTTTACTTTTATGATTATCGGATAAAATAATCCGATTGCAGATAAACATCCGCCTAAAAGTAAGATATTATTAATGTTAGTAAACGTATTGCCAGCTGTTAAAATTCCTAAAATAAGAATTACAGAAATGGGTAAAGAGAGTGCTAAAATTGATAAAGCAAAATTAGTATCGAATGTTTTTTCTGGTGTGTTTTCTTTTTCCTCTTTATTATTTACTGCAGAAATATGAGCAAAAGGCCAAAAACTAGCAGAACTTAAAGAAAAAGCAATCATTACCAAAATGTCTTTTTGTATTGTAATATCTGCAAAGAAAATGATGCCAGCAATTAAAAATAGTGTAAAACCTGCTCTTAAAAGTAATAAAGAAAACAATTGAAAAAATTGTTGCTTTTTAAATTTTACAGCCAAACCTATAAAAAGAAGTACTAAAGGCGTCATAATATAACTTAATCTAGTTAATGTACTTGATAAAAAGTTCGGAATTTTATCTAAAGTAATGCCAAAGGAAACTAGTATTAATGCTACTATTATAAATAAATTTACAGGTTCGTATAGCAATGTTTTTGCTAGAGATTTTAGTTTTGTTTTAAGCGAATTAGCTTCAAAATCTGCATTTTTATAGTGCCATTTTAAGGCTACTAAATATAGCAGAAATAGTACAAAAAATTTGTTTCCTAAATCAGCCATTGCAGCTTTTGCTAAAGACCCATCACCTAAAAACTCTAAAATAAATGGAAAACAAGACAAACCTGGTGCTAAAGATGATATTAATAACCTTGCACTTCTTCCTTTATCAGAATTCATTTTAATGCCAATTAGCGAGAGTAAAATAGGCGTAATTGCAAATAGAATAATGTTTAACCCTAATGCCAATACAGGAAAAAGGATTAGGTTACCATCAATTTTTACTTTTAAAAGTGCAATAAAAATGGTTGCAGGTAAAGCTATGGTTAGAATTAAACTTTTAATTCCGTTTGTTTCATTACCAACAGAAATCTTCTTTTTTAAAAGAACACCTATAAAGATAAAAAGTAAAAATGAAATGGATTTTTCTAAAGCTCCATCCATAAATTAGGCAAAAATTTCTGTGATTGCTTTGGTAAAGGTTTTCATTTCATCCATAGTACCAATACTAACTCTACACCAATCTTTGTCCCAAAATTTAAAAGCTCTTACAGCAACATTTTTACCATAAATTTCTTTTAAGAATTTTTTACCTGTCATTGGTATTTCAAAAATAATAAAGTTGGTTTCAGATGGTAAATAAGAATAATTATTTTCTTTTAAATAAGACATTGTGTAATCTCTTGCATCTGCAATTTTAGTTTTACACATATCTAAAAAATCGGTATTTTCTAAACTAGTAGTTGCTGCAGCTATTGATGGACCAGTTATACCCATTCCACCTCTAGTAATTTCAGAAATAATATCTAAAGTTTCTTTTTTACCAATTGCATAGCCAATTCTTAAACCAGCCATTCCATGAATTTTAGAAAAAGTTCTGGCAACAATTACGTTTTTGCCTTCTGCAACTAAAGAATTCATAGAATCTTTAATTCCATTTTTAGACAATTCAATATATGCTTCATCTACAAATACAGGCACTTTTTCAGAAACTCTGCTACAAAATTCTTTTAATTTTTTTGCGTCTGTAATAGAACCAGTTGGGTTATTTGGGTTACAGATATATACTAGTTTGGTGTCTTCATCAATACCAGCTTCCATTGCATCTAAATCGTGCTGAGCATCATCTAGTAACTTATAAGATTTCCATTTACCACCTACAGATTTAGCAACTACAATTAAAGACATGTAACTTGGGTCTGCACTAACTACATTACCTCCATTTTGAAACAAAACCATAGCCACTTTTTCTAATAAATCAGAAGAGCCAGGTCCCATTAAAATTTGATTTTGGTCAATACCTTCGTTTTTAGCAATTTTAGCTTTTAAATTGGTTAATGTTTTCCAAGAATATCGATTTCCGTTAAAAACTTCTTTTTGAAAAGCTTCTGCAGATTTTGGTGGTGGCCCATAAGGATTTTCGTTAGCTCTTAAAATAGTTAATGAAGCCTCTTCTTTAATGATAGGAGGGGTAAACTCATTAAAATAATTGTTAGAATTGTATAAGAAAGTTCGGTTTTCTTTTTGAGCAGTTAATACATTGCTACTCCAAATTTCGTGCGGTACAAGAGCTAAAGCGCCTAAAGTTAAAGTTCCTTTTTTTAACCAATCGCGTCTGCTAAAGTTTGTTGTTTTCATTAGTTGATGTTTTAAGAATTTACTGGTCTACAATTTATGAAAATCATATTTTTTTAAAGTATAGATATTTTAATATAAATCATAAATATTTAATTTTTATTGAATAATTTCTTGTTATTTTAAATATTTACTATTAATAATTTTTTAATTAATTAATATTTGTAAGTATACTGTAA
>NZ_JAHKQL010000018.1 GCF_018861005.1 Polaribacter vadi
CATATTTCAGGACAAGACATGTAAAAACTGAACTCTGAAAAGAAAAAGTCGAAATATTATTTATCTAATTTTAGGAGCTGTGATAAGCTACTCTGTTATAGCTATAATTATTTCTAATTCACTCTCGGAAAGTTATGGAATTAAACTAAACAATGAAAGAATTGAATTAGGATTAAAACCAATAACAAAAAGCTGGACTTTGGATAGTATTGTATTACAATATCCTTTATCTTTTAGTTGCGACCCAAAAGATTCTAGAGATAAAACAGAATATTGGTTTTTAGAGAATAAATGGTATTGTCAATATTGGACAAATAGAGAATTTGACAAAACTAAACCTTATCATAAAAGTAAAGAGATTTATTTTACAGAGAGTTTTTGGCTTTGGCAAAACGAAGTTGATTTTGAATATGATAAATTTATAAACCCGAATTCAAATTTGGCTGAATATGAGGAATTGAAAATGACTACACTTTGGCAAAATAATGCTGAAATTTATGGTCAACTTAAACATATGAAAAATGGAGAAGATTTATTAATTGATTTTGATGTTAATCAATCTATGTACGGATTTGAAAAAGAGAAAGTAAACGAAATATTAGAAAAATGGGAACTGAAATAAACACTACACACAACAACGTATATAATTTATTGCTTGGTTCTAGCCTACTTACGAAAATCCTCGCGGATTTTCTATTCGGTTTTTATTTGCTAAATTAGGTGCTTAAAACTCGCAACAAACCATATACAACAACGTTAGCTTTAATGCATTAGCAAGTTTGCGGAAACTGAATTCTGAACACAAAAAACGAAAATTAAAAAAAGAAAAATGGCAGAGTGTATAACTTGTGGAGAATACACAAAATTTAATGGTGGACTTTGTTTTTCCTGTTATAAAAAAGAAGGAAAATCTAAAGATAAATTAGCTTCAGAAAAAGAAACTGAAAAAAAGAAAGTTAAAACGAAAAAGACGGAATCTAAACCGAAAGAAAATCCTTGGATTTCAGGAGTTATAAAAGGCAGAATTGCGGAAACAATTGTTGAGGAACTTTTTCGCTCACTTGGTTTTCAAGTATTCAGTTATGGAATGGAAAATTCTATTCCTGGAATAAAAGATTTGTTAAAAGGAGTAAGAGGAGATGTTTCTAAAAACATTCGACAAATGCCAGATTTTGTAGTTTTTAAAGACAACCAAGCGCATTTTATTGAAGTTAAATATAGAGCAAGTGGTGAATTGAAATTAAAAGATATTGCTAAATACGGAGATTACCCTTTTGAAAATGCACTTTTTGTTCTTGTTACTAAAAAGCATATTAAATGTATTTCGTATAAGGAATTGAGTGAAGGAAAAGAGATTACTTCAACTTCTCATAATTATTTGGGAAAACGAAAGGAATTTGATACAGACAAAGACCTAATCATAGAATATTGTAAATATGCTGTAAAGTTTTTTGAAAATGTTTAGAATGAACAATAATTGAAAAAAGCACTAAAAGCTAACACCGTGTATAAAAAATTGCTATTTTAGTAATTAACCAAAGGCAGTTGCGTTTTTATGCACTTTGATTTTCCGTTGGAAAATCCTCGCACACAAAACCGCAACTTTCAATACACAACAACGTTAGCAGCAATTTAAGCCAATCATCAACTAATGAAATACTTTATAGCAATCGTAATATCACTAATTGGATTATTTGTTTTCGGAACAATTCTGAAAACTGAATACTCTCTTGCGTTAGAAATTACTTTTACTATCTTAACTTTTATTATAGCTTTTTTCTGGGAAAACTCTCTTTTTAAGAAAACTTTCGATTCTGATTTTAAAATTAAAAGTCAAAGAAAAACAATCAGTCTTTTTGATATTGGAATGGCAATATTTTGGACAATTTATCTTTTGATTTTAAGCGACAATAGTGATACTCTTAGGTATTTAGTTTTTGTTTTTTGGGCAATTCCTTTTTCCGAATTTATAATGTGGTTTATTTATAAAAAACAAAAACCTTACACTCTGTTTATAAAAGGAAATGAATTAATTCTGAACAGACGTTGGATTGTAAAAAGAAACCTGACTGAACTCACTCAAATCCAATACGACCGATTTAGTAAAAATTTAAAACTTGATTTTAAAACAAAACGTGAAGTTTCAATAAAGGCTACTGAATATAAAACAAATGAAATTCAACAATTATTAGAAATTCTAATTGAGAAGTCTGAAAACAATATTTTTGTTCCCAATAATTATGAACCGAAAATAAAAAACAGCTGCTAACACCGTGTATAATTAATTGCTTTGGCAAATGCTTATTTGGAAAATTCCTTCGGAATTTTCTCGGGTTCGTATTTGTTTACTAAATTAGTTGCTGAAACACGCAACTAACCATACACAATCACGTTACCACATATTTGAGAAAAATCGAACGTCCATATAATCCAGAAGAAATTAAAGTGTTAAAAAGCAGGAAAAATTCGCTTTGGGAACACTTTGAAAATTTTGGAAAGAAATGGATTTTAATTACTCTGGTTCTTTTAGCACCTTTATTACTCTATGATAAATTTGTTGGCAAAGTATCATCTGAAACTCAACTTTTGACTTCAATTCCATTGTTAATAATTACAGTTGGAATTGTGATTTATTGGATGAATAAAAACGGAGAAATAGGTTGGAATAAAAAAGTGGAAAACGAAATCAAAAACGGAAAAGCACAAGTTTTGAGAATAGAAACGGAAAAAGTATTTAAGAGAAAAGAAACTTACGATTTAGGTTCTGGTTTTTATATTAAAATATCGAAAAACGAAACTTTATATCTGCAAGGACAATACTTTGACGAATTACAATATTCTCGTAAATTCCCAAATACGGACTTTGAAATAGTGAAAACTAAACTGAATTTTAATGAATTAATTAACATAAACTATTTTGGAAAATATTTAAAACCTGAAAAGAAATTAAAAGCATTTACGAAAGAACAGTTTGAAAAAAACGAAGTTCATTATGATGGAGATTTATTGAACATTCCAATTGAAGAAATAAAGTAAAAACGTGTGGTAACACCGTATATAATTTATTGCTAATTCTAGCCTACTTACGAAAATCCTTGCGGATTTTCTATTCGGTTTTTATTTGCTAAATTACGTGCATAACCACGCAACAAACCATATACAACAACGTTACCAAACAGTTGAAAACCGAACTATGAAACAGCTTCTGTCTTTAATATTAATATTTTCGTTTTTATCAAGTTGCGACCGAAAAAAATCGGAAAAAACTCAATCTGAATTTAAGCCAAAAACGGAATTAAAAGCAGAAACGGAACCTGAACCTAAAAAATTGGACACAACTGTTGTTTATTGGCAAACGGATTTCGATACTATCAAGAAAAATCAAGAAGTGAAAATCGGAAATGAAATTCACCAACTTGAATTAAAAACATACTCGTTGAATGACAGCTCAATTGTCCGAATAAACGACTTGAATAAACCAATAATTTATAAAGATATATATCACGATAATGTAACAGAAATAATATTAAAAAAAGGAAACAATATTATTCTTAAATCTCTAGTAAAGAAATCGACATTTAAAGATAGTCTTGATGGAGATTTTTTAAAATATTCTGTTTTGAGAAGTTTGGAATATGATTTTATACGCTCGAACCGACTTTATTTTAAAGCGGATATTGATGTTCCAGATACGGATTGGGCAATCGAAAGTGATTTTGCGATTTTTTATCAAACCGAGAAAAAAGGACAAATTGAATTTTGGAATATAAATGACATCGGATTATAAAAAACCGTTTGGTAACACCGTGTATAATTCATTGCTAGTACTCGCGTACTTACGAAAGTCCTCGCAGACTTTCTATTCGGTTTGTATTTGCTAAATTAGTTGCTGAAACACGCAACGAAATCATACACTAGACCGTTGTTGGCATGCATTAAAAATGAGAAAAACTATAAAATATTTGAGTTTAATTAATATCGTAGGAATTACTGTTGTTTCTGCAACCTTGATTTTATCAATTTTAATAAAACCTTTTGCTTGGAGCGAATTGTTAATTGCTCTGAACCTCTTAATAAGTATTCCGTTTATTATATCTGGAATAGTTACTCTAAAAAATATTAAAAACCCAAATGAGCGTAAAATTCAAAATACTTTAATCGGAGTTTTTCTTATTCTTGGGTTACCAAGTATAGCTCTTCCCTTTGCTTATGAAATTGGAGGACTTTTAATCTCTTTGATAATACTTGGAATAGGACTTTGGGGAATATTGAAAATAAAGAACATAATGCATAAAATGATTTTCATAAACACAGTTGGAGTATTCTTTTTGGTTATAAACTCTTTAGCTACTTTCGTTATTATTAATGGAGAAATATATTAACTCTTTGACAAATATGAAAATGTTTGAATTATGAGCAAATCTAAAAAGAAAATAATCAATACGTGAATAGAGAATTTCGGAGAATTATAAAGCCATAAGTTAACTTAAAAGAAATTGAATTACCAGAATTACGTGAAGTCCGGAATGTTTGGAGCTTTGACAAAAACTGAAAAAAAATAATTCTGAAATGACTGAAAAATAATTGCGAAAATAAAAAAACGACACGCCAACACCGTGTATATTTAATTGCTTCATTGAGCCTACTTGCGAATATTCCTGCGGAATATTCACGGGTTCGTAAATGTTTGCTAACTTAGTCGCTTAACCACGCAACTAACCATACACAAACACGTTGTAACCAATGCACAAAAACCAATATGAGTTTAAATAAACCTTTTAAGAGGACAGTAAGACAATTTACGGAAAAAGCAAAAAAACAAGGAGGTTTATGGTATTATATTATACATAAGGATTTTGCAAACTTACCTGAACATTATATTAGGGCTTATCGTGTTTGTGTATGATTTCGTTGCGTGTTTCAGCAACTAATTTAGCAAATACAAACTGAATAGAAAATCCGCGAGGATTTTCGTAAGTAGGCAAGTACTAGCAATGAATTATACACGGTGTTGTACCCAGTTTTTATTTCCGATTTAATTGTTGATTCATTAGTAAAATATTCCACATTGCAAAAAAGTCAGAACCTTTAAAGGCTGGAATAACAAACTGTTCAGAATTCAGATTAGTGATAGTCAATTCGTCCCATTCAGCTTTTTTTACTTGTTCTCTTGTTACTTTTCCAGTTTCGCTAATTTCAACTAACGATTGAGGTCGCATTTCTTTAATATCACTTATCAGCAGACTTTCAAATTTGTCATATTCTCCCCAAACTATTTTCCGAGTTCCCATAATAGTCCATTTGTCATTTTTAGGTTGAGTGAAAACTAAAACTGGAATTCCAATATTTTGAGATTTAAATAATTCCGAGTAATATTTTTGATTTTCAGTCGGCAAACTTTCGAATAAGAACGAATGTTTGGTTGGAAGACTGTGTTTTCCAGCTTTCCACTTTAATCTTTTCGCTATATATTCATCTGTTTTCTCCATTTCTCAAATTGGGTACAACTAATTATACAAAAAGATTTTTTGAGTCTTTTAGATTATATTGAACCTGCTGACAAAAACCTAGGAACATATTCTTTTAGAATTCACGAATTACTTTTGAGAATTTGTATAGAAATAGAAGCAAACTGTGTTGCTATTTTATCTGAAAATGGCTACACCAAAAAAGGAAATTGGAATATGTCTGATTATAAAAAAATTAATGAATCTCATAAATTATCTTTTTATCAAATTAAACTTCCTGTTTGGAAAGGTGAGGAAAACTTAAGGCAACCTTTTAAAAATTGGGAATTTGGAAAATCTTTAGATTGGTGGGAAGCTTACAATAAGTCTAAGCACGATAGACACAATGAATTTGACAAAGCAACATTTGAAAATTTAACCAATGCTATTTGTGCTTTAATAGCAATTCTATCTTCACAATTTCAAAACAATGAATTTTCATCAGTTGATAAAGGCTTAAGTATTGGTGTAGGTCCAAATGATGGAATGGAATCTACAATTGGAGGTTATTTTAGAGTAAAATATCCTAATAATTGGTCTGAAAGTGAAAAATATGGTTTTACATATTCAGATATAGAAAAAGGAGAAAATCCAATAGGAAAATATGAATATCAGTAAAAAACACTGGTTACAACACCGTACAAAATTAATTGCTTGCTTTTTGCTTACTTACGAAAATCCTCTCGGATTTTCTTGGTCAGTAATTATTTAGTAAATTTATTGCTTAACCACGCAACTAACCTTGTACAAACACGTTGTGCTTAATATTAAAAAAATATGAAAAATAAAATACTAATACTCCTAATTTTAATAACGTCTTTTTCTTTTGCTCAAAAAACTCAAAAAGCAAAAGAAAATGCTGTATATGGAAAAGCTAAATTTTATGTTTTAAAATCTGATGGAATTACAAAACACGGTGAATATAAAATAACATCATATACTCTTCCATTTAGGAATATGGTATTAGGGAATTACGTTAATGGAAAACGAGAAGGTCTTTGGACTGAAAAATATGACCAATCTGGTAACCAAGTCAAAATACAAGGGAATTATAAGTCTGACGAAAATGTTGGAAAATGGAAATATTACGACTCAAAAGGAAAATTAATACAAGAATTTGACTTTGATAAAAATGAATTTGTTTCAAACTCTGAGTGTGGAACTGACAAAGACTTTGAAATTGAAGTAAACGGAGTTTTAGAAACTAAAAAATTGAATTGTCCACCAACTCGAATCGGTGGACTAAATATATTTATAAAAGACTTATATCGTGAAATCACAAAAAAATCACCTTTTGAAGTAAACTCAAGTGGTCGAACAACAATTAATATAAATGAAATTTTAAGTTTCTTCATCTCAAAAGAAGGGAATATTGAAAACATTGAATATTCAGGAAAAGAGAAAAACAAAGAGCTTTCAAAGGTCATAAATGATTTCTTAAAAGAAAATAACAAGAATTGGGTTAGCGGAATATTAAATAAAGAAAAGGTTAATGCAAAAATTTCGATTCCAATCAAAATTCGAATGATGTATTAAAAATACTAAGCACAACAATGGCTAAAATTAATACGGGTTTTGGTGCTTAAACCAAAGTTTAGTGTATTTTTATAAAGTCCGCCAAATCTTTTGATTTGGCTTTAGAACAGAAAAAAATAAAACAAAATAAAAAGTTTTGGCTAATCGCTTAATCCGAAATTAAATGCTAATTTAATCCCGTACTAACATTAGCCGAGCCGTTACCTGTAATTAAAATGAGACTTAAAGTTTATCCTATTATTATTTTGAATATATTCATTCTTTTTGCTTGTCAAAAGAATAAAACTGATAATCATAAAGTTATACAAAAAAATGATTCTGAAAACATTATAGAATTTCAACCAGAAAAAAGCTGGAAAATTACATCGAAAGGAATTGGATTTATTGAATTAGGAAACTCCATAAGTAAAACAGTTTCATTGTTGAGTAAAAACTACGTTTTGAAAAAAACTTTTATGAATACTTATAACGTTTATAAAAATGGAGAAAAAATCTTGTATCTGGAACCAATTGAAAATACAGATATTATAAATTCTATTAGAATTCTTAGTAATAATTGGGAATCTGAAAGCGGATTAAAACTTGGAATCTCAATAAAAGAAATTAATACTTTTTATGAAAACTTTTATTTGGAATATGATGTTAGTAAAATTAATGAATATTTCCCTGAATATGGAAGTTTTGAAAAAAACAACAAAAATTATAAAAGCATTGTAAAATACTACTTTACTGGAGGTGGATTTGATTATATTGGAGAATATGATTTTGACGACACTAAAAAAACAATATACAAGTCAATAAAAAATTCTGAGAAAGCAAATATATTTATGATTGACATTAATATTATTCAATAACTACAGGTAACACTGTATAAAAAAAATTGCTACTTTAGTGCTTAATCAAAGTCAGTTGCTTTTTTTGTAAATTCTGAATTTCCTTCGGAAATTCCTCGTTGACAAAAAACGCAACTTTCCTTATACGAGAAACGTTGGCAGTAAGCACCAAACTGTAACTAAAAATTATGAAAAAAAGGAAAACTAATGAATAGTATCTATTATAGTTATTTTATTCCAAGAGGAATTTTTCTTTTAATATTTTTAGTAATTGGATATTCAATTTTAAAAAAAGGAATACCAAAATGGACTTTAATAATATTTATTCCTCTTGCATTATTTTTTGGTTTTTTCACTTTTTCAGGCCCGAATTTATTTGAAAATATTAGCGTTTATGAAAAGTTGGAAAACTTGGAAACTGAAAGTGTAAAAGAAATAAATATATTTAATATAAGTTTTACAGAAAACAATAATGAACCAATTCCAAATTCACTTTACACAATTGAAAACAAAAAAGAAATTGAATTTATTGTAAATTCTTTAAAACAAAATGAATTTTATAATCAAAACTTTGGTGGAATTGAAAAGTTTTATGGAATGACAATTATTTTAAAAGATAAATCAGAAATTAATTTTAAGATTCTAAAATCAAAGGAAAATATATATCCTGAATTATTAAATAAAAAAAGCGGAAAATACTATTCTATTGGAACTTACAAAAACAATTTAATTTTGGAAATACTAATTGAATGAAAAAAAAGCCTACTGCCAACAACATATATAATTTATTGCTGGCTTCTTGCCTACTTACGAAAGTCCTCGCGGACTTTCTTTGTCCGTAATTATTTACTAAATTAGTTGCTTAAACCACGCAACAAACCATATATAAACACGTTAGCAGCAAGTTGTGCAGAACATCATCCATTAAAGATAATTATATGAAAGTTACAAAAAAAGAACTTATTGATTTTTTAGAAGAAAAAGTATTGAATCCTGCAGAAATGAATCCTGCTGCTGACTTAACAATCAAAAGGAAAATAAATGCGACTAGAATGAGACTAAATAATCAAGTAAGTGCCGAAAAAGTTGAACAATTTTTCTGGAGTGCAATGGCAACAGACAAAGGAATAGATTCTTATAAAAAAATATCAAATATTGGAGCACCAACTTTCGAAGATGTGAGAGATGAATTTAAAAAACTTTGCGGAAGTTAGTAAGTAATATTTGAACTGAATTAATTATATAAAAAATAAATATAATGAGAAAAACTTTACGAAAAGGAGAAACATATATTGATATTCAATATTCTTCTGGTGGATTTTCAAATAATTTATATTGCTCTACATCAATAGAGTTGTCAGATAATAGAAAAACTTTAGAACTCAATTTTACAAAAATTGCAAATGCTAGAATAAAAACGAATTCAAATGATGACTTGGACTATTTGATTGAAAACGTGAAAAATATAACTCAAATAAATTTTTCGGATAAGCAAATTACGGAAAGATTGATTAAAAATGGAGTTAAGCAAAATGAAAATCTGAATATTGAATTCATCTCTAAAGAAAAAACACTTGGAGAAATGAAAATCATAATTGAGAATATAGAAACTTTTAGACTTGAAAAATAAAAACCAGCTGCTAACAAAGTATATAAAAAATTGCTACTTTAGGCTTAACCAAAGTTTGTTGCTTTGTTTGCTAGCTTCTGATTTTCCTTCGGAAAATCCTCGCACACAAACACGCAACATTTCATATACATAAACGTTAGGCAAAATAGCCAATCAAGACTCAAAATAGATAATGAAACATTTGATTATAATTCTTTTATTTTGTCTACTAAATTCAACTGAATTTATTGGTCAAACGAATCATATTGAATTAGTTCAAAACGGAATTTCTATTAAAGCTTTTAAAGTAAAACTTGGAATTGAAAAGTTTATAAAAGAACGACTTTTCAAATATGGAATTGACAGTGAGAAAAATGGTTGGACTTTTATCGAAGATGGGAAAAAAATCTTCTATATCTGGAAAAAACAAAATGAAACTGAAATATCTGAAATTATAATTTTAGACAAATCAATTTCAGTAGATGGCATTTCTGTTGGAATGACTTTTAATGACTTCTTGAAAATAAATCCAAATTCTAAAATTGAATTAGATGTTGTGAATTCTGAATATGAATATTCTGTTGCTAAAAATGGAAATTATACTGTTGAATTTATATCAGATACAAATAATAAAGTTGGAGAATATAATGAAGATTTTACAGTAAAAAGAATTTTGAATAAAGAAGCGAAAATTGACAGAATAAGAATATCAAAGAACGAATAAAAAAACTTTGCCTAACACCGTGTAAAATTTATTGCTTTTTAAGGTTTTTCTGGCGAAAAACCTCGCAAGCGTAAAAGGCTGTAATTATTAGTTATTTTTAGCTAAATTTACGCAACAAACCTTACACAACAACGTTGTAAACAATTAAAAACCAATCACAAACCTTAAGAAAAATTACGAATGAAAAAAATGAAATTATTTTACGGAGTTTTAATCGGACTTATGATTTTATCATCTTGCTCTAATAATGATTCTAACTCTGAAACAGATGCCGATTCAATATCAATAGTTGGAAATTGGAAACCTATCAAAAGAGTCACTATTTGTTCAACAGGAAGTCAAGAATCTGAAAACTTTGATTCTTGTGTACAAAATGGTAAACTGACTTACGAAGCAAACGGAAATTTTAATGAAGATACTTATTCGTTAAATAATAGTAGTAACTGTAATTTAGTTATTCAAGAAAATGGAACTTGGAAAATTGAAAACGATAAATTAAATATTAAATATAGTGATGACAATGCATTTGGAGAAGTTCCATTTTTTGAATTATCAGAAAATATTTTAAGAATTGGAGAATATACGAATAGTGGAAGTTGTGATGGTGGAAATTTAGAATCTCACTACTATTTTGAATACGAAAGAATTCAATAATTAAGGAATTAATAAAATGGAAAAAATATTATTTTTAGTTATAACTTTTAGCGCAATAAATATTTTTGGTCAAAAAAATATTATAAAAGCAAATCCTGTTTCACCTTTCTTCAAAATTTATAATATTGGATATGAAAGAGAGACAAAAGAGAAGCAGTCTATTTCACTTTCATTATATGACTATAATTTCTCAAATTATGACGGATTTCTAATTAATTCTGAATACCGATTCTACCTTTCAAAAAAGGAAGGATTAAGAGGTTTTTTTATCGGTCCAAGTGTTTTTTATTCAAAACTTGAATCTAACGGTGATTTAAAAAAAGAAAATATTTATGCTGTAAACGTGAATTTAGGGCAACAATTTAGTTTAAACTCGAATCTTACATTTGATTATACTTTTGCAACAGGATATTTGTATTATAATGAACCTTTATTAAGTGTTTTTATTTCATTTTCATTGGGATATGCTTTCTAAAAAAACTGTTTACAACACCGTATAAACTTTATTGCTAGTTTTGGCTCACTTGGGAAATTCCTTCAGAATTTCGCCGTTCGTGTTTTATTTAGTAAATTCACTGCTTAAACAACGCAACAAAGCTTATACAACAACGTTGGCAGCAATACAAGAAAATCGTTTTTCAAATAAACATTTAGTAAAAAAATTGTATTTTTGATTAAAGACACGAATTATGGATTTACAAACTCGAAAACTCAATTTAATAACTTATCTAGCCCAAATTAAGGACGAGATATTATTTGACAAATTGGAAAATTATATCCTAAAAAGAGAGATTGAACACAATCCTGAATTAAAACCATTTACTGTCGAGGAATTAATTAATCGAATTGAAAAATCTGAATTGGATTTCAAAAATGGGAATGTAAAAAGTCAAGAAGATTTAGAGAGAATATCAGCAAATTGGTAACAATGAAAATAGTTTGGACTGATTTTGCTATCAGAAATTTAAAAGACATTTTTGATTATTATTCTATTGAAGTAAATAAAAAACTTGCTCATAAAATTAGAAAACAAATACTTAAATCCTCTAAACAATTAATAAAAAACCCGAATTCTGGTCCAGTAGAACCTAATTTGACAATTCTAAATAAAAATCACCGATACTTAATAAGCGGACATTATAAACTTATTTACAGAATTGTAGATAATAAAATTATAATTAATGATGTCTTTGACACACGACAAAATCCGACTAAAATGAATGATGAAAATCGGATTGAATAATAAAGTACTACTGCCAACACCGTGTATAATTAATTGCTTGGTTCTAGACTACTTGCGAAAATTCCTGCGGAATTTTCACGGGTTCGTAAATGTTTGCTAACTTAGTCGCTAAACCACGCAACTAACCATACACAATCACGTTGGCAACAAGCTTGTCTTATCCGGA
>NZ_JAHKQL010000008.1 GCF_018861005.1 Polaribacter vadi
ATTTGTTTGAGCTCTTTTTTATACTTGGCTTCTATTCTATTTGTGGTTTAATAATAATTACTTGTTAAGTTTACAAATAGTTAATTTAAATGCATAAAAAAAGCGAGTGCGAAAAGCTGGAAATAGCTACAAAAAAAAATCGCTTACTTGCGTAAACGATTTTTAAATATTTTTAATTTGGTAACATTAATAGTTCCACATATCAATTTCTTTGTTTCTGATATCTTCTTTTATTTTATCTGCTTCTAAAAGCTGAAATAAAGAATTACCTCTAACATAATCTGAAATAGATCTATTACCATAAATATTTTCTTCTCTTACAATTACGCCACTAAATCTTCTTGCATTTAATAAATGATCGTAAGATATTGGGTGAGATGCATTCATTGGATTAAATACTTTTGCGTCGTGTAAAACTTCTCTTGCAGATGGAAAGAACACCCAAAATAACTCGAATAAAGTTTCATCTTCTACACCTTCTACACCTATTGTTTGTACATCTTTACCCATTGGTGCTAATGCTAGTAATCTGTATTTCATTTCGCCTTGACGTTTATCAAAATACCACATACCTTTTATCATATAACCTCCAATATCTTCTGCTCCTAAATTATAAGTATCTGAAAAACCATTTTCTTCACGAACATTTACCAAACGAGATTCTATTTCATCTTGAGTAATTTTAGATGTAAAAAAAGAATCTGTATAAGCATCAGTAATTTTACCTTGTCTAATTCCTTTTACAAGTGTATCAAACAAAGATCTTCTGTCTGGAGAAATATTTGTAGTATCTATTGGAAAATAATAAGGTAAATTTATTTTCTGATTTAAATCTATAAATTCCCAAACTACTTTAGACCACATTACATCTCTATCATCTACATAACCATAAGGTATTGGCCCATCATTGTCAGAAAGCAATTGTTGCTCATTTTTTTTACCTATGTCTTCAGGATCTTTAGCATTTAGTAAACCTGCTTGCGCACTTACTAAACCTGAAGTTATAAGGGCTAAAAATAATATGAAACCTTTTTTATACATAATTTAATCTTTTATCCTAATTAGTAAGCTCTATGTTTACTGGTAATACCTTTTTAATTGGCACACCATTAGCTGTAGCTTTAATATCGTAAATATTAATTTGATCTCCTCTTTTAGCTTTTGCTAAAACTTTTTTAGCGGCTGCACTTAAAGTTGTTCCATTAACAATAATTGTTAATTGACCAGGAACTTTTATTTTAAAACTTTGAACTTTTATTGTTAAATCAAATTCAAAATCTGGTAAACCTGCTGCAATTGGTGTTCTAGACAAACCAGATTTTGGCATTCTTACTGTACCATATTGACCACGAACAGAACCCATAGCTGCTGGTATATCTTTAATTCTAAAAGTTGCTTTAGAGTTTACAGTTTTACCACTACTTAATTTTGCACTTACATTGATTGTAGCTGTGTTACCAGATCCAGGTCTTAGACTATATTTACCTCTACTACCTGTTAATCTACCACCTGCAGCAGAAACATTTAAGTTATTGTCTCCAACACCTGGTAGTGAAACAGAAATAGGGTTATCTAAACCTCTATAAACTACATTCATTTTATCTGCAGAAACTACTGCATTACTTGGTTCTGGAATTACAGAATAAGAACTCTCAAAAGGTACTTCTACAACTTCTCCATTTTGAGTAAATGCAATTTTACCTTTAATATCATGATTACCAACATTACCTGCAGGCATATCAATAATTACTTGTCCAGACTGAATGTTTTCGTAATCTTTTCCATTTAAAATTACATTATCAGGAATCATAGTAGCATCATAACGTCCTAAAACAATTTTACCTGTTACTTTTTCACCTGCGAAATATGCATTTTTATCTAATGCAACAATACCTTTATAATTATTTAACGATAATGCTTCTTCTAATTTACCACCTAATAAAGAACTAACAATATCAGCTTCTGTATTTTTAATATCAGCTTGCATTTGTGTTAAACTTGTTAAAGAAGCTACTAAAGGAAAACCTTCATATCTTGCATTTAACCATTCTACTGTGTTTCCTGTTTTACTATTTTTAACTGGTTCAGTAGAAAATCTATCTTTTATTGCTGGAGTAAATTTGCTATTTTCTCCTAAAACATTGATAACATTGGTTCTGTAACCATCAATTTTACCTAAAAACTCTTGACCTTCTGTTGTGTATCCATCACCTTCAAAAAAGTAAACGTCTAAGAACTCAGTCTTATCCATTGCTTCATAATCTTTTTTGTTCTCTATATCAGCAGTCATTTTAGACTTTAGCTCTTCTAGATACGCATAAAATTCATTTGAGTAATTCTTTATTTGATTCGCTTGTTTATTTAATTCACCAAACTTTGCTGCTTGTTCAGAAGCTTTTGTTGCTAAATTAGCGTAAGCTTCATTGTTCTTTTCTGTTGTAGAAACGTTATTTTCTGTAAGTTTTTCGTTCATTACACCAAAAGCAGATAACACCTCTTTACTCATATTCATTGCTAACATTGCAATAAATACAAGATACATAAGGTTTATCATCTTCTGTCTTGCTGATAGTTTTCCTCCTGCCATAGCTTAATTAGTTTTTTTAAAGTTATACATATAAATTAACTAATTATTTGCTAGACATTGCAGATAGCATATTACCATAAACCCCATTTAAAGAAGATAGGTTTTTTGCTAAAGAATCCATTTGATCTTTTAATTTTTGAGTATTTTCTACTACTTCTGTATTTAAAGATGCTTGTTTTGATGTATTTTCTACTTGAACTTTATATAAACTATTTAAAGATTCCATTTGCACTGCTGCTAAAGAAACTTGTTCATTGTATTTGTTAGTTGATGCTACTGTTTCTGATGCAGATGATAAACCTTCTGCAGCATTTTGAAAGTTTTTCATACTGTTACCTAAACTAGACATTAAAGATGAATCTATTTTTGCATCTTGTAATAACTTATCTAATTTTTGAGATAACATACCTTCTGTACTAACTTTCTCTTCTTTTTCTTTTTTATAAGTGTCTTCTCCTAACTCTGGGTAAACTTTAGACCAGTCAAACTCATCTTCTGGAGCATCAAAAGCTGATACAGCAAATACAGCTGCTTCTACTAATAAACCAATAGTTAACATTAAACCACCAGTTAAAGGACCAAATGATATGTGTTGTATTTTAAATAATGCTCCAATAATTACTACTGCAGCTCCCATTCCGTAAACGAAATTCATTGTCTTTTTATACCCTCTTGATTGTGCCATTTTTTGTGTGTTTGTTAATTTGATTACTATTTCTTTTTTCTAACTTTTTTTACTTATTTGTTGTTCCTATATAGTTCTGAACTGTTCTAAAGCCTATATAACTTCTTGCTGTATCTGCATATTCGTAGTCTCTAGAAGCAACTTCTAAATAATATGCAACATCTTTCCAAGAACCTCCTCTAACAATTTTTCTCTTATTCTTTCTATCCTCAACATTAGGATTCATGGTAGAAGCCATATAGTAAGAAGATAAATTATATGCAGTGTTTGTCCATTCAGAAACATTACCAGCCATATTATACAAACCATAATCATTTGCATTATATGATTCTGCTTCTACAGTATATAAAGCACCATCTACAGCGTAATTACCTCTTACAGGTTTAAAGTTTGCTAAGAAACAACCTCTATCACTTGTTGTACTTCCTGTTCCCCAAGGATATGTTGCAAATTCTAAACCACCTCTTGCAGCATATTCCCACTCAGCTTCTGTTGGTAATCTAAAATCAGGCACTAAAGTAGAACCTTTTCTCTCTCTTAAATAATCGTTTTTCTTTTTAGTTCTCCAGTTACAAAAAGCATTTGCTTGCCCCCAACTTACACCAACAACAGGATAGTCTCCATAAGATTGGTGGTAAAAATAATCTTGGTGCATAGGGTCATTGTAGGAATAATTAAAATCTCTTACCCAAACTGTTGTATCTGGATATATGTTTAACACTTCTGTTTGTACAAAATCTTTTCTGCTACCACCTTTTCTGGCTGCATTATCTCTGTCAAACCAAGAATACTGATAATTTAAAAGCTTTGTATTAAAAGTTCTAACACCATCTACAGCTTCTTCTTTGCTGATATATACAGAATCCATTACTTCTACGTAATCTACATCTGGAAAATCTTCTTTAACCCAAACTATTTCTTCATCCCAATTTAAAGGCTTAATCGTATCAAAACTCCAATAGTTTTCATTCATATATTTTTGATACGCATTAGAATCTGTAGTATCTGCAGCTTTATAAGCATAACTCTGAATACCAGAAGTACGATTATTACCATTTGGATTTGGAGTGGCTCCTAAAGAAGCAAATTCAGCTTGTTCAGCTAATTTTGTTCTTACTATAGAATCTCTTACCCAAAACACAAACTCTTTATACTCTTTGTTTGTAATTTCGGTTTCATCCATGTAATATGGCCTAACAGTAACCGTTTTTGTAGGTGTGTTTAAAGTACCTAAAATATCTTGATCTTGCTTACCCATTGTAAAAGAACCACCTGGAATTAAGGACATTCCATAAGGTTTTTCTGAAAACCATTTTTTCTTTGCCTTAACACCTACTAATTCTCCTCTATCATTAGAACCACAACTGTAAAAAACGGTTATTAAAAGTGCAAATATTGCTGCTTTTTTCATATTTTATTTTTGTCTTTACTAAAAGTTCGTAAACCTATTATTTTTTTTGCTAAAATACAATGTTGAAATTACATTTTAACGTATTCATTTTTATTAAATTCTTAAATTACATCATTTTTTGCATTGCTTTATACCATCTTTCTGGTATAATTTGCTTGGTAGCATCTATGTAATCGTTATAAGTACATGGTATTAACGCATGTCTTTTGTATTTATTATCTGATAAAATATTAATCTCAATCCACCATCTACCAGTTTTATTACTTTTATAAAACACTAAAGGATCATCGTCTTCCAAAATTACGGTAAATTTTTGATAATTCTCTTTGCCAGAAAAAGGATAATCTTTTACTCTAAAATTAACACCTTCAATAAAATACCAAATCATCTGCGCAATTAAACTCGCAGTTTGATGATTATTATCGTATTTAGAATTGTATTCATAAATACCAAATGATGAAACTTTATCGCTAATCCCTGCATACCTTGTAATAGCACAAATTTCTTCGCCATAAAAACCATTTGGAGATGCATTATTATTAGCTGGAGCATCACTTTGCCTAACTGCACCCATATCTATAGAAACAATATCTGCATTTCTAAAAGCTGGTTCTATGTTTTCTAATTCTTTGGCTTTACCTAATCTACAAGTATCAAAGAAAAGTGAATCGAATAAATCAATTTCTCCTTGAGAATTAAAATAAGTTTGATAGCCAACATTACTATAATTGAACAAATTATTAGGCTTTTGCATAATAATTTTGCTCAAATAAGATTGTGAGGTAAGTTCATCTTCTAAACTACCCATATCAAAACGACTATCTACAGCAGTAATGTTTACAGATTGCTCTAAAGCATCGTAAGCTCTATAATTTACATAGGTAAGATCTTGACCTCCACCAATAATTATAGGTATAATATCCTTTTTTAAAAGAGAGGTAATAATTTCTGAAACCGCAAAATAAGTATCAGAAACAGCTTCTCCTTTTAAAACATTACCTAAATCTGCAATTTCTGCATTCCAGTTTCCAGGAAAAAGTTCGTATAATTTTCTTCGGATGAAATGCATATTATCTCCACAACCAAAATTGTTTTCAGAATTTCGATCTTCTTCTACACCAAGAATAGCTAGTTTAACATCATCTAAGTCAGGAAAACCTTCTTGTTCTGTATAAATTTTAATTCTGTTCCCCAAACAATATGGAGAATGCAGCACTAAATGCGCTAAAGCAGTTTCTTTTACAGGGGATAAGAAGTCTTTATTCATCAATTTTTATTGAGTATGCAAGATATAAAAAATCTTATTTCTTTTTGGTTGTTTTTCTTTTTGTTACTTTTTTCTTTGCGGCTTTTTTCTTTGGTGTTTTAGCCTCAATCATTTTTACAGCCTCTTCTTTAGATAGTTTTTCGATTTCTGTGGTTTTAGGTAATTCTATCTTAATTTTACCCTTCAAAACATTAAAACGACCCCATCTTGCTTTTTCTACACGAATACCAACATCTTCCCAATTATGGATAACTTTGTCTATTTCTTTCTGTTTTTTAACTTCAATTAATTCAACAATATCGTCATCAGAAAGATTATCAAAATCGTATTTTTTATTTACATTGATAAACATTGAATTCCATTTAATAAATGGCCCAAAACGTCCTACACCTTTTTGTACTGGTAAATCTTCATAATGATAAATAGGCGCATCTGCCTTTTGTTTTGCTCTAATTAAATCTTCTGCTCTTGGTAAATCAACCTCCATTGGGTTTTCTCCTTTGTCTAAAGAAACAAACATTTTTCCAAAACGAATGTATGGTCCAAATCGTCCATTAGAAACAATAACTTCTTCGCCTTCATAAGTTCCTAAAGTTTTTGGAAGCAAGAACAATTCTAACGCTTCTTCCATTGTTATTGTACCTAAATGCTGGTCTTTATTTAAGCTAGCAAACTGCTTTTCTTCGTCTTCTGGAGCACCAATTTGAGCAATTGGCCCAAATTTACCCAAACGTACTAAAACTGTTTTTCCACTCTCTGGATGTTTTCCTAAAATACGTTCTCCTGATTCTCTTTCTGCATTTTCTTTAACATCCTCTACATTGTCGTGAAACTTGATGTAGAAACTTTTTATCATTTCTATCCAATCTTCATCACCTTCAGAAATATCATCAAAAGAATTTTCAACTTTTGCTGTAAATCCAAAATCTAAAATGTTAGAAAAATTAGCTACTAAAAAATCGTTTACAATATTACCAATATCAGTTGGCACTAATTTATTTTTATCTGAACCTGTTTTCTCTGTCAATTGCTGACTTTTCACAGTTCCATCAACCAAAATCATTTGCTCATAATTTCTTTCAACACCTTCATTCTGACCTTTTTCGATATAACCTCTTCGTTGAACAGTAGAAATTGTTGGTGCATAAGTAGATGGACGACCAATACCTAATTCTTCTAATTGTTTTACCAAAGATGCTTCAGTGAACCTGTAAGGAGGACTTGTAAAACGCTGTGTAGCATTAATAAAAGCGTAATTTAAGCTTTCACCAACTTTTAAGTTTGGTAACATTCCTGATTGCTCTTCTTCTTCGTTATCAGTTCCTTCTAAATATACTTTTAAGAAACCATCAAACTTTATCATTTCTCCATTCGCAGTAAAGATTTTCTTATTCTCAGAATTTTCAATCTTTATATTGGTTCTTTCTAACTGAGCATCACTCATTTGTGAGGCCAATGTTCTTTTCCAAATTAAATCATACAATCTAGTTTGGTCATACTCAATATCAACAGAATGCATTTTCATATTTGTAGGTCTAATAGCTTCATGGGCTTCTTGAGCTCCTTTAGCTTTCGACTTAAAAACACGTTGTTTGCTATATTCTTTTCCGTAATAATTAGTAATTTCCTCTTCTGCAGCATCTCTCGCATCAACAGATAAATTTACACTATCTGTTCTCATATAGGTTATTAAACCTGCTTCATACAAACGTTGTGCAACTTGCATTGTTCTACCTACTGCAAAACCTAACTTACGAGAAGCTTCTTGTTGTAATGTTGATGTTGTAAATGGTGCTGCTGGCGATTTTTTTGCTGGTTTTTTAGTTAAATCTGCAATAGAAAAATCAGCATTTGCACAAGATTTTAAGAAATCTTCTGCAGCTTTTTTAGAATCAAAATTCTTTGGGATAGCAGCCTTAAACTTTTTACCTTCATCATTCGTAAATTCTGCAACTACCTTATAATGTGTTTCTGCTTTAAAATCTAAAATGCTTCTTTCTCTTTCTACAATTAAACGTACAGCAACAGATTGTACTCTTCCTGCAGATAAACCTCCTTTTACTTTACGCCATAAAACTGGCGATAATTCATAACCTACAAGACGATCTAAAACTCTACGTGCTTGTTGAGCATTAACCATATCATAATCTATATCCCTAGGATTTTCTACAGCTTTTAAAATGGCTTTTTTAGTAATTTCATGAAAAACAATACGTTTTGTGTTTTCATCTTTTAAATCTAACTGTTCTTTTAAATGCCAAGCAATTGCTTCTCCTTCACGATCCTCATCACTTGCTAACCAAACAGTTTCTGCTTTTTTTGCTAAAGTTTTTAATTTTTTAACTACAGGTTTTTTATCTGTGGATATTATATACTTAGGGCTAAAATCGCCTTCTACATCTATACCCAATTCTTTGGATGGTAAGTCTGCAATATGACCATAACTCGATTCTACTTGAAAATCTTTTCCAAGAAATTTTTCGATGGTTTTTGCTTTTGCAGGTGACTCAACTATTACTAAATTCTTTGCCATTTATCTTTCTTTTATCACTAAAACGCTTTAAAAACGTAGCTTTTCTCTCTGCAAAAGTAGTCAGTTTTTTGTTAAAAAAAATTTTTTCATCACTTTTCGATAAATAATTAACAGATTTACAACAATATTTTTTCTGCCAATTTGTCATTAAAATATAAATTTGGTTGTATCTTTGCCCACCTTCAAATGTTAAATTGAGAGATGGAACAAGTAGAAAAAATTATCGACGAGAGAATACAAGGCAAAGCGCTTGTTACTGAAAATAAAAAAGAAAATTCTAAAAAATTATTCATTGAAAGCTATGGTTGTCAAATGAATATGAATGATAGCGAAATTGTTGCTGCAATCTTAGACAAGCAAGGTTACAACACTACTCAGGTTTTAGAAGAAGCAGATTTGGTTTTAGTAAACACTTGTTCTATTAGAGAAAAAGCAGAGACCACTGTACGTAAAAGATTACAGAAATATAATAGAGTAAAACAAGAATCTAACAAAACAATGAAAGTAGGCGTTTTGGGCTGTATGGCTGAGCGTTTAAAAGAAAAATTCTTAGAAGAAGAAAAAATTGTTGATTTAGTTGTTGGTCCAGATGCTTATAAAGATTTACCAAATTTATTAGAAGAAGTTAATGAGGGCAGAGATGCTGTAAACGTAATTTTATCTAAAGAAGAAACGTATGGAGACATTTCTCCTGTTCGTTTAAACTCTAATGGAGTTTCTGCATTTGTATCAATTACAAGAGGTTGTGATAATATGTGTACTTTTTGTGTAGTTCCTTTTACTCGTGGACGAGAAAGAAGTCGTGACCCTAAAAGTATTTTAGAAGAAATTCAATCTATGATTGATAAAAACTTCAAAGAAATTACGCTTTTAGGTCAAAATGTAGATAGTTTTCTTTGGTTTGGTGGTGGTTTAAAAAAAGATTTTAAGAAAGCTACAGAAATGGCACAAGCTACAGCAGTAGATTTTGCACAATTGTTAGATATGTGTGCTACCAAATTTCCTAAAACACGTTTTCGTTTTTCTACATCTAACCCTCAAGATATGAGTTTAGATGTTATTCACACTATGGCTAAACACAAAAATATTTGTAAATACATTCACTTACCAGTACAAAGTGGAAGTAATGCAATGTTAAAAGCTATGAACAGACAACATACTCGTGAAGAATATATGGAGTTGGTTGATAATATTTATAAGATAATTCCAGAAATGTCTTTATCACAAGATATGATTGTAGGTTTCTGTGGAGAAACAGAACAAGACCATAAAGATACTTTAGATTTAATGGAGTATGTAAAATATGACTTCGGATTTATGTTCGCTTATTCAGAAAGACCTGGAACTTTAGCAGGTAAAAAAATGGATGATGATGTGCCTGCGGATGTAAAAAAACGTCGTTTAACAGAAGTTATAGATTTACAACAAAAACACGCATTATACAGAACTCAAGCTCATTTAGGAAAAGTTGAGGAAGTTTTAATTGAAGGTACTTCTAAGAAAAATCCTAATGAATGGAAAGGAAGAAACACACAAAATACAGTAATCGTTTTTCCTAAAGAACATTATAAATTAGGCGATTTTGTAAATGTAAAAGTAGAAAATTGTACCTCAGCAACCTTAAAAGGAACTGCTGTTGGATATTCTGATAATAATTAAATTAGCCCCTCCTAGCCTTCCAAAAGGGAAGGAACTCCAATCTTTATGGAAAATTGGGGTATTTAGGTTGGAGTTTTAAAATTAAAAAAAACACAAGACAAAGGAATCAAAAAGACGTTCAGAATTCCTTCCCTTTTGGAAGGTTAGGATGGGCAAATTTTTCCCCTTTGGGGAAATTAAAAGGGGCTTATGGAAAACTTACAAGCATTAAAACAACGTTTTGGAATTATTGGAAACGATATTCAATTAAACAGAGCTTTAGAAAAAGCAGTTAGAGTTGCACCTACTGACATTTCTGTTTTAGTAACTGGAGAAAGTGGTGTTGGTAAAGAAAATATTCCAAAAATCATACATTCTTTATCGCACAGAAAACACGCAAAATATATTGCTGTAAACTGTGGTGCAATTCCTGAAGGAACAATTGACAGTGAATTATTTGGCCACGAAAAAGGCTCTTTTACAGGTGCTACACAAGATAGAAAAGGATATTTTGAAGTTGCTGATGGTGGAACTATTTTTTTAGATGAAGTTGGTGAATTACCCTTAACAACTCAAGTACGTTTACTGCGTGTTTTAGAAAATGGCGAATTCATAAAAGTTGGTTCATCTAAAGTATTAAAAACAAATGTTAGAATTGTAGCAGCAACCAATGTAAATATGCAATCTGCAATTCAGAAAGAAAAATTTAGAGAAGATTTATATTACAGGTTAAGCACAGTAGAAATTAACTTACCAGCTTTAAGAGAGCGAAATGAAGATATTCATTTATTATTTAGAAAATTTGCTGCTGATTTTGCTCAAAAATACAGAATGCCATCTATCAGATTAGATGAAAGTGCTGTAAATATTTTATTAAACTATCGTTTTCCTGGTAACATCCGTCAGTTAAAAAACTTGGCTGAACAAATTTCTGTTATTGAAGAAGAAAGAACAATATCTGCCATAAAACTACAACAATATTTACCTAATAACTCTGGTAATTTACCAGCAGTTGTTGGTGGTAAAAAAGAAAATGACTTTTCTACGGAACGTGATATTATGTACAAGATTTTATTTGATATGCGTAATGACATCAACGATTTAAAGAAATTGACGTTAGATTTAATGAAAAACGGCAATGTTGATGAAGTACAAGAAGAAAATCATCGTCTTTTAGAAAAAATTTACAACGATAAAGATCTAGAAGATTTAGATATCGAAGTTTTAAACATACCTCAAGACTCATCAACAGAAAAAGATTATGATTTTATTGAGACTATTGAAGAAGACGAATCTTTATCTTTACAAGACAAAGAAATAGAGATGATTAAAAAATCTTTAGAAAAAAACAACAACAAACGTAAATTGGCAGCTAAAGAATTAGGTATTTCTGAAAGAACTTTATACAGAAAAATAAAACAATATGATTTGTAAATTTCTGCAAAGAACTCTGTAAGTAACGATGAGAAAAACACTTTTAACCTTAATATTATTAACTTTAATAGAATGTAAATCATACACATTTAAAAACTTTGATATAGGAAACGCTAAAACCCTACAAATAGATTTTTTTAGAAACGAAGCAACTTTGATAGAACCACAATTAAGTAAAAAATTCACAGAGAGTCTTCAGAGTTTATTTATAAAACAAACAAAATTACAATTAACAAACACTAATGGGGATTTGTTTTTTAGTGGTGAAATTACAGATTACAACATTACACCTATAAGTGGAATATCAAATCAAACTGCAGCACAAAATAGACTAACAATGTCGGTTAATGTTAGATTTGAAAATAAATATAATAGTAATAAAAATTTTGAGAAAGTATTTTCTTTCTATTCAGATTTCGATGCAAACGCTCAACTTTCTGGAGACCTTCAAAATAATTTGATAAATCAAATCAATGAAAGAATTACTCAAGATATTTTAAACCTATCAATTGCAAATGATTTTTAAAATGAAAAAAATAATTTTATCCTTAGTTATAATTACAACACTAATTGGTTGTGGAGCTTACTCTTTTACAGGAGGTAATACAGGTGATGCAAAAACAATTCAAATTGATTTTTTTCCAAATCAAGCTCCTTTAGTAGAACCAACACTAACACAACGTTTCACTAATGAATTTCAAGATTTATTTACACGCCAAACAAATTTAACGCTAACAAACTCTAATGGAGATTTACATTTTAGTGGAGAAATTACAGGTTACAGAATTACTCCTTTAAGTGGAACATCAGATCAAACTGCTGCTCAAAATAGACTAACAGTTACAGTAAATGTTCGTTTTGAAAATAAACTAGAAGAAAAAGACGATTTCGAAAAAAACTTTTCTTTTTATTCTGATTTTGATGCAAATTCTCAGTTAACAGGTAGTATTTTAGAAAGTGCTTTAGACGAAATTTTAGAAAGAATTACTCAAGATATTTTTAATGCCTCAGTTGCAAAGTGGTAGTAAATTAGATGTTGGAATAAAAAAATAGCATTTTGAATAAAAATACATTCTTAGAGATCTTAAATGAAAACCAAAAAATTCAACAATTAGAAACTGTTGAGTTAAAATCTACTGTTGAGACATATCCATATTTTCAATCAGCAAGAGCATTATATTTAAAAGGATTAAAAAATCAGGATAGTTTTAAATACAACAAAGAATTAAAGATTACTGCTGCTTACACTACAGACAGAACTGTTTTATTTGATTTTATTACTTCTAAAAAATTCACAAATCCTAACGAAGAAATTCATCAACAAATCATTGATAAAATTTCTGATGAAACTTCTATTGAATCTACTGATGAAGAACCAGAAGTAACATCAACTAAAGAAGAGATTCCTGAAGAAATACAATTAGAAGAATTAACATCAAAAGAAACAATATCAGAAGAAACAAAGGTTGATGTAACTGAAAAGTCAATAGAAAAAAATGTTGTAGAACCTGTAAAAGAATCAGAAGAAAAACTAGAAATAGGAAAGCCAATTGCATTTAATACTTCAGAAAACCATTCTTTTAATCAATGGCTACAATTATCAACAAAAAAACCAATTGTTAGATCAGAATCATTACCTAAAAAAGTATCTAAGAAAGTTAAGATTATAGAAAAATTCATACAAAGTAACCCAAAAATTGAACCGCTTTCTAAAGACAAAAAACTAACTATAGCTGTTACTAAGAACATGCAAGACTCTTCTTTAATGACAGAGACTTTAGCTAAAGTTTATTTAGAACAAAAGAAGTATGAAAACGCAATACAAGCTTACCGAATTTTAAGTTTGAAATATCCAGAAAAAAGTGGTTTCTTTGCAGACCAAATAAAAAGAGTACAAATTTTACAAAAACATAAATAAATGAGTTATACAGCATTTTTAATCGTAATTTTAATTGTAGCAGTAGCTTTAATTTTAATAGTAATGGTTCAAAATCCTAAAGGTGGAGGGTTATCTTCTTCTTTTGGTGGTGGAGGCGCACAATCTTTAGGAGGTGTACAAAACACAAATAACTTTTTAGACAGAACTACATGGACATTAGCAATTGCTATGTTTGTTCTTATCTTATTATCTAACGTTGCAATTCCAAGAGCTAATTCTAACGACATGAATTTAGACAATACTTTAGATGGTATAGAAACTACAGTTCCTGCAGAAAATAATGCACCAGCAACAAATGATAGTATTAACTAACTATCAATTATAAAATATTTAAATGCCAACGTAAATGACACGTTGGCATTTTTTTTTGCATAAATTCTAAGGATAAAATCAATCAAAGTAAAATTGTCAGTTTTATTCTGATGGCATAATTTCTGACTCTTCTTTAAGAGTTAATAATAATTTAATTAATTAAAAATTTATATACAATGAGTTTAAACATTAAACCTTTAGCAGACAGAGTTCTTGTAGAACCTGCTCCAGCAGAAACAAAAACAGCTTCTGGATTAATAATTCCAGATAATGCAAAAGAGAAACCACAAAAAGGAACTGTGGTTGCAGTTGGTAATGGTAAAGTTGATGAGCCTTTAACTGTAAAAGTTGGAGACACAGTTTTATATGGTAAATATGGTGGAACTGATTTAAAATTAGAAGGTAAAGATTATTTAATGATGCGTGAATCTGATATTCTAGCAATTATATAAATAGAGCTATTTGCTTTTGGCTTTTCGCCTTTAGCAAAATCAAAATATAAATATAAATATAAATATAAAATTTATAGTAATTATTTTTAGCTAAAAGCGAATTTGCAAATAGCTAAAAGCAAAATTTAAAGAAAATGGCAAAAGATATAAAATTTGATATTGAAGCAAGAGATGGCTTAAAACGCGGAGTTGATGCGTTAGCAAATGCAGTAAAAGTAACTTTAGGACCAAAAGGAAGAAATGTAATTATTTCTAAATCTTTTGGAGCGCCAACTGTTACCAAAGATGGTGTTTCTGTTGCAAAAGAAGTAGAATTAGAAAACGAGCTAGAAAACATGGGAGCTCAAATGGTAAAAGAAGTAGCGTCTAAAACCAATGATTTAGCTGGTGATGGAACTACAACTGCTACTGTTTTAGCACAAGCAATTGTAAAAGAAGGTTTAAAAAACGTTGCTGCAGGTGCAAACCCTATGGATTTAAAACGTGGAATTGATAAAGCTGTAGAAGCAATTGTTGCAGATTTAGAAAAACAAACTCAAAAAGTTGGTAATTCTTCTGATAAAATTCAACAAGTAGCATCTATTTCTGCAAATAACGACTCAGTTATTGGAGATTTAATTGCAACTGCTTTTGATAAAGTTGGTAAAGAAGGTGTAATTACTGTAGAAGAAGCAAAAGGTACAGATACTTATGTAGATGTTGTAGAAGGTATGCAGTTTGATAGAGGTTATTTATCTCCTTATTTTGTTACTGATGCAGATAAAATGATTGCAGATTTAGAAAATCCTTATGTATTATTGTTTGATAAAAAGATTTCTAACTTACAAGAAATTCTTCCAATATTAGAACCAGTTTCTCAATCTGGAAGACCTTTATTAATTATTGCAGAAGATGTAGATGGACAAGCTTTAGCTACTTTAGTAGTTAATAAATTACGTGGCGGATTAAAAATTGCTGCTGTAAAAGCTCCTGGTTTTGGAGACAGAAGAAAAGCAATGTTAGAAGATATCGCTATTTTAACTGGTGGAACTGTGATTTCTGAAGAAAGAGGATTTTCTCTAGAAAATGCAACTTTAGATTTATTAGGTACTGCAGAAGGTATTACTATTGATAAAGACAATACAACAATTGTAAATGGTTCTGGTGATGTAGAAGCAATCAAAGCAAGAGTAAATCAAATTAAAGCTCAGATAGAAACCACTACTTCTGATTACGATAAAGAAAAGCTACAAGAACGTTTAGCTAAATTAGCTGGTGGTGTTGCAGTTTTATATGTTGGTGCTGCTTCTGAAGTAGAAATGAAAGAAAAGAAAGACAGAGTAGATGATGCTTTACACGCAACAAGAGCTGCTGTAGAAGAAGGCATTGTTGCTGGTGGTGGTGTTGCTTTAGTTAGAGCTAAAAAAGTTTTAGAATCTTTAGCTACAGATAACTTAGACGAAACTACAGGTGTGCAAATTGTAAACAAAGCAATTGAATCTCCATTAAGAACAATTGTAGAAAATGCTGGAGGAGAAGGTTCTGTAGTAATCAACAAAGTTTTAGAAGGTAAAAAAGACTTTGGTTATGATGCTAAAACTGAAACTTATGTAGATATGTTAGAAGCTGGTATTATTGATCCTAAAAAAGTAACTAGAGTTGCATTAGAAAATGCTGCTTCTGTTGCTGGTATGATTTTAACTACTGAATGTGCTTTAGTTGATATTAAAGAAGATGCACCTGCAGGTGGTGGAATGCCTCCAATGGGTGGTGGAATGCCAGGAATGATGTAATAGTAAATTGTTACAGATAATTTATTTTCACTTTATGTGAAACGTAAAAAATCCGATAGAAAATTCTATCGGATTTTTTTATTGACAAACATTTTTCAAATATTTAAAATCTGAAAGAAAGTTATTAATTCGTTTTTTTCTTCTTTTTCAACTCTCCATTATGTTCTTTCACAATTTCATCTTCTCTGTATTTACAGCAAGGATGCACAGAATTGTATGCTTCTGTTGCAGCTACTAATTTTTTATCTTCTTCTAGAAGGATATCATGCCCAACAGCTAAAATATTTTTTTGCACAGTTGCAACATCAGATTTTCGCTCGTCCATAATTAGGTTTAATTGATGTGTTTCTACACTCCAAACTGCGAACTTTACTCCCTTTGTTTTTAAAGCAGCTGTTTCAATTCTATTTTTACACATTCCACAAATACCATCAACTTTAAAAGAAGTTTTTGCATTTTTATTCTTTTTTACTTCTTGAGACTGAACAGAAAACCCAATCAAAAACAAACTAAATACTAAAATTATTTTTTTCATTTTTATTATATTTTAAATTATTGTTATTATTTATTAATTACTTAATTTTAAATCTTAATCCTACATAAATCGATCTTCCAAAAATAGGTGCATACACAATTGTAGTATCAAAATTTGCTCCAAAAGGATCATCACTAGCTAAAATAGGATTATTTTGTTGAACATTTGTAAGGTTTTCACCTCCAAAATAGACTTCAAATTTACTGTTGAAAACCTTTGTAATTTGAGCATTTAACAATTGATAAGGTTCTGAATTTACTGGTAATTGATATTGCTCTGGATTAGAACTTGTATTTGGCAAACGCTGTGTCCCAATATTATTAAAAGTAATATCAAACCTCCATTGTGCATCTTTTTCTGTCAATTC
Organism: Polaribacter vadi; assembly: GCF_018861005.1. Taxonomy (GTDB): domain Bacteria; phylum Bacteroidota; class Bacteroidia; order Flavobacteriales; family Flavobacteriaceae; genus Polaribacter; species Polaribacter vadi_A. Next base: position 16,933 of record NZ_JAHKQL010000008.1, read on the forward strand.
AGTTTCATAAGAAAGGTTTGCAAAAAAACGATCTTTTGGCTGAATTGGTTTTTGCAAATTACCAGATTTATAATCAGAAGAAATGTCAAAATATTTGTACGCAGTTCGTAAATTAAAATTAGGTGCCAAATTATAATTTACTTCTAACTGAAAACTGTTTGCAATACTTTTACCTTCTAAATTATAAAATGAAATTTCTTGAGGATTTTCCCAATCAACAATAATTTGGTTATCAAATTTTGTTTGATAAAAATCGAAAGTAACATCTCCTTTTTTATCAAAAAGATTGAATTTCTGCAAATAAGAAACCCCATAATTCCATGCAATTTCAGGATTTAATCCGTAGATTTCTCCACCAACATCATCAATATTAATCTGTCTTGAACTCGCAAATAACTGTTGATTTTCAGCAAAAATATTCGCACTTCTTTTTCCTCTACCTACAGAAGCTCTAAACACTCCTTTTTCCCAAGTTACATAACGCAAATGCAATCTTGGTGTAATAAAAGTACCTAATAAATTATGTGTATCTACTCGTAAACCAGCAGTTAAACTAAAATCTTCTAAATTATCGAATGCGTATTCGAAAAAAGCACCAACAGAAGTTTCACTTCTTTCATAATCTGTAAAATCAACTAATTCATCGTAGTCATCATGCGTAAAACTAATTCCGGTTTTAAAATTATTTCTAGTATCACCTATAATTGATTTAAAAATAATATTAGAATAAATACTTTGGTGCTGTATATCATATGTCTTTAAACCAAAATAAGAATCTTGTTGATGATTACTATAAGCTACCTGAAAACTTACACTTTGAAAAGGTAATTCTGGAAAAACATAACCTAACTTTGCTGATGTTTCAAAACGTTTTGTATCAATTTCACTACCCCAAGCATTTGTTGTGCCTTTATCTAAGTCTGGATTAAATTTGATTTCACCAGTCTGTTTTTCATCATTTAAAAAACGAATATTTATAAAGCTTACCCAACCTTTTTCTGCATCTGTAAATTGCCAACGATTCATTACATTTATTTGATTAGACAATGGCATATCTAAAAAATTGTCGTTGTTTTTATCAAATTTCTCCCCTCTATAATTTCCATGAACATACAAACCTGTATGCCATTTATCAGAAACTTTTTTATTAAAATGCGTATTTAATTCTAACCTTCCGTTTAAAGATGAATACGCATTAAAGAAAAATTTATTATCAAACATAGGTTTTACCAATTCTGCGTTTATTTGTCCAGAAATACTTTCAAAACCATTAACAACAGAACCTGCACCTTTTGTAATTTGTATACTTTCTACCCAAGTTCCTGGTGTAAATGTTAACCCAAAAACCTGACTAGCACCTCTTACAGAAGGTATATTTTCTTGGGTAATTAACAAATACGGACTTGTTAAACCTAACATTTGTATTTGTTTTGTACCTGTTAAAGCATCAGAAAAACTTAAATCTATAGACGGATTTGTTTCAAAACTTTCAGCTAAATTACAGCAAGCTGCTTTTAACAATTCAGCAGAATTAACGGTAAACATATTTGTGGTTGATAAAAAAGATTTCTGAACAGCATTTCTTTTGCTCTTAATTGTAATCTCTTCTAAATCACTTTCTGCAGTTAAAAAATGATGAATTGGTTCTAAACCTTTAATTGTAATTGTATCTGTTTTATAACCCAAATAACTAATTACTAACCTAGTATACTCTTTTTTATAATCAATTGTAAACCAACCTTTACTATTGGTTATTGAACTAACATTTGTATTAAGCCAATGTACTGTGGCACCTTCTACACCCAAATTATCTTTCGGATTATTCTTATCCATAATCATCCCTTTGTAAGTAGTTTGAGAATAGATGAGAAAAGGCACAAATAGCAGTAAACTATTTATAATATTTTTTTTCATTATTGTGTTTTTATTGATTTGATGTAAAAATTTATCCTAAAAAAAAGACATAAATTTTATTAATTTCTGTAATTACAGAAACAACAATTATAAAGAGTAAGTAACCTTAAAAACGGTTAAACAACTCTTATCAATAAAATCAAATTAAAAAAGTTTGGTGCAATAACTGAAAATCTTTTGGGAGGTCTGGAGGAGAAAAATCTTGATAAAAAATGTTTTTAGATTCATTTTTTATCAATAATTCTTTGAAAGAAATAACATAAGCAGTTAAAAACTTTTGGTTTTCAAAAGTTATTTTTTCTGTTTTCTGAGTTTGCAATTCGTCTTGACCTTCTACTTTATGAACCTCATCTTTGCAACAGCTTTTCATTTTGGTTTCGGAAATCGCATTCATCTCCATTCCACAAGCTTCAGTGTCACCTGTAAAGGAAACATCAACTAAAAAATCTCCACAATAATGTTTTTCTACAGTAAAAGAAAACGTAGAAAATAGCACAAAAAATGCTAAAGTAATGGATGCTATTTTAGTAAATTGTTTTTTCATTTCTGAATTGCAAATTTACAATAAGTAAATTAAAAATTTTGTTAAACTAATTTAAGAAATGAAATAAAAAGTAGAAATATTAAATAATGAAATTTTTGATTTATTTTTGCAGACAATTTTATAATATTATGAACGTACCATTTTTAAAACAAGAAATCGACAAAATAATTACATCTGCTTCAACTATTGAAAAAAAACTGCAAACTATTTGCAATTTTTTAGAAGGTGAAGTCTCCTATTATGATTGGGTGGGTTTTTATTTTAAAAACGGAAACAAAGAAGAACTTAAATTAGCACAATATACAGGCGAAGAAACTGAACACACAATTATACCTTTTGGTAAAGGGATTTGTGGACAAGTTGCTGTTAGTAACGAAAATTTTGTTGTGCAAGATGTTTCTGAGCAAGGCAATTATATTTCTTGTGGTTGGAAAGTAAAATCTGAAATTGTAATTCCTATTTTTGTAAAGGGAGAAAATATAGGTCAAATTGATATAGATTCTCATACTGCAAATACATTTTCTGCAAAAGATGAGGAGCTTTTAGAGTATGTTTGTGAAAAATTATCAAAGATTCTTTAATTTCTTTGATTTTTATTTAGTTTTTACTTAAATTTGATGAATATAATTCAAATTCGTAACAATCAAACTATTAAAATGAGAAATCAAGACACTACCGCTACTTTTTCTTCACAAAATTCATCAACAAATTATGCTTCAAAAACACAATCTTTAATTTATCAATTTAGAGATTGGATAAGAGAATTTTTAGATAATGCCGAGTAAATTTTCTACTTTAATAAATTGTTAATTACTACCCTATTTTGTTACTATCTTTTATTGTGTTTTCTTTAAGGTTTGTTTAGCTTTGCGTGCTTAACAATACAACTAAAAATGAGCACTTCAAAAACGATTAAATCTGCATTAATTTCTGTATTTCACAAAGATGGTTTAGCACCAATTGTACAAAAATTAAACGAATTAGGAGTAACAATTTATTCTACTGGTGGTACAGAAAATTTTATTAAAGAACTAGGCATAGATGTAGTTCCTGTAGAAGATGTTACCTCTTACCCTTCTATTTTAGGAGGAAGAGTAAAAACTTTACATCCAAAAGTTTTTGGAGGAATCTTAAACAGACAAGATCATGAAGGTGATGTTGCAGAAATGCAAGAATATAAAATTCCACAATTAGATTTGGTAATTGTAGATTTATATCCTTTTGAAAAAACAGTTGCTTCTGGAGCTCCAGAACAAGATATTGTAGAAAAAATTGATATTGGTGGTATTTCTTTAATTAGAGCATCAGCAAAAAACTTTAAAGACACATTTACAGTTTCTTCTATGGAACAGTATGATGAGTTTTTATCTATTATATCAGAAAATAATGGTGAAACTTCTTTAGAACAAAGAAAAAAGTTTGCTGCAAAATCTTTTAATATTTCTTCTCATTACGATACTGCAATTTTCAACTATTTTAATGAAGATGAAGTAGTTTTTAAAGCAAGTGAAACCTCTTCTAAAACTTTAAGATATGGTGAAAACCCACATCAAAAAGGATATTTCTTTGGAGATTTAGAAGCAATGTTCGACAAATTACATGGTAAAGAATTGAGTTACAACAATTTGTTAGATGTAGATGCTGCTGTAAATTTAATGAATGAATTTGTAGACGAAGATCCTACTTTTGCAGTTTTAAAACACAATAATGCTTGTGGTTTTGCACAAAGAAACACAATTAAACAAGCTTATGTAGATGCTTTAGCTGGTGATCCTGTTTCTGCTTTTGGTGGTGTTTTAATCGCTAATAAAGAAATAGATGCAGAAACTGCAACCGAAATTCATAAATTATTTTGTGAAGTTGTAATTGCACCTAGTTATTCTGATGAAGCTTTAGCAACTTTAAAAGGTAAGAAAAATAGAGTTATTTTAATTCAGAAAACTACAAAATTACCTGCTCAGAATGTTAGAACAGCTTTAAACGGGTTATTAGTACAAGATAAAGATTCTAAAACTGATACTTTAGAAGATTTAACTTATGTTACCAATACAAAACCAAGTGAAAGCGAAATAAAAGATTTATTATTTGCTTCTAAAATTTGTAAGCACACTAAATCGAATACGATTGTATTTACTAAAAACAATCAATTATTAGCAAGTGGAACAGGACAAACAAGTAGAGTTGATGCTTTAAGACAAGCAATAGAAAAAGCGACTAGTTTTGGTTTCGATTTAAAAGGAGCAGTTATGGCAAGTGATGCATTTTTCCCTTTTCCTGATTGTGTAGAAATTGCAGATAAAGCAGGAATTACAAGCGTAATTCAACCAGGTGGTTCTATAAAAGATCAATTAAGTATAGATTATTGTAATGCCAACAACATATCTATGGTAATGACTGGAACTAGACATTTTAAACATTAAGAAATTAACAGTTTTACAGATTAATTTTATTAAATTTGTAAGATTACACACTTAAAAATAAGAAAAATATTTTATGGGTTTTTTTGATTTTATGACAGAAGATATTGCGATTGATTTAGGAACCGCAAATACTTTAATAATTCATAATGGAAAAGTTGTTATAGACAGCCCTTCTATTGTTGCACGAAATAGAAACACTGGCAAAATTATTGCAATTGGTCAAGAAGCTAATTTAATGCAGGGAAAAACCCATGAAAATATTAAAACAATTCGTCCTTTAAAAGACGGAGTTATTGCAGATTTCCAAGCATCAGAAGAAATGATTAAGGAATTTGTAAAGCAGATACCTTCTATCAAGAAAAAAATATTTCCACCAGCTTTAAGAATGGTAATCTGTATACCTTCTGGGATTACAGAAGTAGAAAAACGTGCTGTACGTGATTCTGCTAAACATATGAATGCCAAAGAAATTTATTTAATTTACGAACCAATGGCTGCTGCAATTGGTGTTGGTATTGATATTATGGAGCCTAAAGGAAATATGATTATTGATATAGGTGGTGGTACAACAGAAATCGCTGTTATTGCTTTGGGTGGTATTGTTTGCGACCAATCTGTAAAAGTTGCTGGAGATTTATTTACTAGTGATATTATGTACTACATGCGTACACAACATAACTTACACGTTGGTGAAACTACTGCAGAAAAAGTGAAAATAACTATTGGGGCTGCTACAGAAGATTTAGAAACTCCACCAGATGAAATGCTAGTTCAGGGTAGAGATCTATTAAGTGGAAAACCTAAACAAGTAAAAGTTTCTTTTAGAGAAATAGCAAAAGCACTAGACAAATCTATTTTAAGAATAGAAGATGCTGTAATGGAAACCTTATCTAAAACTCCACCAGAATTAGCTGCGGATATTTATAACACAGGTATTTATTTAGCAGGTGGTGGTTCTATGCTTAGAGGTTTAGACAAACGTTTATCTCGTAAAACAGATTTACCTGTTTATGTTACAGAAGATCCTTTAAGAGCTGTAGTTCGTGGAACTGGTATTGCTTTAAAAGAACTTAGTAAATATAAGAACGTATTAATGAATTAGCATTTTTAAGTTTTAACAATGCAGCAACTTATCTTTTTTTTACAGAAATTTAAAAATTTTCTGTTCTTTTTATTGTTAGCACTTATATCACTTGCATTAACTTTTAATAACCTTAATTTTCATAAAAGTAAGTTTGTAAATTCTGCAAATTCTATAACAGGTGGTTTATTCTCTCAAGCTTCAAGTATTTCTGAATATTGGAGTTTAAAATCAGAAAATAAACTTTTAGCAGAAGAAAACACACGTCTAAAAAACTTGATAGAACAAAATAGTACAATAATTTATAATTTTGATTCTATTATTGTTGATACTATAAAATATCACCAAAAATATACATATACCACTGCTAAAATTACTAATAATAACTATTCTAAAGCTTTTAATTTTATTACCATTAATAAAGGAAAAAATCAAAGTATTACTAAAGAAATGGCTGTTATAAATAGTAAAGGAATTATTGGTATTACTGATAATGCTTCTAGTAATTACGCAAGAGTACAATCTATTTTAAATAGAAATAGCAAAATAAATGCACGTTTAAAAAATAGTAGTTATTTTGGAACTTTAAGTTGGAATGGACTAGAATATAATACAGTTCAACTTTCAGATATACCAAGACAAGCTCCTTTAAAAATTGGAGATACTATAGAAACAGGAGGTAAATCTACTATTTTTCCAGAAGGTATTTTAATAGGAACAATATCAAAAGTAAATAAAGGAAATACAGCAGATAATAAAGTAGATGTACTACTTTTTAATGACATGAGTAATCTTGGCTACGTTCAGATTATTAAAAACTTAGACAAAGAGGAAATAAAAAATTTAGAAACACAGAATGAATAAACCATTTAGCATGGCCATATTGTTTTTTTCCCTGCTTTTTTTGCAGGTTTTTGTGCTAAATAACATTTTATTTCTAGGCTATATAAACCCTTACATATATATTGTTTTTGTATTCCTATACCCTTTAAAAGAAAATAGATTTACGTTTCTTTTTAGTTGTTTTTTATTAGGTATATTTATTGATTTTTTTTCTGATTCTGGTGGTATCCATGCATTTTCAATTTTATGTATTGCTTACGCAAGACTTTTTTTTGTTCGATTATACTTTAAGAAAGTTGAAGCTGATTACCCGTTTTTTAATTTGAAATCAGAATCTTTTGGTAAAATCTTTAACTATGTTACAACTTTAACTTTTATTCATCACCTAATCTACTTTTCTTTAGCTAACTTTAGCTTCTATAATTACTCAAACGTACTTTTAAACACACTATATTCTAGTGTATTTACGTTACTATTGTACTTTACAGGAACTTATATTTTTACCAAAAGCGAATAATGCAAAGAAGTTTTTTACTCTATTTTTTAATAACCCTTATTGGGCTAATTTTTATTGGAAGACTGTTTCAGTTACAAATAATTAAACACGAAAGTTATGACCCTATTCATAATGCTGCCGTTAAAATTATGTATGATTACCCAGAACGTGGTTATGTTTATGACAGAAATGGAAAATTATTAATTGCTAATCAACTTTCTTATGATGTTATGGTACAACCAAATCAAGTTAAAGAATTAGATACATTAGAGTTTTGTAAGCTTTTAAATATTGATAAAGAAGAATTCTTAAAAAGATTTAAAAGAGCAGAAAAATATGCCTCATATTTACCATCCGTTTTTTTAAAACAATTAGCTAAAGAAGATTTTGCTTTTTTACAAGAAAAATTACACAAATATCGAGGGTTTTATATTCAAAAAAGAATAATTAGAGATTACCCAATAAAAGCTGCAGCAAATGTATTGGGTTATATTGGTGAAGTAAATGAACAAAAAGCTAGAAAAAATGATTACTATCAACAAGGAGAATTAGAAGGCAAAGATGGTATTGAAAGACAATATGAAGATGTTTTAAGAGGTCGAAAAGGAAAAAAATATTTACACAGAAATCGTTTTAACAAAGTTACAGGATCTTTTAAAGATGGTATTTACGATACTTTACCTGAAAACGGAAAAGATTTAATGCTAACTCTAGACATTGAATTACAAGCTTATGCCCAACAATTAATGAGAGGGAAACGTGGTGGTATTGTAGCTATTGAACCAGCAACAGGAGAAATTTTAGCTTTAGTAACTGCACCTTCTTACGACCCGAATATGTTAGTAGGTAGAAAAAGATCTAAAAATTCTGTAGCATTATTTAACGATACAATAAACAAACCAAGTTATGATAGAGGTTTACTAGCGGCTTATGCCCCTGGTTCTCCTTTTAAAATGATGAATGCCTTAATTGGCTTACAAGAAAAAGTAATTACCGAACAAACTGGTTTTAGTTGTTATGGTGGTTATAGATATGGTAACAGAGCCCATGAATTTATGAAATGCCATTGCGATATTTATGGCAGACCTCTTAAATTAAAAACAGCAATTGCAAGATCTTGTAATAGCTATTTTTCTAATACATACAAAAGAATTGTAGAAAAAGACAACAACCCATCAGAAGGTTTAGATAAATGGCATGAACACGTTGCTAGTTTTGGCTTAGGTAATTATTTAGGATATGATTTACCTGCAGGTCAAAAAGGATTAATTCCTGATGGAAAATATTATGATAGAAGATATCGATATTCTTGGAATGCTTCTACAAATATATCTAACGCAATTGGTCAAGGAGAAGTTTTAACAACACCTATTCAATTGGCAAATTTTACAGCTGCGATTGCTAATAGAGGATATTTTTATACTCCTCATATTGTTAAAAAAATTGACTCTAGTTTTATTGACAATCCAAATTACAGGCAAGCTAAAAAAACAACTATAGATAAAAAATACTTTAAACCTGTTGTAGAGGCAATGCATGAGGTGTTTAAAACGGGTACAGGAAAATATAGCCAGGTAAAAGGTATAGAAATCTGCGGAAAAACAGGAACAGCAGAAAATTTTGTAATTATTGAAGACGTAAAAAAACAGCTAGCAGATCATTCTATTTTAGTAGCTTTTGCACCCAAAGACAATCCTAAAATTGCTTTAGCTGTTTTTGTTGAAAATGGTGGATATGGGTCTACAATTGCAGCACCTATAACCAGTTTAATGATTGAAAAATACATTAATGGAGAAATATCACCTAGAAACAAATACAGAGAGTTAAATATGTTAAACAAAAGTCTACAAGATATTTATGATATTCAATTACAAAAACCTATAGAAGTTGCGTCAAGAACGAAATAATATTTTTGCAGGTATAGATTGGATTTTAGTATTTCTATACATTGCTCTTGTTGGCTTTGGATGGGTAAATATTTATGCAGCATCTAGAACCGAAGACAGTAATCAAATTTTAGATTTAACTACAAAATATGGCAAACAACTTATTTGGATAGGATTAAGTGTACCATTAGTAATAGCAATTCTTTTTTTTAACTCAAAGTTTTACGAAAAATATGCAAGTATTCTTTATCTAATTTCCATATTCTCTTTAATTCTACTTTTTCCTTTTGGTAAAGAAATTAACGGAGCCAAATCTTGGTTTAATTTTGGTTTCATGGGCTTGCAGCCATCAGAATTTGCAAAAGCATGTACAGCACTTGCAGTAGCAAAACTATTAAGTGATAGGCAATATAATTTTAAACTTGTTAAGAATCAGATAAAAGCATTTATAATAGTTTTTTTTCCGGCATTTTTAATTTTTTTACAACCTGATGCAGGTTCTGCTATTATTTACCTATCCTTCTTTTTTGTACTTAATAGAGAAGGTTTAACTTTAAATTACATCCTTTTAGGCTCTGGATTTATTATACTTTTTATTTTAACTATTTTCTTCGGATATAAATGGGTGGTAACCATATCCTTTTTATTGACGACAATACTTGTTGTTTATTTGTTTTATAGAGGAGGAAAACGTTTTTTCCGTTTCAATTGGCACAAAATCCTGAGTGTTTACCTAATTATTGGAGTTTTTATTGTGGGTACTGGTTACATCTACAAAAACGTATTACCTATACATCAAAAAGATAGATTCGATATTTTATTAGGGAAAAAAATAGACAACAAGGGTATTGGCTACAACTCTTATCAATCAGAATTAACAATTAGTTCTGGTGGTTTTAACGGAAAAGGATTTTTAAAAGGAGATTTAACCCAAGGAGATTTTGTACCAGAACAACACACAGATTACATTTTCAGTACAGTAGGTGAAGAATGGGGCTTTATAGGAAGCAGTTTAGTTATAATTCTTTTTATGTTACTGCTATATAGAATTATTTACTTAGCAGAAACACATAGTAATAAATTTGGTAGAATTTATGGTTACGGCTTAGCTTCTATTCTGTTTTTTCACGTAATAGTTAATATAGGTATGGTTATAGGTCTTTTACCAACAGTTGGCATACCTTTACCCTTTTTCAGCTATGGAGGCTCTTCTTTATGGGGCTTTACAATCTTACTTTTTATCTTTATAAGATTAGACGCTCATAAGAATTACGATTTTTAAATAGATTAAATCATTCATTTTTTAAAAAACAGGCACAAAAAAAACTCTAAATAAAAATTTAGAGTTTCTTTAAGTTTGTTAAATTAAAATCTTAGATAGCAGCTACGTGCTTAGTTAATTTAGATTTTAAGTTAGAAGCTTTATTCTTATGAATAATATTATTCTTAGCTAACTTATCAATCATAGAAATTACACTTCCTAATTTTGATTCAGCGTCAGTTTTATCTTCAACTGCACGTAAATCTCTAACAGCATTTCTTGTAGTTTTATGCTGATATTTATTACGTAATCTTTTAGCTTCGTTACTTCTAATTCTTTTTAATGCTGACTTATGATTTGCCATAATTTTGTTTTTTCGTTTTTTTTAAAACTTTTGTAGTCCGTACGGGAATCGAACCCGTGTTACCAGGATGAAAACCTGGCGTCCTAACCCCTAGACGAACGGACCATAACAATTAAATTATCTCTCAATTGCGGGTGCAAATATACAACATTTTTTAACTTCTGCAACATTTTTTTAAAAAAAATGCTTTTTTTTTAAAAATTTAATATGCCTTAGCAAAAAGCACTCTTTTTGATGATGGGTTTCCTGTTAAAACACAAACTCCTTCTTCTTCTATCGCTTCATTAGGTATACATCTAATAGTAGCTTTTGTATATTCTTTTATTCTATCTTCAGTTTCTTCTGTTCCATCCCAATGTGCAGAAACAAAACCTCCTTTTTTAATTGCCTTTTTAAATTCTTTAAAATCGTTTACAACAGTTGTATATTCTTTTCGATACTCAATTGCTTTATTAAACAAGTTTTCTTGAATTTCATCTAAAAGATTTTCTACGAAAGCAATAACTTCATCTTGCGCAACAGTTTTCTTTTCTAATGTATCTCTTCTGGCAATTTCTAAAGTTCCATTTTCTAAATCACGATTACCAATTGCAATTCTTACTGGTACACCTTTTAATTCATATTCTGCAAATTTTGCACCTGGTCTAAAAGTATCTCTATCATCAAACTTAACAGAAATACCTTTTTTTCTTAAATCTATTACAATTGCATTTACTTTATTAGAAATAGCTTCTAATTGCTCATCATTCTTATAAATAGGAACAATTACTACTTGTATTGGAGCTAATTTAGGAGGCAGAACCAAACCATTATCATCTGAATGCGTCATTATTAAACCACCTATTAAACGTGTAGAAACTCCCCAAGAAGTGGCCCAAACATATTCTTGTTTCCCTTCTTTAGAAGTATATTTTACATCAAAAGCTTTAGCAAAATTCTGGCCTAAAAAATGAGATGTACCTGCTTGTAACGCTTTTCCATCTTGCATTAAAGCTTCAATAGTATAAGTATCTTCTGCACCTGCAAAACGTTCACTATCCGATTTTACTCCTTTTACAACAGGCATTGCCATAAAATTTTCTGCAAACTCAGCATAAACATCTTGCATTTGTTTTGCTTCTGTAATTGCTTCAGTTCTTGTTGCGTGAGCTGTATGCCCCTCTTGCCATAAAAATTCGGCAGTTCTCAAAAATAATCGGGTTCTCATTTCCCATCTTACAACATTAGCCCATTGATTTATTAAAAGAGGTAAATCTCTATAAGACTGAATCCATCCTTTATAAGTATTCCAAATAATTGCTTCGGATGTTGGCCTAACTACTAATTCTTCTTCTAGTTTAGCTTCAGGGTCTACCCTTAACTTACCTTCATTATCAGGATCGTTTTGTAAACGATAATGGGTAACTACTGCACATTCTTTTGCAAAACCTTCCGCATTTTTTTCTTCAGCTTCAAACAAACTTTTAGGAACAAATAAAGGAAAATAAGCGTTTTCATGCCCTGTTTCTTTAAACATTCTATCTAACTCAGCCTGCATTTTTTCCCAAATAGCAAAACCATAAGGTTTAATTACCATACAACCTCTTACTGCAGAGTTTTCTGCTAAATCAGCTTTAACCACTAATTCATTATACCATTTAGAATAATCTTCTGATCTTTTTGTTAACTTCTTACTCATAATTTAATCTTTGGCACAAATATTGTTATCTTTATAGTGAAATTTTTGTTAAATGTATCTTTTTATAAAATTGATACAAAACTACTATAATTTAACGTTTATAAAGCAAAATTTCATTAATAAAGGTACATCAAAAAATAAAATATTATGAAACTACATTATAAAAACTTAAAGCTAAACCAACTGATTTTATTTGTAACAGCTAATGTTTTGTTAGTTTCTTGCGGAACTTACCAAAGCGTTTACAACAATGATGATGGTATTTATGCTGATAATTCACAAACAAGAGAACAAGAACAAAAAACTATTATTGTTAATGAAGATGATTATCAAGATTACGAAGACAATTACTTTACTAAAAGTCTAAATAACTTACAAACAATTGAAAACAATGAAATATTTACAGATGTTGATGATTATGATTCTGAAGATGTTTATGTAGATGATGAGATTATAGACGAAACTTTAAATTATGATGCTAATCAGCCTTGGGGTTATGAAGATAATGATGTAGTAGTTAATGTAAACTTAATATCAAATCCTTATTGGTATGGTTATAATTCTAATGTATTTAATGGCTGGAATTATTATGGAAACCCTTATTGGAACAATCGTTTTTGGGGATACAGAAGTTGGAGGTACAATCCTTATTGGCATCCTTATCATAATAACTGGGGTGTTTATGGTGGTTTTTACACAAACTTTTATAACAATCGTTTTTGGAATAACAACAGACATTACAGAAACTACAACTATGGTAGAAGAACAGCCTACAACAACACTTACTACAGAAGAAATAGCTTAAATTCTAATAATAGAATTAGTACTAGCAGAAGAAACACAACAACCACTAGTAGAAGATCTACAAGTACAACTAGTAGAAATAGAGTTACAACATCTCCTACAAGAAATTCTTCTACAACAAGTAGAAGCACAACCACTAGACGCAGTACTACACCAACAAGAAGTGCTACAACAACTAGAGGTAGTAGTTCTAGTTCAAGAAACAGTGGTTCAACTACTAGAAGATCATCTTCTACAACAAGTAGAAATAATAGAAGTTACACACCTTCTAGAAATTCATCTTCAAACAGTAGAGCAAGATCATCATCTTCAAGCAGAAGTTCTTCTAGATCGTCTTCATCTACAAGAAGTAGCAGTAGCAGTAGTAGCAGATCATCTTCGTCTAGTAGTTCTAGTAGAAGTTCATCTTCTAGAAGAGGTAATTAATAAAATTCTTTAGAAAAAATTCAAAACAGTATGAAACGATTTTTTACAATAGCGGCTTTGTTCGCAGTAACTTTTACGTCTTTTTCTCAATCCTTAGGTTATCAAGATTTAGGACTTTTATTCTCTCAAGACGACAATAATGGAACAGCTCGTTTTACAGCAATGAGTGGTGCTTTTGGAGCATTAGGTGGAGATATTTCATCTATAAATATAAATCCTGCAGGTTTATCTGTATTTAATACCAGCTTGTTATCTGGTAGTTTAAATTCTAGAAACTCAGATATTAATGCTAATTATTATGGTAACGCTTTAACCACGCAAAATAATTTTATTAATTTATCGCAAGTTGGTGCTGTTTTAGTTTTTGATAGTGCCTACAAAAGCGACTGGACAAAGTTTGCAATGGGTTTTAACTATAGAATTACTAAAGATTTTAATAATAATTTTTTAGCCACAGGTAATAGTGGTATAACTACTTTTAGTGAATTCCCTTTAGACAACAATGACACTAAATTCAATTATAATATTGCAGATGAACAGCGCTTTGATAATCTTTATACAGGTGAATTAAGTGAATTTTCTGTTGGTTTTTCATCCGTTCATCAAAACAAACTACACGTAGGTTTAGGACTTAATTTTTATGATTTAAATTTTAGTCAGCAATCTGATTTAACTGAATTGAATAGTGATGCAAATGGTAACGAGTTAGATGCTTTTCTATATCAAGAAAATTTTTCTACAGGAACAGGTTTTTCTGCAAACTTAGGTTTCATTTATAAAGCGAATCAGAATTTTAGATTTGGTTTATCTTACCAAACACCTACTTGGTTTACAGAAATTATCGAAGAAACAAATATCGTTGATAATGATGGTTTTTTTGGTGATACAGAAATAGTAGTTAGTAATGATAATGCCGTTTACAGAAATACAGATTTTGGTGGTTTTCCAAGTCAAAGTTTTATTTATAGACTAAAAACACCAAGTAAATTAACAGCAAGTGGAGCTTTGGTTTTTGGTAAAATGGGGTTATTTAGTTTCGATTACACGAATAAAAACTATAAAAACATAAGACTTTCTGGTGCAGATTTTTCACCAGAAAACCAAGACTTTCAAGACAATTACAAAAACACTCACAACTTTAATATTGGTACAGAATGGCGTTTTGATAGATTAAGTTTAAGAGGTGGTTACAAATTTGAACAAAGCCCAGATATTGCTGCATTAGAGTCTGATGATTTACAAGGCTATTCTGTAGGTGGTGGTTATAATTTCGGTAATTTTAAAGTAGATTTTGCTTATAGTGATAGCAACAGAACTGCAGCTTATAATTTTTATTCTGGTTTTGGTGTAGATGCTGCAAACTTAACTTTAGATAATAGAGTTTTTACAGCAACAGTTTCATTAAGCTTATAGTAACAAAAGACATTTAAAAAAAAGACCTTGTATGTTTTAGAAATACAAGGTCTTTTTTATTGCATTTCAGTTTTTTGGCGTAATTTTGCGACTTACAATTATGATTATGCAAGAGACAAAAATTACCATACAAGAAACTACAAATAACACCATATTAAAATTTAATAGCACCAAAATTTTAATAAACGGAGGTAGTTATGAATTTTCTAATATAGACGAAGCTAAAAACTCTCCTTTAGCACAACAATTATTCTACTTACCTTTTGTAAAAAAGATATTTATTACTGCCAATTTTATAGCAATTCAACGTTTTGATATTGTAGAGTGGATTGATGTACAAGATGAAGTTGCAGAACAAATTGAAGCTTATATTACTGATGGAAATGTAGTTGTAAATGAACAAACTTCATCAACTAAAAAAGAAGCAATAGAAGTTTACGCAGAAGTTACACCAAACCCTGCAGTAATGAAATTTGGCACAAACAAATCACTTACTCAAACTGATGTTGAGTTTAAAAACATTGAAGAAGCAAGTAAATCATCGCCATTAGCACAAGCAATTTTTAATTTTCCTTTTGTAAAAGAAGTTTTTATTTCTGATAATTACATTTCTGTTACAAAATATGATATGGTTGAATGGAAAGAAGTTTTTGCAGAAGTAAGAACCTTTATTCGTGAGTATTTAGTTGATGGAAAAACGATAATTAAAGAATTACCTAATCAAACATCAACTGAAACAAAAGCAGAAAATTCAGCACCAAAAGTAGCATTAGAAGGTATACCTGCACAAATTGCAGATATTTTAGATGAATACATAAAACCTGCAGTTGCTGGTGATGGAGGTAATATTGCTTTTCGTTCTTATGATGAGCAAAACAAAGTTGTAAGTGTTGTTTTACAAGGTGCTTGTAGTGGTTGTCCTTCTTCTACTGCTACTTTAAAAAACGGAATTGAAACCTTGTTGAAAGAGATGTTACCAAATCAAATTAACGAAGTTGTAGCTATTAACGGATAAGAATGTCAGCAGAAAAAATAAACCCATATAAAGATTCTAAACTAGGCAAAAAAGAACAAGTTGCCCAAATGTTTGATAATATTTCAGAAAATTACGATGGTTTAAACAGAGTAATTTCTTTAGGAATTGATGTAAAATGGCGTAAAAAAGTTGTAGAAATTGTTGGTAAAAACAATCCGAAACAAATTTTAGATATAGCAACTGGTACAGGAGATTTGGCCTTAATGATGGCCGATTTAAATCCTGATAAAATTGTTGGTTTAGATATTTCTGCAGGAATGTTAGAAGTTGGTAAACAAAAAATTGCCAAAGCTAATTTATCTGATAAAATAGAAATGATCGTTGGCGATTCTGAAGCTATGCCTTTTGAAGACAATACTTTCGATGCTATTACAGTTTCTTTTGGTGTACGTAATTTTGCTAACTTAGATAAAGGTTTAACAGAAATTGCACGTGTTTTAAAACCAACAGGAGTTTTAGTTATTTTAGAAACCTCTAACCCAACTAAATTTCCTTTTAAACAAGGTTATAAATTATACACCAATTTATTTTTACCAGTTATTGGTAAATTGTTTTCTAAAGACAAAGTAGCTTATTCTTATTTATCAGAATCTGCAAATTCTTTTCCTTTTGGTGAAACTTTCAACAATATTTTACAAAAAAATGGGTTTACACATACAAAAGATACACCAGTAACTTTTGGAGTTGCCACAATTTATACTGCAAGCAAATAAAAATGATTAAAAAAATTATTCTTTTTGGATTTTTTCTGATGATCTCAGCAACATTTTTTGCACAAAGAGAGCGTGTAGAAAACTTACCAACTTTCGATAAACGAAAAATACATTATGGTTTTTATTTAGGATTAAATCAAAATGATTTTAAACTCAATTTAAGAAATAGCGAGGTTTTTGATGCAGACATCACTGTAGAACCAACTTATGGTTTTAATGTAGGTCTAATTGCAGAATTACGCTTACATAAAAATTTAAGCATACGTTTAGAGCCAGGATTGGTGAGTAACTCTAAAAATATAATTTTTAATCACTTAAATTCTACAGGTAACCCACAAGATAGTATCAGAGAAATTGGATCTACTTATTTACATTTTCCTGTGGTTTTTAAATTTAGCACAGATAGATACAAAAATATTCGTCCTTATTTATTAGCAGGTGTTTCTTACGATCATAACTTTTCTAGCAACGAAGCTAATCAAGATGATAATTCTTCTGGACAATTTAGAATGACAACTAGCAATTTTATGTACGAAGCAGGAATTGGAATTGATATTTATTTATCATTCTTTAAATTCTCACCTTCTATTCGTGGAGTTTTTGCTATCAATAATGAAATAAAATACGATGATGACCCAAATAGTAATTGGACAGCTCCTGTAAATTTTATGGGAACTCGTGGTGTTTTCTTAAATTTTGCTTTTGAGTAATTTTAGTTGCAAAGATGCAAAGCATAAAAATTACAAAGTGATTTGACTACTAAGAATTGTTATTGATTTCCTAAATATTCCTCTTAAACTCACTTAATAAAATAGCGGTTGCTGTTGCAACATTTAAGCTTTCAGTTTCTTGAGTTTCTCCAAATCTTGGGATAGATATTTTATTTTTTATCAGACTTTTAATTTCATCAGAAACGCCATTTGCTTCATTACCCATAATTAAAATGGCTTCTTTTGGTAATTCAGATTTGTAAACATTTTCACCATCCATATCAGCAATAAATGTGGGCAAAGCAGTTTCTTTTAAGTAAGTTTCTAAATCTAAATATTTAATAGAAATTCTTGTTAAAGAGCCCATACTTGCTTGCACTACTTTCTGATTGTAACAATCTACAGTATCTTTAGAGCAGATTAATTGAGTTACCCCAAACCAATCGCATAAACGAATAATTGTTCCTAAATTACCAGGATCATTTATTTTATCTAAAGCAATTATTAATCCATTTTTTTGAAGCGGTTTTTCATCAGGAATTCTAAATAACCCTAAAACTTTATTAGGCGATTTTAAATTGCTAATTTTTTGCAATTCAACATCAGAAATTCTAATAATTTTATCAGAAGAAATTGTAGTTTCAAAATCATCCGAAGCAAATAAAAGATCAACCTCAAAAGAAGAGTTTAATAGTTCTTTAACAACTTTTACACCTTCTGCAATAAACAAATTGTATTTTTGTCGATACTTTTTTTGAGATAAACTTGTTATAGTTTTAAGTTGATTTTTAGAGATGCTCATTAATTTGTTCTAAATAGAAATATAACGTTTAAAAATACTATTTTTGATATTCTTTGGACTGCTAAAATAATGAAAAAACTTTCGTTCTATTTTTTATTCATTGTCTTTTTAATTTCATGTAATTCTACAAAACATGTAATTGAGGGAGAACATATGCTTATTAAAAACGAAATTTTTATAGACAGCTTAAAAACACAAGGTACTGATTTACAAAAATACATTTTACAGAAGCCAAATCCGCGTTTTTTAGGTTTACCTTTAGGTTTGTATATTTATAATTTAGGTGATAAAAACAAACCAAAAACACCAACTGAATGGGCAAAAGAAAATCCACGTTCTTATAATTTTGTGAAGAGTATTTTTTCTGAGAAGCAAAGTATTGCATATGCCAATTCTTTTATAAATCTTAATGAATCTTTTCTAGATTATAAAGGTCCAGAAATTGTAAGTGATATTAAAATAAAAAGAACTGCAGATAATTTATGGGCATATTACAAAACTCAAGGTTTTTTTAAATCGTCTGTTAATGCAGAAATTAAAAGAGATTCCACACACAAAAAAGCAACAGTTAGTTATTATATTAAAAAAGGTAAACCAACAACTTTAGATACTATAAACATAAAAATAGAATCGAATGTTTTAGATTCTATTTATAAAAATTCAAACTTAGAAAGTGTTTTAAAAACAGGCGACCAGTATAAAGATCAAACATTTAGAAAAGAAGCTGCAAGTATTGTAAAATTGTTCAGAAACAAAGGTATTTATCATTTTACTGAATCTGCTTTAGGGTTTTATGTAGATTCTACAAGAACAGATTATAAAACAAATGTAGATTTTATAATTTCTGCAAATCGATTAATTGATGATAATGGACAGTATAAAGAAAGACTTTATAAAGTACACACTGTTAAAGAAATAAATGTAATTACAGATTATTCTTATACAAGAAAAGATAAAACTTTTAGAGATACAGTTTCTTATAATGGTATAAACTTTTATGCTTATCGTAAAATAAGATACAATCCTAAATATTTATCACAATCTATATTTTTAAACCAAGGTGAAATCTACAAAGACACACTAACAAACCTAACAAGAACTCATTTAAAATCATTACAAAATTTTAAATCTACCAACATTTCTTTCACCACTATTCCTGGATCTGATGACGAGCTAAAAATGGATATTTTATTAGCACCTCTAGAGAAATACACACTAGGGGTAGAATCTGAATTAACCCATTCAAATATTCGAAATTTTGGAGTTTCTGGTAAATTTTCAATCACCAATAGAAATACATTTAAAGGTGCAGAATTATTAAAATTATCGCTTTTAGGCTCTTGGTTTAACTCAAACACAGGTCCTGGTTGGGAAATTGGCGCAGATGCCTCTATAGAAATACCAAGATTTTTAGCCCCTTTTGGGTTAAGTAAATTAGTACCCAAAGAAATGTCTCCAAGAACATTGTTTTCTTTAGGTTCTAGTTTTCAAAAAAATATAGGTTTAGATAGGCAAACCTTTACTTTTTTAACAGATTACAAATGGCAATATAATGCTAAGAAAACGATTCAATTAGAAGTTATAAATGCACAATACATCCAAAATTTAAACGTAAGTAGTTTCTTTACAATTTACAATTCTGAGTACGAAAGCTTAAATGAAGTTGCACAATCTTATGATAATTTCAACTACAATAATTCAGATAGAACTTTAGATTTGCCAGAAGAAGCCATTTCTTTTATGAATACTGTTGCAAATGATAATAGTTTTCAAAGTACAAATCCAGAAGAGTTTAACAATACTCTAAATATTTTAGACAGATACAATATTATTACTTCAGATTTCTTAATTCCTACAATTGCATATAATTATACTTACAATAATCAATCAGATTTTAAAGACAACAATTTTTCATTCTTTAGAGTAAGATTAGCCAACTCTGGTAACCTATTAGGCCTTTTATCAAAAGAAACAAATGCCAACGATAAAAAAACCCTATTGGGTATTCCTTTAGCTCAGTATTTTAAAACGGATATTGAATATAAAAAGTTCTGGACACTAGGTAAAGGAAATTCAGTTTTTGCTTTTAGAACCTTTTTAGGAGCAATTATTACTTATGATAATTCTGATATACCTTTTACAAAAAGTTATTTTGCTGGTGGTTCTAATGATATTAGAGCTTGGCAAACTTACGAACTTGGCCCTGGAGCAAGAGACTCTGGCTTAGAATACAATGTAGGTAGCTTTAAATTTTTAACAAGTGCAGAATATAGATTTGATGTAATTAACAGGTTAAAAGGTGCTATTTTTGTTGATGCAGGTAATATTTGGGATATTTCTGGCTCTAGTTTTGTTGAAGACGAAGCAAAATTCAACAGTTTTTCATCACTAAAAAACATTGCAATTGGTTCTGGTTTTGGTGCAAGACTAGATTTTAATTTCTTAATAATTCGTTTTGATGTTGGTTTTAAAACCTATGAACCCTCTCTAAATGATAACAAGTGGTTTAAAAATTACAATTTTAATGATGCTGTTTATAATATAGGTATCAATTATCCTTTCTAAAAAAAGGTAACGTTTTCGTTATTTTATGCGCGCTATTTGTTAAAAAACCTACTAATTTTTAGTATTTTTGACAAATAACATCAATAAAAAAATTAAAAAATGGGTCATAATATTAAACCTGGTGTAGCAACAGGAAAAGAAGTTCAAGAAATTTTTAATTACGCTAAAGAAAAAGGATTTGCTTTACCAGCAGTTAATGTAATTGGTTCTAATACAATTAATAGTGTTTTAGAAACTGCTAAAGAATTAAATTCTCCTGTAATTATTCAGTTTTCAAATGGAGGCGCACAATTTAATGCAGGTAAAGGATTATCTAACGAAAATCAAAAAGCAGCAATTGCAGGTGGTATAGCTGGAGCAAAACACATACACGCCTTAGCAGAAGCTTATGGAGTTCCTGTTATTTTACATACAGATCACTGTGCAAAAAAATTATTACCTTGGATTGACGGTTTATTAGATGCTTCTGAAAAACACTTCGAAGAAACAGGTAAACCTCTTTATAGTTCTCATATGATTGATTTATCTGAAGAGCCTCTTGAGGAAAATATGGAAATTTGTAAAACATACTTAGCTAGAATGAGCAAAATGGGTATGACTTTAGAAATTGAATTAGGTATTACTGGTGGTGAAGAAGATGGTGTAGATAATTCTGATGTAGATGCTTCTAAGTTATACACACAACCAGAAGAAGTTGCTTATGCTTATGAAGAGTTATTAAAAGTTTCTTCTCAGTTTACAATTGCAGCAGCATTTGGTAATGTACATGGAGTTTACAAGCCAGGTAACGTAAAGTTAACACCAAAAATCTTAAAGAACTCTCAAGAATTTATCACTAAAAAATATGGAGTTGAAGAAAACCATATCGATTTTGTATTTCATGGTGGTTCTGGTTCTACGTTAGAAGAAATTAGAGAAGCTATTGGTTATGGTGTTATTAAAATGAATATTGATACTGATTTACAATTTGCCTTTACAGAAGGAATTAGAGATTATATGCAAGGTAAAGCAGATTATTTAGCAACTCAAATTGGTAATCCTGATGGAGCAGACCAACCAAACAAAAAGTATTACGATCCAAGAAAATGGTTACGTTTAGGAGAAGAAACTTTTAAAGCACGTTTAAAACAAGCATTTGCTGATTTAAATAATGTAGATACTCTATAATTATATAAATAAAATTACTAAAAAAGCATTTTGATACTCTCAAAATGCTTTTTTTTTGATTGCTACAAATACTTCATAAAAAATCTTTTACATTTGTAATCCGTTTCTTTTTAAAGGAAACGTTTAAACAAACATAATTTTAAAATCAAATCTATGAGTGCTTGGTTTAAAAGAACTGATAAAGGAATACAAACTGCTACAGAAGATAAGAAAGACACACCCAAAGGTCTTTGGTATAAAACACCTAGTGGTAAAATTATAGATACTGAAGAACTAAAAAAGAATTTATATGTTAGTCCAGAAGACGGTTATCATGTAAGAATTGGTAGTAAAGAGTATTTCGAGTTATTTTTTGACGAAAACAAATTTGAAGAGTTAAATGAAAAATTAACTTCTAAAGACCCTTTAAAGTTTGAAGACACAAAAAAATATCCTGAAAGGTTAAAAGCCGCTCAAGAAAAAACAAAGCTTAAAGATGCAGTAAGAACAGCTGTTGGTAAATCTTTAGGAAAAGATATTGTTATTGCTGCTATGGATTTTGCTTTTATTGGTGGCTCTATGGGTTCTGTAGTTGGAGAAAAAATTGCACGTGCAATTAACTACTCTATAGAAAACAAGATTCCTTTTTTAATGATTTCTAAATCTGGTGGAGCAAGAATGATGGAAGCTTCTCTTTCTTTAATGCAATTGGTAAAAACATCCGCAAAACTAGCACAATTAGCAGAAGTAAAAATACCTTATATTTCTTTATGTACAGACCCAACCACTGGTGGTACAACTGCTTCTTATGCAATGTTAGGAGATATTAATATTGCAGAACCAAATGCATTAATTGCATTTGCAGGCCCAAGAGTTGTAAAAGATACTACAGGTAAAGAATTACCTGAAGGTTTTCAAAGATCTGAATTTGTTTTAGAGCACGGTTTTTTAGATGCAATTTACGAGCGTAAAAACTTAAAAAAACAAGTAAATTTATATATCGATTTAATTCAGAATTTACCAATTAGATCAGAAGTAAAAGTATAGAAAATCAAAACTTTACAAGTTATATAAAACCAATAAAAGTGTTACTTTTATTGGTTTTCTTTTAAAAAATAATTCTATATTTGCACCCTCAATGAAAAACTCATTGATATACATAAAAATCATTTAAATAATATTGGCATGTACTTAACAAAAGAAATTAAAGAAGGAATCTTCGAAAAACACGGTAAAGGAAAAAACGATACTGGTTCTTCAGAAGGTCAAATTGCATTATTTACGCACAGAATCAACCATTTAACAGAGCACTTAAAAGCAAATCGTAAAGATTTTAACACTGAGCGTTCATTAGTAATGATGGTAGGTAAACGTAGAAGTTTATTAGATTATCTAAAGAAAACTGAAATCTCTAGATATCGTGCAATTATTAAAGAATTAGGAATTAGAAAATAATTTCTTAACAAAAAGAGGCTCTATAAACGTGCCTCTTTTTTTATTTTCATTTCTTATGTAAAAAAATGAAAACGAGAAATTTAAAATTAATATTAGCAATTTCTCATCAAAATTAAATTCTGCTTAACAAACAGAATCTTATAAAAAACTCAGAAGAACTAACAGCCCTTTTGAATTTCCATTGGAAAAACACACAACAACTGCAACACAACAACAAACAAATTAAAAATTAGAATTTAAAAATTTTATGATTCCAAAAGTATTTAGAGAGGTTATAGACCTTGGAGATGGAAGAACTATCTCATTAGAAACCGGTAAATTAGCAAAACAAGCTCACGGTTCAGTTGTTGTACAAATGGGTAAAGCAATGTTGTTATGTACAGTAGTATCTAGCTACAAAGCAGGAACAGTAGATTTTTTACCTTTAACAGTAGATTATAGAGAAAAATTTGCAGCTGCAGGTCGTTATCCAGGAGGTTTCTTTAAAAGAGAAGCAAGACCAAGTGATGGAGAAGTATTAACAATGCGTTTAGTAGACCGTGTTTTACGTCCATTATTCCCAAAAGATTACCATTCAGAAGTACAGGTAATGATCCAATTAATGTCTCATGATGAAGACGTTATGCCAGATGCATTAGCAGGTTTAGCAGCGTCAGCAGCTATTCAATTATCAGATTTCCCATTCGAATGCCCAATTTCTGAAGCACGTGTTGCAAGAGTTAATGGAGAATTCGTTATCAACCCAAGTAGAGCTCAATTAGCAGAATCTGACATAGATATGATGATTGGAGCATCAGCTGATTCTGTAATGATGGTTGAAGGTGAAATGGATGAAATTTCTGAAGAAGAAATGGCAGATGCTATTAAGTTTGCACATGAGTCTATTAAAATTCAATGTGCTGCTCAAGTTAAATTAGCAGAAGCTTTTGGTAAGAAAGAAACAAGAGAATACGAAGGAGAAAGAGAAGATGAAGAATTAGCAGCAAAAATAAATGACTTTTGTTACGACAAATGTTATGCAATTGCTAAAAAAGGAACTTCTAAAGTAGAGCGTACTAATGCTTTTGCAGAAGTAAAAGAAGCATTAAAAGCTACTTTTACTGAAGAAGAATTAGAAGACTATGGTGATTTAGTTGGAAAATATTTTAACAAATCTCAAAAAAATGCAGTTAGAGAATTAACTTTAGCAGAAGGTTTACGTTTAGACGGACGTAAAACTGATGAAATTAGACCAATTTGGTGTGAGGTAGATTACTTACCATCAACACATGGTTCTTCTATTTTTACTCGTGGAGAAACTCAAGCTTTAGCTACAGTAACTTTAGGAACATCTAGAGAAGCAATGAAAATAGATATGCCATCTTACGAAGGTGAAGAAAACTTCTATTTACACTATAACTTCCCTCCTTTTTGTACAGGTGAAGCTAGACCATTAAGAGGAACATCTCGTAGAGAAGTTGGTCATGGTAATTTAGCCCAAAGAGCATTAAAAGGAATGATTCCAGATAGTTGTCCTTATACAGTAAGAGTAGTTTCTGAAGTATTAGAATCTAATGGTTCTTCTTCTATGGCTACTGTTTGTGCTGGTACAATGGCATTAATGGATGCAGGAGTTCAAATGACAAGACCAGTTTCTGGTATTGCTATGGGGTTAATTTCTGACGGAGATCGTTACGCAGTTTTATCTGATATTTTAGGTGATGAAGATCACTTAGGAGATATGGACTTTAAAGTAACTGGTACTGCAGAAGGAATTACTGCTTGTCAAATGGATATTAAAGTAAAAGGACTTTCTTATGAGATTTTAGTAAATGCACTAAAACAAGCTAGAGATGGTCGTTTACATATTTTAGGTAAATTAACAGACACTATTACAACTCCAAACGAAGATGTAAAAGCGCATGCTCCTAAAATGGTAAACAGAAGAATACCTAATGAGTTAATTGGTGCATTTATTGGACCAGGTGGTAAAAATATTCAAGAATTACAGAAAGAAACAGAAACTACAATTGTAATCACTGAAGATCCTGTAACTGAAGAAGGAATTATTGAAATTTTAGGTACAAAACCAGAAGGAATCGAAGCAGTAATTGCTAAGATTGAATCTATGTTATTCAAACCAGAAAAAGGTTCTGTATATGAAGTTAAAGTAATTAAAATGTTAGACTTTGGTGCTGTTGTAGAATATACTGAAGCTCCAGGAAACGAAGTTTTATTGCATGTTTCTGAATTAGCTTGGGAACGTACAGATAATGTTTCTGATGTAGTTAAAATGGGAGATATTTTAGATGTTAAATATTTTGGAATAGACCCAAGAACGCGTAAAGAAAAAGTTTCTAGAAAGGCTATTTTACCTAAACCAGAAGGTTTCGTAGAAAGACCACCTAGAGATAATAATCGTGGAAGAGACAACAGAGGTAGAGATAATCGTGGACGTGATAACAGACGTGATGATCGTAAACCTAGAGAAAGAAAAGAAGATTAAATTTTATACTGAACTCGTTTCAGTATCTTAATAAGTTTAAGAAAAATCGCCAATGATAATTGGCGATTTTTTTATGCTTTTTCGTTTCTTTGTGTTTCTTATGAAAATTCAAAGAATTACTTATTTATCTTTAGGAACAAACCAAGGAAACAAATTGGAAAACCTACAAAAAGCAATAGATTTAATTGCTGATAAAATAGGTGCTGTTCTTAAAATTTCTTCAGTTTACAAAACTGCTTCTTGGGGGTTTGATAGCAATGATTTTTATAACACCTGCTTAAAAGTCACAACATATCATCCACCAGAAAAATTGATGCAAATCCTTTTAAAAATTGAAAGTGGTTTGGGTAGAAAACGTAACAATTCAACTGGATATTCTGATAGAAATATAGATATTGATATTTTATTGTTCGATGATGAAATTATCTTTTCTAAAACACTAATTGTACCTCACTCTAAAATGCTAGAACGTAAATTTGTGATGGTTCCATTATCAGAAATTGCAGGTTCAGTTCTTCATCCTATAGAAAAACAAAAAATATCTATTTGTTTACAAAATTGTAGTGATTCTTCTGGAATTTCTTTGGTCAATGAAAAACTAAAACGCCCAATTCCTATCTCAGAAAAATACAATTATATTGCTATTGAAGGGAATATTGGTGCAGGTAAAACATCACTTTCTAAAATGATGTCTGATGAGTTTAATGCAAAAATTGTTTTAGAACGTTTTGCTGATAATCCTTTTTTACCAAAATTTTACGAAGACAAAGAACGCTATGCTTTTCCTTTAGAAATGAGTTTTTTGGCTGATAGATATCAACAATTATCAGACGATTTGGCTCAATTAGATTTGTTTAAAAATTTTGTAGTTTCTGATTATTACATTTTTAAATCTTTAATTTTTGCACAAATCACTTTGCATAAAGATGAATATTTGTTGTACAGAAAAATGTTCGATTTGATGTACAAAGAAATTACAAAACCAGATTTGTACGTCTATTTATATCAAAATACAGACAGACTTTTACAAAACATTAAAAAGCGTGGTAGAGATTATGAACAAAATATAGAAGCTTCTTATCTACAAAAAATACACGATGGCTATAAAAGTTTTATAAGCACACAACAAAACTTAAACACCTTAGTAATTGATGTTTCTGAACTTGATTTTGTTAATAATCCTGAAGATTATATAAACATCATCAATCAAATAAAAAATGGTTAAAAACTTACTTTTTAAGCTCTAATTTTTCTGCAAAATAATCACAAAAATCACGCATTGTTGCACTCATTTTTTGATCGTCTGTTGCTCTTTCAAAAGTATCTGCCATAGAAACTAAAGTTTGATGATAAAATTGTTTCATTTCATAAACAGGCATATCTTTGGTCCACAGATCCATACGTAAAGTATCTTTTTTCTTATGATCCCAAACAGAAATCATAACTGCTTTCGACGTTTCTTTATCAATTCCACCATCTTTTGCAGTCCAAGAAATTGCTTCAGGAACTTTATTTTCGTCTAAACCTATTTTAAATTTTACTTCAGAATTATGTTTAACAGCCATTATCTTTTTGGTTTGTATTTAGATTTTGTGAAGATAATATCTTCATCCATTTTTAATAATTCTTGCAAAGATACATCATTATGTTGCATATAAGAATTAACTATTTGCCAACCTAACCAAACTCCTATTCTTCCTGGAGATAAATTATCTTGCTCTAAATAAAACTTAGAAAAAGGCGCATTATCTAAAAACCTTTGATTTAGTTTAGTGTCTGTGCTAAATAATAATTTTCTGTCTATAAAATACATCCAAACCTGCTCTTCATTTGTTTTTGCCCAATTGAATTTATCATATGAATAACCCATTTTTTCTTGATCAGAAACTTCTGGTAAATATGCATCTAACAAGTACATTTTTTTACCTTCATAAATCATTTTATCTATGAATCTTCTTTTGTTTGATGGGCGTATTTGCTTTTTAATTATTGCATTTGCAACATCAACAATTATATGTTCTTTAGTATTATTTTCTTTGATGTATTTAGGATAATCTGCATAAAAACTATGTTGATTCCCCAAATAAACATCTAAAGAAACCAGCATTAAACTATCTGCATAAATTATCCTATTTTCATAATCTATGTTACTTAAAAGTGTAACTACATTAGGTGCTTTAAACTTCGGATTATAATACTTAACGTATTTAAAAAGTGATGAAAATTGTTTTTCTTTAGTATTAAAATCAGCATAAATTTTCTGCGTTTCTAAAAACAACTCTTGTTCATCTTTATCATTTATTTTAACAAATGCTAAACTATCTGTAAATTGATCAGGGAATAAATAAGGGTACTTCTGTTTTACTTTTGATAAAGTTTTTGTTGTTGCATTGTAAAAATCAACATCATATCTCTTTACAGAAAAATCGACTTTTACTTTAGAAACATCAATTTGTTGTTGTTTTTTATCAGAACAAGAAAAAAACAGACAGAAAACCATTAAAACCGCAAATAAAAATCTCATATTCTTTGTATCTTAGTCTTTGAATTAAAGAACGATAAAAATACTAAAATAGTTTATCAATGAATACCGAAAAAGTAGCTGAATACATCATCAATTGGTTAAAAGATTACGCAATTAATGCAAAAGTAAAAGGTTTTGTTGTTGGAGTTTCTGGAGGAATAGATTCTGCATTAACATCAACTTTATGTGCAGAAACAGGCTTTCCCACTTTATGTGTAGAAATGCCAATTCATCAAGCAGCAAGTCAGGTTTCTAGAGCTGAAGAACATATTGCACAATTAAAAAAACGCTTTGATAATGTTAATGAAGTTAGAGTAGATTTAACTGCCACTTTTGAAGATTTTAAAAATGTTGTACCAACCATAGAAGATACTGCAAAAGTAGATTTGTCTTTGGCAAATACTAGAGCAAGAATTAGAATGACTACTTTATATTATTTAGCAGGAATTAATAGTGCTTTGGTTGCTGGAACAGGAAATAAAGTAGAAGATTTTGGTGTTGGTTTTTACACAAAATATGGTGATGGAGGTGTAGATTTAAGTCCGATAGCAGATTTAATGAAGTCTGAAGTTTATGAATTAGCAGCTTATTTAGGTGTGCCAAATTCTATACAAGTTGCACAACCTACAGATGGTTTATTTGGAGATAGCAGAACAGATGAAGACCAAATTGGAGCTTCTTATGATGAACTAGAATGGGCTATGAAAATGCAAAATGAAGGCAAATCTGCAGATGATTTTACAGGTAGAGAGCAAGAAGTATTTAAAATTTATATTAGATTAAACACCATTAATCAGCATAAAATGCAACCTATACCAGTTTGTGAAATTCCAGAAAACTTAAAGTAAATTTGCTGCAACCATTAGCTTTTTTATTTTTTTATAGCTTCGTCTTTTAGATCCTTTAGAAATTTCGAAAGGCAATTTAATTAGAAGATGTGCAATTTTAAAAAAAATTAAAGTTAGTTTCATTTAAATATAGTGTCTATTATTTAGACTCAGATTTAAAAAAATGGTCACAAAATATTTATAACACAAAACTTTTACTAAAAATAAAACATAAAAAAATACCTTAACATTTAATTTGTTAAGGTATTTTTTTAATGTTTTTTTGGTTACTTATTAAAGTAAGTTAGCAGCAATCATCATTTTTTTAATTCTTACATGAGCTCTTCTTTTAGATCCGTTAGAGATCTCGAAAGGCAAAGAAATGAACATAAAAATGATCTTCAAAATTTGTAATACTTTTTTCATAATAGTCTTTTTACTCTTTTTCGTGCAACAAATGTACACAAAAAGAAATAAATAAGCAGAAATGTATTCATAGGAAAAACCCTGATTTTATAATTTAGCAATATTCTAAATAATTGACTATCAATAAAAACCAAAATACTACACCTTATTATTAGCGTATTAACTAGTATATATTAAGAAATTAGAATACGAATTTTTACAGATTTGATAATGAAAAAGCATTAGGATATTAGAATAACAGTTACAGTTTGTAAATGTTATTAATTTGATAATTACACAACACGATTTAGCTTATCAAAAAGTCTCATTTTTAAATTTGTGTAATTTCTAATAGTTTCTAAATCGATATTAATAGCGCTATTTTCTGTAGCTTCTTTCATTAATTCTTGAATTTTTCTATCAATTAAAACTCTTCTTAAATTAAATATCACATCAGGAATTGCCTTAAATAACACTTCTAATGCATTTGTCACAAAAATGTTTTGCCCTTCCCAATCACTCAATCTCATATTTGGATCTTCTTCATCCATTAAAACAGAAGTAATGATATCTCTTACTTCAGGATTACTATGATTTACTAAATCATTAATATGAAGCTTTTCTAATTGATTTAATTGATGAATAATTGTACTATATAATTCTTGAAAAACTGGGTTTGAAAATTCAATTTCATCATCTTGTAAATGCAAATAAATTTCTGTAGAAACTAAGTTTTGATATTTTTTAATGACTATTGACTCTTTACCATTTTCATCAATATCGATAACATCCTCAGTAAACTCCACCTCTTCATTTCCATACAAAATTAAATTTTTAATTATTTCTTTTTCATATTTAGAAAGTTCATCAATTTTTTCAGTAGAAACTAACCCACCTTTAACCAAGCCCATTTGCGCACTTTCTTGCTGCATAAAATATTCTGGAGGTGGCTCATTGGGATCTTGCTGTGGTGCACTTTGCTTTCTGCTTGCTTTCTTACTTTTTTCCTGAATATTTTTCTTTAGTAATTGTGCCAACTCACTAAACAAAACACGCTCTGAAATTTCCATGATTCTAGAACATTCTTGTATGTAAACTTCACGCTGAATAGAATCTGGAATTTTAGAAATACTAGTAACAATATCGCGAATTACACTTGCTTTTTTTATAGGATCGTTGTTAGAATCTTTTAAAAGCAAAGACACTTTAAAGTTTATAAAATCTTGTGCTGAGTTTTCTAAATATTCCTTAAGCTCTGCATTAGAATGTGCTTTTGCAAAACTATCTGGGTCTTCTCCATCAGGAAACTGAACTACTTTCACGTTCATTCCTTGTTCTAGAATTAAATCTATACCACGAATAGAAGCTCTAATTCCTGCTGCATCTCCATCAAAAAGAACTGTAATATTTTTTGTTAATCTGTTTACTAAACGTATTTGATCTGAAGTTAATGCTGTACCAGAAGAAGCTACAACATTCTCTACACCAGATTGATTAAAAGATATAACATCTGTGTAACCTTCTACTAAAAAACAATTGTCTTGTTTAGCAATTTCTTTTTTGGCTTGATAAATTCCGTAAAGAATTTTACTCTTATGATAAATATCGCTTTCGGGTGAATTTAGATATTTTGCTGCTTTTTTATCAGCAGTTAAAATACGACCACCAAAACCCAAAATACGACCAGACATTGAATGTATAGGAAACATTACACGACCTTTAAAACGATCGAATTGTTTGTTCTCTTTTACTATTGTTAGACCTGTTGATGCTAAATATTTTAAATCGTAACCTTTATCTAAAGCTGCTTTTGTAAAATTATCCCATTCATCAATACAATACCCTAAGTCGAATTTTTTAATGGTTTCGTCTGTAAAACCTCTTTCCTTAAAATAACTTAAACCTATTGCTTTACCTAAATTGGAATTCAGCATTGTATTATGAAAATAATCTCTGGCAAAACTAGATACCAAAAACATACTTTCTCTTTCATTTATCTGAGCTTTTTCTTCTGATGTTTGCTCAGTTTCTTCAATTTCTATATTGTACTTTTTAGCTAACCATTTTATGGCTTCTGGGTAAGAATAATGTTCGTGTTCCATTAAAAATGAAATGGCATTACCTCCTTTACCTGTAGAGAAGTCTTTCCAGATTTGTTTTACTGGAGATACCATAAAAGATGGTGATTTTTCGTCTACAAACGGACTTAACCCTTTAAAGTTACTTCCTGCTTTTTTAAGTTGTACGAATTCACCTATAACCTCTTCTACTCTTGCAGTTTCAAAAACTCGGTCTATGGTACTTCTGGAAATCATTCGTTTATTTCTAAATTTTAAACCCTTCAGGTTTTAAAAACCTGAAGGGTTTTTTGTATATTAAAAAGCCTTTTTACTATTTGTTGTTTTTGCTAACTTCACTATAAAGTTAGCAATATGCGTTAAGGATTGAAACGACATCCTTTTTTCTTTTTCAGAAAAAAGATATAGTGTAAAGCCTGACCTGAAAGGTAACGCAATAATAAAATTAAGATGCTGCTCTTAACTTCTTTAAAGTGCTGTTAGACAATTTAGATTCTGCATAGTCTTTGGTTACATTAAAAACTTTGTCATCAGAACTTGGTAAATCGAACATTGCATCTGTAAAAATAGCCTCGCATAAAGAACGTAAACCTCTTGCACCTAACTTATACTCTACTGCTTTTTCTACTATGTAATTTAATGCTTCTTCTTCTATTGTAAACTCAACTTCATCCATAATAAACAATTTTGCATATTGTTTAATAATTGAATTTTTAGGTTCTGTTAAAATAGCACGTAATGTTTTAGCATCTAAAGGATTCATATAACTTAATACTGGTAAACGACCAATAATTTCTGGTATTAAGCCAAAAGATTTTAAATCTAATGGTGTTATGTATTGTAATAAGTTTTCTTCATCAATTTTATCATCCTCTAAAGATGCTCCAAAACCAACTGCTTGTCTGTTTAAACGTTTACTTATTAATCTATCAATTCCTGAAAAAGCACCACCTGCAATAAATAAAATATCTTTAGTATCTACCTCTATAAATTTTTGCTCAGGATGTTTTCTACCTCCTTTTGGAGCTACATTTACAACTGCACCTTCTAATAGTTTTAATAAAGCTTGCTGTACTCCTTCTCCAGAAACATCTCTTGTTATGGATGGGTTGTCTCCTTTTCTTGCAATTTTATCTATCTCATCTATAAAAACGATACCTCTTTGTGCTTTTTCTACATCGTAATCTGCGGCTTGTAAAAGACGACTTAAAATGCTTTCTACATCTTCACCAACATAACCTGCTTGAGTTAATACTGTAGCATCTACAATAGAAAATGGTACATTTAGCATTTTTGCAATTGTTCTTGCAACCAATGTTTTACCTGTACCTGTTTCACCAACCAAAACAATGTTCGATTTTTCGATTTCTACTTCATCTTCTGTATTTTTATCTTGCAATAACCTTTTGTAATGATTGTAAACTGCAACTGCCATTGCTCGTTTTGTTTCATTTTGACCAATGATATATTGATCTAAAAAGTCCTTAATTTCTCTTGGCTTTTTTAAAGTTAAATCTTTTGATAAGCTACTCGTTTTAGATTCAGAAATTTCTTCTTCTACAATACCATGTGCTTGCTCTATACATTTATCACATATATGAGCATCCATACCAGCAATTAGCAAGTCTGTTTCTGCTTTTTTACGTCCGCAAAATGAGCACTCTAAATTTTCTTCTTTCGACATTTGAATTGGTTTTGGTTTTTAGTTATTGGTTGTTGGGAGAAAGATTTCACCAAACAACTTTAAACCCACAACTTAATGTTATTACTTTCTTGTTAAAATTTCATCGATCATACCATAGGCTTTAGCTTCATCTGCTTTCATCCAGTAATCTCTATCAGAATCATTATGAACTTTTTCTATAGTTTGCCCAGAATGATTTGCAATAATTGCATACAATTCGTCTTTTAACTTTAAGATTTCTCTTGCAGTAATCTCTATATCAGAAGCCTGACCTTGAGCACCACCTAAAGGTTGATGAATCATAATTCTAGAATGTGGTAAGGCAGAACGTTTACCATTTTGACCTGCACACATTAAAACTGCACCCATTGAAGCTGCCATTCCTGTACAAATTGTTGCAACATCTGGTTTTATGAATTGCATAGTATCGTAAATACCTAGACCTGCATAAACCCCTCCTCCTGGAGAATTTATATAGATAGAAATATCTTTATTAGCATCTACACTTTCTAAAAACAATAATTGTGCTTGTATAATATTTGCAACTTGATCATTAATACCTGTACCTAAAAAGATAATTCTATCCATCATTAAACGAGAAAAAACATCCATTTGAGTAATGTTCATTTGACGTTCTTCCATAATGTATGGAGTTAAACTACTAGTTATTTTGGTATATGCAGTGCTACTAATTCCATGATGTTTTGTAGCATATTTTTCGAACTCTTTTCCGTAATTCATTTCTTGATTCTTTTAAAATATTTGATTTGTAAAGATAAGAACTATTCTCTTAATATTCTGTTACAGTTTTTAGGCAAAAAAACCTGAATTTTTCAATTCAGGTTTTACCTTATTATAAGACAATTCTTCTTTACTAAAGATTATAAAATCTTAATAGAAATTATTTCTTATATGCTTCTTTTACAAACTCTTCGTAAGAAACTTCTTTTGTTTTAAAGTTGATATTCTCCTTAAAGAAAGTCAATAATTTTTGACTAATTAATTGAGATTGTAACTTTTGCGCTTCTTCTTGGTTTTGTAAAATTCTACCAGCAATATCATCCAATTCTTTTTCTTCTGGATTCATGTTACCAAACTGAGCCATTTGAGTTCTGATAAATCCTTTTGCGTAATCTACCAATTCAGCATAATCCAATTTAATATCATTATCTTTCATAAGCTTACCTTCAATTAATTGATAACGTAAACCTTGTTCAGATTTTTTATACTCTTCTGTTGCTTCTTCTGGTGTTAATTGTTTTTCACCAGCAGTTTGTAACCATTTTTGTAAAAATTCAGCAGGTAAATCGAATTTTGTATTTTCTATTAAATACTCTTGTACAGCATTTAATAAATATTGATCTCCTTGTTGCTCGAATTGCTTTTCAGCATCTTCTTTAATTTTTTCTTTTAACTCAGTTACAGTAGAAACGCTACCATCAGCAAATAATTTATCGAATAATTCTTTGTCTAATTCAGCTGGTTCTGTTTTTGTAATCTCTTCTACAGTAAAAGTTACTTTGATATCTAAATCGTGAATTTCATCATGAGAAAGACCTAAAAGATGTTCTAATTTATGATCGTCTTCGAATAATTTCTTTGTCTCTAACTCAACAACATCACCTACTTTAGTACCAATTAATTTCTTTTCGTTTTTCTTACCTTTTAAATCGTTAACTAAAAAAGTACCTTTTTTATTGATTTCTTTTTCTTCGTTAACAAATGTACCAGTTACGTTAGAATGCTCAGTAGCTTCATCTAAAGAACTCATTTTTCCATAACGAGTCTGAATGTTTTTAACTTCTTCTTCTAATAATTCATCAGTAGCAACAATATTATATTGCTTTATTTTATTTTTTGCTGATAAATCAATTTCAAATTCAGGAGCTAATCCTAATTCAAATTCAAAAGAAAAAGTTTCTGCATCCCAATTAAAATCTTCTTCAATTCTTGGTAAAGGATTACCTAAAATATCTAATTTTTCTTCTGTTATAAATTTATTTAAAGAATCTTGTAAAAGCTTGTTTACTTCATCAATCATTACAGATTTACCATATTGTTTTTTAACCATTCCCATAGGTACATGCCCTTTTCTAAAACCAGGAATATCTGCCTTTTTACGGTAATCTGTTAAAACCTCTGTTACTTTTGCTTGATAATCTTCTGCAACAATATCAACTTTTACAACTGCATTTAATGCATCTACGTTCTCTTTTGTAATATTCATTTCTTATTAATCTAGTTCTTAAAAAATCGAGTGCAAAATTAATCAATTAAATTGATTTTACAACTCTTTAAACACTTCTATTTCAGTAATTTCGAATCGTATTTAATTTCTGTAAATAATTAAAAACTAAAACTGTAGCAGTGATTCGTTTATAAATAAAAAAAATACTTAATTTTGCTTAACTAAAATTCTCTATACAGAGGCACAAAAATCAACTAAAAATGCAATATAAAAGAATTCTTTTAAAATTAAGTGGTGAAGCTTTAATGGGCGATAGACAATATGGAATAGACCCAAAACGTCTTGCGGAATATGCTAAAGAAATTAAAGAAGTTGTAGAAAAAGGTATAGAAGTTGCCATTGTAATTGGTGGTGGAAATATTTTTAGAGGTGTTGCAGGTGCTAGTAATGGTATGGATCGTGTACAAGGAGATCATATGGGTATGTTAGCAACTTGTATAAATGGCTTGGCTTTACAGAGTGCTTTAGAAGATGAAGATGTACATACACGTTTACAAACTGCTTTAGAAATTAAAGAAGTTGCTGAGCCTTACATTAAAAGAAAAGCCATTAGACATTTAGAAAAAGGGCGTGTTGTTATTTTTGGTGCTGGTACTGGTAACCCTTATTTTACTACAGATACTGCTGCTGTTTTAAGAGCTATAGAAATTAATGCAGATGCTATTTTAAAAGGAACAAGAGTTGATGGTGTTTATAATACAGACCCAGAAAAAGATAAAAATGCAGTAAAATTTGATTCTATTTCTTTTAAAGATGTTATTACAAAAGGATTAAAAGTAATGGATATGACTGCATTTACTTTAAGTGAAGAAAATAAACTACCAATTATTATTTTTGATATGAATAAAGTAGGAAACTTAATGAAATTAGTTTCTGGAGAAAAAATTGGTACTGTTGTTGATGTTTTATAAAAGAATCTTTAAATTTTAAAAAGATGGATGAAGAAATTGAATTTATTTTAGATAGTGCTAAAGAAGCTATGAATAATGCCATTGAGCATTTAGAAAAAGAATTACGTTCTATTAGAGCAGGTAAAGCAACACCTGCAATGTTAAGTACAGTTATGGTAGATTACTATGGCTCTCAAACACCTTTAGGGCAAGTGGCAAACGTAAATACACCAGATGCAAGAACATTAAGCATACAACCTTGGGAAAAAAACATGTTACAACCTATAGAAAAAGCAATTCAGATTGCAAATTTAGGTTTAAATCCAATGAATAATGGTGATGTTATTATGATAAACGTACCACCATTAACAGAAGAACGCAGAATTGGTTTAACGAAACAAGCTAAAGCAGAAGCAGAACATGCAAAAGTAGGCGTTAGAAATGCAAGAAAAGATGCCAATAACGACATCAAAAAAACTGATATTTCTGATGATATGAAAAAAAATGCAGAAGCTGATGTACAAGAGTTAACCAATACCTTCACAAAAAATATTGAAGATATTCTCGTAGTAAAAGAGAAAGAAATAATGACGGTTTAAACTGTATAGCGTTATAAAAAAGAGTGTTTTAAAACACTCTTTTTTTGTTTAAATTCCCTGCAACATTTTAACTACCTTTGCACAAATTTTTTTTAAATGAATTTCTGGACAAAAGTTGCGGGTATTATTTTAAGAAACCGCTACTTGGTTTTATTAGGTATTGCTATCATTACAGGTTTGTTAGCAACGCAAATGAAAAACATTCGATTTTCTCACACAGAAGCCAATCTGTTGCCAGAAAATCATGAAGCAAACATAGAATACAACAAATTCTTAGAAATTTTTGGTGAAGAAGGTAACCTAGTAATTCTTGGAATAAAAGATTCTACTGTTTTTACTCCAGAAAAGTTTAATGCTTGGAATCGTTTGGTAGATCAATTTGATGAACTAGATGAAATAGATTTTACACTTTCTATTGCAGATGTTCAAAAATTAAAAGCAGATAGAAATAAAAGAAAATTTGTACTAGAACCTCTTTATGAAGATGAACCAGAATCATCAGAAGAAGTTTTAGAAATAAAAAAACAACTTTTCGAAAAACTACCTTTTTACGACAACTTACTTTTTAATAAAGAAACAGGTACTTTACAAACTGCAATTTATATCAATAAAGAAATAATAAATACGCCAAAACGTAAAAACTTTATTTTTGATAGTCTTATCCCTATTGTAGAAAAATTTGAAAAAGATAATAATGTAGATGTACGCATATCTGGTATGCCTTATATTAGAACTTTAAATGCGCAAAATATTCAAGACGAAATTTTATTATTTGTTTTAGGCGCTTTAGTTATTACTGCTATTATATTCTTTTTCTTTTTTAGATCTTTTAGAGCTACTTTTATTACACTTCTAGTTGTATTAATTGGGGTTACTTGGGCTTTTGGTTTTATTGGTTGGTTTAACTATGAAATTACGGTTTTATCAGCTTTAATTCCGCCTTTAATTATTGTAATTGGTGTGCCAAATGCAGTATTCTTGATTAATAAATATCAACAAGAAATAAAAAAACATGGTAACCAAGCTAAATCTTTACAGCGAGTAATTTCTAAAATTGGTAATGCTACTTTAATGACCAACATTACAACTGCATCTGGTTTTGCAACCTTTGTTTTTGTTAAAAGTAATTTACTTCGTGAATTCGGAATTTTAGCATCCGTAAACATCATCAGTATTTTTATTCTTGCTTTATTGATTATACCAATCATTTATAGCTTTATGCCTCATCCAAAGAAAAAACATTTAAACCATCTAGAAAGAAGATGGATTGAAAATGTGGTAAACTGGATGGAAAAAATGGTAAGAGAACAAAGAATAACTGTTTATTTTGCAACGGTTATCTTTATTGTATTAAGTATAATAGGGGTTTATAAAATTAGAGTTTCTGGTAGTTTAATAGAAGATATGCCTAAAAGCATGGGCTTTTATAAAGACATTAAGTTTTTTGAAAATGAATTTGGAGGTATAATGCCTCTAGAAATTTTAATTGATACCAAAAAAGATAAAGGAGTAATGAAATTATCTACCTTAAAAAAGATGGATAAAATTAATGAAGCTATTGAATCTTTTCCTGAACTATCTAAGCCTATTTCTGTAGTAAATCTTGTTAAATACTCAAAACAAGCTTATTATAAAGGAAACCCAAAATACTATCAATTACCAACAAGTCAAGAGCAAGGTTATATTTTTTCATATACAAAAAACACAAATAGCGATGCTGGTTTGTTAAAGAATTTTGTTGATTCTACAGGACGTTATGCAAGAATAACGACTTATATGAAAGATATTGGCACAGATAAAATGGATATTATTCAAGAGCGATTAAAGGCTGTTGTTAATAAAGAATTTTCATCAGAAAAATACGAAGTTTCTTTTACTGGTAAAGCTTTGGTTTTTATAAAAGGAACCAATTATTTAATCACAAACTTAGTTCTGTCTTTATCATTAGCCATATTTTTAATTGCAATTTTTATGGCTTGGATGTTTAGATCACCTCAAATGATTTTAATTTCTTTACTGCCAAATATTTTACCTTTATTAATAACTGCTGGTTTAATGGGCTTTTTTGATATACCAATAAAGCCATCTACAATATTAGTTTTCAGCATTGCTTTTGGTATTTCTGTGGATGATACAATTCACTTTTTAGCAAAATACAGACAAGAATTAATCGCAAATAAATGGAGAATAAAACCCTCTGTATATGCTGCCTTAAAAGAAACTGGTGTAAGTATGTTTTATACTTCTATCGTTTTGTTTTTCGGTTTCTTAACTTTTACCTTATCTAGTTTTGGAGGCACAATTGCTTTAGGTGGTTTGGTTTCAGTAACTTTACTTTTAGCAATGGTTTCTAACTTACTGCTACTACCTTCATTACTATTAACTTTCGAGAAAAAAATAGCCAATAAAAAGGTATTTAAAGAACCTAAGATGAAAATTATTCCTCCTAAGGAAGAATAGCCTATAAAAGGAAAAAGCCTTTATTAAATTATTACATTTAATAAAGGCTTATTCTAGAATTAAATTAGGGGGACTAACTTTTTTTAAAACAATTATTCCTTTTCATAGCAATTTTCTATCTAAACAAACGTTCTTTTTCATAACAAATTTAGCAAAGTATTAAGAAAAAAACAACTGTGTTATTTCGCAGTTTTCGTTAAATTTACGAATATGAAAGAGAGTTTTGGGAAATACACAAGAGAAAGGGTGTCAGATATCCCTTTTGATATCAAAGACCCAACCTATAAAGAGTACAAAGAAAAAGTACCTCAATTTGTAGGTCAGGCTATATACATATATTCCTTTGTTAAAGAAAGAATGGTTTATGCTTATGGCTGGGAAGATTTATTAGGCTATAAAGACGAAGAAATTACTTTACTAAAAATAATAAGTAGTTCATCTAAAAGACATTTTAATTTCTCTAGCGAATTAAATGACAAAGCCTTACAATTTCTAAAAACCAAAAAAAAAGATTTAGACAAATATAGTTTTACCATTGAAGTTGAAAAAATCCATAAAAATGGAGAAACTATTCCTTTGTTTTCTAGGGTTGGTGTTTACAAGTCTTACAATGGAAACATATTAGAAGTTATAGGTATTTCTGAAAAAATCCATACCCGAAAACTAGGAAATGTTATGCAATATGCAGCTTTTGGACCAGAAAAAGATGGCTTTGAAGATACTTTAAACGATCAATTATTTAATGAATTAGGTATTTCTAGAAAAGAAAAAGAAGCCTTAGAATTAGCATCTAAAGGATTTGCCTTTAAAGAAATAGCATCAAAACTAGGAGTTAGCCAATCAGCTATAGAAAAAAGAATAATACCATTATACAAACGTTTTAATGTAAAAAGTTTACCACATTTAATCAGTTTTGCATATGACAACTATATTTTATAGAAACAATAATTTAAATAAGATTTATTTTTGAAATTTTATTTTCTTCAACACCTATTTTTAACAACATTTGTTTCCATTTATCTTTTTCATCAATATCTAAATTTTGTTTGCTACCTAAAACCCAAATCACATTTTTATTTTTTAAAATTTCTCTATTCTTATTGTTTTCGTGCTGTAAAGTATCAATAAAACTTAATAATTTTTCTGGTGATATTAATTCATCTTCTATTGGTTCACTTGGATTTATGTCATCTATCATTAAAAAATCGGTTGTCCTCCAATTCCAAATTTCATAAGTTTCTAATTCATCATCTTCATCAAAAAAATAATTAAAAATTTTAATTGCATTTACATACAAACTACAATTATTTTTAATGCTTAACTCATTTAAAACACCAACTCCCAAGCTTGTTTTACCCGAACCAAAATTGCCATAAATTAATAAATGATTTCCTTCTCCTTTTTTTGAGTTTAAAAAACTTTCAACTTTTAATTTATCATCTCTATTAATATTAAAATCCCATTGACTTAATCGAAATTGAAAAGGAAATTTTGCATAAACCTGATACATTTTTGTGATATACCAATATCTTGACGCAAAAAGTAAATAAATACTTAAAAGAATTATAAAAATAATAACATAAACATTATCATCTTTTATAATTGATAAACAAAATAAAAATGCACCTAAAGTAAAAAAACAAACATCTGTAAACGTATCAAAAGCAACATTACCCCATTTTGGTTTAAATGTATATTTCGATTTTTTAGGGATAAAAATAATATTTGAATCAGATTCTTTTTTGCTCAACAGTGGTCCTAAAAAATTATAAATTTCGAAAAGTAACCAGGTTAAAGAAACATAAATTGCTCCATTAATAACATCAATCTTAAAAAATTGGAATAAAATAAAAGTAGGTATAAACCCTAATGAAATATGTCCAAATTGATTGGCAAGCCAGGCATAAGTTAATGTAATGCCTCTGTAAGAATCTTTCCCAATTAAATCTGCTTTTAATTGTTTTAGAATTTTATTGAATGGAATTGTTTTTTTCATAGTAATTTTTATAATTCAAAGATAATTTTTTTTTATCTTTTTTAAATTTCAAGAAAAAACCACTGCATATTTTACTACAAAAAAAGTATATTTACATTTCAGTAAATTTTATAGTAAATCAAAGAATAGTAAAATATGACAGAGAAAAACGTTGCCGAAATTTTAAAAACGGATTCTGTTTTACAGGAAGTACAATTAAAAGGTTGGGTAAGAACTTTTAGGAGTAATAGATTTATAGCACTAAATGACGGCTCTACTATAAAAAACATTCAATGCGTTATTGATTTTGAAAATACAGATGAGAATACTCTTAAGAGAATTACTACTGGAGCAGCAATTGCTGTTAAAGGAACTGTGGTAGAAAGTCAAGGAAGAGGACAAACTGTAGAAATACAAGTTTCTGAAATTGAAATTTTAGGAGACTCAAATCCAGATGAATATCCTATTCAACCTAAAAAACATAGTTTCGAATTTTTAAGAGAAAATGCACATTTACGTATGCGAACAAATACGTTTAGTGCAGTTATGCGTGTGCGTTCTAAATTATCTTTTGCAGTACACAAGTATT
Organism: Polaribacter vadi; assembly: GCF_018861005.1. Classification (GTDB taxonomy): domain Bacteria; phylum Bacteroidota; class Bacteroidia; order Flavobacteriales; family Flavobacteriaceae; genus Polaribacter; species Polaribacter vadi_A. The sequence continues at coordinate 59,254 of NZ_JAHKQL010000008.1, forward strand.
TTCAAGAAAATGGTTTTAACTATGTAAACACACCTATTATTACAGGTTCAGATGCAGAAGGAGCAGGAGAAATGTTTAGAGTTACTAATTTCGAAGACAATAAAGCACCTTTAACAGAAGATGGAAAAATAGATTATTCAAAAGACTTTTTTGGTAAAGAAACCAATTTGACAGTTTCTGGCCAATTAGAGGCAGAAACTTTTGCTATGTCTTTAGGTAAAGCTTATACTTTTGGTCCTACTTTTAGAGCAGAAAATTCAAATACCACACGTCATTTAGCAGAATTTTGGATGATAGAACCAGAAGTCGCTTTTATGGATTTAGATGGTAATATGGATTTGGCAGAAGATTTTATAAAATCTGTTATTAATGATGTTTTAGAAAATTGTAAAGACGATTTAGCCTTTCTAGATCAACGTTTAACACAAGAAGAAAAAAGTAAACCTCAAGCTCAAAGAAGCGAAATGAGTTTATTAGAAAAATTAAAATTTGTAGTTGATAACAACTTTAAACGTGTTTCTTACACAGAAGCTATAGACATATTAAGAAACTCTAAACCCAACAAAAAGAAAAGATTTCAGTTTCCTATTACAGATTGGGGAGCAGATCTACAATCAGAGCATGAGCGTTTTTTGGTAGAAAAACATTTTAAATGTCCAGTAATTTTATTTGATTATCCTGCAAATATCAAAGCATTTTACATGCGTTTAAATGATGATGGAAAAACAGTTAGAGCTATGGATGTTCTTTTTCCTGGAATTGGTGAAATTGTTGGTGGATCACAAAGAGAAGAACGTTATGACGTTTTAGTTGATAAAATGAAAGCCTTAGATATTGAAGAACAAGAATTATGGTGGTATTTAGATTTACGTAAATATGGTACTGCAGTTCATTCTGGTTTTGGACTTGGTTTTGAAAGGTTAGTACAATTTACAACAGGTATGAGTAATATTAGAGATGTAATTCCTTTTCCAAGAACTCCACAAAACGCAGAGTTTTAATAAAATCTTAAAATTAAATATTCAAATCGTCATTCCTAAAAAGAATGACGATTTTATTTTAATCGATTTCTTATATTTGTTTCTATGCTAAAACAAAGTTTACAATACAAACTACTTCAAAAATTATCTCCTCAACAAATTCAGTTGATGAAATTAATTCAATTGCCCACACAAGCCTTTGAAGAACGTTTAAAGCAAGAAATTGAAGAAAACCCAGCTTTAGACACTGGTAAAGATGAATCTGATACTTTTGATGAAGATTTATCTAACGAATATGATGATGCTGGTACAGAAAAAATAGATGCAGAAGATATTAATATTGATGAGTATTTGAGTGATGATGAAATACCTAACTATAAAACTCAAGCAAATAATTACTCATCTGATGATGAAGAAAAGAATGTACCTTATGCTGCAGGAACAAGTTTTCATCAGTCTTTAAAAAATCAATTAAACACTTATAGTTTAGATGATGATGAACGTGCAATTGCAGAATTTTTAGTCGGTAGTATTGATGATAGTGGCTACATTAGAAGAGAAATTATAGATTTAGTTGATGATTTAGCTTTTACCGCCAATATCTTTACATCCGAAGAAAAAGTAATTTCTGTATTAAAAAAAGCAGTTCATACTTTAGATCCTATTGGAGTTGGTGCAAGAGATTTAAAAGAATGCTTAATAATACAATTAAAAGCAAAAAACAGTAATAAAACTAGAAGTCTGGCAATTGATGTTTTAGAAAATGCATTTGATCATTTTGTAAAAAAACACTACAAGAAACTACAAGAAAAGTTTAATATTTCTGAAGAAGAATTAAAAGAAGTTAATAAAGAAATTTCAAAATTAAACCCAAAACCTGGTAGTTCTTATGCTGGTAATAATAAAATTGCAGAACAAATTGTACCAGATTTTTCAATTAAAATAACTGATGGTGAATTAGATTTAACTTTAAACTCAAGAAATGCTCCTGAACTGCACGTTTCTAGAGAGTATAATAATATGCTAAAAGGTTATAAGGAATCTAATACAAAAAGTAAATCTCAAAAAGATGCTGTCTTTTTTATCAAACAGAAACTAGATGCTGCAAAATGGTTTATAGATGCTATTAAACAGCGCCAGCAAACGCTTTTAGTTACAATGAATACTATTATGCATTATCAATATGATTATTTTTTAACAGGTGATGAGCGCAAGTTAAAACCAATGATTTTAAAAGATATTGCAGATAAAATTAATATGGATGTTTCTACAGTTTCTAGAGTAGCAAACAGCAAATATGTTTCTACACCTTATGGAACTAAATTGATTAAAGAATTCTTCTCAGAATCTATGAAGAATGATCAAGGTGAAGATGTTTCTACTAAAGAAATAAAAAAAATTCTAGAAACAGTAATTGCTGAAGAAGACAAAAAGAAACCTCTAACTGATGAAAAATTGTCGAAAATTTTAAAAGAAAAAGGTTACCCTATTGCAAGAAGAACAGTTGCTAAATATCGTGAACAGTTAGATTTACCTGTGGCTCGTTTACGTAAAGAAATTTAGTGAGTTTTCACAAGTTCATATCAACAATTTTACATCCTATTGTAACACCAACATTAGGTGTTATGTTGTATTTTCTATTGATACCTATTAACTTAAGTAGCGATAAAAAATTTAGTGTTTTAAGCTTAATATTTATTTCATCCTATCTAATTCCACTATTAGTTTTGGTACTTTTAAAGAAATTTAAGCTTATTAAAAATTTTCAGACAGAAAGTATTAAAGAAAGAAAATTACCTGTTTCTTTAATGATATTTTTATTTTATTTTTTAGGAAATACAATGAGTAACCTTTCAAGTTTAAGAGAATTATCATTATTATTTTATGCTACTTCTATAGGTTTAATAATAATATATATTCTATTCTTTTTTAAAATTAAAGCAAGTATTCATTTATTATCTATAAGTATACCTACAGGCTTTTTCTTGGTTTTAAGCACTAATAATTCACAATCTTATATCATTGTAATCATAATATTAATATTACTCTCTGGTATTTTAGCAAGTGCTAGATTACATTTAAATGCTCACAACAAAAAAGAAGTATATATTGGTTTTTTTCTAGGGATGATTACTCCTATTTTTTTAAATTATATCTTATAATATATAAAATATAAGTCCGAATTTAAGAATACTAGAATTAATATCTTCTCCATTAAAGGTTGCACTTTCAAAAACTGGTGTTAGGCTGTAAAAAATATTGATATTAAATTCATCAAACCCAGCAGAAAGGGTTAAGCCATATTGAAATTGATTATATGAACTAACATTTTTATATGTAAAAACGGTTGAATTTTCTTCAAACTCAAATTTATTAGAAAGGTTGTATAAAAACTTTACACCACCATAAATTCTCCAAAAGTTATATTTCTTTGCTGTTGACGTTCTCCATCTTAGCTCTAAAGGAAACTCTAAACTATGTGTTTTAAAAAGATTTGAAGTTAAAGAACTACCATCACTAAAACTTGTAATATTATTAAATTCTTCTACTTTTAACTCATGGTTGTAGAAATCAAATCCATAACCTACACCAAATGCTATTGCAACATTTCCTTTTTTATTTAAGGTAAAATCTTTTATAAAACCAAAAGATAATGCATAAGAAAAACCACTTCTACTTATACCTTCTGGTTGATCAAAATATTGAGCATAAGAAATAGAAGTATAAATTTGATCTTCTGCATATCTATCTCCTAATTGCAAAGAATCTTTTTGAGCATAAACGTTTAGACTAAAGAATAAAAATAATGCAAAATAAATAATGTTTTTCATATTTAAATAACAAATATTAAATATACAAATTAATTAAAATAACTTCTTTAAACCCAAAAAAGGGTTAATTCTTAAGAATTAACCCTTTTATATAATTTTCTGTACTACTAATTAGCAGGTGCAGTAGAAGAATAGTTAATTTTAAGAGCATTAACATCTCTTAATTTTAATCTAATATCTATAATTGTACCTACATTAGATTCTTTATCTGCTTTTATAGAAGTTGTCATAAAAGGATGCATAGCTTCTGCTAATTTATCTCTTTTACTAAAAATAAAAGCAGGTACTTGCTCAGCAGTAGAAATTTTATCATTTAACTGAATCTTGTTATAACCAACACCATCTCTATTAGGATCTTTAGATTTACCAACATAGATAGTACTTACCAAACTTTTATCTTCTAATTTTTTAATTTCAGTAGCACTTGGTAATCTTGGATTTTCAATTACTAGATTCGTTTCTCTCATAGTAGTAGTTACCATGAAAAAGAATAATAACATAAAAACGATATCTGGTAATGCTGCTGTATTAACAGCAGGAATCCCTTTTTTCTTTTTTCTAAATTTAGACATAGTTTTGTTTTAAATTTAAATTAATTATGAGGTTGGCTCAGCATCAGAAATAATTTGAGGATATGCAGTTTTGATATCTTCAACTTTTTTTCTTAAGGCATCAACTTGATTCAAACCTTCTGAACTCTTTTTAGCGTCTTTAAAAGATTCTTCTAATTCGTCGAAAGTAATTCCATAACGTTGTTTAGACAATCTGTTTCTTAATTCGCTGTAAGCTCTTAATAACTCGTTCTGAACCTCAATATACGTTCCATAACCTGTACCTCTATCACTCTGAACAGAAATAATTGCTTTATTTGGGTGATCTGAAGAATCATCACTTCTATCACCTTGGCAATAATCACATGCTTTACCAGGAGTACCATTTTCACTAGGTTTACCAATTCCACCACCATTATCTATAAATTTAACAGCGGCATCTTTAATATCTTTAATTTCCATACGTTCTCCTTCTACAAGAAGTTCGTTATTTCTATTAATGTTTACTTCAAAGATATTTTTCTCTTTAATTACAGGAGGAACATAGTCTGCTGGCGGTTTTTCTGATAACTTCTTAGAGACACCTGAATCTACATTCATTGTTGTGGTTACTAAGAAGAAAATTAATAACAGAAAAGCAATGTCTGCCATAGAACCTGCGTTAATTTCTGGATTTTCTCTTCTTGCCATATATTATGATTTAACTAATCCTTTTAATAAATCCCAAATAAAGAATCCACCTGCTATTACACCAAGTATAACACTATACCAAATTCCTGCTCCTACCCATTGATTAACAGAAGAACCTTCTTCACCACCTGGTAAAACACCAATTCCATTTGCATCATAAACTGCCTTGCTATCTGATAAGAAATATGCGATAACTAAAAGAACAGCTAATACAGCTAAACCACCTAAGGTTTTCTTTAAGTTTTCTGGGTTTCTTACTAAACTTACTAAAGAAAGAACTACTGTAATTATTACACCTGCTAAAAATAACCAAGTAGAATAATAGATAAGAGGACTAACAACGCTGTTAGCAACATCTACATTTGTTTCAATAACTTCAGCATCTTCCATAAATATTCTTATGAAAAGGATACCTCCAATTATAGCAATTGCAGCAATGAAAATACTTAAAATTTTATTACTTTTCATATTGAATATTATTTTTTATACTTTACTAATAAATCTATCAAAGAGATAGACGCGTCTTCCATATTGTTTACAATACTATCGATTTTTGCAACGATGTAATTATAAAAAATTTGAAGAATAATAGCCACAATTAAACCAAATACTGTTGTTAATAAAGCTACTTTAATACCACCTGCAACTACTGCTGGAGAAATATCATTTGCTACAGCAATATCGTTAAATGCTCCAATCATACCAATTACAGTACCCATGAAACCTAACATTGGTGCTAATGCAATAAATAAAGAAATCCAAGAAACGTTTTTCTCTAATTGACCCATTTGAACTCCACCATAAGAAACTACAGCTTTTTCTGCTTCTTCTACACCTTCATCAACTCTATCTAAACCTTGATAAAAAATAGATGCAACTGGCCCTTTTGTATTTCTACAAACTTCTTTAGCAGCTTCTACACCACCAGAACTTAAAGCATCATCTACATTTGCTAATAATTTTTTAGTATTAGTTGTAGCCATATTTAAATAAATAATTCTTTCAATGGCAATAGCTAATCCTAAAATTAAAGCTACTAATACAATTCCCATAAATCCTGGACCACCATCAATAAAGTTTTGCTTTAATATTTGGTGAAACGTTTGTGATTCTGTTGCTGCTTCTTGAGCAAAAGAGGATTGTACAGCTCCAAAAAACATAAATCCTGTTACAGATAAGACATTTACTACTTTTTTCATCTTAGTTATAAATTAATTTTAATAGTTAACGGGTTAAAGATATAAATTTTCATCTCAAAAACAGAAAATAAAAAGCATTTTATCTATTTTTTACTAACAACAGCTTCATTTTCGTTTAAGAGACTGCCAAGTAACAAAAAATGTTATGCATAAAAAAATTTTTTTGCGCTATTTCTCGGTTTTAACACGTTTTATTCTAGAAAAAATGGAGTTCGCAAAAATCTTTACTAAAATTTTAGTTATTCATTAGTTATTTCCCCTCTAATAGATTGTTCAAAATAGGTTGTAAATTCATTTAAAGGTAAATTTTCATTCAAAAGATACATTAATTTTGCTACTGCAGATTCTGTAGTTATGTCTTTTCCGCTAATAACACCTATTTCTTTTAAAATTAAACTAGTTTCATAATGACCTTGCACTACACTACCTCCTGAACATTGTGTAACATTTACAATTCTTATATTTTTAGAAATTGCTTTTTTCAATAACTCTAAAAACCAAAGTTCGTTTGGTGCATTACCTGCTCCATAAGTTTCTATAATTACCCCTTTTAAATCATCAATATTTAAAATACTTTGCACAACTCTTTTAGTAATACCTGGAAACAGTTTTAAAATAGCAATGTCATTTACTAATTCTTTTGTTACAACAAGTTCTTTTTTTGTATCTGAAAGTTTACTAATATAATATTGGTTAAAATTCAAATTAACGCCACTTTCTGCCAAAGGCGGATAATTCATAGAAGTAAATGCTTCAAATTGCTCTGCATTTATTTTTGTTGTTCTATTTGCCCTATAAAGTTTATATTCAAAATACAAACAAACTTCAGAAATAATAGGTTTATTGTTTTTTTGACAACAAGCAATTTCTATAGAGGTAATTAAATTTTCTTTAGCATCCGTTCGTAAATCACCAATTGGTAGTTGAGAACCTGTAAAAATTATAGGTTTTTGCAAGTTTTCTAACATAAAACTGATTGCTGACGATATATAAGACATGGTATCTGAACCTGTAAGTATTACAAAACCATCGAACTTTTTGTAATTTTCTTCTATGGTTTCTGCAATTTCTTTATAATATAAGGTATTCATATTAGAAGAATCCATTGGTTCTTCAAAAGAAATTGTTTCAATATTACAATTTAATTGTTCTAATTCTGGAATTTTATTTACTATCTGACTAAAATCAAAAGCCTTTAGAGCATTTGTTTTATAATCTTTAATCATACCAATGGTACCTCCTGTATAAACAATTAAAATGTTTGGTTTCTTTGCCATATTGACATCTATTCTTAATGAATTCTTAATTTTAATGATTAAATCTATGCCAATAAAAGTTCTTTAACTTTAAAATTTAGATTGGAATAATTTATGTTGTAAATTTATCAAACAAAAATGATATAAATTTTTAAAACGCAATAAAATTATGATGCAGTTCTATATATTAATTGGTGCAATCTCTTTAGTGAGTTGGCTTGTAAGCAATCAATTAAAACAAAAATTTAAAAAATATTCTCAAATCAATTTAATAAACGGAATGAGTGGTGCTGAGATTGCTACAAAAATGCTGGCTGATAATGGTATTTTTGATGTAAAAGTAATTTCTACACCTGGTAGATTAACAGATCATTATAATCCTAGAGATAAAACTGTAAATTTAAGTGAGGCTGTTTACAACCAAAGAAATTCAGCTGCTGCAGCTGTTGCAGCTCATGAAGTTGGCCATGCAGTACAACACGCAAAAGCTTATCAATGGTTAACTTTACGTTCTCAATTAGTGCCTGTAGTTAGTATTTCTTCTAAATTTTCTCAATGGATGGTAATTGGAGGTTTAATTTTAGGTGCTGCTTCTGGTAATGCTAGTATTGGTTATTATGTAGCTGTTGCTGGTTTAGCTTTAATGGCAATTGCCACTGTTTTTAGTTTTATTACTTTGCCTGTAGAATACGATGCTAGTAATAGAGCTTTAGCGTGGTTAAGAAACAAAAATATGGTTTCTCAACAAGAATTAGCAGGTGCAACAGATGCACTAAAATGGGCTGCAAGAACGTATTTAGTAGCTGCTTTAGGTTCTTTAGCGATGCTTTTATATTGGGGAATGCAAGTTCTAGGTGGTAGAGATTAACCACATTTTTATAAAATATTTTAATTATAAAGCTTCGATTTTTATCGAAGCTTTTTTTTATGCAGGAAACTTTTTATTGATTTTAAGCGTCTTGCTTAAATAGAAAAAGAAATCTGTTTATCGGGATTTTAACCCAGTTCATCAGATTTGCATTTTAAAAGTGTTAAAAATCCAGCAATTTTACAGTGTAATTAAAATAGCAGTTTATAAAAATTCGAATTGAACTCAATTTCTATTAAAACAAATCAACCAATATTAAAACAGCAACTAAAAAAATCACTCTTATGAAAACCTTAAAATTTACCATCATTTTTTTCTTCGGAATTTTAACAACATTTTCTCAACACAAAATCTCTGGTAAAATTGTTGACGAACAAAATCAGCCTTTACCTTTTGCAAACATTATTTTGTACAAAACAGGTGAAGAAGCAAAACCAAATGGAACTGTTTCTAATGATGATGGAACGTATCTTTTTGAAAAAATAGGTACAGGAAATTACAAAATGGAAATTTCGATGCTAGGTTTTAAATCTCAAATTATTGATGCTTTTGATTTAAACTCAGACAAAACACTTAACATCACTTTAAAAGAAGAAACACAAACCTTAAACGAGGTTGTTGTAAAAAGTAAAAGACCTGTAATTAAACAAACAGCAGAAAAGTTAATTGTAGATTTAGAAAAATCTGAAATGATTAATACCAACTTACAAGATGTTATGCGAAAAGTACCTGGTGTTTTGGTAACCAATAACGGAATATCTATTGCCGGAAACAGTGGAGTTAGAATTCTAATCAACGGAAAAACTACAGAATATATGGATGTTGAAACTTTATTACGTGATTTTCCTGCGGATAATATTGCAAAAATTGAAGTTGTAGAACAACCTGGTGCAGAATATCAAGCTTCTGGTTCTGGAGCAATCATCAATATTATTTTAAAGAAAAACGTAAAATTAGGCACACATGGTAGCGTAAATACTTGGATTGGTGAAGACGAAGGTTTTGAGTGGGGTTCTGGTTTTTCGATTGCTAGCTATAAAAACAAATTAAATTGGCAAGCAAATGCAGGTTACTCGCAACCAACTTGGAGAGAAGATTTGTTTTTAATAAGAACTGTAGGCGATGAAACTTACGATCAAGTTACTAGAGAACCTTACGATCCTGTTAATTTTAGAATTGGTGGTAGTTTAGATTATTATATTAACGACAAAAATTCAATAGGTATTGGAGCAAGAATAAATACAAGAAACTCAGACAGAATTGCAACTAGCGAAACCATTATTTCTGATGACAATACTACAAATACTTTATTTTCTGAAAACAGTTTTGATAGAGAACGAAAAAACTTTAACATCAACCCTTATTACGAATTCAAAACAGAAACTGACAAATTAGTTATCGACTTTAATTATGTAGATTTTACCAACGACAATACAAACATTTTATCTGATGTTGCAGGTAGCACAATAGATTTTACAGACAGAAAATACATTCAAGATGGTACATATTCTATAAAAACTTACAGAGCAGATTATACAAAAACATTTTCAGACAACTTAAAAGTAAGTGCTGGTACTCGTTTTGCTGATGTGAAAACAGACAACGATTTACAATCTTTTTCTCAAAACACAAATGGTAATTTTGATAAAGATGATGATGAAAGTAGTCGTTTTGTAATAGATGAAACCATTTTTGCTTTGTATTCTAAAATTAATGCAACTTCTGGCAAATGGTCTTTTTCTGGTGGATTACGTTATGAAGATAGTAATACAGATGGAACCTCAACTTTTTTAGACAATGGAGTAATAATATCCGAAGTAAAAAAACGACCAATTAAAAAAATCTTTCCAAGTGCTTCTATCAGCAGAAAATTTAATGATATTTTAGGTGCAAGTTTATCTTATAGTTACAGAATTCAAAGACCTTCTTACAGCAGTTTAAACTCTTTTGCTACCTATTTAGATCCTTATTCTGCTGGCGAAGGTAATCCGAATTTAACACCTTCTTACACTAACAATTATCAATTTAACTTAACTTATGAAGGACAACCATTTTTTACAATTGGTTACAGCAAAACAGATGATGTACTTTTTCAATTAATAAAACAAGACAACGAAACTGCACAAATAAGACAACAGGATGTAAATGTAGAAAATAATGCCAACTGGAATTTTAGATTGTTTGCACCTGTAAACTTTACAAAAGGTTTAGAAGGTTACACTGGTATAATTGTTACCAATACAGATTACCAATCTTCTACTTATGGTGTAGATTTAAACAAATGGAACTTAATTTGGTTTCTACAAGCTAGTTACCAATTACCTGCAGATATTAATTTTGAATTGAGTGCAAATTACGGAACTGGAGCTTTAGAAGGACAAATTGAAGCAGATTGGTTTGCAGATTTAGATTTTTCTTTTGGTAAAAAGTTTTTAGATGATAAATTAAAGGTAAATCTTGGTTTTAGTAAAGTGCTAAATAGAGGTTTTAACGGAACTATAGATTATGGAAATGGAACTGCTGCTGTAGAAAGCAATGGTTCTAGACAAAATATTCAATTAAGATTAGTTTACAGTTTTGGTTCTAAATTTGGTAAGAAAAAAGCCAACAGAAACAGAAATACAGACGAAGAGAACAGAATTAACGATAGTAATTAATATATTCGTTCTACTATGAACACGAAATTAAACAAATCTGATTGGGTAATTCTTTCCTTAATTTACGGAGTTACTATTCTCTTAGGCTGTATCGATTACTATAAAGAAGAGAAAAAGTTAATAGAATATTTAATAGATTTTCCATCAACAGCACTTTTATCAACGATATTAATATTGGTATTTATTCAAAAAATTGTACCTACATTTTTAGTACATAAAAAAGCTTATTTACAATTTTTTATCATCAGTTTAATATTACTAACTGTTGTTGGCACTTTAGAAAATTTGATTGGTAGATTAACAGCAGGTAGATCTTTGAATACTATTTCTAATTATTTTAATTATTTGCAAAATGGCTTGTATAATGCTACTGATATGGTTGGTTTTCCTTTAGGGGTTTTACTGATGAAAAAATTCTATGAAGGACAACAAGATTTATTAGAAGTTCAAAAACAACAAAAGGAAAATGAATTAAAATTGTTGCGTTCTCAAATAGATCCTCATTTTTTATTCAATAATTTAAATACATTAGATTCTTTAATTGATTCAAATCCTGCAAAAGCCAAAGAATACATTAATCGCCTGTCTTTAATTTACAGGTATTTAATTAAAACAAAGGATGCAGAAGTTATGGAACTTGCAAATGAAATTGAATTTGCAAAAAACTATATCTTTTTAATTAAAACAAGATTTGCTGATGATTATGAGTTTACAATAGAAGAAAACATCACTTTAATTGATAAATTTATCCCTACAGGATCTATTTTAACTTTATTAGAAAATGTTGTAAAACACAATAAAACTGATGGAACAAATGCTATTAAAACCACAATAACCATTAATAAAGGTTGGTTGATAATTACCAATTCTAAATCGAAAACAAAATCTACAAACGAATCTTTTGGCACAGGTTTAGATAATTTAAAAGCACGTTATAAATTACTTTCGGATGAGAAAATTCAAATTCATAATATGGATACTAAATTTGAAATTTTTATTCCGATCATTGAATTAAGCAGCTAAATTTTTATCAATTAGACTTCTCCACAAGACAGAAATGCAAGCAGAAAAATAAGACAACTATGAAAATATTAATTTTAGAAGACGAAATTCCTGCATATCAAAAACTAACCAAGTGTTTAGATCTTTATTTTGATGTAAAAACATCGCAAGATTGGGCACGTTCTATTGTTGATGGAAAAAAACTTTTAGCAGAAAATTCTTACGATTTTATTCTATCAGACATTCAGCTTTTAGATGGTTTGTCTTTTGATTTATTTAATAGCATTGATGTAAAAGCACCTATTATCTTTTGTTCTGCTCACGATGATTATTTGTTTCAGGCTTTTAGTACAAACGGAATTGCTTATATTTTAAAACCTTATTCTCAAGACGATTTTAACAAAGCAATTCAAAAATACCAAGCTTTATTTAAAAAAGGTTCTTACAATACTTTAAATAATAAAACTATTGATGTTTTAAAATCCGCTTTAAAAGAAGAAAACCACAATTATAAAAAACGTTTTGTAATTAAAAAAACAACAGGAATTCAATTGCTAAATGCCATAGACATTGCTTTAATAACTGCTTCTGGAGATTTCTGTTTGGTAAATGATAAAGACGGAAAACGACATACAATTTCACAAAATTTAGGAGCAATTCATCAGCAGTTAAATCCTAAAAAATTCTTTAAAATTAATAGAAGCGAAATTATAAATATCGATTTTATAGAAAATATAGAAAGTCATTTTAAAAACAGATTATTGATTTCTGTAAAAAATTATAAAGAAAAAGTAATGACAAGCTCTTCTATAACTTCTGACTTTAGAAAATGGTTGGAGAGTTAAATTTTCACAAAAGCATTTACCATACAATCTAATTTTGCAATTCATTAAATTGTGAAAAAAATATTTCTAAGCTCTGTTTTAATACTTATTAATTTTGAGAAAGAAAATATTTAAATACAGAACAATAGAAATAAAAACCACTTTGCCTAGGCAAAGTGGTTTTACTTAACACAAATTTACTAAAAAATCATTATAATAACGATTTATATTTTACATAGCAGCTTTATAAATTGCTATAGTATCTTCTAACGTAACTTCTCTAGGGTTTCCTCCTGTACATACATCAGCTAAGGCATTTTTTGCCATTTCCTCAAAATCTTCTTCTTTAACATTAAATTCTTTTAATCCTGATGGAATACCAACTGATTCTGAAAGTGCTTTAATAGCTTCTATAGCTGCATTAGCACCTTGCGTGTCACTCATTTCTAAAACTCCTACACCCATTGCTCTTGCCACTTTTTTTAATTTATGAGCACAAGAAGGGATATTAAACTTTTCAACATAAGGTAATAGAATTGCATTTGCAACTCCATGAGGCATATCATACATACCTCCTAGTTGGTGTGCCATAGAGTGCACAAAACCTAAACCTGCATTTGAAAATGCCTGACCAGCAATAAACTGACCCCAGGCCATTTTACTTCTTGCTTCAAGATTTTGACCATCTACCACAGCTATTTCCAAACTCTGAGAAATTAACTTAATAGCTTCTAATGCAAGCGCATCAGACCAACCAAAAGCTCCTTTTGTAACATAAGTTTCAATAGCATGCGTTAAAGCATCCATACCTGTAGCTGCTGTTAACGATGCTGGTTTCCCTAACATTAATACAGGATCATTTACAGCGATAGAAACCAAACAGTTTTTATCTACCATTACCATTTTTATATGGCGTTTTTCATCTGTAATTACATAATTAATCGTTACTTCACTTGCTGTACCTGCAGTAGTATTAATTGCGACAATAGGTAAAGAAGCATTTTTTGACATATGAATTCCTTCATAATCTTCAATATGACCTCCATTTTTAGCTAAAATACCAATTGCTTTTCCACAGTCTTGTGGAGATCCTCCACCCAAAGTGATAATAAAATCGCAATCATTTGCTTTTAATAATGCTAACCCATCATCAACATTTTTTACAGTTGGATTTGGATGTACGTCATCAAAAACAACAGTTTCAATATTAGCAGATTTTATAACATCCAATACATTTTGAGCAACTCCTAATTTTACCAAAATTTTATCAGTAACAAAAAGAGCCTTCTTATAATGTAACGTTTTTAATTCTTCTCCTAAATCTTTTAAAGCTCCAGGACCAATAAGGCTTAATGGTGGCAAATATATTCTTCTATTTTGTAACATATTTTATTTTTTTTAAATGACTCACTATTGATTTACTACTACAAAGTTCCATTAGAAAACGGAAGTATAACATGACATTTATCACATCTATTTTTTATTTTTTTTAAACAAAAAAACCTAAAACAAAAAACCTTTTTGATTTCTCAAAAAGGTTTTTTTTATTCTTAATATTTTGTTTTAAACGGAATTAATCATTCAATTTTAAAACGGCCATAAATGCTTCTTGCGGAATTTCTACATTCCCTACTTGACACATTCTTTTTTTATTCCTAATTTTTATCAGTTTTAAGAATTAGCTTTAAATCTATTTTACGTAATAAGTTAATATTTTTTTTTCAATTTACATATTATAAATATATTTGTTTTTAAAAAATCTTATGAAAAAAATTATTTCTGTATTAATTGTAATATTGTTTTTAGCCTGTTCAAGTGATGATGATTCCAACTGTGAAAGTTGTAGAGTTTTAAATGAGTTTACAGGAAAATATATAATTAAAACACATTGCAATAATGGAGATGGAACAGTTACTATATCAAATAGTACTTCTGCAACCCCATCTAGTTCCACAAGTATAACTGTAAGTATTCCAAATGATAAAACATTTGAAGAATATGTTAATGAATCTTGCAATAATTAAAAAAAGAATTGCAGATTAGAAAAACCTTTTTGATTTCTCAAAAAGGTTTTTTTATTCTTAATATTTTGTTTTAAACGGAATTAATCATTCAATTTTAAAACTGCCATAAATGCTTCTTGTGGAATTTCTACATTCCCAACTTGACGCATTCTCTTTTTCCCTTTTTTCTGCTTTTCTAATAACTTACGTTTTCTAGAAATATCTCCTCCATAACATTTTGCTGTAACATCTTTACGTAAAGCTTTTGTAGTTTCTCTGGCAATAATTTTTGCACCAATTGCTGCCTGAATAGGAATATCGAACTGTTGTCTTGGAATTAAAGTTTTTAATTTCTCAACAATTTTTTTACCAATTGAATAAGCATTGTCTGCGTGTAAAAGTGCAGAAAGCGCATCTACTGGCTGTGCATTTAATAAAATATCTACTCTTACTAATTTCGATTCTTTCATACCTATTGGATGATAATCGAAAGAAGCGTATCCTTTAGAAACCGTTTTTAAACGATCGTAAAAATCGAATACAATTTCTGCTAATGGCATTTCGAAAATTAACTCAACTCTTTGTGTTGTTAAATAGGTCTGATTTACAATTTGCCCACGTTTTTCAATACACAAACTCATTACTTGCCCCACAAAATCTGATTTTGTAATAATTGAAGCTTTAATAAAAGGCTCTTCTACTCTATCTAATCTAGAAGGATCTGGTAAATCTGTTGGGTTATTCAACATAATTAATTCATCAGGTTCCTTTTTTGTGTACGCATGATACGAAACGTTAGGTACTGTTGTAATTACTGTCATATTAAACTCACGCTCTAAACGTTCTTGAATAATTTCCATGTGCAGCATCCCTAAGAACCCACAACGAAAACCAAAACCTAAAGCTGCAGAACTTTCTGGTTGAAATACCAAAGAAGCATCATTTAATTGCAATTTTTCCATAGAATAACGCAACTCTTCATAATCTTCTGTATCCACAGGGTAAATACCTGCAAAAACCATTGGTTTTACGTCTTCAAAACCATCAATAATTTCTGTTGTTGGTTTGTGTGCGTCTGTAATTGTATCTCCTACTTTTACTTCTTTAGCTGTTTTAATACCCGTAATTAAATAACCAACATCACCAGTTTTTACAGATTTTTTTACAACCTGTTCAAGTTTTAAAGTACCAACTTCATCAGCAAAATAATTTTTACCAGTTGCCATGAACTTTATCTCTTGACCTTTTTTGATTTCTCCATTTATCACTCTAAAATAAGTCTCAATTCCTCTATAAGAATTGTAAACAGAATCGAAAATTAAAGCTTGTAATGGTGCTTCTGGATCACCTTTTGGTGCAGGAATTCTATCTATAATTGCCGTTAAAATATTATCAACTCCAAAACCTGTTTTACCACTTGCGTGGATTACTTCTTCTGGATCGCAACCTAATAAATCTACAATATCGTCTGTAACTTCTTCTGGATTTGCTGATGGTAAATCCACCTTATTTAAAACCGGAATTATCTCTAAATCGTTCTCTAAAGCCAAGTATAAGTTAGAAATGGTTTGTGCTTGTATACTTTGTGCAGCATCTACAATTAACAAGGCACCTTCACAAGCTGCAATAGATCTAGAAACCTCGTAAGAGAAATCTACGTGACCTGGAGTATCAATTAAATTTAAAATAAATGGTTCTCCATTGTGAACGTAATCCATTTGAATGGCATGCGATTTTATGGTAATTCCACGTTCTCGCTCTAAATCCATATTATCTAATAACTGGTTCTGCTTTTCACGTTCTGTTACAGAGCCAGTATAATCTAACAATCTATCTGCTAATGTACTTTTTCCATGATCAATATGAGCGATTATGCAAAAGTTTCTTATGTTCTTCATACTTCGTTTTCTAACTACTTTCAACTGACAAAGATATGTTATTTACACACCTTGTCAAATAAAAAAAGCACAATGAAACCATTGTACTTTTAGAACTATTTTTGGGTTAGATTAATAATCTCGATTCAACTCTGCAATTGCAACTTTAAATTCTTCAAAATTGATGGTTTCATCGCCAGATTTGTCGTAACCTTTAATCATTTCTCCAGCAACCAAACCTCTTAAAAAGCTATTTACGCCAGCTTCTTTTAATAAATCTTTAATTTCATCTTTGTTTAAAGATCCATCTTTGTCTTTATCGAACTTTTGGAATGCTTCTTCTGGATTTGAAAACTGACCTGAAATAAACGTATGAATGTCTTTTAATATATTTTCTTTTGCTCCCATTGTAATAATTTTTTAATTATATAATTTTTAATCCTTTAAACAAGATTAAAATCATATTGGAAATAAATTTTTAATCTTGCCACTCTGCAATAAACAAATTTGTATCACGTCCTCCTCCATTATTTCTATTGGAAGAAAAAGCAAGTTTTTTACCATCATTAGAAAATACAGGAAAAGCATCAAAAGTTTCTCCATGTGTTACTCTTTCTAGGTTTTTACCATCAATATCAATTAGATATAAATTGAAAGGAAAACCTCTTTCTGCTTCAAAATTTGATGAGAATAAAATCTTTTTTCCTGAAGGATGAAAAAACGGACTCCAATTGGCATTTCCTAAATCTGTTAATTGTTTTAAATTAGACCCATCAGCATCACAAATAAATAATTCCATATCAGTTGGTTCAACCAAACCTTGGGCTAATAAATCTTTGTATGCTTTTATTTCTTCTTTAGTTTTTGGTCTTGATGCTCTAAAGATTAATTTAGTTCCATCAGGAGAGAAAAATGCACCACCATCATAACCTAATTCGTCTGTAATTTGTTTAACATCAGAACCATCAATATTCATGGTATATAATTCTAAATCTCCACTTCTGGTAGATGTAAATACAATTTTATCTCCTTGAGGAGAAACTGTTGCTTCTGCATCATAACCAACTTCATTGGTTAATTGTTTAACTACATTCCCTTCTAAATCAGACACAAAAATATCGAACGAATCGTAAATAGGCCAAACGTATTTTCCGTTTTTACGCAAAGGAACATCTGGGCATTCTTTATCAACTAAATGTGTAGAACCATAAACAAAATGTTTGTTATCTGGTAAAAAATATGCACAAGTTGTACGACCTAATCCTGTAGAAATCATTGGTGGTTGAGTACCTTTAAATGTTTCATCAGCATTCATTAAAAACATTTGGTCGCAGTTTACTCCCCAATCTTTAAAGTTTGATTGAAACACTAATTGTTTGTCATCAAAACTCCAATAAGCCTCAGCATTATCGCCACCAAATGTAACTTGCCTTATACTTTTAAAATGTGTTTCTTCTGGATAAATTAAAGAGTCTTTTACAACTTCTTTTGTCGATTTTTCTACGGTTGGTTTTTTATCGTTTTTGCAAGAAAATAGCAAAGACGCTAATACAAGTAAAGAAAGAATTCTCATTTTCTTATTTATTAATTAACTTTGCTAAAATAATATTATCATTATGAAAAACCTTGTATTTTTTATCTTTTTGAGCATTTTAGTTTCTTGCAAACCAGAAATTAATCAAGAAAACAGAATTAAAGAAGATGTAACTTTTTTAGCTTCGGATGCTTTAGAAGGAAGACAAACAGGAACCGAAGGTGAAAAAAAAGCTGCAACATTTATTTCTAAACGTTTTTCTGAATTAGGCTTACAAGAAAAAGGAACACAAAAATACTTACAGCCTTTTACGTTTAAGCCAAAAACAAATCCGCATGATGAAGTAAAATTTAATGTAAATGGTGATGGAACTATTACAGGAAATAATGTACTTGGTTTTATTGATAATAAAGCAGAAAATACTGTTATTATTGGCGCACATTATGATCATTTAGGTTTTGGTGGCGAAGGCTCTCTGTACAGAGATTCTATAAAAGCAATACATAATGGCGCAGATGATAATGCTTCTGGAGTTTCAGTTTTATTAAATTTAGCAGCTAAATTAAAAGATAAAAATAAGAACAACAATTATCTTTTTATGGCTTTTTCTGGTGAAGAAATGGGGCTTTTAGGTTCTAATTATTTTGTAAAAAACCCAACGATTGACAACAAAAAAGTATCTTATATGATAAATATGGATATGGTTGGACGCATGAAAAAAGACTCATCTTTAGCAGTTTATGGTACAGGAACTTCGCCAATTTTTAAACAAATTTTAAAATCGCATAACGATAATTTTAAATTAATTCAGCAAGAATCTGGAGTTGGGCCAAGTGATCACACTAGTTTTTATTTGGCAGATATTCCTGTATTGCATTTTTTTACTGGGCAGCATGAAGATTATCATAAACCTGGAGATGATTCAGAAAAATTGAATTATGATGGAATGTATTTAATTTCTGATTATATTTTTAATATTATTTCTGATTTAGATGATAATGGAAAACTCGCTTTTAGAAAGACCAAAAATGAAAGTGAAAGTACGCCAAGGTTTAAAGTTGGTTTAGGTGTAATACCTGATTATTTGTTTGATGGAAAAGGAATGCGAATTGATGGTGTTTCTGAAGATAAACCTGCCCAAAAAGCCGGACTTAAAAAAGGCGATATTGTCATAAAACTAGGAGATAGTACAGTTACAAATATGATGAGTTATATGCGAGCTTTATCAGTATTTGAAAAGGGAAATTCTACAAAAGTTATAGTAAAAAGAGGTGAAAACGAAGTTGAGAAAATAATTCAATTTTAACCCAACTATACTGTATTTAGTACAATTTATACATAAAACTTATTTACTACTTTAGTTATTTTTTAAATTTGATTGCAACTAACAATATTGCTTTGAAATTTTTAAAAACTTTTCCTATAATTTTATTTTTCTTAACCTCTGCTTACTCACAAAATAAGCAAATAGATTCTATTGCAAAATCTATATCAAACAAAGCTTGGAACTCTTATGAAATACAGAGTGATAGTACTTTGTATTTTGCTAATAAAGGAATTGAATATTCTAAGAAAAATAATTCTACATTAGGCAGAGTCTTAAATCTTGAAATTAAAGGAATTTATTTTGAAGAGATAAAAAACGACTTTAAAACTGCTTCAGAACTTTATTTTAAAGCGATAGAAATTGCCGAGAAAAATCACCCTAAATTAGTTTCGTCATTATACAACAACCTTTGCATAATGTTTATGTCTACTGATTATGAAAAAGCAGTATTTTATGGTAAAAAAGCGGTTGCCAATAGTAAAATAATTAAAGGACAAAGAGATGAAGCTAAAGCTTATGTTAATCTTGGTATTGCACAAAGTTTATTAAAAAAATACGATGAGGCCTTTGAGACTTTAAACTACTTTTTAGGATTAAAAATCTTAAATCAATACGAAAAAAATCTTGCTAATTTAAGAATTGCAAAAAACTACGGAGAACAGGGTCTATTTGATAAAGCGCAACCTTTATTTTTAAAAATTGTTGAACTTGATTCTTTAAAAGGACAAAGAGAATATGTATTAGACTATGTACAATTAATTGAAAACTCTATAAAACTAAAAGATTTAGAAATTATAAAAAAATACACTCCTCTTTTAATTAAATGTAATGCTACAGAAAAGAATTTAGAAGTAAAAAAAGGCTTTTATGAAACCATGACTAATATTTCAATTTTTTTAAATCAACCTAAAAAAGCATTAGAACATCAAACTCAATTATTAAAAATAAAAGATTCTATAAATACTAATTTTTATAACAAAGGAGTTGTAGAATTAGAAACAAAATATCAAACCAAAAAAAAAGAAGAAAAAATAGCAGAAGAACAAAGCAAGAGAAAATTATGGAGTTATATTTCAATATTAGCATTTGTAATTTTATCAATTGTTGTAATTCTATTGTATAAAAACAGCCAAAAAAGAAAGCAATTAAATACAAACAAAATTGAGTTAGAAAAACTACTGAGCCAAAGAAATATGCTATTAAAAGAAACACATCATCGTGTTAAAAACAGTTTTCAGATGGTAAGTAGTTTATTGCAATTACAGGCTCAAGGTAGTAAAGCTGAAGCTGCTGTAACTGCTTTAGACAATGCAGTGCAAAGAGTAAACTCTATGATTGTTTTACATCAACAATTATATGCAAAAGATAAATTATTGGGTGTTGATCTAAAAGTATATATTACTGATTTAGTCAATGAAATTTTAGGTTCATATTCATCAGAAAATATTAAAATTAATAACAAGGTAGATTCTACAATTTTAGATATTGATACTGCTACTTCAATTGGTTTGTTAGTAAATGAATTAGCAACAAATTCCATTAAATATGCTTGGGATTCAGCATCAAAAGAGAAAAATATCACATTAAATATCTATCAAAAAAATGATACATTCCATTTTACAATGTTTGATAATGGAACATCAAAAAAGACAAATAACACCAAACAAAATTACGGCTCAGAATTGATAGAAATTCTTATAGAACGTTTGGAAGCAGAAAAACAAACTCAATCTGAAAATGATTTTGGTGTAAACATCACTTTTAAAAAACAAAATGGCTAAACATCGATTTTTAATAATTGAAGATGATCCTTTTATCTCTAGAACGATAAAAAATACATTAGAAAAAAATGATGTTTCTGTGGTTGGTATTGCCAAAAATTTAGAAATTGCTTTAGAATTACTCAACAGCAAAAAACCAGATTTATGTTTAGTAGATATTCAATTAAAAGGTGCTTTTGATGGAATCGTTTTTGCTAAAGAATTAGACAAAATTCAATTGCCATATTTTTATTTAACTGCTCAAACAGACCCTTTAACTTTAAGTGAAGTTA
Organism: Polaribacter vadi; assembly: GCF_018861005.1. Taxonomy (GTDB): domain Bacteria; phylum Bacteroidota; class Bacteroidia; order Flavobacteriales; family Flavobacteriaceae; genus Polaribacter; species Polaribacter vadi_A. Next base: position 80,906 of record NZ_JAHKQL010000008.1, read on the forward strand.
ATAATACAAAACCACTTGGTTATTTAGTAAAACCCTTTACAACTGCTGGTTTATGGAGTAGTATTTCTGTAGTTTGGAATAAATATTTATCAGAAAAAGAAAGCATATTATCCGTAAAATCTGATGGTTATGTGTATAGAATTCCAGAAAAAGATATTTTATTTTTAGAAGCTTTTGACAACTATTGCTACATACACATAGAACCAAAAAAAATCTTAGTGCCTCATACCTTAAAAAAAGTAAGAGAACAATTAAAAGGAAATCACTTTTTTGTACCACACAGATCGTATTGTGTAAACACTAATAAAATAACTGATATTGGTAAAAAAACAATTCGCTTAAATAGTATTGAACTATCATTGAGTGAAGCCAGAAGGCCTGCTCTTTTAAAAGTGATAAAAAACATTAATTAGCTTTTAAAATTACAATTCATTTTACAAAACTTCTTAAACTTAAAACTTTAAGTTTTTTTTACTAAACAAAACACAAAACATTGATTTATAGTTTTTTAATAAAAACACTCACTTCATATTTCACTAAAAAAACACCCTGTTTCACTAAAGATTTACCTTTTTAAACAGCTTCCATTTCTAAATTTGATTATGAAAAAATTACTAATCAAAAACTTAGAAATCATGAAAAATAAAATTTACTCATTAATTTATTTTTTATTTGTGATAAATGGTGCTTTTGGGCAACAACTATCACTTATAAAAGATATTAACAAAGGAACAAACCATGGCTTACCAGAATATTTAACGCTCTTTAACAACAAAATTTATTTTGTTGCTAATGACGGAATGAATGGAACTGAACTTTGGGAAACAGACGGAACTGAAAAAAACACTAAATTAGTATTAGATATAAACCCTAATGGAGATGCAAATGTTCGAAGTTTAGTAGTTATGGATAATGAACTATATTTTGCAGCAGACAATGGAACTAATGGTTTAGAACTTTGGAAAAGTGATGGAACTGCTAATGGTACACAGCTAGTAAAAGATATTTACCCAGGAGTTGGAGGTAGTCTAATAAATCATTTATATGTTTATAATAATAAACTATACTTTCAGGCAGGAGATAATTCTACAGTTGGAATAGAACTTTGGGAAAGTGATGGTACTACAGCAGGTACAAAACTTTTTATGGACATTAATACAACAGGAGATTATCAATATTCTTCTGTTAAAAATTTTGCAACCTTTAATGGTAAAATGTATTTTTCAGCTTCTGATGGCGTAAATGGAGAAGAATTATGGGTAAGTGATGGTACTATAGCAAATACATTAATGCTTAAAGATATTAACACCAATGCAAACTTAGGTAGCTCTCCAAGTGGTTTAACCGTTTATAACAATAAGCTTTATTTTGCGGCTGATGAAGGGAGTAGCATAGGTTTAGTTGGAAGAGAGCTTTGGGAAACTGATGGCACAACTGCTGGTACAAAATTAACAAGTGATATTCAACCTGGAGTTGGTGACTCAGCTCCACAAAACTTCATCGTATTTAATAATAAGCTTTATTTTTCAGCAAGTTATAATCTTAGTGGGCAACCAAACAGTGAGTTATGGAAATATGATGACTCTACAAATACCTCGTCTTTAGTTGAAGAGATTAATGAGGTTGCTTTTATTGGCTCTGGTCCAAGCGATTTAACAGAGTATAATGGTAAAATATATTTTGAGGCATCTAAATCTAACGCTTTAGGTTCTGAACTATGGCAAACTGACGGAACTAATACTATATTGGCATTAGATATAAATACAAGAGATCAAAGCAGTGGCGTTACCAGTAGTTCTTTACCAGAAAATTTTATTGTTTATAAAAATATGCTATTTTTTTCAGCAACAACTGGCACATATGGTAGAGAATTATACGTTTTGAACCCAATTAGCTTAGCAACATTATCTCCAGATAATATTACTAAAACTACAGCCAATTTAGGAGGTAACATTGCTTTTCAAGGAGCTTCTGTAGTAACAGAAAGAGGTATTGTCTATGCTAGAGAAAATGTAGAATTAAAAATTGGAAGACAAGGAGTTATAAAGGAGTCTATTGGTAATGGTGATGGTCCATTTACTAAAACTATTACTTTAAATCAAGGAACAATATATTATTATAGAGCGTATGCTATAAATTCAGAAGGAACAGTCTATGGTAATACAGAAACTTTACATATCTTAGATGATGTTCCCACAATAAATACAATAGATGCTTCGAATATTACTGCTATATCTAGCACATTAAATGCAGAGATTATTGATAGTGGCAATTCAAGTATAATTCAAAAAGGTTTTGTTTATTCTACTTCTAATACAAGCCCTAAATTAGATGAAAATAACGTTTTCAATAGAACAAACTCCTCAAATGATGCTCTATTTAGTAGTTCAATATCTTCAACTAATCTAAAAACCTATTTCTATAGAGCTTACGCCAAAAATAATGAAGGCATTGGTTATGGAGATGTAAAAACTTTTAGACAAAATAATGCACTCCATTTTAATGGTGGAAATGAAAAAATTACCGTAAACGATAATTCAAATTTCGATTTTTCTAGTGGTATTACTTTAGAAGCTTGGATAAATATTGATCAACTAAATACAGATAGAAATATCATTAGAAAGTATGAAGACGCAGTAAATGGAAAAAGTTTTAACTTGTGGGTAGATGCTCTTGGTAGGTTTAGATTTACAATTTCAATTGATGGCAGTTCAGACGAATTTTTAATATCTAACAGTCCTGCAATTTTCACAAATAATTGGCATCATATTGCTGCAACTTTTAATGGTTCTACAATGAAAATGTATGTAGATGGATTAGGAGCAGGAAGCAAAAGTGTTACTGGAACTATTTATGATTCTTCTAGTGATATAGTAATTGGAGAAGGTACTACAACTTCCAACTTTTCAGGAGCATTAGACGAAATAAGGATATGGGATAAAGCCCTTAGCCAACAAGAGGTTAAAGATTTAAAAGATGTAATTATACCAGAACAATTTTCAAATATAATAGCGTATTATAATTTTAACCAAGGCATTGCTAATGGTTCTAATAACAGCATAACAGCTATTGTTGAAGAAATTCATAATCTTAATGGAGCATTATCTGGGTTTCAGTTAATAGGATCAGAATCTAATTTTGTGACTGGTGTTGCTAGTACATTTTCTAACCGAAACCCACTAAACACATTCAATATTTCAGGTAACTGGTCTAACCCAAACAACTGGAGTTCTGGTGTTGTACCAGATAATATTGATGATATTATTATCGAAAGTAATAAAACTGTAACCATAGATATTGATGATTTAGTTGTGGAAGACTTTACATTACAAAATGGAGCAACACTTTCTATACCATCTGATAAAGAAATAACTGTACAAAAAAGTTTTGTAACAGATGGCAATCTAGAAATTAGCTCAGACGAAAGTAATAGTGGTGTTTTATTTATTAAAGGAACCACAGAAGGAGAGATTACCTATAAAAGAGGAGGTCTTGAAGCGAATAAGTGGCATATTATTACCCCTCCTATTTCAGGACAAAAAATACACGATTTTGTAAATTTTATACCTAATAATATAAAAACTAATGAAAATTTTGAATATGCTGTTGGAACATATAATGATAATTTGGTTTTAGGTAACAAATGGCAATATTATGATGGCTTAAATCCTGATTTTACATTAGAATTTATTGCAGGGCAAAGCTACGCAATTTCTAAAGTTACAGATGGGTTTATTACATTTAAAGGAACTCTGAATACAAGTAATTTAAACAAAACAGTAACAGCTGGTAAATGGAATGCAGTAGGAAATCCATTTACTACATATTATCCTGCAAATAGAAATAATAGTAATAGCTTTTTAAATGAAAATTTAGATGCACTAGATGATGCTTATAAAAGTTTATATATATGGGACAATTCTCAAAATAAGTATGCAGCAGTTACAGAGTTAGATTTAGTAAATCAATCTCTACCTCCAGGACAAGGTTTTTTTGTGAAATTAAAAAATGGAGAATCTAATATTTTATTTAATGAAAATAAAAGAAGTATCAAGCCTGAAAGTGGAAATACGGAATTTGAAAAAAATAGAAATAAAGACTTTAGAATTGAATTGAAAATATCTAATGAAAATAATACCGTAAAAACTACATTAATATATTCAGATACAGCTACAAATGAGTTCGATATTGGATATGATATTGCTAATTTTAACAGTGCTAATCTAGACATATACAGTATTTTAGCAAATTACAATGATGATATAAACTATACTATTCAATCTCTTGATAGGAATAGTGCATTAGAAACAATAATACCTCTTGGTGTTATAGCGAATTCAGGTCAAAAAATCCATTTTTCTGCATCAGCACTTAATCTACCAGAAAACACTTTCACCTATTTAGAAGATAAAGAATTAAATAATTTTTATAAAATTGATAAAGATAATAAATACTCTATTGATGTATCACCATCTATAAATGGTAGTGGTCGATTTTATTTACACTTGTCTAATAAAACACTTAACTCAAATTTAGAAAGTTTATCTGCTAATTTCAGTATTTATCAGAAAAACAAATATTTATATATAAATGGTATAACAGAAAACAATATAGAACTGAAAATATACTCTATTATTGGCAAAAAAGTGTTTGGAAGTATTTTAAATAATAGCAAAACAAAAAAAGTAAGTTTGGTAGATTTAAAAAGTGGAGTTTATATAGTAGATATAACAACAAACTCAGGAAAATATAATAAAAAAATAATCCTAAAATAAAACATATACTAATGAATTCAGAAGAAATAACTAGAAAAAAAGCTTTGAAAAAAATAGGTAATTATGGAAAGTATGCAGCATTGACTGCATTAGGTACTTACTTAATTTTAAATCCTAAAAAAGCACAAGCCACAAGTTTAGAAAATCCTGGTACAGGGTTTTAAAAACTAAAAAAAGTACTAAAAACCATTTAATATTTTTTTTCGAAGCCTCTTACTTTGTAAGAGGTTTTTTTATGCTCAAAATATTAAAGTATCTTTGCAGTATGGTTAAAATAGACAACATAGAATTACCCGATTTTCCATTATTATTAGCACCAATGGAAGATGTTTCAGATCCACCTTTTAGAGCTTTATGCAAAGAAAATGGTGCAGATGTTGTGTACACAGAATTTATTTCTTCTGAAGGATTAATTAGAGATGCAGCAAAAAGTGTTATCAAACTAGATATTTACGAAAAAGAAAGACCTGTAGGTATTCAGATTTTTGGTGCCAATTTAGATTCGATGTTAAAAACCATTGAAATCGTTGAAAAATCAAATCCTGATATAATTGATATAAACTTTGGTTGTCCTGTTAAAAAAGTAGTTTCTAAAGGTGCAGGTGCAGGTATTTTAAAAGATATAGACTTAATGGTTTCTTTAACAGAAGCGATGGTTAAACACACCAATTTACCAATTACAGTTAAAACACGTTTGGGTTGGGATCATGATTCTATACGAATTGTAGAGGTTGCAGAACGTTTGCAAGATGTAGGTTGTAAAGCAATTGCGATTCACGGAAGAACAAGAGCACAAATGTATAAAGGTGATGCAGATTGGAAACCAATTGCACAAGTAAAAAACAACCCTAGAATGCATATTCCTGTTTTTGGAAATGGTGATGTTACATCACCAGAAAGAGCTATGGAAATGCGCGATAAATATGGTTTAGATGGTTGTATGATTGGTAGAGCTTCTATTGGTTATCCTTGGTTTTTTAACGAAATAAAACACTTCTTTAAAACTGGCGAATATTTACCTAAACCCACAATTGGTGAGCGTACTGAAATGGCAAGAAGACATTTACAAATGGCTATTGATTGGAAAGGTGAACGTTTAGGAGTTGTAGAAACCAGAAGACATTACACTAACTATTTTAAAGGTATTCCGCATTTTAAAGAATATAGAACTAAAATGGTGACTTCTGATGATCCTAAAGATGTTTTTAATGCTTTTAATGAAGTAGAAGAAAAATTTGGAAATACTATTATTCCAGAAATTAGATAATTTACTTTTCTACAAATTCTTTAGATATTCTGCTACTTGCAATTTTAGCGGCTATAAACCCAAGTGTAGTAATTGTAAATATTACTATGAAAAGGTTAGATAATCTAAATTCTACAGGGTAAGGCAAGTTTTCTGTTATCATAAAAAAGCCAAACTTTATCTGTATAAAAACAGCTATTACACCTATTAATAAACCAATTACCATACCTGTAATAGTTAGTAAAAAACCTTGTAAAATAAATATTCGTTTTATCTCCTTTATGGTAGTTCCTAAATTAAATAACGTTTTTAAGTTCTGTTTTTTATCAATAATCATCATAATTATTGCGCCAATTACATTAAATAAGGCAATTATTACAATCAATGTAAAAATTAAATAAGAAACAAAATTTTCTGTATTTATCACTTTATAAAACACTTCATTTAACTGTTCTTTGGTTTGTACTTTAAAAGTATCTCCTAATTTTTGTTGAAGTTCTTCTGCAAATTCATCTGCCAATAAATCATCAGTTAGTTTTAACTCAATTGCAGTAACTTGGTTTTCTTTAAACCTTAATAATCGTTTAGCTTCTTCTAAATTTACAAACACATATTTACCTTCAAAATCTTCTGTACCTGTGTATAAACCCACAATCTGAACATTGGTTTTATAAAATGCATTAGTAGGATTTATAAAGCCTGTACCTGGTTTTGGTATCATAATAGATAATGGTTCACCAAAACTTCTAACGCCCAAAGATAATTTTGCAGCTATAGTTCTACCAACAACTGCAGTTTTTAAGTATTCTTTTTCTAACCAATTCCCTACGCTTAAAGTAGAATCTATATTTGTAATTTGTGCATAATTTTCTTCAACTCCTTTTATATAAGCAATCTCATTCTTGCTTTTGTACTCTAAAAAAACACGTTCTTCAATTATTTTAGAACTTACTTTTATAGATGAATTATTTTCTAAAATATTCTGAATATCATCATCTATAAAAAAAGATTTGCCCTTAACCACTGAAATTTTTATATCAGGGTCTGAAGCATCTAACAAACTATAACTAAAAGTTCGCAAACCAGAAAAACCAGAGAGTATAATAAATAAGGCTAAAGAACCAACAATAACACCAAAAGATGCGATTATGGTAATAATATTTATAGCATTATTACTGGTTCTTGTAAATAAATATCTTTTGGCTATGTATAGAGAAAAATTCAATGAAGTATATTGAATTTATATTTTTTTACGTCTTGGTAAAACATCAGGGTTTTTAATAGGATTTTCATCTTCACCCTTTAAAGATTTATCAATTTCTTCTAAATAATCTAAAGTATCATCACCAAAAAACAATAATTCTGGCATTCTTCTTAATTGATTTCTAGTTCTTTTTGCCATTTCATGACGAATAAAAAAAGTATTTGATTGTATTCCTTTTACAATTTCATCTCTTTTTTCTGATGGAAAAATACTTAAATAAACCTTAGCTACACCTAAATCTGAAGTTACATGAACCTTAGAAACAGATATAATAACACCTTTCATTCCATCTTGTGCAGCTTTCTGCAACACATCTACCAAATCTTTTTGCAGAACTCCTGCAATTTTTCTTTGTCTGTTTGTTTCTTCCATACCGCAAATTTACGATATTTTTATGGAGTGTATATCTTATTTTTAATAGCATACATCACCAAACCCACTCTATTTTTTACGTTTAATTTTATAAACAAGTTATTTCTGTAACCATCTATTGTTTTCGGGCTTAAACACATTCTATCTGCAATTTCTTTATAAGTTAATTCAGTACACGCCAATTTTAAAAATATAATTTCTTTTTCTTTTAAAACTATTTCTTCATCTCCATTACCAGAAATAGATTTCATTAATAAATTGGTTACATTTTTAGAATGATAAAACCCGTTTTCTGCAATTTCTATCAAGGCTTTTTCTAACACAGATTTTTCAGTGTCTTTTAATAGATAACCTATTGCACCAGCTTTTAGCATTTTTAAAACGGTTTTATCATCATCTTCTACAGACAAAGCCATTACATTTACTATTGGATGATTTTTTTGAATCCACTCTGTGGTTTCAATACCATTTAAAATGGGCATATTAATATCCATCAAAACAATATCAGGAATATTTTCGGGTGAACCAGAAAATTGATTGACTAATTCTTGACCGTTTTTACAAGTATACAACACTTCAAATTTTTCAAAAGTATTAACCATTGTTTGTATAGCTTGCGATAATAACGTGTGATCATCTACAACAACTACTGAGTAATTCGTCATAATTTATAATTAATTTCTAAGGATGTACCTTTATTTTTTTCTGATTTAAACAAGGCTTCTGCACCAATTAAATTAGCTCTATTTTTAATATTTATCAACCCAATACCATCTTTTTTTACTTCCGATGAAAAACCAACTCCATTATCTTTAGCTGTAATCAACAAATTAGTTTGTGAATAATTTAAAATTACTTTTAATTCTGAAGCTCTTGAATGTTTTATAGTGTTTGAAAAAAATTCTTGTAAAATTCTAAAAATAATAATGGTAGATTTTTTATCAATCTCTTGTTCTTCTCCATTAACCTCTAAACTAGATGCTATGAAATTTAAACGATTAAAGCGATCTATTTCTAATTGAATAGCCTCTTTTAAATCTATATTCTTTATCGCTTCTGGATTAATTAATTTTGATAAAGATCGTACTTCTGTTAATCCTTGAGAAATGGTTTTTGTTACTTCTGCTATATTCTCTTTAGTTGCATTTTGCAACTGGATTTTTGCTAAGGTTAATAATTGCCCAATATTATCATGCAATTCCCAACTAATATTTCTTAATGTTTCCTCTCTAATTTCTATTTGTGTTTCAGCTATTTCTCTTTCAAAACGTTTTTTATCTTCTTCTTGTTTTTCTAATAAAAATGTTTTCTTTTTCTGAAAAACTGTAAATAATATTATTAAAGCTACTACTATAAAAAGTATTAGTAATGATGATATTATAAGTACTATATTTCCTTGGTCTTGCATCTAATTAATCCATATATAAAACACAAATTAAGCAAAATAATAATAGAATAGAGTAGTTCACTACCAAAATCAGCTTTAAAAAAGTTAAAATAAACTATTGTAAAAAATGGAATTGTAGTTAAATAAAAAATTAAATAACCTACAGAAATCCAAAAAGGTAATAATTTTTTGTAATTTAAAACTTTATCAGACATTAATAATTCTTTAAAATATATAATTATAAACACACTATTAATTAACGCCTCAAAAGGTACTGAATAAGCTTGTAACTCTTTTAAAAGGAAACTTAAAAAATAAAAACAATTAAATACAATAGCCAATAATTTAACAATCTTTAAATTACTTCTATAGGAAATAAGATGATAATATAATAAGGTAAAAATATTAAACTCAAAAAAAGTATAAATATTGAATAACCATAAATTTTTTGTACTAAAAATATAAGTACCAATTAAATTGAATATTACACCCGTAAACAAAAAAATTACAAAAAATTTATAAAACCTATAGTTCTTGTATTTATTATAAAAAAATAAAGATAAAATTAAAGATAAGTATTCAAAATATTTATAAATTTCTGCCAACTCAAAAGACATAACTAATCAGTTTTAGGATCTATAGAACCTCTATTAAGTGCAGAACTATCATCATCCTCTTGCATAAATCTAAAAGATAATATTGAGGCTCTATTTACTTTTTTTGTAGATTCACCTGCATAGTTATTTAAAACACTCTGCATAGATACTGGCTTACCTTTGGTTGATTTTAATGGCTCGTAAGCAACGTTTTTATCATCACCAATATTTGTTGTTGGCATTAAAATAAAAGAAACTCTATTTCTATAGGCTTCAATATTATAATCTGAAGGATAGGCTGCAGTAAAAATTTTGATTCCTGTTAGCTCAATATCTTTTTCTTTAGAAGTTTTTTCTATATAAGCAATGTATTGTTTCAATTCATCAATACTAAAAAATTCAGAAAGTGTAGCGACTTTTTCTTTACCTCCAGATTTCTTAGTTATATACTCATCTAACACTTTTTTTTGCCCATTATCGTACTCATGGAACATACTAGCCATTTCCTTATAAGTAATAGCTTGACTTGGTCTTTTACTATTTGGATAACATGATAAATCTACAGCACCAGTGTCATTTATAGGCTTGGTGTTGACTTGTTTACAAGAAATAATTGAAAATATAAAAACAAACAATATGCATACTTTAGTACTTAAAGATTTCATTTTAAATAAATTAAAAGTTATTAATGTGAAAATATACTATAAATTTTAAACGTAAACATCATAAGAAAATAAAAAAGGGGTTTTTCCTATATAAATATCAATGTTTTCACTCTTACATATAATGTAATAATCTTTGATATTTGTGGTGTTATATTTACTAAGGTAAATGCGTCTCGAAAAGGGAAAATTGCTAAAAAAAACATCTTTATTTATAAAGATGTTTTTTTTGTGATAAACTATAATCTGAATAACAAAAAAAGCCTCACAACATATAAATATTGTGAGGCTTTTAATATTATTAAAAATGATTAATCTGCTAAAATAATAGCTTTATTATCATTTAGTTCTAAAGTACCAGAGTTAATTGCCAATGTTAAAATTTTATCATCAGCTTCATCTGCTATTAGTTTACCATGTAAATCATCAAATTCTATATTTACTTGAGAGTGAATATGAATTTTAATAGTACCTTCTTTTAAAACAGAGACTATTGGTGCGTGATTATTTAACATTTGAAACTCGCCTTCAATACCAGGAACTGATAAAGAATCAACTTCTGATGAAAATAAAATAGCTTCTGGTGTTACAATTTCTAAAAACATATTTCTTTAGTTATTAGTTAAAAATTAGAAGTAATTAGTATTAAACTAACAACTTCTAACTGCCAACTGTTTAAGCTTCTGCTAACATTTTTTCTCCTGCATCAATTGCATCTTGAATTGATCCTCTTAAGTTAAATGCTGCTTCAGGATATTTATCTAACTCACCATCCATAATCATATTAAATCCTTTAATTGTGTCTTTAATATCAACTAAAACACCTGGTATACCAGTAAATTGTTCAGCTACATGGAAAGGTTGCGATAAGAAACGTTGTACACGTCTTGCTCTGTGAACTACTAATTTATCTTCTTCAGATAATTCTTCCATACCTAAAATTGCGATAATATCTTGTAATTCTTTATAACGTTGTAAAATTTCTTTTACTTTTTGTGCACAATCATAGTGCTCATCTCCTAAAATATCAGCAGTTAAAATTCTTGAAGTAGAATCTAAAGGATCTACTGCAGGGTAAATACCTAACTCAGCAATTTTACGAGACAATACTGTAGTTGCATCTAAGTGCGCAAAAGTTGTTGCTGGTGCTGGATCTGTTAAATCATCTGCAGGTACATAAACTGCTTGTACAGATGTAATAGAACCTTTTTTAGTAGAAGTAATACGCTCTTGCATAGCACCCATTTCAGTTGCTAATGTTGGTTGATAACCTACTGCTGATGGCATACGACCTAAAAGTGCTGACACCTCAGAACCTGCTTGTGTAAATCTAAATATATTATCTACAAAGAAAAGTACATCTTTACCTTGAGCTTCTCCTGCACCATCTCTAAAATATTCTGCAATTGTTAAACCAGATAAAGCAACTCTTGCACGAGCTCCTGGTGGTTCATTCATTTGTCCAAATACAAAAGTAGCTTTAGAGTCTTTCATTCCAGGTTTATCAACTTTAGATAAATCCCATCCTCCTTCTTCCATAGAGTGCATAAAATCATCACCATACTTGATAATTCCTGACTCTAACATCTCTCTAAGTAAATCGTTTCCTTCACGAGTTCTTTCTCCAACACCTGCAAACACAGATAAACCACCATGACCTTTTGCAATATTATTAATCAACTCTTGAATTAATACAGTTTTACCTACTCCAGCTCCACCAAATAAACCAATTTTACCACCTTTTGCATAAGGTTCAATTAAATCGATTACTTTGATACCTGTAAACAAAACTTCTGTAGACACAGATAAGTCTTCAAATTTAGGAGCAGATCTATGTATTGGTAAACCATTATTACCATCTTTACTTAAGTTACCTAAACCATCAATAGCATCTCCAGTAACATTAAATAAACGACCATAAATATCATTTCCTATAGGCATTTGAATTGGACTACCAGTAGCTATAACCTCAGCTCCTCTTTGTAATCCATCAGTTGCATCCATAGAAATAGTTCTCACAGTATCTTCACCAATGTGTTGTTGAACTTCTAATACTAAAATAGAACCATCAGCTTTTTTAATTTCTAATGAGTCATAAATTTTTGGAAGTTCATTACTTTCAGTATTGAATTCAACATCAATAACTGGCCCAATAATTTGAGAAACTTTACCTGTTGTTGTAGACATTTTTGTATCTAATTAAATTATTATTATTTATATTAGGATTTCCCCTCTATTTTCAAGGCGCAAAGTTACTTTTTTGATTGCAATTAAAAAAGTTTTTTTAACTAAAAAAGCCTCATCAAAATGATGAGGCTTTAATACTATATTTTTTAAAGAGATTTAGTTCTTAACTTTAACTTCTACTCTTCTATTTTTTGCTCTACCAGCTCTTGTACTGTTAGTGTCTACTGGATTATCTTCACCAAATCCTTTAGCAGTTAATCTAGATTCGTTAATTCCTTTTTTCACTAAGTAATTCTTAACAGCATTTGCTCTTTTATCAGATAACATTAAGTTATAAGCTGCAGTACCTGTACTATCAGCATAACCATTAATATCAAATTCTGCTTTTTCAAATTCATTCATAACACCAATCATACCATCTAATTGTTTTGTTACTCCTGATTTAAAACTAGCTCTATTAGTATTAAATAAAATAGCTTTGAAAGTATTTTCTCCAATTAATTCTTTATAAGATTTAGGTGGAGCAGGACAACCTGAGTTAGAAGCAACACCAGCTTCATTAACACATTTATCATCTTTATCTAAAACACCATCTCCATCTGTATCTGGCCAAGGACATCCATTATTAGCAGCAGGACCTGCAACTGTAGGACATTTATCATCTTTACCTACTACACCATCACCATCTGCATCAGGACAACCTTTATTTGCTTTTGTTCCTTTTTCATTTGGACACATATCGTCTTTATCAGCAACTCCATCTCCATCTGCATCAGGACAACCATTCATTGCTGCTAAACCTGCTGTATTTGGACAAGCATCATCAGAATCTTTTACTCCATCTCCATCTGCATCAGGACAACCATTGAATTCTTCTAAACCAGCAACTTCTGGACAAGCATCATTTTTATCATAAACACCATCTCCATCTGTATCTGTACCACCAAATTGAATAGTTAAACCTAAAGAAGTTTGATAATGAGTTTTTACTTTATCAGCAAAACCAGCTATAGTAGCATGTTGAAAAGTTAACCCTAAATTATCATTCATCCAAGTATTAAAACCAAAACCTATGTTAGCCATAGCTTCACCTTGAGAATCAGCTGAAACATAAGAACCTCCTAAATATACAAAAGGATCGAACCAACCAGTTTCACCAAATAAATTATTTAAATCATATTTTACATTAGCTCCTAAAGAGTAATATAAAAAATCTGAATCATCTTCAGCTTCAAAATATGTAATTTTATTAATCGATCCAGCTAGCTGTAACGAAAACCCCTTATTTAAGTATCTATCTGCAGTAATTCTAGAAATTGAAGGTAAAATATTCCAATCCCCATTACCTACAACATCTTTTAATTGACCGCTAATATCGCTACCATCATAAAAGTCTACTAAATTAACACCAAAGCCAACAGCCCATGGGTTATTTTCATCTTGAGCATTAACGTTGCTAACCATTATCAACGCAAACAAAGCTATCACAGCTATTCTTAATCGTTTCATTATCAAATTTTTAAATTAAAAGTTCTTTATTATTACATGCAAAAGTAAGTTGTTAAAACTTATTTACAAAGACAAATCTACAAAATATTACTAAAACCACAAGTTTTATGAACCTTAAATAAGCAATAGCCTATAGCTAATTTTAAAGAAACACACTACTTTCTAGCAACACATATTCATCATAATTTAGTTATTATTGGACTATTAATACTATTTATTTTAGTATCACACATTTGAAAAAAATTATACTTTTATTATTTCAATTTCATCATTTATATATACCAGTAGTTTTTTATCAACCTTAAAACTCATGGATTTTAAAACTTGTTCATATTTTAATAGTTGTTGCTTATGCTTTGATGATTTAAATCCAGTTTTATAGTCTATAATAACAATTGAATCATTAACAAAAACTAATCGATCTGGAATTACAATTTGATTATCAACATCAACAATTTCCCTTTCATTATACACAAGTACATCTTCAGAAAAATATTTATTGATTTTTGGATGATTTACAACATCATTAATTTTAGTAACTAACGATTTTGATTCAAGATCATTAATAACACCTTGTTGAACATATTGTTTTAGCACTTTTTCTACTTCATTTTTTGTAAAAATTTTCGATAATATCTCGTGAAATAAATTCCCAAAATCAATTGCTTCTCCTTGATTTGTATCCCATAATTTAGATGAATTCGCCAATAAAACAACATTGTGTTCTTGCCAAGGAGTAGAAATAAATTTTTCGTGAATTTGAGAAATAGTATTTTCGTTTTGAATACCACTAATTCTAATAACTTTCCCAAAAGAGTATTCTAAATTATCATTACTCCAAAGGTTCTGTTCTTTTAAATAATTAATTAAAACACCTGAATAAAAATTTGTATTTACTTCTCCTTTTGTTGATATTTTTCGCTCAGTAATTATATGTAATTGCTCTACAGCTCTTGTTAAACCAACATACAATAAATTGAAATTATCTAGTTCCAACTCTTGTCTTTGATAATGATAAATATGTTCTCCCTTTGTACTTACTGAAACCAAACTTTTATTAAAATCAACTAACAACTCTTTGAAACCTTCATAATTTTCAGGCAACTCATCTAACCAAACTTTAGGGTTTATTTGTCTATAGACATCTACATCACAAGGAAAAATTACTACAGGAAACTCTAAACCTTTTGATTTGTGAATCGTCATAATTTGAACTGCATTTGCACTTTCTGCAGCAACAATACTTAACCTTTCTTTTTTTAGTTCCCAAAGTTCTAAAAATGAATTAATATCTATAGATTTTCTTTGTTGTTCTAAGACAACATCTAAGAAAAACTGCACATAAGCATCAGAAGATTTTACTAGTTTGAAACTTCTAATAATTTCTTCTATTTTTTCATAAAAAGGCAATTGATTAAAAATGAGTATTTCAAAAGAAATTCCGTATTTTTTTAAAGCTTTAAACAACTCTATATTTTCTACTTTGGCAAATTCTTTTAAGAAAACATGTTTAGTACTTTCGATTTGTAAATGTTGATATAAAAAGTACAATATTTCGAAACGTGTTTCTTCGTCATTTGGATTTTGTAAAAGTTTTAAAACATCAACAATAAAAGTAACTTTATTACTATTTTGCAAAAGCAAAGTTTCTGACGAAACAATATTAACTCCGTTTTCTGAAAGATAATTCGCAACAGCAATACCATCTTTTTTTGTTCGTGTTAACACACAAATTTCACCAAGAGAAAAGCTATCTTTTAATTGATTTATTTTCTCTAAAACTTTCTTCGGATATTTTATTTTCTCATCATCTTTATCCTCCTCTTTATCAAGAAAATTAAGCGAAACAAATCCACCTTTTTTAGTATTTTCTAATTGCTTATTACCATCAACAAATAAATTTTTATAAGATTCATTATTTAAAAAATTAGATGTGAATTGAAAAAAAGAATTATTAAAATTGACAACCTCAGAATAACTCCTAAAATTAGTTTCTAAACTTTTTATTTCTTTCTTAATATGAAAAGGATTTTTTGCATCAGAACCCAATTCAATGAATTGCTCTGCTTTTCCTCCTCTCCATCTGTAAATAGCCTGTTTTCCATCACCTACCAACAGCAAATTACTTTTTTCTTGTGCTAAAGCGTTGTCTATTAACGGGATTAAATTACTCCATTGTAAAACAGAAGTATCTTGCATTTCATCAATAAAAAAATGCTGAAAACGCTGCCCAATTCTTTCGTAAATAAAAGGTGCAGGTTGTTCTTTAATATTATCAGAAATCAGCTGATTAAACTCTGCATTTAACCTAATATTACTCTCTTCTTTTATGCTGTCTAATTCTTGATTTATATTATTTAAAACTGCTAAAGGAATTATATTTTTTAAAGCCAATTTATTCATTAAAAACTGACTGTATATTTCTTTTGCTTGATTGTAAAAACCAATAATTTCTGGAACAATATTTTCTATAGTTGATGCAACAGCATCCGAAGTTGATTTCGAATAATATTGATGATTTTCGATCGCTTTTTCAATCGTTTCTCCTCTTGATAAAAAATTAAAATCAACCGATTTTAAACTTACATCTGTAAAAAATTTAGGAATTGATCCTCGTAAAAAATCTTTTTGACCTAAATCATTCTCATCTAGTAAAGCCAAACAATCTTGCCCAACTTTAGATAAAGTTACTTTCACTTCTTTTTGATGTGAAAATAATTTTGTTTTTAAGTTTTTAAAATCTTCTAGTTTTTTATCAGCAAGACCTCTAAAATGTTTAATATCATCTTCATTAAGTAATACTTTTGCAAACTCATTTAAATCTCTAGAAATATCCCAAGATTTATCATCATCAGTTTTATCTAAAGAATAATCTATTAAAAGTTTGGTCAATTTTTTATCTGTACCAATTTTAGAAATTAAAACATCTACAGCTTCATTTAATAAAGAAACTGCATCCATTTCTACTTCAAAATTTAGAGACAGCCCTAAATCATAAGCAAAACTTTTAATTATTTTATGTGTAAAACTATCAATCGTAGTTATAGAAAATGCAGAATAATTTTGAAGAATTACATCTAAAATCTTTTTACTTCTAGTTTGAACTGTAGCTTTATCAACAGCAATTTCATCAATAATAATTTTAAAAAGATCATTTTCTACGCCTTCAGAAAAATCTTCTAAATTAGCCAAAACACGCTCTTTCATTTCACCAGCTGCTTTATTGGTAAAAGTAATTGCTAATACTTTTTGAAAAGTGAAAATATCTTCAGAGCTTAATAAAACTTTAAGATATTCTTTTACTAAAGTAAAGGTTTTTCCACTTCCTGCAGAAGCATTATAAACTTGAAAAGTTGCTATTTGTTGCACAGAATAATTTTATTGCAAAATACAAAATGCCAAACAGAATCTGTTTGGCTTTTGTAATATTTTGTTTCTTTTAAATTTTATCCTAAACCAACATCTAAAGACATCATTACAATAAAACCACCAATAAAACCTAGTGTAGCAATATCTGTATATTTATCTCTTTGTGTTTCTGGAATTACTTCTTCTACAACCACAAAAATCATTGCTCCTGCAGCAAAAGCTAAAGCATAAGGTAAAATTGGTGTAAAAAATGATACTGCCAAAGCTCCTAAAACTGCTGCCATTGGTTCTACAACTGCAGATAATTGCCCATACCAAAAACTTTTAAGTCGACTAACTCCCTGCCTTCTTAAAGGCATTGCAACTGCAAAACCTTCTGGGAAATTCTGGATTCCAATTCCGATTGCTAAAGAAATTGCAGCAATAATCATTTCTGTTTGCTCTACACCAACTAAAGTTGATGCTGCACCAAATAAAACACCAACAGCCAAACCTTCTGGAATATTATGCAATGTAATTGCCAAAACCAACAATGTAGATCTATGTAATTCTGTTTTAACTCCTTCTGCTTCATTTTCTTTAAAATTGATGTGTAAATGAGGTAAAATTTTATCCATACCAAAAAGAGATAAAGCACCCAATGCAAAACCAATTGCTGCTGGTATAACTTTTACAAAACCTTCTCCAGGACTATTTTCTATAGCTGGCGAGAGTAAACTCCAAAAACTGGCTGCAACCATTACACCTCCTGTAAAACCAAGCATTCCATCTAAAACAGCTCTGTTTAATTTTTTAAAAAAGAACACTAAAGCTGCTCCTAAAGCTGTTAAACCCCAAGTAAAAAGTGAGGCATAAAATGCTGCTTGAATTGGATGTTCTTTACCAAAATCAACTAATTGATCGAATGTATTCATAACTTTTTAATGTATATATTATTGGCTATTTTATTAGAAATAGATAGTTTTTGATTTTCTATTGTTATAGTTAAAGAATCGTCGTAATCTTCTTTTTCTAAAACTTTTATTTTTTTACCTAAGGTAATGCCTTTTTTATCTAAAAATTGTAAAAATTCTGATGAAGAATCATCTACACCAACACAAACTCCAGTTTCAGTTTTTAATAATGATGATAATAAAATTTTATCGATAACATTTAAATTTCCATCCTTATCTGGTATTGGATCTCCATGAGGATCATGTGTAGGAAAACCCAACAAAGCATCTAACTGATTTATTAATTTAGGAGATTTTATATGTTCTAGCTGTTCTGCAACCTCATGTACCTCATCCCAAGAAAAATTAAGTTTATCTACTAAAAAAACTTCCCAAAGTCTATGTTTACGAACTATATTGGCTGCATTTTTTTTACCAAAAGGAGTTAATTTAACTCCTTGATATTTTTTATAAACAACCAATTCTTTTTCTGATAATTTTTTAATCATATCAGAAACAGAAGAAGCTTTTGTTTCTAACTTTTTAGCAATAGCATTTGTACTAATTCCTTTATTAGAAATCGTTTCTAAATGATAAATGGTTTTTATGTAATTTTCTTCAGACTGACTAAACATCAATTTAATTTAGATTACAAATATAGTAAATTTTGATTTATTTAAAATAATTTTTAGACAAGTCTAAAAATTATTTTATATTTGCTTAAAATTCAAAAATGAAGAACTTAATAATCGTACTTATTTTTCTCGCAACAAATAACATATTTAGCCAAACTATAACTGGGAAAATAACAACAAAAAATGGTGATGATATTCCGTTTGCAAACATCTATTTAAAGAAAACTAAATTCGGAACTTCATCCAACGAAAAAGGGTTTTACGAGTTAAAAAACATAGAAAAAGGAATTTACACATTAATTGTTAGTAGCATTGGTTATCAAACAAAATCACTAAAAATTACACTTAAAAACAATCAGAAATTAATTAAAAACATCACTTTGTCTGATGATAATTCTTTAGATGAGATTGTAGTTTCTGGTACTTTAAGGCCTGTTTCTAAAACAGCAAGCCCTGTACCTGTAGAAGTGTATAGTGAGGCTTTTTTTAAGAAAAACCCTACTCCTTCTGTTTTTGAATCGTTACAAAATGTAAATGGAGTAAGACCACAATTAAATTGTAATGTTTGTAATACTGGAGATATTCACATCAATGGTTTAGAAGGCCCTTATACTTTTGTTTTAATTGATGGAATGCCTATTGTAAGTGGTTTATCAACAGTTTATGGTTTAACAGGAATTCCGCAAGCTTTAATAGAAAGAGTAGAAGTTGTTAAAGGACCTGCATCTACTTTATATGGCTCTGAAGCTGTTGGTGGAATTATAAATATAATCACAAAAAAACCATCAAATTCACCAAAACTAACAACAAATACTTTTGTAAGTTCTTGGGGAGAAGTAAATACAGACTTGGGTTTACGTTATCAATTATCAGAAAAAACTCAAGGATTATTAGGTCTTAATTATTTTAATTTTCAAAATAGAATTGATAATAACAACGATAATTTTACAGATTTAACACTTCAAAATAGAATATCACTATTCAATAAAATTAATATTGAGCGAAAAAGTAATAAGGTTTTTACAATTGCTGGGAGATATGTTTATGAAGACAGATGGGGAGGAGAATTAGATTGGGAACATGAATTTAGAGGAACAGACATAAAATACGGAGAAAGTATTTACACAAACAGATGGGAGCTTTTTGGTACATATCAACTACCAACTGTAAAAAATATTAATTTTCAATTTAGTGCAAATGGGCATTATCAAGATTCTTTTTACGGAACTGATGCTTATGATGCTGAACAATTCATTGCATTTGGTCAATTGGTCTACAATAAACAGATTAAAGAAACTCACGATATTTTATTAGGTTTAGCTTATAGATACACTTCTTATGATGACAATACTTTTGCAACTTATGAAGATGATGGAATTACAAATAAACCCTCTATAATTCATTTACCTGGTATTTTTTTACAAGATGAAATTAGTTTAAGCAAACGTAAAAAATTACTATTAGGTGCAAGATGGGATCATAATAGTTTACATGGAAATATCTTTTCGCCAAGAATTAATTATAAATGGAATTCTAGAAACAATTCGAACATTTTTAGAGCAAGTATTGGTAATGGTTTTAGAGTTGCCAACGTTTTTACAGAAGATCATGCAGCGTTAACTGGTGCTAGAGAAGTTGAGTTTGATGGCGATTTAGACCCTGAAACTTCGTGGAATGTAAATCTTAATTTTGTAAAGAAAATAAATACTGAAAACTCATTTATCACTTTAGATGCAAGCGCTTTTTACACATACTTTAACAACAGAATACTACCTGATTACGAAACAGATGTAAACAAAATTATTTATGCTAATTTAGATGGATATTCAGTTTCTAAAGGAATTTCTTTAAATTCAGATATACTTTTTACAAATGGTTTATCAATTAATTTAGGTGCTACTTTAATGGATGTTTCTATAACTGAAAATGATATTAAAACGAGACAATTATTAACTGAAAGTTTTAGCGGAGTTTGGTCTATTTCTTATCGTTTTAATAATGATTTTAAACTAGATTATACAGGGAATTTATATGGTTCAATGCGACTGCCATTATTAGGGCCTAATGATTTAAGAGACGAATATTCACCTTGGTATAGCATACAAAACATTCAATTATCTAAAAAGTTTACTAATAGTTTTGAGGTTTATGGTGGAGTGAAAAATTTATTAAATTTTACACCAGCAGCAAATAGTATTTCAAGAGCTTTTGATCCTTTTGACAAGCAAGTAGACCCAAATGATCCAGATGCTTTAACTTTTGACCCAAGTTATGTTTATGCATCAAACCAAGGAATTAGAGCATTTATAGGTTTACGTTACACAATCTTTTAATTAAAATAGATGAAAAGTAAAGTTCTAATTATTATTTTTTTCTTCGGATGTTTTGCCTTAAAAGCTCAACACTCAGAAATTAAACTAAAAGAATATTCGTTTTCTGAAGTTGAAAGTTTGCAAAAAAGCAATCCCAAGCCTTTATTTATTTTCATCTATACAGATTGGTGTAAGATCTGTGAAGGAATGAAAAAAACCACTTTTAAAAACGATAAAGTTATTTCACTTTTAAATAAGCATTTTTATTTTATCAAATTAAATGGAGAAGAAAAAAAAGACATCACTTTTTTTAGCAAAACATTTGTTTACAAACCTTCAGGAAATAAAACAGGAACACATCAACTAGCTAAAGAATTGGCATCAATAGAAGGTAAAATAAGTTACCCAACAACAACAATTCTAAATTCAAAATTTGAAATAGATGTTCAGGTTGATAGTTTTATCAACAGTAAAAAAATAAAAAAAATATTAGAGAGTTATCTTAACCACTAATGCTTCATCTCCCAAATACGTTTTCTACCTGTATCTCTTTTAATTCTACTTCTGCTAGATGAGCTACCTCCACCACCAGAAAGTGAAAAACGGTAAACAATAGCACCACCAACATAAATATGTGATCCTTGGCTCTGTAAACCATAGTAATTTATTTTGTACATGGCTTGCCCATTTAATCCAAATCTATCAGAAAGCCAAAGAGTTCCACCTCCACCAACATTAATAAACGGAGCTAAATAATCTTTTGTATCTACCAAACTACCTCCTAATAAAGCATAAATAGAAAGCGTATTTTCTGATGTTCCAAAATCGTACCTAATATCACCATCAAAGGTTGTGTACTGTATTCCTTCATTTCTAGATGTTGAAATTGCAGCAGATAAAGTGATATTCGTAAATGCATAAGTAGCCAATGTAAATCTAGGAAACTGATCAGAATATCTAAATCCAACAGAAGAGCCATCTTCTTCAGAATAAAGTAAACCTGCAGCACCTACACCAATTGCCCATTTATTATTTGCATCTTGAGCACTAACATTACTTTTAATTAGTAGTACAAAAATTAACAGAATTAAAATTTTAAATTTCATAATCTCAGGGTTTTGTTCGTATTCATAACTTCTTTTCTTACAAATATATTATAATAATGCATAAAATGTCTTTATCTGCTGTTTTTTCTAGGTTAAGAAACCTACATTTGTAAAAACATTTTACGTTGAGTAAGCAGAACATTGTAAATCAATATCAAAAATCTGCGAGTGTTTCGCAGATCATTACAGCCCTTCAACAAGACAATAACCATTTTCAAATAACGAATTTGGTTGGGTCTTCATTGTCTTTTATTATTTCTGAAACTTTTAAAAGTGCAGATAAGCCTTATCTTTTAATTTTTAATGATAAAGAAGAAGCCGCTTATTATTTAAATGATTTAGAGCAACTTTTAGGTGATAAAAATGTACTTTTTTATCCTGGTTCTTACAGAAGACCCTACCAAATAGAAGAAACCGACAATGCCAATGTATTGTTACGTTCAGAGGTATTAAACAGAATAAATTCTCGCAAAAAACCAGCTGTAATTGTAACTTACCCAACTGCATTATTCGAAAAAGTAGTAACTAAAACAGAACTAGACAAAAACACCTTAAAAATTGCAGTTAGCGATAATTTATCGCTAGATTTTGTAAACGAAGTTTTATTCGAATACAAATTTAAACGTGTAGATTTTGTTACAGAACCTGGAGATTTCTCTGTAAGAGGTGGAATAATAGATGTTTTTTCTTTTTCTAATGATGAACCTTACAGAATTGAATTTTTTGGTGATGAAATTGACAGTATCAGAACTTTTGATGTAGAAACTCAATTATCCAAAGAAAAACTGAAAAAAGTTTCGATAATGCCAAATGTAGAAAACAAGGCATTGCAAGAAAAAAGAGAAAGTTTTTTAAAGTACATATCATCAAAAACCATCATTTTTACAAAAAACACAGAATTACTTTCTAATAGCCTCGACAAATTTTTTAGCAAAGCTGATGTTGCATTTAAAGAATTATCCAAAGAAATTAAGCACGCAAAACCGTCTGAATTATTTTGTGATGGTAATTTCATTAAAAATCAATTGCAAGATTTTACATTGATAAATTTTGGAAATTCCAATTCTGATGAAAAATCTGATATTGTTTTTAATACACAACCTCAACCCTCTTTTAACAAACAATTCAATTTATTAATTGATAATTTAGAGGAATATCACAAAGCTGGTTTTACCAATTATATTTTTTGCGCTAACGAACAGCAAGCCAAACGTTTTCATGATATTTTTGATGATGCAGAACAAGGAGTCCATTACGAAACTGTTGTTTTTCCTCTTTATCAAGGTTTTGTAGATGTAGATCGTAAATTAGTTTGTTATACAGATCATCAAATTTTTGAACGCTATCATAAATTCCGACTAAAAAATGGCTACGCCAAAAAGCAAGCTATTACTCTTCAAGAATTAAATAAGCTTGAAATTGGCGACTATGTAACGCATATGGATCATGGAATTGGAAAGTTTGGTGGTTTGCAAAAAATTGATGTTCAAGGCAATAAACAAGAAGCTATTAAATTAATTTACGGCGAACGCGATATTTTATATGTAAGTATACACTCGCTTCATAAAATATCAAAATTTAATGGTAAGGATGGTAAAGCACCTAAAATTTATAAATTAGGATCTGGTGCTTGGAAAAAAATAAAACAAAAAACAAAAGCGAGAGTTAAACACATTGCTTTTAATTTAATTCAGTTATATGCCAAAAGAAAACTACAAAAAGGCTTTGCTTTTGGTCCAGACACTCACATACAACACGAATTAGAAGGTAGTTTTATGTACGAAGATACTCCAGATCAATTTACAGCCACACAAGATGTAAAAAATGATATGGAAAAAGAACAACCCATGGATAGATTGGTTTGTGGTGATGTTGGTTTTGGTAAAACTGAAGTTGCTGTAAGAGCTGCTTTTAAAGCAGTAGATAATGGTAAGCAAGTTGCCATTTTAGTACCAACTACAATTTTAGCTTTTCAGCATTACAAAACGTTTTCAGAAAGGTTAAAAGATTTTCCAATAAAGATTGATTATCTAAATAGATTTAGAACTGCAAAACAAAAAACCATTGCAATTGATGGCGTAAATAATGGCGAAGTTGATATTATTATTGGTACACATCAATTAACCAATCAGCGTATAAAATTTAAAGATTTAGGGCTTTTAATTATTGATGAAGAGCAAAAGTTTGGTGTTGCTGTAAAAGACAAACTAAAAACTTTAAAAGAAAATGTTGATACTTTAACCCTTACTGCTACTCCAATTCCAAGAACTTTACAATTTAGTTTAATGGCTGCCAGAGATTTGTCTGTCATAAAAACAGCACCACCAAACAGACATCCAATAGACAGTAATGTGATTCGTTTTTCTGAAGAAACTATTCGTGATGCAATTTCTTACGAAGTTTCTAGAGGAGGACAAGTTTTCTTTATCCACAATAGAATCGAAAACATTAAAGAAGTTGCTGGTTTATTACAAAGATTGGTTCCATCTGCAAAAATAGGAATTGGCCATGGACAAATGGAAGGTAAAAAACTTGAGGAATTAATGCTTGGGTTTATGGCTGGTGATTTTGATGTTCTAGTATCTACAACCATTATAGAAAGTGGTTTAGATGTACCCAATGCAAATACTATTTTTATTAACAATGCAAATAATTTTGGTTTGTCTGACTTGCATCAAATGCGAGGAAGAGTTGGTAGATCTAACAAAAAAGCTTTCTGTTATTTTATAACACCTCCTTATCATATGATGACAGATGATGCCAGAAAACGTATTGAAGCTTTGGTGTTATTTTCTGATTTAGGAAGTGGAATTAACATTGCTATGAAAGATTTAGAAATTCGTGGTGCAGGAGATTTATTAGGTGGTGAACAAAGTGGGTTTATAAATGATATTGGGTTTGATACTTATCAAAAAATATTACAAGAAGCTATTGAAGAGTTGAAAGAAAATGAGTTTAAAGAACTGTATCCAGAAGATAATTCTAAACCAAAAGAGTATGTAAAAGAAGTACAAATAGATACTGATTTTGAAATCCTTTTTCCTGATGATTATATAAATTCTATTACAGAAAGATTAGCACTATACAACAAACTAGGTACTTTAAAAGAAGAAAAAGAATTACAAGTTTTTGAATCTGAAATTACAGATAGGTTTGGAGAAATACCAACTAAAGTTGAAGATTTATTAGATTCTGTACGTATAAAATGGTTGGCAAAAGATTTAGGTTTAGAAAAAATCATCTTAAAACAAAAAAGAATGATTGGGTATTTTGTTGCCAATCAACAAAGTGATTTTTACCAAACAGAAGCTTTTTCTAGAATGCTAAAATACGTTCAACACAATCCGAAAAGTTGTGTTATGAAAGAAAAACAAACAAAATCTGGTTTGCGTTTAATGATTACTTTTATTAAGATTGATTCTGTAAAAAAAGCTTTAGAAACCTTAGAAAATGTTTAATTTTAACTAAAATGATAAAAAAAGTTTTTTTACTAATAATTTTATTAAAAAGTATAAATTTAATTTCACAAAATAATTTTGTTCAAAATGTTATAAAACCAATTCAAGAAAACAATTTATTATATGAAAAGGTATTCATTCACACAAACAAAGAAAAATACTCGTATAATGATATTATATGGTTTAAAGCATATGTTGTAAATAAAGATAATAGAGCATCTAAAAATACAACTCTATTATACGTTAACCTTCTAGACGATAAAGGAAATATTATTGTATCAAAAAAGGTGTTTATAAAAAATGGTGAAGGGATAAATCAAATAAGCTTACCATATCCAATAAATAGCAAACATTATTACATTCAAGCCTACACTAATTATATGAGAAATTTTAGTGAAAACTATTTCATTAAAAAAATTAACATAATTAACGTTAAATCTAAATCCTTTAAAGAAGATAATTTTGATATTGAATTGTTTCCTGAAGGAGGTAGTTTTTTATTAGGTGTAGAAAATACAATTGGAATAAAATTAAAAAATAATGAAAATACCATTAGTTATAAAGGTGAATTAATTGATGATAAATCTAAAACAATATCAAAATTTAAGTCAGTATTCGATGGTATATCTAAAACTTCATTTCTTTATGATGAAAATAAAAAATATTATATCAACCTTTTTTTAAAGGATACTGTATTGAAGAAAGAAATTCCTTTACCAAAACAAAATGGCGTTATTTTTAATCTAAAAAACACTAAAGATTCTGTAAAAATTGTTTTTAGGTCACATCTGCAAAACATCAATAAAAATAATTATTATTTCTTATTTCATAGAAAGAGCGAAATTATAGGTTATTTTGAACTACCATTTCATAAACAAAATGAAGAAAAAGAAATAAGAATAGCTAAAGATATTTTTTTTGATGGAGTAAATACATTAACCGTATTTAAAAATGAAGAATCTATATCACAAAGAAAGTTTTATATTAAAAACGAAGGCAATAGTAATACCATAAAAATTAAAAAATTATCTGAGAGTTTAGATTCCATTACTTACAGCTTAGAAGTATTAGATAAAAGGAAAACCAACCTACAAGCAAGCCTAAGTCTTTCAGTTCTTTCTGATAAACATTTTAAGTTCAAACCAAATAATACTATTGAAGATTCATTTAATTTTATGCCATATATTAATAATTGTATAAAACATTTTTCAAATGAAGATAATTTGAATTTCATAGATCTAGTATTATTAACTCAACAGAAAAGGAATATTAAATTAAATGATTTTCTACAAGATTTAAATCCTAATTATAAATATTCTTTTGAATTTGGAGTAAAACTAAAAGGAAAAATAAACATTATTTTATCTAATGAATTAGCTTTAATTTCTAATAAAAACCAGTTAATACATAAAATAAGTTTAA
Source organism: Polaribacter vadi (assembly GCF_018861005.1). GTDB lineage: Bacteria > Bacteroidota > Bacteroidia > Flavobacteriales > Flavobacteriaceae > Polaribacter > Polaribacter vadi_A. The sequence goes on from NZ_JAHKQL010000008.1 coordinate 108,138, forward strand.
ATAGTAATAAAAATTTTGAATTCAAAAGATTATCTGTTTATAAAGGAGATACTATTAAAATGTCTTTTATGAAAAACAACGAGGCGATTTTACCAAAAAAAATTACTCTAGATACTATTAAACCTTTTACTTATCCTAAAATAACATGTCTGACAAGAAATAATAATAAACAAAAAGAAAATGATTTTTTCTTTGTTGATTCAACATTTATAAAATTGGATGAAGTAAAGGTAAAAGCAAAATTAATGAATAAAATAGAAAATGAAAAAAACAAGTTTCATAAAAAATATAGAAATTCAATTAATCATGTGTCTCTTTATAAGCCAATAAAAATAGATAATTACTATAAAGAAAGAGAAACAGATTTAATGAAATTTCTATTTGAGAAAGAAGAGGTTAGAATAGCTAATTGGAAAGGTGTTGAGGATTATTTAATGGTTAGAAGTAAGGAAGGAATTTTACTTATAGATGGTGAAAAAATACCATCTTATAAATTATCTTCAACTTCATTAAAAATGAGCGAAATAGAAGATTTAGCAATTAGAAGTGGTAAAGTATGCATAATTCAAGTATTTACAAATACAAACTACAAACTAGACCTGAAAGATTTATCTAAAAAGTTTATCATAAAAGATGGGTATGATAGAAGTAAAAAATATTCTGCTAATTTTTTGGAATACGAAAATACAAATGAAGTTAAAGAACTAGATTGGAAACCAATTTTGAAACCTCAAGAAAATAAGAATACAATTGTTTTTAAATTAAATAAGGATATAGATATAACTTCAAATAATATTATTTTATGTTTTCAAGGTATTACTAACAAAGGCTCACTTATTAATAAAATTGTAAGAGGTTACCAATTTAATTAAACCTATCAAAACAAATTAGTGCAAAATCAACACGCAAAAAATTTATCCATTTTACTTTTAGCAACGCTATTTGTAAGTACTTCTGGTGTTTTAGGCAGGTATATAGCAATGCCAGCAGAAGCCATTATTTTATGTAGGGCTTTTATAGCATCAATTTTAATGTTTGTTTTTTGTAAATACAAAAAAGTAGATTTTAAAATAAAAACAACAAAAGATAAAATTTCTTTTTTAATAGGTGGTTTTTTAATGGGTGCACATTGGGTAACTTATTTTTACGCATTAAAACTCTCTAATGTTGCACTGGGCATGTTATCTATTTATACTTTTCCTGTAATTACAGCTTTTATAGAACCTTTTATTAGTAAAAAAAGAATAAACATAGTGCATATTTTTTTAGCTATTTTAGTTTTAATTGGAGTCTATATTTTAGTGCCAGAATTTTCCTTAGAAAACAATGAATTAAAAGGGATTTTATTCGGAATACTTTCTGCCTTCTTTTATGCGCTTAGAAATTTAATGGTAAAAAAAGAAGTTACAAAATACGATAGCAGTCTACTAATGTACTATCAAATGATTGTAGTTACTGTTTTATTAATACCTACTTTATTTTTTAGTGATTTTTCTAATGCAGTCAATCAACTACCTTTATTACTATTGGTAGCTTTATTAACTACAGCTATTGGACATACTTTAATGGTAAAGTCTTTAAAGCATTTTTCTGCAACAACAACTAGTATTATTAGCAGTGTACAACCAATTTTTGGTATAATAATGGCCTACCTGTTTGTGAATGAAATACCTAGTTTTAATACTTTTATTGGTGGTTGTTTAATATTATCTACAGTAATTATAGAAAGCTTTAGAAGTAGAAAATAATTTTTACTTTTTTTTTGATGTCAATCAATAATGTAATTTTCGTTTTATATTTCAACTTTTTTTATTGTTCATGCAATTAATCACCATAAATATTGGTGCTTGGTAAGGCCAAAAATATATTCAAGAAAGAAAGGTGTAAGATTTGTTTTTACACCTTTTTTTGTTTTTAAAGAATCTAGTTATTATGTTTTTAGTAAAAAAGCCAACAAACAAGTTTAGCCCTGATTGAACGACTTGTTTGAGCTCTTTTTGTTATTCACAAAAAAGCGAGTAGTGAAAGCAGGAAATAGCTACAAAAAGAGAATATTTTTATACTGATGCTATTAGTTTCTACCTTTTTCATTAGGATATAATCCTGGCAAATTATCACTCTGAAAATAAGCTTTGGTATCGATATTTATGGCAGTAATTTTACCTTTAAATGCAGCTCCAGTATCTATATTCCAAAGATTTGCAATGTTTACTGGTGTAGGTATTCCGTAATTTGTAGTTGGTGTGTGGCCAATATAAATTTCTTTATAATGTTGCAACCTTTTAGGATAAAATGAGGTGTCTTTAGCAATATTTTTATCCATAGAAACAGCCATTTCCCACAAAGTTCTGTCTAAGCAAAATGTTTTCTGAAAAGGTTCTTTTTCTACACCATGCATAGATGTAAAACCTGCATGTAAAAAAAGTCTGTTATTGTTATCTAAATAATACATTTTGGCATTTTCGAAAAAAGCAATATGCTCCTTTTTTTCTGCTATAGAAAAATCGTGGTAACTCTCCATAGTTTCTTTGCCTCCATGCATATACCAAGAAGGGTTTACAGTATCGTTTTTTAGCCAATCTTCGCACCAAACATCATGATTCCCTTTTATAAAAATACAGTCTATTTTATTGGATAAATCGATTAAAGTATCCACAACTTGTGCAGATTCACTCCAGCCATCTACATAATCTCCCATAAAGATAATTTTATCTCCGTCTTTAAGTTCTAATTGATTTAGTACTTGGGTAAGTGCTTTTAAACCTCCATGAATATCTCCAATTGCAAATGTTCTCATTGTATTTTTTTAATTGAACAAAACTAACTTGTTTTTGCTAAAACTAAAATAATTGACATTAAATTATTATTAAAAATACTGTCCAATTCCGAAAACCAAACCTCCTTTAGATTGACCTCTATGATTTATAACACTAAAACCATAATCGATTCTAAAGGTTGCATTGTATATTTTTTTACTGATAAAACGTAAACCAACTCCTGAATAAATTCTGATAATTTCGCTTCTAAAAAAGTCATTAAATTCACCTCCTGGATCTCTCCAAGAACCAAAATCTGTAAAAACATTAGTTTGTATTGCCAACCATTTTTTGTCGTAAACTGTGTGTCTGTATTCTGTGTTTAGCACAAAAATACCTGTACCTCTATCTACCAAAATTCCTACACCTCTTAAGTTTAAATTATTATCTACTGCAAATGGAGCAAATGGCGTGTTTTCGTTAGATGCTAAGCCAAAACGTAACCTGTTTGCCCAATTACCTTTTTCTTTTATTCTTTTAAAATAAAAAAAATCATTCCAAAAAATATAAAAATCGTTTTGAAAGTCGTTTTCTGTAATTACATATTGTGCGTATAAAATACTTTTAAAACCACTTATGTATTGATAAAAATAGTCTAAACTATCAAAAGAATACACCATTTTAAGCAAAGCTTTGTTTAAGTCCAATTTTTGCGGAATTGCTGGATCTGTGGCTCCTGATAAATATTGATATTTTTCTTTAAATAAGTTTACACCAAAATTAATTTCATGTTTTAGGTTAATTTGATACAAGCCCAAGGCTTCTACAGAAATATTATTGTAAAGATAATTAGCAGATTGATTTTTAAAATAAAGCGGTTCTTCGCTTTTCCAGTTTTGGTGATTTAGAGCCAAACCCCATTTTTTTGAAAACAGGTTTGGGGCTTTAAAATTGATGGCATAAGAATCGAAACCATTGTTTTGATAAAAGCCACCAAAAGTGATGTTTCTGCCTAAAAAATTATAATCGTACAAACCTAATTTATAGGAAAACTGATTGTTTGTGGCTGTCCATAGATTTATATTGGGTAAAATGGTATAATTTTCTTCGATGTAAATAAAAACATTATATAAGTTTTTATCTGAATAAAATACTTGATAATAAGCGTGACCAATTGCTGGTAATCGTTTTAAAAGAACAATATCTTTCTCTAAAGTAATTGAATCTAAAGGTTGCCCTTCTTTTGATGTTATGATTGATTTTAAAAAAGGAATATTCACCTTTTTTGCACCGTTAATTTTTAGAGATACAATTTGTTTTTCTTGTGATAAAATAACTGCAGAGCATCCTAAAAAAAATAAAAAGAAGAGAAATTTTCTCAATGTCATTATTGGGCTATAAACGAATTTTCTATCACCAAATTTACCCAATTATCTTCACTTACAGCCATAAGTGTAAAATTATACGTAGCATCTGCTACTAAATCTTCTGGTGTTGTTGTATTAATATTTAATACAACATTGCTTGTATCGTAAAATTGAAAATATTGATCGTAAGTATAAGTACCAGAAATAAATTCATCATCTTCATCAGAAATAACCTGAAAATAAATGGCATTATCTGTGGTATCAAAGTCAGACCAAGTAAATTTTGGCATTAAACTTTCTGTTTGATCTATAGTTACCTCTTCTTCCCAAACTGTTGAATTCGTATCATTTTTTAAACGAATAGGATTCGATTTATGTAATTTACCATCTGTTAAATACGTAACAATACACCAAGCTTCTTCTGAATCTGATCTAGTAAACTGTTGTAGTTTTCCGCCAAAAACATCGCTAGAAGTTAAGGCTTCTCTTCTGTAATTGGAAAAATCATTTTCATCTACATCTGTAGCTTCTGTTTCGTAATACCTAATATCTGTAGCTCCATCTATAGGATAATAAAAAATATAGGTTGTACTTGTACTACCATCTGCACTTGCTGCACATGCAATTACTTCATCTAATTCTCTACCAGAATTGACATTAATATATTCTTCTAAGTTTCTTGGTGTTGTAATATCATTATCTTCTGAACAAGAAAATAAAAAGGATATCGTTATAAGAAGAAAAAGAAGATATTTTAATTTCATAAAAAAAATTTAGATTTTAAAGGTCATAATTGGTAATGTTGCATGATTAGAAACATCTTCTGAAATACTACCAGAAAAAAGATGCGCTAAACCAGTTCTACCATGTGTAATTAATGTAATTAAATCTGCACCTGCAGCATTAGAATAATTTAAAACTCCTTGTTCTATAGACTTTGCACAAACAATATTAACATTTATTAAACGATCTATATTACCCTCTGCTTTGATTAAAAAATTATTTGCTAAAGCATCCATTTCTGGAGTAGTTTTAAAATCTTCGTTGGGTAAATTTACATATATTAAATGTTTTTTTGCATTTAAAAAATCTAAAGTAGCTAGCATGTTTTTATACGCTGGTATAGATTCTTCAGAAAAATCTGTTGCAAAAACTATATTTTTAAAGTTAACATCATTCAATTCATTTTTAATAACTAGAACTGGCACTTCAGAATGTCTTATAACTTTTTCTGTATTAGAGCCCGTAAAAAACTCTTTTAACCCAGTTGCACCATGAGAACCCATAATAATTAAATCTGCTTTTACTTCTTTAGCAATATCATTTATTTCGCTAAAAACTTTAAAATGTTTAACAATAGGTACAACCTTTATGTCTTTTAAAAAGTCTTTTTGTAAAAATTTTTCAAACTTTTTTTCTGCTAATTTTAAAAAGTAAACTGCTTTTTCTTTACTAAAATCTGGACTTTGAGATAAGTTAACTTCATTTAAGTCTAACATATGTAAAGCATAAATAACAATATCTGTTTTTTTTGCAAATAGTGCTGCAGCTTTTAAAGCATATTCTGAGTGATTTGAGAAATCTATTGGTACAATAATTTTTTTCATGATTATCTGTTTTTAATTAATATTACAAATATAGATTTGATACACATCTTATTTCAAGATATTTATCATCTTTTAAAAATTATTTATGAAATAGCTTTCTTAAAAGCTCTTCTGCTGGTTTGTTTTGAGGTGTAAACCTATTATTTTCTAGTCCACCCACTTTATCATGCCTATGAAACCATTTCCAGACAAAACCACCTGCAAACCAATCTTCTTTCCAAAACTGATTGTGTATAGCTTGTAAACCATTGGCTTGTGCTTCTAAATTTACACTGCCTTGCATTCTATTAAATTCCCAAGGTCGTCTGCCAGTAAAATCTACACTTCTATAACCAAACTCTGTAAATAAAACAGGCTTATTATTTTTTTGTTGAACTCTACTAATTTCTTCTTTGTGAGTTTTCCATCCTAACTCAAAATCGGCTACAGTTGGTGATTTTTTTTCTGATAAAGGAAAATAAGCATCAATACCTATAAAATCTAATTCTTGCCAAAAAGGCAATCTTTTATACTCATCCCAATTTGCAGCATAAGTTAACTTACCTTTATAAACTTCTCTGATTTCTATAATTAATTGCTGCCAATATTCTGGTCTGTTCACCACAAATTCTTCTAACTCTGTACCTATACAAAGAATTTCTGCATTAATATTTTCGGCTGCTTTAGCATAAGTTAAAATATAATTTCTGTAAGAATTTTCTAGAATTACCCAGTTTTCTTCAGAATTTGCTTTTAAATCGCCAGTAAAACCACCTCTTCTCAACCATAAATGAGGCTTTATCATAATTTTAACCCCTACTTTTTTAAACTCTTTAGCATATTGAAACAAGCCATTTTCTGATTCGCCAAACCATTCTCTGTTTGTGTTGAATTCAATTTTTGGAATTTCGATATTTCGAATAAAACTGTAGGGCATTAAGGCAACAAAATTACCTTTCGTTTTTAAAACAGGTTTTATATGATTAATGTTTATAGAATCTCTTGACGCTACAAAACTTAAACCGTTTATTTTTTTTGATTGACTTGTACAAGATAATTGTAAAAATACAATAGCTACTAAAAAGAGAATTTTTGTTTTCATAAATCCCTTAAAAATAGTTCTTTTTGCTAAAACAATACTCTTAAACCAATGTTAAAACTTTGTCCTAAACCAGTATCTGTACCTCTAACAAATTTACTGTACAAAACCTCTAAATTTAAAGTGTTCGTTAATTGATATTTACCTCCAAAACCTACTGAAGAAAAATCTTGAGTAAAATCTCCAAAACGTTGGTAATGTTGTACAAAACCTAAAATTGTAGATTTATCACTAGGAAAATAACTCATAAATAATCCTGGTGCTAACACAAAAGTTTTATCAGCAAAACTGGCATCATCACCAAAATTATATTCTGTATTTAATTCGGTAAATAATTGCCAATTACCACTTGGTAATGTATAATCATAAAAAAAACGGTTCTGAAAAGTGTAAGCTGTTTGATCTAAATAAACACCATTTGCATCAGTTTCGTTCTCTATTAAAGGTATATGAAAAGCACTTTGAATAGAAAAATTACCAATACTTTGAATAGGCTGCCATTTTAATGCTGGGGCAAAAGAAGATAAACCATTTCTAGAGCTATTGTCATCAGCAAAACTAAAAACAGAAGTAGCACTTTTATCATTAATTGTATTAGACCTATACTCTAAAAGCAAACCTATATTTAATCTATTATTATCAGAAATACCTGTAAAAATATCTACAGTAGATGTAAAATAAGTTTCTCTTGCTTTGTCTGTCTTTACGCCATTATTAGTGGCTTTAGTTTCTGTATATAAGTTGTTAAAAAACTTAACATCCCACTGACCTTTATCTAATAATTTAGATGGTGTATAAGTTTGAATATTACTCTTAGTATCTTCCTTTTCTTGTGCTAAAGCATTTACATTAATAATTAAAACTAAGGCAACTAAAATTTTTAAATAATGATTTTTCATATTGGTTGATTTTATTTTTAAACTTTTTTGTATTTAATTACAACATAGGTCTTATCATTTTTTAATTACTTACAATTTTAATTTCACAACTTTTATTTATATTAATTCTAAATTACTAAGAAGTTTTAAGTTCTTAACTTTAGCTTCGACATAAACCAAGAATTAATCATCTAACTATGGAACACATTGTTATTATTGGAAATGGAATATCTGGAGTTACAGCTGCCAGACATATCAGAAAAAATTCTGATAAAAAAATTACCATTATTTCTGCAGAGACCAAATATTTCTTTTCTAGAACTGCATTAATGTATGTTTATATGGGGCATATGAAATTTGAACACACTCAGCCTTATGAAAATTGGTTTTGGGACAAAAATAACATCAACCTAAAAAGTGGTTTTGTTTCTAAAATTAATACAGATGATAAAATCTTAGAATTTAAAGATACTTCTACACTTTCTTATGATAAATTAATCATTGCAACTGGTTCTAAACCGAATAAATTTGGTTGGCCAGGCCAAGATTTAGATGGTGTTTTGGGCATGTATCATAAACAAGATTTAGAGAATCTAGAAAAATTTGCACCTAATAATAAAGTTTGTAAAAGAGCTGTAATAGTTGGTGGTGGATTAATAGGCATTGAATTGGCAGAAATGCTAAGAAGCAGAAAAATACCTGTTACATTTCTAGTAAGAGAAGCTAGTTTTTGGAACGGAGTTTTACCTGCTCAAGAATCTGAATTGATTAACAAACACATTGCAGCACATCATATAGACTTACGATTGAGTACCAATTTAAAAGAAATAAAATCTGATGAAAATGGTAAAGTTAAATCGATAATTATTGAAGAAACTGGCGAAGAAATCCCTTGTAATGTTGTTGGTTTAACAGCTGGTGTAACACCAAATATCGATTTTTTAAAAGACTCAGGAATTGAAACTAAAAGAGGTGTTTTAGTAAATCGTTTTTTAGAAACTAATATTACTGATGTTTATGCAATTGGTGATTGTGCAGAACAACATGAAGCTATAGGCCAAAGAAGAAATATTGAGGCTGTTTGGTATACAGGTAGAATGATGGGAGAAACTTTAGCACAAACAATTTGTAACAAAAAAACAGCATACAAACCTGGTCATTGGTTTAATTCTGCAAAATTCTTAGATATAGAATACCAAACTTATGGATGGGTTTTTAGTGAAAGAAATAAACAAGAAAATGAAGCTTATTTTCAATGGCAACATCCAAAAGAAAATATTTGTATTACCATTTCTTATGATAAAAACAGTACTAAATTTTTGGGGATAAATACTTTCGGAATTCGAATGCGACACGAAATTTTTGATAAATGGTTGTCAGAAAACCAATCAATTGAACACGTTTTAGAATATTTAAAGGATGCCAATTTTGATCCTGAATTTTACAAATTGTATGAAGCTGAAATTGTGGCAAAATTCAATCAAGAAAACAACACAAACATTCAAGTAAAAAAGAAAAGTTGGAAACGAATTTTCTCAAAAGCATAACAAAAGAAAAAATTAATTCATCCAACTAACATCATAAAATCATCATTTTGAAACTAATAAAACAAACAGGCTTAATCGTATTTTTAATAGGATTATCAATCTTTATAGCATCTCTTTTTACAGGTAATTTCTCTTTCACAGAAAAAGAATTAGAGACTTACATTGCTGAAAAAGGATATAAAAGTGAAATTATCAAAAACGAATTATCAAAAGCAATTGTTACAGAAGAAAATTTAAATATTTTTCAATTTTCAAGTGGGGTAATTAATGCATTTGAAAATTCTAATAAGCATTATAATGCTTTAATTGCAAAATACAATTCAGAAAAAAACTGGACTAAAAAAGGCGAGCAATATCAATATAAAATAGGAGGAAAACCACATTCATTAAGTTTTGAATTGGCAAAAAAAGCAGGCAAAGGTTTTATAACAGAAAACACAGGTTTAGCTTGGTTTTTAACTTTTGGGTTGGGAATTATTGGAGCACTAATGTTCATAGTTCCTGATGTTGTTTTACTTGGAAAACCAGGGATTAAAAACGACGGAATATTTTTAAGTGCAGCTACAAATAGAGGTTGGATTGGCTGGTTTGCATTTATCTTTTTAGTTACTTTTTATATTTTATTGTATTTCTATCCAGATTTTATTGTAAACTGGGTGTATTTGGTAGATCCAATTAGCAAATTTATTAGTGGAAATGCTGCAAGTCAGTGGTTTTTATACGGATTTTTATACTGTGTTGTGATGACAGTAATGGCAGTTAGAATGTATATAAAATACAGACATAATAAATATCAAATTTTAAGAACAACTTCTGTTTTATTCTTCCAAATTGTATTTGCATTTTTAATTCCAGAAATTTTAGTTCGGTTCGAAAAACCTTGGTACGATTTTAAAAATGCATTTCCTTTAGATTACGATTTTTTCTTTAAATGGAATATTGATGAGCTAATTGCTAGTGGTGGTTTTGGTTTATTTATTTTAGTTTGGGGAATTGTTCTAACCATTGTAATTGTGCCAGTAATGGTTTATTTCTTCGGAAAAAGATGGTACTGTTCTTGGGTTTGTGGTTGTGGAGGATTAGCAGAAACTTTAGGAGATCCTTATAGACAAAACTCGAGTAAAACACTACTTTCTTGGAGAGTAGAACGTATTGTAATTCATTCTGTTTTGGTTTTTGTTTTGGTAATGACAAGTTTTGCATTGTACACTTTCTTTACTGAAGCAAATCAAGTTTTAGGCATTAAAACACAAACCATTCAAGACATTTATGGATTCTTAATAGGTTCTATTTTTGCAGGTGTAATTGGTACAGGTTTTTATCCAATATTTGGTAATAGAGTTTGGTGTAGATTTGGCTGCCCATTAGCTGCATATTTAGGTTTTGTACAACGTTTTAAATCGAGGTTTAGAATTACCACTAATGGTGGACAATGTATTTCTTGCGGAAACTGTTCTACGTATTGTGAGCAAGGAATAGATGTTAGATCTTATGCACAAAAGGGAGAAAACATTGTACGTTCTAGTTGTGTGGGATGTGGAGTTTGTTCTGCTGTGTGCCCAAGAGGTGTATTAAAACTAGAAAATGGCCCTGAAGATGGTAGAATAAATCCTACTGATGTTTTATTAGGTAATGATGTTGATTTAATGAATTTAGTTAACAAAAAATAAAACATCCCAAAAACTACCCCTTAAAAAAAAAGAGAATTATTTTAATTATAACAACAAACTAAGACAAATTAAAAAATGTCTTATTGAGCTTGTTGTAGCCTATTTTAACATGAAAAACATACTTACATTTTGTTTCATTTTTTTATCAATTGTTGTTTTTGCTCAAAAAACATATCAAAAAGAATATTTTAAAAATGGAAAACTAAAAGAAGAAGGCTGGCTTTTTAATGAAAAAAAAGTTGATTATTGGAAGTTTTATTACAAAAACGGTAACATAAAGGAAGAAGGTCGTTATAAAAACGGGAAAAAAGTAAAATATTGGTACTTTTACAGCGTGAACGCAATTCCTGAAAAAGAAGGCCATTATAAAATGGGTTTACAAAGTAATTGGTGGTTATTTTATGATAAAAACGGAAATGTTAATCATAAATGCCAACTTAAAAATAATAAAAAAAACGGATACTGTTTGATTTACAAAAAGAACAAACTTATAAAAGCTTCTAAATTTAAAGGTGGCAAAAAAATAAAAGAATGGACAGATTTCTCATCTTTTAGAAAAGAGAACAATCTAAACGATTTAAGATAAATGCAACCAATCATAAAAGTAATTATTCCTGCTTATAATGAGCAAGACTCTATAGGTTCTGTAATAAAAGACATTCCTAAAATTGTTGATGAAATTATTGTTGTAAACAACAATTCTACAGACAATACTATTTTAAACGCAGAAAAAGCAGGCGCAACTGTTTTAACCGAAACTAAAAAAGGGTATGGTTATGCTTGTTTAAAAGGTATGGATTATATCAGCAAACAAAAAATAAAACCAGAAATTATTGTTTTTTTAGATGGTGATTATTCAGATTACCCAGAACAATTAACAGAAATTATTGCTCCTATTATTAATGATGATGTCGATTTTGTTGTTGGGGCTAGAGTGAAAAAACTAAGAGAAGAAGGTGCAATGACACCTCAACAAGTTTTTGGTAACTGGTTAGCAACCTTTTTAATGAAATTGTTTTTTAGCGCTAAGTTTTCTGACTTAGGGCCATTTAGAGCAATAAAATACAATAAACTACTAGCACTTAATATGATAGACAAAACTTATGGTTGGACAGTTGAAATGCAACTAAAAGTATTAAAACAAAGATTAAGTTATGTAGAAATACCTGTAAAATATAGAAACAGAATTGGTGTCTCAAAAGTTTCAGGTACAGTAAAAGGTACTATATTTGCAGGAATTAAAATTTTAAGTTGGATTTTTAAATACAGTTTTAAATAATGGTTCTAGAATATATAATAATAATTATCTACTCTATTAGTTTGTTGCTTATTTTTATGTATGCCATAGCGCAACTAAACCTTTTGGTAAACTATTTAAAAAACAGAAATAAAGAAGATAACTCTCCGAAATTCGATTTTACCAATCCAGAAGAAATACCTTTTGTAACCATACAATTACCAGTTTATAACGAATTGTATGTAATGGAACGTTTGTTAAAAAACATTGCTAAAATCGATTACCCTACAGAAAAACTAGAAATTCAAGTTTTAGACGATTCTACTGATGAATCTGTAGAAATGACTGCTAAACTTGTTGCAGATATTCAAAAAAAGGGTTTAGACATTCAGCATATTAGAAGAAGCAATCGTAAAGGTTTTAAAGCAGGTGCATTAAAAGAAGGTTTAGAAATTGCTAAAGGTGAATATATTGCCATTTTTGATGCTGACTTTTTACCAAAAACAGATTGGTTAAAACAAACTGTACCTTATTTTAAAAATCCAGAAATTGGAGTTGTACAAACAAGATGGGGGCATATTAATAGAGATTATTCTACGCTTACTAAAATACAAGCTTTTGCATTAGATGCGCATTTTACACTAGAACAAGTAGGTAGAAATAGTAAAGGACATTTCATAAACTTTAATGGTACAGCTGGTATTTGGCGTAAAGAAACCATTTACGACGCTGGTAATTGGGAGGGTGATACACTTACAGAAGATTTAGATTTAAGTTATAGAGCACAATTAAAAAACTGGAAATTTAAATATTTAGAAAAAGTAGAAACACCTGCAGAATTGCCTGTAGTAATTAGTGCTGCAAGATCTCAACAATTTAGATGGAATAAAGGTGGTGCAGAGAATTTTCAGAAAATGATAAAACGAATTATCACTAATAAAAACTCTTCTTTTAAAACCAAAATTCATAGTATGCTGCATTTATTAAACAGCTCTATGTTTACATGTATTTTATTAGTTGCCATTTTAAGTATACCAATGTTATACATTAAAAATGAATATGCTCATTTAAAAATTTACTTTTTTGTAATGAGCTTTTTTGTAGTTAGCACTCTTATATTTTTTACATGTTATTGGTTTATGTACAAAAATATTTATGGTGGTGGTTTTAAAAGATTTATTAGATATATAGGAGCATTTTTTACGTTTTTTTCTATAGCAATGGGCTTTTCTTTACACAATACAATTGCTGTTTTAGAAGGTCATTTTGGCAAGAAAAGTGAGTTTGTAAGAACACCAAAATTCAATATAAAAAACCTAAAAGACGGCTGGAAAACCAATAAATACATTAAAAAGAAACCTTCTGTACACGTTGTTTTAGAAGGCTTACTTTCTCTATATTTTGTATTTGGTATGTATAGCGCATTTGTAGTTGGAGATCAAGGAGGTGATTTTGGTTTATTCCCATTTCACTTTATGTTATTTATTGGGTTTTCTTATGTTTTCTTTAAATCGATATTTTCTAAAGCTTAGTGTCTTTTCTTAAAAAATATCAGCATGTTATATTAATTTCAATAAGTATTGTTTTATATTTTTTCTTTGCATATTTTTTAGAAAGAACTCAATTTAATATTTTAATTTTTTTATGGTTTTCTCTCTTCGGATGTTTTTATCTGCTGATGAAAAACAACGAAATCTCATTTTCTAATTTAGTAGGAATTTCTATTATTTTTAGATTGATATTCTTGTTTGCAACCCCTAATTTATCTCAAGATTTTTACAGATTTATTTGGGATGGAAGAATGATTCTTGAAGGTTTAAATCCATATTTATCATTACCAGAAACTTTTATTCAACAACACAATTATCCAATTGCAGAAGCTGCTGAATTGTATTCTGGAATGGGTGAATTAAATGGAAGTCATTACACCAATTACCCACCTTTAAATCAGCTTTGTTTTTTTATAGCAGCACTTTTTTCTAGTAAAAGTATTTTTGGTTCTGTTGTCGTTTTAAGGTTGATCATTATTTTGGCAGACATAGGAATCTTATTTTTTGGAAAGAAACTTTTAGAAAAGATAAACCTACCTATAAAAAATATTTTTTGGTATGTTTTAAATCCTTTTATCATTATAGAAATGACTGGGAATTTGCATTTTGAACCAGTAATGTTGTTTTTCTTTATTTTTGGGATGTACAAATTACATCAAAAAAAATGGCTTTTAGCAGCTATATTAATTGGCTGTTCAATTTCTGTAAAACTGATTCCTTTATTGTTTTTACCATTATTTTTTCAATGGTTTATTAAAATTTATGGCAAGGACAAAACAAACAATATAAAATGGATTGGTTTTAAATTTAAGTCCAAAAAGATGTTTCAATTAGTATCTTTTTACACCATAATAATCCTTATAAATATTATTTTATTTCTACCTTTTTTATCATCAACATTAATTTCTAATTACTCTAATTCTGTAGGTCTGTGGTTTGGTAAATTCGAATTTAATGCAAGTTTTTATTACATTTTTAGAGAAATTGGCTACTTATTTAGAGGCTATAATGAAATTGCAATCATTGGTAAAATAACACCAATTTCAACCATTCTATTTTTACTTTTTCTAACTTTTTTCAAAAAAAACATCAGCATAAAACAGCTATTTACAACAATGTTATTTAGCTTATGTTTTTATTATTTTACATCAACAACAGTTCATCCTTGGTATGTAGCTACTCCAATTATTTTATCCGTTTTTACAAAATATAAATTCCCTATGGTTTGGAGTTTGGTAATCATTTTAAGTTATCAAGCTTATTCAAATAATCCTTGGCAAGAAAATTTATGGTTTGTTGCACTTGAATATATTATAGTTATTTCATTCTTAGTTTATGAAATCATAAAAAAAACCTTTAGAAAAAATTACATTTAATAATTTTTTAAAATGTGAGTCGTTAATATTTTTATATCTTAGTGGCTAAGTTTATTTTATGAAAAAACTAACCATAAAAGATATTGCCAAAGAATTTAATGTCTCTATTTCTACAGTTTCAAAGGCATTAAATGATAGTTATGAAATTAGCGAAGGCACCAAAGCAAAAATTCAAAAATATGCCAAAGAGCATAATTACAAACCTAATTTTAATGCATTAAGTTTAAAAAATAGAAGCACAAAAACTATTGGCGTTATTATACCAACAATGCTTAATTATTTCTTTGCTCAAGTTTTTAAAGGTATAGAAAAAACAGCATTAGAAAATGGCTACAAGGTAATTACGTGTATTTCTAACCAATCTTTTGATAAAGAAGTAGAAATTATAGAAATGCTTTCTAATGGAAGTATTGATGGCTTTTTATTGTCTATGGCTAAAGAAACTGAACTAAAAAACAATTTTAATCACTTTAAAGAATCTATAGAAAACGGAACTCCTATTGTTATGTTTGATAGAGTAGCGCAATCGATTTCTTGTGATAAAATTATAACTGACGATTTTAATTCTGCAACAACTACTGTTGAGTTTTTATACAAAAAAGGACACAAGAGAATTGCTTTTATTTCTACAATGAGCGATTATAAAATTGGTAAACAACGTTTTTTAGGTTACAAAAAAGGTCTAGAAAAAATGGGACTTCCTTTTGATGAAAACTTGGTGTTAAATATTAATGAAAGTGATTATAAAAAATACGGAAAAGAAGTAAAACCTTTTATAAAATCTACTGATTTAGATGCAGTAATGACAACTGGAGAATCTGTTGCTGTTTCTACAATGAAAGCACTTAGAAAAAGCGGAAAAAAAATACCTAAAGATGTTGCTGTTGTTGCATTTTCTAACGGAATTTTATCAAGACATTCTAGTCCTAAAATGACAACTATTAGTCAACATGGAGAGCAAATGGGTGCAAAAGCAACCCAAATTTTAATTGATAAATTAAAAAATAAAACCAAAGAGGTAGTTACTCAAGTAATTACTACAGATATGGTAATTAGAGATTCTACTAGATAAAAAAATGGACAATTTCTCGAAAGTAAAGCTAGTGGTTTCTGATATGGATGGAACCTTATTAAACTCGCAAGGTAAAGTGAGTCCTCTTTTTTTTGAACTTTTTAAAAAGCTACAAAAAAATAACATTTATTTTTGCGCAGCAAGTGGCAGACAACACAATAGTATAGTGTCTAAATTAAATGACATTAAAGAAGAAATCCATGTAATTGCAGAAAATGG
Organism: Polaribacter vadi; assembly: GCF_018861005.1. Taxonomy (GTDB): domain Bacteria; phylum Bacteroidota; class Bacteroidia; order Flavobacteriales; family Flavobacteriaceae; genus Polaribacter; species Polaribacter vadi_A. The sequence goes on from NZ_JAHKQL010000008.1 coordinate 124,495, forward strand.
TGGAGTTGCCAAAAAAGGAGACAAAGTTTTACTTTCTAATTTTTTAGAACCAGAAAAAGTAATCAATTTAATACCTGTTTTAAGGCAAATAGATGGTGCTAATATGGTTTTATGTTGCGATGGTTTTGCTTTTATTGAAAGTACAGACGAACGTTTTATCAATCTTTTTCAAGAATATTACCATAGTTTTCAACAAGTTGATGATCTTATAGAAACTGCAAAAACTACGCCCGTTTTTAAAGTTGCAGTGTATCATTTTGATTCTTCAGAAAAATTTATTTATCCAGCTATAAAACATTTAAAAAATGAAGTTTTACTAAAAGTATCTGGTAAAAATTGGTTAGATATTTCTGATGAAAAAGCAAACAAAGGAAATGCTTTAAGACATGTACAACAACTTTTAAATGTTACCAAAGCAGAAACAATGGTTTTTGGTGATTATCATAATGATATAGAAATGATGCAAGAAGCAGACTTTAGTTTTGCTATGGAAAACGCACATAAAGACATAAAAGAATTAGCCAATTACACTACAAAAAGCAATGATAATTATGGAGTTGAGCGTATTTTAGAAAAGCTGTTAAACGCAAAAAACTAGCAAATAATCTAAACTCCGAAAGCAGTAAGCACCAACTTTCTAGCATCTCCATAGTTTCTGTGTTCACATAAATAAATTCCTTGCCAAGTACCTAAATTTAATTCTCCTTTGGTAATTGGTATTTCTACAGAACTCCCCAATAAAGAAGCTTTTAAATGAGCTGGCATATCATCAGAACCTTCATAAGTATGTATATAATAAGGCGCATTTTCTGGCACCATTTTATTAAAATGACTTTCAAAGTCTAAACGAACAGTTGGGTCTGCATCTTCATTAATCGTTAAACTTGCAGAAGTGTGTTTTATAAACACTTTAAGAATTCCTTTTTCTATGGATTTTATTTCCAGAAATTCACCTAAAACAATATTTGTAATTAAATGAAAACCTCTTTTATAAGATTGTAATTGTATTTCTTTTTGCTCGAAAATCATAATTTAATCATCAAAAGAAACTGTACTTTGTCTTTCTCTATTTACATGTAATTTGGTTACATCTGGCCTAGAATAATGACCAACAGCATCAAAATTTTGTCTTTCTTCTAAAACACGATTAAAATCTAACGTTTCTATAATTAAACCTTCTTTGTGTAAAACTGGTTCAATTAACCATTCTCCATTTGGTGATGCAATACAAGAACCACCATTTGCTAAAACATCTGGAGCATCTTTTATAATTTTATCATAATGAGGCACATCTTTAGGAAAATCTGATTTTGCCATTAAACTAGAAACAGAAATTACAAAAGAACGAGATTCTCTTGCTATAAAACGTGTAATATCTTTTGTATTATGATCTGAACCTGGCCAAACAGCAATATGTAAATCTTCTCCCAAACCATATAAAGCAGTTCTTGGTAAAGGCATCCAATTTTCCCAACAATTTAAACCACCAACTGTAAATTCTTTTAGAGGATGTACTTGCAAACCATTTCCATCTCCAGGAGCCCAAGTTAAACGTTCATCATAAGTAGGTTGTAATTTTCTGTGGACCGATTTTATTTCTCCTCCTTGATTTATATACAATAAACTTGCATAAATACTATGTCCTCCTCTATTTTGAGCACGTTCCATAATGCCTAAGTAGATGGAAATATTGTGTTCTTTAGCCAATTTACAAACAGAATCTAATTCACCTTTTTCTATAGTAATCGAATTACGAACATAATGAGCGTGGATTTCTTTATTTACTTTTAAATCCCATTTTGCACCATCAGTTAAAGCTAACCAAAAAGGATAACCAGGCAACAAAGACTCTCCAAAAACAATCAATTCGCAATTTTCTTTTGCAGCATCTACAATTGATTTTTCAATTTTTTCAATTGTTTTTTCTTTATTTAACCAAACAGGAGAAATTTGTGCTAATGCTACTTTTAGGATGTTGTTCATATTTTTATATTTCGATTACTTACAATCTGATTGAGTATATTTATTTTTCCACTGAATCCAGTATTCTTGCAAACCTTCTGGAGTTTGTTTTAATTCGCTAATATGTAGTTTATGCCCTGTCATTAAAACATTTTTCAATTCTTTTTTTCTTTTTAAAAGTGATGGACTATGATTCCAACCTCCAACGTGATCAAAAGAAGTAAAAGCATCACACTTCTCTTTTACTAATACAAAAGGAATTGATAATTTATAAATTACATTACCAGAACCCATTCCAATAGTATTCATTTCAATTTTTGAAAAATCTACCTTTCTATAGTCTTTTTCAATGTAAAGTTCCTTTAACTTAGTTCCAACCTTAGCCGACATTTTATTTGAAAATTGATGAGCTATATCTGATCCATTTATAAATTCTGGACCTATATACTCACCTTGGCATCCCTTATCAGAACAGTTAATATTTACCTTCTGAACAATACTAAGTTTCTCACAATTTTTAGGCATAGAGAATAATACAGGAAATAATAAAACGACTAACTGTCTCATTTCAAAATATATTAAACCTCAATACTTACAACCAAACCTTCATTACTTCTAACATTAAAAACAGTTTCATCATCGAAGATTAAATACTGTCCTTTTATACCCACTAATTTTCCTGTATAGTTTGGTGTTTTTATCAAATTTAAACTCTTAGGTTTTACAGGATATTTTACAACAGGAAAGTTAATATTCGTTTCAGAATTATTTTCAATAAAGTATTCTTTAGCCTCTTCTGGTATATATGCTTTTAACTTCTCTCTCCATTCTACTAAATTTTCATCTTCAATATCGTTCTTTAGCATTTTACGCCAATTTGTTTTATCTGCAACATGTTCTTTTAAAGCAACTTCTGTAATTCCTGCTAAATATCTGTTAGGTACTTCTACAATTTCTATTGCTTCATGTGCACCTTGATCTATCCATCTTGTGGGCACTTGTTGCTTTCTTGTAACTCCAACTTTTACATTGCTAGAATTTGCTAAATACACAATATGTGGTTGTAATTGCACCGATTTTTCATACACCAAATCTCTATCTTCAATATCTAAATGTGCTTTACTTAACTCTGGACGCATAATCCAGTCTCCAGCATTTGGAGCATCAAAAAAACAAGATTTACAAAACCCTTGTCTGTAAATTTTCTTTTCTAAATGGCAGTTTAAACACTCGTAAGTAACAAACGAAAGTGTTATTTCTTTGTTTAATAACTGATTCATATTTAAAAAATCAGTTTTCATATCTAAATAATACTGAATTTCAGTAGAATTTTCAGTTTTCATTTTTTTTAAGACTCCTTGATATTGCATAACAAAATTTAGTATTTTTAGCTTCTCACAAAATTACGTAAAAATTCGAACTTAATTTATGGCTTACCCCATTGTAAATTCTATAATTTCTTGGTTTTTAAAAAAACGTATTCATCAAATTGAATTGTTTTTAAAGTATCCTAATGATGTACAAGATGAACTACTTTTAAAATTAGTTGCTACTGCAAAAAGAACTGAATTTGGTAAAATACACCAGTTTTCATCCATCAAAAATTATAATGACTTTGTAAAACATGTACCTATACAGAAGTACGAAACTATAGAGCCTTTGATAGAAAGATGTAGACAAGGTGAACAAAATTTATTTTGGCCATCGCAAATAAAGTGGTTTGCAAAATCTAGTGGAACTACAAATGCAAAAAGTAAATTTATTCCTGTAAGTGAAGAAGCTTTAGAGTATTGCCACATGAAAGCTGGTAAAGATATGTTGTGTTTGTACATTAATAATAACGAAGAAACGCAACTTTTTACGGGTAAAGGTTTAAAATTAGGTGGTAGTTCTGAGATTTACAAAGATAACAATTCTTACTTTGGTGATTTGTCTGCAATTATAACTGAAAACTTACCTTTTTGGGCAGATTACAGTTCTGCACCAAGTCAAGAAGTAGCTTTAATGGCTGAATGGGAAACCAAAATGGATGCTATTATAGAAGAAACTATAAACGAAAATATTACAAGTTTAGTTGGTGTACCAAGTTGGATGTTAGTGCTTTTAAATAACGTTTTAGAAAGAACAGGAAAAGATAATATTTTAGAGGTTTGGCCAAATTTAGAAGTATATTTTCATGGAGGCGTAAACTTTAATCCGTATTTGGAACAGTATAAAAAATTGATTCCGAAAAAAGATTTTAAATATTATGAAACCTATAATGCTTCTGAAGGTTTTTTTGCAATTCAAGACAGAAATGATTCTAAAGATTTATTGTTGATGTTAGACTATGGAATTTTCTATGAGTTTATACCTATGTCTAATTATAAAGGCGAAAACTCGAAAACAATACCAATTTCTGAAGTAAAAAAAGGCACAGATTATGCCTTAATTATTACTACAAATAGTGGCTTATGGCGTTATTTAATTGGTGACACCATTCGTTTTACTTGTTTAGAACCTTATAGAATTAAAATTACTGGACGTACAAGACATTATATAAATGTTTTTGGTGAAGAGCTTAATATTGAAAATGTAGAAGACGCTTTAAAATTAGCTTGCCAAAAAACAGAAGCTACAATTGCAGATTATACTGTAGGTCCTATTTTTATGAAGGATAAAAAAAGTGGTGGTCATGAATGGATTATTGAATTTAATGAACATCCAGAAAACATGAATTATTTTACTGAAATGTTAGACAATGCTTTAAAATCTATTAACTCAGATTACGAGGCAAAACGTTATAATTCTATGACTTTGGCTATGCCTAAAATTCACGTTGCCAAAGAAGGTTTATTTTATGAATGGCTTAAGAAAAAAGATAAATTAGGTGGCCAACATAAAGTGCCAAGATTATCTAACCAAAGAGATTTTATTGAGGAGTTATTGAAACTTTAACTATTCTTTTATACAGTTTTCACAATACGTTTTTCTTAAATATTCATCTTCTAACAACTGAAAAGTAACACCATCATTTAAAGAAGAATTGAATAATTTACAGAAGCGTGTTTTATTTAAATTTATTGCATTTAACATCATAGTTCTATAATTATCAGAAGCAACATTGTAATTGTTTGTAATGGTTAAATTCAAATAATAAAAGAGTAAATCTTCATCTACAGTTATAGATGTTACTTTATCATCTAATAAAAAAGTAGCTTCATCTAAATCTGAATAATAAGTTAAAAATTGTGCTAAACTCAAATAATCATAATTAGATAAATTAAAATTTTCGTAAGTATCTATAATAAACTCAACTGATTCGTCTTTAGCATCATATTCTCTAGCACGCATGTTTTTTTCTGCTTTCACAATATGAAAATTCACCAACATTCTATCAATTAAATGTTTTTCAACACCATATTTCTTTAAATCTGTAATCTGTTTTTTAAAGTTTTTTTCGTTGATGTTTTCCCAATTATTTCTCCAAATTATAAATTTAGTTACCACTAAATTATATTTCACTTTTTTATTATTTGGATCTAAAATTTCTAACATTTTAAGTTCATCAAAAACAATTTTAGCATAACTTAAATTCATATCGTATTTAATGATGCTGTTTTTATTTAGTACTGGTACAAACTTTAACTGTTTTGGCACCGTCAATTCTTTTAATCTATTTGGCGAACTTTCTTTTTTTAATTTTTCGAAAAATGAGTTTTGTACAACCAAAGCTTCATCAATATTATCTTCTGCAATTAAAGTATTAAAAGTAGAAATTAACAAAGAAATAGATATGTCTTTGTATTTGTCTTTCTTTTCTAAATCTAATGTAATAACAGCTTTTCTATGATTTTTTAAATAAATTTCTAAATCATTAGAAACTGTACCTACCACTTTTTGTTTTATTTCTTTTTTAGATAATTTTTTTAAGTTTTTATAGTTGGTTTTTGAGATGTCGTTTAAAAATTCTACCCAATTTTCAGAAGTAGATATTTCTGTTTCTATATCTGGTTTTTGAAAAGATTGCAACGATTTTATAATGCTATTTCCTCTTTGTTTTTGCAATTCTAAATTTCTTTCTAAACTACCTTCTATAGAAGAATATGCTTTAATATTTATTTTTTTAATATTAAAATCAGTTAACCTTAAAGAGTCGTAAACAGGTTTTATATCTTCTGGTAAATATTCTGACTTGTTCTTTTGAAAAGGAATTATAAATTTTAGTTTTTTATATTTTGTGGCAAATTTATCTTCTGTATTGGTAATTTTTTTTGTTTTGTAAACTAGTGAATCTAAATAAATACCCATATCTAACAAATCCCAAGGATAAGATTCTAAATTGTAAATTCTCTGATATCTGCACAATACTTTATTGTTTAAAAACAAAATATTAAACTCTAACTCATCCTCTTTTAAATCTGTTGGAACTGTGCCTACAAAAGTTCTAAATCGATTGCCAATAGTTGGTTTAAACCCTCTAACCAATTGTTTTGCATAAACTGGTTTTAAAAGTGTTCCTCTAATTTGGGCTTTGTCTATAATATTATTACAATCGTATCTTTTTTTTGAAACTACGTCTATAGCAATTCCGTCTCCAGATTTTTTAAACAATTGAATTGCCCAATTTTTATCTGTTACCACAAAATACAATTTGTCGTTTTCTCTTTGAATTGAAAACCCAACTTCTTTTGGTTTTTGTTTAAAGTAATTATTAAAATATGTACATCTAGCATCTTGCCTTGAATTCTGAGTAAATATAATATCAAAGGCATTATTTTGTGCATTTACATAATTAAGGCACATTAGAGCAAGTACAACAAAGATTTGGATTTTTTTCATATCAGCTTTTTTTTGATAATTAATTTGCAATCATCTATCCAAAAATAACAAAAAGTGAATGCTTTCTTAAAATGAATCTCTCTTTTTTTATAATTTACTAACTCAAACTTCTATTTCACCAAATAAAACACCTTACTTACTCAATACTGATTTTTACTAGCATATGAAAAATATATTTTTGATGTAGATATACTCCATTAAAAATATTTATTATGAAAAAAGTTCTTTTTTTACTTATTTGCATTCAATTTTCAATCTCTATTAAAGCGCAAAAAGCTAGAGAAAAAATCATAAAATCAGAAGTTAAATCGGCTGTGATTTTTCTTGAAAACGCACAAGTTAATAGAGAAAAAACTGTTTTTTTATCTAAAGGTGAAAACATATTAAAATTTACAAACTTATCTCCTTTCGTTGACAGTAAAAGCATTCAAGTTAGAGCTAAAGATATAGAAATTCAGGCTATTAATTTTCAGAAAAATTACTTAAAACAAATAAAAAAGAATCCTGAATTACAGAAATTAAAAACTCAATTATCTTTAATTGTAAACAATATCAATTCAAAAAATGTTGATTTAGAAATTGTTAAAGAAGAAGTTTTATTTTTAAAATCTAACAAATCAATTGGTGGCAATCAAACTTTAACTGCAACAACTTTTAAGGAAGCTGCTAATTATTATGGAAGCAAAATTAAAACATTAAAAACAACCGAGTTTAAACTAAAAAATGAAATAAGAACTTTAAACTTACAAGCTTCGAAAATAGAAAAGCAGATAAATGATTTTACATCAAACAAGAATTTTGGTTCAGGTGAAATTACAATCCGTTTAAAATCTGAACAAACTAAAAACACCAAATTTATTTTAAGTTATAATGTTGATAATGTTGGTTGGTATCCTTCTTATGATGTTCGAGTAAAAGATATAAACTCTCCTTTAGAATTAGTTTACAAAGCAAATTTGTATCAAAATTCAAAAGTAGATTGGACCAATGTAAAACTAAGTTTTTCTTCTGGTAACCCATCAAAATCAAATAAAGTAAAAGAAGTAATCCCTTATTTTATAGATTATGGAACAAATCCGCCAAATTATAAAAACAATATTAATAAAGTTACAGGTATAGTTAGTAGTTCTGGAGAGCCTTTACCTGGTGCAACTATTACTATTAAAGGCACAACCATAGGAACAACCACAGATTTTGATGGGAAATTTTCCCTAGAAATACCTGATACAAATAGCACATTATTAATTAACTATTTAGGTTTTAAATCTAAAGAAATGCCTGTTAATAGTAATTATATAAATGTTAACCTTGAAGAAGACAGTAATCAATTAGATGAAATTGTAGTTGTAGGTTATGGAACAAAAAGAAAAGGAAGCAGCAAAAACAAACGAAATATAGGAACTGCATTAACTGGCAGAGCTGCTGGTATTTCTATTAGAGGAGCACCCTCTATAAAAGAAGAAAAAGTAAGTATTATTAACACTAAACAAGTAATAAACCAAACCACAGTTAATTTTGAAGTAGTTAAACCCTACTCTATTAAAACTAGTAATAAAAATTTTAGCATACCAATGAGAATTTTTGATATAGCTACTAATTATCAATATTATTCTTTTCCTAAAGCTGAACAAAGTGCATTTTTAGTAGCTAAAATCACAGATTGGGAAAAGTTTAATTTATTAGAAGCTGAAGCCAATATTTATTTTGAAGACACTTTTGTTGGCACTACTTTAATTGATACAAGGATTGCCAAAAAAGAATTAGAAATTTCTTTAGGTATTGATAAAAATGTAACCATTTCTAGAACTAAAGAAAAAGATTTTACAACAAGACAATTTATAGGAAACAAAAAAGAAGAATCTAGAGTGTGGAACTACTCAGTAAAAAACAATAAAAATGAAGCGATTAATATTATAGTTTTAGATCAAATTCCGATATCAATGTCTGAAACAATAAAAATTGAACTAGATACAGATATTACAAAAGGGAAACTGAATACCAAATCTGGTGAAATAAAATGGAATATAAATTTAACATCAAAAGAAGTTAAAAACTTTAAACTAAAATATGCTGTAAAGCATCCTAAAAATTATGTAATAAACCTGGATTAAATTTTTCTTTCAACCACATAATCAATCATTTGTAGTAAAGATTTTTTATAAGGTGATGTTGGGTAGGTTTCTAAAATGTTTAATGCTCTTTGTCTGTAATCATTCATTTTAGAAACTGTATACTCAATTCCGCCATTTTCTTTTACAAACGCAATTACTTCTTTTACTCGCTTTTTATCTTTATTATGTTTTTTTATTGAATTGATAAGCCAAGCTTTTTCCTTTTTAGAGCAGTTATTTAGGGTGTAAATTAAAGGCAATGTCATTTTCTGTTCTTTAATATCTATACCTGTTGGTTTTCCTATTTTGGCATCAGAATAATCGAACAAATCATCTTTTATTTGAAAAGCAATACCTATATATTCTCCAAATTTTCGCATTTGCTGTACAACATCGTTTTTTGCACCTACAGAAGCAGCTCCAATTCCACAGCAAGCTGCAATTAAAGTAGCTGTTTTTTGACGAATGATATCAAAATAAATATCTTCTGTAATATCCAATTTTCTTGCTTTTTCAATTTGTAATAACTCACCTTCACTCATTTCACGAACAGCAATAGAAATCAATTTTAACAGATCGAAATCTTCATTATCTATGGATAAAAGTAATCCTTTAGACAATAAAAAATCGCCAACTAAAACTGCAATTTTATTTTTCCATAAAGCATTAATCGAAAAGAAACCTCTACGTCTATTAGAATCATCTACAACATCATCGTGTACTAAAGTAGCTGTATGTATTAACTCTACAACAGATGCCCCTCTGTAAGTTCTTTCATCAAAACCACCATCAGAAACCATTTTTGCTACTAAAAAAACAAACATTGGTCTCATTTGTTTTCCTTTTCTGCGAACTATATAATAGGTAATTCTATTTAAAAGCGGGACTTTAGAAAGCATTGCATCTTTGAATTTCTTTTCAAAGAGCTCCATCTCGTTTTTAATAGGTAATTTAAAAAGTTCTACTGGCTTCATTTTATTCTGAACAGGTTTCAGTAATTGGTGTAAAAATACAAAAAATAAAAGTCGGATTTTGTTAATTAAATCATTACAGAATTCATGATTTAACTATAAAAGTTAAGCTTTATTAGCCAATTGCCCACAAGCTGCATCAATATCTTTACCTCTACTTCGTCTTACATTTACAGTAATATCGTGCATTTCTAAATTAGAAATATAGTTATTTATAGCAGAATTACTTGCTTGTTGAAACTCACCATCATCTATAGGATTGTACTCGATTAAATTGACTTTACATGGCACATATTTACAGAACTCAACAAGTGCTTTTATGTCTTCTTTGCTGTCGTTAATTCCATCCCAAACTACATATTCGTAAGTAATTGCTCTTTTGGTTTTTTCGTACCAATATTCTAAAGATTCTTTTAAATCTTTTAAAGGAAAATTAGTGTTAAAAGGCATTATTGATGTTCTAACCTCATCTATTGCTGAGTGTAATGAAACTGCTAAATTGAATTTAACCTCTTCATCTGCCATTTTTTTAATCATTTTTGGCACTCCAGATGTAGAAACTGTTATTCTTTTTGATGACATTCCTAAACCTTCAGGAGACGTTATCATTTCTATAGATTTCAATACATTTTTATAGTTCATAAGTGGCTCACCCATTCCCATAAAAACAATATTCGTCAATTTTTTATTATGATATAATCTACTTTGTTTATCAATAACAACTACTTGATCGTAAATTTCATCAGGATTTAGATTACGCATTCTTTTTAAACGTGCTGTTGCACAAAATTTACAATCTAAACTACACCCAACTTGACTAGAAACACAAGCTGTTGTTCTTTTTTCTGTTGGTATTAAAACTGATTCTACTACCAAACCATCATGTAATTTAATACCATTTTTTATAGTACCATCATTACTCTTTTGCATAGAATCTACCTTAATATGATTGATGACAAAATTGGCTTCTAACATTTCTCTTGTTGCTTTAGAGATGTTAGTCATATCCTCAAAAGTATGTAAAGACTTGTTCCAAAGCCATTCATAAACTTGGTTTCCACGAAAAGCTTTATCGCCATTTTCTACAAAAAAATCGCGCAACTGTTCTTTGGTTAAGGCTCTTATGTCTTTCTTTTTATCCAATGGATTTCTAGTTTAAAAGTGTTGTATTAATTGTGCAAAAATACACTAATATTTTGAGGTTTGCTTTGGCTTTGTTAATAGGCTGTGTTAGTGATTACTCATACTTTATTATTTTTATTGAAATCATGAATGTTTCACATTTTAAATAGCATCCTTTTTTTTGAGTTTTTTAAAAAAATGAGATATAATAAAAAGTACAATCTTCAGGAACACACAAAATAAAAAAACTGACAATTAAATTACTAATTGTCAGTTTTAATTATTGAATTTTAAAATTCTTAAATGTTTTATATAATTAACATTGCATCTCCGTAAGTAGAAAATTTATAACCTTCTTTAATAGCTTCTTTATAAGCTTCCATTAAAAAATCGTAACCTGCAAATGCTGCTGCTTGCATCATTAATGTAGATTTTGGTGTATGAAAATTAGTAATCATTGTGTTTGCAATGCTAAAATCGTAAGGAGGAAAAATAAACTTATTTGTCCAACCTTCAAAGGCATTTAACTCTGCATTAGAAGATACTGAAGATTCTACAGTTCTCATTACAGTTGTACCTACAGCACAAATTCTTCTTTTTTCTATTTTAGCTTTGTTAATTTTATCTGCAGATGCAGCTGGTATAACAATTTGCTCAGAATCCATTTTATGTTTCGATAAATCTTCTACTTCAACTGGGCTAAAAGTACCTAAACCAACATGCAATGTCATTTCTGCAAAATCTACTCCTTTAATTTCTAAACGCTTTAATAAGTGTTTAGAAAAGTGTAAACCTGCTGTTGGTGCTGCAACTGCACCTTCGTGTTTTGCATAAATAGTTTGGTAACGTTCTTCATCAGAAGCTTCTACTTCTCTATTTATAGTTCTTGGTAGAGGTGTTTCACCAAGTTCTAATAATTTTTCTCTAAAAGCTTCGTAACTACCATCAAACAAAAAACGTAAAGTTCTACCTCTAGAGGTTGTGTTGTCTATAACCTCAGCTACTAAACTATCATCTTCACCAAAAAATAATTTGTTACCAATTCTAATTTTCCTTGCAGGATCTACTAAAACATCCCATAATCTATTTTCTGCATTTAGTTCTCTTAATAAGAAAACCTCAATTCTAGCTCCTGTTTTTTCTTTATTACCAAACATTCTTGCAGGAAAAACTTTGGTGTTGTTTAACATTAAAATATCGCCTTCATCAAAATAATTGATAACGTCTTTAAATGTTTTATGTTCTATAGTTTGGTCTTTTTTGTTTAAGACCATTAAACGAGATTCGTCTCTATGTTCTGCAGGATAAATTGCTAATAATTCTTCTGGCAGTTCAAAATCAAAGTTTGATAATTTCATAAATGTATTTTGCTGTAAAAGATGCAAATATACGATATGAAAACAGGCGTTGTCAAGTGTTTAGCTATTTATCTTTAAAGTTCATCAATTTTAATACCTAATTGTTGCATGTCTTTCCAAAACTTTTGGTAAGATTTTGTAACTACTTCAGCATTATTTATTTGAATAGGAACTCGTAAAGCTAAAGGCGCAAAAGCCATAGCCATTCTATGATCGTTATAGGTTTTTATAGCAATATTTTTATGGATTATAGAAGTTACAGCCAATTCTAAAGTTTCGTTGGTTACAGAAATATTTGCACCCAATTTAGATAATTCATCGTGCAAAGCTACTAACCTGTCTGTTTCTTTAATTTTTAAAGTATGTAATCCAGATAAACTACAAGATATGCTTTCTGCGAAACAAGTAACCACAATAGTTTGTGCAATATCTGGTGCATTTTTTAGGTTGATAACCAAAGCTTCTTTCTTAGTTTCAGTTTCTTTTTTTAGAGTGATAAAATTCTCACCAAAAGTGGTGGTTACTCCAAAATGTTCATAGATTTCTGCTAAGCAAGAATCACCTTGTAAACTTTCTTTTTTATAGGCTGATAATTGAATTTCTGAACCAATTTCTGCTAAAGCAACAATAGAATAAAAATAACTTGCAGAAGACCAATCAGACTCTACAACAATCGTTTGTTTTTCAATTGATTTTTTTGGATAAACTTTAATGATATTTCCTTCAAAATTACTTTCTATACCTATTTGAGAAAGCAAACTCAACGTCATTTTAATATAAGGAATAGAGGTAATTTTACCTGTTAACTCAATTTCTAATCCGTTTTCTAATTTTGCTGCAATTAACAATAATGATGAAATATATTGACTACTTACATTACCATTAATTTGAACTTTATCTTTAGTTATTTGAGTTCCTTTTATTCTAATTGGTGGATAACCTTCTTTGGCTTCGTAAGAAATATTTGCTCCTAAACTTTTTAAAGCATCAACTAAAATTTCTATAGGTCTATTTTGCATTCTATCAGAACCTGTCAATACAGTTTCTCTGCCTTTTTGAACGGCAAAATATGAAGTTAAAAAACGCATTGCAGTACCTGCATGACCAATATTTACCAATTCATCATCCGTAGAAAGTGCGTGTTGCATGTGCACAGAATCATCAGAATCTGATAAGTTCTCTATAGAAAGTTCTGGAAATAATTTTTGTAAAATCAATAATCTATTCGATTCGCTTTTAGAACCAGAAATTGTAATTTTTTGGTCTATCTTTTTTTCTTGTAAAACATTTAACAATATGTCCATTCTAAAAATTGATTTTATTTCTTATTTTTAAATTTCAAACTTACAACTAACCAACATGAAAAAAGTACTTTTTCTGGTAATTTGCATATTCTTTTCTGCAAATGCCAAAGTTAATGCACAAAAAAAATCTACCAAAGTTTCTGATGAATATTTTAGCGCAATAAAATGGAGAAATATTGGCCCTTTTAGAGGAGGAAGAAGTGCTGCAGTAACAGGTGTTTCTGGCAAAGCAAATCTTTTTTACATGGGTGCAACTGGTGGTGGAGTTTGGAAAACTACTGACGCTGGTAATACTTGGCAAAATATTTCTGATGGATTTTTTGGAGGCTCTGTAGGTGCTGTAGCTGTTTCTGAATCTGATAATAATGTAATGTATGTTGGAATGGGAGAAAAAACCGTTCGTGGAAATGTTTCTTCTGGTGATGGAATTTGGAAATCTGAAAATGCAGGAAAAACATGGAAACATGTGGGTTTAAAAAACTCTAGACATATTCCTAGAATGCGTATTCATCCTAAAAATTCTGATATTGTTTTTGCTGGAGTTATGGGTGATTTATACAAACCCACTCAAGAACGTGGGGTTTATAAAACTACTGATGGTGGCGAAACTTGGCGAAAAGTATTGTTTTCTAACGAAGATTCTGGAGTTATAGATTTAGTGATCGATCCAAATAACCCAAGAATTTTATACGCAACTACTTGGAATATTAGAAGAACTCCTTATAGTTTATCTTCTGGTGGTGATGGCTCTGCACTTTGGAAAAGTACTGATGAAGGTGAAACTTGGACAAACATATCAACAAATAAAGGTTTACCAGAAGGCATTTGGGGTATTGCTGGAGTTACAGTTTCGCCAGTAAATTCTGATATTGTGTATGCTTTAATTGAAAATAAAAAAGGTGGAGTTTATAAATCTACGGATGCAGGAAAAAACTGGAAACTTATAAATTCTGAAAGAAAATTAAGACAACGAGCTTGGTATTACACACGTTTGTATGCAGACACACAAGATGAAGATATTTTATATGTTTTAAATGTACGTTATCATAAATCTACGGATGGAGGAAAAACCTATAAAACATATAATGCGCCTCATGGAGATCATCATGATTTATGGATTGCACCAGAAGACAACCAAAGAATGATTATTGGTGATGATGGTGGTGCACAAATTTCTTTTGATGCTGGAGAAAATTGGAGTACGTATATGAATCAGCCTACATCTCAATTTTATAGAGTTACCACAGACAATCATTTTCCTTATCGAATTTTAGCAGCGCAACAAGATAATTCTACCGTAAGAATTTCTCATAGAACTGGAGGCAGATTTATTACAGAATCAGATTGGTCTTCTACCGCAGGTGGAGAAAGTGCACATATTGCTGTAGACCCTTTAAATGATGATATTGTTTATGGTGGTAGTTATAGTGGCTTATTAACCAGAGTAAACCATAAAACTAACGAATCTAGAGCTGTAAATGTTTGGCCAGACGACCCAATGGGACATGGTGCAGAGGATTTTAAATATCGTTTTCAGTGGAATTTCCCAATTTTATTTTCACCAAATAATAAGAAAAGATTGTATGCTGCTTCTAATCATTTACACGTAACTGAAGATGAAGGACAATCTTGGCAATTAATTAGTCCAGATTTAACAAGAAACGATCCAAAAACGTTAGGTCCTTCTGGAGGACCAATTACCAAAGACAATACAAGTGTAGAATATTATGGAACTATTTTCGCAGTTGCAGAATCTCATTTACAACCTGGTTTAATTTACACGGGTTCTGATGATGGTTTGGTACACATCACAAAAAATAATGGTGAATCTTGGGATAACATCACGCCTAAAAAAATGCCAGAATGGATGATGATTAACTGCATAGAAATTGACCCTTTTACAAAAGGTGGCGCTTATATTGTAGGTACAAAATACAAATCTGGTGATTACTCACCTTATATTTATAAAACGGAAAATTACGGAAAATCTTGGGATTTAATTGTAACCGGAATTGCAAATGAAGATTTTACAAGAGCTTTAAGAGCAGATCCAAAACGCAAAGGTTTATTATATGCTGGTACAGAAAGAGGTATGTATATTTCTTTTGATGATGGTAAAAATTGGCAAACTTTTAAACAGAATTTACCAATTGTACCTATTACAGATTTAGCTATAAAAGATGATAATTTAATTGCTGCAACTCAAGGTCGTTCTCTTTGGATTATTGATGATTTAACTCCTTTACATCAGTTAAACACATCAAAAAAAGAAGATGTTATTTTGTACAAACCAAAAGATGCTTATAATTTATCTGGTGGTAGAGGAAGAACTTCTAGAACTGCAGGTACAAATCATTCTGGAGGTGTAAATATTTATTATTATATCAATGAACTAAAGGAAAAAGATGTTGCATCTATTTCTATTTTTGATGCCAATGATAACTTGATTAAAAAATTCTCTACAAAGCCTGATAAAGATAAAAAAGAAGGCAAATTGAACATAGAAGAAGGCAACAATATTTTTAATTGGAACATGATGTATGATGGTGCAGAATCTGTAAAAGGAATGATTTTGTGGTGGGCTTCTTTGTCTGGACCAATGGCTTTACCTGGTACTTATAAAGTTGAATTAAGTGTAAATGATGTGAAAAAATCGCAAAACTTTTCAATTGTTAAAAACCCAATGTCTGAAGCTTCTGAAAGTGATATGAAAGCTCAGTTTGATTTTATTAATGACATCAACAAAAAAATGACTGAAATTCATAAAGCTTTAAAGAATGTTGCTAAAGTTAAAAATCAAGTTGGTTTGTTAAAAAAATCAATCAAAGACAAAAAGAAACATAAAGGTTTAATTGATTTTGCTGATAAATTAGTAAAAGATATGACTATTGTTGAAGAAAAATTATATCAAACAAAATCTAAAAGTGGGCAAGATCCTTTAAATTACCCAATTCGTTTGAATAATAAATTAGGTCATTTAAATTCGTTAACTAGAATTGGAAACTATGCACCAACAAATCAAGCCATTGCTTTTAAAAATGAAATTACAAAAGAAATTGATCTAGAATTGGCGAAGTTATATTCGTTATTTGATAAAAATGTAAAAGAGTTAAATACTAAAGTTAAGGAGAGTAATATTGATTTGATTCAGTTGGATTAATTATAGTGTAATTTATTTTCTTGGTATACTTTTTTAAAAAACTAAAAAGAGTGCTAAAAAGTATACCAATTTTAAATTAATTACTATACATATTCTGTTGAAAATAAAACACGTAAAAACAAAGTCCAAAACAGAAGAGTTGTAATTAAACTTATTAAAAATAAATTACTTCATATTTTTATCTGTCATATACATTCCGTAAAATAAACTCAAAATAATTTTATAAACCCAAAATTGAATCCATTTTCCGTTATTAAAATTTGTTTCTGCAATATTTATTAAATTTCCTGAAAATATATCACTAAAACTATTTATTAGCAATGAAATTATAGTTACGAAAACAAAAAATGGAACTGAAATCTTAAGTGTATTTACCCAAAACTCTTTTTGTTTTACTTTTTTTAAAAACGACATAATTTTTATTTTTAACGGTGAGCAATATTAACAAAATTATAATTATATTTGATACTTATTCAATATCACTTTCATTCTCCAAAATAAATGAAGAGTAGATCACTTTTTATCTTATGTACTTTTATCATCTTATTTGGCATAAATAAATTCAGCTTACATAAAGACATTCACAGACAAAATGAAAACCTTACTGTTGTAAACATTTCAGGTAAACAAAGAATGTACAGTCAAAGAATCTCAAAATTAGTTTTGACATACAACAATGTTAATGAAACTTTTTTTTCGGAAAACACCATAAAATTAGAAGAAATTCTTTCAGAATTTTCTAAAGCCCATCAACTTTTAAAATCTAATTATTTTGAAAAATATGATGATTTCTATTTAAAAGAATATTTTGGTGAAATTGATATGTTTTATTCAAACATCATTAAAAATTCAAGATTACTCATCAAAAATCAAAATGATAAAACTGAAATTAACAAATACATCAACTTAACCTTATTCAACACTGAACGATTTTTACCTATTATGGATAAAATTGTAGTTAGATATGAAGAAATAGGAAGAAATAGAGGGCAGAGTATTCTAAATCGTGAACTTACTTTTAATATAATTCTTGCTATTTTATCTATATATGCAGTTTTCTTTGTGATTTTTCCTTTGGCAAATACTAAAAGAGAATAAAACTAAGTTGACTTTATTTTAGTTTTTCATTATTATGATGACGATTATGATCTCGTTTTGTTTTAATATCTAATTTCTTATCAAAAGCATCTTGTAAATCAATACCTGTTTGGTTTGCCAAACATAGTACAACAAACATAACATCTGCTAATTCTTCTCCTAAATCTTTATTTTTATCAGATTCCTTTTCGCTTTGCTCACCATATCTACGTGCAATAATTCTGGCTACTTCACCAACTTCTTCTGTTAATTGCGCCATATTTGTAAGCTCATTAAAATAACGAACTCCGTGAGTTTTAATCCAATTATCTACTTGTTCTTGTGCGTTTTGAATATTCATCTTTTTTGCGCTTTCAAATATATTTTAGTTTAATAAAATTGCTAAAAATTCATAGTTACACCTAGAGTTCCTGGTGCAAACTGCAAGTTCCAAGCTACTTTTTTATCCTTTTTAATTTCATTGTATTTATCATCATACTTTGTGTCTAAAAAACGATCTATGGCTTCTACAATAAAAATACTAATTGCTGTAGAAAAAGCAACATCAGAAATCCAATGAAAACGATCTAAAATTCTACTAAAACCTGGTATAGAACCAATGGTATATAAACCAGCTTTTATCCATGGATTTTTAAATTGTTTAGCAATTACGTAAGCATTTGTAAAACCTAACATTACATGACCAGAAGGAAAAGAATCGTAATTGTAAACGCGATCTATATGAAAAGGATCGAATGTAGCTTTACCTACTTCTATTCTAGGTCTGGCTCTACCAATAATTCTTTTTGATACTTGCTGTAATAAACCAGCAGCAGAAGCAGATGAAATCAATAAAACTCCTGTTCTTCGTAATTTAGGGTTTTTAGTAAACAAACCTGCTAAATAAACAGCACCTGTTAATCTGTAATTGTTATTAGGGTCTCCAATATTATTACCATAGTTTACTAACCAATTTGGTGCTTTGGGTCTGTAATTTACAGCCCATCTATCTACATTATCATCAATAAAATAAAAAGCTGTAGTACCAGCTGCAACATAACCTAAATTTGTAAATTGCTTTTTTTGCCAATACAAAGGTCTTGAATATGCATACCCCATACCTCCTGCAATATTACCTAAATCATAGGTAAAATTTTGCCATAGATTTTTTTCTGCATCTAAATTAAAAGATACTTTTTGATTTTGCGAAAAGCTATTGAATGAACAGAAAAATAACAGAAAAAGAAAAACTCTTTTCATCATAAAAAAAAATTTGAATCCACAAATATAGTGGTAATAAAATAATTTAGTTTATTTATATGTTATTCAATATTAAAACCATAATATATTTTAAGTATCAATAAAGAAGAACGTATAGAGATTATTCTTTTTAAGCTAAAAATTCACAAACAGTTTCATAAAAATCTTTAGGGTTTTCTGCATGCAACCAATGACCTGCATTAGCAACTTCTACAACTGTATTATTAGGAAAATGATTATCGATAATAATTTGTTCTTCTGGAATTATATAACCCGATTTTTCTCCTTTTAAAAACAATGTATCTTTATCAAAGGATGTATTTTGAGGTAAAGGTTTACCAACTTCTGGATTATTTTCTGTTAAAGATTGTAAATTAAATCGAAAGCCTAATTGTCCTTTTTCTACCCAATACACATTTTTCATTAAAAATTGACGAATGCCCAATTCTGGTATATATTTACTCAATTGCTCATCTACCAGTTTTCTTGAATTTTGGATAGAAAAATCAACAGAATTTAAACCTGCTAAAATTGCATTATGGTGTGGTTCATAGGCTTTAGGTGAAATATCAACAATAATTAACTTATCAACTAAATCTGGATAATTTACAGCAAACAACATTGCTGTTTTTCCGCCCATAGAATGCCCAATAATATTTACATTTTCTATTTGATGATGTTTTATGTAGTTGTATAAATCTTCTGCTAGAAGCTCATAATTAAAAGCATCTGTATGAAAACTGCGTCCGTGATTTCTTTGGTCTATTAAATGTACTTGGTAATCTTCTGAAAACTGATTTCCCAAAGTTTTCCAATTATCAGACATGCCAAAATAACCATGTGAAATAAGCAATGGCTTGCCTTCTCCTTTTATTGTTGAATGTAGTATTCTATTTTCTGTCATTTTCTTTTCGATGTAAATTTGTGTTAAAAATTGCTGTTAAAACAATTCTTTACTGCTAATGTCTAAATAATTTCGTTTAACAAAAATTAAAATAGTTTCTAAAACTTCGCCCATATTTTTACATTTTTTAAACTCAACATCACCCACATAATCTATTAAATCTTGTTTTAAACGTTCTATATGTTTTGGAAAAGAAATATTATCTTGTTTCATACATCTAATGATGTGCTGAATTCTATCTGGTGAGCTAATCATTCTTTTTGCAATGTAAGAACGTTCTTCAATTTTATACTGATTAATAGAGCTGTTCTGTAATTTTTTACCAACCATTTCTACCATTTTAAAATTCTCTTTTAAGAATTGTAAATTGTATACTTTTAAATTTCCTTCAAAAGATTGTTGATCAAAATCTATGGCTCTAATTTTATATACAATATGATCGAAATCGTGAATAGGTGTAATTACATAATTATAAGATCTCATATCACCCAAAAGACGAATAAAACAACGCTCTTTAAACTTCACAAATTCTTTTGCAATTTGCGACTTTTCTGATTCTGTACATTTTGGCAAAAAATTATCGATAAAATCATCACCAGGAATTCCAGAAATATGCTCTTCTATTAAAGTGTCTTTATACACCAAGTAATTCATGGTGTAAGGAGACAAAATGTGCTCTAATTCTAAACCATAAATACGAGAAGCATCAGCCTGTTTTACATAAAAATAGGTAAAATTATCATTTAAAATATTACGAACTTTAATACGAAAAGGTTTAGAATTACCAAACGTACAAAAGTCTATGGCATCTATATTTAAAAAAGGAATGGTATTATCATTACCATCAGAATGTAAAATGGTGTAAATCTTTTTTAAACTTAAATCAATTTCATTTCTATCCCATTCAGAATAATAAGTTCTTACCCAAAGTGTGTCTTCATCATTCTTATCAAACACAGTTACTGAGCCCTGAAAACGCAATAAATCGTTGTACAAAATACTAATTTTAGTACTTCTGTTGTGTTTTTTTAAAAACGCTGTTAGCAACTTACTAACAGGAAAAGTAGGTTTTTTTTTAGATATTAATTTTTGATTATCAGCCATAAATTCTGTGGTATTTTACAAAAATAGGGATTAAATTAGACGATTTCAAACATCTTACCAGGTAAAGGCTTTGTAACACCTTTTAATTCCATTTGTAATAAAATTGATGACAATTGAAAAATAGGAATATTACATTCTAAAGAGATTACATCTAGAACTTGAGCTCCTTTTAGGTGTAATAAATCGTAGATTTTTTGTTCTCTTTCATTCAAATCAATAAATAATTGTTTTTGAATTACTTTCGGTTGTTCTTTAATATCCCAATTTAGCATTTTAATTATATCTGTTGCAGATGTTAACAAATGTGCATTATTATTTTTTATTAAATTATTGCAACCTTTACTATAAATATCTGTAGTTCTTCCTGGCACTGCAAATACATCTCTATGATAAGAATTTGCAATATCTGCAGTTACTAAAGAACCTCCTTTAGATGCACTCTCTACAATAATTGTTGCTTTAGAAATACCTGCAACAATTCTATTTCTCTTTAAAAAATTCTCTCTTAAAGGTTGTTCTTCACTCCAAAATTCTGTTAAAAAACCACCATTTTCGTTTACTTCATTAATATATTTTTTATGCACTTTAGGGTAAATTTGCTCAAAGCCATGAGCCAAAACAGCAATAGTTTGCAAATTATTTTTTATAGCTGCTTTATGTGCACAAATATCTACACCATATGCAAAACCACTAACAATTATTGGGTTATATTCAGCTAATTCAGTAATTAAATTATTTATAATATCTCTTCCATAAGAACTCATGTTTCTGGTACCAACAACAGATATTATTTTATCATTTTCTAGGTTGATGTTACCATCTCTAAAAAACAAAATAGGGCTATCAATACAATTCTGAAGGTTTTTAGGATAGTTTTTATCTAAAAAATAAGTGTACTCAATATTATTTTTTAAAATATAACCGAGTTCTTTTTCTGCAAGTAATAAATTTTCTTTGTCAAATAAATGTTTTAATGCATGAGCTCCAATACCATTTATTTTTTCTAAAATTGATGTTTTTTCATTGAAAACTTGCTCAACATCACCTACATTAACTATTAATTTTTTAGCCAAAATATCTCCTATAGCTTTGCTTTTTTGTAAGCGTAAAATGGCTAATAATTTTTCTTCTTTCAATAGAACTCAATTTTAAATACAATATATAATTTTTTACTGATATTTTTTTGAAATAATTTAATTTATAAAATAAATATTCTACTTTTGTATTTATGAATTTAGCCAACTATATAAACGATTTACTATACAGATACGATTGTGTAATTGTACCTGATTTTGGAGGTTTTGTAACTAATAAAATAGGTGCAAGTTTAGATGAAAACACGCATATGTTTTATGCACCTTCTAAACAAATTACTTTTAATAGTCATTTAAAAATAAGTGATGGTTTATTGGCTAACTACATTGCTTCTTCAGAAAATATTTCTTTTGAAAAAGCTTCTAATGCAATTACTTTATCTGTAATTAGATGGCAAAATGAATTACAATCTAAATCTTTAGAGATTGGTGCTATTGGTACTTTATCTTTAAACAATAATGGTCAAATTATTTTTGAACCAAACAGTACAGTAAACTATTTACCAGAATCTTTTGGTTTAACTACAGTTACAAATTCAGCAGTAAAAAGGCATCAAGAAATTGTAAAGCCTTTAATACCTGTTGTTAATAAAAAAGAAAGAAAAGGAATACCTACATTTATTAAGTATGCTGCTACTGCTGCAATTTTATTAACTTTAGGTTTTACAGCTAATAATTTTTATCAACAAGGTAAACAAGAAACCATACTTGCTAATCAGCAAAAATCTTTAGAGAAAAAAATACAGACTGCAACATTTGTAATTTCTAACCCTTTACCAACTATTGAGTTAAATGTGGTAAAAGAAACTGCAAAACCATATCATGTTGTTGCTGGTGCTTTTCAAATTAAAGAAAATGCTCAGAAAAAAGTTGATCAACTTAAAAAACAAGGGTTTAATGCCAGTATTATTGGTGTTAACAAATGGGGTTTAACTCAGGTTGTTTTTAATAGTTTTGCTGATAGAAATGATGCTATAAATAATTTGTATAAAATACAAGCTACTGCATCTAAAGACGCTTGGTTATTAGAAACAAAATAACTTTTATTTAGGATACTATCCTTATATCTTTGCAGAAATTTTAAAAGAATGGAAGCAAAAAAATCTATAGAATCTTTAACTGTACTTACAGATTTAGTTTTACCTGGAGACACTAATTATTTAGATAATCTTTTTGGTGGCGAATTATTAGCTAGAATGGATAGAGCTTGTAGCATTGCTGCCAGACGTCATTCATCTAGAATTGTAGTTACTGCTTCTGTAAATCATGTTGCTTTTAGTAAGTCTGTACCTGTAGGTAGCGTTGTTACTATAGAAGCAAAAGTTTCTAGAGCTTTTAACTCTTCTATGGAAGTTTATGTTGATGTTTGGATAGAAGACAGACAATCTGGTAAAAGAACAAAAGTTAACGAAGGTATTTATACATTTGTTGCTGTTGATGAAACAGGAAAACCTGTACAAATACCGAGCTTAATACCAGAAACAGATTTAGAAAAAGAACGTTTTGATGGTGCTTTAAGACGTAAACAATTAAGCTTAGTTTTAGCTGGTAAAATAAAACCAAATGAAGCTACTGAGCTAAAAGCTTTATTTAGTTAAAAATAAAAAAAATGGAATTCTTAAATCATTTTAAAATTTTAGAGTCTTTTATTATTCTTATTTTAGGCTTTTTCATTAGGTTACTCGTAACCAACTCTTTAAAGAAAATTCAATTAAAATTCGGTTTTCAACAAGCAAGAATAATTGTAACGAATAAAATAGTTTCTGTACTAATTTACATTACTTTAATTGTTGTTATTGCTTTTATTTGGGGAGTTGATGAAAAGCAATTATTAATTTACATCTCTTCATTTTTAACCATTTTAGGGATTGCCTTTTTTGCACAATGGTCTATTCTTTCTAATATTACAGCAGGTTTAATTTTGTTTATTAATTATCCTGTAAAAATTGGAGATACAATTACAGTACTAGAAAAAGACAATAACATTACTGGAAAAATATTAGATATTGGTGTGTTTTTCATCACTTTAAAAACGCCAGAAGGCGAATTAATTACAATACCTAATTCTGTAATTATTCAGAAAAACATTCGTTTTAAAGCTTAAAATATCTTTAAAAAAGAAAAAGTGCAATTAAAAATTGCACTTTTTTTTATTGACAATAATTAAATATTATGCCATCTGCTCTTCGTGTTTACCTTCGTAAACCTCTTCTACTAATTTATCATTAAATGCAGGTAAATCATCAGGGTTTCTACTTGTTACTAAACCAGCATCTACCACAACTTCTTCGTCTGTCCAATTTGCACCAGCATTAATAATATCTTTTTTAATAGAACTAAAAGAAGTTACATTTCTATCTTGTAAAACATCGGCTTCTGCCAATAACCAAGGTGCATGACAAATAGCTGCAACTGGTTTATGATTATCGAAAAAAGATTTTATAAAACTAATTGCGTTTTTATCTCTTCTTAAAATATCTGGATTAATAACTCCACCAGGAAGAACTAACGCATTATAATCTGCTTGTGTAACTTCGTTTAAAGTTTTATCTACTTTATAAGCTTTACCCCAATCTCCATTATTCCAAGATTTTATTTCACCTTTTTCTAGTGATACAATTTCTACATCTGCACCTGCTTTTTCTAGTGCTTTTTTTGGTTCTCTTAATTCACTTTCTTCAAAACCATTTGTAGCTAAAATTGCTACTGTCTTTCTATCTAAATTTTCCATTTCTATGTTTTAAGATTCATATTAAAAGTTAATACTTTATTAACTCATTTCAAATTTATTAATGATTAAAACCATTGTTTAACTCATTAGATTGTGAAATTGACACAAATACTATTTTAAGAAAATTTTATCTTTTTAAAATCCAAGAAGCAGGATTTAAACGTGTTGTATTTTTAAATAACACAAATACAAGTTTTGTTTTTTTAGAAACTTTGTCTGTAAAAATTCTACCAATATCTTGGCCAACTTCTATTTTATCGCCTTTTTTTACATAAGCGTTTTCTAAATTATTATAAGAAGTTATGTAGTTTCCATGGCGAATTAATACATTTTTTGTACCTCCAGAACCCACCAAAATATTTAAAACCTCACCTTTAAAAATAGCTTTTGCATTGCTACCATTACTTGTTACAATATGCAAACCTGTTCCGTTAATGATAATTCCAGGAAAAGTTGGGTGTGGTTGTTTACCAAATTTTCTAACCACAATACCTTCTTTTACAGGCCAAGGTAACTTACCTTTATTAAGCTCAAATTTAGCTGCTAAAGCTTTTGCTTCTGGAGTTAATATAAAACTACTACTCTTTTTAACAACTGTTTTATTTGTTTTAGATTTACTTTTGCTTAATGCTAATCTATTAGCTTTAGCAATTTCTTCTTTAATAATTTTATCTATTCTAGCAGCAACTTTTCTCTCTTCTTTAGCATTTCTTTGAATCTCTCTTTTGTATTTACCTTCTTTCTTTTTGATTTGAGAGATTAAACTTTCTTGATTCTTTTTATCAGACTCAATTTCATTTTTTTGATTTTTTTCAACCAAAATTAAAGTGTCTTTTACTTTCTTTTGATAAAAAAGAGAATCGTTTAATTTTTTAATAAAATTTGCTTGAACCTGAATTTGTTCACCTTGTTTTTTTCTGAATTGTGTATACTGTTTGGTGTATTCTAATCTTTTATAAGCTTGATAAAAGTTTTGCGAAGACAATAAAAACATTAATCTACTTTGTTGTGATTTACTTTTATATGATTTGTAAATCATCTCTGCATAATCTGCTTTTAAAGCTTTTAATTCTTTATTTAGCTTTGTGATTTTTCGCTCATTTCCATTAATTTCGTTCGTTAAAAGCTTTGCTTCTAAATTAATTGTATTAATTAACTTATTACGAACATCAATTTTTCGGTTGATGTCTTTTAAAGCTTCTAAAGCATTTTTCTCTTTTTTAACTTCATTAAAAAGCAATCTGTTTAATTTTACAATTTCAGATTTGTATTTTTTTCGCTGATTTTCTAACTGCTTTCTAGTTTGACTAAATGCAGAGAAATTCATCAGAAAAACTAATGATAAGAGAAGATAATACTTTATAAACTTCATTAAAAAGATAACTTTTTATAACCTTTTGGTACACTAAAAGACATATTTACGTCTTCATTAAAAATAACAGATTTGTATTCTAAATCTATGGTTGTTAGCGATTTTTTATTCTTTGCTTTAATATTTATCCCTGTAGGGAAAACAACTTCATCAATTAAACTATAAGAAGGGTATTTTACATCTAATCGTAAATCTTTTTCTGTATTTATAATGGTTTGTTCATCTAATTTAAAATGTGCAGGGTTTATATTAAAGAAAATATCAAACAATGCTGCTTGTTTTTCTGGAGATAAAACATACCTGTTATTAACAATTTCTACTTCTTGATCTTCTGCTCTAACATCCATTAAAGATTGACCTAAAAACAAATTCTGTAGCTGTTCAAAGTTAATTTCTACACCTAGTAATTCTTTTATCATAGAAAAATCTCCCTCAAAAGAATTTTTAAGTAAAGACGAATAATAACGTACAGAAGTTGGTGTAATTTCTGCTTTAAAAACCGTTATAAATTTGCTTCCTTTTAACCAAATTACTTCGTCTTTTTTCATTTTCATGCTAACAGATAAACTTTGCTTTGTTTTTCCGTTATCAAAATTCATCTTTAATTTTGCATCAATTGTATTTTTATCAAAATTAGCAGCAACATGTTTTTTTGCTACTTTTCTTGCTGAAATACTTTTGGCTGTTGCAGTTGCATCAATCATGTTTTTTGTTGTTTTACAAGACGTAAATATTATTGTAAAAAAGAGAATGTATTTTATAAACTTCATGTATTAACTCTTCAATTTATTAGCTTTTTGCTGGTATTTATTTTCTTCTTTTACATTGCCTAAACCTTTATAGGTTTTTGCAAATTCATTATAAAAATCTACTTCCATTTTATCTTCTATTACAAAATCGATACCATTTTGTAAAGTAGTTAACGCATTTTTATAATTTTTCTGATTATTTAATGCTTTGGCTTTCATTAAATATACAAAAGGTTGTGCAGGAAAAAGTGTAATTCCTTCTTCACTAAACTTTAATAACTCTAATGGTTTATCTGCAGATAACTTTAAAATCTGTTCTAATACTTTATAAGATTTATCTGTTTTAAATTGATTGATTAAACCAGTTAAATCTGTAAGGTTTTCATCTTTTATTTCAGGTAACTTGGTATTCTCTAAACTATATTTAATTCTTTTTAATCTAGAAGATAACATATTATCCTTTTCTAAAGAATTCATTAAAGCAAAAGCTTTTTGATATTGTCTATCATACAAATAAAGTCTTACTAAAAACTCTTTTTCTTTAGGATTAATGGCTATTATTTTTTGCTGATTTTTAATCGCTTCTTTATAGTTTTTCTCCTTTTGGTTTATTTTAACCAAGTGCTTTAACATCCAAAGATTATTTACATCTTTAGCTAAAGCTCTGTTAATATATTCTTTGGCTAATAAAGTATTATTGAGTAATAAATAATTCTTAGAAAACTCAAAAAAAACTGCAACATCATTAATTAAAAGCTGATTGCAATTTTCTAGGTTTTCAATGGCTTTTTGATGATTTCCAATCGATTTTTCTGATAATGCTTTAAAAAAATAATGCTGAAACTTTAATTCTGCTTCTTCAGTTAAATCTTCTTTTTCAGGTATACTGTCTTGCGATAAAATATCAACAGTAATTAGCATAAAGAACAAAGACAAAAGAGACAACTTTATGTTTGTAAAGTGCCTCTTATTATTAATATTTATTTTCTTTATGCTAGACATATATTATGTTAACTCTGTATAATCACCAATACTTACAGAGGTAAATTCGCCATTATATTTTGCGTGATTACCAATCATTGCATTATCTAAATTAGCATTAGAAATGTCTACATTCTTTTGAATTAAAGAATTAACAATTGTAGAATTATTTACTAAACTATTAGAACCAATAGAAACATATGGACCTACTTTAGAATCTCTTAAAACTACGTTTTCTCCTATATAACAAGGCTGAATAATTTCTGAATTTTGTAACACAACATCATCAGAAACTAAGTTAACACCAGCTTCATGCTCAAACGAAAGAGTTTGTTTGTTAGTATCTACAGTTGGGTCTTTTTTACCACAATCCATCCAAGCATTTACAGTTCCAGGTATAAATTTTGCACCTTGTTGCTTTAAAGATTCAAGAACATTGGTTAATTGGTATTCGCCATTTTCTTTTAAATCATTATCTATTAAATGCTGAATTTCTTTTAAAACTTTTTCACCACTTTTAAAATAATAAATACCAATTATTGCTAAATCTGATACAAATTCTTTTGGCTTTTCTATAAAATCTGTAATTACACCCTCTTGTAACTTAACCACACCAAAAGCACTTGGGTTTTCTACTTGACTAACCCAAATTGCACCATCTGCGTTTACATCTAATTTAAAATCTGCCTTAAATAAAGTATCTGCATAAGCAACTACACATGGCCCACTTAAAGATTCTTTTGCACAATAAATAGCATGTGCAGTACCTAAAGCTACATCTTGCACATATACAGAACCTTTTGCACCTAATTCTTTTGCGATTTTTAATAATTTTTCTTCTGTATCTGCAGGAAAACCTTTGGCTCTACTACCTATAACAAATGCAATTTCTTCTATTTCTTCATCTATTACAGAGGCAATATCTTCTACCAATCTTTGTACAATAGGTTTACCAGCTATTACTGTTAGCGGTTTTGGAACTGTTAAAGTATGAGGTCTTAAACGAGAACCAATACCAGCCATAGGGACAATAATTTTCATATAATATTTTTTAGTTAAACACTACTGCAAGATAACATTAATTAACAGATACTAAAATTGTTTTTTATTCTAAAAATCTCTTAAAATATTTTAGAATTGTTAACTCTCTCCCCATTTATAGGGAGGCTTACCCCCATAAATAGGGAGGCAAAAATTTCACCATAAATAGGGATTGACAGATAGCTTTATTTCATTTAGATTTACAGTGTAGAAATAGATAAATAATCTTGTCCCCCAATTAGTTATTTATTTTTACACATAGATAGAAAATAGATAAATAATCCACCCCCCCTTTGTTGTTTATTTTAAATGATGTAAAAAACCCAAGTTAACTCTTGGGTTTTTTGTTTCTTTGCAAAAACTTAAATCGTGAATTACCTTTCTGTAGAAAATATCTCTAAATCTTATGGAGAACGTGTTTTGTTTCAAGACATTTCTTTTGGTATTAGTAAAGATCAAAAAATAGCATTTGTTGCCAAAAACGGAACTGGTAAAACATCCATTCTAAATATTATTGCTGGTTTAGATACTGCTGATGAAGGCCAAGTAGTTAGTAGAAAAGATATTTCTATAGCATATTTAGCACAGAGTGATGATTTAGATCCAAATTTAACCATTGAAGAAACCATTTTTGCTACAGATAACAAAATACTTTCTATTGTTAATCAGTATGAAAAAGCATTAAAAAACCCAGAAGAAGCAGAAGCTTACCAAACTGCTTTCGATTTAATGGACCAATACAATGCCTGGGATTTTGAAACACAATACAGACAAATTCTATCTAAATTAAAGTTAGACGATTTAACTCAGAAGATTTCATCGCTTTCTGGAGGGCAGAAAAAACGTCTTTCTTTAGCTATTGTTTTAATTAGCAAACCAGATTTATTAATTCTAGATGAACCAACAAATCATTTAGATTTAGAAATGATTGAATGGCTAGAATCATTTTTTGCCAAAGAAAAGATTACACTTTTTATGGTTACTCACGATCGTTATTTTTTAGAGCGTGTTTGTGATGAAATTTTAGAATTAGACGAAGGTAAAATCTATAAATACAAAGGTAATTACTCTTATTATCTACAAAATAAAGAAGAACGTTTAGCTCTAGAAGCTACCAATTTAAGTAAAGCCAAAAGTCTATTTAAAAAAGAATTAGACTGGATGCGTAAACAACCAAAAGCTAGAACTACAAAATCAAAGTCTAGAACTGATGATTTTTACGCAATTAAAGAAAAAGCGCATCAACGAAGAAAAGATCATTCTGTTCAATTAGAAATAAATATGGAACGTTTAGGAAGCAAAATTCTTGAACTTCACAAACTGCATAAATCTTTTGGAGATAAAGTAATTTTAGATGGTTTCGATTACGTTTTTAAACGAGGAGAACGAATAGGAATTATTGGTAAAAACGGAACAGGTAAATCGTCTTTTTTAAATATTCTTACACAGAAAAGCCCTGTTGATGCTGGTAAAGTTGTTATTGGCGAAACTATTAAGTTTGGTTATTATACACAGGCAGGAATCAATGTAAAAGAAGGACAAAAAGTTATTGAAGTAATCAAAGAATTTGGTGAATACATCCCTTTATCAAAAGGAAGAAAAATTTCTGCCTCGCAACTTTTAGAACGTTTTTTGTTTGATAAAAAGAAACAATACGATTTTGTAGAAAAACTTTCTGGAGGTGAACAAAAACGTTTGTATTTGTGTGCTGTTTTAATTCAAAATCCTAATTTTTTAATTCTGGATGAGCCTACAAACGATTTAGATGTTGTTACCTTAAATGTACTCGAAAACTTTTTGTTAGATTATCCTGGAAATTTATTGGTTGTTTCTCACGACCGTTATTTTATGGATAAAATTGTGGATGCTTTATTTGTTTTTAGAGGTAATGGAGTTGTTGAAAACTTTCCTGGAAACTACTCAGATTTTAGGGCTTATGATAATTCTACAGAAAAAGAAGTAGAAAAAGAAAAGCTTGTTGTAAAAAAAGCAGAAAAGAAAACTACTAAAAGCAGCTTAAGTTTTAACGAAAAAAGGGAATTTGGTGCTTTAGAAGCAGAAATTGCAAGGTTACAAAAAAGAAAAGACACCATTGAACAACAGTTTGTAAACGTAGAAATTGCTGCAGATGATATTCAGAAAAAATCTGAAGAGTTACAAGAAATCATTATTACTTTAGAACAAAAAGAGGAGCGTTGGCTTGAAATTTCTATGAAATTAGAAGATTAATCTACACTAACAATATTTTTTTCTTTTACTAATTCTTCATTATTGAAGCGTAATAATATTTGTGCAACTGCAACTGTGTCTTTTTCGCAATACCTAACAATTCTTTCGATATCTTTTTCTTGGTAATATACTTTAGCAACTTCACTACCATCAATATCATCTTTTGGTGATGGTACACCTAAAATGGAAGTTAGTAATTTTAAAGATGTATAATGTTTGTAATCGCCAAACTTCCAAAGCTCAAGCGTATCTAAATGCGGAACTTCCCAAGGTTTCTTGCCAAACAAATTGAGTTTTTTAGGTAATTCTATTTGATGTACAATCATTCGTCTAGCAATAAAAGGAAAATCGAATTCCTTACCATTATGAGCACATAAAATATTTGTTTTTTTAGCAAAGTGTTTGTCTAATAAATCTTTAAAATCAATTAGAACCTTATTCTCATCATCACCATAAAATGAAGTTATTCTTAGTTGTTTTTTGTCTTCTACATCTACAAAATAACCAACAGAAATACAGATTATTTTTCCGAATTCAGCCCAAATTCCTGCTTTTTCATAAAACTGTTTTGCTGTAAATTCATCTTTACGTTGGTATTGGGTTTTCTTATCGAACAATTCTTGAGTTGTTTTAGAGACGTTTTCCCAATTTTCTTCTTGTGGTACTGTTTCTATATCTAAAAATAGAATATCGTTTAATTTATAGGTAAGATTCATAGCTTTATTTCTTTTTCATTTCTATAAATATAATAAAAAAGAAAAAGCTCTGAATAAATCAGAGCTTTTAAAATTTTAAAAAATTTGTTTTTATTTAATCACTAACTTGCTAGTAGCAATTTTAGTACCTTCTGTAACTTTTAAAATGTATAATCCTGATGCTATTGAAGAAACATCAATATTAGATTTTGTTTCAGAAAAGCTAGTAGATAAAACTTGTTTACCTAATACATTAAAAATAGCAACTTCTTTTTTATCTGTACTATTAGTTGTAATTGTAAAACGACTATTTTTTACAGGATTTGGATATGCTGCAAAACCTTCGATAGAATTTTCTTTTATTGAAGCAGTAGCCGATTTTGGAGTTACATCTGCCCATGAATCCGAAATTCTCAATTCATCCACCTGCATAAAAGGTGTTTCACCTGTTGAATCTTGTCTTAAAATGAATAAGTTTATACCACTTGATGGTGAATCATCAATATAAGATAATGTAGCTGTTGGTATTGTACCTTCAAAAGAAGATGCATCTGGATTAACCCAAAAACTAACTGTAGCATCATCCATATTATAAGCTGTTACAATAAAAAGCACATCATCTATATTATAAGTTCCTGTCGTAAATTTAGTATCAACCCCAAGACCAATATCAAAAGTACTTCCATCTGCGTCTGGATTTGGTCTAACCCACAACCTTGTATCATAACCAGATGTATTACCTGCAAGAGATGCAAAGTAACCTCCATCAGTTAAGTCAGTCATTGAAGAAATGTCTGTAACTTTTAAAAGAAAAGAAGCATACACTGTACCTGCAGTAACATCTGCAAATGTTGTGTAATTTTCTATACCACCACCATCAAAAGTTACGGAGTTACCAACTGAAGATTTAAGACCAGTATAACTTAAACTACCGTCGGCAATTAATATATCATCACCTGAATTTACAGACATCCAATTAGATTGAGCTGAAAGTGCTTCACCTAAAGTGTAATCAAATGTTTCTTCTATTGGAAAACCAACACAGTTTGGAGAAGTAATTACCTCTGAAAAATCACAGCTACTTCCAGCCCCACCAACTAAAGTGAAATTTATGTCTGTACCTTCTGACACACCCGAAATAGTTATGGTACCAGTTTCTAAACTTGTTGGAGAATCTCCTGATAAAGCGCCTACATCAGAATTAAGCGTATATGTAATTCCTGTATTACCTCCAGAAAAATCTATTGTTACAGTATAAGTATCTACACCCGAAGTTACAGCATCACAAGTTGTGGTATAATTAAATAACGTAATAACACAAGGGTCTGTTGCTATATTTTCTGCTCTAAAAGTTGTGTCAGATGTTGTATAACTACCATCTGCTAACCTTTGGATAGACTGTGTACTTTGAGAACCATTTTCACCTTCATTATACTGCTCTGTCTTTCCAAAACCAGTTAATAAACCATCATCATCACTATCATTTGTATCGTAAATAATTACATCTATTAACCCTGTTAGTGTAATATCTGTATCATTTGGAAAATCAGTTTCATTAGCTTGATAAATAGCCACGGCATCCGCACCATTTTGTAAAACATTACTAGCTCCCATATCAATGTCAGCATCTGTAACTAAAGGAGTATTAGCCAAAATAAAGAAACCGTTAGCATCAGTAGTTTTACCATCTAAATCAAAAGCAACATAACTCTTGTCATCACTTCCATTAAATAATACAACTACATAACCATCTAATGATGTATTTGGAGTCCATTTTAGTTCTATAAATTCTGCTACATCTGTTCCGGCTGTATCCGCATCAACCTCGTTAATAACTATCTGCCCAAAAGACAGTAACGTAAAACTAAAAGTTAATAATAATGTAAAAAAGTAATTTTTTTTCATGTTTGTTTGTTTTTGAATTAAAGGGATAAATTTAATAAATTTTATTTAGTAATGGTAAATATGTCTGATTATGTTATTGTTAAATGCTAATATTAATATTTAGGTTACAATATTAAATCATTGTTAAGAAGCTGTTATTATAATAGAATTATGAGTATTTTTGATTTTTATCAGATAAAATATTATGAATAAAAAAGATATTAAAATCTTATTAGTTGATGATGAGCCAGATATTATTGAGATTATTGGTTACAATCTAAAAAACGAAGGCTATCAAATATTTACAGCCGCAAATGGTTTAGACGCCGTAAAATCTGCAAAAAAAAATATACCCCACCTAATATTATTAGATATTATGATGCCAGAAATGGATGGTATTGAGGCTTGTGAAAAAATAAGAAAAATTAAATCTCTAGAAAATGTAATAATTGCTTTTTTAACTGCAAGAGGTGAAGATTATTCCCAAGTTGCAGGATTTGAAGCAGGTGCAGATGATTATATTACCAAACCAGTAAAACCAAAAGTTTTAGTAAGCAAAATAAAATCTTTACTAAGAAGACTAAAAACTGAATCTGAGACTGAAGATTCTCTTAAACTTGGTGATATTATTATTGACAGAGATGAATATGTAGTTTATAAATCTGGCAAAAAAATTGCACTACCAAGAAAAGAGTTTGAACTTTTTTCGCTTTTAACATCTAAACCTGGTAAAGTTTTTAAAAGAGAAGTTATTTTAGATACTGTTTGGGGTAATGAAGTTGTTGTTGGTGGCAGAACAATAGATGTGCATATTAGAAAACTTAGAGAAAAAATTGGTGATAACCATTTTAAAACTGTTAAAGGTGTAGGTTATAAATTTGTTTTGTTAGAAGACGAAGGTCAATAAAAAATAATTAAGAGTTAAATACTACAATTTTTGAAACTAAAAAAAACATACTCTTATGCTTTATGGTCGGCTATTTACCTAACATTGCTTGCGGTTGCAATTTCCATGATTTCTTATTTTATAATTAGTGAACATTTAGGTATTACCACAATCTTAATTTCTTCGATTGTATTATTTATTATTTCTTTTTTTATTATTCAATACAGAGCTGAACATTTTATTTACAGAAGGTTAAAAAAATTATATCAAGAAGTTTCTATTTTAAATGTAAATGATTTAAAAAGAGAATCTGCAACTACAGATATAGAAAAACTATCTAAAAGTATGCAAAAGTTTGTTGAAGGTAAGCGACTAGAAATAGAAAGCTTAACAGAAAGAGACTCTTTTAGACGAGATTTTTTAGGCAATGTTGCTCATGAATTAAAAACACCCTTATTTACTGTACAAGGTTATATTCTTACCTTAATTGAAGGCGCCATTAATGACAAACAAATACGAATGAAGTATTTAGAAAGGGCTAATAAAGGTGTTGAAAGATTGGTTGCTGTAATTAAAGATTTAGATATGATTGCTAAATTAGAAAATGAGGGAACAAAATTAGATGTAGAAGTATTTAATATCTTAGAGCTGATTCAGAATGTTTTTGATTTGTTCGAAATGAAAGCTAAAAAAAGGAACATCACTTTAACTTTTGATAAAACTCATGAATTTCCTGTTTTTGTAAAAGGCGATATAGAAAAAATTGAACAAGTATTAATTAACTTAGTTGTAAACTCTATTAAATATGGAAAACCTAATGGAAAAACTTACGTTAGTGTTCAAGATTACTCTGAGAAAAAATTTATAATTAAAGTTGTTGATAATGGTGAAGGGATTAAAAAAGAACATATTTCACGATTATTTGAACGTTTTTACAGAGTAGACCAAAGTAGATCTAGAGAGCAAGGTGGCTCTGGTTTAGGCCTTTCTATTGTAAAACATATTGTTGAAGCCCATGATGAAAACATCTTACTAAAAAGTGTTTATGGTGAAGGTTCTGAGTTTTCTTTTACACTCGAAAAAGCGAGGTAAAGAAAAATATATACATCTTCTGATTTATATAAAAACAATTTGAGTGTTAGCTTAAAACTTTTTTGCTAAACTAAATCAAAACCAATATCTTTTCTGTAATTCATTTTATCGAAATTAATTTTATCAATGCTTTTGTAACTTTTTTGTAAAGCTTCTTCTATAGTATTTCCAAAAGATGAAATAGCCATAACTCTACCTCCGTTTGTAACAACTTTATTGTCTTTTATCTTAGTACCTGCATGAAAAACGATTGAATCATTAACGTTATCAAAACCAGTTATTTCTTTTTCTTTTTGATATGCCTCTGGATATCCACCAGAAACTAACATTACAGTTGTTGCAGTTTTATCTGTAACAGAAAAAGATTTTTGATCTAAAGTTTGATTTGCAACACCTTCAAATAAATCGAATAAATCAGATTCTATTCTTGGCAATACAACTTCAGTTTCTGGATCTCCCATTCTTACATTATACTCTACTACAGAAGGGTTACCATTATCATTCATTAAACCTATAAAGATAAAACCTCTATAATCAATTCCGTCTTTTTGTAAACCAGCAATTGTAGGTTTTACAACCAGTTCTTCAACTTTATTTAAAAATGATTCATCTGCAAAAGGTACAGGAGAAATTGCACCCATACCACCAGTATTTAAACCAGTATCTCCTTCACCAATTCTTTTATAATCTTTTGCTGATGGTAAGATTTTATAATTTTTTCCATCAGTTAAAACAAAAACAGAAAGTTCTATTCCTTTTAAAAACTCTTCAATAACTACTGTAGATGATGCTTCTCCAAACTTTTGATTTGACACCATTTCTTCTAATTCTGCTTTTGCTTCATCTAAAGAATTTAAAATTAAAACCCCTTTACCAGCAGCTAAACCATCTGCTTTTAACACGTAAGGTGGCTCTAATGTTTCTAAAAATGTAAAACCATCAGTTAGATTATCTTTAGTAAAAGATTGATACTTTGCTGTTGGTACATTATGCTTTTGCATAAATTGTTTAGAAAAATCCTTACTACCCTCTAATAAAGCTCCATCTTTTTTAGGACCAATTACAGGTATGTTTTTTAATTCTGCATCAGCTAAAAAGAAATCATGTACACCTTCTACTAAAGGCGCTTCTGGCCCAACAACTACCATATTAATATTATTCTGTAAAACAAGATTTTTTACAGCTATAAAATCAGTAGGATTGATATTAATATTTTTTGCAATTTTATCTGTACCAGCATTTCCTGGGGCTACAAAAAGGTTGCTAATTTTATTGCTTTCAGAAAGTTTTAATGTAAAGGCATGTTCTCTACCTCCAGAACCTAAAATAAGTACATTCATTTGTTGAGTGGTTAAGTCTGCAAATATATTTAAAATGTTTAGAATTCTACTTTTGAGAGAAGTACATTTTAATTTTAGTTTACTTTTTATTTAGTAAGCTTTTTCTTCTTTAAGAAAAACATTAAAAAATGTTTGAACAATTATTTTAATATCTAGAAAGAAAGACCAATTTTCTATGTAAAAAATATCTAATCTTACTCTATTTTTAATATCAGATTTTTTAATTACTTCTCCTCTATAGCCGCTAATTTGAGCAAGACCAGTAATACCAGGCTTTACAGAGTTTCTTACCAAATAATTTTCTATTTCGTTGGTATATTTTTTTGTTTGAATATTCATATGTGGTCTTGGACCAACGATACTCATATCACCAAAAAGAACATTAAAAAATTGTGGCAACTCGTCTAAACTTGTTTTTCTTAAAAATGCACCAACTTTTGTTATTCTTTTATCATTTTTAGATGCAGAAACTTTATCAGCATCATTATTAACCGTCATTGATCTTAATTTAAAACAAGAAAACTGACTACCATTAATTCCATCTCGTTTTTGTTTAAAAAACAAAGGTCCTTTAGAATCAATTCTTATAATTATCCATAAAATAGGTAATAGCCATGAAAGAATTGTAACACAAACAATTAGTGAAAAAATAATATCTAGAATTCGTTTTGAAATGTGTGTTTCAACTTTCTCAAAAGGAAGTGGTTTTGGTTTTAAAACAGGAATTGTACCAAAATATTCTAAAATAAAATCTTTTCTATAGATCGCTTTATTTTCTGGTAGAATTCTTAGCTCAAGATCTTTTTCTTCAGCAAATTTTCTAATTTTAGTAAGTTGATTTGCAGTAATCTCTGAAGGATTACAGTAAATTTCATCTACCTCTTCATTTTTAAGGTATTTAAACCCCTTTTTTACTGCTCCTAAATATTCTTGTGATTTGTATTCTGAATTTGAGAAAAAACCATTAAAACGATAACCAAAATCGTTTTTAGAATGAAATAAATCTTTTAATTTTTTTGCTGAATTAATTCCACCAAACAAAACAATAGATCTATGGTCTTTACCTTCTGATCTAAACTTTCTAAGTATATAGAAAATAAAAAACTTGAAAAAAGTTATAAAAGATAAAATTAATAAGAAAATAAAAATCTGATTACCAACAACTTCCCCTTCTTTAAATACAGAAAAATAACTTAGATAAGCAAGACCAAAAACAAAAAATTGCGACATTAAAAGGGTAATAATAACCCCAACTTGTGTATACCTATAAACGTTGTAAAACTTGGTATAATAGGTTGTTATTAACCAAGAAATAATAATGTAGGTAAGAAATGAAGTATTTAAATAGTCTTTAAATGAAGTTGTAAAAATAATTGAACATATTAAAAATAGATCAATTAAGATTACTAAAGGCTTTATATAAATGGATTTCCTTTGTTTCAATTCCTTATTTTTATAGAAGTTAGTCTAACATTTTTTTAATGTTATAAATTAATGTTAAACAGACTGCTAATATTATAATTTAAAAGGATAATAAAAAATAAAAGTGAAAAATAATTGAATTTTAAACAAAAAAAAGTAAAAAAAATAAAATTAAACTAATAAAAACCTCAAATATTATTGATAATTTATTTTATAAAAATATAATTTTCTATAAACCCCATTTATAGAAGTATTTAATTGCAGATATAGTATGTCTGAAAAATAATTTCATATCCCTAGAGGATCCTTGTTTTAATACGTGTTTAATTTCTTCTTTAGGATAATAAAGCTTTCTTTTTCCTAATTCATCTATTTTTTTACAAATATCTACATCTTCCATATACAGGAAATAGCGTTCATCAAAACCTTTTAATTTTACATAATCATCAGTTTTGTAAAGGTGAAAACAACCTGCAAGGTAGTCTGCATAAAAAGGATTGGTTAAATCTTTGTCTTGGTATTGCCCTTTAAACACTTTTGGTTTTAAAATGGGTTTAAAAATTGGAAATCTTCTAGCAATGAG
This sequence comes from Polaribacter vadi, assembly GCF_018861005.1. Lineage (GTDB taxonomy): Bacteria > Bacteroidota > Bacteroidia > Flavobacteriales > Flavobacteriaceae > Polaribacter > Polaribacter vadi_A. The sequence goes on from NZ_JAHKQL010000008.1 coordinate 163,748, forward strand.
TTCTAAAAACTGTGGATATCTTCTACAAGAATATTGGTGTTCTCCATTTGGGAACAACACTTTTGGAGCAATCATCGCTAAAGATTCGTTATTTTTTAATTCTTGAATTAAATTAGGAATGACAGTTTTCTCGAAATAAACATCAGGGTTTAAAATTAGATGAAAATTGGATATATTCTTAATTTTTTCTATTACTACATTATGGCCTGCTCCAAAACCTATATTATCTCCAATTGCTATGTATTCTATTTCTATATCATTAAAAACTCCTTGAAACAGTTTTTCACTTGTATTATCAATTAAATATAATTTCTTGGTTAATGGAACGCTTAAAAAGGATTGTATTGTTTGTGACAGCTCTTCTAAATCTTCATTATAAAGGACAATTGATACTGTTACTTCTAATTTCTCTTTCATTTTTTAATATGCTTTTTCTTCTCCTTTAAGAACATTTAAAACAGTCTGAATTATAATTTTAACATCTAAAAAAAAAGACCAATTTTCAATATAAAAAATATCTAATCTTACACGGTTTTTTATATCAGATTTTTTCTTTATTTCTCCTCTATAACCGCTTATTTGAGCTAAACCAGTTATACCTGGTTTTACTATATGCCTTTTTAGATAATCATGTACTTCTTTTTGATATTCTAAAGACAAACTTTCTATATGTGGCCTAGGACCTACTACACTCATATTACCTATTAATACATTTAGGAATTGTGGTAATTCATCCATACTTGTTTTTCTTAAAAAAGCACCTACTTTAGTAATTCTTAGGTCATTTTTAGAAGTATGAATATTATTATAAGATTCTTTATTGACTCTCATACTTCTAATTTTATAACAAATAAAACTTTCTCCATTAAGACCTTCTCGTTTTTGTTTAAAAATCAATGGTCCTTTAGATTCTAATTTGACAATAATCCATAAAAGTGGTAGTAACCAAGATAAAACCACCACACACACAAATGATGAAAAAACAATGTCAAAAATTCTTTTCTTGTATAAACTTTCTACAAAATCAAATGGTAATTTTCTGACATTTAGCACCATTAATGCGTCATCATAATACTCTACACTTTGATTTTTACTATACAACTCTATTGTATCTGGTATTAATTTTAAAATGATATTTTTTTCTGTAGCAAACTTGTTAATATTTTTTATTTGTTCTTTTGTATGCCCAGTTAATGATAAATAAATTTCATCTACTTCATTATGGGTAACATAATCGTAAACGGTTTTAAACTTACCTAAAAATTCAGGGTTTTTGTGCTCTTTATTTGAAAAAAAACCCAAATATTTATACCCTAAATTTGATTTGCTTTTAAACAATTTTATCACATTTTTTGAAGCCTGATCATAACCTATAACGACTGTTGTTCTTAAGTTATTACCTAAAGATCTATAAGTTTTTAAGAGAAAGAACCATAAAAACTTATTTATAGATGTAATTGAAAGAATTATCAATAAAATAATAAATTGATTTTTAAAGACTTCACTTTCATTAAAAACTCCAAAAAAAGCAAAATAACCAAGAGTAAATACTAAAATTTGTTTGCTTAGTATTGTAAATAATCTTAGCGTTCTTGTATGCCTATAAACCTTGTAATAATCTAAGGAATAAGATGTTATTAACCAGAAAAAACTGAGATATAAATTAAAAATCAAAGTAAAATTGTGATTTCCATAATTAAAAAACAAAATAATATTAATAACTAAAATATCAATACATATTTGTAAAGGTTTAATTAAATAAGAATATCTTTTCTTCAAGCTTTAAAATTTAATAAAGAAGCAAATATATTGTTTTAATATAATATTTTTTCTATCATTTTATCGATAGTGAAAATATTTCTTGCTACTTGTTTTTTGATGATTTTTCCTTTGGGTAATTAAATCGAACTTTTATAAAAAAATTCAGCCACTGCTTTATAGTGTTAAGATTTTTAATTCTTATATACTTTAAAAAACATATCTTACAACTAATTTAATTAGAGAGAACGTTATAATAAATTCTTTCTAGTTTTAGAATGTTTTTTTCTAAGTCAAACTCATTTTCAAATTTTTTCTTAGCCGCTAATGACATTTTATGGATTAACAATTTACTGTTATAAAGTTCAACAATTTTATCTGCAAATATAGTAGAATTTGCATCTACTAAGAAACCATTTATATTATGTTCTATCAAGTCTTTATTACCATCTACATTTGTTAAAACACCGGGTTTAGAAAGCATTAAAGCTTCTAAACCTGCGTAAGATAAACCTTCGTACCTTGAAGATGAGACAAAAAAATATGAGCTATTTAAAATTGCAAGAATATCTTTTCTATCAATCCAGTCAATTAATGTAATATTAGAACTTAAATCATATTTATCGATCAGGTTTTTAACATTTTGTAATTTTGGAGAAAAAAAACCTACTCCTAGAACAACTAAATGAATATCTGTTATTCTATCTTTTACTTTATAAATTGTTTCAATTAGTAATTCTGTGTTTTTCTGATAAGAAGGTCTACCTATGGTACATATATAGTTTTTTGGCAAATTAATTTTATTTTTTGTTACTTTATTATGGCTGAATTTAGGTAAAGAATTTTCCCATAACAAAACATTATTCTTAGAAAACTTTAATTCTTTTATAGCCCTATTGAATTCCGATTTTGAACAAGCCAATATTTTTGAAGAAGTATATTTAAAACTTTTCTCAATAAATTTAAATATAAGTCTTTTCAATTTTTGATCTGCGCTTAAATAAGAAAATGCATGAGGCGTATATAAACACGGAATTTTAACAACAGATGCCACCAAACGCCCTAGGATTCCGGACTTTGCGCTATGACAATGAATAATATCTGGTTTAATTTTTTTTACTAATTTAAGCAACTGACAAAAGGCAACTAAATCTTTAAATATACTAACTTCTCTTTCTAAGTTGAGATGATATGACTTAATTTCATCACCGGATTTATCTGAAATTTTTAGATTATAATCAGATTTATTTAAAATAATTTCATTTTTAAATTTACTAGAATCAATGAATTTTGATAGCAATTGTATATAAACTCCGACACCAGCAACTGGTTTTGCTATGTGTAGAATTTTAATCATATATATGTATATTAGACACGCTGTTTTTTTACTCTTTAAAATAGTTAAACTACATTTGAAAACGCAAAAATATTATAATGATTGTTATAAACGCAAGATTTCTTTCTCAAAAAACTACAGGTGTACAAAGATACGCTATTGAAATATCTAATCGCCTACCCCAACTTATTAATGGAATACAAATAATCTTTGTTGCTCCAAAAGGGAGTTTAATAAATAAAAATAAATTACCTAATTGTAAAATAGAGCAATTTGGTCATTTTAAAGGTCATTTGTGGGAACAAATAGATTTGGTATATTTTTTAAAAAAAAAGAACAATCCTATTCTTATTAATTTTGGAGGTATAGGGCCTATATTTTACAAAAACAAAATAACTTATCTACACGATTTAGCTTTTAAATATTACCCAAAAAGTTTTTCCTTTCTTTTTCAAAAAGCGTACAACACTTTAATTCCAATTAGTGTAAAAAATTCCTTAAAAACAATTACTGTGAGTAATTATGTTAAGGAAGATATTAAAAAAAATATTAACATTAACAATATTGAAGTAGTCTATGCTGCACAAGCAAACCATTTTAAAAATTTAAATTTAAAAAGAGAAAAATATATTTTAGCTGTTTCTTCTCTTGATCCAAGAAAAAATTTTCACAGAATACTAGAAGCATATAAGGATGTTGATAGTGAATATAAACTTATTTTTGTTGGAGCAAAGTCTAAAGCTTTTTCAAATATTAAGATAGATAATAAATTAATAGAAAAAAATGTAACTTTTACTGGATATTTGCAAGATTCAGAATTAATTGAGTATTATAATAAAGCTTCAATATTTATTTATGCATCTTTATTTGAAGGTTTTGGAATACCTCCTCTTGAAGCACAGGCTTGTGCATGCCCTTGCTTAGTTTCAAATATCACATCTTTACCAGAAGTGTATGGAGATTCTGTAGAATATTGCAATCCTTTTTCAGTAGAAGATATTAGAAATAAGCTAAATTTACTTATTAACGATAAAAATAAAAGAGAAATTCTTGTAAAAAAAGGATTTGAAAATATTAAAAGATATAATTGGGATAGTTCCGTAAAAAAATTAGTTCAAATTATTGAAAAAGAATTAATCTCAATTAAGATTTAATTAAAAAGTTATTATTACAATTTGTTTTTTGACTTGCAAAAAGAATAGCTCCAAAGAAGCTATAAAAAATAACACCATCTGATCTTTCTAATAAGTTTTCTGTCATAAAAATCAAAGTTGTTATACAAGAAAAATAAAATAATAGATAATTATTATTTCTAAAAGCTTTTTTAAAAAGCATAATTAAATGAGATAAGAATAGTAATAGTCCTATAAAACCTGAGCTCAACCAGAAAAAAACATATTGATTATGGGTATTATATTGGTGCCATTTATATACTTTAGCACCTATTTTTTTGTTATAACAATTATTCAATTCATCCTGTATATCACCAATACCTACCCCAAAAAAAGGATGTTTTTCTATTAACCATAAATCACAATAATATATTCCATTTCTTACATTGGAAGAATTAAAATCCTTAGTTTTTGATTTTTTTTCTAACAAAGTTAAACCTGTATTGAAATATTCTTTCAATCTAATAGAAAATGGGTTTTTGAATGTAAAAGAAAGAATAGTAATTATAACAAAAATTAAACTTATCTTATAGAACTTACCTTTTGAATATTTTGTAAAAAAGATTATTACTAATACACTGGAAATTAATAACGCTATTAAAGGCATTCTAGCAGATATAAAATAAATCCAAAAAATTAAAGTAATTATGGTTACTAAAATTAAACCTTTATAAACTTTAATTTTGACTTTGTTAAATTTTGATCCAAGAAAAAAAATGACAAAAGAAGCCCACAAACCTTGATATGTTGTATGAGTATTTGAAATACTGATAACATAGTTTCTAAATCTTCGAAGTTTTATTCTAGAAACAGACACTTCATCTATTTGGCTAATAGATTGATAACCATTTGCTTTTATTTCTTGAATTGTTAAATTCTGTAAAATAAAATCAAGATTAAAAATAATATTTATAATTTGATAGAAAACTAAAATGACAACTGAAATAGAAAAAACATACAACACCTTATTACTATTTTTTTTATTTAAAATATGTTTATTTAAAAAAATAATAAAAGGTATTACTATAAAAGAAATCATTTTTATAAGAGAATTGACTCCGTAATTAATGTTATCTGAATAAATAAGAGAAAGTATGAGAGAGAAAAAAGGAATTATAAACCACAAAATATCACTATCTAATTTGGTTTTATATTTACCTCTCTTAAAAAAAAAGAAAATTCCAAATAAACTCCAAGTAATTGTTAAAATGCTTCTTGTACCAAAAGTCAACAATGGAAAAGCGGCCATTAAAAAAGTTAAATATATAAATATTTTACTTAGAACATATTTCTTAACTTTCATGTTATTAACTTCTTTTTTCAGTTTTATTAATTCTTAAGAAAAATAAAGGGAATAAGGATAAAAACACTATTCCTTGTGTATAAGTAATAAAAATACCGCCAATCATAAAAGAAAATAGCATAAATATAAATTTATTGTCTTTTTTACTTTTACTCAAAACAAATAATATGGCAAGAACTACACCTATTAGACCTATAGATATAATTAATAACAGCCAATAATTGTCTAGAGTCGCACTGAATCCAGAGCCCCTTACTGAACTCCCAACCTTACCAATACCAAAACCAAAAAGTAAATTAAACTTTACATCTATATCATTTATCCAATGATTTATCCTTGCAAAAACTGAATATACAGACAAAAAATTATGCTTAGAGAGAAAGAAGCCAACTATAAGTGTAAGAGGTAAACTAAATTTTAGTATTATAACAAGTCTTTCCAGATTTTTCCTTTTTGAAAAAAACTTTAAGCCTTCATAAATAACAAACACTAAATATGCGCTTCTTACAAAAGAAAAAATCATTAACATTAGTGATAACCATTTTTTACCTTTATATTTTTCATTTCTATCCATTAGAAAATAGGATATTAAACCAAAATATCCCACTGAAGCAGCATCACCTATTAAAGCCGGCGATCTCCAAAATTTAAAGAAATTACTTATTTTAAACCTATACTCAGGATCATTCCCCCAAACAAATCTACCCGTTAATAATTTCATATAATCTTCAGAACCTAAATAATAAGTAAGACCTATAAAAATAAAATTTAAAAAAGTCAAAATAAACAACAACTTCAATATATTATTCCATTGCTTTATAGAGAAAGAAACTTGACTAAAAATAAAAATTAGTATAAAGACTAAGAAAACTTCTCTAAAGGCTAGAAAGATCTTATTAAAATTGAAAACATTATAAATAAGTATTAAAAAAGTTATAAATAAATATCCAAAAAAAAGAACATCAATAATTTTAAATTTTATCTTTTTAACATTCTTTAAACAGAAAACACCAACAATTAAAGTAAACGACAAAGGATGTATTATTGATTTTAATTCCCAAAAATCAAATAAATCAAATAAAACAAATAAAAGTATTCCTTGAGTTGATAAAACCTGTAATATTAAAGAAGCATAAAAAAAATTTGAAATATTTACTTTCATTTTTATCTGTTTAACACCTTTTTAAATAACCTCACATACTTATTTGATACATTATCAATTAAAAATTGATCAAGATACTCATTATTGAACTTAAATTTTTTTATAAAATCATCAGATGATAACAGTTTTTCGAGAATATTGTTGAGTTCTAAATTATGAGGATTAAAAAGAAAGTCTTTGTTATTATCTAGTAGTTCCTTAATCCCACCAATATTAGAACCTAATACAACCTTTTTATGAATTAACCCCTCTAAAACCACTCTACCAAAAGGTTCTTCCCATAATGATGGCACTATTAGAATATCAATACTTTTAAAAAAAAGAGTTGAATCAATGTAACCTAGATAAGCTATTTTTTTAGAATTATTAATGTTTTTTAAGGATGTTAAGTATGCATTATTAATGTTTCCAGCAATAAGTAATTCCCAATCATCAATTTCTTCTATTTCTCTAAAGCTTTTTAGTAAAAACTCAATTCCTTTAGACTTATTTATTTGCCCAATAAACCCAAAGACAAGTTTATTCTCTCGCTTATTAATTTGTTTAACTTTATCAAAAGAAAATCCATTGTAAATCACTTTATGAGTAGCATTAGAAAAATAACCATTTGATATATGGTTATCTAAAATAAAATTACTAATGCCAACTACAGCATCAACATTTTGAGAAATTCTCTTTTTTTTAACTGATAATATTTTACAATCAAAACATTGTTTAATACAGTTTTGATCGTTCTTATATTTTATTGATTTCGGGCATTGCAAATAATAATCTCTAAGAGTATGAACTATTTTGATATTAAATTTTTTAGCCAATTTCCATGCCCTAACTGAAAAACCACTTAAATTATTTGTGAACAATATATTAGGCTTAAAATCTTTGAAAAGTTCAATGATTTTTTTATCATATCTTGCATTTTCAGCATCATTTATATGCCAAAGCAATTTTTGAATGGAATTTTTCTTATCATTACTAAATGGCCAATAAATATTTCTAATTTCTAATTTATCTACAATAACTCCATTTAAATTCACTTTTTTGTTCTCTTCACCTAAGGTTAATACTAATACTTCATAATTATTTTTCACAAAAGATTCTGCCAAAGATTGTACAGACTTTTCAGCACCACCCAATTTATATGGAGCATATAATGTATTTAATATTAATATTTTCATTTAAATATTTTAAAAAAAATTTTATTAATTTTATTTTTTAGACTAAAACCTAAAGTTAAAATTACAAATAAAAACAATAAAATTTTTAAAGAAACCTCATATTCTAAAGAGTTCGTATAAAAACTTATTAGTGATATTCCAAAAAATATAATTGGAATGGATAAAAGAAATAATTCAGGGAATTTTATTTTTAAAAATCTATTATAAAAAAATTTTAAAGATAAAGACAATAAAAATTTACTAATTAGTGTTGCGATACTTGCACCTATTATACCCCAAACAGGAATTAGGAAAAGATTTAAGACTATATTTATAGCTGCTGATAAAACTGTAAATACAGGGATTAATCTATTACCTCTTCCTCTTATATCATAAAACAAAGTAGCTGCAAAAAAATAATAAACCCCATGATACACAAATGCAAAAGAAATGAAAGGAATTACTTTCCACGACTCATGATATTCTTTGGGTGTAATTAAACAAATTATTTCTTTGCCAAACAAAGATAAACATAAAGCTATGATAGAATAGAATAAAACTAACAACTTAGATAAATCTGATACTTGAGTAATATCATGCTTTTTCATTTTATTATTAAACCAAGGTACAAAGGCCTGATTAATACCCTGAGCTAGCATAAAAACAATACTCCCAAAGTTACTTCCTATGGAATAAATTCCGACCAAAGCTGTTGAAAGAAAATTATTAATAATTAATCTATCTATTAAATTTGTTGCGACACCTGATAATGTATGTGGTAGTAATGGCAATGAGTAATTTAATACTTGTTTTAATATTGTTTTCTTTATACCAAATTGTAAATCTTTTTTAAAATTTATAATTGTAATAATAAAAAAAGAAAAATTAGTTATTGCTAAAGCTCCTAAAACACCTAAAACACCAATTTGTAAAAAAATCACTGAGAAAAGTAATAACGTAATATTTACAATAAAAAAGGCAATATTATTTTTCCCAAACCTATTTGCAAGCTGTCTTGCCTGTAAAGAACTTTGATAAATAATAAAGACAGGGTTAAACAATATGGATACTAGTCCCAAAATCATAAATGGATAAAAATCTATTCCATTTAAAATTAAATCTAAAGTTTGTTTATGAAAAATTAGTAATAAAGCAGTAAGAACAGAACTATTAATTATTACAAAAGTTATTATTGTTCCAAAAAGTATTTTTACTTTTTTTTCGTTATGCTTAAATTCGTGAAAAAATCTATTAAGGCTTCCATGAAGTCCAAATAAATAGAATACATTCAGAAAAGCATTAATTGTTGATACTATACTAATTACTCCATAATCACTTGGAGTTAAATAAACAGTAAGCAATGGAATTAATAAAAAATTTATCCCTTTTTGTAAAAGTATTATACTACTATAAATACTAGAATTCTTTACTAATCCTTTAACACTCATTAGGTATTGATAGTTTTATTAAGAATTTCCACTATTTTTCCAGAAGAATCCCCATAAAAATCACTTTCAATTGCTGCATTATAAAATTTAGCTTTTTTTTGCACGCTAGGCTTTTGATTCCTTAACATATTAATTTGTTCTTTCAAATCTTCTAAAGTTTTACAAAAAATCACTAATCCATTTTCTATAAAGCCGTAATAATCAAGTGGATTATTACTAAAATTATATTGAATAGAAAATACATTTAGCAAAACAGCCTCTAGATGAATAGATGAATTACCAGAAATAATTACATCTATTTTAGACAAAAACTCAAATGAGTTTTCTTTTTTTGGGTCTGAAATTTCGATGTTTTTAATGGTTACTTTTCTTTTATCAGATGGATGAGGTCTAATAACAATTTGCAAACCAGGAAAGGCATTAATTAAATAGCTTAATAAAGTTTCTATTTCCATAATATCATCCATTGAGTTGTAAGCAATACCCAACACTTTTAGTCTATTATTTTTATTTATACTTTCTGCATAAACGTCAAATTTTGACATTCCTGTCAAAAAAACTTGTGAGTTAACTAAACCTGATTTTGAATATTTATTTAATGAATCTTGACCTTCTAAAAATGCATAATCGAAATCCAATGGAGGAAAATAATTTGAAACTGCAGCATGCTGAATATAATATGTTTTAACTCCTATTTTTTTTGCTGACATTAGCATACTTCGAGAAATTATAACATGATCATTTGCGAAAACTATTGCTTTTGGCTTGTACCTGTTAATTAATCTTAAGCATTCTTGATTTGTACCATAACATTGGAAAAACAAATCATAATACGAGGTAGTTTTTTTAGGTGTTTTTATAAAATACGTTAAAAACTTAAAAGGGAAAAAAATATTATATATAAATCTTCTTTTTAAAGAAAATGTATGCACATTAGGCAGTGCTTTTTCTTTTAAAGAATGAAAAGAAACAATAATAGAATTATCAACCGTTTTTTGAATATGTTTAAAAGATTCATAGTTATTCTTAGAAAGAGATAAAAACCAGATTTGATTTTCTGGAATTGTTTCCCTTATAAATCCTCTAAATATATTTCCAATAAATTCTTTAAAAATTTTTTTAACTTTTCTTAAATGAGATTTTGGAGAAATTTCATTTCTTCTTTCAACACTAACAATATTCAAATATCCACTAAACCAAATTCTTAGTATATAATTCCAATCTTCAATTGTTTTACTCTTCAAAATGACTTAAATTTAAAGGAATTACACTTATTGAGAATTTAATGAGAGTTTAACTACAAAGCTTGTTAAATCAATACCATTAAATTCAATTATTTTTTCTACAAACTCTCTAAAAACACCTTCACCACCTTTTTTTTCTAATTGCCAATCCACAATTTCTTTAATATAAGTTGGAGCACTGTAAGGACAAGCACTAGTGCCAACTTTTTGTAACAAAGAATAATCATTTATGTCATCGCCTATATAGGCAACTTCCTCTAAAGAAATATTTAATTCTTTGCAAAGATTTTGAACCACATCAACTTTATTTTTAATCCCTAAAAATAAATGATCTGTTTTCAATTTCTTCGCTCTTCTTTCAACAGATTTTACATTCTCTCCTGTAATTATTCCAAAAGGAATTTTAAGTGCTTTACAAAAAAGTACTCCTGCACTATCATAAGTGTTAAATTTTTTGAATTCATTTCCAAATTCATCATAATACATTCCTCCATCTGTCCAAACACCATCAATATCAGTTAAAATAAGTTTAGGCAACATATTACTTTATGTTTTTTAAATAAATAATTTCATCTTTTTGAATATCACTATTCAGCTCTTTTCCAATAATTTTATTTTTATCCACCCATTTAACTCCATTCCCTGGACTTAATAAATGAATATCTTCTTCTGTAATTATAGTACCATTTTTTAAGTTTTTATTGGTAGCAATTGATCTCTCTAATTTATTTCTTGCACTTTCTACAGATTCTACAATTTCAATTTTCTCTTCTCCTAAAGACATATCTAAGTTTCTGATATCTCTTACCATTCTATAAATTCCATCAATTGCTAAGGAACCTTTTTGATCTGTCCCTTTCATATCCCTATCTAAAGTAATATGCTTTTCAATAATTTCTGCCCCCATAGCCACTGCTGCAATTGGTGTAGAAATACCAATAGTATGATCTGAATAACCAATAGAATATTGAGGGTATTTCTTCTTTAAATATGTTATGGTTTTTAAATTAACATTTTCATACTTAGTTGGGTATTCTGAGACACAATGTAAAATTGAAATATTATTATGATATTTACTTATAGTGTTCAAAGCCAAATTTAACTCTTTTGCACCAGCCATTCCAGTAGAAATTATAATTGGTATTTTGGTTTCAGCTAAGGCAGAAAGCAAAGGTAAATTTGTTAAATCTCTAGAGGCTACTTTTAACTTATCTGGTGTAAATAATTTAAGCATACTTAAACAACCTATAGCACATAAAGTTTCTACAAAATCTAATCCTTTTTCTTTTGTGTATTTATAAACTTCAAAATGCTCTTCATCATTTAATTCTAAAAAAGACCTGTGTTCTCCATAAGTTTTACCAAAAGAATGTGGCGAATTATACAGGCTTTTCATTTGTGTTGAAGATAACTCTTGAGTCAAATCTCTTTTGGTAAGTTTAACTGCATTCATTTGCTTTAAATCATTACCAAATAGATTATCTTTAACAGGTCTTGCAGCTACATCTACAAGTAATTTGCATAAATCTACAGATCCATTATGATTCTGTCCTATTTCACCAATTATGTATGTCATTTTGTATTTTCTTTTATAATTTTTTTCATTTCTAATAACAAATCTGTTCTCGTTTCGATGTATTTTATTATATCTGGATATCTATATTCAGGATTTTCTTTTACAAAATTTAAATAAATGTCTTTTAAATTTTCAAAATCGTTTTTGGTATCAAGAGTGCATCTTATACTATTATTATCATTTTTTTTATGTATAAAGTTCACGATAAAATCATCTGGATTTTTATAAATACAATTGGTTACATGTTCGTTACAAGTTTCATCACCTTTTTCTGCCACTTTCTCTAGAGCTTTTACACTTACTATCTCTGCAAAAAAACCAAAATGAGTCAAAATTGAAGGTGAATTATTAATCTTATATGATAAATAATCCTCATTGTTATAGTTAGCTATTAATTCTTCTAAAAGATTTATATCTAAAAAAGGGTTATCTGAACACACCCTTACAATTGTTTTTAATTTATTCTCCTTAGCACATTCAATAAACCTGTTTAAAACATTATTTTCAGATCCTTGAAAAAATTTAATTTCATGACTCTTAGCAAAACTTAATAATACTTCATCAACTTTCAAATTTGAAGTAGCCAGAATTACTGGATATTTAGTTTTTAGCTTTTTAACTCTTTTTAAAAGTACATCCAAAAAAGTCTCTTCACCATCCATTTTTAAAATAATCTTTTTTGGTAATCTAGTAGATGAAGTTCGTGCTTGTATTATTATACCTATGTTACTATTCATTATTTACCAACGATATTTTAATTTATTCTGATATTTTAAACTTTAATAACTTTTCAATAGGATTCTTGTAATTAGGCTCAATCTTTAATAAGATATATATTTTAACTTAAACTATTGTTCCAAAAAAAGATTTATACTTTACAAATGACTTAAGTTTTTCATCCTTTTCAGAGGTAACGACCTCTTCACCTTTCAATCTCCAATCAATATTCAAATCACTATCATTATAAACAACTCCATCTTCTGCTTCTTTATTATAATAATTATCACATTTATAAGAAACTATGGTATTGTCTTCTAAAACAGAAAATCCATGTAAAAAACCTCTAGGTACAAACAATTGTTTTAGATTTTCTTCTGATAAAATACAACTAAAGGATTGTCCAAAAGTTGTAGATTCTTTTCTAACATCTACAACCACGTCTAAAACTTTACCTTTTATAACTTTAATCAATTTGGTTTGAGCAAATTCACCTTTTTGTATATGTAAACCTCTTATTACTCCTTTATTAGAAATTGATATATTATCTTGTACAAAGTCTATTTCTAAACCCGTTTTTTCTTTAAATTTCTTTTTATTGAAACTCTCAAAAAAAACACCTCTAGAATCCTGGAAAATTTCAGGTTCAATAACATAACAACCCTTTAGTTTTGTTTCTATAACTTTCATTAAATTTCCATTAAATTTCTACCATAACCACTTTTTAAGAACGGTTTGGCCAGTTCTTTTAGTTGCTTTTTTGTTATAAAACCGCTGCTATATGCTGCTTCTTCTATAGATCCTATTTTTAAACCTTGTCTTTCTTCAATTACTTCAACAAATGTACTGGCTTGCATTAACGATTTAAAAGTACCAGTATCTAACCAAGCTGTACCTTTATCTAAAATTTTTACTCCTAATTTACCTTCGTTTAAATAGGATTTATTAATATCTGTAATCTCTAATTCTCCTCTTGCACTCGGCTCTAAATTTTCGGCTTTTTGAATCACTGAGTTATCATAAAAATAAATACCCGGTACAACAAAATTCGATTTTGGTGCTAAAGGTTTTTCTTCTATAGAAATCGCTTTCTGATGCTCATCAAACTCAATAACTCCATACCTTTCTGGATCATTTACATGATAAGCATACACAATTCCGCCTTCTGGATTTGTGTTTTCTTTTAAAGATTTAGACAATCCTGTACCATAAAAAATATTATCACCTAAAATTAAAGCAACTTTATCTTTACCAATAAAATCTTTTCCTATTAAAAACGCTTCTGCCAAACCATTCGGATTTTCTTGAGCTTCATAATAAAATTCACAGCCAAACTTAGTTCCATCACCTAATAAATTTTTAAATAAATTCAGGTCATTAGGAGTTGAAATAATTAATATTTGGTTGATACCCGCAGAAATTAATGTTGATAAAGGATAATATATCATAGGTTTATCATAAATAGGCATTAATTGCTTGCTTACTGCTAAAGTAAGAGGATGCAATCTTGTGCCTGAACCACCTGCTAAAATTATCCCTTTCATTAAGTATACTTTTTAATGTACCAGTTTATTGTTTTCTTTATGCCTTCGTCAAAATTTTCATCTGCTTGCCAACCTAATTCTTTTTTAATTTTAGTAGCATCAATTGCATATCTAAAATCGTGTCCTAAACGATCTTTAACAAAGGTTATTTGTTTTTTATAAGATGTGTTTTTGGGAAAAACTTCATCTAAGTAATCACAAATTTTATTGGCAATGTACAAATTATTATATTCATTTTTCCCTCCAATATTATAGGTTTCTCCTGCTTTTCCATTTCTAAAAACAAGTTCTATTCCTTTACAATGATCTGTAACATATAACCAATCTCTAACATTTTTACCATCACCATAAATAGGAATATTTTCTCCTGAAAGTGCTTTTCTAATTATGGTTGGTATCAATTTTTCGTCATGTTGTTTGGGTCCATAATTGTTAGAACAATTTGTAGTAACTACATTTAACCCATAAGTATGAAAATAACTACGAACTAAAAAATCTGATGATGCTTTTGAGGCACTGTATGGACTATTTGGTGCATAAGGCGTTTTTTCTGTAAAAAAATCTGTTTCTCCTAAAGAACCATACACTTCATCTGTTGAAATATGATGAAATCTAGCGTTAATAAAATCATTTTTATAATTGTAAGCTGCATCCATCCAATGGTTTTTAGCGACATCTAAAACGTTAAAAGTGCCAAAAACATTTGTTTTAATAAAACTATCTGGATTATTTATAGAATTATCAACATGAGATTCTGCTGCAAAATGAATAACACTTGTAAAGTTGTATTGCTTAAACAAACTTTCGACCAATTTTCTATCACAGATGTCACCTTTTATAAAAGTATAGTTAGAGTTACCTTCTACTTCTTTTAAGTTCTCTAAATTTCCTGCATACGTTAATAAATCTAAGCTAACTACACTTAAATTTTTCTGTTTTTCTAAAATAAATGGAATAAAATTAGAGCCAATAAAACCTGCCCCACCAGTTATTAAAACTGTATGCATTATTTATAATTTTCTAAATATCTATTTACTTTAAGTAAAAGCAAAAATACTATCATAAAACCAATTGCTAATACCCCTAATCTGAACGCGTTGTTTTTAGTAATTCCTTTTATTTCATAACCCACTGGCTGAAAGTTAGAAATAACATTTATAACTTCATATTTCTTAGATTTCTCTTTTGCTATATTTCTTAAATCAGCATTTATTTTTCTATTGGTATCAAATAATTCTAATTCTTTAGAAGTTTTCTTTTGCCCTCCTAAATCGATATTTGTACCCGTAGTTTGTTTTTTGGCTTCTTCTATCATTACCTCCATATAAACTCTTCTTAAAGAATCTATTTGCGCTAAATTAAGTCGATATAAAGAATCTGTTCTATTTAAGTCTTCATTACGTAATTCTTTTATTCTGTTAAAATATTTATTATCAACAACTGAAGAAATAATTACATCATCTAACTTATTAAAAACATCATTTTTAGTAGCAACTACAGATATTTTATGTACTCTATAATCATAATCAGTAAAAGAGTTTTTAAAATCCTGGTACTCATAACTTTTAATAGTTAATGTATCTACTGATAAAATTAAATCGTTATATGCATTAATTTTATCTGTATCTACCACTAAAGGTTCTATAGAAAATTTCTTTAAGGAAGAGGCATCTTCCATATTTAAATCGAAAACTTTACCTAAAGTTATAGTGTCTTTCTGTTTTACTAAATCATTATAAAAATTAACATTATTATAAAGTTGTAAAGCACTCTTAAAGTTAGGTTCTACCAATAATTCAGAACCATATTTTTTTTGACTTTTTACTTCCAAAAATACACCCGCCATTACACCAATTAAGCCTGCAATTCCTATTTTTATAAAATTTTCTTTAAAGAATATTAAAATTGATATGAATGCATGAAATATCCCTTTAAGAATATTACCAATAAAGTTGAAAAGTCGAGAAAAACCTTTACCTATAATTACAAATAAAGAACCTAAATCTATTTCTTCTTCGTTTTTATTATTTTGTGTATTTGTTGACATTTTTTTTAGTTTGGTTGTAAAATCTGTCTATTTTATATTAAAAAATTTGTTCTAATATTTTTTGGGTAATTGCATAAGTTGGTGTAACACCTGTCATACCTAAACCTCCAGAAGCTAAGGTAGCCCCAGTTTCTAATGGATTATCTGATGCATAATATGCATACCTAACTTTTACATCTTCTGAAATATTACCTCTAATTTTTGATGCAGATTGTATGGCTTTTTGGTAATGTGCGCCTTCCATTTCTAAACCAATTACATTCCAAGTAGAATCATGGAAAAACTTTAAAAGATCTTTATTTTGGAGTGATGTTCCAAGAACAGAAATCATTGTACCATCAAAAACTTGTACTCCAAAGTCTTTTAAATCTTCTTTGGTTAACTCATTTTTAAACGGATAATTATCTGCTGTACCTTCAAAAATATGAGCAGAAGGTATCATAATATCTCCTTTCCCTCCTTCTAAAATACCTGCTTTACCCATAATTGAAACAGACTCTACATCTAAATGAATCTTCTCTTTATCAGAATTATATGGCTTCAGTAACTCATCCATAGTTTCATAAGCTTGTTCTCCAAAAGCGTAATCCATTACAATAATTACTGGGTTTTTATCCAACGAGTTTTCTCTTTGAAACGAAGAAACATCAAAGTTTATTTTATTGGTATCAATTATTTGTACATTTATATTTGTACCAGAGGTATCTTTTACATAAATGAGTCCATTTTCTGATGCATAATCTTTTACTCTTTTCTGCAAAGGCTTACTATCTGCATTACTCAATAACTGAAAAAGCTCAAATCCTTTATGGGTTGCTGCTTCATCTGGCAATGCCCCTTTTGCATAAATCGAATTTAAAACACTGTGCATATTAGCACTAATAATATGTATTGGCCTTTTTAAAAGATTATATTCTTTTAAAATGTGTTTGATATCATTTGCCCAAATTTCACCATAAATGTGATGCCCTATTTCTTCTATTAAAAGTGAGCTAAAAGTTACTGTTCGTTTTTCTCCTTCATAAACTTCTTTAATAGCGAGTTTACCCAACCAATAAATAATATCAAAAAATTTATATGGTCTTTTTTCTGTTGAAAACACTTTAAATATTTCAGAAACCTCATCAAAAGTTCTTCCTAAAATATTACCTAAATGAACTATTAAAACTTCTTTTTCTTTTTCTGATATTTTCTTTTGATGTAAAACAACATCTTCTAAATGAAGCCACTCTCTTGTAAAATTTTCGCCTTCATCTAAAGAAACACGTTCTTGAATTTTATGAGATTCTATAAACAAAAAAGTAAGATGCGTAAGAATATCGTAAATTTCAGATCTACCTCTGGTAATCTCAATATTCATTTGATCTTTGTCTATTCTATAACAGTTTCTTCTCCTTTTTGGCGGTATAATAGCCTCAAAATGAGAATTTTTATAGCCTTCATCTGCAGTTAAATTTATAAACTGGCATTGTTCTATACCTTCAGGCAATCTTTCTATCACATAAACTAAACCATCTAACTCTATTTTTTCTTCTGCAATAGAACCATAAATCTCTGGTCTTAATAAAAGTAAAGATTTACGTAAAGTTTCTCCTGACACTCCCATTGGTTTATAAAATCCTCTACTAAACAAATGACGCATAGAAATGTAAAGTTTTTCTATTGCATTTGTAGATTCCTGAGCCCTGGTTCTTTCTATGTTTTTTGTATCTAGCATTTTATTTGTGGAGCAAATATATAATTAATTAATAGATAAAATTTGATTAAATTTATCTTGATTTTTTAGTAAGCTTATAGCTTCAGATATAACAATATCTTGCTTTAAACTATGTTTATAAACACCTTCTTTATAATAATATCTTTTTAAAATCTCTTTCTCTAATAACAAACTTACAATGTCTTGATTTTTAGAAACTTCATTAATTTTATCTTCTAAAAGAATGTTTTTAATTTTATTGTATTCTTTAGAAATATTATTTTTTTCAGATGATAAAAACGCCTTTTTGAACAACCTTTCTTGCTCAATAACAAAAGTTGTATCCTTTTTTAAATACTCTGAAAACAATTTAAAATCTGCATTCTTAAATTCGTAATTTTCAGCATCTGCAATGCTTGTATTTTTATAAAAATAATCGGTAGCAAAGTTAAAAATGGCCTTAGAATTTAATAAACTTTCTGTTGCTTTTGTTCTTTTAGTTTCTTTAATTTCTACATCAGGCATTACTCCTCCTCCATCAAAAACTGTACGCCCATTCTGAGTTTTGAATTCGTTAATTCCTGAATCAGAAAATTTTGGAACCTTACCAGTTTTATTATCTCTATTTGTATAGTCTAATTCTTGAATGCACCTACCACTTGGTGTGTAATATTTTGATATTGTAACCTTTAATTGTGTACCATATGTCAATTCTTTTTGACGCTGAACTAAACCTTTACCAAAAGAACGTTGCCCCATTATTACAGCTCTATCATAATCTTGCAAAGAACCACTAACAATTTCTGATGCAGATGCAGAACTACCATTTACTAAAACTACAATTGGTATTTCTAAATCTAATGGTTCATTTGTGCCTTTATAAGTCTGACTCAGTTTTTTGGTTTTTGCTTTGGTAGTTACAATGGTTTTACCTTTTTCAATAAAAAAGTTTGAAATATTTATAGCCTCTAGTAATGAACCTCCAGGATTTGATCTAAGATCAAAAACTAACTTTTTCATTCCTTGTTTTTTTAAATCTATAAATGCTTTTTTTACTTCGGATGAAGCTTTGTTATTAAAACGTGTTAAGGTAATATACCCTGTTTCGTCATCAATCATATTAAAAAAAGGAACAGGATTAATTTCTACTTTTTCTCTTTTTAATTCCTTTTTAATAATTTTTCCTTGACGATTAATTTCTAAAGATAATTGAGTGTTTGGAGTTCCTTTTAAAAACATAGAGAGTTGATCTATTTCCATATTTAATAAAGATTCTCCATTTACAGAAACAATCATATCTCCAGCTTTCAAAGATGCTTTATCAGCAGAAAAACCTTTATAAATTTCTTTTAACTGAATCCCTTTTTTAGTATAGTAAACAGAAACTCCTATACCTGCATACTCACCTTCTCTTCTTATTCTAGCATCTTCTACATCTTGCTCATTATAAAAATTGGTGTAAGGATCTAAATCTTGTAGTGTATTTTTAATAACTTTATCTGTTAAATCTGCAGGGTTAATTTCATCAACATAATACATGTTTAATTCTTTAAACAAAGAATTGTAAATTTCTATTTGTTTAGCTACTTCAAAAAAATTAGATTTAAATGAAAATGATAAAAAAACCGTTGCTACTAATAGAGTTAGTATTGTATATCTTTTAATTTTAAAGTTTTTCATTTGCTTTATTTTTCGTTTTTTCTATAAATAAATTTAATAATTTATTCATTTTAGAAAAAAGTTCTTCATAAGGTTTTTCTTCTTTACCAATATACGAAATCATAAAAACGTAGGGTTCTTCTAAATTATTGTAAATAATTTCTTTTTGTAAACGATACGTTTCTCTCATTAATCTTTTTAATCGATTTCTGTGAGGTGCTCTTTTAAAGTTTCTTTTTGCAACCGAAACTCCAACCTGTGCAGGAAAATCTGACGTATGTACTGTTTGAAGATAAACCATTCTTAATGGAAATGCTTTTACAGAATTACCTTCTTTATATAGCTTTTCTATTAACTTTCTACTTTTTAGTCTTTCTTGTTTTCCTAGAGTAAACTTCATTACTACAAACTTAATTGAAAAGGATAACTTTTTATGCCTTTACTACAAAGAAAATCAAAAATTCAGTATTTTTATAAAAGTAAATTAACAATTATTTTCTGAACATTTATCAATAAAATTAAACAATTATCAATATTTTTGTTAAAATTTATACGTTTTGCAATTTTCTAATATCAAACAATAAAGATGAAACCAGATTTATTCCAAGCTCCAGATTATTATAATTTAGATGATTTATTAACTGATGAACACAAATTGGTTAGAGAAACTGCTAGAAGCTGGGTAAAACGTGATGTATCTCCAATTATAGAAGAATATGCTCAAAAAGCAGAATTCCCAACCCAAATTATAAATGGTTTAGCAGAAATTGGTGCTTTTGGACCTTATATACCAGAAGAATATGGTGGAGCTGGCTTAGACCAAATTTCTTATGGATTAATTATGCAAGAAATAGAACGTGGAGATTCTGGTGTTCGTTCTACTGCTTCTGTACAATCTTCTTTGGTAATGTATCCTATTTATAAATACGGATCAGAAGAACAGCGAAAAAAATATTTACCAAAATTGGCTTCTGGAGAATGGATGGGCTGTTTTGGATTAACAGAACCTAACCACGGATCAAACCCTGCAGGAATGGAGACTAAATTTAAAGATATGGGAGATCATTATCTTTTAAATGGCGCAAAAATGTGGATTTCTAATGCGCCTTTTGCTCAAATTGCTGTGGTTTGGGCAAAAAACGAAGAAGGTAGAATTCATGGTTTAATTGTAGAACGTGGTATGGAAGGTTTTTCTACTCCAGAAACTCACAACAAATGGTCTTTGCGTGCTTCATCTACAGGTGAATTAATTTTTGATGATGTAAAAGTGCCTAAAGAAAATTTATTACCTAACAAATCTGGCTTAGGTGCACCTTTAGGTTGTTTAGATTCTGCAAGATTTGGTATTGCTTGGGGCGCAATTGGTGCTGCTATGGATTGTTATGACACTGCTTTACGTTACTGTAAAGAACGTTTACAATTTGGCAAACCTATTGGTCAGTTTCAATTACAACAAAAAAAGTTAGCAGAAATGATTACTGAAATTACCAAAGCTCAATTATTAGTTTGGAGGTTAGGTGTTCTTAGAAACGAAGGCAAAGCAACATCTGCTCAAATTTCTATGGCAAAACGAAATAATGTAGAAATGGCTATAAATATTGCAAGAGAAGCAAGACAAATGTTAGGTGGAATGGGTATTTCTGGTGAATACTCTATTATGCGACATTCAATGAATTTAGAAAGTGTAATTACTTACGAAGGTACACATGATATTCATTTATTAATAACAGGTTTAGATATAACAGGTTTAAATGCATTTAAATAAAATCTTTAAAAAATCATATTTTACTATAATTTTATTTTTGATTATCTGTTGTGCAAACAACAATGATTTTGAAATTATCGATGAAGAAGTTTTTGAAGATACAAATGCTGATGTTCTAAAAGTTTTATCTTTAGGTGATAGTTATACCATTGGCCAAAGTGTTTGTGAAAACTGTAAATTCCCTTCTCAATTAGTAGATTCTCTAAAAAAGAGAAATAATCTATTAGAAATAGAATTAAACGTAATTGCTACTACTGGTTGGACAACAACTAACCTTATTAATGCAATTAATAATCAAGATTTAGATGATAATTATAATTTTGCAACTTTATTAATTGGTGTAAACAATCAATATCAAAACATTCCTTTTTCTGTTTATGAGAAAGAATTTCCAGATTTAATTCAAATAGCAACAACTGCTGTTGGTGGTAATAAAGAAAAATTAGTAGTCTTATCTATACCAGATTACGCTTTCACTCCTTTTGGAAATGGCAACACAACAATATCCGAAGAAATAAAAAAATACAACGATTATGCAAAAACTTATTGCGAAAATAAAAACATTACTTTTCTAAATATTACTGATATAACTCAAGAAGGTTTAACTAACACAAGTTATGTTGCCAATGATGGTTTACATCCTTCTGAAGAAGCATATTCTCTATTTATAGAAAGGTTATTACCTATTGCAATTCAAAAATTAAACTTGCAATAATTATCTAAATTTATTTTAAACTTTCTACAACGTATTCGCTAATTTTTTGGTTATATGACATTTGACAGCTTTTTTACGTAAATGATAGGCTAGTTTTGCTAAAGAAATTATTCTAATCATTTAAAGTGAAACACCATGCAAGAAACTAGAAAAGACGTTGTGCAGTTTATTAACTTACAGTTAGCTTCATTAGGTCAGCCTACTTTTAAAGACAAAAAAGGGGAATTTATAGATCCAAAATTTGAAGAATTAACTAGTGGCCTAGTAAAAAGTTTACAAGAAAAATCGAGATTATTATCAAATCATCATTCTCCTGTAGATACTAGGATTCAAAGTTTTATAGATGATTATTTAAAAGAAATTAAAATAGATAAACCAATTATTGTACCTAATAACACTTTAATTTTATCTAAAAAAGGACAAGCAAGAGAGGTTAGTTTACCTGTAGATGGAGATTCTTTTAAAAGCGATTTAGTCACATCAAGCAGAATAAAACAAGGTATTTTAAATAATCCTTTACATGATAAAAGAACTACAAAAGGTACTTTTCATATTGTAGAAGGAGATTTACCTGTGCCATTAGATAAATTTGAAGTACCAAAAATTGTATTTGCCCACTTTTTAAATGCTGCCTTTAATCCTACTGACGATTTAAAAATATTACCATTTACTGCAGATCAAGACAATAAAGCAAAGGTAATGGCTTCTATGTTATTAAGACCAATTGTATGCCCAGAGGTTAAAGGTGTAATTCCAGAAAAATCTTTAGAAGTTCGCTTTTTTGTGCCTGGTAATTTAGTAAGTAATTTAGATTTTGTTGAATCTATTTTTGGTAATGCTGGCGATCCTAATTTAGCTCAAAATGATGCTGCTTTAGACACAGAACATTGGACAGGACATACAGGTTGTATTGTTTTAGCTCCACAATTATTAAAACTTAAAAAGAAAGAAGTTGGTTTACCTCATTTTGATGATGCCACAGAACGTCAGAAAAAAGATGGTATGTGTTGGAAAGATGAAAACGAACTTTATAATGAAGGTGGTGCTTTTAAAATAACATGTAGAGATGAAAGAGGAGTTGTTGTTACTTTAATTGCAGATAATTATTATGGTTATTCTAAAAAAGAAATAAAAACACAAATTAGTTATTCTGCCAATTTATACGGCTTATTAGAAGAAGAACATGCAGGTGGTGCAATTGCTTTTGCAAGAAGAGTTATGGGTGATACTTTAGATGGTAGAGACTATTCTGAGTTTCATAATTTTGAACATACTTTTGAGGATGTAAAACGACTTTTAGGAGATACAATTGATGTACAACCAGAGAATTATGCAATCGATAAAAAATACCCAAACATTATCTATATTCCTGAGTTTGCTTATGTAAACATCAACAAAAACAACATTACTTGGATGCATAATAGCAGAAAGCAAAAACTAACACTTTCTCCTTACAAAACCTATGTACACCCAACAGGAAACAAATTTAAACTAGAAAAACATAAAGCTGTAAATTCTTGGAGAATTATAGATACGTTTGCAGAAGGTGTATTTTGCCATAAACCTTGTACAGTTTCTGGTGGTGGAAAATCTGAAATTTCTAAATCGATGCAAAATGCAATTACTTATAGTAATTTTAACATTATAGATATAGAAGAGGATTTTAAAAAAGCAGATGAAATTATTGAATTTGTATATTCTAACCGTTGGAAAATTAAAGACCCAAATAGACCAATATCTAGATCTTTTTTAAGTGAAAAAAGAAGTTTAAGTTCTGCTGTGAAATTATTAATACCTTCAGAACATAACTCAGATGAGTTTAATGAATTCTTAAAAAACATTCCTGTTCATATTCGTTCTTTAGTGCTTTTTGTAAAAAGATTGTACAGACAGGCTCATGGATATTTAAACTGGAAAGAATATATGTCTGTAGAGATTATCAACGGAAAAAAAGGTACTGGTTTATTACACAATAACACACCTGTTGTGGGTAGTTATGTAAGAATTGGTTTTAATGAACAAGGAAATTGGATGTTAAATAAATTACGTTCAGATTTTTCTCCTTGCGAAAAAATTCAAACAGAAGATGATATTACTGCTTCTATTACTTTACCTAGAGAATCTTTAAAAAATCTAAATCCTGAGTTTACAAACAAAAGTTTAAAAATAGTGGCTAATTGTGAGGCTCATTTATTTCAAAGACCAGATGAGGCTGTTGTTAGAGGTTATGATAAAGGTGCTGAGTTAGATTTGGTAACAGAAGGTCGTTTTTTAACCAATTACGAATTATTAAAAAAAGCAGATGCTATTGTGTTGTATGAAGATACCATCAACTTTGATAAATACACAAAACCTGTACAAGATTTTATAGAAAGTATTGCTAAAAGCGATAAAGAAGAAGAATATTTTGCTGTTCCTTCTCATACTAGATTAGTTAATGGAGAACCTACCAAAAACCCTCGTTATTTAGAGCCTAATAAATTTATAGAAGAAACAGAAGCAAGTTATTTAGCAGATATTGGTATTAGATTAGTAAGAAAAATAGAAAAAAATGAGCCTTTAAATCACGTTGTAAATGCTGTTTTACCTGGTAGAAGAAATAACCCAGTAGACAAAGCAAATGGTATTAGACCATTAGCGGTTTACAACCCAATTCATTACCAAGAAACACCTGAATTATTTATGGACTTTATTTGTAGTTTAACAGGTAAATCGCCTTCTACTACAGGTGCAGGTTCTGAAGGGGCTTTAACAAAAGCACCTTTTAATATGCTAACACCAACAACAGATTTAAACAACGCTTTATTATCGCATATTTTAACAGAATCTAATGGTTTTAGTACTGCTGCTGGATATGTAGGTGCAGAAAATAAAATAGACCATGATATAAGTTTATTAATTCCTGAAATTTGGGCAAGATTAGAACCCGTTGACAGAAGTCCAGATAACCTAATTGAAAACGGATCTTTAGAAAAATTAGAAGATTTTGAATATGAAGGAGAACAAATTTTAGCAAGTAGATTAGGTTATAGAATTACTAAAAAATTCTCTTACAGATGCTTAAACCGTATTTTTGATGAACCAACTGCTGTTTTTAGTGAGCGAATGTTAAAACCAGAGTTACAAGGTTTAGAAGATTATGTAGATGGTATTAAGAATATTTGTGAAGCTCAACAAAAAGTAGCTTTAAATTATTTTGAAGATGGTAGTGTTGTAGATGCAATACCTCCTTTACAAATTTTACTACACATAATGGCTTATGGCAATTATGAAGGTAAAGAAATCAGCGACCCAGAATTACGTAAATATTTTGATAGAGATTATGTAATTAATAGTGATTGGTATAAAGAACGATTAAAATTAAAACAAGAAAAAGATATTGTTTTTTACAAAAATCAAATCGACTATTTAGAGGCTTTTATATCTAATTTAGATAATAAAGATTTAGTAGCAGAAATGAGTATTCATAAACGATTAGAAAAAGTACAAGAGCTACATAAACAATCTAAATCTAAGTTTTATTTAGAAAGTTTAAAAGGTACAATTGGAGCAGATCCTTTGTGCAAAAAGAAAAAGTAATTTAATTTTCTCCTACAAGGTTCATCTAAAAACCTTGTAGGATTTTTTTTTAATACGATAAATTTAACTGACCTTCAGTAATCGAAAAAACTTCGGTAGAGGATGTAGAACTTGCAGTAAACTCAAAAGTTGCAACAATATCATTAGTTGTAGTATTATGACTTAGAATTGTAATTTTTCCATCAGCTTCATAAGTTAAACCATTTACAGTGTATTGAGCTGTAGGATAAGTTTGAGCTGCAAAACTACCAAAATTATATTCACCAACTAGAACATTGTAAGGTACAGTAATACTAATAGTTTCTGTAGCACTTTTATTGGCATCTATAGTAATTAATTTATTATTACCAATAGTAACCAAATTACCAAAAAGACTTATTTCATCATATTCAACACCATTAATTTTTGCAGTAAAACTCTCATTACCAATTGGAAAATCGCCTTTTGGCACCTCATTAAAACTACCACTTAAAAAAGCTTTAGAACTACCAGAAATACTATTTCTACCTATAAAATTAAAATTACCAGAAATAGTATTATATACATAATCTATATTTGTAATTTCTATGGTACCTCTACTAGATGTTTCACTAAAAGTAGTCCAAACATCAGAAGAGTTAGCCTTATCTTCTGCGTAAGTTGCAACATTATTAAGACCTTCAAAACTAAAAACACCTAAATCGTAAGTATCAATTCTAAGAGTAAAGGATTCATTTGTGGTAGCATCTATTGCATTTACAAAAAGATATTCACCTTCTAAAGTAAAATTAACATCAGTTGTTAAAAAAGTTTCGCCATCAAATGTTGCTTGAAAATTTGCATTATTTTCATAACTAGGAAAAAATATTCCATTTTCTTCACATGAAGAAAAAATCAATAAAAAAGATAAAAAAAGGGAAAAAGCCTTTATATACTTCATAGCTTTAATGTTAAAAAACAAAAGTAAGGATATTAATTATTTAAATAAACTCCAAAACAAAAGTTTAAGAAGCTAATTCTAATAAAACTTTTGGGCATCTTTTACAGTTAACGCCTTTTTTCTTGTATTTATTGCAACATTTACTTTTCGCTTTTAAACAATTTGACGCACAAGCACTGTTACATATTGAAGCACTCTCAATAGGAATAATCGATTTTTGTGAAGTATAAAAAACAATCATTAGTAATAATTAGACTGCAAATATAATTCTTTATTTAGAATAAATAAAAATAAAAAATCAATTTTAAATATTATTACACTTATATTTTTTGATTCTAAGTTAATTTTGTTTTTTCCAAAAAACAAGGTGTATAAAAGGTAACTCTTTTATTATTTATTAAATTAGCTTTATATGATAAAAAAAGAAGAAAAAGACACAAAATTAAAGTTTAAACTAAATCATTTACCTCAGTTATTAATTACAAGTGTTAAATCTTGGTTTAATGATGATCCTTTTAATAAAGCTGCAATTATTGCTTATTACGCAATATTATCTTTACCTGCACTTACCATTATAATTTTTAATTTAGTAGGTTCTGTTTGGGGAAGAGAAATTGTAGAAGGGCAAATTTTAAATGAAATATCTAACGCAATTGGTAAAGAAACAGCCCAAACAATTAAAGAAATGATGGTGAACGATGGTAATAAAAAAACCTCATTTTTTACAACAATAATTGGTATTGCTACTTTGTTATATGGTTCTACAGGTGTGTTTTTTCAACTACAAAACATTTTAGACTCTATATGGAATGCAAAACCTAGATTTGAAAATGGAGTTTTACAAACCGTTTTTGGTAGGTTAAAAAGTTTTGGTTTTATCTTAATAATTGTTTTTCTATTACTGATAAGTCTTGTTTTAACATCCTTATTAAGCACTTTTGGTGAAAACTTAAAAAATATTATTTCTGAGAATTTAGTTAAATATCTTTTTACTTTAGATATTTTTATCTCTTTAGGTTCTATTTATTTTGTTTTTGCTGCCATGTTTAAAGTGCTACCAAATGTAAGTATCCCATGGAAAGCTGTCAGAATTGGTGCTTTACTAACGTCTATTCTATTTGTCTTGGGTAAATACTTATTAGCAATTTATTTTAGTGAGCTAGAACCAGGCTCAACTTATGGAGCAGCTGGTTCTATAATTTTAGTTATGTTATGGGTTTCTTATACTAGTTTAATCCTATTTTTTGGCGCTCATTTTACCAGAAACTATTCGCAAAAATATCTTTTACAACAACCTGAGTAATAGATTATTTCTTAACACCTAATTTTATTAAAATAGTTTCTAGCAAACACCATTTTGTAAATGCAGACTGTATCATATTTACACCAATAAAAACTCCAAACCACAACCAGTTTATGCTTACATAATAAGATAAGGTTACCATTAATAACACCATAAATCCTACTATAACTCTAAAATATTTATTTAACATTTTTATCTTCTTTTTTAATTTATATAAATCTTTCTATTGGTAATACAATCGCTTTTAAAGGATTGTTTGTTTTTAAATTTTTATTGAATTCTTCTATCAAAATAAACAAACCATCAATCTTATCTTTTTCTGTAAAAGAGAAAAACATTGTAGATTCATTACCACTTTTTTCGCCAGAAAACCAACTAGAAGCTTTTAATAATTGAGGTAAATTTTTATACCCATCAATATCTGAACTACTAAAATTTTCAATATTTGCTTTTTTGAAGATTTGTAAAACTTCTTTTTGAAATTCTTCTACTACTGTTACTAATACTAATTTCATTGTCTAAATTTTTATGTTCAATTGTATACAGTCGAGAACTATTTATAATTCTTCTTTTCTATCATGTAATATACTAATGGCACAACCAATAATGTTAACACTGTAGAAACAATGGTACCTCCCATTAATGAAATTGCCAATCCTTGAAAAATTGGATCAAATAAAATTACAAATGCTCCAATAACAACAGTTCCTGCAGTTAATAAAATAGGTGTTGTTCTTACAGCTCCTGCTTCAATTGCAGCTTGTTTTAACGGAACACCTTCTTCTAGTCTTAAATTGATAAAATCTATCAATAAAACCGAGTTTCGTACCATAATTCCTGCTAAAGCAATCATTCCAATAAATGAAGTTGCAGTAAAGAAAGCGCCCATAATCCAGTGTCCTAAAATAATTCCTATTAATGATAATGGAATAGCAACCATCATTACAACTGGTGCTTTAAAGTTCTGAAACCAACCTACAATCAAAATATAAATCAAGATAATTGCACCCATAAACGCGATTCCTAAATCTCTAAAAACTTCTAATGTAATTTGCCATTCTCCATCCCATTTTACAGTATAATCATCTTCATAATCTGGCTGACCTAAATACATTTCGTTTAATTTATATCCTTCAGGAAGTTCAATTTTATTCAGTTTTTCTTCCATTCCTAAAATTGCGTATGCAGGACTCTCTAATTCTCCAGCCATATCTGCCATTACATAAACAACACGTTTTTGGTTTTTTCTATAAATACTTTTGGCAGCAATCGTTTCTTTAATTTCAACCAAATCTGCAATTGGAACTAGATTTCCCATTTTAGATTTTACTTTTAATTGAGAAATATCTGAAATGGTAGATTTTTCTTTTTCATCTAGACTCAATACCAAACCAACCTGATTTACAGCGTCTTCATCATATAAAGTTGTTATTGCTCTGTTAGATAAAGCCATGTTCATGGTATAAGCAATTTGTTGAGGCGCAACACCATACAGCATTGCTTTTTCTTTATTTATTTCAAATTGATATTCTTTTTGATCTGCTTCAACCATAAAATCTACATCAACAACATCAACAGTATTATTTAAAATATTCTGAACATCGTTGGCAATTCTAATTTGCTCTTTATAATCTGGTCCATAAACCTCAGCAACAATTGTAGATAAAACTGGTGGTCCTGGGGGAACTTCCACCAGCTTTACATTTGCATTGTATTTTTTTGCTATTTTCTGAATTTCTGGTCTTAATAATTTTGCAATTCCGTGACTTTGAATTTCACGTTCACCTTTATCAACTAAATTCACCTGAATATCTGCCATATTAGATCCACCACGTAAATCATAATGACGTACTAATCCATTAAAAGTTATTGGTGCAGAAGTACCAATATAGTTTTGGTAATTTACTACTTCTGGTCTTGTAGATAAATACTGAGCAATTTCTTGTGTAACAACGCCTGTTCTTTCTAAAGTTGTTCCTTCTGGCATATCTATTACCACCTGAAACTCGTTTTTATTATCAAAAGGTAACATTTTTACAGCAACAGAATTGGTAAAAAATAACATCATCGTTGCAATTAAAACAAAGAATGTTCCTCCTAAAAACAACCATCTTTTTGTTCCATTTTCTAATAAAGGTCTTTCAAACTTATTGTATACTCTATAAATAAACGTTTCTTCTAACGGTTTTTCAACTTTTTCTTCTCCTCCTTTTTTATCTTTTTCTCTTAAGAAAATATATCCTAAATAAGGCGTAATTGTTAACGCTACAAATAATGATAAAATCATTGCAATTGAAGCTCCAATTGGCATTGGCGCCATATAAGGACCCATTAAACCAGACACAAAAGCCATTGGTAAAACAGAAGCAATTACAGTAAATGTTGCTAAAATTGTTGGGTTACCAACTTCATTAATTGCATATAAAGCAGCTTGTTTAAACGGCAAGCGTTTCATTTTAAAATGTCTGTGCATATTTTCTGCAATAATAATAGAATCATCAACCACAATACCTGTAACAAAAACCAACGCAAAAAGCGTAATTCTGTTCAACGTATAATCTAACATATAGTAACTCAACAATGTTAAAGCAAACGTAATTGGCACAGATAAAAACACTACCAATCCACCACGCCAACCCATAGCTAACATCACTACAAGCGTTACAGCAATTATAGAACCAATAAGGTGTAATAATAATTCTGATACTTTATGAGAAGCTGTTTCTCCATAATTTCTTGTTACTTCTACATGAACATCATCTGGTATTAAAGTAGTTCTTAAATGATCTACTTTATCTAAAACCACCTTTGCAATTTTCATTGCATCTGCTCCTTTTCTTTTAGCAACAGAAATAGTTACTGCAGGATATTCAAATTGATATTCAGACGATTTATCATTCCCTTTTCCAAAACCTAAGGACACATAATTTTGTGGAATTTCTGGTCCGTCAACAATAGTTGCAATTTGTTTTAAATAAATTGGCAAATTCTGCTGCACACCAACTACTAAGTTTTCTACATCTGTAACAGAAGCTAAAAATTTACCGGTATTTACTAAAAATTCAGTATCATTTTTATCAAAACTACCAGAACTTAATTGTGTATTATTGGCTTTTATCATTTCTGAAACCGACAAAAAATCTAATCCGCTTGCGGCCAATTTATCTTTATCTAAAACCACTCTTAACTGACGATTTCTACCTCCTATTTTATGAGTAATAGAAACATCATTAACTTTCTTAATTTCTGTTTCTAACTCTTGTGCCATTTGCCCAAGCTGAAAATCGTTATAATTTTCGCTCCACAAGGTTAAACCTAGCATTGGCACATCATCAATAGCACGTGTTTTAACTAACGGAAACGTAACACCTTGGGGCATTTGATCCATGTGTTTGTTAATTTCATTATACAATTTTACAAACGAACGTTCAATATCTTCGCCCACATAAAACTGTACAATTACCATTGCTTTTTCGTTCATAGCAGTGGCATACACATATTCTACACCTTTAATATTAGAAATTAATTTCTCTAAAGGTTTTACAACTCTCGTTTCTACTTCTGTAGGACTTGCACCTGGATATCCTACAAAAATATCTGCCATTGGCACATCAATTTGTGGTTCTTCTTCTCTCGGAATTAAAAACGAGCTGTACACACCAACAACCATAAAAACGATCATTAGCAAGACTGTCAATTTTGATCCAATAAAGACTTTTGCAATTTCACCAGCTAAACCTTCTTTCATATTATTAAGCCCCTTTTAATTTCCCCAAAGGGGAAAAACTGTTTGGGAATTTTTACAGTTAATTTTTTATTTTTTTTAGTATGATTCCATTCTGGCCTCTTTCCCTTTGGGAAGGATTGAGGATGGGCTTATTTTACTTTCGCTCCGTTAAATAATTTTCCTTCAGCAGAAATTATATAAGATTCATCAGCATTTAGACCTGATAAAACTTCTACTTGATTTCCATAAGTTCTACCTAAACGCAACCAACGTAATAATGCTGTATTACTTGTACTTACTGTATAAACTCCAGATAATTGTCCGTTTTTAACTACTGCTTTTGTAGGAATTAAAACCAACTCAGATTTTACTTTTCTTTCTACAGGAAACTGAACCGTAGAAAACATACCAGATAAAATATTTGCATCTGTTTTTTCTAAAGCTACTTTTACCAAGTATTGTCCTCCAGTGTTTTTTGCAGAAGAACTTACTTCTGTAACTTTTCCTTTAATTATTTTATCTATAGATTTTACCAAAACATTAACTGCAGCACCTTTTTTAATTTTAGAAATTTCAGATTCTGGCACCATTGCAATCACTTCAAAAACTTTAGGAGTTTCTACACTAATTAAAGGCATTCCTGGGTTTGCCATATCTCCTGCTTCAATATTTTTACTGGTAATTACACCACTAAAAGGAGCTGTAATATTAGAATATGTAAACTGGGCATTAATTTCGTTTTTCATTTGATTTGCAGATTCTAAACCAGCTTTTGCCATTTGATAATTAGCTGTCATGTCATCCATTTCTTTTTGAGAAATACTTTTACTTGCAAACAAATTTTTAAAACGATTGTAATTTTTTTCAGCATTGTTAAAAGTTGTTTGTGCCTGTGAAATCCCTGCATTTACTTGTGCTTTCTTCGCTTGTAAATCTGTGTTATTTATAGAAACTAACAACTGACCTTTTTTTACTTTATCACCAACATTTACGTGTACTTTTTTAACGTAACCCATCATTCTTGTGCTTATATCTGCACTGTTAGTTGCTTGTATTTTTCCACTTACAGATAAAAACTGATTATTATTATTTGTTGTAATTTTATTTACAACAACTTTGATTGCTGGCGAATTATCAACGATTGCTTTTTTATCTTCACGACCACAACTTGTTATAAAAATTGATAAAGCAATTAGTGTAATTATATTGATATGTTTTTTCATTTTATTTATTTTAAATTAGGTTTCGACTACGCTTAACAGACAAGATTCTGTATCTGGTAGCGCATTCTAGAGGTTTTATTGTTTGGTTAAAAATTCTAAATAAGTTTGTGTAAAATTGTATTCGAAAATAGTTTGATAATACTCTAATTGCTTTTGAGAAAATTGCGTTTCTGCCATTAACAAATCTGATGTTTTTTCTAAACCTTCTTTAAATCTATTTTTTCTAATTCTTAGAGATTCTTCAGATTGTTGCACTGCTAAACTTGTTAATTCTAATCTGTTTTTAGCATCAATCAATTGTCGTTTTACTTTGTTTAATTCTAAATTACTTTTAGAAACATACTGATTGTATTCTAATTTTGATTTTTCTAATTCTGCTTTACTTTTTTGGGTTTTTCCAAAACGTTTAGAACCTTGAAAAATATCCCAACTTAATTGCGCACCAATAATGTAACCATTAGCATCACCAGAAAAAACTTTGTTATCATACATTTCGTAACTTCCAAAAGCATTTAATCTTGGTAAAAAAGCCATTTTATCAGCTTTATTCATTGCTTCAAACCCTTTTAAAGCAAGTTCCATTGCTTTAATATCACTTCTATTTTCTGATATTTTTTTATCAGCAACATTTAAATTAACAACAGATAAATTTTCTGTTGGTTTATAAATAAAATCACTTTTGTCATTCATCAAAAAAGACAAATAATTAGAAGCATTTTGTACATTACTTTTTGCCGTTTGTAGTTGGTTTTTAACTTCGGTAACGCGTATTTCTACATTTAAAACATCTGCTCTTTGTAAAAAACCTTCTTTATAACTATTATCTGCCATTTTTTTATTGGCATTTGCTGCTTCTAAAGCTTTTTCTAAAACAGTAACTGCTTTGTATGCCAATTGCAATTGCATGTATGCTTTATCAACTTCAAACAGCAAATAATCTTGCGTTCTTTCTGTCTTTAAAGACATTGCTTGCATTTTAGATTTTGCAGCTTTTCGCTGATAAAAACCATCAAGATTTATTAATGGTTGCTGAACTTCTAACTTTGTTGCATAATTTCTAGTAACTGATGGATCATTTAGTAATGCAGGACTAAAATCGTTTGATGTTAAAATTTCTTGATTTAATTTAGAGCCAAAAGCCATTAACGGATTTGTTGTAGAAATACCTGTATGACTTGCTGTAATGTTTGGTAAAAAAACTGCATTTGTTTGTCTGTAATCTGCTTTTGCTGCGTTAAATTCTTCCTTAGAAATTTTAATACTGGTATTATGCTCTTTTACTTTTGCTAATACATCACTTTTAGAAATCGGTTTAACTTCTTGGGCTTCTAAAAATAAAGCTGATATACATAAGAAAAATATTAAAAATGTGTCTTTCATAATTGTTTAATTATCTGACACAAAAGTAAGTTGAGAAAACATCTTAGTCTGTAACCTATGTTACAGGCTAAAGAATGAAAAAGGAATACTATTATTTTTATCGCACAAAAAAAGCAGCTAATTAGCTGCTTTTTTATTCATTATAAAATATATTTTTTTCAGAAAATAGAGACCTAAAACGCCTCCTAAAAAAGAAACCAAACAGTTAATGACAAATAACCAACTATTAAATGTTTCGTTTTGCATAATGTACCAAGGATTAAAACCTAACCTGCCAAAAACTTTGATAAACAAAATGCTACCAAAAACACCTATTAAGGTATTTCCTGTAAAACCAAAAGAGTATTTTTTCTTAAAAAAACCAAATAGGTTTGCGCCTAAAATGCCAATAAAAACACTAATTAAAGAGATTAATGTTCCTGTCATAATTCCATTTTTTAATGTTCTCCATAACCAACATCATCCATTTTTCCTTTAAAAACTTTATACTGAATTATCATATAAACAGTTACTAAAACTGCAGCAATTGCAAACCAGTATACACCAACAGATAATCCATATTCATCTGCAGCAACATTGTACAAAGTTAAATCTGGATTGATGTTATTTGTTGATGGCAATACTTTTGGAAAAATTGATGCCACTGTTGATGTTAATCCGCCAAATAAAAACAACGAACTGAACAAAAATCCAATTCCGTGTTTTTTAAATGATTTTACTTTGAAGAGACCAAACAATCCTGTAAAACAAATTATCGGAAAAATAATTAACCAAGGTTTATCTATAAAATTTTTAAACGGTTCTGGATCTATAATATGCCAAATAAATATTGAAATAATCACCAAACCTACTAACACAATATTTAAGTTGAAAACTACTTTTTTTAGTTTTTCGTTGATATCTGAATTGGTTTTAAAAATAATCCAATTGGCACCATGAATTGTTAGAGCAACAACACCAATAACGCCTAACAATAACGTAAACCAATCTATGATCCCTAATTGTTCTGCTTGCGGACTAAAAGTCGGATTCCAAAGTGGTAAAAAGAAAAAATGTGCTTCTTGGGTAGAAACTCCATTTACCACATTTCCTAGGTTTACACCTCTTACTACATTTCCTAAAGCTACTCCAAAAAATAAAGCTAATAATAAACTTGAAATTCCAAATGCTTTATCCCAAATAGACTCCCACATTTTGTTATGTACTTGTCCTCTTAATTCTAATCCAATTGCTCTAAAAATTAGCAACCATAAAATCATCATTAATGGTAAATAAAAACCACTAAAAGAAGATGCATATAAAGTAGGAAAAGCAAAGAATAAAACTCCACCTGATGCAATTAACCAAACTTCATTGGCATCCCAAAAAGGACCAATTGCATTTGTAATTGCTTTTTTATCTTTCTCTTTTTTTGCGAAAAATAAATGAATAATTCCTGCACCAAAATCGTAGCCATCTAAAATTACATAAACAGCCAACATTGTCATTAAAACGATATACCAAAATAATTCCATAATTTATTAGTGTGTTTCTGGTTCTGGACCCTTATTAATAATTTTTCCTGCTAACATTAAAAACAACATTCCTAAAAGAAGGTATAAACCAATAAAACCTAATAAAGTAAATAAGGTATTTCCTGATGAAACTGTTGGAGATGCTCCTGCAGATGTTCTTAATAAATTATATACCAACCAAGGCTGTCTACCCAATTCTGCTGTATACCAACCTGTAGTATTTGCAATATATGGAAAAGGCAACATAAACATTAATGCCCATAAAATCCATTTTGTTTTGTATAATTTTCTTCGGAATAATTGCACTGTTGCCAATAACATTAATCCTATAAAAATAGTTCCCAAACCAACCATAATATGATA
This sequence comes from Polaribacter vadi, assembly GCF_018861005.1. Taxonomy (GTDB): domain Bacteria; phylum Bacteroidota; class Bacteroidia; order Flavobacteriales; family Flavobacteriaceae; genus Polaribacter; species Polaribacter vadi_A. The sequence continues at coordinate 200,052 of NZ_JAHKQL010000008.1, forward strand.
AGAATAATACAAACCAGGCACGTTTGTAGGATGTACACTTTCATCAAACTCATTTAAACCTTTTATTTCTGCCTCCCAATCTTGGTAGGTTAAAAAGCTTAAAATGTTAGGAACTGCAATTTTATTATCCAGTTTTTTCTCTAACATGTTTGGCTGACCAATTAATACAATTTCAGAACCTCCTTCTTCAGTTTCAAAAATCCCTTCCATAGCTGCAAAAGTTGCTGGTTGATATTTAACCACATTTTTTGCTACTAAATCTCCTGTTGGAAAAGCTACCAATAAACTAGAAATCAATCCAAAAACAACTCCTGTTTTTACAAATAATTTTCCGAATTCGTGATGTTTATTATTCAATAAATAAAAAGCACCAATTGCTGCCACCACAAAAGATGATGTTACTAAAGAAGCTGCTTGATTGTGCAAATAAGAAGGTAATAACCAAGGATTAGAAAATAATGCACCAAAATTGTTTAATACAAATTTTCCGTTTTCAATAATTTCATATCCTACAGGATATTGCATCCAAGAATGTGTGGCTATAATTAAATAACCACTAGCCCAAGAACCTAAAAAAACCAAAAAACCAGTTACAAAATGGAGTTTATGCCCTAAGAGTTTTTCACCAAAGAGAAAGAGTCCTAAAAAGGAGGATTCTAAAAAGAAGGAAAACATCCCTTCCATAGCTAAGGTTTGACCAATGATTCCTCCTGTTAATTCAGAAAATTTTGCCCAGTTTGTACCAAATTGGAATTCCATAGGAATACCAGTAACTACACCCATTGCAAAATTAAGTGCAAAAATTTTCATCCAAAATTTTGCAGCATCGTTGTATTTTTCTATTTCTGTTCTTAAAAATTTCCATTTAAAATACACAATCATCAATGATAAACCCATTGTTAATTGCGGAAATAAATAGTGAAATGTGATCGTAAACGCAAACTGCATTCTATCATAGAATAACATATCTTCCATATCCTGATTTTAAACTATAAAAATACAAAAACAAGATTGGTCTTTTGTAACATTTATTACAATTATATTCCTTTTTTAACAAACTTCACAAACAACTCCATTTCTTGTCTGTTAGGATAAGAATTATAACATTCTGTAAAAATATCTAAAGAAAAATAGGGTTTAAAATATGTTTTGTATTCTTCTTTATTTCCACCAAAAGGTGGATGATCTTCATTAAGTTTTGCATCGAAAAGTAAACCAACCAATTTTCCGTTTTTATTTAAAGATTTATACATTTTACTTGCATATTTTTCTCTTAAATTCGGATTTATGGCACAAAAAAAAGTTTGTTCTATTATTAAATCAAATTTTAAATCAAGATCAAAAAAATCAGCAAAAATTAATTGCGAATCAGGAAAATTAGCAACTCTATTTTTTATGTTCTCTAAAGGCTGTTTAGAAATATCTACCACAGATACGTTTTTAAATCCTTTTTTAAAAAGATATTCTGCTTCGTAAGAATTTCCTCCTCCAGGAATTAAAATTTTTAAATTTTTATTGGTAAGTTGATCAAAATAACTTTTTAATGGTGGTGAAATTTCACCCAAATCCCATCCAATTTTATTAGTTTTATACTTGTTTTCCCAAAAACCTTTCGATAAATTCAACATTTCTTATTTTATAGTTATAATTTCATAGAATTAAGTTAATAATCAGTTTACAAAAAAAATAGGGTTTATATTTGTAAGCTACATCAAAATAAACATTTTTTATGACATCTTTAGAAACAGCCAAGAAAAATCTAAATATAAAAGGTTTTTTAGAAGTTAATACTGAAAACATTAATTATAAAGAAGAGATTTTAAAATTAAAGAAAGAAAAAAACGCTGTTCTTTTAGCTCATTATTATCAAATTGATGAAATACAAGAACTCGCAGATTTTGTAGGTGATAGTTTAGCCTTGGCCCAAAAAGCAGCACAAACAGATGCAGATATGATTGTTTTTGCTGGTGTTCATTTTATGGCAGAAACCGCAAAAATATTAAATCCTACTAAAAAAGTTTTATTACCAGATTTGTTGGCTGGTTGTTCTTTAGCAGACTCCTGTCCTCCAGAAACATTTTCAGCATTTAAAAAGCAACATCCAGATCATATTGTGGTTACTTATATAAATTGTTCTGCAGAAATAAAAGCTTTGAGTGATTATGTTTGTACGTCATCTAATGCAAGAAAAATAATTGATTCTATACCTAAAGAACAACCAATAATTTTTGCTCCTGATAGAAATTTAGGCGATTATTTAAACAAAGAAACTGGTAGAGAAATGTTACTTTGGGATGGAGCTTGCATTGTACATGAAGCTTTTTCTATGGAAAAATTAATAGATTTATACAAAGAACATCCAGATGCTGAATTAATTGCACATCCTGAATCTGAAGCTCACATGCTTAAAGTTGCTAAATATATTGGCTCTACTTCTGGTTTATTAAATCATGTAAAAAACAGTAATAAAAAGAAATTTATTGTGGCTACAGAAGCTGGAATTTTGTTTGAAATGATGCAAGAAAATCCAGATAAAATAATAATTCCTGCACCTGCAAAAGAAGATAATACTTGTGCTTGTAGTGAGTGTGCTTACATGAAAATGAACACCTTAAAGAAACTATATTTGTGTTTAAAATATGAATTACCAGATATAGAAGTTGATGCTGAATTAGCCAAAAAAGCTATAATTCCTATAAATAGAATGTTAGAATTATCTAAATAATATTTAGATGAAACATGAAAATAAAATAATTACAACCGATTTTTTAGTAATAGGTTCTGGAATTGCAGGCCTAACTTTTGCTTTAAAAACCGCTACTAGACTTAAAGAAGCTACAGTAACTGTCATTACAAAAGATGAGCAAAGTGAGTCTAACACCAAATACGCACAAGGTGGTATTGCAAGCGTTTATAATAAAACTGTAGATAGTTTTGAACAACATATTACAGATACTTTAATTGCTGGTGATGGCTTGTGTGATGAAGATGTTGTTAAAATGGTTGTAGAAGATGCACCTGACAGATTGCAAGAATTAATTGATTGGGGTACAAAGTTTGATAAAAATGAAAAAGGAAAATATGATTTAGGACGTGAAGGAGGACATTCGCAAAACAGAATTCTACATCATACAGATATTACAGGTGCTGAAATTGAACGTGCTTTATTGGCACAAGTAAATGCTTTACCAAACATCAAATTTCTAACTCATCATTATGCAATAGATTTAATTACAGAACATCAAGTTAAAAAGAAAAAAACCAAAAGAAACAGTAAAGTTTCTTGTTATGGTGCTTATGTTTTAGATATTAAAAAATCTAAGGTTATTACTTTTGTAAGTAAATTTACGGTTCTAGCTTCTGGTGGAAATGGGCAAGTGTATGAAACTACTACAAACCCAACTGTTGCTACTGGAGATGGAATTGCAATTGCTTATAGAGCCAAAGCAGAAATCTCTGAAATGGAATTTATACAGTTTCATCCAACTGCTTTGTATAATCCTGGTGAGTATCCTGCTTTTTTAATTTCTGAAGCTGTTAGAGGTTTTGGTGCTAAATTAAGAGATTTTAATGGTAATTACTTTATGCATAAGTATGATGAACGTGAAGAATTAGCATCAAGAGATATTGTTGCTAGAGCCATAGATAATGAACTAAAAAAGAGTGGAAAACCTCACGTTTATCTTGATTGCACACAACTAGACATGAAGAAATTTGCAGCACATTTTCCTAATATTTCAGAAAAATGTGCTTCTTTAAATATTGATGTTGCAAAAGATTACATACCTGTTGTACCAGCTTCTCATTACATTTGTGGTGGTGTTAATGTAAATAAAAAAGGAAAAACTTCTATTAAAAAACTGTACGCTTGTGGAGAGGTTACTAGAACTGGTTTACATGGTGGTAATAGATTGGCTTCAAACTCTTTGTTAGAAGGTTTAGTATTTGCTCATAATGCTTTTGAAACCATTTCTAAAAAGTATAATAAAGCTAAATTTCCAAAAGATGTACCTGAATGGAATGATGTTGGAGTAATAAAAAATATGGAACAAATTTTAATTACTCATGACAGAAATGAAGTAAAAACAATTATGACCAACTATGTTGGTATTGTACGTTCTAATGAGCGTTTAAAACGTGCTGAAAAAAAACTAAGAGTTTTGTATGAGGATAACAAACGTTTGTATGATAACTCTGAACTTTCTGTAGATTTATGTGAATTGAGAAACCTAATAACTACAGCCTATTTAATTACACAGTTTTCTAAAAAAAGAACCGTGAATTGTGGTGGTTTTTATAGTTTAGATTGCCTAAAATAAACAAAGCATCTGAAATAAATCAGATGCTTATCAATCAACATACTTACTATTATAATACAATCAACCAAAACTATTTATAATAGAAATAAGATCGTTTTTAGTTACCACTCCAGATTGCCTCCAGACTTGTTTGCCAGATTTATATAAAACTAAAGTAGGCACACCTCTAACCTGATATTTTGCTGCCAAAGCTTTGTTTTTATCAACATCAATTTTAATAATTGAAACTTTATCACCTAAAAAATCTTTTACTTCTTTTAAAATTGGCGACATCATTTTACAAGGACCACACCATTCTGCAAAAAAATCTACCAAAACTGGTTTATCTTTATTAATAATCTCTAAAAAATTTTTCATGATTTCTGTTATTTATCAAAAGTGATGCTCCAAATACCTCTAACTTGATTTTCTTGATAACCAGTTGCTAAATCTTCTGGATATAAATTTTTAATTTTATTTAATGTACTAAACTTAATATCCGAATTTGTATTTCCATGACATTGCAAACACATTCTGTTGGTGATAATAGGATAATAAAACTTTACTTTTTTATCTGAAACCACCAAAATTGGGTCTGGTTTTGTATTAGTTATTACATTTTCTTTAAAAATATTGATGTACCCTTTTTCGATATTAGAAGCTATATTTTTTTGATTTCTAGGTTTGTCTGATACTCTTTTTATTGTTGCCTTATTTACAACAGACATGCTATCTGTTAACGGATAAGCTTTAATATTACAAAATTCTAAAGCTGCCAGCGTTCCATTTTTTTGAATTTTACTCATTAAGTTTTTGCCTAAAACAGTTTTGGTAGAAAGAGCATATTGTAATCCTCTTTCTTTATAAGTTAAACTGATTTTTTTTCTTTTTGGATGTTGATTTTTATGATGCTCATCAAACCATTCTGGTTTTTCAATATCATAATCATACATATATTCAGAAATTTTTTGAATGGTTTCTTCAGGATATCCAAGTTTCGGCATCAAACCAAACCTTTTTACAGCTCCATGCATTTTAGCCTTTTCGTTGGTTGGATTTTTCATCCAATTTTGCATATCATTTACAAACTCTTCTTTAGTTGTATTTTTAGTAATATATCTATTTTTAATAGCAATTATTGGTGGTGCAATTCTACTATTTTCTGGAGCAGTAAGACTATGACAAGAATAGCAACTTGTTTCCATCAATTTTTTTCCTGGATGTTTTTGTTGATGATTCTTGGTCTCTGAAATCGATTTTTCTAAGGCAGTTAAAGGTCTATTAGAATTTTTACATCCTATAAAAACAACAAAAATTAGTAGCAAAGTAATGGGTTTCATATTTCTTACAGTTTGCTAATAAAATTAAGACAAATTAGGTGCTACATCTGTAACTTATGTTACAGTTCTAAAACTTTTATACTATTTCTAAATAACTTAATTTTTCCTTCATTTTCTAATTTTTTAAGCAATCTAGATATTACAACTCTAGATGTATGTAAATCTTGCGAAATTTCTTGATGTGTAGTAAAAACAACATCATTATGGGTTACCATTGCTTTGTCTTTTAAATAACGAAACAAACGCTCGTCCATTTTTAAAAAGGCAATCGTATCTACAGCTTCTAAAAGCTCATCCATTCTGTTATGATAACTTTGTAAAATAAAAGATTGCCAAGATTTATAAACACCTAACCATTCTCCCATTTTTTCTTTAGGAATCATAATTAGCTCTACATCTGTTTCTGTAACTGCTCTAATTTTACTTTTTGTTTGCCCTAAACAACATGACAAAGTCATTGCACAAGTATCTCCTTTTTCTAAATAATAAAGAACCAATTCATCTCCATTTTGGTCTTCTCTTAAAATTTTTATGGCACCATTTATAAGTAAAGGCATAAACTTAATATAATCATCTATTTCTATGATTATTTCATTCTTTTTAAATGTTTTTAGACTGCCAATTTTATCGATTTCAGTTATTAGTTCATCCTCTAAAAGGTAACCAAAATTAGTTTTTAGATTATTTATTATATCAGACATTTAGTTGTTTTCTTTTATCATATAAATTTAATGAAATAGAAATAAAAAATCCGAGTTAAAAACTCGGATTTTTCGTAATCAACAAAATACAAAACTTACTTTTGAGTTTTTTTATCGCTATTCATTAAAAGATAAACAGCTATAATTAAGCCTACAACAACCAAGGCAAAAACTCCAATCATTATTGTTCCATTAATCCATGAAACTAGTGGTATTCTAAAAAAACTCATATTCTACAAATTTCTACTGTAAAATTAGAGCTTATACTTCTTTTAAAATATGATATAAATCAGTTTTCTAAAAATCTACATTTAAAATATCTCCACTTAATTGTAAAAGTTCTAATTCAATTAATTTAGCATCAAATTTTGCATTATTTAAAGCTGTTTTTGCATTAATTAAATTAATTTGAGCTTGTCTAAATTCTATAGATGTTACTTGCCCAAGTTTATAGCGTTCTTCTGTTCTTTCGAAATTATTCTGTGTAGTTGCTACATTTTTTTCTTGGGCACCAATAATAAAAAGTTGATTATTATAATTTTCCCAAGTGTTTTTTAGGTTATTTTCTATGGTAACTTTTTGCTGCTCTAACAAAATTTGCTCATTTTCTAAAGCTATTTTAGCATTAGCAACATTTGTTTTTGTTGTTCCACCATCAAACAAACTCCAAGATAAACTTAAACCAGCATTTAAACCTGTAGATATAGAACCTGCTAAGAAAGATGTTGCTGGGTTTTCGCTTTTATTCCATCCATAAGAGGTACTAAAGTCTAAAGAAGGCATATAACTAGCTTTGTTTATTTTGATGTTAAACTCGCTAATTGCAATGTTTTGCTCATTTTGTTTTAAAAGTGAATTATTTGCCAAAGTTTTAGTTTGTAACTCACCAAAATTCATAATATTAATAAAATTAACATCAGTTTCTACTGTATAATCTACTGCTTTTTCAACTCCTAAAATAATATTTAAACCACGTTTTGCATTATTTAATTGTTGTTTAGCAGATATTAAAGTAATACTATCATTATTTACATCTACTTCTGCATTTAACATTTCCAATTTAGTAGTCTGCCCATAATCATACTGATATTCTGCACGTTGTAAACGTTTTTTAGAAATAGCTAATGCCTCTGATAAATTTTCTTTGTTTTCTGATAATCTTGCAATTTGAAAATATGCTGTAAACAACTGTAAATAAGTGTTTTCTATAGTTTCTTTTGCTTGATATTCTGTTAAGTTATAGGTTTCTTTTAATTGTTGATAATTATATTTTCTACCCAAACCATCAAAAATGGTGTAATTTAAACTTAAAGAAGCATTGTACGATTTTGTTACAGCACCATCAATACTTGTAGAAGTACCATCTTGACGCGTAATAGTTTGATTATTTCTACTATAATTTGCACCAGAAGAAATTGCTGCTGTTGGTAAAAAACCTGTATTATAAATACTAGTATTATTTTTAGCTACTTCTAAATTATTATTAGCAATTTTAACCCCGAAATTGTTTTCTAAAGTAATTGCTAATGCTTCTTTTTTTGTTAATATTTCTTGAGAAACAAGTTGTAAAGTCGATAAAAAAACGACTACTACTATTGTGTTTTTAATGATCTTCATTTTCATCGAATTTAGATTCTATAATTGCTCTTTCTACCTCTTCTTTTGTAACCTTTTCTCCAGTTTTTAACCATTTAATTCCTACTTTCATAGAGTTAGAAACCGATAATAATAATGGTAACATTACCAAAGTTAAAACTGTAGCAATTGCAATACCATAAGAAATAGATATTGCCATTGGTATTAAAAATTGTGCTTGTCTACTTTTCTCTAACATTAAAGGCGCTAAACCAGCAATAGTAGTTAAAGAAGTTAAGAAAATTGCTCTAAAACGAGATTGACCTGCTGCAATAAGAGCGTCATCAAACTTCATACCTTCTTTTAAATAAGCATTGAATTTACCTATTAAAACTAAACCATCATTTACCATAATACCTACTAAAGCAATGATTCCTAAGAATGATAAAATACCAATTGAAAAATCGTGAATAAAATGCCCCCAAATAACTCCAATCATACTAAAAGGAATCATAATTATTAATAAAATTGGTTGGCTGTAAGAACGGAATGTAAACGCAATTACAATGTAAATTAATAGTAAAATTATTGGGCCAACTAAATTTACTGAGTCTGTCGTTTTTTTAGCTTCTCTATTTTGACCTTCGTAAAGTGGTGTTACTGTGTGATATTTAGATAAAATCTCTGGCATAACCTTAGTTTTTATATCATCTAAAATCTCAGTTGCACTCGTTTCTAAATCTCTTAAATCTGCAGTAACTTGAATTTCTCTTTTACCATCTAAGTGATTAATAGCAATGTCTCCTCTTGCAATGGTATAATTTGCAATTTCAGAAAATGGAATTCTAGTTCCTGTAGGAGTTATCACACGCATATCATCTAAATTTTTAATAGATGATCTGTCTTTTTTATCATAACGAACCCAAATTTTAATTTCATCTTGTCCTCTTTGAAAACGCTGTGCTTGTAATCCGAAGAAACCATAACGCACTTGTGCCATAACAGATTGCAGATTTAAACCTAATAAATATGCATTATCTTTTAAAGTAATTTTCACTTCTTTTATACCTGCAGGATCGTTATCAGAAATATCTTTTAAAAGCGAATTGTTTTCTAAAACTAATTTTAATTCTTCTTTGGCTGCTTTTAATTCTGTAATATTATTACCTAATAAAGAAACTGCTACAGGGCTACCACCAAAATTACCACCAGAACCAAAAACTAAACTTTCTACACCATAAACTTTACCAACTTTATCGCTAATAGCATTCGTTATTTCTGGTGATGAAAAATCTCTAGCTTCACCTGGTAAAAGGTTAACACTTAAAGTTGCATTTGCACTACCAGGACCAACTCTTTTTATTACATTTTCTACAACATCTATATCTCCTGTTTGTTTGGCAGAATATTCTTTATTAATTAACCAAACTTTTTCTTCTATGGATGAGATAATAGAATCTGTAATTTTTTCGTTAGTACCTTGAGGCATTGTAAGGGTAATCTTTACTTGATCACTTGCTACTCTAGGAAAAAATGATTGTTTTATAATTCCTGCATTCATAGCTAGAATACTAAAAATTAACATTGCTATTGGAATTCCGAAAGCAAAAACTTTATTCTGCAAACTAAACCTTAAAAAAGGCATGTAGTATTTATCTCTAATTTTCATTAAAAAAACATCTGCTCCTCTGTTTACTTTGTTAAAGAAATCATCAAGTTTATTGCTTTTTTTCTTTTCAGCATTTTCTAATCTTTTTCTATCTAAAGCTTTAGAGTGCGCAATATGTGCAGGTAAAATAATTAAGGCTTCTATTAAAGAAACTGTTAGTGTTAGCAAAACAATTGTAGAAACTTCACCAAAAAAACTACCTATTCTACCATCTACAAAAAAGAAGGTTGAAAAAGCTATAATTGTAGTTAAAATTGCTGATACAATTGGTGGAATAACTTCCATTGTTCCATCTATTGCTGCTTGTATTTTAGTTTTTCCTAAATCGTAATAATGATGATAAATATTTTCTCCAATTACAATTCCATCATCAACCAAAATACCGATTACAATAATCATCCCAAAAAGAGATAATACATTTATAGTTACGTCAAATTGAGCTGCGAAAATAAACATACCAAAAAACGCAACTGGCAAACCAAATGCTACCCAAATTGCTAAACGTAAATTTAAAAAGAGCGCTAAAAAGAATAAAACTAATAGAATACCTACAACACCATTTTCTACTAATAACTTTGTTCTTCCATTTAAGGTTAAACTTCTATCGCTAGTAACACTTAATTTTACATTTTGGTTTTCTTGATTGTATTTATGAATGTATTCTTTAATTTTATCTGCAGAAGAAATTAAATCTTCGTTATTGGTATTACTTACTGTAATATCGATAGCTAAATTGCCATTATAATACAATCTGTCTGGTGTTTCTGACCAAGTATCTCTAACTTCTGCAATATCTTTTAAACGGATAATATTACCATTAGTTTCTGTTCTAACAATTAAATTTTGTAGTTCTAAACCATAATAAGATCGATTACTTGCTCTAATTAAATAATCTTCTTCTGATGTTTTTATATTACCACCAGTAATTAAAATATTAGAATTTGTAACTGCACTAGAAACCTCTGCAAACGATAAATTGTAAGCTCGTAAATCGTTTTCTCTTACTGCAATTTCTATTTCTTCATCTGGGAAACCAGAAAGCGAAACTTGAGAGATACCCTCCATACCTCTAATATCATTTTCTACATTTCTAGCATATTGTTTTATCGATTTTAAAGAAAGATTATCACCACTAACCGTAAAACTAATTGTTGGTCTTATACTCTCTACCTTAGCAATAACTGCAGGTTCCATACCAGAAGGAAATGATGGGACTCTATCTACTGCATTTTTTACATCAGATAAAACAACATCTATATTTTTACCTTTTTCTACTTCTATACTTACAGTTGCAGAATTTTCTCTAGATACAGAAGTTACTCTTTCTACACCTACAATTCCTTTTAAATTATCTTCAATTTTAAGCACAACACCTTCTTCCATTTCTGCAGGAGATGCACCAGGATAAGCTAAAGAAATATTTATTAGTTCTGAATCTACCAATGGAAAAAAGGAAGATTTCATGCTAAATATACCTACTGCCCCAAAGATGATAAATGCAATAATAACTACATTTACAGCTACAGGATATTTAATAAAATACGTAATTATTTTTTTCATACAATTACTTTTTATCCGTTTTTATAATCATACCATCAAAAGCACCTGGTAAAGTTTGTGATAATAACTTATCGTTATTTTTAAGTCCTTTTATTACTACAGTTTCTGCCCCAAAATAGACAGGGTCTATTTTAGAAAGTGTTAAGACACTATCATTTTTTACAGTATATACAGCTGAATTATCTACCAATAATTTTCTAGGAATTTCAATTGCATCTGTTTCTGATTTAGCAACTAAATTAGCTTCTAAATACATACCTTCTTTTAAGTCTTTATGTTTTACATCAATAAAAGCTTTAATAGTTTGCGAAACTTGATCTACTTTACCATTTACACGAACAACTTTACCTGAATAATTTTTTGTTTTTTCTAAATTAGAAAGTGCAACAGAATTGCCAACTTTTAATAAATCTGCAAATTCCGAATTTATAGACACTTCCATTTCATAAACTCTTGGATCTATAAATTCTCCTAATTTTTGCCCAACTCTAACTAAAGAACCAGGACTTACTAATGCTTCTGTTAAAATACCAGAAAAAGGCGCTCTTATTTGATATTTAGTTAAACGAACTTCTAAGTTTTTTACATTATAATATGCAGTTATTATACCTCTACCAGAAATAAAATACCTCTCTTTATCTGAAGAAAATTCAGGGATTTTAGGTGTTGATTTATTCATATCAAAACCCTGTAAATATTTCTCCCATTTTGGGAATTCTGATGGGTAATCTAATCTTAAATCTGGTAAAACTGAAGTAATTAAATTATATAAATTACTTTTTTGAGATTGAATACTTGCGTAAAACTCATCGCTATTTAGACTTAATAAAGTTTCTCCTTTATAATAATTAGAACCAGCTTTAAATAACTTTTTAGATGGTTTTAAAACTCCAGAAACCTCTGAATATATTTCAATTTTATTTTTAGCAGTTAAATTTCCGCTTGCAGATAAAATAATAGGAATTGATTTGTTTTCTACATTTTCTACAAAAACAGTTTTTATTTGTTTCTTAAATGTTGGTTTAGGTTTTTGGTTTTTATCGATTAAAAATTTACCTAATAAAATCGCACCAATTATGGCTGCAATTCCTAATATAGCAAGTATTGTTTTTCTCATGTATAGTTAGTTAAATATGCTCTATGCTAGAGCTAAAATTAGTCTGTATTTTTTTAAAAATTTTAATAATTTGTTGTTTTTCTTCTTTAGAAATATTTTGCTCCATTGTTGTTATTAAATTCTGAATAACAGGTTTGGTTTTATTATATATATCTTTCCCGTACTTTGTTAAGTACACATTTTTAATACGCTTATCTTCTTTACTTTGTTTTCTAAAAATGTAATTTTTCTTTTCCATTTTTGTTAATAAACGTGTTAAAGAAGACTTGTTTCTTAATGTTAAAAAAGCCAATTCATTTTGATTTAAACCATCTTGAAATGTTAATTTTTTTAAAACAATCATTTGTTCTTTGGTTAAATCTAAACCTATAGCGTTAAAAGATTCTTGAAAAAAATAATCTACCATTTTGCCTGTTCTACCAAGCCAAGGCCCAATAGAGTTCTCAAAATCAATATCTATTTTTTTTGTTTTCACCCTGCAAAAGTAAATAAATCAGCTCCTTAGTTGCATATGCAACTATTTAATATTTTGTTAAAAAAAATAACATTTAAAAACATTTTTAATGTTTTAGAAAGTATAAAAAGAAATAAACGACAATTATAAAGTAACTTTTATAGAATCACATTTTTTTAGCATCTTTATACTTTTAAAAAATATAAAGGATGTTAACAGTTTTTAGAGGGTTTAGAAAGTTAAAACCATTAATTTTTTCTTAATTTGATTTGCTTCTCTAACACAAGCACAGCTTTGTTTTTTTCTAAAATTGATGAAATTCCTTCTGAAATTTGGGAAGATTTAGATTGTACAAAAAACTTTTATTTTCATCCTAATTATTTAAACTCTTTAGAAAAAAATCATCCAAAAATCAATTTCACCTACATTGTTTTAATTGATAATGATAAAAAACCAACTGCAATTGCACATCTTAAAATTGTTGATTTTCATTTAAATTCGATTAAAAATGATTTAGAATTTTTAAGAAATATTGGTAAAAAACTACATATAATTCCGGATAACAAACCTTTGAAATTGCTAATCTGTGGAAACATTTTTGTGAGTGGAGAACATGGTATTTTTATCAAAAAAAATGAAGATAAAAATGCAATTCTTAAAGAACTAGCAGAAAGCATAAACCACTTTTTAAACTTAAACAAAGACCTTAAGAAAAAAATTGATGCTTTTTTAATTAAAGACTTTGTAAATGAATCTCTACTTATAACTAATGAATTAAAAGATTTTAATTATCATCCTTTTTCTGTAGAGCCTAACATGAAACTTGAACTACAAGAAAACTGGCAAACTTTTGATGATTATTTGGCTGCAATGAAAACAAAGTTTAGAGTAAAAGCAAAAAGAGCTTTAACTTTAAGCGAAAATCTTAAAATTGAAGATGTTACTTTAAATAACATTGATGAAAAACTACCCAAAATGACTGCTTTATATGAAAAAGTTACCTCTAAAGCAGATTTTAATCTGGCCAGTTTTAATTTAGAAACCTATAAAGATTTTAAAGCAAAATTAGGTGATAATTATATATTAAAAACCTATTGGGTTAATGATAAAATTGTTGGTTTTATGTCTGCTGCTATCAACCAAAAATCTTTAGACGCCCATTTTGTAGGTATTGATTATCAACTAAATAGAGAACATGCAATTTATCAAAGAATATTGTATGATTATATAGAAATTGCGATCAGTAAAAAATTAAAAACTATAAATTTTGGAAGAACAGCTAGCGAAATTAAGAGTTCTATTGGTGCAGTTCCACAAGATTTAACAATGTATCTTCGTCATAAAAAAAGTATTACAAATAAAATTTTAAAGTTATTTTTGCAGCGTGTACAGCCTACACCTTTTCGTCAAAATTTTCCATTTAAATTGAAAAATTAATGAATAACAGCAAAGAATTAATATCACTTTTATCTTTAAAAGAATTAGAAAAAAATAAATTTTTAGGAGAAAGTGTAACCATAGGAAGCGCAATTGTATTTGGTGGACAAGTATTGGCACAAGCTGTGCATTCTGCTTACAAAACTATACCAGAAAATCGCTTTTTACACTCTTTACATTCTTATTTTTTAGAACCTGGAGATTTAACGATTCCTATTACTTATGATGTTACTGAGGTAAGGAATGGAGGTAGTTTTTCTACAAGAAGAGTAACCGCAAGTCAGAATGATAAAACCATATTTATTTTAGCGGCTTCTTTTCATAAAAAAGAAGAAGGTTTTGAACACCAAGCAATAATGAAAACGGATATAAAACAACCAGAAGAATTATTAAGTTGGGATGATATGGCTGTTCAATTTGGAGATTTTTTACCAAAAAGCCTTAAATCCTTTTTAAGCATAGAAAGACCAATTGCATTTAAACCTGTGGTAATTCCTAATCCTTTAGAGCCTAAAAATAGAGCTCCAAAAGAAGAAGTTTGGTTTAAATTAAAAGGTGATATTCCAACAATGGACATCCAAATGAAACATCAAATCTTAACATATATTTCTGATTATAATGTTTTAAATGCAGCTTTTAATCCGAATGCAAAAGATTATAGTTTTGGTAATACAATGACTGCAAGTTTAGATCATTCTATGTGGTTTTTTAGAGATTTCGATTTTAATGATTGGATGCTTTTTTCTGCAGAATCACCCAATGCTTATGGTGCAAGAGGTTTGTGTAAGGCGAATATTTTTACAAGAGATGGTAAATTAATTGCATCTGTTAGTCAAGAAGGTTTACTTAGACCTAAAAAGTAATTATTACTTTAGTATTGAGTTACTTATTTTAAGTAAAAAGCTAATTAAAAAAATAGATAAAATGAGTCCTTTTATATATGTCTTAACCACAAATGGTTTGTTGTTTTTATTGAGTGTTATTTTTTGGAAATTTCCGCCAAAAAAAATCAATAATTTATATGGTTATCGAACTTTTAAAGCAATGCAAAATCAAGAAATTTGGGATTTTGCAAATGCTAATTTCAACAAAACCCTACTTTTTTATTCTGGTATATCTTTTATTGGAGGTTTAGTTCTTGCTCAGTTTTCTGCCAAAGAAATTTCTTGGGAACCTATGGTTTTGGTAATGTTATCTATTATAGTTTCTATTATAAAAACTGAACGTGCTTTAAGTGATAACTTTACTGATGAAGGGAAAAGGAAAAAGTAATCTCTTAAAAATAATTTAAATCTAGTTTCTTTGTATTTGTTATAAAATACAAGATTGAAAATGGTAAAATCATAGTAAGATAAGAGATATCAAAAGAACTATTATATAAAGTATTCTTATAACCTTCATCTACAATTTCTAAAATAAAACTTAAGAAAAGTAATAGGGTTAAAAATAGTAAAGATTGAAAAATTACTTGATGTATTTTTTTTATTCTAAAACCAAAAATAAAAGGTAATATTATAAAAGTTATTTGAACCCATTTTGGTGTAAACCTTGTTTGATGATTAAAAGGATTATGTTCTTTTATAACCTCTATTTCTGGCAATGTAATTAGAAAAGGAAAAGAAATTAAAGTCAGATTAATTAGAAAACCTACAGAAAACTTAAACTTTTCTTTATTCGTAGATCTAATAAATGAACTGAATAAAAAAAGTGTAAGAGGTATAACTACAATACCTCTTGTTAAAACTAAAAATGCTATAAAAAAGGATAATAGAAAAGGGTATTTAAAATAGTTTAATTTAAACTTATTATCCCATAAAATTATAAAAAAGACCAATATAAAGATATTACTTAACAAATCACTTTTTGCAAAAATCTCCCACAAATAAGCTGGTGAAGCTATTAATAAAAAAACGATAATTGCTTTTTTATACATCTCTAATTTAGACTTAAAGAGCAACAAGCTTATAATTAAAAAAATAAAAGGTTGCAGCAAACTTACATTTCCAATTAAATAAAAAGGTAAGCCAATAAAAAATAATCCTGGTAAATTAGATGATGTTTGCCCTAAATGATCTTTTAAACTATAAGGATAATTGCCATTTAGAACACCATTAATAGTGGTATGCATAGCAGACCATCTATCAGAATTTAAAGTGTTGCCGTCAATAAAAATATTTATTAAAACAAAAACTACAAAAATTAAAATGCAAACTGCTAAAAAGTAATAATCAACTTTTTTAACCTTGCTAATAAAGTCTCTAAAAAAATAAATTAAATAAATACCAATTATTACTAAGATATTATAAATTACAAAAAGAGATAGGGTTGAAAAATAATCTTGCCTAACTGCATACTTTATAATGAAAAAGCTGTTAATAATCAGATACACAACTAATGCAATTATCTTTTTGTAACTATCTAAAAGCTTTTCCATTTATGTTATATAATAAGTAAACAAAATAAAGGTTTATTCTTTAAAAATTAGCCATAAAAGAAATCGATAAATTTCTACCAGGAGAAGAAACTCCAGAAGCAAATTCTATATAATATTCATCAAAAAGATTATCTAATCTTGCTTGTAAAGAAATGTTATTATTTACATCATAACTTCCATTTAAGCCAAAAGTCATCCAACTTGGTGTTCCATAATAAATATCTTCATCATTTATAGCATTTGCATCTACAATAGGCGTTAAATCATGATTATCTATACCTTCTGTAAAGTTAAAATCTTCAATATCTTTTTTACTATTAAATCTAAATTCTGCTCCTAAAGCTATTTTATCTTTTTTATAATTTAGTTCAAACTGACCAAATAAAGGCGGAATTGAAGACATTGGTTCTTCAGTGTCGTAAGTTCTTCCTTTGGTATAGGTTATAAACCCTGATGTTTTTATTTGGTTAGAAATTTTACCCAAATAATTAACAGTATAACCTAAAATATATGCGTTTCCTTTATTCTGATTGTTTACAGCATTACCAAATTCACCATCGAATTCTACTTGTTTTATACTACCATCATCATTTAAAACATAATCTCTTTGTATATAATTATCTAGTAAAGTATAATAAATATTTGCCCCAAACCTAAACTTTCTATCATTAAAATACTTTTGCACACTAAATTCTGAACTATAAGCAAATTCAGGACTTACATCAAAATTAGGCACAGTAACATTACCAGATTTTTCACGAACTCTACCCATATCATCTATATTAGGAGAACGAAAACCAGAGGACAAAACTCCATTTAACTGCCAATTTCTATTGGGTTTATAAGCATATCCTAAAGTTGCAGTTATTGCTGAATTATTTGCACTTACTGTTGTAGTTGGCAAATCTAAAAAGGTTTCATCTATCCATCTTGCTTTTAAATGAGTGTTTGTAAAACGAATACCTGAGTTTAAAGTAGATTTACTATTTACATCTTGTCTGTAACCTACATAAAGTGCAGAGCTTAAATAACTGCTTCCTCCATCAGGATAACGTGATTGCACTTTAAAATCATCAGAAAAACCATTAATTTCTCCATCTACTATATTTAAAGTTTTTCCATAAGAATTAGACTCTAAATCATTGTGCGCAACCTCAAAACCATAAGAAAAAATTCTTGTTTTATCAACATCAATAGGTACTGAAAAATCTCCATTAACACTAAAAACATTAACTGTTTCTTCTCTATAAGAACGATCTAAACTTCCAAATTTTCTTTGAATTCTACTCTCTTTAATATTTTGATAAGCAGTAGTAATTGAACCACTTTCTAACCAATTTTTGTTCGGATTTATTAAAAGTTGAGATGAAATTAACAACCTATCTTGAGGTCCATAATACCATTCTGCAAACTTTAAAGAAGATACATCTGTAGCATCTGTTAACTCATTTAATCTATCAAATCTTTGTATATCTGAAGAGGTAGAATACTGTAAGTTTACTTTTAAATCTGTATTTTTAGATAATGGCACAAAGAATTTCTGCAACACATCTGTTTGATTATAACCTGTGTTTTTTAATCTATTTGGATCTGTATTTAATGTAGGATTTTCTGAATAATTTCCGTTTACATTTTCTGAATAATAAAAGACTTTTCCCCAATCTTCAAAACCATGATTTCTATTTGTACCCGCTTTTAAATTACCAAAATCAGAATAAGAAACACTTGTAAAAGAGGCCCAATTACTAAAACTAACCTCTGCAGAAACATTGGTAGTTATTTCTTGATTTACAGAAGAATATCTAGAAAATAATTGACTATTTACTTTAGTTTCTTCGGATAATTTAGGTGTTTTTGTATAATAATGAATAACACCACCCAAAGCATCAGATCCATACATTACAGAAGATGGTCCAAAAACAACTTCAGTTTTGTCTAGTAAGTTTGGTGATAAAGTAATTGAGTTTTGCAAATGCCCTTTTCTATAAATTGCATTATTCATTCTAACACCATCTACCACTAACAAAACACGATTAGACTCCATACCTCGAATTACAGGGCTACCTCCACCAAATTGCGTTTTTTGAACTTTTATACCAGGTATTGTAGCTAATAAATCTGCAGATGTTTGTGGTGATATTTTTTGAATATCTTTGGTAGAAAGCACTGCAATTTGTTCTGCAATTCTTTTTGCTTTTTCTTCTTTCTTAAAGGATGAAATTATAACTTCATCTAACTCTTCTGATTCTTTTGTAAGATTTACAATAAAATTATGTAATCTAAGCTTCGATTTTTTTATTTTAAAAACAGCATAGGATAAATGAGAAAAAAAGATTACTTCATTTTCTTCTATTGATGAAATATCAGTAAAACCATTATTATCAGTAGTTAAACTTACTGTATTTTCTGAATTAAAAACATTTACGTTTTTAACAACTTTGCCTGTTTCTTTATCAAAAATTTTAACTTTTTGACCAAAAGAAATGCTACTTATACATAAAAAAATAACAAAAATATATAGCTGCTTCATCATTAACTAAAAACGGTTTCTAAAACTTGTAAAGATTTGGGTTCTCTAAAACTGCCCAAATGTAATTTAAAATACTTAATAATCATTTGCAATACCAATTGTCTTTCAACTTTACTATAAGACACATTTTCTATACCATCAAAATTTATGCCTAGCAGCTTTTTAAATTGATAAAAATCGTTTTTATGAATCACATTTTTATCTTGGATGTTATCAGAAAAATTTCCTTCTAAAAGATTAAAGCCAATCTTTTCTTTTTGAGACATGTCTGGGTAAAACCCTAAAAAACCAGTTAAATTTAATAAAAACAATAAATGAAAATTTGGAATCTTGTTATGAACATCAAACCAAATAAAAGCAGTTTCTAAATAACTATACAGTGTTTTATTCTGTTCTTCTTCTTGTATAGAACTCGTTAAAATTTCTGACAAAAAAAACACCACAGATTGTTTTATAATATCTGTATGGATGGTTTTGTATGGATGAATAACTTGCACATCTTTAATAGAATTTAGGGTGCTTTTATTATTATGATTTGCAACAATTCTTAACTGTGTAAGTGGCTGAAAATAGGCTGCTTTTATACCTTTCTTTTTAGGTTTAAGAACACCTCTAATTAAATAAGTTTTTACACCTTCTTCTTCTGTGTAACATTTTACAATTAAACTGGTATCACCATATTTTAATGTGCTTAATACAATTGCTTTTGTTGTTACAACTGCCATTAATTTACAATTGCAATTTTTGCTGTTGCAGTTTCTGTTGCATCATCATTAGATAATAAAACAATATATATACCAGAAGCAACTTTATTACCAGCTAAATTTTTCTTATTCCAAACTACTTTACCTCCTTGTAATTCTTGCCCTTCTACAACATTGGTTTCATGTACTAAATTACCTGCAACATCTAAAATTTTCACGTTAGTGCCTAGAGGCAAATGAGTGCCATTTCTACCATCAATAGTTACAGTTTCGTGATTTTTTAAAGCGGGATTTGGATATGCATAAACCTCTGCTAATTCTTCTCCAAAAGGTGCAACATTACTATTATAAGCTACAATTCCTTTATCTGTTGCAAAGTAGACTTTACCAGTACTATCATCTACTCTAATTTTTAAAATTCTGTTAGATGGTAAAGGAGAATTATCTGAACTAAAATTTGCCAAAGTAGTTTGCCCAGAAGGATTTGTGTATAAAACACCTCCATTATCTGTACCAAACCATTTATTATCTGCACCATCTACAAAAATGGTATTTATTCTTTGGTCTCCTAACAAACGTTCTCCTACTCCATTTTCTTCTATAACAACTGGTTCTGCATTTAAAACATCTGCATCAAAAACTGTAGATGCATTTCTAAAAACAACCATACCAGCTCTAGTACCTAACCAAACTCTACTACTTTTATCAACTGCAACTGTTAATACATCTGTATCTGGTAAATTCCCTAAATTTGGTGTTGCAATTAAGGCTCGTTTTCTATCTCCAGTTTCATTATAAGCATATACTCCATTTCTTCTGGTACCTACCCAAATTGTATTATTGCTACTTATAGCCATTTCACTTAATCCAAAAGCAAAAACAGTTTGTATAGAACTGATATCGTAGCTACTCCATTGTCCATTTGGGGTTAATTTCTTAAGCTCTTCATCTTGATTGATGTTTGCTACCCACAAATTACCTTGGCTATCAAAAGCAGTTGCACTAACTCTAACTGTTACATAGTTTGGATTAGCTGATTCTATATCTGCTAAAGGACTATTTAAATGATTATAAAATGTATTTATTTCATCGTTTTCTACAACTAGCAAACCTCCTGTAGAAACTGAATTAACATTATTTGTTCCTCCAAAAGAACTTATGTAAACTTTATTTTCTTCATTAGGATCTATAGAAACATAATTTAAATCTGTTACAGGAAAATTAGGATCATATTGTGTATTTAACCAAACTTCTCCATTATAATGACTAAACCCTTTTTTGGTTTGTGAAGGTGCATATACTCCATCATAACCCCCATAAACAACCCACAAATCACTATTTTTAACATCAATAGAAAAAACACTATTTGATAAAGGGCCTTCTGGATGAATTTCTTCGAAAGTATTAGCTAGAGAAGAAGATGTTTTTAAAATTCCGAATTCTTCTGTTGCTAAATAAATGGTTTCATCTATAAATAAAGCATTTGATAGCGTAAAATCAAAATCTGTAATTGTTGTAAAATTTGCACTTTCGTTATTTGCTGTATCTAAAATAATTGCATTTTTATTTAGCGAAATTGCTAAATGTGAACTCGATGATTTTAAGCCATATATCATTTGAGAAAAATCTCTAACTTGTGTTAAAATTCCATTATTCAATTGATATAATTTATTGCCTTCAGAAACATAGACATGGTTGTTAAATACTGAAATGTTACTAAAATCTCTACCTTCAAAACTTTGATTCCAGTTATTAAAATCTATCAATAAATTGTTGCTTGTATCAGCTGTAAAAACACCATCTTCAGTAGCTGCATAAATAGTATTATTATCAATTAAAGTTTGGTTAATGTTTAATGAAGTAGAACTATTACCTATAAAAAAAGTATCACCAAATTCTAAATTTTCAATATCATATTCAACTATAGCAAAAGGTGTAGACAAATATAAAGTTGTACCAAATTCAGAAATATGATTAATACTTTTATTACCAGATTGACTAAAATTAACAATATCCGAAGAAATAGTTATGCTATTATCTTCATCTATAACCTCTACTAAACCATTTTCATAGCCAATTATTAATCGATCAAAAGCATTACTATAATAAATTGCAGAAGTAGTTTCACCAGATAAACCTTGTATAGATGAAAACTTCTCAATTTCTGAAGTAGTTTCGTTAAAAGTAAAAACGGCATTATCTGCTAAAGCATAGATAATATTATCAACTTTTATAAAGTCTTTTACGTTATTATAGGAATAAAAATCTTCCCAAGAATCACTATAATCTATTTGAGAAAAAACGGTAGAATACATAGATAAAAGAAGAAGAAAAATTACTTTTTTCATAAAACAGATTATATTACCAAAGATATTTAATTATTGCAAATTAACGATAAAAACAGGTATATTAGTACTTCTGTTATTATTTAAAATTAAAAATAGGAAAATGAGAATAATTACATTAGATGATTTTATTGATACTTATTTTAAAATACACCAAAGAGGAAGTAAATTTTTCTTATCCAAATTTACCTTTAATGAAGAGAATAGAACTAAAAGTGCATTTAGTAATACTCAATCTCAATCTTCTTATTTTTGGTCGATCCCAAAAGTTAATAAACGTTGGAATAAATTAATTACAGGAAATGAAAACACAAATTACCAAAATTTTTTAGTTACTGATTTTCTTAAGGATAAAAAAAACTTAAAACTGCTTTCACTAGGTTCAGGTTTGTGCAATAAGGAAATTTATCTTGCTGAGCATAATGATATATTTAAAGAGGTTATTTGTGTTGATATTGCAGAAAATTTATTAAATCAGGCTAGAATTAAAGCAAATTCTAAAAACTTAAAAAACATAAAATTTTTCGCTAAAAATATTGATTCTTTTGAATTTAAAGAAAATGATTTTGATATCATCTTATTTAACTCTTCACTCCATCATTTTAAAGATGTTGAAAATTTATTATCAAGTAAAATTAAACATTCTTTAAAACCTAAAGGCTATTTGATAATTAATGAATTTGTAGGTGCTAATAGGCATCAATTTTCTTCAGAACAAATAAAGGCAATCAATAAGGGTATTAAAATAATTCCAAAGAAATTCAGAACAAGATTTAGAAGTAAATTATATAAAAACAAATATAGAGGTGTTGGTCTTTTAAGAATGATCCTTGCAGATCCTTCTGAATGTATAGATTCTGAAAATATAATTCCAGCTATTCATAAGAATTTTAAAATTATTATCGAAAAACCATATGGTGGAAATTTGTTAATGAGTGTTTTAAGAGATATATCCCATCATTTTTATGAGCTAAATGATGAAAAAGAAATGATATTAAACAACCTTTTTTTATTAGAAGATGATTATTTAAAAAAAAATAAATCTGATTTTATTTTCGGAATTTATGAAAACTATTAATCAATTTTCAACATAATTAATAATAAGATAAATGAGTTTAGAAATAGAAAGAAAATTTTTGGTGATAAATGACGAATTTAAATCTGAAGCTTATCAAAAAAAAACGATAAAACAAGGATATTTAAATTCTGATAAAAACAGAACTGTTAGAGTTAGAATTGCTGATGACAAAGCATTTTTAACCATAAAAGGAAAAACAAATTCTTCTGGTACTACACGTTTTGAATGGGAAAAAGAAATTGATAAAAACGAAGCTGAAGAATTACTTTTATTATGTGAGCCTTCTATTATTGATAAAACTCGTTTTTTAGTAAAAAGCGAACATCATACTTATGAAGTTGATGAATTTTATGGTGATAATGATGGTTTAATTGTTGCAGAAATTGAACTAAATTCAGAAAATGAGTCTTTTAAAAAACCTAATTGGTTAGGCAAAGAAGTTACTGGAAACATCAAATATTACAACTCGAGTATCAGTCAAAACCCTTTTAAAAATTGGTTTTTATAAATTATAAATTGCAAAAAAATGACTAAAACTGCCTAGCAACACAAAAAGATGAAAAATTGCGTGATTGTAGGGTATTTTTTTAATAGAATACAAAATTGCACCCACAGAATAAAATACTCCACCAGCCACTAAATATTGAAAATTATCAGCAGAAATACTACTCATTAAGGGTTTAATAAAAAACATTACTTGCCAACCCATAAGCAAATACATTGCAGTAGAAATTTTATCAAATCTACCTGTAAAAAACAACTTTAAAACAATACCTGTTAACGCAAAAAGCCAAACAAACAGAAACATATACCATCCTAATTCAGAATCTAAACCCACCAAACAAAAAGGCGAATAACTACCAGCAATTAAAACATAAATAGCTGCATGATCAAAAATATTTAAGCGTCTTCTTTTCTTCGGATTTTTTGCTGCGTGATAAAAAGTAGAAGCCGCATACAAAATAATCATACTTAAACCATAAATAATAAAGCTACTTAATTTCCAAAAATCTTCAAAATTAAGAGATTTTATTACTAAAAAAGGAAAAGCTACAACACTTAAAAACAATCCAAAACCGTGAGAAATTATATTTAATTTCTCTTCTTTACTGCTATATAGGTGATTTAAATTCTCGCTCATTATTAGGTCTGTTTGTGTCTTTCATAAATTTTTTGTCGTTTATTAAATCATCATACATTAAATCGAAAGTTTGTTGTTTTAAACGCTCTACATCTTCCATTTTTAAATCTTTGGTTTCAATAAATTTATGTTGATGAATTCTAAAAACTCCTGGAGATCCTTTAAAAAAATCCCAAGAAAAAAGTCTCTTACAATCGTAATAAATTTGTGGTACAATTGGCATTCCGAATTCGATTGCCAAACTAAAAGCTCCCTTTTTAAAAGGGGCTAAAACTTTGTTTTCAGTTGGCACTAATCCTTCAGGAAAAATAGCCATACTTGTACCATTCTGTAATTTCTTTTTAGCCAATTCAAATACTTGTTTTCTACTTTTAGGGTCGCTTCTATCTACCATAATAACTACCTTTTTATAGAAAAAACCAAAGATTGGTATTTTTACAAACTCTTTTTTACCTACAAAAACAATTGGATTTTTACTGAGAACAACTAACACAAAAGGATCCATTAACGAAGTATGATTTGGACAAAACATATAACTTTTGTTTCTTTCTATTACTTGATCGTTTTGTATTTTTAAACGAAAACCCATTCCGTAAATTAATACTTTAGACCAAATTCTAACCATTTTCCAAAAGGTAGGATAGTAAGATTCTTTTGCTGTTAATACAAACAAAAATGGTAGCATCAACAAAATTGTTATTACCATTAAAATGTAAAACCAAGCGCGCCAAATTAATAGAAAAGGTATTTTTAAATACTTCATAAACATCAAAAATACTAATATTCTTTTGTTTATTGATTTTATAAATCAAAACCTTATTTTTGCGCTCTTAAAGTGTTTTTTATAACACACTTTTTTAATTTTATCTTAAAATTATAAGTAAATGTCAAGAATTTTAACTGGAGTTCAAAGTACAGGAACACCACATTTAGGAAATTTATTAGGTGCTATTTTACCTGCTATAAAAATGGCTAATAGCCCAGAAAATGAATCTTTTATTTTTATAGCAGATATGCATTCTTTAACGCAAATTAAAGATGGAGATTTATTAAGAGAAAACACTTATAGTGTTGCTGCTACTTGGCTTGCTTGTGGTTTAGATATTAACAAAACTATATTTTACAGACAAAGTGATATACCACAAGTAACAGAATTAACGTGGTATTTAAGCTGTTTTTTTCCTTATCAAAGATTAACTTTAGCTCACGGTTTTAAAGACAAAGCAGACAGACTTGCAGATGTAAATGCTGGTTTATTTACTTACCCAATGTTAATGGCTGCAGATATTTTATTGTATGATGCAGAAATTGTACCTGTAGGTAAAGATCAATTGCAACATTTAGAAATGACTAGAGATGTTGCCAATCGTTTTAATAACATTGTTGGTAAAACATTAGTTGCACCAGAAGCTAAGATTCAAGAAAATACAAAATTAGTACCTGGTATTGATGGCGAAAAAATGAGTAAATCTAGAAATAACATTATTAATATTTTTTTAGCAGATAAAAAGCTAAGAAAACAAGTAATGTCTATTAAAACGGATAGCAAAGGTTTAGAAGAACCCAAAAACCCTGATACTGATAATATTTTTGCACTTTATAAATTATTAGCTTCTGATGATCAAATTGCTGAAATGAGAGCAAATTACGAAGGTGGAAATTATGGTTATGGACATGCAAAACAAGCTTTGTACGAATTAATTCTAGAAAAATTTGCTACAATTAGAGAACGTTACAATCATTTTATGGAAAACAAAAATGAAATTGACGAAGCGTTAACTATAGGTGCTGAAAAAGCAACTTTGGTAGCTAACGATGTTTTAAAAAGAGTAAGAGGAAAAATAGGATATTAAATTATATATCACCAACAAAAAATGCCGCTAAAAAGCGGCATTTTTTATGTGTAATTATTTTTTTCTATAACCATTGACAGATAATTCCTCCCATAATTGCAAGGGTAACAATCCAATACCCTGCATTTATAGCTACATATTTTAGCGTTTTCTTTTCAAACATTGCTATTATAGATAAAACTGGCAATACAAAAAACAGCCCAGACATTACTCCATGTATTGCTCCATGTCTAAAGTTTCTAAAACGATCTCCATAATTCGCAATAAAATCTTTAAAATAGGTAAATGCTTCACCTGTTTCATCATTAAAACCAGGCTCATTTACCAAAGTTTGGAAAATACCCATTTGATGTATAACTATAAATTGTAAAAAGAAAGCAACAATAAGACTAAAAATGTAACTCAATATAAAAATCTTAGCCATATTTTGGCCTTCTAAAGATTCTTTTGTGAAGCCCATTTCGTTCATCCAAGCATTACCAAATAATGGTCCATACCAAAGAAAACCAATAAACATTGGTACAATTGCTGCAATAAATAAGATGTAAAAATTCATTTCCATGATAAAAAAGTTTTGGTTTAACATCAAATATAACAAAATAGCATTATGATTATAAGCTTGTTATAAATTTTTATTTAAAGAATATTTTTGATGTTCCGTAATTTACCTCTTTACCTACAACCTTTAAGAATAATACTCCTGGGTCTACTTTAACACTAAATTGAATTTTATTTTCGCCTTCATTTAGCCTTTCTTTAACTGAATAAATTTCTTTACCAGTAATATCAAATAAATAAACATTTACTTCTGTTTCTTTAATACTATTTAATAAAAGGTTTACATTTCCTTTTGATGGATTTGGATAAGCCACAAAATTTAAATCTTCTTTTTTATAATTATCACTTATACCAAGAACATCATCAACAGTAATAGAGACAGATTCTTGAAATACACATGTGTTTCCTGCTCCTTTTATTTCTACAATATAATCACCAGAATTAGCTATGCTTACATCATTAAAAACTAATGTCTTAGAAGTAGATACAACTGAATTTAAATTATCTTTTCTATACCATTTATATTCTATTAAATCTGATGTTTCTAAACCATAAGCATCTGAATAATTAGGGATTCCTAAATTAAAAGTAGCAGTTTTAATAGCGGAAGCAGTAACAGTTACACTTACATTATCACCAGAATTTGCACTAATATCAGTAAGAGGTAAAATGTTTAACTGTTCAGAAATTATTGCTGTATTATTATTACTTTGCCCTATAGTTTCATTTCCATTGATAGTACCTAAAGGTAATGGAATTCCATAATTATTAGAGATTACACCTAAGTTTTCTAAACTACCTCCATTTATACTACCACCAATTAAAGTAGCAGTTGTTGGTATATTATTCTGGGCTTCTATTGCATCTGAACATCCATCATTATCTGAATCTGTATCTCTACTATTAATTAACCCATCATTATCTGTATCTAATTCTATAGCTTCCCAAATTTTACCAGAAGTACTCAAATAGTCAGAAATTATAACTTTATCTAAATACATAATACTTGCAACACCATAACCTTCGTCTTCATCTGCCAGTGCAACAGGAGCTATAATACCTCCATTATCAAAATCATAATTTAAATTAGTATCTAAATCTGGGTCATTACCAATAGTATGTTTTGCAGTTGTTTGAATAAATTTTATGCCATTTTCAGTATTTTCAAACCTTATTCTTACTGCTTTAACATATTCTAAACCCAAAAATGGGACCCAAAACTCATCACCATGACTTAAATCTGGAGGAAGAATAAAATATACAGATGTATCTACTAAAACCCAAGAACCATTAATCGTTATTACTATACCCTCATTTTTTAGAGAATGGAGGTTTCTAAAGCCTTCATCATTATCTAAAATACCATCATTATCATCATCTAAATCTAAAATATCAGAAACACCATCTAAATCTGTATCTAAATCTGAAACTTTATATACAGTGGTTTTAGGTAATTTTAAAGAATCTGATTTACTAAAATTTCTAGAATCTAGTATTTTAGCTTTTGATATTTTAGTTGTCGAAAAGCAGAAAAAAGGAGATATTGATAATAAGAAAATTATCAATTTAAGATTTAAGTTTATTAAAAACTTTTTGTGTTTATAACTAATTTTTAATTTCAAAAAATTAATAAATACAGTTTTACCTGTATAACTAAATGCAATTTTCATAATGGGGGGATTATGGTGATAAAAAACAATATTAACCTTTTTATTTTAAAAGGCAAAATTACAGCAGTTAACAAACCACACTAAACAGCATAATATTAGTAAGTTACAATTACATTTAGTAACACATTATTAAAACTAAACAATAACACTGTTACTAAATGTAATTAATAAAACAAAAAAACTTTAAAACTATATCTATTTATATTTTTTACAAAAAGAACAATATTTTTTGTTATTTTTATAAAAAAAACAAAAAACCACTTATATTTTCATAGATTTTGCAATTGCTTCTAACTCAAACAAGAAAGCTCTTTTACTTACAGAAGGTGCATAAGTAAACCCTTCAAAAACAATTAACCTATTATTTTTTTCATCGATAATAGTGTAATTTAAAAATGGACCTGCCATAAAATCGTCTTTTACTTCCCATTTACCACGAGTTTCATAGGCTTTTTTACCATCAATTTCAGCATCGAAAGTAAAAGGCGTGTAGGCTTTTTCTGTTATCATATACATCCCTTCTTTAGAACCAGGAATGTATTTTTTACCAATTCTATTTCTAATGGCTACAATGCTATCAGAAACAGTTTCTTTATCTTCTAAAGGTACTGAATAAACCAAAATATTATTGCTACCCGATTTTGCTATTCCACTTGTTAAATGGTTACGTAACCATAAAAACTCTCCTGTATCATCTACTTTATTAAATTTATCTGGTATTGTTAAAGAAATTCCAAGATTTTTCAATGTTAAAAACTGAGAATCATCTAGTCTATCTTTATAAAAAATGTTTTTTGTAAAATTGATATCAGCATCTAAAAATATTCTTCTTATTTCCATTTTACGATCTTGAAGAATTTTTATAATACTAGTATCGTCTTTTGCTTGAATATAGACAATTGTTTGTGGTTTTGCATACACATTCTTTTTAACCGTAAAGTTTTCTGTATCACCCTCGTTAATTATTAAAATGTTTCTGCTGGCTTTCATCATAGAACTAAAACCATTTGGCGCAACTTGAGATACAGATAAAATTGGTTCTGGTTGTGGCAAACCTACTTGTAATTCGCCAAAAGAATTTCTTATTTCTGAGCCAACATCTCCTGTCCAATCGCTAATTTTTGCAACGACCATCACTTTATTAATCTTACCTATAGATTCTCTTAAAATCATTTTATCATTCCCTACACAAGAAGATAGTAAAATCGTTAAGGTTAGTATTGAAAGTATTTTTTTCATGAGATTCGTTTTTATGTATTTAAAGTTAGTTTTTCTTTTATTACCAAAAATTGTTCCATTTTTAACTAAATCAAAACAGATTACAATTTTACTATAAAAATAAAGAATTTATCGAATTCTCTTAGGATAAATATAAAGTCTTTGACCAATTTTTAAATTACTGGTTTTTAAACCATTCCATTGTTTAATATTACTAACTCTTACTCCGAATTTATTGGCAATTTTACCTAAATAATCTCCACTTTGTACTTTGTAACGAATACGTTTATCCATTTCAAAATACTTAGGTAAAGGTTTTTCTCTTTTAGCATCATCTAAATCTGCTAAAGCATATAATTCTTGTTCTTTATCTAAAAAGTCGATAATTTTATTTGATGGAAGCCTAACTGCATAATTACGATCTTTTATATGTGGAATTATATCTAACTTGTAAGCTGGATTTAAGAAAGATAAAACTTGTTCATCAACATTAATTGTTTCTGAAATCTGATCAAAAGAAATGGTTCTTTTTACTTGAATTGTATCTGTCTGAAAATTAAAAAACTTAGGTAATTCTGAATGAATATTATGCTCATTTGCATATTCAAAAATATACATAGTTGCATAAAAAGCTGGTACATAACCTGCTGTTTCTGTTGGCAAATAAGGTCTTATATTCCAATAATTTTTAAAACCTCCAGAACGTTTTATGGCTTTAGATACGTTTCCTGGACCAGAATTATAAGCTGCTAAAGCCAAATCCCAATCTCCAAAAATTCTGTACAACTGACTTAAATATTTACAAGCTGCAATTGTAGATTTTACAGGGTCGTATCTTTCATCTACATAAGAACTTACTTTTAAATCGAACTGTTTTCCTGTGCCATACATAAATTGCCATAAACCAGAAGCACCAACTCTAGACCTTATTTTGGGTCTTAAAGCTGACTCTACAATAGCTAAATATTTCATTTCTAAAGGAATGTCATATTGATCTAAATACTGCTCAAACATTGGAAAATAATACTTTGCTTTTGCCATTAAAGCTGGGTAATATTTTTTTCGATATTTAAGATAGCTATTAATCACCTTTTCTAAAGCAGGATTAAAAGCTAAGTTAAAAGGTGTTTTTTCGTTTAAACTAGCCAAACGAATCTTCATTAAATCTGTAGTTAATACTGGATTGTAATTGCCTTTTATATCCTTATCATCTATAACATATTCTAAAGTGTCTATTAAAGGTGAGCTGAATCTTTCATCTACCAAAAGACTATCTATAAGATTTAAATCATTATCTGTAAAAAATTCTTTAACAACAGGTGTTTTTATAGCTTCTTTAACAACAATTAAAGTGTCTATTTTTACAATTGATACACTATCTGTTTCTTGTTGCGAAAAAGTAGCATTGGTAATTAAAAGGAATAAGAAAAGTTTCTTCATTTATTTTTATAGGCTTCAAATCTGAGAAACCTTGTATTTTTTATTATAAATCTAATTCTAAAGCTATAGGACAATGGTCTGAGTGTTTTGCTTCGGATAAAATATAAGCTCTAGAAATTTTGTCTTTTAAAGGCTCTGAAACCATTGCATAATCTAAACGCCATCCTTTATTATTTGCTCTAGAATTTGCTCTGTAACTCCACCAAGAATATTGTTGTATATCTTGATTTAAAAATCGGAAACTATCTATAAATCCGTTATTTATAAATTTGCCAATCCAAGTTCTTTCTTCAGGTAAAAAACCAGAAACACCTTTCATTTTTGGGTTATGGATATCAATTTCTTCGTGACAAATATTATAATCTCCACAAATTACCAAATTCGGAATTTCTTGTTTTAAATTGTTGATGTATTCCTGAAATTCATCCATATAAGTAAACTTATAATCTAACCTTGCAGAATTTGTACCAGAAGGTAAATACAGGCTCATAATAGAAACCTCATCAAAATCTACTCTTAGGTTTCTACCTTCAAAATCCATAGTTTCAATTCCTGTTCCATATTCTATATGATTTGGTTTTTCTTTACATAAAACAGCTACAGAAGAGTATCCTTTTTTTTGTGCTGAAAACCAATAATGATAAGGATAACCTGCTTCTTCAAACAACGATAAATCTAGTTGTTCTTTATGCGCTTTGGTTTCTTGAATACAAATTACATCTGGACTCGCTGCTTGCAACCAATCTAAAAATCCTTTTTTTAATGCTGCTCTAATTCCGTTTACGTTGTATGATATTATTTTCATTTGTCACTTTTAATTATCCTCTAGAGAAAAATCTCTTTACTTTATTATTAATCTACAAATATTGGTTCTTTTAAAAAAAGCCAAGTTATTTCTGTTTTATCTCCTGCTTGTGTCTTAATTTTCCTTTTTCTTGGTGATAAAAATGCGGCCAAAGGTGCTGCAATTACAACTCTAATAATTGAATTATCAATTTTAAAAACTAAGTCTAAAATTGTAATAAAGATTAGCATTAAGAAAAAAATTACTAAACCCGGTTTTTTTGCTAAATATTCCATATTAATAACCATCTCTTAATGTTCTTCTCATTACTTTGTTTGATGCTGTTCTTGGTAGAACATCAATCTTTACTAAATCTGAAACTTTAAATAAAGGATTCAATTGTGTTTTTACAATTTTTTGAGCAGATTTTAAAAAATCTTCATCAACCTTAATATTATTATTTTCAACATAAAAAACAACTAGTTTTGCTGGCCCACCATCTTTTGGAGCCACAGCAATTGCTGCAGATTCTAAAACAAATTCTAACTGATTAATAGCTTCTTCTATTTGAGTTGCGCTTACTTTAATTCCACCTAAATTCATAGCATCATCTACTCTACCTAAAATTTTAAAATAGCCATTTTCTAATTGATGCAATTCATCTCCATGTCTTCTTAAAACTTGATGATATTTTGGAGTATCATCATAATAAATCTTTTCATGATCTTTGTTTAACAACTCTGTAGAAAGCCCCATAATTGGCGGAATTAAAAATACTTCTCCCTTTTTCGTTTCTTGATGATCATCACCTAACAAAACAAAATCTGTACCTAATGCTTTTGTAGAAAAAGTACTTGATAAATTTTCTTGCACCACTGTACTTGTAATATAACCACCACCAATTTCTGTACCTCCACAATACTCTATAACTGGTTTGTTATTGGCA
Source organism: Polaribacter vadi (assembly GCF_018861005.1). GTDB lineage: Bacteria > Bacteroidota > Bacteroidia > Flavobacteriales > Flavobacteriaceae > Polaribacter > Polaribacter vadi_A. The sequence continues at coordinate 232,904 of NZ_JAHKQL010000008.1, forward strand.
AGTTGCATTAAATATTCCATTTCTGTTGGGTTAGAAACTTCTCCTGTAGAACTGTAGTTTTTAATTGCATTCCAATCTAAAGTTTCCATACAAGCAGAGTTTTTCCAATGTTTTACAATACTCGGAATTACACCCAACATTGTAACTTTTGCATTTTGTACAAAGGCTCCAAAATCTGCACTTAAAGGCGCATCATAATACAAACCAATAGCTGCTTTGTTAATTAATGCAGCAAAAATTAGCCAAGGACCCATCATCCAACCTAAATTTGTTGGCCAGCAAACCACATCATTTTGTTGTATATTTTGATGATAAAATCCGTCTGAAGCCGCTTTTATTGCTGTTGTATGATTCCAAGGAATTGCTTTAGGTGCATTTGTTGTTCCTGATGAAAAAAGAATTGTGATACAATCTTGAGGCGATTGTTTTACACTGATAAAATTGGAATTATCAGACAAGAAATCATCCCAAAAAAGATCATTATCTCTTATGGAAAAATCTTTATTTTTTAATGTATTTATTACTACAATTTGCTGAGCTTTTGCATCTACTACTTTCTCATAAAGTCGAAAACTTTTACCTGCTCTAACTAAATAATCTTGCGTAAAAACTACTTTGGGTTTTGTTAAATCTAATCGTACTTTAATTTCATTTACAGTAAAGCTATCAACAATTGTTGCTACTTTAATTCCTGCTTTTATTGCTGCCAAATAAATTGCAACACATTCTAGCGTCATTGGTAAATCTATAGCAATAGTATCACCTTTTAGTACATCAATATCAACAAAACTATTGGCTATTTTATTAACCAATAACTCTAATTCTTTTTGCGTAATTTTTTGAACAGATTTGTTTGGTTTTTGCAAGACAATTGCAGTTGCATTATCATCATTCTGAAAACAAGAATCTACAATATTCAATTGAGCACCAAATAACCATTTTACTTGAGTTACACCTTCATCAACATTTAAAATTTGATCGTATTTTTTAGCTTGAATGATATTTAAAAACTCGACTGTTTCTTGCCAAAAATCTTCTTTATTTTCTACAGACCAACTCCATAACTCCTTATAACTAGTAAATTGATGCTTTAACATCAATTTACTAATATTAGACGAATTTTCATGTTCTTTAGTTGGTTTCCAAATCATTAAAATGAGCTTTTAAAAATCGGTATCTTCTTCTACTGGAATTTTAGCATTCTCTTTTCCTTCTTCTTTAACAGGCTCATCACAATCAATATTAATAGATAAGTTTTCTGGTTTTTCAAAATCTTCTTTACTAATATTTAATGTTTTATCTGCATAACATTTTTTCATAAATAAAGCCCAAGTTGGTAAAGACATTGTTGCTCCTTGCCCTTTTGTAATACCTGCAAAATGAGTTGCTCTATCTTCACCACCTGTCCAAACACCTGTTGCTAAATTGGGTACAATTCCCATAAACCAACCATCAGATTGATTTTGTGTTGTACCTGTTTTACCTGCAATTTCATTATCAAACTCATAAGGAAAACCGGTTACAGCTTTCCCTCCAGATGTCCATTTAGAACGTAGTCTAATTCCTGATCCAGAATCTGTAACACCTTGCAATAAATTTAAGATTACATAAGCAGATTCTTCACTTAAAACCTCTTGTGTTTTAGGTACAAAATCTTTTAAAACGGTTCCGTTTTTATCTTCAATTCTTGTAATAATCATTGGTTTTACTCGCAAACCTTTGTTAGCAAACGTACTGTATGCACTTACCATTTCGTATAAAGATAAATCTACAGCACCTAAAGCTATTGATGGATTTGGTTTAATTTCTGTTTCTATACCTGCAGAATTTGCCAAACGTACAACATTTATTGGTGCAACTTGATCTATTAAATTAGCAGTTACCACATTTGTAGAAGTAGCTAAGGCATCTTTTAAACTTAACATTCCTCCATATTTATCATTAGAATTTTTTGGAGTCCATTCTTCTGGAATTCCATATTTACCTGCAGGAATTGTATAAGGCGTATTTGGTAATAAATCGCAAGGAGATTTCCTTAATTGATTAATAGCAGTTGCATATACAAAAGGTTTAAACGTAGAACCTACTTGTCTTTTTTGTTGTGCAACAGCATCGTATTTAAAATGTTTATTGTTAATACCACCAACCCAGGCTTTTATATGACCTGTTTGTGGTGCTATGGATAATAAGCCTGAACGTAAAAAGTACTTATAATATCTAATAGAATCTAAAGGAGACATAATTGTATCTATATTTCCTTTCCAAGAAAAAACTTTCATTTTGGTTTTCTTGTTAAAAATTTCATCTATTTCTTTGGATGTTTTTCCTGCAATTTTTAGACGCTTATATCTTTCTGAATTCTTTTTTGCTCTATTTAAAATACCCTTAATTTGATCTTTTTCTAAATCGTAAAAAGGTGCAGTTTTATTTCTTTTTTGCTCTTTAAAAAAGTAAGATTGCAAATTTGCCATATGTTCTGTAACTGCTTCTTCTGCATATTTTTGCATTCTAGAATCTATAGTTACGTATATTTTTAATCCATCTCTAAAAATATCATATTGCTCACCATTTGGTTTTGGATTTTCTTTAACCCATTTACGCATCATTTTTTGTAGATGCGTTCTAAAATAAGTTGCATAACCATCACTATGACTTTCTGGTGTATAATTTATTGTTAGAGGTAACTTTTGTAAAGAATCTTTTTCTTGAATAGTTAAAAAACCATTTTTAGCCATTTGTGCAAAAACTACATTTCTTCTCCTCAAAGATTTATTTTTTGAAATTTCTCTATGAGGATTATATTGTCTTGGGTTTTTTAACATCGCTACTAAAATAGCTGACTCTTGAACGTCTAAATCTTTGGCTTCTTTACCAAAATAAATTCTTGCGGCTGAACGAATTCCTACAGCATTAAAAATAAAATCTTGCGTATTTAAATACATTGCAATTATTTCTTTTTTGGTGTATTGCCTTTCTAATTTAGTGGCTACTACCCATTCTTTCATTTTTTGACCTATTCTTTTAAAAATATTTCTAGAAGCTCTTTTCGTAAAAAGATTTTTAGCCAATTGTTGGGTAATTGTACTTGCTCCACCATCTTTCCCTAATTTAATTACAGCTCTTGCAGTTCCTCTAAAATCGATTCCAGAATGTTCATAAAAACGTTCATCTTCAGTAGCAACTAAAGCATTTACTAAGTTAGGTGAAAGTTCATTATATTTGATTGGTGTTCTATTTTCTTTAGCATATTTACCAATAGTTACACCATCTGCAGAAATTACTTCTGTTGCTAAATTAGTTTGCGGATTTTCTAATTCTTCGAAAGTAGGTAAAGCACCCAAACCTCCTGAAGCTGCTGTATAAAACAACAATATAAAAATTAATAAGATCGAAAAAAGAATACCCCAAAACCAAAGTAGGTATTTTCTAAAACTTGTTTTTTGTGTCTTTGCCATTTTATTCTGTTTTTTCTATGCTAAAACCTACATCTTGTACACCTTGCAAAAAAGGAATTGTATTAACTTCTCCGTTTTTACGCATTGCGTGACGTATGTTAAAAACATATTTTCCTGATACAGGAAATACTTTTTCTTCTTTATAAAATAATTTATTTTCTTTAATATCTGTAAAACCTTTTCCTAAAAACTGACCAGAATTATCTGCCATTTCATATTGTAAGGTGTCTATTATTTTATCTCCATTTGGAAAATTAAGATCTGTTATTACGTATAAATTACTGTAAGGATAATCTTTATTATTTCTAATATTTATGAATAAGTTATTAGATGAAATAGTATCACTTATTTCAAATTCGAATGAAATATTTTTATTTGCTTCCCAAGAAGCATTAGACAACGAATTGTATTTAGTGAACTCAATTTTATCACTACAAGAAAACAAGAAAAGAAGCGTTATTAAAAAAATAAAAGGTTTATTTTTCTTGAGAATTGTTTCCATTTTTAGGTCTATTCTTATTTCTGTTTCTATTATTTCTTCTTGGTTTATTAGGCTTTGCCCCTTCTGCTTTTGGTTGATTTGGTTTATTAGCAACCTTTGGCTTTTGATTAGGGTTCTGCTTTGGTCTTCTTTTTTGTTGCTGCTTTTGGGGTTGTTTTTGTGTATTTTCTTTTATTTGATTTGCTGCAACAGCTACTGGTTTTTTTCTTCTATTATTTCTGTTGTTTCTTCTTCTTTTACTAACTTTAGGAGTATCGAAACGTGTTAAACTATCTTGCCCAACTGCATCTTCAAAATCTACTGTTTCAGGTATTTCTACATCAGATTCGTAATCTTCTAAAGAAATAGATTTCTCATTATTTTTATTTAATTCGATAATTTCTTGAACCTGATCTAATGTTAATCTAAACCATTTAAAACGTTCTTCTTTGTAGGTATACCATAGGTGTTTCTTAAAAATATCCATCTTAACAAAAACTGCATCTCCTTTTTCTGTTCTTAAAACAAGATCTTGTTTGGGAAAAGATTTTAAAGCATCTAAATAGGTATCTAACTCAAAATTTAAACAACATTTTAATTTACCACATTGCCCTGCTAATTTTAACGGGTTTAAAGATAATTGCTGATAACGTGCTGCAGAAGTTGTTACTTTTCTAAAATCTGTTAACCACGTTGAACAACATAATTCTCTACCACAAGAACCTACACCACCCAATCTTGCTGCTTCTTGCCTTGCCCCAACTTGCTTCATTTCTACACGAATAGAAAATGCACTAGCTAAATCTCTAATTAACTGTCTAAAATCTACTCTTGCATCTGCTGTGTAATAGAATGTTGCTTTATTTCCATCACCTTGAAATTCTACATCAGAAAGTTTCATTTGTAAACCTAGTTTACCTAAAATCTCTCTTCCTTTTCTTTGGGTTTCCTCTTCTCTACCTCTGGCTTTTTGCCAAATATCAATGTCTTTTTGGCTTGCTTTTCTGTAAATTTTCTTTACATCTTCATGATCAGCAGTAATTTTGCGTTTTTTCATTTGCACTTTTACCAATTCACCTGCCAAAGAAATTGTACCAATATCATGACCAGGAGAACCTTCTACAGCTATAATATCTCCCATAGTTAATGGCAGATTATCTATGTTTTTATAAAAATGCTTTCTTCCGTTTTTAAAACGGACTTCAAAAATATTGAAACGCTCTTGACCACTTGGTAAAGTCATATTAGATAGCCAATCAAAAACAGCTAGTTTTTCGCTACCACTTCCACAGGTTCCTGTTCCACAATTTCCATTACTTTTACAACCTCTAGGTACACCATTTTCTGTTGTACCACAACTTCCACATGCCATGTTAAGTAAATATATTATATAGTTTTTATCTTCTGAATTCTGAAATTTTCAATAAAATATCAGAAAAAAAATAAAAAACATTTTGATTCATAATTTGATTATCAGATTAATACAAAAGCATCATCCAATTTTCACTAATTCGTAAATATACGCATTCTTAAAGAATGAAAAAATAGGTTTTTAAAGTTATCTAAACATCTTTTGTTTGAATACAGTACAAATATATTTTAAAGATGGATTAAAGTTTTATACACTTTAGAATTTGTTGATGTTTAATTAGAATTCGTATTAAAAGATGATATCAAATCAAAAAAACCTCAAAAATTGAGGTTTTTTTTAAAACGTTTACTAAATACTTTTTATACCTGCTTTACTTGAATTATTTTAACAGGAAACTATTTTTTAAACTTCAAAACTTCACTTCGTCCTTTTTTAAAGATTTTATTGCTATTTCCCTTTCCTTTTCTAAGCTCTTTTTGTTCTTCGAAAGAGAGTTGAATTATTTCTTGACAATCTGTAGAACAGGTATTTTCCATCTTTTCAGAGCATTCATCACACTGAATAAATAATAAATGACATGCTTCATTTGCGCAGTTTGTATGCGTATCACAAGCTTTTCCACATTGATGACAGTTAGAAACAACATCATCAGTAATACGTTCTGCTCTTCTGTGATCAAAAACAAAATTCTTACCAATAAATTTATTTTCTATTCCTTCTTCTTTTACTTGACGCGTGTATTCTATAATACCACCTTCTAACTGAAAAACATTTTTAAAACCTTTGTGTTTGTAATAGGCAGAAGCTTTTTCACATCGAATTCCACCAGTGCAATACATCAATAAATTTTTATCTTCTTTGTTGTCTTTTAAATCTTCTTCTATAATATCTAAAGAATCTCTAAACGTATCTACATCTGGAGTAACTGCTCCATTAAAATGCCCAATTTCACTTTCGTAATGGTTACGCATATCCACACAAACCGTCTTAGGATTTGCTAGCATTTCATTAAATTCTTTGGCACTTAAATGCACACCTTTGTTGGTAACATCAAAAGTTTCATCATTTAAACCATCAGCAACAATTTTGTTTCTAACTTTTACTTTTAGCTTTAAAAACGACTTATTATCTTGCTCTACAGCAACATTTAATCGAATATCTCTTAGAAAAGAAATACTATCTAATTGATCTTTTAAAGCATAAAAATTTTCTGAAGGCACAGATAACTGAGCATTTATACCTTCGTAAGAAACATAAATTCTACCTAAAACATCTAAAGAGTTCCATTCTAAGAATAACTTATCTCTTAATAATTGTGGGTTTTCTATCTTGTAATATTGATAAAAAGAAATTGTGAGCCGATCTTTACCAGCCTCATCTATTAATGCAGCGCGTTCTTTTGCGCTTAACTTATTGTACAGTTGCATGCTATACTAATTTAGTTAAACAAATATTTTTTTTTGCAAATGTAGTTATTTCTTTAAAATCATAGAATCAATATTTACATCTTTTATATTGTTGATTATCAAATAAAAAACTACAACGTTTTCTTAAAAAAAAGCTAAAACCTAACTTTTATCATATTTTAAACCTTAATCAGATTCTAAATTTGTAGAGTAATGATATAGAAAACAAGTTAAAACTTAAATACATAAAAAGATGGAATTAGATGAATTAATTTTAGAAGAACCAAAAAATTTAGAATTTAAAGCAGGTGTCTGGAACACATCTATTAATGTTCGAGATTTTGTTATCCAAAACATTGTTTCTTATTATGGAGATGATCAATTCTTAGTTGGCCCAAGTGAAAAAACTGAAAAACTTTGGGGAATTTGTAAAGAAGGAATGCAACAAGAAAGACAGAATAATGGTGTACATTCTGTTGATACAGAAACTATTTCTGGTGTTGCTAGCTTTGGTGCTGGATATATAGATAAAGAAAATGAAGTAATTGTTGGTTTGCAAACTGATGGGTTATTAAAAAGAGCAATGAAACCTTTTGGAGGCTACAAAGTTGTACAAAAAGCCCTAGAAGAACATGGTTTAAAACCTAGTGAAGATGTAAATGAATTATTTACAAAATATGTAAAAACCCATAATGATGGTGTTTTTGATGCATATACAGCAGAAATTAGAAAATTCCGTTCTTTAGGTTTCTTAACAGGTTTACCAGACAACTATGCTCGTGGACGTGTAATTGGTGATTACAGACGTATTGCATTGTATGGTATTGATAAATTAATCGAAGTTAAAAAACAAGATTTAGCAGAAATAGAAGGACCTATGACAGATGCTGTTATTCGTTTAAGAGAAGAAGTCTCTGAACAAATAAAAGCATTAAAAGACATGATTGTAATGGGTAATCATTACAATTTAGAATTAAACAGACCTGCGCAAAATGCCCAAGAAGCTGTTCAATGGACGTACATGGCATATTTAGCTGCTGTAAAAGAACAAGATGGAGCAGCAATGTCTTTAGGTAATGTATCTACTTTCTTAGATATTTTTATTGAAAAAGATTTACAAAACGAAGTTATTACAGAAACAGAAGCACAAGAATATATAGATCAATTCGTAATGAAATTGAGAATGGTGCGTCATTTACGTATGGCTGCTTATGATGAAATTTTTGCTGGAGACCCAACTTGGGTAACAGAAGCAATTGGTGGTATGTTAAACGATGGTAGATCTAAAGTTACAAAAACTGCTTTCCGTTTTTTACATACTTTATATAACTTAGGGCCTTCACCAGAACCAAATATTACAGTTTTATGGTCTCCATTATTACCACAAAAATTTAAAAAATTCTGTGCAAAAGTATCTATTGACACCTCATCTATTCAATTTGAAAATGATGATTTAATGAGAAACTTAAGAGGTTCTGATGATTATGGTATTGCTTGTTGTGTTTCTTACCAAGAAATTGGAAAACAAATTCAGTTTTTTGGAGCAAGAACAAACTTGGCCAAAACTTTATTATTAGCAATTAATGCTGGTAAATGTGAAATTACTGGCAAACAAATGGTTGATGGAATTGCACCTCTTACTGATGAATTCTTAGATTTTGATAAAGTAATGGCAAACTTTAAAATTGCAATGACAAGAGTAGCAAAAGTTTATAATGATGCTATGAACATTATACACTATATGCATGACAAATATTACTACGAAAAAGCGCAAATGGCTTTAATAGATACAAATCCTGATATTAATATCGCTTATGGTATTGCAGGTCTATCAATAGTAGCTGACTCTTTATCAGCAATTAAATATGCAAAAGTAAAACCAATTAGAAACGAAGAAGGTTTAACAGTAGACTTTAAAATTGAAGGAGAGTTCCCTAAATATGGAAATGATGATGATAGGGTTGATATTTTTGCACATAATGCAGTAGAAGATTTTAACAACGAATTAAAACTGTTAAAAGTGTATAAAGATGCAGAACCTACAATGTCTGTTTTAACTATTACATCTAATGTTGTGTATGGTAAAAAAACAGGTGCAACTCCAGATGGTAGAGCTTCTGGCATTCCTTTTGCTCCTGGAGCAAACCCAATGCATGGTCGTGATACAAATGGTGCAATAGCCTCTTTAAACTCTGTTGCTAAAATAGACTATAAAGATTCTCAAGACGGAATTTCAAATACTTTTTCTATTGTACCTAAATCTTTAGGCTCTACTCAAGAAGATAGAACAGATAATTTAGTTGCAACTTTAACTGGTTATTTTGAACACGGAGCACAACATTTAAATGTAAACGTGTTAGATAAAGAAACTTTATTAGACGCAATGGAGCACCCAGAAAAACATCCACAATTAACCATTAGAGTTTCTGGTTATGCTGTTAATTTCATCAGATTAACAAAAGAACAACAGATGGAAGTAATTTCGCGTTCTTTCCACGAATCTATGTAGTACTTTTTATGTATTTACAAGGGATTCAAAAAAAATAGAAATTAAACTTTGATAACCAAAAGTAACTATTCTCTTTTTTGAATCCCTTTTTTATTCACTTAAATTTTAAGAAAATTAAAACTTCAGACAACATATTAAACGTGCATTCTATAGAGTCTTTTGGCACTCATGATGGGCCAGGAATTAGATTAGTTATTTTTCTACAAGGCTGTAAATTAAAATGTCAATATTGTCATAATCCTGATACAATTGATACACATGGAGGACAAGAATTTCACATAGAAGATCTAGTACAAAGAGCTATTAAAATGAAATCATATTTTGGCAATAAAGGTGGCGTTACAGTTTCTGGTGGAGAACCACTTTTACAAGCACATAACCTTATCCCTTTTTTTAAAAGACTAAAAGAAGAAGGCATTCATACTAATTTAGATACAAATGGTAGAATGTTAAATCATCCAACAATAGAATTACTAGACAATTATGCAGATTTAGTAATGTTAGATATTAAGCACATGACAGAAGATGGTTTTCAAAAAATTACCGGAAAAAGAAACAAAGAAACTACATTCAATTTCGCAAAACACAGAGAGGCTTCTGGCAAAAAAATGTGGTTGCGTTATGTTTTAATTCCCGAAATTACCAATACACCAGAGTTATTGCATCAATTGGGTAATTACTTTAAAAACTATAAAAATATAGAACAAATAGAATTGCAACCTTACCATAAATTGGGTATCCATAAATGGGATGCTTTAGGTTGGGATTACGAATTAAAAGAGACAAGAGAAAACACAAAAGAAGAACTAGATCTAGCGTCTAAGATTTTAAGCGATTATTTTAAAAAAGTAAAGATTAACTAACTACTTTTAAACCTTTTAACAAACATCTTATTAATCTAAAAAGGCAAGTTTCTTAATGTTACAAACACATTAAGTAGAATAGTACTGCATAAAAATAGCTTTAAGTCACACAAACATTATCAGCATGAAAACCTACAAAGAACAACATAAACCTGCTTCAGAATTTGAAAATAGATCAGAATATTTAGATCATGAATTACAAATAATGAAACCTAGAAGATTTAAATTGAATCTTCCTGGAAGAGATTTTAGATTTGAATGGGAAGATTTAGTACCAGCATTAGCAGGTACTTTAGGTATTATTGCTATGTATTCATCTGTAATGATGGCTTGGGCAGAAGGTTTAACAAATGCTTGGGACCACATAACACTTGGTAAAGAATTTGCCATTGAAGTTTCTAGAGTAGAAATGATTATTCCCGCATTTTTATTTGTAATTCTTGCTTCTGGTTTTTTTAATCCAAGAGCAAATTTAGCAGGTAATCACGGTCCAATGATTCCTTTAATTGCAAGTATTGCTTTGGCAGGCGCACATCCATTAGCATTAGCAATTTTAATTGGTGTATTTGGTTTATTGCTTAGTTTTTTTAAAGGCGGATCTCGTTTAGTAAATTTAACAAGTAAAGGTGTAGCTGGTGGTTTACTAATTTTCTTAGGATTTTCTGGAGCTCTCAGTCAAATAAAAACCATACAAAATTGGAGTATGGGGCTTTCATCATCAACTATAGAAATAGGTTCTATGGGATATTTAGGACTAATCATTTTAGCCATTACTGTTATTTTATACAGTTATTTAGCAAGGATTGATAAACGTTGGCTTGCCATACCTGCTTGTGCCATTACAGCTTTGGCAATTGCTTTAATTGGTGGTGCAAGTTTCGATTTACATTTTACAACAGAAATGGGTTTACCAAACCTAAACCCTGCCTATTGGTGGGGTAGCACAGAAGAAGGTTGGATGCTTGGCTTACCAAAAGCACAACATTTTATTGCTTCTTTACCCTTTGCAATTTTAGCAGTGGCAATGTGGTCTCCAGACTTTTTAGGACACCGAATTTTTCAGGAAATGAATTATCCAAAAAAATCTGAAAAAGTTTTAATGGATGTAGATGATACAATGACTATGTGTTCTATAAGACAAATGGTTGGTACTGCTGTTGGTGGTGGTAATATTACTTCTTCTTGGGGTACGTATTTAATACCTGCTGCCATTGCAAAAAGACCAATTCCTGCTGGTGCAATTCTATTAGGTATAATGGTAATGGCTGTTGCTATTTTAGGTAGTCCAATGGATGTTGCTGTTTGGCCACCTGTAAGATCTATTGCTTTACTAGTAGGTGTATTTTTGCCAATGATAGAAGCTGGTGTACAAATGATAAAGCAAAGTGCTTGTGCACAAGCTGCTGGTGTTTGTATTTTTATGGCAATGGTTACAAACCCTGTTTTAGCTTGGGCTTTAGCAATGTTCTTAGATAATAATGGTTTAATTGGTGATAGAGATAGAGCTAAAAGACTTTCTATGGTAGATCGTTTGGTAATTCCTTTAAGCATCTTAATTATTTGTGTAGCTGCTGTTCTTGCTGTGGGTATGTTTAAAGGTAATTATGGTATTGATGCTTTTTTATGATAATTTTTTTTAAAAATAACTATTAGTTTCTGACTACTAATAAGCGTTAAACCATTCAATTTAATATTGGATGGTTTTTCATTTATAGAAGATTTATATCAACTTGTTAAAAATTAAACATCCTGAATTATTTTGGTAAATATTTATTAAAATAATGGTTAGCATTTTTTTTGTTAGCATCTTTGCAGTACAAATTAGAATACTAAATTAAAAAGTAATGAAAATAGCTGTAGTTGGAGCAACTGGAATGGTTGGAACTGTAATGTTAAAAGTTTTAGAAGAGCGTAATTTACCGATAACAGAATTAATACCTGTAGCATCAGAAAGATCTGCTGGTAAAAAATTATCTTACAAAGGCAAAGAATACACTATTGTAACTTTAGCTGATGCAGTAAACTTAAAACCAGATGTAGCGCTATTTTCTGCTGGTGGAGATACCTCTTTAGAATGGGCTCCTAAATTTGCAGAAGTGGGCACCACTGTAATTGATAATTCTTCTGCTTGGAGAATGGATCCAACTAAAAAATTAGTAGTTCCAGAAATTAATGGCGATGTTTTAACTGCAGAAGATAAAATTATTGCAAACCCTAACTGTTCTACAATTCAGTTAGTAGCTGCTTTATCTCCTTTACATTTAAAATACAAAATGAAACGTGTAGTAATTTCTACTTACCAATCTGTTTCTGGTACTGGTGTAAAAGCTGTACAACAATTAGATAATGAAGAAGCAGGTATAGAAGGAGAAATGGTGTATCCTCATAAAATTGGTAGAAATGCTTTACCTCATTGTGATATTTTCTTAGATAATGGTTACACAAAAGAGGAAATGAAATTGGTAAAAGAACCTAAGAAAATTTTACGAGACGATTCTTTTTCTGTAACAGCAACTGCTGTTCGTATTCCTACTGCTGGTGGGCACTCAGAAGCAGTAAACGTGCAGTTTGAAAATGATTTTGAATTGGCTGAAGTTCGTCAAATTTTAAGCGAAACTCCTGGAGTTATTGTAGAAGATGATTTAGCAAACAACGTTTACCCAATGCCAATTAACGCTCATAATAAAGATGAAGTGTTTGTTGGACGAATTAGAAGAGATGAATCTCAAGAAAATACCTTAAATTTGTGGATTGTTGCAGATAACCTTAGAAAAGGTGCTGCTACAAATACAGTTCAAATTGCCGAATATTTAATTGCAAATAGTTTGGTATAAAACATATTTAAATGGCAACATTTCACAAAGTAAACATACAAGAAGTTAAACAAGAAACCGCAAATGCGGTTTCTGTTGTATTTGAGATACCTCAACATTTAAAATCTGATTTTAATTTTGAAGCAGGGCAATACATTACTTTACAAAAAGTAATAAATGGCGAAGAAATTAGAAGAGCATATTCTATTTGTTCATCACCAAAAAGTGATGAAATTAGAGTAGCCATAAAAGCCGTAGAAAATGGAACGTTTTCTAAATATGCAACTTCAGAATTAAAAGCGGGTGATGAAATTGAAATTTCTGCTCCAGAAGGTAGATTTGAGTTAAAACCAGAAGCAAACAAAAACTATATTGCTTTTGCTGCAGGCTCTGGAATTACACCAATTTTATCGATGATAAAAACGGTGTTAGAAAACGAACCAACTTCTAAATTTACTTTGGTTTATGGTAATAAAACTGCTGCAGACACTATTTTTTATGATGAGTTAAACTCCTTACAAACATCATATTCTGATCGTTTTAAATTGCATTATATTTTTAGTAGAGAAGATGTAAAAAATCAATTAAGAGGTAGAATAGATAAAAGTGTAACCAACTACTTTGTAAAAAACATGTACAAAGAAAACCCTTTTGATGCTGCTTTTTTATGTGGCCCAGAAGAAATGATTAATGAGGTTACCAATACTTTAAAAGGTAATTACTTTACTAAAGAAAATATTCATTTTGAATTATTTACAGTTTCTATTGATAAAGAAGCTGCATCTGAAGTAAAAGAAGGAATTACAGAAATCACAGTGTTGTTAGATGATGAAGAAACAACCTTTACAATGCCACAAACTGATGATATTTTAGCAGCTAGTTTACGTAATGATTTAGATGCACCTTACTCTTGCCAAGGTGGAGTTTGTAGCTCTTGTATGTGTAAAGTTACTGAAGGAAAAGCAGTAATGGTTAAAAACTCTATTTTAACTGATAGTGAGGTTGAAGAAGGTTTAATCTTAGCCTGCCAAGCTTACCCAACTACACCCAAAATAAGCATCGATTTTGATGATGTTTAAACAATAGCAAACATATATTTAATCGTAAAGGATGGGTTTTCCATCCTTTCTTTTTTTGACTTCAATTAAAAAATGGTATTTTTAAAAAATGGACATTTACGATTTTAAAAACGCTTTATTTATAGGTTTTTTTATGGCTTTTATGATTGGCCCTGTTTTTTTTATGTTAATACAAACCAGTATTTTAAAAGGAGCAAGAGCTGCTATAATTTTTGACTTAGGCGTAATTTTAGGTGATATTTCTTTTATTTTAATTGCTTATTATGGCAGTAGGTCTTTATTAGAAAAAATTAAAGACGACCCAAGATTGTTTTTTATTGGTGGTTTAGTATTAATAATTTATGGTTTAATTACCTATTTTGATAAGCAGAATAAAAAAGAAGCAATTGCAGATGCAAAAACTATAGAGGTACCAATTGTAAAAAACAATTATCTAAAATTATTTTTAAAAGGATATTTCTTAAACTTTATAAATATTGGTGTTTTGGCTTTTTGGCTAGGTACAGTTTTAGTAATTGGCCCTACTTTAAATATGAATCAGAATGCAATATTTAGTTATTTTGGAGTAATAATTCTAGCTTATTTTATTACTGATTTAGGTAAAATACTATTAGCAAAACAATTAAAAAACAAAATGACACCTTTATTAATCTTTAAAGTAAAAAGAATAATGGGTATTATTTTAATTGTTTGTGGTGTATTTTTAATCTTAAAAGGATTTATACCAAACGAAAAAATAAATGAATTTATACATTAAAAAAGTGAGGTAAAAACCTCACTTCTTTTTAATATTCTATGTAATAAAGTAGATTAATTTACTTTAAAAACATTGTTCTTATCGTTAATATCTGCCATTAATTTTTCAGTATCAATTTCTACAGATTTTACTGTTTTAGATGTTTCAAAAGAATACGTTGGGTATGCCCATCCCCAATCTGCAATAACTGTAGCTGTTGTTGGTTTTGCAGATCTCATCATTCTTAAAGGAATATTAAAATTCTCTTTACTTCCATCTGTGTAAGTTACTTCTAAATCAATAGGCATTGGCATTTGACCAATTCTTTCTAAAGTAATTTTTTTACCATCAACAGCTTTAATACCATAATCTATAGTATGTAAAGTTTGTGTCCATTCGTTTAAATACCAATCTAAATGAATACCTGAAACTTTTTCCATAGAACGTTTTATATCATTAGGTGTTGGGTGTTTAAAACTAAAATCATCAAAGTATTTTTTTAATCCTTTAGCAGTATTTTCTGGGCCAATAATATACTCTAACTGACTTAAAAACATACTCCCTTTACCATAACTAGCAAAGCTATAAGCTCTATTTGTATGAAACCTGTCTGCATGTGTTGTTAATAGCTCTTCTGTACCAGATTTTACCATAAAATTATAACCTCTATATGGCCCAGCACTTGGGTTTTTATTTCCTTTTTTAAGAATTTCGTGAGATGCTTTACCAGAAATATAAGAGGTAAAACCTTCATCCATCCAAGGATGTAAACTTTCGTTAGAAGCTAATAAAAACTGAAACCAAGTATGTGCCATTTCATGTGCTGTTACTCCAAAAAGGCTACCAAATTTACGTTGACCAGTAATTAAAGTAGACATTGCATACTCCATACCTCCATCTCCACCTTGAATCACAGAGTATTGTTTATAAGGATATTGCCCAACATTTTCAGAAAAATAAGTCATTAATTCTGCTGTTTTTGGTTGCAGATTTTTCCAATTTTCTAAATATTCGCTTTTTAAAGTTTTCTTATATAAAAAGTGTAAATCGATTCCATTTTCCATAGTTAAAACATCATGTTTGTAATCTGGATCTGCAGCCCACATAAAATCGTGCACATTTGGCGCTTTAAAATGCCAAGTTAATTTATCGCCTTTAGGCAAGGTTAATTCCTTGTTTTTATCTTCATAATTAAAACCAACTTCTTGCGGGTTTTGTATGTATCCTGTACCACCAACTACATATTTTTTATCTATGTGAAGCGTAACATCAAAATCTCCCCAAACTCCGTGAAATTCACGTGCAATATATGGTGGTGTGTGCCAACCTTGAAAATCGTATTCTGCCATTTTAGGATACCATTGACTCATAGAAAGTGCAACACCTTCTTTACCATTTCTTCCTGAACGTCTTATTTGCTTAGGAACTTGAGCATCAAAAAGCATATCAAAAGTTACAGTTTCACCAGATTTTATTGGTGTACTTAATTCTACTTCTAAAATAGTACCTACAGTTTCATATTTTAATATAGCTCCATTTTGTTTTAAAGAATTTACTTTAATATAACCTATTTCATTAGGCTTTAATTTGCTAATTCTATCTCTTACTCTACCATCAGGATCTTTAATGTTTAACGAACGAACATCCATCTGAGAACCTGGTTGAAATGCATTAAAATACAAATGATAAAAAACACGATCTAAAGCTTCTGGTGAGTTGTTTGTATACACTAATTTCTGTGTACCTTTATATTGATAATTGTTTACATCCATATCAATATCCATGGTATAATCAACCTTTTGTTGCCAATAAGTAGCATCGAAATCTTTAGCTGTTGTGCTTTGTTTATTCACTTTAACAACCTCTTTAGTTTGCGTACAAGCCATAAACGCGAACGTAAATAATGATAAATAGAGTAGTTTTTTCATTGTAAAAATTTTAATTTGATTTGAAAATAAAAAACACTTATTTAAAATAAGCGTTTCGAAAAAATGTTATTTTTTATTTGATAAATATTCTGCCAATTTAAGCGCATTATAAGCGTTTACAATTTTACCAGAAACACTTAAATCTGAAAAAGAAACTAATTTACCTTTCTGATTTGTTTGTGATTGAGAACCTGGCTGAATAACCTTAAAGTTAATTTTTACTCCAGAATTCATTAAAATTGATTTTACTTCTTTTGCTGATAAATTAGGATAATAAGCGCGAATTAAGGCTGCAACTCCTGCTGTAGAAGGTGCTGCCATAGATGTTCCGCTTAAAGCTTCGTAATTGTTGTTTGGTGTTGTAGCATAAATGTCTACTCCAGGTGCAAAAACATCAACATTAAGTTTACCATAATTAGAAAAACTGGCTGGCAAATTCTCATCATAATGCAAACTACTTGCGCCAATTGTAATTACATTATCTGTAAATTCTGTAAGCATATCTTTAGAGTCTGTTGGATAAGATTCTCTAACATCTATATTTTTACCATCATTGCCTGCTGCATTTACAATTAATACATCGTTTTCTGCTGCATATTTTAAAGCGTCATAAACCCAATCTTTGTTTGGCGAAAAACGTTTACCAAAACTGGTGTTTATAATTTTTGCGCCATTATCTACTGCATATCTTATCCCTAAAGCTACATCTTTATCATGTTCATCTGCTTCTGGCACAATTCTAACAGCCATAATTTTTACATTATTAGCTACACCAATAGCACCAATATTATTCGTTCTATTAGCAGCTACAATACCAGAAACATGTGTTCCATGCAAAGCAGCATCTGCAGTACCTAAAACATTATTATTACCATAAAACTTGTCTGTAATATCATATAAATCATCACCTAAAGATTGACGGTAATTCATATCTAAGTCATACCCTTTTATTGCTTTCTTAATGTCTTTGGTATAATTTTCTACCTGCCCTTTATATTCTAACAAAGTTGCTTCGCTCATACCTTGTTTTAAAATATTTTCTACATTTTGTTTTTGCATTACACCTGTTAAACTTGGTGGATTCAAATTCTGAACCACTTCTAAAGTTAAACTATCTGTTTTTGCTAACTTTTTTACAGCCTCAAAATTTTCTTGAACTCGTTTTAAGTTAACAAGCGTAGCTTCCATTTGCTGAATTTCTGATTCTTTTTCAACAATTGTAGCTTTAAATTCTTCTTCTAATTTTAAATATTTTTGATATTCTATTTTATCTTCTTCTGCAATTTCTGATGCTTTTTTATCTGCAAATTTAGCTCTACCTCTTTTTACAATACGAGTAATTTCTAATTGATCTGTAGTTACAATTTCACCTTTTGCATTTCCTAAAAAGTTCCATCCAAAAACATCATCTACATAACCATTGTTATCATCATCTTTATTATTATTCGCAATTTCATTTGGATTCATCCAAAGAACATCTTTTAAATCTTCATGATTAACATCTACTCCAGAATCTGCAATTGCAACAATTACAGGATTGGCTTTTTTACCTTCTAAAAACTGATAAGCTTTATCTAAACTCATACCAGCAATAGAGTCTTTGGTAATATCTAAATGCGACCAAACTTTAAAATCTGCTTTAGACAATTCTGTTTTCTTGGCAGGTGTTGTTAAAATTTCATCTAAAGCCGGTTGTGAAACTACCACATGTGTGGATTTACAACCCGTAAAAATAAGTGCTGCAACAGCACTAAAAACCAACGTTTTTATACTCTTCATAGATCTACTTCTCTTAATTAAAAATTTCTGAAAATTTATGTGTAGTGTTTAATCTTACTCCTTTTTCTGTATGCTTTACAGTACAAATTTCGTTGTTAGCATCGTGTTCTAAAAACAAGTAAAATTCTTTATCTGCAGCCAAGTCTAAAAAGGCTGCTTTTTCTTTAATAGTTAGCAATGGTCTAGTATCATAACCCATTACATATGGCAAAGGAATATGCCCAACTGTTGGCAACAAATCTGCCATAAACACCAATGTTTTACCTTGATATTCTATTTTTGGTAACATCTGTTTTTCTGTATGACCATCTACAAATAAAACATCGAAACCAATTTGATCTTTATAATTTCTGTGGATAAATTCTAACTGACCACTTTCTTTTATTGGGCTAATATTTTCTGTTAAAAATGATGCTTTTTCTCTTGCATTTGGTAGTGTTGCCCATTGCCAATGCTTATCATTAGACCAAACCTTTGCATTTTTAAAAGCAGGAATTAACAAACCTTCTTTTGTACGCTGAATTACACCTCCACAATGATCGAAATGTAAATGTGTTAAAAACACATCTGTAATATCATCTCTGTGAAAACCGTGTTTTTTAAGTGAACTATCTAAAGAAAAATCGCCAAAAAGGTAATAATATCCAAAAAATTTATCTGATTGCTTGTTGCCCATTCCTGTATCTACTAAAATTAATCGATCTCCATCTTCAATCAAAATAGAACGCATACTCATATCAATCAAGTTATTAGCATCTGCAGGATTTGTTTTTTGCCAAATAGTTTTAGGTACTACACCAAACATTGCACCACCATCTAATTTAAAATTACCTGTTTCTATGGGATAAATCTTCATTACTACAACTTTTTGATTGTTACAAAGATGTTAAAAAAATGATGATATTACGTTAAGAAAAATCTAAAGCTTTAGTCTTTAACAGTAATTTTTTGATGAATTTCATTCCCAAAATTGTCCATTACTGTAAAATTAAAATCGCCAACTTTTGGTTGAAATGCAAAACTGTGTAATTCTTGGGTTGTACCTAAAAAAGTATTATTGGCATACCAGTACAAAATTGCATCATTATTAGAGTGTGCAACTTTTAAAACAAGCTCATTCTGTTTACCATTAAAATCTTTTGGTAAAAAAATGTTGCTTTTTTCTGTGGGATAAATAAATTTCATGGAGTTGTTTACATCACCCAAACAATCTTCTCTAAACTTAGGAAGTGGTTTATAAAACGGATTTTGCTTCTTATAATAATATTCTAATAAAGGTGGTAAAACAAACCAAGATTTCTGTTTGATATTTTCTAGCTTTTCGCAAGAAGTATTTACCTGATAACTCTCAGATTCATCAACATTAACTTGAATATGATAAGGGCAAGGTTGTGTTTTTAAACCCGAATTTTGAACGAATTCTAACGTTTTTTCTTCGCAAATATCTGTTGCTCTAAATCCGCTTTTCGTACAAATTTCAATTTCGGTCATTTCATCAAAAGGTTTTTCGAACCAAGCAGCATTTGGCAACTTATCAAAAACATCAAATAAAATTGGGCCAGCAGTTTGCACCCCCACTAAACCTGGTCTACCTTCTCCATCTGCATTACCCACCCAAACACCAACTACATAATCTTTGGTTGTACCAATTGCCCAAGCATCTCTAAAACCAAAACTTGTACCTGTTTTCCACGCAATTTGTTTTGATGAATCAAAAAACTCCCAATTTTCTTCTGCATTAGGTCTGTTTACTTCTTTTAAACTCTCTAATGTTAAGTAAATTGATGCTGCATCAAAAATTATTTTTTCTGATGTTTTACTACCAAAATCGATGTTCTTATCCGCATAAAAAGTTGGTGCACTAAACTCTTTTGTAAAATATCTACTCGAATTTTCTGAATAATTATTTACTGTAGATGCCATTGCTGCGTAGCTTTTACATAAATCCCAAAGGTTACTTTCTGCTCCACCCAAAGCCAACGTTAATCCATAATGATTGGCAGATTTTTTGATGTCTTTCAATTCCAATTTCTGTAAATAGTGATGAAATTTTTCTAAACCAAAACTTTGCAACATTCTAACAGTGGGCACATTTAAAGATCTAGACAAAGCTAATTTTGCTGATATGGCTCCAGCATATTTTTTATCAAAGTTTTCTGGTTGATAACTTCCAAAATTTGTAGGAATATCTGCAACCAAAGTATTGGGTAAAAGCTCTCCATTATCTAACATTGCTGCATATAAAAATGGTTTTAAAATACTACCTGTACTTCTGGGTTTATCAATAATATCTACACTTTTTTGATGCTTATTGTCTGTTGGTGCATTACCTACATAACTCAAAACTTGCCTTGTTTTTACATCTAAAACCAAAACTGCAATGTTGTAAATTCCGTTTTTAGACAATTGATTGTAATGATTTTTTACAATGGTATTGGTTTGATTTTGCAGTTTTTTATCAATAGTAGTTTTTACAAATTCGCCTTTTTTTTCTTTATTAATTTTCTGCAATAAATGCGGAGCCATTTGCGGAATTGCATATGCTTTTTGTGGTAAATCTTCTAAAATAGATAAGTTGTAAGTTAAAGAATCTATCACTTTTTTTGTGAGTAACTTTTTTAACAATCGGTTTCTTTTGGCTAATAATTTATCTTGATTTTTACCAGGATAAATAAGGTTTGGAGCATTTGGCAAAACCGCCAAAGTTGCAGTTTCCGACCACGATAATTCTGATGGTTTACGATTAAAATAACGCCAAGAAGCAGCGTCTAAACCTACAACATTTCCTCCATAAGGCGCATTTGAAGCCCAAAAAGTAATTATTTTTTCTTTGGATGCTCTAAATTCTAAACGTGTTGCCAAAACAAGTTCTTTTAATTTTTCGAAATAGGTTCTATCTCTATTATCTCTGCTTAATCTTATTACTTGTTGTGTAATGGTGCTTCCTCCTCTTTTTACTTTTCCTGCTTGTAAATTTTCTTTGAATGCCTTAAAAATTGAAACTGGATTAAACCCTGGATGTTTGTAAAAATGCTCATCTTCAAACTGAATTAAACAGGTTTTAAATTTCTCTGGAACTGAATCATTATGTGGAAATCTCCATTGACCATCATCAGCAATTAAAGCTCCTAATAATTGACCATTGCTACTTGTAATAACTGTTGATGCTGGTTTTGTAAATAAATCATTTGGTAAACAAAATGCATAGAAAATCAACAGAATAACAATAAAAATTGTTTTCTTTTTGTGTTTCTTCTGCAAGGTTTTAAAAACCCGGTAGATATAATTGTATGACTTCTGTTTTTTCAATTTGATTTTATTTCAGGAATAAAATTTGACTGTTCACTATTAGACCTACAAGGTCTTGAAGACCTTGCAGGATTGTTAATTTATTTTATTACCTCAATCCAACTTCCTTTGGTTCTTACCAAATAATCATTATCATACATTGCTTCTACTTGAATACCTGGTAAATAATACTTTCCTAAATATGCAGCATTTAATAAAACTGTAAAGGTTTTTGTTTCTGATTTATTTTTTCCTTTGTTTAAATCGAAATAGAAATTAACTCGATCGTCTCTAATATCTGTATACCTTGCTTCACTTTTTGTGGTGGTTCCAAAATCTGTGAAACGTGAGTTTACAATTTCCCAACCAGAAGGAAAAATCTGAGTTAAAGCAATATCTTTTACAGTTTCGTTTTTTGGATTACTCACTGTAATTTTTGCTACAAAATCTTGACCTTGTTTTAAGTTTTTTACATCAATAGTAGTGCCTTTTAAATCTTTGTAAATTACAGATGCACTTAAACCTCTACTTTCGGTAATTTCATCACCTAAAGGCAACTTACCAGAATTTATAATTCTTGCAAAAACAATATTATTCTCTTTGTTTTTTAGGGTGATGGTATTCAATCCATTTTTAACATTTAAAGTTCTTTGCACCATAGAACTTGATGTTTTTATACTCTCTGTTTTACCATCTTTTGTAAATTGTATATTTATTGCTTTTCCTCCATTTTTCACTACCATTTTACCTATAGACAACAAACAATAAGCTGTAGATTGTGTACTCATCCATTGATTACTAGACAATTCTTTTGCCATGGTTTTTGCAACATCTTTTGTGTTTTTATCGTTCGTTAACAACATCGTTTCTAAAGCCATAGCTCTATTTCTAGTTACAGAACCATAATTGTAATATTGGTAACCAGAGAAATTTAAATTGGCTTTTTGCATAATTTCTAGAGCTGCTTCTTTTTGGCCAACCAAAGCATACGTTGCAGCCAATCTCCATTTTGTATCATTAGAAATTTGTTTAAATTCTCGCAAACGATTCATAGCAGATAAATCTGGACTACCAGCTAAAGCCAAAGTATATAACCTGTATGCCTGCGATAAATCTCTTGAATAATTACCATAACTTGGTCTCCAATTTCTAGCTGCTTGCTTTTGATATCTTACAAAATTACTCTTAAAAGTTAATGGCAAAACAAATCCTTTTTTCTCTGCTTCTAACATAAAATGACCAGCATAAGTTGTTCCCCAATCACTAACATAGCTTTCGCCCAACCAATAACTTAAACCTCCATTTGCTTTTTGAAAATTCCCTAAACGTTTGATACCTTTTTCGATATTTTTTTGAATTTCTGATTTCTTTTTTGATGTTAAATCAAACAAATCATTTAAAAATAATTGCGGAAAAACACTTGATGTTGTTTGCTCTACGCAACCATGTGGGTATTGAATTAAATACGCTAATCTACCAGAGAAATTGATTGACGGAATTGTAGATAACTCTAACATTGCAGAATTTGATCCTTCTACTCCAAACGTATTAAAATCGATAGTTTTTGTTTGATTTCCTTCAATATTTTGATCAATTACTTTTGATGTTATTGGGTTAGGATTTACAACATCTAATTCTACTTTATAAGATGATTTTTCTCCTCCTCCAGTTGCAATTACCTCAACTGTGTTGATTCCATTTGCTTTTAAAACATCAAGCTCAAAGTAGAGCATTTTTTCATCTGGCTTTTCAAAATTGATGTTTTGAGTTTTATTTCCTAACACCGAAATTCCAGTTGAAGTTTTAACTTGTACTGTTACATTTTTCACTTTTTTATCCATTACAAAAACCGAAACTGGCAATGTAACTTTTTCTTTTGGAGATAATTTTCTTGGTAAAGTAGCCAACACCATTAATGGTTTTTTAACAGGTGTTGCTTTTTCTGCATTCCCAAAAGCTTCATCAATAACATTACCTGCAACCACCATTGTTCTAACAGAACCTATATAATTTGGCAAAGTGATTTTGTGCGTTTTTGTGCTACCTTTTTCCAAATGAAAAGGACCTAAAAATTTTACAACCGGTTTAAATCGATTTGCTTTTTGATTTTTTCCTTTCGCTAAACTTCCATCTCCACCTATTGCAAAAATTTGATCTACGCTTCCTGAATATGCACCAATTACATCATCAAAAATATCCCAAGTTTTTACTCCCAATGCTTCTCTTTTGTAAAATTCTGAATATGCATTTGGCGTTTTAAATCTTGTTAAATCTAACAAACCTTCTTCTACAACAGCCAAAGTATAGGTCATTGATTTGTTATTATTTTCAGATACTTTAACCGTGAATTCTTTTTCTGGTTGCAGTTCTTCTGGCATAATTATTTTAGGCTCTAATTTGGTGTTTTTGTCCTCTACTAAAATCGGAATTACACCAAACAAACGAATTGGTAAATCGTTTTCTGTAACTTGATGTGGTTGCAATAAAGAAATATTTACAAAGACATTTGGAGTCATATTTTTGTTGATCGGAATTTCTACAGAAGTAGTTCCTTTTTCAGTATTCACCCATTTTGTTTCTAATACTTTTGTACCATTTTCGATACTGACTAAAGCACGACCTTCTGAACCTGAAGGAAACGTAATTTTTGCAGTTTCGCCAACATTATACCTTTCTTTATCCGCAGAAAACACCAACATTTTTGCAGCTTCTTTATCACCAGAACTAGAATTTTGCCACCAATTTTTATAAAAATATGCTGTTCTACCAGTTGCATGTCCACTTTGTTTATCAATTACACGAATTAAAAATCGTCCTCTATCTCTATCAGGAATTTTTAGGTTAAAACTTCCTTTTCCTTTAGCATTTGTTGCAATTTTTAGCGTTTTGTATTTACTATGATAACTGCTAGATGTGTATCTTGATAAATTATCTTCAGATGAACTCCACCACCAACGCCATTTAATTTGATAAACTTCAATTTCAATTTCATCTCTTTGTACAGGATTTCCATTTTCATCAACAGAAACCACTGAAAAAGTTTGATTTTCATCTGTATAAAAAGAGCCATATCTATTACCTTCTGGCGATTTTAAACCCACAAAAGAATTAAAAGGCGCATATTTTTTAGTAAACGCATCAATAGAAAAATCGCCACCATTTTCGAAAGCTCTTATCAAAAATTGAACATTTAACATTCCTGGAGCGTTTTTACCAACTTTTAAATCGCTATTAATTTTGGCAATTCCATTTTCATCTAATTTACCTTCGAAAACATTCATTTCTTCGGATGAAAATTTTCTTGACGGATCTGAAAACACATAATCTTTGTAGTTTTTAAAACTGTAATTTGTTGCAGAAACTTTCGCTTTTACTTCTGCTTTTAGGTTTTTTGCAGGCGTTCCATGCAACCATTTTACATCTAAAGTTCCTTTGATTGGTTTTTTACTTGATAGAATTTCATCATCAAAATCGACTTTAATTTTTAAACGATTTGGTTTTACAGTTTCTACTTTTAAGGTTTTATAAAACTTTGCACCACCAACAGAAATTTTAGCTGAATAGTTACCCGTTTTTGCTTCTTGATTTGTTTTTACATTAAATGTGTAGAAATTATTAAGATTTTCTGCTTTTACTTTTTTGTAGATTAATTTTCCACTTGGGTCTGTAACTTCTAATTTTACTGGATGATTTTCTGGCAATTTATTATCAGCATCATTCAATAAAAAAGTTAAAAACATGGTATCTCCAGGTCTCCAAACACCACGTTCTCCATACATATATCCTTTTAACCCTTTTTGAGTTTTGCCTCCTGAAACATCAAACTTACTTAATGACAAAGAATTACCATCAAATAATTTTACATAACCTTTATTATTGTTTTTAGATGCAATTGCAAAAGCCGCATTTTTAGGTGAATTAATGGTTACAATTCCCTCTGTATTTGTAGTTCCTGATGCAATTTCTTGCTGTTGATAATTATATAATTTAACAGTTGCACCTGCTATTGGATTGGTATCTAAAATATTGGTAATAGCAAAAAAGTACTCATCATTTTCTCCTTTTTTCGCAATAATTCCTAAGTTCGATGCTAATAAATTTTGAGTGATTTCTCTGTTTCTAAAGTAAGAATCTGTACAAGGATTTTCTCTATCTCTCCAATTATAATTGTAATTTTTGTAGTTGTAGAGTTTATTATCCCAATACATTTCTTCTCTTTCTTCTTCATCTTCTATTTCACTAAAATCATCATATTCCTCATCATATTCATCTTCAAAATCGTCATAATCTTCAGTAGAAGCACTACTTTCTGAACAATGATAAAAAACTTGATCTTTGTTAAAACTCAGCTCAACTCTGTAAATTGCTCCTGGTTCTACAGCTACTAATTTTGAGATATCTATACTGTACGCTTTCCATTTTTGAGTGTTGTTTTTTTCATCAACTACTAAAGTAATTGTTTTTTTAGCGATTCTTCTTCCTACTCTTTTTATACCATATTCATCATTATTGTTGATGTTGTTTTCTTGTAAAAACTGCAAAACATTATCTTCGAATATTTTAATGATTCTAACATCTACTTCTCTTACATTTATGGCTTCGAAATTGTATTTTAAATCGTTAGAATTTGGTAAAATAGTTCCATTACTAATGGCTCTTATTTGTGGTTTTTTCTGCTCGAAAGTTATGGTTTCTTTGTAAGTTTCTTTAAGTCTATAATTCTCAGTATTTTGAATTCCTTGAAAAACAGAAACCAAAACATCACCTTGAAACTTGTTTTCTGAATATACTTTTAACTCATTTCCGTTAACAATAAAACGAGGTTTTTTAACATTTTGAATCGTTACTAAGCCGTCAAAATTTTGTTGCTTTTTTAGAGCATCAGAAAAATTGATTGAGATATATTGTTCGTTAAATTTTTGAATTTTAATACTTAAAACATTAAAATTATTTTTACCAGGAATTACAATTTGGTTTTCTCCTTTATTTTCTGATTGAATCGCTTTTCCATTCCAAGTAATCTCTAATTTACTATCATCTTCAAAACGCTGAATACTATCAATTTTAAACTCAAAAACTTTTGCTTTATCAAAAGATTCGTTCCAAACGATATTTTTTTGACTCCCTTTTTGCGATACTTTAATGAGTTGCTTTGCATCATTTAGATTGATAATATCCGCAGATTTTACAACCCCTTCTAAGTATTGATATTCTGAAGAATAAGATTGCAATACTTGAGTTTGAATATTAAAATTTGGAGTTATTGTTTTAAATTGAAAGGTGTATTTTTTAAATTCATCAGAAATATTTTTATAAATTTTATTTAAATTGATAGTAACTGTATACTCTTTATCCGCATCTAAATTCTCATCTGGCGTAAAAACAAATGCGTGTTTATTTAATGTTTTAATTTTACCCTCTACATAAGGTTTTATCGAAATAACATCCGAAGAAATTTTTTGATCTGCTTGCCAACCGTCAATATCTTTTGCAAAATTAACACCTATTGTACCTGAAGTAGAAATAACACCAGAAGTTGTATAACTTATATATTCTTTAAACTTGTAAATATTATCGGGTTTAATTTCTTCTTTTTTACAAGAAAAGATCAATAGAAAAATAAAAATAATAGAAGGTAAATATTTTGTTTTCATAGTTGTAGCCTTTATTAGCACAACTCAAAAATACGGATTATAGTATGGCAATTTTTATCAAATGAGAATTCGTTACAATTTGTTTAGAATTTGATAAAAATAAAAGAGTTTAATTTTTTAAGACTCTGATTAATTCATCTGAAGAAATTTTATGTCCCATTTCTTATAATTAATTCCACCATCAATTAATAACAATTCTAAACATTGACGTTCAGAGCCTAATTGTTGATTTGGATAAATTTCTAATTTTAAACAGAAAATAACTATTATGAAAACTAACAATAGTAATAGATACACTGCATCACAACATGACGTAAAAAATTATGACACAGTAAGAATAAGAGAAGAATTTTTAATTGATAATTTAATGAGCTATAATACAATAAACCCTGCCTACTCTCATTATGATCGTTTTATTACAATTAGTGCAGTTGCAAAAACATCTCCTCTAAAGTTAGAAATTATAGATGCTTTTAAACCTATTTTTTTTAGATAGAAGAGAATTAGGTATTATATATATTGGTCAAGGAAATATAAATGTTGAATTTTTTAGTGATTCTGATGAAAATCCTGCATTATTTTATTTAAATTTAACTCCAGCTCATAAAGCTTTTCCTACTAAAAAAATAAGGAAAAATGATGTTGAAACTATTGAGCTTGGATCACCAGACACTGCAAATGCAAGAACATTAAGAAAGTATATTGTAAATAGTGTTGTAGATGTTTGCCAGTTACAAATGGGAATGACAACTATAAAACCTGGTAGTTCATGGAACACAATGCCTGCACATGTACATGATAGAAGAATGGAAGTTTATTTTTATTTTGAAGTGCATCCAGATCAAGCAGTTTGTCATTTTATGGGTGAACCACAAGAAACAAGGCATATTTGGATGGGAAATAATCAAGCAGTAATTTCTCCTTCATGGTCTATTCATTCTGGTTCTGGTACAAGTAATTATTCTTTTGTTTGGGGAATGGCAGGTGAAAATTTAGATTATGGTGATATGGATCATTGTAAAATTAACGAATTAAAATAATAAATAATATGTCTATAAACTTATTTGATTTATCAGGAAAAGTAGCTTTAATTACTGGTGCAACTCATGGTCTTGGAATGGCAATGGCAAAAGGAATAGGAAATGCTGGTGCTAAAATTATTATAAACGGAAATTCTTCGCAAGAAAAACTAGACAAAGCTGTAGCAGATTATAAATCACAAGGAATAGATGCTTACGGTTATCTTTTTAATGTTACAAACGAAAATGAAGTAAAAGAAAATATAACAAAAATTGAAACCGAAGTTGGTAAAATTGATATTCTTGTAAATAACGCAGGTATTATTAAAAGAACTCCTTTAGTTGAAATGAAAGTTGAAGATTTTAAGGTTGTTATTGATGTAGATTTAGTAGCTCCTTTTATTGTTTCTAAACACGTAGTTAAAGGAATGATTGAAAGAAAAGGTGGTAAAATTATAAACATTTGTTCTATGATGAGTGAGTTAGGCAGAAATTCTGTTGGTGCTTATGCTGCAGCAAAGGGAGGTTTAAAAATGCTTACTCAAAATATGGCTACAGAATGGGCCAAATTTAATATTCAAACAAATGGAATTGGCCCTGGGTATTTTGCAACAAGTCAAACTGAACCAATTAGAATAAATGGACATCCTTTTAATGACTTTATAGTTGGAAGAACACCAGCAGGAAAATGGGGAGATCCAGATGATTTACAAGGTGCAGCAATCTTTTTAAGCTCTAAAGCTAGTGATTTTGTAAATGGACAAGTAATTTATGTTGATGGTGGAATTTTAGCTACTATTGGCAAACCTGCTAATGAAGATTAAAAAATATCATTATAAATAATGAACAAAACATGTCTTATTCTAATCTGACAGGTTTTTAAATTTAAAATCCAAACAAAATGAATATCATTAAACTGTTTTTGTTTTACTTTAGACTTTAAAAGTATTACCATTAAAAAAGATATTATTTAATTAAAAAGAGTCACAAAAAAATTAAAACTAAAAAACAACTCTTCGAAAAATCAATCAAATTTTATAATCAAGAAAGACCTCATTTGTCTAATTATATGTCAACTCCTAAATAATCAAAAGCACAAACAAAATAAAATACAAATGAAAACTTATAAATCAAAAAAACTGAACAATGTTACCATTGTTCAGTTTTAAATATTAAATTTAATCCTTTATTAATCTGTATCGATTATTTAGGACTTGACATATTTTTATAAAATTTCACTTCTTCTTATTTTAATTCGCATTGATCCTTCAATAGGTTTTTCAGAAACCATAATTAAATATCCAGCACCACCAGCACCAGCTAATTTCCATGCCATTGCTTGATCTTTATATTTATCGATTTCTTTTAAAATTCTATCGTTTACCATTGCTGGAAACATTTTAACTTGTGCATTAAACGAGTTTAAAAATGCGTCAGCAAAACTTTTTAAGTTTTTATCTTGTATTGCACTCCAAACATCATCAGCTGCACTAGCTAAAGATTTTACATTTTCTTCATTAATATAGGTTTCTCCCAAAAGATCTAGACCAGCTTCTCTTGGCCATAAAAGCACCATAGAAATATGTTCTTCTAACCACGTTAAAATACTCTCATCTTGTTCAGATTCTAATTTGGTAGGCCAATAACCATCACTATAATAATGTCTTGTTAAACCAGGCATACAAATTCCAACAGCATCTTGTGCTCCAGATATCATTGTAGATCCAGGAGTATTCTCAAATTTAAAAAGAATTTCTGCTAATTTTTCTGGCTTTTCTAATGGCAAATAGTAAGGCCATATTTTTTTTGCAGCATTTCTTGTGGAAGTAGACATTCCACATCGTTCATTGTATTCAACTATAGGTTCTAATGAAACTGTAATAGCCCATCCTGGATGATATTTAGAAACATAAGGTTGATCTATCCAAGTACCTCCAAGATCTATTCTATAAGGTAAAGTACAGTTTCCACCAGTTCTAATTGCAGTAGTTGAACGTTCAGGAAGCCCTGAGTCTGGAATTCTTTTTAATTTTTTTAATTCGATATTTAGTTCCTGACACAGTTCTTCTTTCTTAGGAGAAAAACCATCTTCGTTAACAACAAAGTAATCAGGTTTTAATTTGATGAGGTCTTCTTTAAAATCTAAGATTCCTGAACCCGAATTTACAAAGGCATTTTTAACATATTTAATAGCATTTATCATATAAATTCTTTCCTGTTCAGAATTTATCGTTAGCCTTCCTTTTAGTTCTGATATTGTACTATCAGAACCAATTCCAACATATAAATCTCCATATTCAGAGGCCTCTTTAAAAAATGCTATATGTCCACTATGCAACATATCAAAACATCCAGAAACAAATACTTTCTTTTTCATATTTCATATTTTATATTTTAATAAGTAATTTAGTAAATCTACAACTTTTTCACAATATAGTTGTTCCATCAATTGTTTTTGCTCTTCTTTTTACAGAGGCATAGTATGGTTACTAAGCTTTGCTGCATATACATAAAATATTCCCATAAAAATAAACTCCAATGAGATCTGCCAAATACTTGTAAAATATTGGTGAGATTCATTTTTGGCAGCATAGCCAAACCATTTCTTATCTCTCTAAATCTATAAAACTAAGTGAATCACAAAGAATAACCAAAATAGGGTATTCAGCAACTTGAGTACTTTTTAAACCACGTCTTATTACCTTCTGTTAATTTTATTCTTTTTGTAAGTGGTATATTTTGTTCATTAATACCCATTTTTCATCTTTTTTCGCAATAGGAAGTGCTTTTTGATATTTCCACATTAACTCTTCCCATTCTTGAACTTTTTTATTGTTACCATCATTAGAAGCTCTTTTATCTAAAGAAAAGTCTTGATCTACATCAGTAACCATAAACAAACGATTTCCTACACAATAAATTTCCATAGATTGAATGCCAGAATCTAGTATACTTTTTTGAATTTCTGGCCAAACGTTATTGTGATACTCAATATATTCTTGAATTAATTGTTCGTCATCAACTAAATCTAGAGCGTAGCAAAATCTTTTCATTAACTATATGCTTTTAAAATTCTATAACTATAATTAGCTACAATACAAAAATAAGTTAAAGATAATATAAAAATTCACTCCAGAAAAAAGTGGCAATTTTATACATATCTAATCATTTTTAAGTAATCTGTTAGCTTTATTTCAATGATACCTAGATAAACGTTATCGAAAGAAAGAATAATTAAAATGCTTAAAAAAATTGGGCTTGAAAGTCATCAAAATAATCTTTTCCACTATAATTCGTAGTTAAATACCTACCTTAAACAGTAATACTTTTAGTATAAAAATGATTTTTTACGAATTGAATAGAAAACAAAGTTAATCGTGGAATTATATATAAATTGTCTGGATGCATTTCATAAACTCTTCCTTTATAAGTTAATTGGCAACTTCATTTTTATTTCAATAAATTCTTCAATAAGGAAACACCATATAATAGCAATCTCACATTCTTAAAAGTCAATATCTATAACAAAGAATAATAAGCTTAATATCTTTAATTTTTGGTTGTTAGATACAGGATTTCCTAAGTCCTATAATATTTTTGAATATTTTTTAAAAAAACTAATGTTTAAATTAGATACAAAATTACAGATTTTAAATTTTTGATAAAGCAATTGTTGGTTTTATTTTTGTTGAATTAAATAATAATAATTATGAAAAAGTTACACTTTCATAAGATCTAGAAATAGAAAAAATATCTGAAGTTACAGGTTATTTATAGC
>NZ_JAHKQL010000027.1:0-5035 GCF_018861005.1 Polaribacter vadi
TTTACTAACTTTAGTGCTTAAAATACGCAACTAACCTTACACAAACACGTTAGGTGCAATTACCAAAAAATGAAGGAAAATTTAGAAATAGAATTAAATAAACAAATTTCTGAATTTGGAAAAGACTCTAGAATAAAAGAATGCTTTCATTTTGAAAAGAAACTTTGCTCTGATAAAATTATATCAGCTCATAGCATCCAAAATAACAAAGTCTTAAATTTATTAGAATCTGAAGTAAATGGAAACTTGAAAGTTTTGTCTTTTCTTTATTTAAAACATAATAAGTTTGGAAAAGTTATTTCTCTAAAACCAATTGGAAAAAAAAGTGCCTCAACTTTTTTTGGGTTCTGTAATTATCACGACACTAATATTTTTAAAGAAATAGAAAATAATGAGATAGACTTAAATAATGACAAGCATTGTTTTTTACTTTCTTATAGAGCTTTTGCTAAAGATTATCACGCAAAAAAGGAGACTTTAAAAGGTTATAAAAAAAATAAATTTTATAGTATAACACATAAACTTTTAGGTTTAAATCTAGCTGAAGGAAGTGAAATAGGTTTGAGAGATTCTTCATTTGTGAAAAAAAGATTAAACAAAATATTTGAGAAAAAACAATTTGATGAATTATACTACCTTACTTATGAATTAGATTATCTGATTCCTATTGCATTATCTGGTTCATTTAATCCTAATTACTCTTATAAAGGAAAGAAATTGAATAAGTCATCAGATATTAATATAATTTACGAATTTGTAAATTTTGTAATTCATCCTACAACTTCAGGAAAAACATTAATAATTCTTTCTTGTTTACCTGAACACGAAAAATCTGTCTTATTTTTAGATGAATTGGACGAATTGAAAACGTTGAAATTTGAAAAAGCAGTGAGTTCTTTAGCTATTGCATACATAGAAAACACATTTATATCTCCAATATTATGGGAAAAATTAGGAGTTATTGGTCAAGAAACACTATTAAATGAAATTGAAAATACTAACCCAATGAATAGAGGACAATACAAAGGATTTTTTCATAGTGAAATAAACTTCTTTGATTTAAAATTTAAAAAAACTGCACCTAACACCGTGTAAAAAAAATTGCTGGTAAAAGCCTACTTACGAAAATCCTCGCGGATTTTCTTGGTTCGTGTTTTATTTACTAAATTTATTGCTTAAACCACGCAACTTTTCTTACACAACAACGTTAGCTGTAATTTGCCAATCATACTCAAAAAATGGAACTAGAATTAAAAAATGACCTAATAACTGAAATTAACT
This sequence comes from Polaribacter vadi, assembly GCF_018861005.1. Classification (GTDB taxonomy): domain Bacteria; phylum Bacteroidota; class Bacteroidia; order Flavobacteriales; family Flavobacteriaceae; genus Polaribacter; species Polaribacter vadi_A. The sequence continues at coordinate 1,282 of NZ_JAHKQL010000027.1, forward strand.
CTCTTTTAAAAGAAATATACGAAAAAGGAATTTCATCTTCTGTAGCTGTTTCTGAGTTAAAGAAAAAATCATTTAGAGTTTCTAAAGCATTAGAATTAATTAAACTAACATCACAAAAATACACATACGAATTATCAGAGAAAGGAGTTTTTGCAATACAAGATGGTGGTATTGAGAAATATCTTGAAAACATACGAACTGAAAAAGATTTAGATTTAACAATAAAAGAGTTAACAAATAAAAGACTAAAATATGATATTTTGTATAACATAATGTATATTTTTATTGGTGCTAGTATCGGACTTTTAACAACATTGGCACGACCAGATAATACAGAAAAATATATAGAACAATTGAATAAATTATCATTCGAAAAAACTGAACTAAATGATAGTTTTCAAAAACGTCTGAACGATATGAACATCGAATTATCTTTATTAAAAAACGAAATAGATACATTAAAAATTAAAAAATAAATTAATATGAAAAATTTTGACTTACAAAAAGCTATAAAACAAACTGCGAAAGAAACTATTATGAATAAAATTAAACCTTTTATGTCAGAAATAGAATCACAAAATGGGGAGTTAAAGATTGAATTTACGGAAAAATCAAAAGCAAGCGTTATATTAAATAATGTTACTGATGAATTAAAGGAAAAAGTTTTTAATGCGTTACGTTAATCTCAATTTTGAAATTATTTATATAATTCACTATACTTTTTAATTCATTTATTTTTTGTTCTAAATCTGAATAATTAGTTATTTCTAAATTTAAAGTATTTTCTGATTTCATAATCTAATAAAATATTTAATTATAAACAAATATAAGAAATATTTATAACTTTATATTTTTGAATAGACAATAGCAATGGAAAAGAAAAAAACTACAGCTAACACTGGCTATAATTTATTACTGTTATTAGCTTATTTACGAAAGTAATGTCATACCTTATATTCTAAGTATGTTTGTGTACTTTAGTGTTTTAAAACCGTAACAAACCATAGCCCAAAACGTTGGCTATAATTAAAAAATGAAATCGACATTTATAATTTTATTAACTTCATTCCTCCTAATTTCCTGTGGAGGAAATAAGTATGAAAAGGAATTATTAGGAAAATGGTTTGAAATTAATGAAACTAGTAAGTTAGAGTTTAAGAAAGATTCCTTAATTCTTTCAGACCTAACATTAGTAAAATCTAAATGGAAAGCGAACGAAAACGAAATATCAATTATAATAAAAAACGAATTTAACGATTCTATAAAAAGTAATTCTTTAAAATATAAATTAGAGAATGATACTTTAACAATTAGAACAAATGAAAACATTGAATTTGACGAATTTAAATTCGTAAAAGCTGAAAATTTTACTGACTTTATCTTTAAGAAAAATAATGTGAATATAAGTTTAGAAAAAAATGAAAAATCACAATATTTACCTACTGAAAATAAAAATGGAGTTAAGATTTTTATAGAAAATCAAAAAGGAAAAATCAAAATAAAATCTGAATATTCTGAGAATTTAAATAATCTTGAAAACGATATTGAAAAACTTCTTCTTGATTTGAGTCCATACATTATATATCAACTTGATGATTTACGAACTGATTCAGATACAGATGAATCTACAATTGGAAAATGGATTAAAATAAATTCTTACTATTCTTTATTCATAGACAAAGAAATACCTGATTTGAAAATTAGTTTAATAGTTGAAAAATTGAGAAAGTCTAAAATAAAAAGGATTTATAGAATTTATGAAACTAAAGATAATAAATTTGTAGATTTTGATAAACTGAAAGGAATAAAACTATAGCCAACACCATATATAATTTATTGCTGGCTTTTTGCTTACTTACGAAAATCCTCGCGGATTTTCTTTGTCTGTAATTATTTACTAAATTAGTTGCTTAAACCACGCAACAAACCATATATAAACACGTTAGCAAACAGTTGAAAAAACAAATCCACATATTAATTTTAAGTCTGATTTCGACTTTTGCATTTGGACAAACCGAAAAAGAATCCTTTTGGAATCCTTATATCGAGTCTGACCAAATTGAAATTGGATTAAAACATTATGACAGTCTAAATTTTGAAAAAGCTTACCGAATTTGGACAGATTATCAGGTTGTGGAACTGATTAAAATAACTGACTCAACTTATAACGGAACTTTGACAAATTTTGTAACAGAAAATAAAAGAAAGAATAAGTCAGAGATTATTTATCAAAAAATAAAAATTCCAAACAGAATTGTTGAGAAATTAATTAATTCTCTAAATGCGGAAAATATTGAGACGCTAAAAGATTGTGCAGAAATTGAAAACTATCCGAAAGGGTTTGATGGAAAAACATATGTTTTTGAAATCGGAAATGGAAAAACAAGACGTGTCTATTCATATTGGGAACCTGAAAACGAAAGATATCAAGACCCAGAAATGTCTGAAATAAAAAACGTTCGGAACATATTAAAGTCAATTAACAACGAATTTAACTTGTGGAAATATTTTAAAGATTTTAGAGACAGATTACCAAAAGGAAGTTATTCTTATGGAATGATAAATATGATTAAAACATAAAAAACCGATTTGCTAACACCGTATAAAATTAATTGCTAGTTCTAGCCTACTTACGAAAGTCCTCGCGGACTTTCTATCTGTGATTTATTTGCTAACTTTAGTGCTTAAAACACGCAACTAATCTTATACAACAACGTTGCCAGTAATTAAAAAATGAACTACGAAATATACATAATAATTGCATTTATAATTGCTCCTGTTGGAATATTACTTGCTTATTATAAAGATTATAAACAGAATAAAACGGAATTTAAAGCATCTATAAAAACACTGGGAAAAGGAATTCTTAAAGGACTTGCTACATTAGGTTTTTTGATCGGACTAAATCAGATTTATGAATTAATTATTCCAATAAATAAAAATAACGGAATTGAATATAATTCAGAACGCGAAAAACTTGGAATACCTAAAATTGGAGAAAATTGGAAAAACAGAAAATATCAATCTGACCAATTCACAACTTATTGGTGGAAAAATGAACAAACAGATGGTCATTTCAAAAAAATTGTTGAATATGGAATTCTAAATGCGGAATCTGAAACTGATTATTATAGAAAGGAAAATAGAAAAGGAACTTTTGCTTGGTCAAAATATAATTTCGGAAATAATACTTCTGAATATTTTATAGAAAAACCAAATGACAACAACGATTCTATAACTTATAAAGGAAAATTTAAAATGGAAAAACGAACAATTCTGAAAAAAATTAACAAAATAGAATTTGAAAAATTTATAGCGGAATAAAAAAACTACTGGCAACACCGTATAAACTTTATTGCTAGTTATAGCTCACTTGGGAAATTCCTTCGGAATTTCGCCGTTCGTGTTTTATTTAGTAAATTCATTGCCTAAACCACGCAACAAAGCTTATACAACAACGTTGGGCGTAAGTAAAAACCGAACATCAACAAAAAAATTTGAAAATATTTTAAATATCTCTTTTTAAGAAAAAATAGGATTTTAATAGTTGAATTTTAAGATAAAACAGGAAAACTAGTAAAAGCAGAAATTTTAAGATAATTGAAAAGCAAATCCTGAAAACTGATCGAGAATTAAAATCTTTAATTTTAAGATATAACAGGAAAAATAATAGAAGCAGAAATTTTAAAATAACTGAAAAGTAGAATCTGAAAACTGATCGAGAATTAAAATTTTTAATTTTAAGATAAAACAG
>NZ_JAHKQL010000027.1:5348-5625 GCF_018861005.1 Polaribacter vadi
AATTTTAAGATAAAACAGGAAAACTAGTAGAAGCAAAAATTTTAAGATGCCTGAAAAGCAAAATCTGAAAACTGTGTGAAAATTAATTTTGAAATTTAAAATAAAATAGAAATTTACTAAGAAACAATCGAAAAATAAATAACCTACGCCCAACAACGTGTATAAAAAATTGCTGTATTTAGATTATTTACGAAAAGCCTCTCAGATTTCTTTTCTTGTGTTTTATTTAGTAAATTCACTCATTGAAAATCGCAACTTTCAATACACAATCACGTTG
>NZ_JAHKQL010000002.1 GCF_018861005.1 Polaribacter vadi
ATTTCTTCCGACCATGACTAAGCTTTCGCTTCTCTTTTTTTTTGAAAAGGTTTTACCTTGTCCCTAACATTGTTTAAAACCTAATCAATATCTTAACCTTAACTCCTTTTTAGTCTAATACCTCTTCTTCTGCAAGTAAAGCAAAGAATTTGTCTAAATTTGGTAGAATAACAATTCTAGTTCTTCTGTTTTTTGCTCTGTTTTCATTGCTTGTATTTTCTACTAAAGGCATTGTAGAACCTCTACCTGCTGCAATTAATCTACTACCATCAATATTGTATTTGTTTTCTAAAAGTCTAACAATAGAAGTTGCTCTTTTTACACTTAAATCCCAATTGTCTTGTACAGTTGCGTTGCTAATTGTTCTAGAATCTGTGTGGCCTTCTATCATTACATCCATACTTGGTTCAGATTTTATAATAGTTGCTAATTTTTCGATTAAATCATAAGCTTGATTTTTAACTCTGTAACTTGCAGTGTTAAATAATAATTTGTCTGAAACAGAAATCATAACTACAGTTTGATCGATATCAATATTTACATCATCAGAACCATTTAAATCTGCTGTATTAATCTTATTTTTTAAATTATAAGAAATGGCTAAATTTAAAGAATCTTTTAAGGTTTTTGCTTTTGCTAATTCTGATGCATCTACTTTAGATAAAGTTTTTAGCATCATTTTTTTGGTATTATTAGAAATTACAGCTGTATTGCCAACCATATCTAATTTTACATCATTTTCTGTTTGTAAAGAAGCATTGTTTTCTGTTAAAGAATTTATTTTTTGATTATAGTCTGCTACTCTTTTTTCTATAGTTGCAAATTTACTTTCTAGCGCTTCTTTTTCTACTGTTGTTTTTTGAAGATTTCCTTTAGTGTCTATTAATTGATTTTCTAATTCAACATACTTTTTTTTTGATACACAAGATGTTGCCAATAAAGAAACTGCTACAACAGGAATAATTAATTTTCTCATAATTTATTAATTTAAGTTATATAGCCAAAAAGGCTATTGGGTTATTTAATAGTTCTCTATAGGTATAACAACTCACTTTTAATTTACCCTACCTAAAAAATTAAATTTATTTTAAAAGCATAAAAAAGCCTATAAAAAACTAGTTTTCATAGACTTATAAATTATATAAAATTGATGAAAAATTTATTTAAGCGAACCTAAACTACTTTTAATCGTTTCTATTTTTGCTAAAGTATCCGCTTCTTTTTTACGCTCTAAAGCAATTACTTTTTCTGGAGCATTGGCTACAAAACGTTCGTTTGATAATTTTTTAGTAATACCAAATAAGAAACCTTCTGCCCTTTTTAATTCAGCTTCTAGTTTTTTAATTTCTGCTTCAACATCGATATTAGCTGCTGAAATTGGCACAAAATATTCATTCGATTTTACTCTAAAAGAGGCTCCATCTACTTTTTCTGATACATAATTTATAGCAGATGTATTTGTTAATTTCTGAATAACAACATCAAACTCTTTAGAATTTTGTTCTGCATCAACCACAAATAATTCAACTTCATCTTTAAAAGAAATATTTTTTTCTTTTCTGATGGTTCTAATTCCTGAAACTACACCTGTTGCAAATTCAAAATCAGAAATAATTGTAGTATTAAATTCTTTTTGCTCTGGATATTTTGCAATAATTAAAGCTTCTTCTGATATTCTTTCTGTAATAAGTTGCCAAACTTCTTCAGTCAAAAATGGCATAAAAGGATGCAATACTTTAAGATTATTCTCTAGAACTTCAATAACTGCATCATATGTTTTTTTATCTATTGGTTGCTGATAGGCAGGCTTAACAATTTCTAAAAACCAACCTGAAAGGTCATCATTTATTAATTTATAGATTGCCATTAAAGCATCAGACAAACGATATTTAGAGAAATGATCTTCTATTTCTGCTAATGTTTTTTGAAACTTTGCTTCATACCAAGCCAAACCAATTTTAGCTGTTTCTGGTTGTGCTAAACTTGCATCAATTTCCCAACCTTTTATCAAACGAAAAGCATTCCAAATTTTGTTGGCAAATCCTTTTCCTTGCTGACATAAATCTTCATCGAACATTAAATCGTTACCAGCAGCAGAACTTAATAACAAACCAACTCTTACTCCATCTGCTCCATAATCATCAATTAATTTTAAAGCATCAGGTGAGTTTCCTAAAGATTTAGACATTTTACGTCTTTGCTTATCTCTAACTAAACCAGTTAAATATACATTATTAAAAGGTCTTTCTCCTTTATATTCGTAACCAGCAACAATCATTCTTGCTACCCAGAAAAACAAAATATCTGGTCCTGTAACTAAATCGTTTGTTGGGTAATAGTATTTAATTTCTTCATTTTCAGGATTACGAATTCCATCAAAAACAGACATTGGCCACAACCAAGAAGAAAACCAAGTATCTAAAGCATCTTCATCTTGCGTTAAATCATCTATTGTTAATTCATAATCGTTAGATTTTTTCCAAGCTAATTTTAAAGCTTCTTCTTTACTTTCTGCAACTACAAATTCTTTTTGACCATTAGAACTTGCAGAAATATAATAATAAGCAGGAATTTGCTGACCCCACCAAAGTTGACGAGAAATGTTCCAATCACGCACATTTTCCATCCAATGACGATAGGTATTTTCGAATTTCTTCGGATATAAATTGATATCAGTATCATCACCTAAAACAGCATCAATAGCAGGTTTTGCTAAATCTGTCATCTTTAAAAACCATTGATCTGATAATCTTGGTTCTATAACCGCTTTTGTTCTTTCTGATGTACCTACTTTATTTGTATGTACCTCAGTTTTTACTAAAATTCCTTTTTCTTCTAGTTCTTTAGCAATTTCTTTACGAACTACAAAACGATCTTTTCCTTGATAATGTAAACCAAAAGAGTTTAAAGAAGCATCATCATTAAAAATATCAATTACTTCTAATTTATGCTTATCACCTAAATTCTTATCATTTTCATCATGAGCAGGTGTTACTTTTAAACAACCTGTACCAAATTCTAAATCTACATATTCATCTTCGATAATAGGAATAACTCTATTACATAAAGGCACAATTGCTTTTTTACCTTTTAAATGCGTGAAACGCTCATCATTTGGGTTGATACAAATTGCAGTATCTCCAAAAATAGTTTCTGGACGTGTTGTTGCAATTGTTAAAGTATCTTCAGAACCTTCAATTTTGTATTCTAAATAGTACAAGTTTCCTTGTCTTTCTTCGTGAATCACTTCTTCATCAGAAAGTGTCGTTTTAGCTTCAGGGTCCCAATTTACCATTCTGTAACCTCTATAAATTAAACCTTTGTTGTATAAATCAACAAAAACTTTAATTACAGATTCAGACATTTCTGGATCCATTGTAAATGCAGTTCTTTCCCAATCACAAGAAGCACCTAACTTCTTTAATTGTTCTAATATAATTCCTCCATATTCATCTTTCCAATCAAAAGCATGTTGTAAAAATTCTTCACGTGTTAAATCGCTTTTACTAATTCCTTGCTCTTTTAATTTAGCAACTACTTTTGCTTCTGTTGCAATAGATGCATGGTCAGTTCCAGGAACCCAACAAGCATTTTTACCCAACAAACGCGCACGTCTTATTAAGACATCTTGTATGGTATTATTTAGCATATGCCCCATATGTAAAACCCCAGTTACGTTTGGTGGTGGAATTACAATAGTGTAAGGCTCTCTTTCATCTGGTGTTGAATGAAAATAGTTGTTTTTCATCCAGTAATCATACCATTTATCTTCTACTTTACTTGCATCGTATTTAGATGGAATTGTCATACTTTGGTATCCTTTTTGATATATAGTTGGCAAAAATACAATTCTCTTTTTTGTAGAGAAAATTAGTGATTGATTATTTTATAATTTTAAAAATTGTAAATTTGTTATATGCATAAAGGTTTTATTTTTTTATTGATATTCTTCTTAAGTTTAAAGGTTTCTGCACAAGAATTTGAATTTAAAAAAGAGATCATAAACTATGGCAAAATTAAAAAAGGTGAAAATGGAAAACGCATTTTTGAGTTTACCAATATTGGTAATGCCCCTTTAATTATAAAAGACATTAAAACATCTTGTGATTGTGCTATTCCTGAAAAACCAAAAAAACCTATTATGCCTGGTGAAAAAATGAAGTTAACAGTAGAATATGACACTTCTAAATTGGGAGGTTTTTCTAAGGAAATTATCATTTTTTCTAATGCAAAAGAAGCAATAAAACGAATTAAAATAAAAGGTTACATCAGTAAATAAAAACATTATGAAGGCAATTTTTACATTATTATTCATAGCATTTATCAGTTTAGCAACAACTGCTCAAGAGTTTAAATTTGAGGCAGAAAGTATTAATTATGGTAAAATAAATAAAGGTTCTAATGGAGAAAGAACGTTTATTTTTACAAATATTGGTGATAAACCTTTGATTATTAAAAACATAAAATCTACTTGTGGCTGCACAGTACCAAAAAAGCCAGAAAAACCTATTATGCCTGGAGAAAAGGGAGAAATTAAAGTTTCTTACAATACAAAAATAGTTGGTGGTTTCTCTAAATCTATAACAATTTTTTCTAATGCTAAGAATCCTAGAAAAGTAATTAGAATTAAAGGGAACGTAAATAAAGAAATTTCTTTAGAAAAAGAGAAAAGTTTACTTTCTGATAGTTAGATTTTCTTTTGCAAACGAAATTCAAATTTCATTTTCTGAGCATTTCTTACTATCGTAATTCTTATCCTTTTATTGTTTCTTTCTTGAAAAATTTGGGTAATTTTACTCAATGTAAAATTGTAGGCAGATGTATTGTTTATTTTTAAAATAACATCTCCTTTAAGCAAACCTGCTTTTGCTGCAGGCGAACCTTCCACTACATTTTTAATCTTAAACGAAGGCTTAAATTTATAAGAAAAACTAGTAATAAAACTTACGGAATTGTTTGAGCTTACGTTTTGATTATAACCATCTATATAACGATTTATGTTTTGCTCTTTTATCAATTGCTTGCCATTGTAAACAACATCTAAACCACTCATATTATAATTAAAATCGCTATAAAAAAATCTATTTTTTTTAAGCATCATCTTTTTATTCGGATAATCGAACCAAACCACAAACCTTTTTAAAATTCCTGCTCCTATACTACCATTTCTTTCTTTAAATTTTCTGGCGCTTTTTGTAGAAGCAGAATCTAAAAAAGAAACTGTAGGATTTTTTAACTCGAAAGATTTTAGCTTTATTCTAGAAATTCTACTCCTATTACCATAAATTGGCCCACTTAAACCTTCTCCTAAAATATCATTAAAAAAAAGTTTAGGTGTTGTTATTTTGTCTTTAGTATCTTCGAAAAGCCAAACAGCATCACTACCTCCAGAATCTACTAAAAGTTTTACATCTATAAGTTCATTACCAATAGTATCTAATTGAACTTGAGCAGTTATATATGGTTTTTTTCGATAAAATTGAAGTGGAAAAACTTCGCATTTTTTACATTTTTTAGGTTTGAATTTTCTAGGATTATAAAATTCTATTTTTTTTGTTTTATAATTTATTTTAACAATAAAGTTTTTAAGTAAGTTATAGCCTAAAATACCGTGAATAGTAACTCCCATTTTACTAGATAAATCAAAATAATCTTTTAAAATTACATATAAAGACTCGTTATAATTAACAATATTGTTAATAGCAACTTTATTGTTTTTAGATAGTAAAGCATTTACAGGTTCTCCATTTCCTAAACCCAATAACTCAATTTTCTTTACATTATTTAAACCAATACTATCATTTTGGGTAATGTTAAAAAGAATAGATTTACTAACCCCAGAATCTAAAATAAATGAAAGTTTTTCTCCGTTAATATCTACAGGAATTACAATTAAATTATTGATTAATTCAAAAGAAATTCGTTGTTTTGTGAACTGCTTATTTAAAAAACGAAATTCTCCTTGTGCACTAAGTATCCAAGAAAAATTTAGAGAAAGAACTATAAATAAAAAAAGCGTTTTTTTCAAAAAAAATAAATTAAATGAATAATGAATATACAATTTAAAGATTAATTTTTAAATAATTATTAATAATTATTTAATCATTTAAAGAATCTTAAATTAAAAGTGAGATATAAATTTTATTTCGCAACTTTGTATTTCAATTAAAGCCACACATATTATGCCATTAATTTCTGAAAAAGGACTACAAATGCCAGAATCACCAATTCGTAAATTGGTACCTTATGCTGAAGATGCAAAAAAAAGAGGAACAAAAGTTTATCATTTAAATATTGGGCAGCCAGATATAAAAACACCTCAAGTGGCTTTAGATGCTGTAAAAAATAATGATATTAAAACGTTGTCTTATGCACGTTCTGAGGGTTCTGAAGTTTATAGAACTAAACTTGCAAACTACTATGCAAATCATAAAATAAATGTAACCGAAAACAACATTGTAGTAACTACAGGTGGCTCTGAAGCCTTATTATTTACAATGGGTAGCATTACAGATCCTGGTGATGAAATTATAATTCCTGAGCCTTTTTATGCCAATTATAATGGTTTTTCTAAAGCATCTGGTGTAACAGTTGTGCCTGTAATTTCTAAAATTGAAGATAATTTTGCCTTGCCAAAAATTGAAGATTTTGAGAAATTAATCACCAAAAAAACCAAAGCAATTTTAATTTGTAATCCTGGTAACCCAACAGGTTATTTATACTCTAAAGAAGAAATTGAAAAACTAAAAAAAATTGTTTTAAAACACGATTTATTTTTAATTGCTGACGAAGTTTATAGAGAGTTTGCTTATGATGGTTTACAACATACATCCGTTTTATCTTTAGATGGCTTAGAACAAAATGCAATTGTAATTGACTCTGTTTCTAAACGTTATAGTATGTGTGGCGCAAGAATTGGCTGTATAGTTTCTAAAAATGATGAGTTTATAAAAACTGCTATTAAGTTTGCTCAAGCAAGATTGAGCCCACCAACGTATGCATTAATTGCAAGTGAAGCTGCTTTAGATACACCTCAGCAATATTTTGATGATGTAAAAGCAGAATATGTAGAAAGAAGAAATACTTTAGTAACAGAACTTAAAAAAATTGAAGGTGTAAAAGTTGCCAATCCTAAAGGAGCTTTTTATTGTGTTGCAGAATTGCCTGTTACTGATACTGATGATTTTGCACAGTGGTTGTTAGAAAAATTCAATTTGAATAACGAAACTGTTATGGTTGCACCTGCAAGCGGATTTTATTCTACTGAAGGTGAAGGAAAAAACCAAATAAGAATGGCTTATGTTTTAAAAAATGAAGATTTAATTAAATCTGTAGAAATTTTAGGCGAAGCTTTAAAACAATATAATTCATAAATATTTATGTTGAGTGTAGTTGCTGTTTTTAGCTACACTCAACTTTATATTTTTTATTATTTATGAAAATTCAACAAAATATATCTCTAAAAAACTACAATACGTTTGGTATTGATGTTACTGCAAAACGTTTTGTTTCTGTAGATTCTGTTTATCAATTAAAACAATTATTAAAAACAGAAAAAGACATTTTTTTAATTTCTGGTGGTTCTAATATGTTACTCACCAAAAATATTGAAAAATTAGTTGTACATATAGATATTAAAGGAATTTCTATTGATAATGAAGACGATAACAATGCTTACATTACAGTAAATGCTGGTGAAAATTGGCACGAATTTGTTTTGTGGTCTGTATCACAAAATTATGGAGGAATTGAGAATTTATCTTTAATTCCTGGTAATGTGGGTACTTGCCCAATACAAAATATTGGTGCTTATGGTGTTGAAGTTAAAGATATAATTACCAAAGTTGAAGCTTTAGAAATTGAAACGCAAAAACTGGTTTCTTTTGCAAATTCAGAATGTAATTTTGGTTATCGAAATTCGATTTTTAAAAATGTAGAAAAAGGGAAATATATAATTACTGCTGTCTGTTTTAAATTAACAAAAAAGCATCATAAATTAAATACTTCTTATGGTGCAATTGAAACTGAATTAGCATTAAAAAAAATAGAAAAACCTACTTTAAAAAATATTTCTGATGCTGTAATTGCCATTAGAAAATCGAAATTACCAGATCCAAAAGTGATTGGTAATAGTGGTAGTTTTTTTAAAAATCCTGTAATTACTAAAGATGATTTTTTGGAGCTTCAAAAAGAATATCCTAATATACCAAGTTATACCATTTCTGAGGATGAAATAAAAGTTCCTGCTGGTTGGTTGATAGAAAAAGCCGGTTTTAAAGGAAAACGTTTTGGTGATTTTGGAGTTCACGAAAAACAAGCTTTGGTTTTGGTGAATTATGGTAATGCTTCTGGTAAAGATATTTATCAGCTTGCTGAAAAAATTCAACAAACAATTTTAGAGCAGTTTAAAATTACTTTGGAAATAGAGGTTAATATTATTCAATAAAAAAAGACCTCAAACCTAAGTTAGAAGCCTTTTCATCAAATCAACCAAATTCAATTTTTTATTTCTTTTTACTTTTAAAACTGTACGTATATTTTAAACCTAAAATGTTATTTACATCTGGGTATTCTTCGTTTAATTCTCTTTCATACCTATAATAGATACCCAATTCTCCGAAGTTTTTAATTTTATAATCTGTACCTAATGTTAGTCTGTATTTACTAAAACCATTGTCTTCTTCTGCTTGAAATCTATTAAATATTTCTGCAGAAAACTTTGGATCTAATTTCCAATCTTTAAAATTATATTCTAAAGAAGTTTTAAAACGTAGGTTTTGTTTTGCCTCATCTCCTTCATCAACAGAAATCCCTAATTCATTTTTATTTTGATAACGGAATCTGTACCCAATTGTAAAGTCATTTATTTCGTGTTTGTACTTTGCATCAAACTGAAATCGAAAATGATTTTCGTAACCCTGTACATTTCCTTGATTGTCGTTTTCTCTTATATAACGAATTGCAGCACCTAGTTTAAAGCCTTTAAAAACTTTGTATTCACTAGATAATTGTGTAAAAAATTCATCTACTGCAGAAAAATTTTCTTTTAATCTGAACTGCTCTTCTAAGCCAAAATTCCATTTTTTATTTAACTTATATTCAATTCCTATAATGTTCCAAGAAGCCCAATCTTTATCACCTTCTTGCGCTAAACTTATGTTAGAAAGTAAAAGGAAGTTTACAAACACAATTTTAATAATTGCATTTTTATTTTTTTTATAAATATTCATTTTTAAGTGTTTTGTTACTACTTTCTGTTGAAGTAAAATATGGTTAATACAGCTGTATCTCTTAAAAAATCTACATTACCAATGGTTATATTATTAATTTTTAAACCTGTTCTATCTTCTAAGTCTTGCTTTAATAAATTGTAGTTTTCTGGTTTTATATTATCGATATTTTCATAAATAATTTCTTTTGATACTTGATGTTTTAAGTGCCAAACTTTTTCGATAATGGCAATAGAAACAACAATAACAACATTGGCTAAAATAATTTCTGAATAACTCATTTTTTTGTTGGCTAAAGAGTTCATTACAGAAACACCAATTACCACAAATAAGTAGGTCATTTCTTTAATATTTATGGCATCTGTTCTATACCTTATAATACCAAATATTGCAAAAAGCCCAAGAGCCATACCAATATCAAGTTCAAACTTTTTTAAGGTAAAACACAAGAAAAACACGATAAAACTTATCATATAAAAAGTAAAAAGATAATCTTTTCTTCTTGTTGACGTGTAATATAACCACCTAATAATCAGTGTTAAAAAAATTAAATTAATTGTAAAACGAAATGACATTTTAAAAAAATCGTCATCAAAAATTGGGATTTCTAAAAACTCCATATTAAGCTATTGTGTTATTTATTCTTATTAATTTTTTCTTAAAAACATTGTATTTTAAATCGTTGTAAAGACTAATCATACCAATACAATATTTACTAATACTATATGGATGTTGGTGTATGGATTTTAATGCTCTTACTATTTTAGATTTTCTATTAAAACGCTCTTGTTTTACTTCTATAACTACTAAATTTTCGAAGCTTTTTTCGACATCTTTTATTTTATAATTTAAATTTAAGTCTAACGTAACTCGTTCTTTACTTTTAATATTTACTAAGGTTATTCTGTTAAAAGCATTCCATAAACTTGGTTCTAAATTATACTCTTGATGTGTAGTGTTAGCAATAAATTTTTTAGAATCTTGAGTTAGATTTAATTCAAAATCTTTTACAGGAATTCTAGTTTTGTTAGTTTCTCCTTTTCCGTTTTTTTGTTTAATTTCTAAAAAACATAAATCAGATTCTACGTATTTTCTTTGTCTAATTTTAGTTCGGTTGTTTTTTCCATTATGATGATCATTATAAAACTTATTACTCTCTGTATCAAAATATAAAGACGAGTAACTCATTATTCTATCACTATTAATTTCTAGCACTTTGTAATCGTTTTTAAGATTTTCTAAGATGGAAATTAATTGACTTTTATTAACCACAAACTTTGTATCCGTTCTTTTCATTAAAGCAACACTATTCATTTCATTTAAAGTAATTGGCTTAAAATTTTCAATTATTTTTTCTACATCCTTTAACATAAAATTTCTCTTTAAAGTTTAGTTATTGTTATTAAATTGTTACTTATTTTTAGATGCAAAAGCTTTAGAAAACTTGTTCTAAATTTGTTAAAAAAATCAAAAAAAAATGTCTTATCATTAATGACAAGACATCTGATTTGTATTATAATATTCCCCCAAACATTACAATACTACTTTTAAAGCTTAAAAAATTGTAATACCCTTTTTTACAAAAAAAATAAACCTTAATTAAAATTCTATTTTTAGAAAAAAATTAATCTAAGTATGTTTCTACAGCATTTTTTCTTGATGTTACATGACTTTTTAATGTACTAATGGCAGAATAAAAACTTGAACTACTGTTTAAAAATGAATATCCAGAAACTTCAGATGTTGCATATTCTTCTACCAAAGTTTGATAATTTGTGTACAAATCTTGCATTGTTGTTTCATTAAATGGCCCATCTATAGTTTCTTGAACATAAGTATCATATTTAGCTTTATATACATCATCTTGATATAAATAGCCAATTAAAGGCCAACTAGTAGAACTTAAACCTGAAAAATTTAATGGTAAAGCACCTTGTTGATTACCCGTTTTTAATGCTTCATTATTATCCCAAGGAATCCATGTTAATTTATTGGTTTCTGGATTGTTATACAAATAATAATTGTGTGTCATTCTACCATAAGTATCCCAATTTTGAATTACTGTATTTACAGCCAAATATTTTAAAAATACGTCTGTATCAAAAACTGCATCTAAATTTGTTCTCCAAGTTTCTGGGTCTGTTGTTCTTGTTCCATCATGTAAAACTGTTAATAGATTACTTACATCTGTAAAGTCTGCTTCATCTTCATTATTTTTCTTTACATACTCATCTTCATCATAAGTTCCGCTAGCAAAGGTGGCTGCATCACCATCTGGTTTGTATAGGTTTCCTTCTTCTTCTGATGTAAATTGAGTTTCTATAACTGTATCATCTACTTCTTCTACTAAAGTGTATAAACCAAAATATTGAGGGCCATCACCATAATCTACATATAAAGTGTAAAAAGCAGTGTGAGAAGCTGCCAAACCAGCATTTCTAAATACATCTGTTGCTACTTTTTCTCTTAATAAAGATTCGTCATCATAATTATTTTTAAGACTAAACTTTTTAAAACCATAGAAACGTTGGTTTTTAATTTGTGGATAATCATCTTCAAATTCATCAAAATCCATTTTAAACGATAATTTTAAAATTCCACTAGACCATGATGAAGCTAAACTAGAATTTCCTTTAAAACGCAAACCTACTTTATACCATTCTATACCTTCGTAAAAAACTTGACCTGGAACAAAAATTGGGTCTTCGTCATCATCTGAAAAAGAACCTCTACCTGTACCAAAAGTTCCATATAAAGAAGTCATATCAGCTAACATACTTTGCCAGTTGTTTTCAGAAATTACAAAATCTAATCTTTTTACAGTATTGTCTTCAAATACTTCATCGAAATTTGGTTCTGCATCTTTACTATGTGTTTCTGTGGTCCAATCTGTTGGTTCAAAATCTGTATCATCTACTTCAACTTCAACAGTATCTTCGCTAGTTTCATCATCATTTATATCTGAAACATCATCACTAGAACATGAAAAAATGATTAGTATTAATAAGGCTGATAACAATTTTGTTTTAAAATTTTTCATATTTTTTAAATTTAATCTCTGGCTAATTTTTAATTTTTGATTCTAATATTTTAGATGATTATTTTTTAAATTACTTGTGCTCATTAACTATATTTTAACAAAACAAGCTTTATTTACTGTAAAAAGGGCTCTTTAAAATAATTGAATAAATTAGTTTCTTCTTGGGGCATTTTGATCTAATCTCTTAATACCTTTTTCTAATTCTTCTTTAGATAAAAACCCATCCTTATTTGTATCTAACTTTGTAAACTGATTGTTTAGAGGCCCTTTAACTTCTACTTTAGATAGTTTATCATCTTTATTTTGATCCATTCTTGTAAACAAATCTGCTGCACTTAAACGTTGGTTATTTCTAGGTCTTGCTCCTTGTTGTTCATTCTCTGGCCCTCTTCTTTCTTGTTGTTCTACTTGACCCATTAAACAACGACTTATATAAGGAAACTCGTTAGTAACCAAATACACATATTCACCATCAATTGTAATTCCATTGCATTCATCTAAATCACCTGAACCTGCTACATATTCAAAATCAGAACCATAAGTTCCATCATGATGACCACCAACAGAAATATCTATTTTTTGCTTCGGATTTTCATATACACAATCTTCACCTTCTCTTGTGCCATCTAACAATTTGTAGCTTGGTTTGTACTTACCACTTTTTGAATAATACATGGCAAAACCATCTTGAGCAAAACCAATATGAACTAAATCATTACCAGTATCTAACTTTTCAATTACAGACGTTGGTGTTCCATGATAATGATATGCTCCTGTAGGTTGCACATGTGCATGATTAAAGTCTAAGCCTAAATTAATTACATCTTGCAGTGCTTCTACTCTATAGTTTTCTCCTGTTTCACATTCTACAACTTCTGCTGTACCTGGTTCAAATTTTACACCATTTAAAGCAACACCTGGCTCTCTTACCCAAGTTGGTTTTCCTGTATATTTTGGATTAGCAGAAAATGTATAAGTTCTGTTTTGTGCAGAAATTTTATTTGGATTTCCTTTTCTTGGAAAATTACCTGTTTCGTGATTTGGCAATGCATTAGTTGTCATAATTCTTTTGCCATTTTTTACGGTAACTATGGTTTTGGTTCCATAATTATCATCTTCTAAACTATAAGATTTAAAATAATCTTGTTGTTGATGTGTGTGATCCTGATCTGAATGCGAATGTGAATGCTTACTCTTACAACCTACAAAGATGATGATTGAAGCTATTGCTAAAACTATTTTTTTTATCATTTTTAATATTTTTATTGATAACAATTTTATGTAAATATTTTTTGAACTGAGTTCAAGTTTAAAACTTTATACTGTTATGATTTTAGATGCAGATTATTCTAAAAACTTGTTCTAATTTGATAAAAATAAAAAAGACCTCAAACCGAAGTTAGAAGTCTTTTAATCAAACCAACCAAATTTAAATTTTTATTCTTTTTTTAATGCGTTAATATCAATAATTAGTTGTGCAATAGAAGATCTATTTAAGCCATTATAAATACCTCTTATATGTTTATTCTTATCAATTAGCAAAAAATTTTCTGTGTGTAAAAAATCTTCAATACTCTTTTCTTCTCCTAAATCATTTTCAACAAAATAAGAATCTCTACCTAAACTATAAATTTCTTCTTTATCACCTGTTGCTAAATGCCATTTATTATCAATTATACCATTACTTTTAGCGTAATTTTTTAGAACAGAAACTGAGTCTATACTTGGTGTTACAGAATGTGATAATAATAATACAATAGAATCTGACTTAAATTCTTCTTGAATTTTAAACATATTTTTTGTCATTTTAGGACAAATACCTGGGCAAGAAGCAAAAAAGAAATCTGTAACATATATTTTGTTCTCAAATGTTTCTTCTGTAATTGTATCTCCAAGTTGATTTATTAGTTTAAAACCTGGAATCTTATGAAAACTTTTTTCTTCAATAGAATTTGGTGTAATCCATTTTGGAGTAAAAGACTCATCTTCATAATAAGGTAAATACTCCACCCTACTTGTTTCTTCAACTTGAATATTTGTTTTTTTTATTTGTTTTTTACAACTAAATGCAATTCCAAATAACAAAAGAAATATTACACTATATTTTTTTTCTAATAATAACCTCATCTTCTAATCTATAACATGAATTTGCTCTTCTCATACCAAAAATACGTCCATTTTTGGCCTCATAATTAACATATAGCTTTCCATTAGCTAACCAAGCTTTTTGAAAACCATTTTCTTTTCCGTCAACAAGGTTTCGTAATTTAGCTAATTGTCCTGAAGAATACCATTTCTTCTCTTCACCTTGCAAAAGACCATTTTTATAATATGATAAGCTTGCTAAAGTGTCATTTTCCCACCAAGTTTTATATTCGTTTGTTAAACGATTATTTTTATAATAAGATTTCACTTGAAGTTTACCTCTTTTTGTCCATCTCTTAGCAACTCCTTCTCTTTTGCCATTATAAAAACCCCATTTTTCTTCTAAAACTCCATTGGAATAATACTTTAAAGAATATCCATTATAAGGTTTTTCTTTATAATACCATCGTCCAACATTTCCATTAAGAACCAACTCTTCTTTTAACACTTCTGTGCTATCAATTATAATAGAATTATCAACAATTACATCTGTATTAACATTTTTGTTAGTTACTGTATTTTTACAACCTATAATAGATAACGTTACTAGTATAAAAAAAAAAATTGGTCTCATATATCCTACTTTTTAGTATCCTTGAAATGGTCCAGCAAAAAGAACAACTGCTTCATCATAACCATATAATGGAGCATTGTATTCTTCATTAATTATATGATAATGATATTCACCATCTTCATTATAAGGTGTAGGCCCAAAGTGTCCTCCAGATGCATCTAAATCTGTAGGATAATCATTTGAAGGGTAATCTTTTCTTCCATAAAGGAATATCCCATCCATTAATATTCCTACCAATTCATCATCATCATTAGATATTGATCTTGGCTCTAAATGATAGTGATAAACACCTGGACCTTTGTGTGCTCCATTGTAATCTAAACTACCAGCAGCTTGATCTAAATCTCCCATACCTTCTTGGTCATTAAAAATAGCTGCTCCACTAACTGCAATACCTATAGTATTTAATTCTGTATCAACTGTAGCACCATTTAAATTTGGTGTAGAGTCAACAGTAAAACTTGAAGCTTCACCTGTACCACCACCAATATAAGTGTTTTCTGTTGTTTTTGTAACATAATCTGATTCATCTAAATAAAGTTCATGATCAGTTTCCCAGTAAATTGATGTGTGATTTGGATAACCAGTTGTTTCCAAGTAAATTTCTGTACCATCATCTGACAAGGTAACAGTAACTGCATCAGAATTAAATGCTGCAAAAGCCGCAGGCAATTCAGTTATAGCATCGTCTGTAACATCTGGTTCTGTTTCAACTTCTGCATCTTCATTAGAACTACAAGAAACAAAAACTGTAAAAAACATTGCTAAAAATAAAGTGATTTTAATAAATTTGATTTTCATTTTGGTTGATTTAATTAATGTTTAAATAATTAGATGTATTATTTCTAAAAAAATTGTGCAGAAATTATTTATTTTCTGGTCTTTCTCTTCTTTTTGGTTTTGGAGCTTTTTCTAGTTCTTCTTTAGATAAGAAACCATCTTCATCTGTATCTATTTTTTTAAAGTCTTTTTTTAAAGGTCCTTTTACTTCTTTTAGAGAAAGCTTACCATCTTCATCTTTATCTAATTCTTTAATTAGCTGTTCTGCAGATGGTGGTCCTTCTCTTCTTCTATCATCATTATTTTCTTGTGCTGATACTGCTGTAAAACTTAATAAAATTACTGCTACAGTTAAAATTGATTTTTTCATTTTTTATATTTTTTATATGTTATGTATATTAAGATGCTGTTGCTTTATAAAACTTGTTGTCGTTAACTTAAGTTTAACAAAGAAAGTAAATTAACAAATAAAAAATCTCCATTTTACATAAAACAAAAACAACAACACATTAATAATCAATTACTTAAAATTTATTTTAAATTTACTCTTCTTTTTTAAGAATTTCTATATGACGTTTTAAACGTTGTACATCTAAAGATAAAGTACCATTATAAACACCTCTAATTCTTCCTTTTTTATCAACTAGAATAAAATTTTCTGTATGTATAAATTCAGATTCGTCTTTTGTTTTTTTAAAGTCTTCATCTGCAAAATAAGAAGTTCTTGCAATTTTATATATAGCCTTTTTATCACCTGTTACTAAATGCCATTTATTATCTATCGCATTTTTTTCTTTGGCATATTCTTTAATTTTATCAACAGTATCTACCCAAGGCATAACTGAGTGAGATAATAATAAAATGTTATCATCACTTTTATAGGTTTCTTGAATAGTATTCATATTTTTTGATAAAATTGGGCAAATACTTGGGCAAGTTGTAAAGAAAAAATCTGTAATATAAATTTTACCTTCAAAATCTTTATTTGTGATTTTTTTTCCATTTTGATTTATAAACTCAAAAGGAGCTACTGTGTGAATTTTAGAATAATTATCATCATTTTCTGAAATCCATTCTGGAGTAAAATCTTCTGAATTATAAAAAGGAAGCACCTTTGATTTATCTACTGAAGTTTCTTTTTTACAAGAAATACAGACAATAAACAATAGGATTATCAATTTAAATTTCATTTTATTCATTTTCAGTATTTACAACACTTACACAATTTTTTAAACCAATTAAACCATGTCTATCTCCATTAACTGTATAAAAATTAGCTTTTATTTTTCCTGAAGGTTGCCACATTTTTTGACTCCCAGATTCTTTACCATCAGTAAAATTGAAGTGTTTTGCTATTTGCCCATTAGAATACCAATCTTTCACAAAACCATTGTAAACACCTTTATCATTAAACTGATAATCAAACATTTGCTGTTCGTTTTTAAACCATCCATTATGCCTATTAATTTTAATACCTTTAGCATAATAACGCTCAAACCATTTCTTTTTATCAGGATAAAACCCAAAGTACTTCCCTTCTCTTTTTCCTTGATAGTATTCTGAATACGATTTTAAATTACCATCTACATAAAATTCATTTACAATTCCAGAATAAGGTTTATCATTAAAGCATAAAACACCATTTTTTAATTTAAAATTAGAATTATTTTTATTCTTTTCTATGGATGGAATTTGAATTTCATTAACAAGAATAACTTCTTTTAAATCTTGTTTTGTTGTATCACAAGAAATAAAAAACACATTTATTAAAATAATAATTTTTAAAATTTTCAAAAGAAAATAGTTAGTTAGTTTGTTATACTTCCTGCTGTTCCAAAAAAACCATTTCCGTTTAAATATGGAGCTTCTGTAGTAATATGATAATGATAAATTCCTTCAGGAAAATCTGACGTTACAGAAGTATGACCATGGTAATCGTCTAAATCTGCATTAGTAATTGTTGTTCCATTTTCTTGAGGTCCATACACAGGAAAACCGTCTGCTAACAAACCTAAAAATGCATCTTGTCCAAATTCACCTGTTAAATAAGTTGGTTCTATATGATAATGATATTGACTAGTTCCTGTTGGGTGTCCTAAATATTGGTCGAAAGAATTAATTTCACTTGTTAATTCTTGTTCATTTGGACCTGCATACTGATTAAAAAAAACAACTCCATTTCTAGAAATCCCTATAGGGCCTAAACTTGTAGCACTTTTAGTGGTAGCTTCTTTAGGATTTAAGGAAATTGTAAATGTTACATTTTGTTCTGCAATTGTATTTGGGTTTTGGTTCCAACTTGTATTAGTTCCATTATAAGCTTCATACAAAGGATTTGAAGTGTCCCAATAAGGACTAGTGTGATTTGGTAAATCTGTAGTTGTAAATGTTACAGTAGATCCGTTTACGGAATAAGAGAGAGCATCAATATTATCGAATTTTGATAAAATTGAAGTAATATCATAATCTGTTTCAGTTACAATTTCTGGTTCATCTATAATATCTTCTTCATTTGAAGAAGAGCTGCAAGAAAGAATAATAGTTGTTGCTAGAAAAATTAAGCTAGAAAATTTAATAATTTGAAAATTTTTCATTCTATAATGTAGTGGTTATATTTTAGACTTTATAATTTATTAAAAGTTTAATATTACACAAATGGTGATCTTATTTTTCTATTTGTAACATTATCATCTTTTAATCTAATAAAAACCCCCTACTTAAAACATAAGTAGGGATCTAAAAACATTTAAATATTCCCCCAAACATTTATACGCTTTTAACCTTAGACCTATGTTTTTTAAAATAGTTTGAAAAAAATAAAATTATCTTGGTGGTGGAGGCATTCCTTCTCCTCTTTCTGGATGATGTTCGTTATTTCTTGGATGTCCAGAATTACCACCTTGTATGGCTTTATCTATAATTACGTCAAACTTTTTTTGTTGTTCTGGAGTACATATTTTTCTAACAGATTTAAAAAAACTAAATACTTCTAACTCTTTTTTTATTTCTAAATTACCTGCAACAGTTACTAAAGAATCAATATTTTTAGTTTCATCTGCAAAAGAATTGAACAAAATATCTTTTTGTTTTATAATTCTTTGATCTAAATCCATCATTTTTCTTCTATGAATATTATCTAGGCTTTTAAACTTTTCTTGCTGATCTTTAGAAAACTGTAACTGCTCTATTAAAAAAATTCTTTCTGCTTGATTTCTATTATTTAAATGCGGTTTTTTAATCAACATAAAAATTAAAACACCATTTAAAATAATAAGAACTACTAATAATATTGGAAGTAATTTTGATTTCATATTGCCTTAATTTAAAATCGAATTTGTTTCAGGTTGTAAAGAATATTCTTGTGCAAAATTCTCTAAAGTTACATTGTTAGTTACCTTTTGAGATGAATATGCGTAAAATAATGCACTAACATTTAATAATAAAACCAAACCTAAAGTTGCTAATTGTAACTGAGGAGAAAACCAACCTAAAACTTTAGATTTTTCTTCTTTTTGATTTTCTAATTGTTGTAAAACCTTATGTTTAAAAAAGTGATTTACTTTCACCTCTTCTATATTCTCTAATACTTTAAAAGCATCATCAATATTATTTTCTATTTCTTTCTTAGGTTTCATCTTTCTTTTTTTTGATAAAATAATTTTATAATTATTTAGATGCTTTATGTTATAAAAACTTGCGCTCTTTATAAAATAATTTTATTTAATTAATTTTTAACAACTTAATATGATTCATTTTTATAAACAGTTGCTAATTTTTCTTTTAATGTTTTTTTTGCTCTAAACATTATAGATTCTACAGAAGACAAGCTTTTACCTGTAATTTCTACTATTTCTTGATAGCTTTTGCCATCTATTTTAGCTAAAGTAAACACTACTTTTTGCGAATCTGGCAAAGTATTTATCGCCTTAAAAATTGTGGCTGATTTTTCTTTATTTTCTAATAAAATTCCTGGGTGATTAAACTCTGTAAAATAACTAGTTTTATCTATTGGCATTTCATTCCCCATAATAGATTGCATAAAAGCAAATCGTTTTTTGGTGTTTTTTTTTCTGATGAATTCTAAACATTTATTAGTTGCAATTCTATAAATCCAAGTAGATAGTTTAGAATTGCCTTTAAACTTTGTAATCGATTTAAAAACTTCTAAAAACACTTCTTGTGCCACATCTTCTGCATCTTCTTTATTAGGTATAAATGAAATACAAGTGCTAAAGACTTTCTGCTGATAATCATCTAAAAGATGACTAAATGCAGATTGCTTACCTTGCTTTAAATTATTTATAAAATCTTGTTCGTTCAAATTTGGTTGTCAAAAAAAGTAAACATACAAAAAAAAGACTGCTCAATAAAACAGTCTTTTTAAATTTATTTTCGTTTCGAATTATTTTGTCATTGTAACAACTCTTTGTGGTAAAGGAGCCTCATAGCCTGCATTACCTAAAGCTTCTACAATTTTTTGTCTTGTGTCCCAAAAAACATCCCAATAATTATTACAATCTACATAAGGCAAAGCCAAAAGTTCTACACTATTTTCTCCTAAATTATTAACAGCAACTCTAGGTGCAACATTGCCATCTTTTAAAACATTAGCATCATTTTTAAGAATATTCATTACAATTTCTTTAGCCTTTGTAATATCTGCTCCATAACGAATTGCAAAAGGCATATCTATTCTTAAATTACCAATTTTAGTAAGGTTTGTAATTTTATTTGCTGTAATTGCAGAATTAGGTATTATTTCTGTTTCGTTTTGAAAAGTTTCTATAACTGTAACAAAAACCGATATTTCTTTTACAAAACCAAAAGCACCATTCGTTTTTATTAAATCGCCTACTTTAAAAGGTCTAAAAATTAATAGCATAACACCAGAAGCTATATGCCCTAAAGAACCATTAAAAGCAGCTCCAAGAGCCAAACCTACACCTGCTAATAATGCTGCAAAAGAAGCCATTGGTAAACCTACTATACCTGCAATTGAAATAATTAATAATAATTTTAAAATAAAACCTAAAGTGGTTAATAAAAAAGGTTGTAGAGTTTCGTCTATTGTTCTTTTCTCAAAAACTTTAGAGATTCCGTTCATTACCATTCTAATAACCCAAAGACCAATAATTAAGGCAGCAATTGCACCAATTAATTGTAAACCCCAGTTTCCTAAACCAGCTGAAATAGTATTGTAAAAGTTTTTTAATGATTCTGTAAATGTTTCCATTGTATTTTTTGATTTTTAATTAGTTACACTTTTTTCGACACTAGAAAATTTAAAAAGTCACTAACACAAAATATTTCTGATAGAATTTTTAGCTTAAAAATTTAGAATACGTATCTTTGCAACACAATTATTATTTATGAAATTATTATTGCTTACTTTAGGATTATTGGCTCTTGGTGTTGCAGGAATTGCTATTAAAATTTGGGCAAAAAAAGATGGTGAATTTGCTGGTACTTGTGCTAGCCAAAACCCTATGTTAAATGAAACTGGTGAAGCTTGTGGTTTTTGTGGTAAAACCCCAGACCAATTTGATTCTTGTGCAGAGCCACAACATAATTAATTTATAATAGTACAATGGTATTAGCTGTAGTTTTCTACACTTTTGTAGTATTTACAGTAATACAAGTTATTTACTATCTTGTTTTTTCTACTTTTCTTACTATAAATAAAAACAGAAAAAAACTTACTGAACAAGTTCCAGTATCTATAATTATTTTTGCCAAAAATTGCGCCCAAGAATTACAAGAAAATTTACCTCTTATTCTTTCTCAAAAATATTCGAAATTCGAAATTCTTTTATTAAACAATGCCTCTTCAGATAACACTGCAGAAATAATTGAAACTTTTAAAAAAGAAAATGAAAACATTAAAATTTTAGATATTGAAAATAATGAGGCTTTTTGGGCTAATAAAAAATACGCTTTAACTTTAGGTATTAAAGCTGCCAGATACGATCAATTATTATTTACTGAAGCAGGCTCTAAACCAAATTCTGATTCTTGGATTGCAGAAATGAGTAAACATTTTACAGCTAAGAAAACAATAGTTTTGGGTTACAGTAAATTTTCGAATAAGAAAACATTCTTAAATTTGTTTACTCGTTTCGAAAACTTATTTAGTGCTATACAATGTTTTTCATTTACTAAATTAGGTATTCCTTTTATGGCTTTTGGCGATAATTTAACCTACAAAAAAGATGAGTTTTTTAATGTAAAAGGGTTTATTAATCACATTAAAATAAAAAACGATAATGGTGATCTTTTTATAAAAGATGCTGCTCATAAAACTAATACTTCTTTTACAATTTCAGAGCAAAGTTTTATAGAAACAAAGCAACCAGATTCTTTTAGTACTTGGTTTCAAAATTTAAGACTTAAAAATTCCATTCAAAAACATTATAAATTTAAAAATCGTTTTTTATTAACCTTTTTTAATTTTTCTAAATTTATTTTTTATGTTTTAGGTATTACCTTATTTTTCTTTTATCCTTGGCAGATAATGCTACCAATAATACTTACTTATTTTTTAGTACAATTTATTGTAGTAGGCTTATCTGCAAAAAAATTAAAAGAACCCTATATCATTTTTTTACTACCATTTTTAGAAATCGGTTTATTATTGATTCAAATTAGTATCTTTAGTGTCAATTTGATTTCAAAACCAAATCATTGGAAATAGACAATAATAAAATTTCATTAAATATTTTAAAAGCAAAAGAAGGCAATCAATCTGCTTTTCGTTTTTTACTTAATTCTTTTTGGGGTGATGTTTATAGTTATCAACTAAAAAGAACAAAAAGCGAAAATGATGCAGAAGATATTACTATACAAACTTTCTCTAAAGCTTTTGATAAAATACATACTTTTGATGATAAATATGTTTTTAAAACTTGGTTAATTGCCATTTCTAAAAACGTTTATATTGATTTACTACGTAAAAAAAAATCATCTATATCTACAGAAACTACCATAGAACAAGAAGAAAAAGTGTATTTGGTGGTTGATGAAAATCCTACTCCAGAAGACAAAATAATAAGAGAGCAGAATTTAGCAAAGCTTTTAAGAGATATTAAACAATTAAAACCTAAATACCAACAAGTAATACAATTACGTTATTTTCAAGAATTGAGTTATAAAGAAATTTCTTCTCAAATTAACGAACCAATGAACAACGTAAAAGTAAAATTATTACGAGCAAAAAAATTATTGGCAGAGATTATTAGTAAATCTTAATTATGAAAAGATTTAACGCTTACCAAAAAAATATAAATGATTTTTTTGATGACATTGTAATTGTTTGTAAAAATTGTAAGAATAAAGCTTTTGCCAAGCAAATTAATAATAATTTACAAATAACATGCACAAATTGTGGTTACAATAAAATAGTAAGTGACCAACTAAATTTGCCTAACTATGAATTATGGTTTACAACTGAATTAAATGAAGGAAAACTTTGGGCATATAATTTAGATCATTTAAAATTTATAGAAAACCATATTAATGCCACTTTAAGAGAAAGAGATTTAGAAAAAATATCGAATATTTCTATTGGCAGTAGATTGCCAAAATGGATGACTTCTAAAAACAATAGGTCTAAATTATTAAAAGAAATTGCTAAATTAAAAACCAAATGAAAAAATCATTCTTACAATCTTTAGGACCTGGTTTATTATTTGCTGGTGCAGCAATTGGTGTATCTCATTTGGTGCAATCTACAAAAGCAGGTGCAGAATTTGGTTTTGGTTTACTTTGGGCTTTATTATTAATTCATATTATAAAATATCCATTTTTTCAATTTGGCCCTAGATATGCAGCAGCAACTGGCGAAACTTTATTAGATGGTTATCGAAAATTAGGCAAAGGTGTTTTAGCCATCTATTATATTTTGAATTTCGCTACAATGTTTACAATTCAAGCTGCAGTTACTATTGTTACTGCTGGTTTGGCTTCAAAAATTTTTGGTATTACAGATAACTTAGTCATTTGGTCTGCAATTTTAATGGCAATTAGCATTGTTATTTTACTAATTGGAAAATATAAATTGTTAGATAATTTAATGAAATACATTATTATTACCTTAACAATAAGTACAGTTGCTGCAGTTTCTGTAGCATTATTTAGCTCTACAGAGGCTTTTGATGTTATTCAGATTTTACCTTCTGGCTCTGTAGAAGTCACTTTTATGATTGCCTTTTTGGGTTGGATGCCAACTTCTTTAGATATTTCTATTTGGCACTCCATTTGGTCTGTAGAAAAAAGTAAAAATACCTTAACAAAAATAAAACCTAAAGACGCTATTTTTGATTTTAATGTAGGTTATATTGGCACACTTATTTTAGGAGTTTGTTTTGTACTTTTAGGCACACTTGTTATGTATAAATCTGGTGAAACTTTTTCTAATAAAGGTGTAGAGTTTGCTAGTCAGTTAATAAACTTATACACTAAAAATTTAGGTGATTTTTCTTATGTATTTATAGCTTTAGCTGCATTTACAACAATGTTTAGCACAACATTAACTACTTTAGATGCATCACCAAGAGCTATGAACAGAAGCTCTAAATTATTGTTTGATAAACAATTTAAATTCGGATATTGGTTTTGGATTTTCTTCCTTTTTATTGGTACAATAATTATATTACAATTCTTTTTGGCAAACATGGGTAGTTTGATAAAAATTGCCACAATTTTATCGTTTTTAACTGCTCCTTTTTATGCGATAATGAACTACTTATTAATAACAGGAAAACACACGCCCAAAGAACATCAACCAAAAATATTTATTAGAATTTTAAGTATTGCTGGTATTGTATTTTTAATAGGTTTTAGTATTTGGTTTTTAAGTAGTATTTAATTTTTTCTTATACTGATACTATTGGGTTGCAAGAAATTGATAAAAACACATTCTTTACTAACATTCATTTCGATGATAAAAACGGATTAAAACAATATCCGAATAAAATGAACAGTACTCTTAAAAAAATAGCATTAATGTTATTTCCTGTTCTTTTTTTATCATTCATTTTAAGCATTTTATCAAAAAGAAAAAAACGACTTAATTAATTCTTAAGAGTTGTATTACCTTGTTAATCTTTTCTTCGTAAATTTGCACTTTAAATAAGATTGATAATGGCTGTAGAATCTGTAGTACTTCCTGAAAGAGCAAAAAAACCAAAATGGTTGCGTGTAAAATTACCTGTGGGTAAAAAATATACTGAATTAAGAGGTTTAGTTGATAAGTATAAATTAAATACAATTTGTACAAGTGGTAGTTGCCCAAATATGGGTGAATGCTGGGGAGAAGGTACAGCTACATTTATGATTTTAGGAAATATCTGTACACGTTCTTGTGGTTTTTGTGGTGTAAAAACTGGTAGACCAGAAACTGTAGAATGGGATGAACCTGAAAAAGTGGCTCGTTCTATAAAAATTATGAGCATTAAACACGCTGTTATTACTTCTGTAGATAGAGATGATTTAAAGGATGGTGGTTCTATTATTTGGGCAGAAACTGTAGATGCAATTCGTAGAGCAAACCCAAATACAACTTTAGAAACTTTAATTCCTGATTTTCAAGGAAACACAAAACAAATAGATAGAATTATAGAAGTTGCACCAGAAGTAGTTTCTCATAATATGGAAACTGTTAGAAGGTTAACTCGTGAAGTTAGAATTCAAGCAAAATACGATAGAAGTTTAGGTGTTTTAAAATACTTAAAAGAAAAAGGAATGCGAACTAAAACTGGTTTAATGCTAGGTTTGGGAGAAAAAGAAGATGAAGTAATACAAACCATGAAAGACTTAAGAGCTGTAAATTGTGATATTATTACAATTGGCCAGTACTTACAACCTACAAAAAAGCATTTACCTGTTAAAGAATTTATAACTCCAGAACAGTTTAAAAAATATGAAACTATTGGTTTAGAAATGGGCTTTATGTACGTAGAAAGTGGTGCTTTAGTACGTTCTTCTTACAAAGCACATAAACACGCTATTTAACTTTAAATGTAGTTTTTAATGAAATAGGCTTTCCTTGTTTGGTAAAGCCTTCTAAACTTACTTCATAAAGACCTACATTATCTGAAGTGTAAAAGTTATACGAATTTGTTCTATTAGATAATTTACAATCTAGCTGCCAAAATAACTGACTTCTAAAATCTGGAATTCTGTCTTGATTCCCTAAATCATAATTTTGTTTAAAATACTTTTTTGGTACCAAAGGTTTAAATAAATCTATATTTTTTTGATAGGATTTACTTACTAAATTACTATAATCTCCTTTAAATGTTTCAAGTATAACAACACCATTGTATAATTTTGTACCATAAACATAATTATCTTGTAGAACTATTATCTTATTAACTTGTTTTGTTTTAAAGTCGATAACATCATTATGATTTAATATTTGAATACCATCAATTAAAATTAAAGGTTTAAGGTTTTTATATAAAAAATCTACACCTAAAATCTTTATTGAATATTCACTCCCTTTTTTAGAGTAATAAATATTTCCTGTTATTTCTGTTAAGGTTTCTTTTAAAGTATTAAACCTAGTATAATCATCTAAATAATATGTATAAACATTGGTTCCAAAAAACTTATCAGAATTTATGTATCTCTTTACTGAATCTTGTTTTTTTATGTTGTAAGCATTTTCAATTTGATTAAAAACACTTCTTTTTTCGATGCTTTTTTTAACTTGTTCTGATATGCTAAAGTTACTAAATACAATGTTTTTATAATCTATAGCTGTATCTTCATCAAGAATAATTTCATAATCTTCTTTATTTTTATCATCTATTTCTAAAACGGCTTTTAATGAATTGTAGGTTTTATCAATATTAAAATAAAATGTACCTGAATTGTCTGTTTTAGAAGCTTTAAAAATATAATCATTACCTGGTATTGAAATAGAAATATTTACATCAGAAATTGCTTCTTTAGAATCCTTGTGAATAATTTTACCAGAAATTAACTCTCCTCTAAATTCTGGAAGGTATATTTTAGAACTATTCTCTTTACTTAAAGTTTTGCTATTGTATAGAGATTGATAAGTATTTGTAGTTTGTTTTCTTGGGATATTAAATTCACCTACTTTACGTACAGATAATGAATAATTACCATTTAAAATATCGTTATTATCTGTATCTAACTGTAAAATAACTTTTTCTCTATTTTTAAATTCTTGTTTATTTAAAGATAGCTTTATGATATCAGAATTATCATTTATATTATTTTTTTCAGTTTCTAAATTCTTAATTTCCTTGTCTTTACTTAAATATTGAGAATTATCTGCAAACGGATTTAATATAGAAATATCTCCTTGAAAAAAATTGTTTTCTCCTCCGTTTTTCATCCATTTGGTATAAGCTATTATCTTATAATTCCCAGATTTTAAAGAAGTAGGCATAAAAAAATCACCCTGACCTAAACCTGAATTTAATAAAACCTTATGTTTAAAATGAACTTTAAAATCTTTGTCTATTAATTCTACATAAGCAACTTTGCTTAAAGTTGTTAGCTTTTCTGTTTTTGAATTTAAACAATATACTTTGTATAACAATTGCTCACCAGAAAGTAAAAAAGTTGTATTATAATGTACAAATATTTTTTCTTGAGGTATGCTTTTAAATATACTTGAATTCTGCTGTATATTTTGTGAATGGCTCTTAGAAAAAAAGCATATAAAGAAAATTAAAAAAGCTGTTTTTTTCATTTTAAAAATTTAATCTATCCAAAAATTTGGTTTGATATTTGAACCAGACATTGTACAATCTCCACAAATTCGTGTTACTACATCATAAGGTCCTCCATCTTCACCCGCTGGTTTTTCGTAAACCAATGTTACTCTATCTAACCTTACAAGGGTTGTTAGGTCATCTACTGATGGATCTATAATATTACAAACCCAAGGATAAGGTGTATCTAAAACATCTTCTCTATTAAAAAATATTCTTTTTTCTGAAATAGATGATACTTCAAAAAAGCCTAAAACTTTTTCGTTACTATTATTTACAGAATAAATATTACTTGTTAAAAAGCCTGGTTGACTTTGAGAAAGTAAACTTTGTGAACTAGAGAATTCTTCTAAAACCCTAAGATAATTATAAGACTCTCCTGACTGTATATATTGTTTAACCAAAATACTATATCTACTATTTATACTAATACTATTATTAGGAATAAATTTTATTAAAAACTTAGAAATTCTATCTTCTTCTAAAAGATCTGTATTGGTTAACAATCTACCTTTAGATACTACTGTATTATAACAAATTTGTTCTTCTTGAGATCTTGGTACAACAGAAAAGCCTCCAGAAGAATTTAAAATTAAATCATCTGGTGTCCAAAAAGGAGCAATAATTTTATAGGTTTCTTCAAATTCGTATCCATAGTATTTAGAATTGTTAGTTGCATCGTAACTATCTACATATAAACCAATGCCTTCTACTCCATCATCATCAATAACTTTTTCTGCATACACTTTATCAATAGAAGCTACATTTGTAAGTTGTGTATTTTGAGAAATATATTCTTTACCATCTTGCGTTTTTATAGATAAAGTATACTCTAAACCTGGTTCTGCTTTAAACATTGTTGTTGATGTATACACACCAGAAGTATACTCACTAAAATTATAAGTGTTGTTATTACTGGTTTCAATTGTAATTGTTGCACCAGTTTCTACATTAGGTTCATATTCTTCGAAACTATAGGTTCTTGTTAGTGTTATATTATGATATTTTAATTGATTTGTAATTGTAGCCTCTACTACTAATGCGTCTTCAAACTCTTCAGTAGCAGCATCAAATTCTTCAATACAACTGTTTGTAATTGTTAGAAGAATACTTATTGAAATAAAATAAATTATTTTTTTCATAATTAATACTTATTTAAAAACTAATATTATACGTTATTGTTGGAATAGGAAACGCAAATATTGAACTCTTATATGCTTTAATTTCTCCTGCTTCAGTAACAAAAAACACAGAATATGGGTTGTTTCTTCCTAAAACATTATAAACTGAAATATTCCAGAAACCATGACCTGGTTTTTTAATTTTATGATTTCCTTCTACATTAAAACCAATATCTAACCTAAAATAATCTGGAATTCTAAATTTATTTCTATCACTATATAAAACTCTTTCTTCTCCATTTAATAAAAAACTACCTATTGGATAGGTTACAGGTCTACCTGTTTGATATGAAAAATTAGCAGATACACTATATCTTCTTGTAATTTTATAATTAGCTATAATGTTTAAGTCATGAGGTTTATCAAAATTAGTAGGAAAGAAATTACCATTATTTACTCTTTCTTCTCCAAACTCGCTATCTAACTGAATAAAAGAACGCGAATAACTATAACCAAACCAACCATTTAATCTACCCTTATTTTTCTTCACTAAAAACTCAACTCCATAAGCTTTTCCTTTTCCTTGTAAAATATCAGATTCAATATTTTGGTTTAATAATAAGTTAGCACCAACTTTATAATCTAGAATATTTTTACTTGTTTTATAGTAACTTTCTAAACTCAATTCATACTCATTACCATTAATATTTTTAAACAAACCAAAAGAAAGTTGATTTGCTTGTTGTGGTTTTATATTTAGGCTAGACAACCTCCAAGTATCTGTAGGAGATGCTGTTGTATTATTGGATAATGTATGAATGTATTGATATGTATTGTCAAACCCAGCTTTAATAGAAAAACTTGGAGTTAAAGCATATCTTACAGATGATCTTATTTCTGGACCTCCATAAGTTTTAATAACCTCGTTATTTCCAAAATCTTTAACTTCTAGAATAGAACTTTCGTTTTTTGGTAAACTTGGGTCGTATACATTTTGCGATGATGGTCCTAAAGCTGTAAATAGAGAAAGTCTAAAACCAAGGTTTAATAACAGTTTTTTATTTACTTTAAAATTATCAGAAAAAAACAAAGCAGATTCTAAACCTCTTTCTTTTGGAGTATCAAAAACACTTACAATACTTTGGGTGCCTTTTGGTTTTATGTTTCCTGGTGATACATTAAACAGCTTATTAGACACTCCGTATTCAAACTTATGTTTTTCATTAGCCAAATATTTCATCTTTAGCTTTAATTCTGTTTCTGTAATTCTATAATCAAGCTCAAAATCGTTTATAGAATTTTCATCAAAATCTAAGTTAAACTTATATTCACTATTAGCTATAATTAAATCTCCACTATTCTTTTCGTTAAATTTATGATTCCATTTTACAGATAACAACCTGTTAGAATAGGTTTGCAATGAATCTGAAGTAATACTAAAAGAATCATTACTATAATAACCAGAAACCTCTAGCTTATCATTATCACTTAACTTATGGGTATATTTTAAATTGGTATCATAAAAAGAGGCACTACTATTTTTTAGATTTTCATCTTCTAACAAATCTAAAATCCAATTAGAATAAGTTCCTCTACCACCAACTATTAAACTTGCTTTTTCTTTTACAATAGGTATTTGTAATGCTAAATTACTTGTAACTGGCCCTATTGCAGCTTCTCCTTTAAATTCATTAAAATCTGATTCTTTTGTTTTAATATTAAAAACAGAAGATAATCTACCACCAAATTCGGATGGAATTGAGCCTTTATAAATATCTACATCTCCAGCTGTAAAAGGATTTATCCCTGAAAAAATACCAAAAAAATGTGAAGGATTATATAGAACAGCATCATCTAAAAGAATTAAGTTTTGGTCTTCTTTACCACCTCTAACATTAAAACCTGCAGAACCTTCTCCTGCCTTTTTAATTCCAGGTAAAGCAGTAGCTACTTTTAAAATATCTCTTTCTCCTAAAATTAAAGGTATGTTTTTAATATTCTGAATCTTAATACTTGAAACACCTGTAATTGCCTCATTTACATTTTTATCTCTACCTGCTTCAATAATTAATTCATCTAAAAGCACAGAACTTTCTTTTAGTAAAAAATTATGTTTACCATTATTATAAATAATAATGGTTTGCTTTAGATTAGTATAACCCAAAGATGTTGCTTCTATTTCATTTACACCAATAGGTAATTTAATTGAATAGAAACCATTTTCATTTGTTACAGCAGAAAGATTTGTATTTTTTACTACTAAAGCAAGGTTGGGTATAAGCTCTCCTGTAGTTACATTTTTAGCATAACCTTTAAGCGTATATTCTTTTTTTGTTGAATTTTTAGACTCCTTACCTATTCTAATTATTTTCGAATTCGATAACTTATCCTTTGCAACCTCACTATAAAAAATAGGTGTACTTTTTTGATTATTATTTGTTTCTTTTTGCTCTTTTGTCTCTGCCCAAACTAAATTTGGGAAACTAGTATGTATAACACTATTCAAAGATAAAATCACCTTGTTTTCTGTATGAATGTAATAATTAACAAGAGTACCATTAAAAAGATTATTTAAAACATCAGATAAATCTTTGTCTATAAAACTACCAGAAACTAAGGTTTTGTCTTTTAGCCAATCTTTAACATAATAAAAGCGATAAGACGATTTTTCTTCTATTTTTTTTATTACTTCTACCCTAGTTAAGTCTGTATAAGTTAAAGTGATTTTTTGTTGTGCATTAGTTAAGTAAGCACAGAAAAATAAAACAAAGAATATGTGTTTTTTCATCTTATTAAATTTCTGTTTTATTTATTGATGTTTGAATGTCTTCTAGTAATTTCTGATAAAAAATGCTTTCGTTTAACTTAAAAAGCTTTCTGTTTTTTCTGTAAAAAATAGAAATATTTTTCTTTTGCTTTGGATAAATTCTAATTACATCTTTTTTAGAATTTATAATATGATACGTATTGTCTTTTAAAAGTGCAAAATAGCTTCTATCTGAAAACCTTATATAGGCCAAGTTATCATCAATAAATTTTGATATGTCTTTGTAATTCTTTTTTATTAAAATGGTTGATTTTACTTTGTATAAAACTTGATAAAAACCTTTAAAAGATGTATCTACAATATCTAAATTAGTACTACTGTTTATAAACGTATGTTTTTCTTTTGGTAAATTGATTTCATCAATATAAATCTCAAAAAAATCAATTTTTTCTTTTATCAATTTGATAAATAAAAAGTTAGATTGATAAGGTAATTTTGCAATTAATTGATCATCATGAATGTCATATTTTAATTGAATGTTATAATAAGTTTGATCATCATAAACTAAATTACCCAACTTATATATATTCTCTTCAAAAAAACGATGATTATCTGGTTTAGTTATATATTTTTCAACAAATATAGTTCCATTATATATACCTGAATTCCCATTTCCTATTGCAGTATCAAACCAAACATAATAGTCTTTTGCACCTAAATCTATTTGGGCATAGATATTTGTTGTTTTAGCCTGTAAAGCCAAAATGAATAGAAAAATTAATAGATTCCTTTTATCCATTTTTTAAAAGTAGACCAATTCAAAATTAAAACAACACCTATTTTAAACTTTAACAATCGTCTTTTAAAGTTTTAACAATAAAGAGTTAAAATATTACCAAAAAAAAAGAGTAAATTATTCTTGGCATAAAAGTTGATTGCACATAAATGAAAGCAAATTAGTTAATTGTTTTCATTGTGTAAATTATTTGAATTAGTTGATTTAAAAAACCATCTCTGTAAAGAGATGGTTTTTATTTTATAATAAATTACATAAGTTCATTAAATAAAAAGAAAATCGTCTAGAAAATTAATTCTAAACGATTCCTTAGTTACATATTATAAATTCCCCAACTTATAAATAGTTTTGTATTTAAATAAATACACTACAAATAAACAATTGCTACAAGAATAAATTTAATCTTTTTCGACAAGCGCTTAAAATTACTCTTTAAAATGTAAAAATAAAACGTTTTATTTTTTTTGAGAAGAACTCCTTGAGAAATACTAAATGAATATATTTATTACAGAAAAAATCGTTTAGAAAATTAATTCTAAACGATTTCTTAGTTTCATATTATAAATCCCCCAACTTATAATTAATCGGTATTTACCTCGATAAATACACTACAAAGAAACAACTACTATCCTAATAAATTTAATCTTTTTCGATAAGTGCTTAAAACTCCTCGTTAAAATGCATTTATTAAACGTTATAATTATTTTTTTTGAGAAGAAATCCTAGAGAAATATTTCTATCGCATAAAAAAAAGAATCGTTTAAAAAATTAATTTTAAACGACTCTTAATAGTTACATATTATAAATTCCCCAACTTATAATTAGTTTGTATTTCAATAAATACACTGTAAATAAACAAATATTATATAATTAAAATTCTATTTTTCGCTAAAAAATTATATCTATAAGTTGAAGCGTAATTAATAAGCGTTAAAAAAAACTATTTCTTAAGTAAAAAAAAAATCGCTCAAGATTACTTGAGCGATTTTTTGATATATGGTATTATTAAACCCCTTAACTTTTAATAACACACTTTTTTATAAATCCACTTCAAAGAAAAGAAACTTATTAAAATAAAAAATCTAATTTTCGTTGACTGGTGTATTTAGAGCGTTAACAAGTATTAATTATTCGTTTAATTTTTCCTCACCTATGTAGCACTAATAATATTATGTAATTATATGATAATTTCCATTTTCTAAATCAACCAAAACATCTTTATTTTACTTAGATATCAATTTTGATATTTCATCGACCTTAGTAGTTTATTTAAAATAACATAATTTCTTTAATTGATTTATCTGCAATATTTTTGTTTCATCTATAGAATCAACAAAACCATATACACATCTAACAGAAAGCTGAAACACTTTAAACTCCTTCATATAATCTACAGAATTAGCAGGATTAAAAAGCTTCCACTTAGGTTTAAACTAAAGCATCCATTTCTTTTATTACAGAATTTAACTGAACCAAAGTTGTATTATACAATAGTTTCTAATATATTTTTTCTGAGTTTCATCTGATAAAATTTCATCAATTATATATTAATAAAGTGACATTAACATTAATACTTTAAAAAACAAACTTAAAAACAACCCAAATGATGAATTAAGCAAACTTTATAGATTTAGAAGGCTCAATTTTAGTGATAATATAAGATGGTATTATCAACATTAAAAAACATAAAAACAATGTACCTATATTTAATAATAAAATAGCAGTAAAAGAGATATAAACTGGCATTGTAGTAACATAATATGTTTCTGGATTTAATGTAATTACTTTAAAAAAGTGCTGGATAAAAATTAAAGACAACCCTATAATATTGCCCCAAAAAAGTCCTTTTAAGATAAGGTAAGAGGCATTATATAAAAATATTTTTCTGATACTAGTATTATAACTACCTAAAGCTTTAAGAATACCAATCATTTGTACGCGTTCTAAAATTAAGACTAACAAAGCTGTTATCATATTTATACCTGCAATTACTATCATAATTGCAATAATAAACCAAACATTATTATCAAAAAGTTTAATCCATTCAAATACATTTTGATAAGTTTCTACAATCGTTTTCTTATTTAAAGTTACTCCAATTTCTCTGTAGATTTGCTCACCAATAACATCAATAGAATTAAAATCATCAATTAAAACCTCAAAACCACCAACATCATTCTCTGTCCATTTGTTTAATTTCTGCACCTCTCTAATATCACCAATCATCACACTTTTATCAAATTGCGCAAAGCCAGAATTATAAATTCCAGAAATAATATATTTTTTGTTAGATGGTAATTTACTAGTAGATGTTTTTAAGAAAGTAGCTAAAATAGTATCGTTCAATTTTAATTGTAAACGATTTGCAACAGTTTCTGATAATAACACCTCTCTTGTTCTTGGTTGATTAAAGTCTGGCACAACACCTTCTACCAAATATTCTTTAAAAAAAGACCAATCGTAATCCGTAGAAACTCCTTTAAAAATTACACCTTCAAAATCTGTTTTGGTTCTTAATATTCCGCCTTTATTTGCAAAAACTTGAATGTTTTTTATACCTGAAATGTTTTTAAACTTCGGATAAAATTCTTGATCTTTTTTAACAGGAGTTGTAGAAACCTCAGAATTATTATTATCGTAGTTTACAATTTGAATATGCCCTTTAAAACCAGCCATTTTATCACGAATCTTATATTGCAACCCCAAACCTGTAGCCACAGCAATCAACATAATAATTATACCCAAAGCAATTGCTGTAATTGCAATTTTTATTATTGGTGATGATATACTATTTTTATACTTTTTGCCAGCAATAATGCGTTTTGCAATAAATAACTCGTAATTCAAACTGATGACTCTTTTTATACTTCGTAAAAGTACCTATTTATTTTTGTTTTTGTTGATGAATTTTCAGCTGATTTCTTGCGCTAAACGTGTTCAAAATTCTGAATTGTCTGTTAAAAACAATACAAAGCAACAATTAGAAATTAAAACAGGCGCAGAAAACACAGAATTATACCTAGATCTTTTAAAAGGCAAAAACATTGCTATTGTCGCGAATCAAACATCAGTTTTATCTGTTTTACAAAGAGCTGAAGTTGCACCAAATGTAATGGGCTCTAAAAAAGTAACACATCATTTAATAGATTATTTACATCAAAATAAAAACATTAACGTAAAAAAAGTATTTGCCCCAGAACATGGTTTTAGAGGAAAAGCAGATGCAGCAGAAATTGTTAAAGATGGCAAAGACACTAAAACTGGTTTACCCATTATTTCTTTATATGGTAAAAACAAAAAACCTAAGCCAGAACAACTAAAAAATATTGATGTTGTTGTTTTTGACATTCAAGATGTGGGTGTTCGTTTTTACACGTATATTTCTACTTTACATTATGTTATGGAAGCTTGTGCAGAAGCTGGAATCCCTGTAATTGTTTTAGACAGACCCAACCCAAATGGACATTATGTTGATGGCCCTATTTTAGAACCAAAACATGCTAGTTTTGTAGGTAAACATCCTGTACCTGTGGTTTACGGAATGACCATTGGCGAATATGGACAAATGATAAATGGAGAAAAATGGCTGAAAAATGGAATTCAGTGCGATTTAAAAGTGATTCCTTTAAAAAATTACACACACACTTCTGAATATAGTTTAGCCATTAGACCTTCACCAAACTTACCTAATGATAAATCCATAAACCTTTACCCAAGTTTAGGTTTTTTTGAAGGGACAACTATTAATGCTGGTAGAGGAACCGAATTTCAGTTTCAAAGATATGGAGCTCCATTTTTCCCAAAGAGTGATTTTAGTTATATTCCAATTTCGAATTTTGGTGCAAAATATCCAAAACATAAAGAAAAACTTTGTTATGGCGTAGATCTAAGCAATCAAAAAAAATTAAACACTATACATTTAGAATGGTTGATTGACGCTTACAATAAAACTCCAAAAACAGAAAAATTCTTTGGAGAAACATTTACCATACATGCAGGTACAAAAAAATTACAAAAACAAATTGAGCAAGGTTTGTCTGCCAAAGAAATTAGAAATACTTGGCAAAATGAATTGCAAAAGTTTCAAAAAATTAGGGAACGATATTTGATATATGATTAGAAATTATTTCTATGAAAAGGATTGTACTTC
Organism: Polaribacter vadi; assembly: GCF_018861005.1. Taxonomy (GTDB): domain Bacteria; phylum Bacteroidota; class Bacteroidia; order Flavobacteriales; family Flavobacteriaceae; genus Polaribacter; species Polaribacter vadi_A. Next base: position 36,351 of record NZ_JAHKQL010000002.1, read on the forward strand.
TTTTAATGTTATCAATAATATACTCTTGCAAAGAAAAATTCAACCCAAATGAATTTAAAGGAACTTGGATTCCGATAAATGACAAAGGGAAATATTTAAACTTAGCTGCATTAACTTTCAGAAACGATTCTGTTTATCTGGAAGATTATTTTACTTTTAATTTTAAAGCAAGTTATAAGATAAAAAGGAAATCAATTAATTTTTTTCTTGCTAATGATACGCTAAAATATAATTTAAACTTTATTAGAAAAGATTCTATTCTTCGACTAAACCATAAAAATTATATGTTTTTCGAAGGTTATTCTTATGAAGAAAGATTTATAAATTATGATTTAATTCATTTAAAACTAAATCAGCCTATTTTATCAGATTCTTTATTTAAAAACTACGATAGTGCTTTTCATATATTTAAAGATTTAAAAGATTCTGTTCAATTAAAGTTGAACGATAAAGTATCTTCAGATTTTAATTTAATTCCAGGGTTTGCATTTGGATTACATAATCAAAAAGACAATATTATAATTTACATTGGAAAAAACATTACACTTAAAGAAATTATAAAATGTTATGTTGAGCTATATAAAGTTAATATTAACAACGCTTTTCTAGTAACTAACTTTGACATAAAAAACAATAACTATTATGGATTTGTAGATAATTATGAATTTTGGCAACAACAAATCATATCATTGTCTGATGAAAAACATGAACCTATTTTAACTGAAGAGTTATCTAGAAAAAATTACATCAAAAAATATAATCCAAAAATCATCAAATTAAATTTTAAAAATGATTTTACGAAACTTTCAGAGATTAACCATAAAGACAATTATTTAATTCAGATTAATGCTAAGTTTAGTATTGATGAATATTATGTTTTGAAAAAAAGTATTATTAAATTAAAAAAAAATCACTCTAAAACTATAAAAACAGAATTCATAAATCTAAATTAAAATCTACCTACTCAAAACTGTTGCCACTTTTTTATCAAAAACTTTAGAATACACACTATCCACTTTATATTTTTCATAAAGCGTTTCTGCTCCTTTTAGTTTTAAATCGTCTTTTATATACGTTAACCAATTTAAACTATCAACCACTGCACTATCTAAAACAGCATTTGTAAAATTGACTTTATTTAACTTTGTTTTTAATAAAATAGCACTAGAAAGGTTGCTGTTTTTTAAAACAGCATTACTTAAATTAGCATAACCTAAATCTGCATTTTTTAAGTTGGCATTTTCAAAAATTGCTCTTTTAGCATCTATATTTACCAAAATAGCATCAGATAAATCTGCATCTTTTAAATTAATCCCTCTTAAAATAACGTTATATAAATTTGCGCCTTTAAGTTCTGCCTGAGTAAAATCGCTTTCTTGTAAAATTTGATCTTCAAAAAAAGCAGGATTCAAATCGCTTTTGCACAAAGTAATTAACAACTGACCTCTTTCTGGGCTTATTGATTTTGCAATTAAAGCATCATCTACCAAATACCTGTAAGGTTTCATTGCTCTACTTAAACCTACAATTCTACTCACTAAAGTTTTTGATAGTTTCTTGTTTTTTTTGGTTTCAAGTTCAGTATTAATATCACTTAAAATATCGCCCATAATAAACATTTGAGCCGATCTTCTAGAAGCTTCAGCCAAGTGCGTTTGCTCTTGAATTTTTCTGTTTTGTTTTTTTAATAAACTATTTTGATAAATCATTAAAGTAGTAGGCAACAATGCAAATAACAACGCCACTACTCCAATTCTTGTTAACCTCCTAATAATGCTGGCAATTAAATCTGACGTAGTTTGTAATGAAATTCTTTTCTGCTCATTAAATTCTTGAATGGAATTATAAATACTCGTTTTTAGCTTTTTACCAGCTATAAAAGTAGTTGTAAATTTTACAAAAAATTGCCATCGTTTCTTTTTAGATGGTTTTGATTTTTCTAGTTTAGCTAAGCGTTCTTTTAAGATTAAATTCTCTTTTTCTAATTCTTTAACTTTATCAGACATTGGTAACTTATTAAAACTTTTACAAACTATTTTCTTCTCTTTTTCTCATTATATTCGTAAGGTATACGCTGTTTTAAAGCTTCTACAATATTATAAGTTGCAGGACAAACAAAAGTATTTGCAATGGTTAAATCTGTAATTTGTATAAATTTACGTCTGTCTGTATGCGGATATTCTGCACACGCTTTTGGTCTTACTTCATAAATAAAACAAGTATTATCAGATTCATCTAAAAAAGAACAAGGTGCCGTTTTTAATACCATAAAATCATCAGAATCTCTTTCTAAATAGGTTTCAATAAAATTTGCAACCTTCATTTTTAAATGTTTAGCAATACGCTCAATATCTTTATCAGTAAAAATAGGACTTGTTGTTTTACAACAATTTCCACAATCTAAACAATCTGTTTTTTTGAATTCTTTATTATGTAAATCTTGTACAACAACATCTAAATCTCTAGGTGTTCTTTTTCTTAAATTTGTAAAATATTTTTTATTTTCTTTTAAAGCTTCTTGAGCCAATTTTGGCAATTGTTCTAACCGTTTTTGCATCCACGAAAAATACAATTAATTCTACAAAAATATATGCTAAAATTATGTAAATTTGCATTTCAATTTTTCGACAAAAATGAACATACAAAACACTATAGAAACCAAAGTAAAAGAAGGTTTTTTAGCTTTATATAATACAGAAATACCAACAGTAGAATTCCAAGCCACTCGTAAAGAGTTTCAAGGCGATATTACAGTTGTTGTTTTCCCTATGTTAAGATACAAAAAAGGTAATCCTGTTCAAATTGGTGAAGAATTAGGAAAGTATGTAGTTGAAAACGTAACTGAAATTACAAATTACAATGTGGTAAAAGGTTTTTTAAACCTGGTTATTGATGATAGTTATTACACAATTTTTTTCAATACAATTTACGATAATTCAACTTATGGTTTTGTATCGCCAAAGGCGGATGAAAAAGCAGTAATGGTAGAATATTCATCACCAAACACCAACAAACCACTACATTTAGGACACGTTCGTAATAATCTACTTGGTTATTCCGTAGCAGAAATTATAAAAGCAGCAGGTAAAAAAGTTTACAAAACTCAAATTATAAACGACAGAGGTATACATATTTGTAAATCGATGTTGGCTTGGCAGAAATTCGGAAAAGGAGAAACTCCAGAATCTACAGGTTTAAAAGGCGATAAATTGGTTGGTAATTATTATGTAAAATTCGACCAAGAATATAAAAAAGAAATATCACAATTAATTTCTGAAGGAAAAACCGAAGATGAAGCAAAAAAAGAAGCTCCCCTTTTAGTAGAAGCACAACAAATGCTTTTAAAATGGGAAGCTGGAGATGAAAAAACAGTTGCTCTTTGGAAAGAAATGAACTCATGGGTTTATACTGGTTTTGACATCACTTACAAAAACATGGGTGTAGATTTTGACAATTTATATTATGAAAGCAACACTTATTTATTAGGTAAAGATGTTGTTGCACAAGGTTTAGAAAAAGGTGTTTTTTATAGAAAAGAAGATGGTTCTGTTTGGTGCGATTTAACTGATGATGGTTTAGATGAAAAAATTGTTTTAAGATCTGATGGAACTGCTGTGTATATGACACAAGATATTGGTACAGCCATACAGCGTGTAAAAGATTATGCAGATGTTGGTGGAATGGTATACACTGTTGGTAATGAGCAAGATTATCATTTTCAAGTTTTATTTTTAATCTTAAAAAAACTAGGTTTTGATTGGGCAAAACAATTGCATCATTTAAGTTATGGAATGGTAGATTTACCATCAGGAAAAATGAAATCTAGAGAAGGAACTGTTGTAGATGCAGATGATTTAATGGTAGAAATGACAACAACTGCCAAAGATATTTCTGAAGAATTAGGTAAATTAGATGGTTATTCTGATGATGAAAAAAATGAGTTGTATAAAACTATTGGTTTAGGTGCTTTAAAATATTTTATTTTAAAAGTAGATCCTAAAAAAAGAATTTTATTCGACCCAAAATCTTCTGTAGATTTTCAAGGAAACACTGGCCCTTTTATTCAATATACGTATGCTAGAATTCAATCTATTATCAGAAAAGCAAACTTTGATTATTCAAAACCAGTTACTATTAATTTACACGAAAAAGAGAAAGAATTATTAAAACAATTAGAGTTATTTCCTGAAACTGTACAGCAAGCTGCTGCTAATTACTCACCAGCAATTATTGCAAACTATACGTATGATTTGGTAAAAGAGTTTAATTCTTTTTATCAAAATGTATCTATTTTAGGAGAAGAAAATCAAAATAAAAAAATATTTAGAGTACAGTTGGCAAATAAAGTAGCAGATACAATAAAACAAGCATTTTCATTATTAGGAATAAAAGTACCTGAAAGAATGTAATTTGTTAAAAATAAACTTCAAATAAATTAAATTCATTATTTTTAAAATATATCAACTATTTATTTGAACAGATTTCGAATTATAATTAAATTTGGGCTGATTTTTTAATTTATATTAGCAATAAATTTAATTTTATATTAAAAAATTAAAATAAAAACATTTATGAAATACGACATCATTATTATTGGAAGTGGACCTGGAGGATATGTAACAGGAATTAGAGCGTCTCAATTAGGCTTTAAAGTTGCAATCGTAGAAAAAGAATCTTTAGGTGGTATTTGTTTAAACTGGGGATGTATCCCAACAAAAGCATTATTAAAATCTGCTCAAGTTTATGATTATTTAAAGCATGTTGATGAATATGGTTTAAAAGTAGAAGCTTTTGATAAGGATTTTGATGCCGTAATTAAACGTAGTAGAGGTGTTGCAGAAGGAATGAGCAAAGGTGTTGCTTTCTTAATGAAGAAAAACAAAATCGACATTATTGACGGTTTTGGAAAAATTAAAACTGGTAAAAAAGTAGATGTTACTGCTGCAGATGGTACAGTTACAGAATATGCTGCTAATAATATTATTATTGCAACTGGTGCACGTTCTAGAGAATTACCAAACTTACCACAAGATGGTAAAAAAGTTATTGGTTACAGACAAGCAATGACCTTACCAACACAACCAAAATCTATGATTGTTGTAGGTTCTGGAGCTATTGGTGTAGAATTTGCACATTTTTATAACTCAATGGGAACAGATGTTACTATTGTAGAATATATGCCAAATGTTGTTCCTGTAGAAGATATCGATATTTCTAAACAGTTCGAACGCTCTATTAAAAAAGCTGGCATTAAAGTTATGACAAACTCTTCTGTAGAGTCTGTTGATACTTCTGGTGATGGAGTTGTTGCAACTGTTAAAACTAAAAAAGGAGAAGAAACTTTAAAAGCAGACATTTTATTATCTGCAGTTGGAATTAAATCTAACATTGAAAACATTGGTTTAGAAGATGTAGGTATTATTGTTGATAGAGATAAAATCTTAGTAAACGATTATTACCAAACAAACATACCTGGCTATTATGCTATTGGTGATGTTGTTCCTGGCCAAGCTTTAGCACATGTTGCTTCTGCAGAAGGTATTACTTGTGTAGAAAAATTAGCTGGTTTACATACAGAAAAGATAGACTATGGTAATGTACCTGGTTGTACTTATGCAACACCAGAAATTGCATCTGTTGGTTTAACTGAAGCCAAAGCTAAAGAAGCTGGTTATGAGTTAAAAGTTGGTAAATTTCCTTTCTCTGCCTCTGGTAAAGCAAAAGCTGCTGGAACTCCAGATGGATTTGTAAAAGTAATTTTCGATGCAAAATACGGAGAATGGTTAGGTTGTCATATGATTGGTGCTGGAGTTACAGATATGATTGCAGAAGCAGTTTTAGGACGTAAGTTAGAAACTACTGGTCATGAAGTGTTAAAAACAATACATCCTCACCCAACAATGAGTGAAGCTGTTATGGAAGCAGTTGCAGATGCTTATGATGAAGTTATTCACCTATAAAGTATGTTAATTCAAAGAAAAAAAAAAAATAAGGTATAAATTTAGTTACTTTTGTACCAGTTACATTAAATAAATATCCCCCACTTAAACGACTAATAAAAACATAATACAAAATGGGTTTCGTTGAGTGGCTACTTTCTTTTATCTATAAGATAAAAACATTTCCTCTGATTATACAGATAACTATTGTATTAACAATGGCATTTATAGTTGCTACGTTAGCTCTTATGATAACTATCTATACAATTAGAAGAAGACATAATAGATTACAGAAAACACTAAAAAATAGTGTACCTGAAATCGTTAAATTATTTGAAGATATTTTATTCACAGAAAAAAATTATTCTGAACAAGAAATCTTTACCAAATTTGAAGATATTGTTGAAGAGGTTAATAAGGAATCTTTAGATATTGGAGTTGGTGTTTTAGTAGATTTTAAAAATGATAATAGAGATTCTGAAAAATATCCTTTAATAATTAGTGCATTAGGCATTGTAGAGCATTTAGAATCTAAATTTGACTCTCGTTCTAACAGTGAAAAAATTGATGCATTTCAAGAAGCTTTTGTATTAGATTTAAATAAATTTGATTCTAAAGTATTAAGATACGCCTACAGTAAAAATAAATTAATTCGTAGTGAAGCTAGAAACTCTTACCTAGCTTTAAGTACCAATGATCCTTATCGATTTTTTGATGAATTTGATCGAGACTTAAGTAAATGGGATCAGATTGAATTAATGCAATATTTAGAACTACAAAAAGAAAGAGGAAATCTAGAAGGATTAGGAAAATGGATTAACTATTCTAAAAATGATTCATTAGTAGTTTTCTTAATTAAAATGGTTGGTTTCTTTAAACAAAAAGGGATTAACGAAATTTTAATAGAAAAATTAGAAGACGATAACGAATTAGTAAGAGCAGAAGCAATTACAACTTTAGGAGAACTAAACATCTCTGAAACAGAACAAGAATTAATTGATAGGTATTATACAGAGCCCGAAATTTGTCAGGTAGCAATTGTAAAAACAATTAGAAAATTTAATACAGGAAAATCACTTAAATTCTTACAAGAAATCTTCACAGACTCTAATAATACAGATACTAAAAAGATTATTGCAGAAGCTATATTAAACTATAGTTACGAAGGAAAGATTGCTTTTCAAAATTTAAAAAACACATTAAAAGGGTTTGATCTTATCATTTTACAACACGTAGAAACACCCTTAATAAAATACAAATAAATGTTTGAAATTTTTGTAAAAATATACGAGTATTTTATATTTTTCTATGCAACTTCATTAATTTTAAGTTACATAGTATTAGCCATATTTTCTTTTATCGCTATTAATAAATATAAAAGTTATAATACAGATATTGATGATGAAGAATTATTAGCTTCTCATCTAGCACCTGGTATTTCCGTAATTGCACCTGCTTATAATGAGGAGAAAACAATTATTGTAAATGTAAAATCTTTACTTACATTAAACTATCCTCTTTTTGAGGTAATTATTGTAAACGATGGTAGTAAAGATGATACCTTAAAATTATTAATTGAAGAATTCGATTTAATTGAAGCTCCTTTTGCATATGTAGAAAAAATTAAAACAAAGCCATATAAAAGAACATTTAAATCTCAAAACCCTAAGTACGACATTTTAACTATAATTGATAAAGAAAATGGTGGTACTAAAGCAGATGCTTTTAATGCGGGTTTAAACGCTTCAGTTTTTCCATACTATTTAAATACTGATGTAGATTGTATTTTGGCAAGAAATACACTTACAAAAATGATTAAGCCAATCTTAAGTTCTAAAACAACTGTAATTGCTGTTGGTGCAACATTAAGAATGTCTAATAACTGTGAGATTGAAGAAGGAATTATTACAAGAGTAAGACCACCTAAAGCACTTATACCTCGTTTTCAAGAACTAGAATACATTAGATCTTATTTATTAGGAAAAATGGGTTGGGAATTAATAAACTCTGTACCTAATGTTTCTGGTGGATTAGGAATGTTTGATAAAGATATAGCTATTAAAGCTGGGGGTTATGGAGCAGATTCTCATGCAGAAGATATGGATATGATGACAAGAATGGCTGCTCATATGATGAATAACAGACTTGATTATAAAATTGGTTATATACCTCTTTCTTGTTGTTGGACAGAAGGACCACCAAATATTCAAATTTTAGGTAGACAACGTACAAGATGGGCCAGTGGATTATTTCAAATGTTTAGTGAACACAGAAAAATTCTATTCAATCCAAACTATAAAAGATTAGGTTTAATTACTTTTCCGTACATTTTTATTTTTGAGTTTTTAGCGCCAATTATAGAAGCGTTTGGTATCTTATTCTCAATATTCCTATTATTTTATGGATATGTAAACTGGAACTTTGCACCATTAATCTTATTGTATTCTTACACATTTGCCATAATGATTTCTTCAATTGTAATTATTTGGGATCAAATGACATTTAAATATTACAACACAACTAGAGAGGTATTAACACTGTTTCTAACAGCATTTATTGAGCCATTCATTTATCACCCAATGATTATGTTTTTCTCTTTAAAAGGATATTTCAGTTACGTAACTTCTAGAGAACTTGCTTGGGGAACAATGACAAGAAAAGGGTTTGATAATGAAGATGACAAAAAGAAAAAATCTGACAGTAATACTGGAAGCAATAATGATGGTGGAGATAGCTCTGGGAATGCTGGAGGTAAAAAACAAAGTATTTTTGAAAAACTAAAGAAAGGAAAAAGCTCAAACTCAGATTTTGAGCCTATTAAAACATAAATTACCATATAATTATTATGAAAATTAATAAGTCAATTTTATTATTAATTGTGGCACTCATCTCACAATTAAATATATCTTCTCAAGAAGTATATGATTCTTCGGATTTATATTTTGAGGAGGCCAAAAGAGATATTGCTGAACAAAACTTTACTAGAGCAGCAAAAATGAGCTGGAGAGGGTTACAATTAGCTCCAGAAGATTTAGATTTAAAAACACTTTTAGGTAAAGCTCAAATGCAATTGGGTAGATATGATACTGCAAGATACGTTTTAAAACAAGTTTACGATAGAAGAAGAAAAGATATTGATGTTTTAGGTTTTTTAGTAAGTATAGAACAAACTACAAAAAGATATTCTGATGCAATTTGTTTTGTAAATGAGCTTTTAGAAATTACACCTTACAGTAGAGGTTGGTGGCGTAGAAAAATAGTTATTTATAAAGAAATGGGTAACTATGAAGAAGCAGAAAGAGCTTTAAAAAGATTGTATCAAATCTATCCAGATGATACAGAAATACAGAACGACTATAACTACATAATGTTAAATGATGGTAATAGTGCTGTAGAAAACAGAAGATATGATGATGCAAACCAAGTTTACAAAACAGTTATAGATAATGATCCATCAAACAAACAAGCATACATAGGTATCATTAGAAATGAGTTATTAAAAGGAGATCCTGAAATTGCCTTACAATACACAAACAGAGCTTTATTAGAACTCCGTGAAGATTCAGAATTAATTGAAAAGAAAATTGGTTTATTAGAAGAATTAGGAAGACATGAAGAAGCTATTGTTTATATAAAAACAGAGGTAGATAAAGCCAAATTTCCAACAATACATTCTGAAACATTACCTTATTTAATGCAGCAATCTGCTAATTTTAATGAATATAATGATTCTTATGAAATTCAGAAAAAATTATTAGATCTTAATGGTAATTCAGAATCACAAACTTATGTAATTAACAATGCATTAGGTAAAGGTTATGATGTAGATGCTGAATATTTTCTTAAAAAAGGAATTAAAAGAAGTCCGAATAACAAAAAGCTTTTAGTACAATTAAAAGAGTTATACAGACCTATAAAAGATAAAGATCGTTTTGAAAGAGAAGTATTAATACTTCACGAAAAATACCCAAATGATACAGATATTACTTACGATTATAATTTAGTAATGTATGGTAGAGCAAAAACTTTAGTAGAAAACAGACAATTTGATGAAGCTTTACCAATTTTTGAAGACTTAGTATCATCACCAGATTTTCAAAAAGAAGCTGAACAACAAATTTTCGGAATCTATTTAGCTTTACAAAAGTATGATGAAGCTACAGATCAAATTGATAAATTAATTGGTTTAGAACCAGATAATCCTGATTATTTAGTTAGAAAATCTACATTATATCAGGAAATGGAATTATTTGAAGATGCTCTAGAAATAACTAGAGGATTGGAACAACAATATCCTTTAGAAGAAAAATACCCAAGAATTTACGTTACACAAACAGAAGCTTATGCAACTTATTTAATGAGAGAGCAAAGGTTTAGAGCTGTTTTACCTGTTGTAGAAGATGGCCTTACAAGAGAAAACAATAACAAAAGATTGTTAGAAATTGCCATAAATGCTTCTTCTGCAATTCCTGATTATGAAAAAGGAGTTAACTATAGTAAAAGTGCTTTAAGTTTTTACCCAAATAACAAAAATTTTAAATTAAAGTTATCTAACTTATTAGCTCAAAATAATCAATATGATGATGCTATAAATGTTTTAGATTCTTTAAAAACCGTTTACAAATACGATAGAAAAATTAAAAATTCTTTAGCGGAAGTATTATGGTTTAGAGGAAAAAATAAAGAAGAAGAAGGTTTAATAGATGAAGCAATAGAAGACTACAGAATATCTGATTCTTTAAATTCTACAGAAGATTATGCTTTACAAAGAATGATAAACTTATACATTCAAGAAAAGCCAAATGAAGATGCATTAGAGATTGTTAATGAAAAATTAGAACAATACCCTAATGATAATTTCTTAAAATATAAAAAAGGTATTGTTTTTGAATTAATGGAACAATACGACTCTGCTTACTATTACCAAAGTTTTAGACAAATTGATGACCCTTTTGAAAGAAATGAATGGAATAATGCTTTAGAAGTATTAAAAGCAGCTAAGCTTAAAAATAAATTAGCAGCAACTTATACGCAAGCTTCATCAGATTCTACTGCATTTAGTACATCTTTAGCTAGTTTAGGTTATAGCCATAAGTATGATGAGAAAAATACATTTGGTGCAGACTTAAATTATGCTGCAAGAAGATCTGGAGTTGGTGTACAAGGAGGTGTAAATTATTCAAGAGTCTTTACTCCTACTCTATATGCAGATGTTGGTGTATTATTAGGATCGAAATTTTTCCCTAAATTTATCTTATATGGTAATGCATACAAAGGTCTAGACAATGGTTATGAAGCTCAAGCAGGCCTTCGTTTTTCTCGATTACAAAACGATATAAACTTTTTAAGTTTAAACTTAGGTCTTTCTAAAACCTGGGAAGACATTTGGGTTAGTGCTAAAGGAATATTGATGAGAGACGATCAATTCAACTATTTTAATTTTGCTGCACAAACACGAATAAATGTAAATGCCAGGCAAGATTATGTTAGTTTTATAGTCTCCTTTGGTAGTGCGCCTTTTAACGATCAATTAGCAGAAGGTGAAACTGCTTTCTTAGATTTTTCTAATGTTTTAGTTGGGGCTGGTTATGGTTATAATATATCACCTAAAACTTTGTTATTAGTAAACGGATCTTGGATTAACTTTAAAAGTCCTGTAACAGATAGTACTGCTTTGGCATATATTAATCAATATAATTTATCAGTATCTATAATTACAAGATTCTAATAACTTTTTATTCCCCAAATATTATGTTTAAAAAATACATATTAATTTTTATATTTTTTTTAAGCTTATCATCTTGTGCTCAAAACAAAATAACATTGTTTTCTAAAGAAAATAAAATATCACCAAAAATAAGTATCCCTTTAACTGCTGATATTTTAGTGAGTAATGCTGCAGAAGATTTTAATAAAAAATTTAAAACAGTTACAGGCACAACTTTAAAAATAGAAAGAAGTAATAGTTTAAATAAAAATTACAATTATATTTTACTGAGAATCAACCCTACTCAGAAAGATAATTTTTGTATGTATAGAAAAGGTAGAAATATTACTCTACAGGGGTCTAATGCACAGAATTTAATGTATGCAATTAGCGATTTTTTTAAAAGATATACTAATTTAAATTACAATGAATTAAATAAACCAAAAGAAGATTTTACATCAGAAATAGATATCCCTGAAAAGTTTAGTAATTGTTCTTCGCCCGAATTTGAATACAGAGAACCTTATTATGCTACTAACAATGATACAGAGTTTAGAGCATGGAACAAAACAAGTTCTCTTGAATTAGAATGGGGAATTTGGGGACATAATTTACCTAAACTTCTTAAAAACTATAATTTACCAGAATCAGTTTATGCTAAAGTAGGTAGTGTAAGAACTAAAAAACAGTTCTGTTTTACAAGTGATAGTTTATATAAATATGTAAATGAAAACGTAAAAAGAATTTTTGATAGCGATCATGCTTTTAATAAATACATGATTCTACCTAATGACAACAGTATTGTATGTACCTGTAGTACTTGTAAAGCAGTTGGTAATACATCACAAGATGCAGCTCCTGCAGTATTTACATTTTTAAACAAATTAGCTAAAGACAATAAAAGAGCTACATTTTTTACAACAGCTTATATAACTGTAAAAGATATTCCTAAATTTAAAGCTGAAGAGAATACAGGTATTTTTTACAGCACTATTGATGTACAAAAAGGAATCCCTTTAGAAAACACAAAGAAATTTAAAGATTTTGAAAACAAAATTAAGAAATGGAGCGATTATTTAGATAATGTATACATCTGGGATTATACCGTAAATTATGATAATTATTTTGATGTTTACCCTATTTTAAAAGTTACACAACAGAATTTAAAACTCTATAAAAAATTAGGTATTAATGGTGTATTCTTACATGGTAGTGAATATGATTATAGTACTTTTCAAGGATTAAAATCTACAATATTTGCTAAATTATTATGGAATACTAATATTGATATAGATAAGGAAATTAGCAATTATTTTAATGATAAATATTCTAACAAACTAGCCAGTATTTTAACTAATTATTATACACATATAGACAACTCATTTTTTGCAAGTACTAAAGAATTAAGTATTTATAGTGGTATAGATAAAACTGTAAAAAAATATTTAGACCCTAAAGTTTTTTTTGAATTTTATGACGAATTTAATACCCATACACAAAGTAATAAATACGATAAAGACTATTTAAAATTAGCTACAGCTCTTACTTTTCTTAAATTAGAAATTATGAGAGATTATGGTCTTGGTATTTATGGTTTTGGTATTTTGAACAATGACAAAGAAATTATTGTAAAAAACGAAGCTGGAATTCTTTTAGATAATTTAGCATCATATAGCAGATCTGCAAACCTTAAAACTTATAACGAAAGAAAATATAATATTAGCGACTATATTAATAACTGGCGAAAAACAATTTATAAATATCATAAAAGAAAACATTATTTTTATAAAAAGAAATTCGAGGTTTTATCTAAATTAGATGAAGATTATACAAACACAAAAATATTAAATGATGGTGCTTTTGGTTTAAATGATTATAATACAAATTGGCACATTTCTTCTGTAGATGATTTAATTCTAAAAATTGATAAAGCAGGTATTTCTAAATCTAAAAAAATTACATTTTCTTTTTTACAAGATGTAAAACATCATATTTATTATCCAGGAGTGATAGAAATTTTAGATACAAATAATAACATCATTAAAAAATTAAAAGTAAAAAAAGACGATTCTAATTTAGATATAAAAGAAGTTTCTATAGAACTCCCAACAAAATACGATGATAAGCAACTCCCTGAAAGTTTTATAGTTAAAGTAAAAAAACACAATATTGGTGGTAAAAATACTTTAGCTTGTGATGAAATTATATTTAATTAAAAAAAAGATTAAATTTACAACAATGAAAAATTTATTATTACTCTTAGTATTAGCATTAACTATCAGTTCTTGTTCTTTTAGAAAGCCTGATATAGAAAATGTTAGAAAAACAAAAATGGAAATTGAAAATCCAGACAGACATTATTATCCAATTTTACGTGGATCTGAACTATCAGCAGAATATAAATTTTACAATAGAGGTAATGAACCATTAATTATCTACGATGTACAAGCATCTTGTGGTTGTATAGAAATAGATTTCCCTTCAACATCAATTGGTAAAGATGATTTTGGTTATATCACTTTAGATTATGATAGTGCCAAAAATATTGGTTACGTAGAGTTTTATGTAACTATAGTTGCCAATACAGAAAAAGACGTTTTTACAACAATTAAATTCGATTTAAATGTAGTAACTTCTCCACATTATACTCAAGATTACGAAGAGATCTACCTAGAAAGAAGAAAAGAAAAATTAGCTGGTGAAGTAGATGGAGACCTTACACAACAAGGTTATTATATAGATGATGAGAAAACAGTGAGATAAAAAAGTAATTAAAATCAGAAATAAAATGAAAGCAAAATATCAAAGTGTATTAGATTTAGGACAACAATTAAACATTCAAGATGGTGATGTTAAAGAAGAAAATGGAAAATTAATTGTTAATGGAACTGCAAAAAACCAATATGAGAAAAATCTTATTTGGGATGAAATAAAAAATATTGGTGGAGATAATCCAGAAGATATTATAGCAGATATTAAAGTTGCTGATACTTCTATTTATGCAACGCATACAGTAGAAAAAGGTGAAACTTTAGGCAAAATAGCAAAACACTATTATGGAAAACCAATGAAATATGTTGCTATTTTTGAAGCGAACAAAGACATTTTAAAAAACCCAGATGTAATTCATCCAGGTCAAGAATTGGTAATTCCAAATCTATAATTTTTAAAAAACAGAAAACTAAAACCGAAACAAATTGTTTCGGTTTTTTTATATTTGAAAAAAAGAATGGAGCAAAACAGTTATATGGATAAAAGGAATAAAAAATTCCTTAAATATTGGGAAGAAAAAAGGAAAAATAAAAAAGAGTACACCATAAAAAATAGTGCTGTATTTAGTTTTATTTTTAGTGCATTGTATTGTATTATAAAATATGGTTTTACTACAGAAGCTTTTAAAGTATTTCCTATTTGTTTTTTAATGATTTCTGTTATTTACGGACTCTATGTTTATTTTATCGAATTTAATTTGCACGAAAAGAAATATCAAAAATTAAAAAAAGAGCTTTAAAAAATTGATTACAAATAAAAAGAAATTCTACACAGAAATTTTAAAAGCATTGCTTAAACTAATAATTGCAGGTGTTTTAATTGGTGTTTTAAAACAATACGATTTAATTATTGCTGTACTTTTAATCTTAAAAATTATACATAATATTTATAAAGAAATTATAAAACCAAAAATCGATAAAAACTGGTTGCTATTAGCAGGTATGTTATTAACTGGTTTTGGAGGCGTAGTTGGCGAAACTTGGGGAGTTGCAAATGGTTATTGGGAATATCATCAAGTATCTAGAGAAATCCCATTATGGGTTCCTTTTGCATGGATGTTGGCTTTTCATTACCTCTACAAATTAGAACGAAATATAATACCTTATTTAAAGCATCAAACTCAAAGAAACAAAATTGTTTTAGCAATAATTTTAGCGCTAATTTTACCTGCTTTTGGTGAAGTAATTACAATTCTTTTAGGTGTTTGGACTTATTATTGGCCTTATCAAATCTTTGGTGTGCCTTTGTACGCTTTTTTATGTTTGCTATTTGTACACATGCTAGTTTACAGCATATTACATTATGCGTGTAAAAAATATAAGATTGATGACATTGTGTACAATTAAAATATCAAAAACAGCAATTTAAAATCGCCAACAAACAATTCTAGTTACTTTATTCCCTTGACTTAAAGGTATAACTTTAAACTCTTTTACGCCCAATTTTTCTGATGATTTTTGCAAGCTTTCAACGTTTTCTTTCTTAGAAACCAAACTTGTAAACCATTCACTTTTATCTTTATAAAGTGAACTTTCATATAAATAATTGTGTAAAAATGCTTTTTCACCTCCTACATACCACAATTCATTATTGTTACCAGAAAAATTACGGATTGCATTATTCCCTAAATTTCTAGATTTTCTTCTATTTGCTCCTCTAGCTTCTTCTGCAGATTTATAAAAAGGAGGATTACACATTGTTGCAAAAAAAGAATCTTCTTCTTCTAAAATATCTTTTAAAATATGTTGCTCATTAAACTGCTGTCTTAACTCAATTTTTGCATCTAAATCATTATCATCAATAATATCTTGTGCAGTATCTAAAGAATCTAAATCTATATCTGTGGCAACAAAATTCCAATTGTATTCTGCAACACCCAAAAGCGGATAAATACAAGTTGCACCTGTTCCAATATCTAAAACTGTTCTATTTTCTTCGGATGAATTTAAGTCAGATAAATGGTGAATATAATCTAATCTACCAGGAATTGGAGGGCATAAATTATCATCAGGAAAATCCCAAACAGAAATTTTATCATAAGTAAATAATAATGCTTTATTAAGCTCTTTTACAGCTTTCGGATTCGAAAAATCAATCGTGATTTTACCAAATCTATTTTTTGTTACAAACTTTGCTAAATCAGGATTTTGCTGAACTAAGTCATCAAAATTATACCCTTTATTAAATTTATTTTTCTGATGAAGGCTTTTCTCTTTCATTATAATTCTAGTATTGTAAATTCTAATTCTAAAGGTTTTAAAATTTGCTTTAAAGCAGTAATAAAACCAGATCCATACTCTAAATAATACTCAGAAAAATTACGTTGACGCTCTTCTAAAGATTGATTTGGTAAAATCTCATTTTGTAATAAAGTAATTCTATCTACTAAATCTTTTTGTCTCTTTTTTTCTGCTTTTAACAAACGTTTTTCTAAATTCTCTAGACCTTTAATTTGTTTTCTTTCTTGTGCATTTACAGCATTTAAAAAAGAAACATCAGTTTTTACTGCAACTTCTTTTAAATCTGAAAACTGTTTTTTTAAAAAGTTAATTTTTTCAGCAAAATTAGTTTCTATTACTGTATTTTCAACTACCTTTTTACTGATTAAATCAAACTGATTTAAAAACATTTCTTCTAAAGAAATATCTAATTTAGATAGTTTCTTAGCTTGTTTTTCTGATACTACTTGCACAGAATTACGCAACAATAAAATAGGAAAAGTAACATTTACCTTATTAAAATAATCTTGTAATTCTAACCAATAAGCCATCTCTCCTCCTCCACCAAGATAACAAAGGTTTGGTAAAATTACTTCTTGGTACAAAGGTCTCATTATTACATTTGGTGAAAAAGCCAAAGGGTTTTTATCAACTTCCTTCAGAATTTCATCCTTAGAAAAACTAATATCGGTATTATTTACTTTGTAACAATTATCTTCAAAAATAATGCGTTCCCTAAAATCATCACCTAAATAGAATAAATTAATTTCTCTAGGATTTACTTGAATTTTATAATTTTTCCCTAATTCAATAATGGTTTTAGAAACAATATTAAAAGAAGTTTCATTTTCTAATTCATCTTTTACAAAAGGCGCAAATACTTGTTTTAAGCTTTTATCATCTCCATCAACAATTACCAAACCAAAATCTTTGAATAATTCGTTAGCTATAAAACGAGTAGCATCTGCCAAATTATTATGTTTAATATAACCATCAGAAAAAAGATTTTTTAGATATTTTGCATTTTTAGAATTTCCTAAATGTTCAGAAAAAACTTCGAAAACCTCATCTAAACCTTCTGTAGAAAAACGACCTACTGCTCCACCATCATTTCTGTTCCAAGTTACTTTTTTACCATCAAAATTAAAGTAATTGATTTCTTCAAAATCGTGATCTTCTGTTGCCATCCAATAAATTGGGATGAAGTTTTGTTCTGGAAATTTCTCTGACAATTCTTCAGCTAAATTAATCGTAGAAATAATTTTATACAAAAAATAAAGTGGCCCAGTAAATAAGTTTAGTTGATGACCTGTAGTTATGGTAAACGTGTTTTCTTGCTTTAACAACTCAATATTAGCAGCTGTTTTATCTGATATATCAAAAGAATTATATTGATTTTTTAAAGCATCAGCCAAAACCAATCTTGTTTCTAAAGCAAAAGTTTTTTGTTTTTCTTTTATTTGTTTTTGAAAACCATTTATATCTGGAAAATTGTTATAAAATGGATTTATAGTATTTTTTTGCTCTAAATAATCTAGCATTGTTTTAGAGAAAAAACCGGTTTTTTTAAATGGGATTTGTGTTACTTTCATAATTAAAGCACACAATTTATACAACAATCAGTATCTGACGTAGAATTCATAAAATTTACTAAATTTCGATAAAAATACAACTATTTTAAATTCTTCTGAATACAGAAAATCATACTAACAAATTTTTAACGTCTCTAAAATAAATCGTCTTTAAAATAGTGCTTTAAATTCCTTACTTTTGATAAAATTCAAATTCTTATCAATGAAAATTAAAGCACTACTCATTATTTCTATTTTTTCATTTTGTACCCTTTTCTCTCAAGAAATTAAATCTCCACAAGAGTATTTAGGTTACGAAATTGGTTCACGTTTTACAAGACATCATAAAGTTGTAGATTATTTTAAATACGTAAGCAACACTTTAAAAAATGTTCAGTTAGAAAAATATGGAGAAACAAACGAACACAGACCTTTATATGTTACCTATATTTCTTCGCAAGAAAATATAGCTAATTTAGAAACAATTAGAAAAGCAAACCTTTCACAAACTGGTATTTTAAAAGCAAATACAGAGAACAAAAAAGCTATTGTTTGGTTAAGTTATAACGTACATGGAAATGAAGCATCTAGCACAGAAGCCTCTATGCTAACTCTATATGAATTAGTTACAACTAAAAAAGCTTGGTTAGAAAACACAGTGGTTATTATAGATCCATGTATAAATCCTGATGGTAGAGACAGATATGTAAACTGGTATAATCAAGTTCAAAATTCACCTTATAATAGCTCACAAGATTCTAAAGAACACCATGAACCTTGGCCTGGAGGAAGACCTAATCATTATTTATTCGATTTAAATAGAGATTGGGCTTGGGCAACACAAGTAGAAACACAGCAGCGTTTAAAGGTTTACAATAAATGGTTACCTCACGTTCACGTAGATTTTCATGAACAAGGCATAAACAGTCCTTATTATTTTGCACCTGCAGCTAAACCTTATCATGAAGATATTACTGATTGGCAAATTGATTTTCAAACACAAATTGGTAAAAACCACGCTTCTTATTTTGATAAAAATAATTGGATGTATTTTACCAAAGAATCTTTCGATTTATTATACCCAAGTTATGGTGACACTTACCCAACTTTTATGGGAGCAATTGGTATGACTTACGAACAAGCAGGTCATGGAAGAGCTGGTTTAGGTATTGATAATGATGAAGGTATTGAATTAACTTTAATAGATAGAGCACAACATCATCATACAACTGGTTTATCTACAGTAGAAATTTCATCTAAAAATGCAGAAAAACTAAATACTGAATTTACAAAATTCTTTGCTGATAAAAGTTTCAAATACAAAAGTTATGTTTTAAAGAACGAAAATTCTGATAAAACACAACGTTTAATTAATTTACTTGATAAGCATGAAATTACGTATGAATTTGCAAATTCTGGAAAAGTAAAAGGATACAATTATGCTACCTTAAAAGAAGAAAGCCTAAATGTAACTACAAGTGATTTGGTTATACACACCAATCAACCAAAAGGAAGAATGGTAAAAGTTTTGTTTGAACCACAAACTAAAATCTTAGATTCTTTAACTTATGATAGTACTGCTTGGGCTTTACCTTATGCACATGGTTTTAATGCTGTAGCTTCTGAAAATACAGTTAGTACATCAAAAAAAGAAATGAATAATAGTGTTTTAAACACTGTAAATACTTCATCTTACGCTTATATTTCTAAATGGAATAGTATTGATGATGCTACTTTTTTAGCACAATTATTAAACGCAGACATTAAAGTTCGTTTTTCTGAAAAAGATTTTTCTTTAGAAGGTAAAGATTACCAAAAAGGTTCTTTAATTATTTTAAGACACGATAATCTTAAAAATGAAAAATTTGATACAAACGTAGTTGCAATTGCTAACAAATTAGCTAGAAAAGTTACACCTGTTTCTACTGGTTTTGTAGATTCTGGTAAAGATTTTGGTTCTGGTAATGTAAAACCAATTTTTAAACAAAGAGTTGCATTGCTCTCTGGTTCTGGAACCTCTTCTTTGTCATTTGGTCAAATTTGGCATTATTTTGAAACCGAATTAAAATACCCAGTTTCTATTTTAGATACTGATTATTTTAGTAGAGTAGATTTTTCTAATTATGATGTAATTATTTTACCTGACGGATATTACAGCAGAGTTTTAAACAAAAGCACTTTAGATAAACTAAAAAGCTGGGTTAGATCTGGTGGAACATTAATTGCACTAAAAAATGCATTAAGTAGTTTTGCTGATAAAGACGGATTTTCTTTAAAATCGAAAAAAAATAAAGAAGATAAAGATAAAGCTGATAAAGCCAACCTTATACCTTACGAAGATTTAGAAAGAGAAAGCACAAATAATATAATTATTGGAGCTATTTTTAATAGTAAAGTTGATGCGAGTCATCCTTTAGCATTTGGTTATTCTAATAGTTATTTCTCATTAAAATCTAGTAGTAGGAGTTACGAATACTTAAAAAATGGAGGCAATGTAGCTTACTTTACCAAAGATGCCAAAAACGTAGCTGGTTTTGCAGGAATAAAAGCTTTAGAAAATGTACCTGAATCTTTACTTTTTGGTGAAGACCAAATGGGTAGAGGAAGTATTATTTATATGGTTGATAATCCATTATTTAGAGCTTTTTGGGAAAATGGAAAACTATTTTTTGCCAATGCAATTTTCTTGAGAAACTCAAGTCATTTTTAATTAGTTAAAAGGCAAAAAAATACCTCAGTAATTTTATATTACTGAGGTATTTTTTTTGATTCTATAAGTTATTTACTTTCTTTTCTGATTTAAAGAAGTAGGTTTCTCCAATTTCTTAACAGGTGTTCCATATAAATCGTAATCTCCTGCTTCGTGAATTTCTATATCAATAAATTCACCGATTTTAATATAATGTTCTTTAGCATCAACTAAAACATCATTATCTACATCTGGTGAATCGAATTCTGTACGTCCATAAAAATATTCTCCATCTTTTCTATCAAACAAACAACGAAAGGTTTTACCTATTTTTTGTTGATTCAATTCCCAAGAAATCTGAGACTGAACTTCCATAATTTCGTTAACTCTTTTAAACTTAACCTCATCAGGAACATCATCTTTTAAAACATAAGCACCTGTATTTTCTTCGTGCGAATATTCGAAAGCACCTAATCTTTCAAAACGCATCTCTTCTACCCAATCTTTTAATTCTTGAAACATCTCTTCTGTTTCTCCTGGATAACCTACAATTAAAGTAGTTCTAATTGCCATTTCTGGCACAACTTCTCTAAATTTATGGATTAAAGCTGTTGTCTTTTCGTGAGTTGTTCCTCTTTTCATCGATTTTAACAACTCAGAATTAATGTGTTGTAAAGGAATATCTAAATAATTACACACTTTTGGCTCACGTTTCATCACCTCTAAAACATCCATAGGAAAACCTGTAGGGAAAGCATAATGCATTCTAATCCATTCAATTCCTTCTACTTTTGCAAGTGCTTCTAATAATTGTGCTAAAGCTCTTTTTTTATAGATATCTAAACCATAATAGGTTAAATCTTGGGCAATCAACATAATTTCTTTAATTCCTTTTTCTGCTAACTTTTCTGCTTCAGTAACAATATCTTCTATTGGAGTTGAAACATGTTTTCCTCTCATTAAAGGAATTGCGCAAAAAGAACAAGGTCTATCACAACCTTCTGCAATTTTTAAATATGCATAATGTTTTGGAGTTGTTGTTAAACGTTCTCCGATTAATTCGTGCTTATAATCTGCTTCTAATGCTTTTAACAAATTTGGTAAATCGTGAGTACCAAAATATTGATCTACGTTTGTAATTTCGTTTTCTAAATCTGGCTTATAACGCTCACTTAAACATCCAGAAACAAAAACTTTATCAATTTCACCAGCTTCTTTTCTTTGCGCATAATGCAAAATAGTATCAATAGATTCTTCTTTGGCTTTACCTATAAATCCGCAGGTATTAATAACTACAATATTACCATCGTCATTTTCATCTTCATGTACTACATTTTTACCATTAGCTTTTAACTGCCCCATTAAAACTTCACTATCGTAAATGTTTTTAGAGCAACCTAAAGTAACAACGTTTATCTTATTTTGTTTGATGGATTTTGTACGCATATTTTTTCGCTTTTCGCTATTGGCTTTTTAGCGGTATAATCTTTAAAATTTATGATTAATTTGAAATCAAATTAAAACGGTTGCAAAAATAGTGCTTTTTAAATGATTGCTATTCTTTCTATTGATAGTTTTCTGGGATCTTTCTGGATTTAGTTAATTGCTCAAAAGCGTAACCAACTTCTAATAATTTTCTTTCAGAAAAAGGCTGTCCAATAAAAGTTAAGCTTAAAGGCTCTCCTGTTAATTTGTAACCCATAGGTACTGTTAATGTTGGGTGTAAAGCAACTGCAGCAATACCTGAATGATAATTATTAATCGATAAAATTGCAACTAAATTTTCAGATTTTAAAAACTGTAAATATTTTTCTCCTTCTTTTTTTAAATTACCTTTTACTACTTCTAACTCTTCTAAAGTTGTTGAATCTTTTATTATTCCGTCAAATAACTGTTGCCCATAAGGAGCTCTAATTAAAGAATCTTTTAGATTAAAATCTACAACATTTTTTACATTTTTTATGAAAATAGATTTATCTGCTTGTTTTAATAAATATTTTGGTAAATCATGTTTCATATCTATATTTAATAATGTTCTAAAACCATTAAAAGAAATTTCTGGTGGTGTTATTTCTATAATTTCTGCTCCAGCTTTTTTTAATATTTCGATATTTAAGGCATAAATAGAATCTGATAACAAAGGTTTTAAAACCCCTAACCTTTTTCCTTTAAAATTAATGTGAAATCCATTTTGAGAATCCATCCCTTTTGTTTCTTTTGATGCGTTGTCAGTTACATCATAACCTAACATTGCATCCATAAAAATAGCATTATCAATCACTGATTTTGTCATTGGCCCAGGAGTATCTAAAGTTGATGAAATTGGTACTATACCTGTTCTACTTAAAACACCTATAGTAGGTTTTAAACCAACAACAGAATTTAAACTTGATGGTGAAGTAATAGAGCCAGAAGTTTCTGTACCAACTGCTGCAACAGCAAAATTTGCAGCAACTGTAACTCCACTTCCAGAAGAACTTCCCCCAGTTTCAAATACCTTTCTTCCATAAGGATTTAAGGTTTGCCCACCAATTGCAGAATAGCCTAAAGGACAACCAGAACAGAAAAAATAGGCCCATTCACTCAAGTTTACTTTACCTAAAATAATTGCGCCATTTTCTTTTAGCTTTTCAACTATAAAAGCATCTTTTTTTGTGTAATTTCTTTGCAAAGCAATTGCACCTGCTGTTGTTGGCATTTCTTTAGTATTGATATTGTCTTTTAATAAAATTGGCATTCCATACATTGAGTATTGAGATACCTTATCTTTATTTTTGTCTTTAGCTCTAGCTTCTTTTATAACTTCTGGATTTAAAGCGATAATTGAATTTAAAGATAAGGTTGAATCACTTTCGAACTTTCTAATTCTGTATAAATAAAACAACGTTAGTTTTTCATAACTCAATTTACCTTCCTTTACATTTTTTTGAAGTGATGGAATATCTTGTTCTAAAATTAAAGGTTTTAAAGATTGATAATCTTCTTCAGAAAAATAGGCTAAATCATCTTTAAATAGTTTAAAAACTTCATTCATATCTAAAACTTTAGATTGAAAAAGCTTAAACTGCATTCTTTTCTTTTCGTGATTTTGCTGTTCAACTAATTGAGCAGTTTCATCATATTTTTTAAAAATAATTAGATCTTGTTTCTCTTTACAAGAAAAAATAGAGAATAGGATAACAAGTAAAAAAAAGTTATTTTTCATTATATTTATTTTTATAACCAAAGATAACATTTTAAACCTTTCAGCTTACAAGTTGTCTAATAACAAAGAAGTTACCATATGAAAATAATTAATAAGACCTTGTTAAAAATCTTCTTCTTTTTAATAATTTTTTCTTGTTCTAAAGAAAATTCTGAATTAAATGATACAGTTGATAATACAATAGAAACATTATATTTTCCAGATATAGACTCTAATGTTTGGAAAAAAAAATCTATTACTGAACTTAACTGGAATACAACTCAATTACAGCCTTTATTAGATTTTTTAGACACAAAAAATACAAAAAGCTTTATGGTACTTTATAAAGGAAAAATTGTAGTCGAAGAATATTTTAATAATCATAGCAATACTTCTATTTGGTATTGGGCAAGTGCTGGTAAAACACTTACATCAACATTATCTGGTATTGCTCAAGACGAAAATTTAATAAATATTAATGCTAAAGTTTCTGATTATTTAGGGTTAGGCTGGACAAGTATTCCTCTGGAAAAGGAAAATTTAATTACTTGCAAAAACCTTTTATCTATGAATTCTGGCCTAGATGATAGTTTGGGAGAAGACGTTTCTCCATCAAACTTAAAATACATAGCAGATGCAGAACAAAGATGGGCATACCATAATGTGTATGTAAAAATGCAAGACGTTATTGCCAATGCTAGTCAACAAACCTTTACTAATTATTTTAACAGTAAATTAAAAGATAAAATTGGAATGTCTGGTATTTGGCAAAATTTAGATGATTTAAATGTCTTTTGGAGCAACACAAGAAGTATGGCTCGTTTTGGGTTGTTAATTTCTGCAAATGGTAAATGGGAAAACTCTCAAATTGTTTCTGAAAATTTTATAACTGAAGCAACAAATACATCACAAAACATTAATAATTCTTACGGATATTTATGGTGGTTAAATGGAAAAGAAAGTTACCATTTACCACAAAGTCAAATTACCTTTACTGGAGAATTAATACCAAATGCGCCTGAAGATATGTTTTGTGCTTTGGGTAAAAACGATCAGAAAATTTATATAGTTCCTGCCAAAGATTTGGTAATTATTAGAATGGGGGAAGCTGCAAACACTTCTAATTTTGCATTATCTTCTTTTGATAATGATTTATGGGAAAAAATTAATGCTTTGATAGATTAGAATTATCAAGTTTTAAGTAAAATTTTTAATACAGTTTTAAAAACTGAAGATGTTT
Source organism: Polaribacter vadi (assembly GCF_018861005.1). Classification (GTDB taxonomy): domain Bacteria; phylum Bacteroidota; class Bacteroidia; order Flavobacteriales; family Flavobacteriaceae; genus Polaribacter; species Polaribacter vadi_A. The sequence goes on from NZ_JAHKQL010000002.1 coordinate 61,672, forward strand.
ACTTAAAAAAAGAATCTACAAACTCAACTTTGTTAAAAACTTGTAAATCGTCTATACCTTCACCTACTCCAATATATTTAACAGGAATTTTAAATTGATCAGAAATGCCAATTACAACTCCACCTTTTGCAGTACCATCTAATTTTGTAACTGCTAAAGAGGTTACTTCTGTTGCTTTTGTAAATTGTTTGGCTTGTTCAAAGGCATTTTGACCTGTAGAACCATCTAAAACTAATAAAACATCATGAGGTGAATTATCTACCACTTTTTGCATTACTCGTTTTATTTTGGTTAACTCATTCATTAAATTTACCTTATTATGTAAACGACCTGCAGTATCTATAATTACAACATCTGCATCTTGATTTACTGCAGATTTTAAAGTATCAAAAGCTACTGATGCTGGATCAGAACCCATTTCTTGACGAATTATTGGCACATCTGTTCTGTCTGCCCAAACTTGTAATTGATCTATGGCTGCTGCTCTAAACGTATCTGCTGCACCTAATACAACTTTTAAGCCTTGTTTTTTAAATTGACTTGCTAATTTACCAATGGTTGTGGTTTTACCTACTCCATTTACACCAACAACCATTAAAACATAAGGCATTTTATTGCCTTCTTTTTTTGGTATTTCTGGTATTATAAATTCGCTTTCGTTACCAATATTTGTTTCTGATAATAGACCAGCAATTTCTTCTCTAAGAATTCTATTTAGCTCGTCTGTACCTACATATTTGTCTTTGGCAACACGTTCTTCTATTCTTTCGATAATTTTTAATGTGGTATTTACACCAACATCAGAAGCTACTAAAACTTCTTCTAAATTATCTAAAACGTCATCATCTACTTTAGATTTACCTGCAACTGCTTTAGATAGTTTACCAAAAAAACTTTCTTTTGTTTTCTCTAAACCTTTGTCTAGTGTTTCCTTTTTTTCTTTCGAAAAAATCTTTTTAAAAAAACTCATATTTTTGAGTTGTTAGTTTTTAGTTCTTACTATTTGGTTGTCTAAAATTGTACCAAATTAAATATTTGTCAAATTGGCTGATTATCAATTAAAATGGCAGACAAGTTGCGTTAGGGATTGAAGCGTTATCCTTTTTTAATAAGTAACAGCGCTAGCAGTTTCTTATTAAAAAAGATTTAGCGTAAAGCCCGACCTTTAGGTAACGCCCATTTTAAAAAATAAGCTTTAAATGACTCAAATGTAAAGATATAAAAAAAGCTACTCTCTAAAAGAAAGTAGCTTTAAAATATTGTTTAGTAGTTTATTACTTTTTTGATATAAAAGCGTCTACTTTAGATGGATCCATAATTGCTTCTACAAACATATAAGCTCCTGTTTTTGGAGATTTAACCATTTTGATTGCTTTACTTAATCTTTTTGATCCTGTTTGTAACGATGCTACTGATTTTTTTGCCATTTTGTAAATGTTTTAAATCTATGTGCTCTATTCTGAGTTCTAGACAGTTGTATTATTTAATTTCTTTGTGAACAGTCATTTTCTTTAAGATAGGATTGAATTTTTTAATTTCCATTCTATCTGGAGTGTTCTTTTTGTTCTTAGTTGTAATGTATCTAGAAGTACCTGGTTTACCAGTTGCTTTGTGCTCTGTGCACTCTAAAATTACCTGAACTCTGTTTCCTTTTTTTGCCATCTCTATATAAAATTTTAGTTAGCCTTAGCTTATTTAGTTAAAAAACCGTTAGCTCTAGCTTCTTTTATAACTGCAGAAATTCCTTTCTTGTTAATATTTTTTAAAGCAGATGCAGATACTTTTAAAGTAATCCATTTATCTTCCTCTGGAATGTAAAAACGCTTTGTCATTAAATTAGCGTCAAACTTTCTTTTGGTTCTATTCATTGCGTGAGAAACATTGTTCCCAACCATTGCTTTTTTTCCTGTTAATTCACAAACTCTAGACATCTTCTCGACAGTTTTATAGTGTTATCTCTAAACGAGGTGCAAATCTACGAATAATTATATATCTGAACAAAAGAAATTTACTAATTTTTTAATATTTCTTTTTGAAGCATTTGTAAGGCAGTATTTACGGTTTTATCTATAACTCTACCTCTGGGTTTTCCGAAATTAAATTCTTCTACAAAAATATCTGAATCAGTGGCCAAAGCTATAAAAACTACACCTACATTTTTGTCTGTTTTATCTGTTGTTGGTCCAGCATTTCCTGTAACAGCTATTGCATAATTGCTTTGTAATTTTTCTTTGGCACATTTTGCCATTTCTTTTGCTACTGCTGCACTTACTACTGTGTGTGTTTTTATTGTTTTTGGATTTACATCTAGTAAATTAATTTTAGTTTCTGCTGAATAAGTTATAAAGCCTCCTTTAAAATATGCTGATGAACCTGCAATTGAAACTATGGTTGATGCAATTGCACCTCCTGTCACACTTTCTGCTACTGCTATTGTTTTTCCTTTTGCTTTTAATAAATCTCCAACTGTTTTTTCTATCTCTCCATCATCACCTATACCTGTAATTATATCTGGTATTAATTGATACAATTCTTCTATTAATTTCTGAAGGTTTTTTTCTAACAATTTTTTATCATAGCCCTTGGCTGATAATCGTAAACGAACTTTACCATAATTAGGTAAGTAAGCTAACTTTATAAATGATGGTAAATTGTTTTCGAAATCTTCAATTCTTTCTGCTAAAGAACTTTCTCCTAAACCATAAGTCAATATTGTTTTATGAATAATAAAAGGTAATTTAAATTGTTTTTGAATTTTAGATAAAACTTCAAACTCCATTAAACCTTTCATTTCATTAGGTACACCTGGCAAAGACACAAAAACGGTTTCATTTTCGTAAAACCACATTCCTGGTGCTGTACCTAAATTATTTTTTAGAACAGTTGCTTTTGTTGGCACCAAACCTTGTAAGCGATTTAATTCTCCAAAAGGAATATTATATTTTTGGAACAAAGCTTTTACATGATCTACTACCTCTAAATTTAATTCTAAGGTATCATTAAAATATTCTGCAATGGTGTATTTTGTAATATCGTCTTTTGTTGGTCCTAAACCTCCAGTAATAATTACTATATCTACTCTTGATTGTGCTTCTTTTAAAGCATTTAAAATATGTTGTTTATCATCTTGAATTGATGATATTTGGTATACAGAAACACCAATTTTATTTAATTCAGTACCTATCCATTGTGAGTTTGTATCTACAATCTGGCCGATTAAAATCTCGTCTCCTATTGTAATAATTTCTGCTGTCATATAATAAGTTACAAAGTTGTAAAGTTTTATGATTTTATATTTTTACTTCTAGTTCTTCTTCGTTTTTTCCTATTTGATCTATTAAAATATCATTTTTAGGTTTTTTATGTTCCCAAGTTTTTTCTAAGTATTTATATAGTAAATAACATGCTAAAAGACCAAATGGCATTGCAACTAACCCTAAAACATAATCGTTTATAGTATTAAAAAAACTTTCTATTATTAGCAGTAAAACTGTAGCAGAAACTATACTTACAGCGTAATACACTACAATTCCTAAAATAGCAAAACCCCACTGACTTTTATGATATTCTTCTGCTAATTTGTAAAACTTTTTTCCAAGCCAATAAGTTAATATTAATCCTAACATATTTTTTTATTTTAAATTTTGAGAATTGTTTCTAACTCAACTTAATCTTTACCAATTTTATCAACTTCATTTTTCAGTTTCTTTTTTTTACTCCAAATAAAATTTAAAGTTTTGAATAAAATAACAGTAAAAACAAAACCTGCGATAGACGATTTAAAAGATAAATTGGTAATTTCAAACTCATTTATAGTTGTTTCTGTAAAAAATCTAACGTATAATAAATATAAAATACTACCAAAGAAAAATGAAATAATTCCTAAAAAACCACATAGCCATTTATATTTATTATGGTTCTCTGCAAGTCTATAGAAATAAAAACCTACATAAAATAAAAAAATATAACTAAGAAGTTTTATTGCCAATTTTACTTTACTCTAATGTTAAAAGCTTCTTTACCTTCTATTACACCTTTTAAAGTGTCGTTTTCTACAACTTTACCTACTCCTGCTGGAGTTCCTGTAAAAATGATATCTCCTTTTTTTAGAGTAAAATATTGAGAAACATAAGCAATTAATTCGTCTGTTTTCCACAACATTGCATTAGTATTTCCATCTTGTACAATTTCATTATTCTTATACAATTGGAATTTTAAATTTTCTATATCGAATTCTTCTTTTGGATAAAATTCACCTACAACTGCACTACCATCAAAAGCTTTTGCTTTTTCCCAAGGCAAACCTTTTTCTTTACATTTAGCCTGTACATCTCTTGCAGTTAAATCAATTCCTAATCCGATTTCATCATAATATTTATGGGCAAACTTAGTATCTATGTGTTTACCAACTTTATTTATTTTGACTAAAACCTCAACTTCATAATGAACATCATCAGAAAAAGGAGGAATAAAAAACGGATTTTTTCTTGGTAAAATTGCAGAATCTGGTTTTAAAAAAACTACCGGATTTTCTGGTCTTTCGTTTGCTAATTCTTCTATGTGCTTTGCGTAATTGCGCCCAATACAGATTATTTTCATAACAAAAGCCCATCCTAGCCTTCCCAAAGGGAAGGAACTCCAATCTGGGTGGAATTTGAGTTTTTACATTACTATTACTTTTTACTTTCTTCCCTTTAGGGGAATTAAAAGGTGCTTTTACTCTCCTGCTTCTGGAAAAACAATTGCTCTATTTCCAGACACAATTATTTGATTGTTTAAATGACATTTAACTGCTCTTGCTAAAACTAATTTCTCAATATCTGCACCAATTCTTTTTAAAGTCTGAGTAGTACTTTCGTGAGTTACTGGTTTTACATCTTGCTCAATTATTGGCCCTTCATCTAAATCTTCTGTAGCATAATGTGCTGTTGCTCCAATTAACTTCACTCCTCTTTCATAAGCTCTTTTGTATGGATTTGCTCCTTGAAAAGCTGGTAAAAAAGAATGATGAATATTAATGATTCTATCTTTATAATAATTGATAAAATCTGATGATAAAATTTGCATATATCTAGCCATAACAACTAAATCAATTTCATTAGAGTCTAACAATTGCTTTACTTGTTCTTCTTGATCTAATTTGGTTTCTTTAGTAACAGGTAAATGATAAAAAGGCACATTAAACATTTCTGCTATATGTCTTAATTTATTGTGATTACTAATAATCATTTTTACATTACAATTTAAACTGCCTTCTTTATAACGCTCTAATAAATCGTATAAATTATGACTTGTATGTGAAACCATAATTGCCACATTCTGCTTTTCATCACCATAATTTACAGACCAATTAAATTGTAAAGGTTCTACTAATTCTAAAAAACTATTTTCTAATTCTACTTTAGAGATATTTGTACCCTCAGCATTTAAACGAATACGCATAAAATACATATCTTCTACTGAATTTACATATTGCTGACAACTTAAAATATTGAATCCTTTTTCATAAAAAAAACTGGTAATTTTTGCCACCAATCCTTTTTGATCTGGACATTTTATTAAAAAAGTTACTATTTGTGATTTCATTATTTTTTATTTAGTGGTTAGTTAATGGTTAATAGTTGTTGGAATTATAACTATAATGACTAAAACCCAACAACTAAAAACAAATAACTAAAATCTATGGTATCCATTTTTTAGGGAAATTTGGTTTTCTTTTTTCAAGAAAAGCATCTCTACCTTCTTTTGCTTCGTCTGTCATATAAGCTAAACGTGTGGCTTCACCTGCAAAAACTTGCTGGCCAACCATTCCATCATCTGTTAAATTCATTGCAAATTTTAGCATTTTTATAGAAGTCGGACTTTTTTCTAAAATCTCTTGTGCCCACTCATAAGCTGTACTTTCTAATTCTTCATGAGGAATTACAGCATTTACCATTCCCATTTCATACGCTTCTTGGGCAGAATAATTTCTACCTAAAAAGAAGATTTCTCTTGCTTTTTTCTGACCTACCATTTTTGCCAAATATGCAGATCCATAACCACCATCAAAAGAAGTTACATCTGCATCTGTTTGTTTAAAAATTGCATGTTCTTTAGATGCTAGAGTTAAATCGCAAACCACATGTAAACTATGGCCACCACCAACTGCCCAACCTGGAACAACAGCAATAACTGCTTTTGGCATAAATCTGATTAATCTTTGAACTTCTAAAATATTTAATCTGTGATAACCATCATCACCCACATAACCTTGATGGCCTCTTGCTTTTTGATCGCCTCCAGAACAAAAAGAATACACACCATCTTTTGTACTTGGTCCTTCTGCAGAAAGTAAAACTACACCAATAGAAGTGTCTTCGCCTGCATCATAAAAAGCATCATACAATTCTTTTGTAGTTTTTGGTCTAAAAGCATTTCTAACATTTGGTCTGTTAAATGCTATTCTTGCTACCCCATTGCATTTCTTATAAGTTATATCTTCGTAAACTTTGGCAGTTTCCCATTCAGGTTGTATCATATTTTTGTATTTTGTACGTTCTTTAAGAGAACAAAAATCATCATCAGCAAAAATAAACATTCTAACTTATGATTAAGAAAACACTCACATTATTATTTATTCTTTTTTCTTTTGTCGGTTTTTCTCAAAAAACAATTGTTACAGCATTAGAATCTGATATTTTAGAAACGACAAGAGATATAAAGATTTATTTGCCTGAAGGCTATGAAAGAGACAGCATAAAAAATTATCCTTTAACCATAGTTTTAGATGAGGAATATATGTTTGATTCTTATGTTGGTAGTTCAATTTTATTTGCAAAAAGAGATAAAGCACCAAAACAAATTGTTGTTGGTATTTCTATGGAAGAAACCAAACAAGAAGACATTTCTTTTAATAGATCTAATGGAACTTTTACAACTACAGCTCGTTATTTTTATGATTTTATTAGAGATGAAGTCATTTTTCATATGGAGAGTAATTACAGAACATCACCTTATATTTCTTTAATTGGGCAAGGTTATTCTGCAAATATGGTTTCTCATTTTCTAAAAGAAAACACTGCTTTTATCAACTCTTTTATTTGTATAAATCCTAATTTTTCTGATTTTATAATTGGCGAATTACAAACCTATAATTTACCAAAATTCGCAAAAGAAGACAATACATTTTATTTTTACACTAATAATTCTGATTCTTTTTCTAAAAGCAAATCAGATAAAATTGGTAAAGTTCAGCAAGCATTGTCTGAGTTAGAAATTAAAAATTTTAATGTAATAAATGATGTAATTACAACTGCTAGTACTGTTTCTGCAATTCACGAAGCAATACCTAGAGCAATGACTAAAATGTTTGAAGTATATTCTGCAATATCGAAAGAAGAATATGATGAAAAAATTAAAGACTTAGCACCTAAAGACGCTATTTACTATTTAGAAAATAAATATTTAGAAATTGAATTTTTATTCGGAACGAATTTAGGTATTAGAGAAAGAGATATTTATGCAATTGAAAACATTATCATTGAAAAAGAAGATGGAAAAAGATTAAGAGATTTTGGTGATATGATTCTAAAGATATTTCCAACTTCACCTTTAGGTGAATATTATATTGGTCGTTATTACGAGTCTGCAAAAATGACTAAAAAAGCATTAAAATATTACAAAATTGGCTATGGAAAAATGGATCCTGCAGACCCAAATTCTGATGCTTATTATGAAAATATTTTAAGATTAGGTGGGCAGTAATTTTAGTTAATAGTGTTTTAGTATGCTGTTGGCAGTAATAATTTTATTCAATAATGATGACTGCCAACTTTAGGCTGTATACTACTTACTGATTTAAAAGCTCAATTCTATCTTCTTTAATTACAATTAGTTTATTTCTGTAAAGATTACCAACCGCTTTTTTAAAGGCTTTTTTACTCATTTTCATATGAAAACGAATAGAATCTGGCGAACTTTTATCTGTTAATAACAAAAAACCTTCTCTACTACTTTTTAATTTTTCTAATACTTTTTCTACATCTGCATCAATTACATTTCTAAAACCTTGTGGTCTAAGAGAAACATCTATTTTACCATCTTCACGAATTTGTTTGATATATCCAACAACCTCCATATCTACTTCTAAATCCTGAAAAACTTCGCTTCTAAAAAGTAAACCTTCGTATTCTTCATTTATTAACACAGAATATCCTAATCCAGTTTCATTTTCTATAACTAACTGAACTTTTTCTCCTTCCTTTAAATTGATATCTCCTTCTTGATACTCGTCTTGTAAATCCATTATTTTATATATTTAAAATATTCTTTTAAAATTAAATCATTTTCTGCACTTGGAGTAAAAATTTCTAAAATTTTTGGTTTTTCTGACTGTGCATAAAATCCATTTAATGTTTTTGTAACTATTTCTGTTGATGATGCTTGTAAATAATCGAAACCATACATTTTGCATAAATGTTCTGCAGTTAAACAATGTGGCGTTTCAAAATATTTTGCAGCATTTGTTGTAGAAGGTCCAGGAATTATTTTAAAAATTCCTCCTCCTGAATTATTTATTAAAACTATTCTAAAATTATTAGGAATATTTTTATTCCATAGCGCATTAGAATCGTAAAAAAAACTTAAATCGCCAGTAATAAAAATCGTTTGATTTTCACTTGCAAAAGCAGCCCCAATAGCTGTTGATGTACTACCATCAATTCCGCTTGTACCTCGATTACAAAAAACACGTAACGTGTTTTTTAATTCAAATAATTGCGCATATCTAATAATTGCGCTGTTACTAATTTGCAAATCTGAATTATGAGGAATACTCTTTAAAACTTGCTCAAAAACTTTAAAATCTGAATGCTCTATTTGCGATAAATATTCAGAATGCTTTTCTCTTCTATAATCTCTAATTTTTAACCATTTTGGTTGATAATCACTTTTCTTTTTTGTGATGATTCTATTAAAATTTGAGAAAAAATCTACAGGTTTTGTTTGAATAAATTCACTTAAAGAGAAAAAAGTATTGGTTGCTTTTTTCTCATCAATATTCCAATGATGTTTTGGTTGATATTCTCTAAGAAACTTTTTAACTCTTTTAGAAACAATCATACCTCCAAAAGTAATTAGTATATCTGGTTGTAATTCTTGAAATTGAGTATCAACTAAAGAAAAAATTAACTGATCTATAGAATTTACTGCCTTTTTATGATATAAGTTTGATGTTGTTTCTGTAAAAATTAAAACAGATTCATCATCAGAATATAAATTCATTAAATTGTGTAATTCTTCATCTGGATAATTAACACCAATTACTAGCATTTTTTTATCAGAAGTATTCCAAATTTTTGCTAAATTTTGATAATTGATATTTGAGTTATCCAAAGAACTCATAGAAATATTAGGAAAATGGAACGTTTTTAGTTCATTAACGGTTTCATACAAAGGTTCATCAAAAGGAACATTAATATGTACAGGGCCTTTTTGCGATGTTGCAATTTGTAAAGCTTCACCAATTAACTGCGAGTTTCGCGCAATAAATTTTGGGTTTTCGATTAAATTTGCAGAAAATAAAATATGGTTTTCAAACACATTTTCTTGACGAATCGTTTGTCCATCTCCAATATCTATTAAATGTTTTGGTCTGTCTGCAGAAATTACAACTAATGGAATATTACTGTAAAAAGCTTCTGCAATTGCAGGGTAATAGTTTAACAAAGCAGAACCAGAAGTACATAAAACAGCAACAGGTTTTTGTTTTTGCTGAGCAATCCCTAATGCAAAAAAAGCAGCACATCTTTCATCTACAACACTTAACGTTTCTATTTCTGAATGATTAGAAAAACCAATAGTTAAAGGTGCATTTCTAGAACCAGGAGAAACAACAATAGTATCAATATTAAATTGATGACAGGCAGATATTACAAGTTGTGCGAGTTCTTTTTTTGGAAAAATGGCCTCTCCTAACCTCTCCAAAGGAGAGGAACTGTTACTAGATAAAATTTGCTGTTCTATTTGTTTCATTTAGAAATATTTTATTTCTAACTTATATATTTTGGTAAAAAAGAAACTCCAAATTACATTAATTTAGAGTTTCTGTATCTTTTAAATGAGCTATTAATTAGCAAACAAGTTTAGCCCTGATTGAAACGACATCCTTTTTGCTTTTTTGGCAAAAAGATATAGTGGAAAGCAGGAAATAGCTTCAAATAAACATTTTCCACAATCAATTCCCACAACAGTTCCTTCCTTTTGGGAAGGTCAGGATGGGCTTCTAGTTTCCTTTTTGGTAATCTGCTAAAAATTTAGCTAAACCACTATCTGTTAAAGGGTGTTTTAACAATCCTTCTATTGCACTTAAAGGACCTGTCATTACGTCAGAACCTAACTTAGCACAATTTACAACATGCATTGTATTACGTACAGAAGCTGCTAAAATTTGAGTTTCAAAATTATAATTATCAAAAACTAATCTAATTTCAGAAATTAAGTTCATTCCGTCTGTAGAAATATCGTCTAAACGTCCTAAAAATGGCGATACATAAGTTGCACCTGCTTTAGCTGCTAATAATGCTTGCCCAACAGAAAAAACTAAAGTTACATTCGTTTTAATTCCTTTAGAAGAAAAATATTTACACGCTTTTACACCATCTTTTATCATTGGTAATTTTACCACAATCTGCGGATTTAAGGCAGCTAAAGCTTCACCTTCTTTTACCATTCCATCAAAATCTGTAGAGATAACTTCTGCAGAAACATCACCCTCTACTAAATCACAAATTTCTTTGTAATGATTTATGATATTGTCTTGACCAGTAATACCTTCTTTAGCCATTAAAGAGGGATTTGTAGTTACACCATCTAAAATACCTAAAGCTTGTGCTTCTTTTATTTGTTCTAAATTTGCAGTATCTATAAAAAATTTCATCTTTTTGAAAATTTATGATTAATTTGTAGCAAATATAGTTACAATGATTTCTTTAACAGAAAAAATAATTATAAGTTTTACCACGAATTGGTTAAAAATATAACAAATACGGTCTTTTTTTTGTTTTAAATTAAACTTTGTCATTTTTTACGTGTCTAACTTTAACAAATACCTTTTTTAAAAGTTCAAAAAATTAAATCTTAAATGAAAATTTATAAATACTTAACATTAATTTTATTGTTATCAATTTTATATTCTTGCGATACTGTAAACACAGAAGAAGGTATAGAAGGCACTATTTTATGTGACTTATCAGATATTGGTGTTACAGCATCAGATAATGTAGTTGTTCTAGACAACTCAGAATCTGCCATTTGGCAAGGAAGTTATTCTGATAATTCTGTTAGAATCAATTACACCAAAGACTTAAATGATAACAATACTACAGAAACTCTAAATTTTGTTTTTAACAAGATAGACGATTGTTTACAGATAGATCATGGTTATGAGTTTTACGAAGGAAGCACTGCAGATATAAGTGCCTTAACTCAAGTTTATGTTTTAGAAGTTAGCGTACAAGATTGGGAAATTGACGAAAAATTTTCTGGACAAATAACTTATAGAGATCATCATGATAAATTAATTAAAACACTTAATTTTTGGGTAGATTTTACTATTGATGATTATATAGCAGAAGAAACAAATTACACTTACTTTTCTGCTTGTTTTGCAGACAAATTACCAATTGAAATAGATTTAGATAAAGACGGAACAACAGATTACACCCTACTTGCTGATGAAGTTATAGACTTTGCAAACACACCAAATTTTGTAGCTTATAACATAAAATTGGTTTCTACAGACGAAGAAATTAATGAAATTCTTTCTCCTAAAGGAGTAAGCATTCCATTTCCAGTAATTTTTGAACCACCTTTTTCTACAGAAGATACAAGAAGTTATGCTGCAAATAAATTCGATTCTGCTGATGTTAGAAACTCTCTAGATGTTTTTTATGAATTTGATGCACCTTATGAAAACTACAACTTTTTTCTTCAGAATAATTTAACTTACAAAAAGGAATTTGCGAATGACAAAGATGATTATTATGCGCTAAAACTCATTAGAAATGATGAAAATTTCTATGGCTATATAAAATTAGATTTTGATGCTATAAATTGCGAAATAAACATTTTAGAAACTTATTTAAGCGAAACTGCAGAAGAACACATTAGCATAGAAGACTAGAGCTTGTAATGGTTCATTAATAATTTCTGATACATTTTATCTGGTAAAACACGTTTTAAAACAATAGAAAATTTCTGCATAAAATCGCCCACTTTATAGTGAATTTTAGGGCTCTTATTGTTGATGATTCTGTAAACTGTTTTTGCCATTTCTATAGGATCCATTCCATGATCTACATGAGCATCCATTAAACCTAAACTTGCTTGGTAACTCTCTTTATAAGCAGAATTATCAAAAACTGGTGTATGATATCTACCAGCTGCAATATTAGTTGCAAAATCTCCAGGTGCTACATTTACAACGTTAACTCCGAAGTTTTTTACCTCCATACTTGTTGATTCTGTAACTAATTCTAAAGCACCTTTAGATGCAGAATATGCAGCTCTAAAAGGCAAACCCATATAACCTGCAATAGAAGTTACATTAATTACTGTACCTGATTTTTGTTTACGCATTTGTGGTAATACTGCTTTCATAACATCAATAGCACCAAAAAGGTTAGTGTTAAAAACAGCGCGCATTTCATTTGTAGGTGTATCTTCTACAGGACCTGTAATACCCATTCCTGCATTATTTACCAAAACATCTAATCTGCCTTCTTTTTCTATAATTAAATCTACTGCACTATTAATTGTATCTACTTCTAAAACATCCAAAGCAATTAATTGAAAAGAAAAACTATCTATGTTTTTTGGATTTCTACTTGTACCGTAAACAGTAAAGCCTTTTTCGCTTAAAAAAGTTGCAATCGATTTTCCTATTCCAGAAGAAGCTCCAGTAACTAAGACTACTTTAGACATGTTTTTTTAAAATTATAATTATGAAACAAATATCAGAAAAGATAAAAGAAGAAACGTAAATTTAAGGCACAAAAAATGGCAAGCTATCTACATCACACTGCTACAACCTAATACCCTTGCTGTGTTCCCACCCTGGGGGATTCAAAGGGAGCTAGTTGTGTAGGACTTGCCACTGCAAATTTACAATCTATTTTTATACTAACAATTAAAAATTAATATAAATTTATTGTAACATTTGTAAAGTATTGTATACTAATAAGATGTTTTGAATATTTTTTTAAAAAAAGTATCAAAATGAATTCATATATTATATTTGTACAACTAACTAAATTTAAAACACAAATGGAAAACAAAACAAATAGTAAAAGTATTATTTTAAATAATGGATTATACTTAGGACTAACAGGAGTTATTGTTGCTTTAGTATTATATGCTATGGGCAAATCTTTTGAATTGCAATGGATAAGCAATGTAGTAGGTTTAATTGCTACTATAGCCTTTGTTGTTCTTGGGCTAAAAGCTTTTAAAACTAATAATGGAAGCTTTATGTCTTGGGGTGAAGGTTTAAAAATAGGAATGGGTATTGTAATGGTTAGTGCAGTAATTACCGTTATTTACACCCTTTTATTTACAACTGTGATTGAACCTGATTTTCAGAAAATGGGTATGGAGTTTCAACAACAAAAATGGTTAGATGCTGGTTTAACACAAGAACAAATTGAAACTTTTTCTGAATCTGCTGAAAAATTCAAAAGTCCTGCAATAGTTTCTGCAATGATTTTAGCTATCTCTGCATTTATGGGGTTTGTAATAACTGCAATTACAGCAGCAATTATGAAAAAATCTGAAGAAGAAACTTACTAAAATTTAAAGTTTAGCGTTCAATAATTCATAAAATTGTAACTTTGATTTTTTGAAATTAAATTTTTTGAACTCACTATATGGAAATTTCGGTAGTAATACCACTTCTTAACGAAGAAGAATCTTTACAAGAATTATACGATTGGATTGCAAAAGTTATGCAGTCCAATCGTTATTTATATGAAGTTATTTTTATAGATGATGGTAGTACAGATACTTCTTGGAACTTAATTGAACAACTATCAAAAAAACACAAGGAAGTTAAAGGAATTCGTTTTCAAAAAAATTACGGAAAATCCCAAGCTTTAGATGCTGGTTTTGAACTGGCACAAGGTAAAGTTGTAATTACTATGGATGCTGATTTACAAGACAATCCAGAAGAAATACCAGAATTATACCATTTAATTATTGATAAAGATTTCGATTTAATTTCTGGTTGGAAAAAGAAAAGATACGATAATATAATCACTAAAAACATTCCTTCTAAACTCTTTAATGCAGCTGCCAGAAAAACATCAGGATTAAAATTAAACGACTTTAACTGCGGATTAAAAGCTTATAAAAACGAAGTAATAAAAACCGTAAAAGTTAGTGGAGAAATGCACAGATACATTCCTGTTTTAGCAAAAAACGAAGGTTTTAATAAAATAGGTGAAAAAATAGTGCAACATCAAGCCAGAAAATATGGCGAAACTAAATTTGGTATAGATCGTTTTATAAATGGCTTTCTTGATTTAATTACCATTTCCTTTTTATCAAAATTTGGAAAAAGACCAATGCATTTCTTTGGTCTTTGGGGTACTTTAATGTTTATATTTGGAACAACATCTGCATTTTACATTGGCGCTTACAAACTTTATAAAGTTTTTAACGGAATAAAAACTATTTTAGTAACCGACAATCCTTGGTTTTATATTGCTTTAACCTCTATGATTCTAGGAACTTTATTATTTTTAGCTGGTTTTATAGGAGAGCTAATCATAAAAACAAAAAGCGGTGAAAAACACTACAAAATTAAAGAAAAACTCAATTTCTAAATAGTATATTTGTATTACTAAAAATATCACCAACTCAAAAAAATCTATTAAAATGAACGAAATTTTAGACAAAGCTAAACAATGGTTAACTCCAATTTTTGATGAAGAAACTCAAACAGAAATTCAAGAATTAATTGCTAATAATCCTGATGATTTAGCAGATAGATTCTATAAAGACATGGCTTTTGGAACTGGAGGAATGAGAGGATTAATGGGTGCTGGTACTAATAGAATTAACAAATATACATTAGGTAGAGCTACACAAGGTTTATCTAATTACTTAATTGAAAATGTAGAAAAAGAACAATTAAGCGTTGTTATTGCTTACGATTGTAGACATAATAGTAAAAAATTCGCAAAGGTTGTTGCTGATGTTTTATCTGCAAATAACATTAAAGTTTTTCTTTTCGAAGATTTAAGACCAACACCAGAATTGTCTTTTGCAGTTCGTCATTTAGGTTGTGATGCAGGTATTGTATTAACAGCTTCACATAATCCGCCAGAATATAATGGTTACAAAGTCTATTGGGCAGATGGTGGTCAAATTGTTCCGCCAAATGATGGTGGAATTATCAACAAAGTAAATTCGTTAGATTTTTCTGAAATTAAATTTGATGCAAACGAAGATTTGATTGAAGTAATTGGTAAAGATGTAGATGATGTTTTTATTAAAGCATCTGTAAAAAATGGTTCTTTATCAGAAAATATTAAAAGAGACGATTTAAAAATTGTTTTTACTTCTTTACACGGAACATCAATTATGTCTGTGCCAGATGCTTTGGCTGGTGCTGGTTATAATGATGTACATATTGTAGAAGAACAAAGAAAACCTGATGGAGATTTCCCTACTGTAAAATCGCCAAACCCAGAAGAACCAGAAGCTTTAAAAATGGCTACTGATTTAGCTGATAAAATAGGTGCTGATATTGTAATTGGTACAGACCCGGATTGTGATAGATTAGGTGTTGCTGTTAGAGATTTAGATGGTAAAATGAAGTTAATGAATGGTAACCAAACTATGGTTGTTATGACAGAGTTTTTACTACGTAAATGGAAAGAAGAAGGTAAATTAAATGGCAAACAATTTGTAGGTTCTACTATTGTTTCTACAGAATTAGTAAATGATGTAGCTGCTAAAAAAGGGGTTGATACCAAAGTAGGTTTAACTGGTTTTAAATGGATTGCCAAAATGGTAAAAGATTTCCCTGAATTAGATTTTATTGGTGGTGGAGAAGAAAGTTTTGGTTATATGGTTGGTGATTTTGTACGCGATAAAGATGCTGTAACAGCAACACTTTTAGCTTGTGAAGCTGCTGCTTATGCAAAACAAAATGGAAGTTCTTTTTTTGAAGAATTACTAAACATTTATGTTGAAAACAAATACTATAAAGAGCATTTAATTTCTATCGTTAAAAAAGGTATGGATGGTGCTGCAGAAATTCAACAAATTTTAAGCGATATGCGTAACAACCCATTAACTGAAATTGATGGAGAAAAAATAGAATCGCTTTCTGATTATGATGCTTCAACAAAAAAGAATTTAATTACTGGAGAAGTTACTAATATTGATTTACCAAAATCTAATGTATTAATTTATCAAACAGCTTCTGGTACAAGAATTGCTGCAAGACCAAGTGGTACAGAGCCTAAAATTAAATTTTACTTTAGTGTAAATAGCGAATTAGACACAACTGAAAATGCAGATAAAGTTGAAGCTGAATTAGATGCAAAAATTCAACGAATTATAAAAGAGATGAAATTAAATTAATGAGTCACTTTAAGGACATTCTTAAATATGAAAGAGAATATAGAAAGTTTACGCTTTTAAATATTCTCTTTAATATTTTTTACGCAATATTTAATGTTTTATCAGTTTTAGCATTTATACCTGTTTTAAATATATTATTTGGTGTAGATAAAGCTATTTATAAAAAACCTGATTATCAAGGTCTATCAAATTTAGGATCTTATTTAGAAGGCAATTTCAACTATTTTATATCTAACAAAATAATAGAAGAAGGTGAAATTAGTGTTCTGTTATTTATTTGCCTCTTATCATTATCTTTATTTTTTTTCAAAAACCTATTTAGGTATTTAGCATCTTACGTAATTACTTTTTTACGTACAGGAATCGTAAAAGATTTAAGAGATAATTTATATCGTAAAATTGTAGAACTACCCATTTCTTATTTCACAGAAAAAAGAAAAGGTGACATTATTGCAAGAATGACTTCTGATGTACAAGAAGTAGAAAACTCAATTTTAACATCAATTGAAACCTTGGTTAGAGAACCTTTAACAGTGGTAATTTCTATTGGAATAATGCTTTTTATAAGTGTAGAATTAACTTTATTTGTTTTTGTTCTTTTACCTGTTTCTGGTTTTATTATTTCATCTATCAGTAAAAAATTAAAATCACAATCAATTAAAGCACAAAAAGAAACAGGTACATTTTTATCTTTTATAGAAGAAACATTAACTGGATTAAGAGTGATAAAAGGTTTTAATTCAGAAAAAATTATTGAAAGAAAATTCAACAACTCCACCTCTACTTTTAGAAATTTAATGACCAGTGTTTTTCATAGACAAACTTTGGCTTCACCAATGAGTGAATTTTTAGGGTCTGCAACCATAATTGCCATTCTTTGGTATGGAGGTACTGAAGTTTTAGAAAAAACAAGTCCGCTAGAAGCTGGTAAATTTATGGGGTATATTGTGTTATTTTATACTGTTTTAAATCCTATAAAATTAATAACAACAACATTTTATAACATAAAAAAAGGAGAAGCATCTGCAGAAAGAATAATGCAAGTTTTAAATACTGAAAACAGTATTAAAGACAAACCTAACGCATTAATTAAACAAAATTTTGAAAATGAAATTGAGTTTAAAAATATTTCGTTTAAATATAAAAAAGATTATGTTTTAAAAGACTTTTCTTTAACTATTAAAAAAGGACAAACTGTAGCCTTGGTTGGACAATCTGGAAGTGGTAAATCTACTTTAGCCAATTTAATAACTCGTTTTTACGATGTAAATAAGGGTGATATTTTAGTAGATGGCACCAGCATAAAAGATGTTACTAAAAAATCTTTAAGAGACTTAATGGGTATTGTTACTCAAGAATCTATTTTATTTAACGATTCTGTAGAAAATAATATAAAATTAGGTACAGAAAACGCTACTGAAGCCGAAGTTATAGAAGCTGCAGAAATTGCAAATGCCATGGAATTTATTAAGGATTTACCAGAAAAACTTAAAACTAATATTGGCGATAGTGGAAACTCTCTTTCTGGAGGACAAAAACAACGTTTATCTATTGCAAGAGCTGTATTAAAAAATCCACCAATAATGATTTTAGACGAGGCTACTTCTGCACTAGACACAGAATCTGAGCAATTAGTACAAGTTGCTTTAGAAAAAATGATGCAAAACAGAACTTCTTTGGTTATTGCGCACAGATTATCTACCATTCAAAAAGCAGATACAATTGTGGTAATGAAAAAAGGTAAAATTGTAGAACAAGGAAAACACGACGATTTATTAACTAAAAAAGGTGAATATTTTAAGTTGGTTTCTATGCAGAGTTTAGCGTAAAGTTAACATCAAGATTATTTAAAAATCCTTTAAATTGAAAATAAAACAGAATTACTTAAAAGGAAAATCCGTTTTTATAGTTTCTTTATTTGTAATAGCTATTTCAATTTTAACTGTTTATCTTACTGGTATAAATTACAATCGTAGTCTAACTTCAAATCTATATTTATCAATAGGAATTATAGCAATTTCACTCTTTTTATTTATGACTTTTGGCCTTTATAAAGGAGTTGGTTTGATTGATAATTTTCCAAAATTCAGGAGTTTTAAGAGAGGAACTATATTAGAAAATGCTTCACCACCTTTTGAATCACCTATAATTGAAGTTGGAGATGGAATTGGAGGTTTGATTTTATCAATTCTACTGTGGATTGGAATGACAATTCTAATAGTTATATTATTTATCGTTTTAGAAGCTATTTTTTGGTTTTCGTTTTTTATAATTTTAACGATGTTATATTGGATTTTTTTTAGAGCTTTAAAATTAGTTTTTAATAAATCTAAAGAAACTAAAGGAGATATTGCCATTTCTGCTTTTTACTCACTAACTTATACAATACTCTATTCTGGTTGGATTTTTGGATTAGTATATTTAACTGAAATATTAAAATAGATAGAAAGTTTATTTTATATACAAAACACAAAATCAATAAAAGTGCTACAAATTAAAGCAAAGTGAGTTTTAATGAATCTATTATATTCATCAAAACTCACTTTTACTTTTCAATTTTTAATTAATTGTTTTAACTCAGTTTTAAAATTAAATCATCAGCATTTACAATTGTACCTTCTTTTAAAATAATAGCACTAACTGTTGCTGCTTCATTTGCTGTAATTGTAGTTTCCATTTTCATAGCCTCAATAATAAACAAAGGTTGATTTTTTGTGATCTTATCTCCTTTTTTAACTAAAATAGTAGATAACAATCCTTGTAATGGAGCACCAATTTGATTTACTTCAGATTTATCAGCTTTAATATTTTCAACTGAATTTACCTTAATAGATTCGTCTTTAATCTGTACAGTTCTACCTTGTCCATTTACTTTAAAATAAATGGTAACTAACCCCTCATTATTGGGCTTACTTAAAGAATCTAAAGTAATTAAGAGTGTTTTACCTTTATCTAAATCCACAGTAATTTCCTCGCCAATTTCCATTCCGTAGAAAAAGTTTTTGGTAGGTAAATTGGTTAAATTATCATATTTTAAATGCTTATTAAAAGCATCTGTAAATACCTTTGGATATAATTTATAGGATAAAAAATCTGTAAAATCAATCTTTCTACCCAAATCATTTTCAAAAATATTTTTAAAATCTGCATATTCAACATCAAAATCTACAGGAGGTATATGAGCATTTGGTCTATCTGTAAAAGGTTTTTGATCTTTTAAAATAAGTTTTTGTAATTTTTCTGGAAAACCACCAACTGGCTGACCTAAATCTCCTTTAAAGAAACTTACCACAGATTGAGGAAAAGAAATAGCATCACCTCTTTCTAAAACATCATTTATGGTTAAATTATTACTTACTAAATACTGAGCCATATCTCCTACAACTTTAGAACTTGGTGTAACTTTTACGATATTACCAAAAAGTGTATTTACTTCTCCATACATTTTTGTAATTTCATGAAAACGACTTTCTAAACCTAAAGCTTGTGCTTGAGGCTTTAAATTTGAATATTGACCACCAGGAATTTCGTGTTTAAATACTTCTCCTGAGCCCGCTTTTAATCCAGATTCAAAAGGATAATAATATTCTCTTACGGTTTCCCAATAATTAGAATATTCATTTAATGAAGTAGCATTTATCGGATTTTCTCTTTCGTGAAACTTCATCATTTCTACAATAGAGTTAAAATTTGGTTGTGATGTTAAACCAGATAAACCACTTAAAGCAACATCAACTACATCTACACCTGCCTCAATTGCTTTTAAATAAGTTGCAGATTGAATAGATGATGTATCATGTGTATGCAAATGAATAGGAATATTTAATTCTGATTTTAAAGCAGTAACCAATTCTGATGCTGCATAAGGTTTTAACAAACCAGCCATATCTTTAATTGCCAAAATATGTGCACCTGCATTTTCGATTTCTTTGGCTAAATTGATGTAATATTTTAAATTGTATTTTGTATTTTTTACATCTAAAATATCAGAAGTATAACAGATAGAACCTTCTGCTAAACCTTTGGTTTTTGTTCTTACATGTTCTATACAAGGTGCTATAGATTTCATCCAGTTTAGAGAATCAAAAATTCTAAATAAATCAACTCCATTTTCCCAAGATTCTTCAACAAATTTACCAACTAAGTTATCTGAATATGCTTTATAACCAACACCATTAGAACCTCTTAATAACATTTGCAATAAAACATTTGGCATTTTTTGTCTTAATAATCGTAATCTTTCCCATGGGTTTTCTTGTAAAAAACGTAAGCAAACATCAAAAGTAGCACCTCCCCAAACTTCCATACTAAAAATATCTGGATGATTTTTAGCATAGCCTTCTGCAACTTTTAACATATCAAAAGTTCTCATTCTTGTTGCTAATAAACTTTGATGCGCATCACGCATTGTGGTATCTGTAAAATGAATTTTCTTCTCATTTTTTAACCATTCAGAAAATCCTTCTGGACCTAATTCTGTTAATAAATCTTTAGTTCCTTTTGGGTAAGTTGCATTTACATCAAAAGCAGGAATTTTAGGTTTTACAAAAGTTTTAGTAGCATCAAATTTCTTAACATCTGCATTACCATTTATAGTAACATCACCTAAATAAGTAATTAATTTATTGGCTCTGTTTCTTGGTGCTTTAAACACAAATAAATCTGGAGTAGATTTTATAAAGTTTACAGTAATTGCCCCTCTTCTAAAAGTTTCGTGTTGTAAAATATTATCTAAAAAAGACATATTTGTTTTTACACCTCTTATTCGAAACTCACTTAATGCTCTTCTCACTTTTTTGGCTGCTCCTTCTAAAGTTCGGTTATGTGCTGTTACTTTTACCAACATGGAGTCGAAAAAAGGAGATATTTTAACACCTTGATAAACACTACCTGCATCTAAACGAATACCAAAACCAGATGCACTTCTGTAGGTAGAAATGGTTCCAAAATCGGGTTTAAAATCATTCTGAGGATCTTCTGTAGTAATTCTACATTGTAAGGCATAACCATTTATAGAAACAGATTCTTGATTCGGAATTTTAATTTCTTCATCTTTTAATTGATAACCTGCAGCAATATATAATTGTGTTTTTACCAAATCTATATTAGTAATTACCTCTGTAACTGTATGTTCTACTTGTATTCTTGGGTTTACTTCTATAAAGTAAATAGAATCATCATCATCTACTAAAAACTCTACAGTACCAATATTATTATAATTTACTGCTTTACAAATGTCTATTGCATATTTGTAAAGTGCATCTTTTGTTTCTTGTTTTAATCCGTAAGAAGGTGCAAATTCTATTACTTTTTGATAACGTCTTTGCACAGAACAATCTCTTTCAAATAAATGTACTGTATTACCAAAACTATCTGCAACAATTTGAATTTCTATATGTTTTGGATTTTCTACAAACTTTTCTAAGAAAACAGTATCATCTCCAAAAGCATTTAATGCTTCTCTCTTACTTTCTCCATATGCTTTTTTAAGTTCTTCTTCTTTTCTGATAACACGCATTCCACGTCCTCCACCTCCAGAAGCAGCTTTTAGCATTATTGGATAACCTATTTTTTCTGCCTCTTCTAAAGCAATTTCTATGTTATCTAAAGGATTTTTGTTACTTAAAATAATAGGTATATTATTATCAATTGCTACTTTTTTAGCCGTAATTTTATCTCCTAAAGATTTTAAAACAGATACTTTAGGTCCAACAAAAATGATATTATTTTCTTCACATTTTTGAGCAAAATTGGCATTTTCTGATAAAAAACCATAACCAGGATGAATCGCATCTACATTGTTATCTTTTGCTATTTTTATAATAGCGTCAATATCTAAATAAGGTTTTAAAGGTTGATTGTCTTCGCCAATTTGATAAGATTCATCAGATTTGTACCTGTGTAAAGAATATCGATCTTCATACGTATAAATTCCGACTGTTTTTACATTAATTTCTGTACAGGCTCTAAATATTCTGATTGCAATTTCTCCTCTATTGGCAACTAGTACTTTTTCTATTTTCATCTTTAGGTTGATTGTATAATATCGTTTCTAAAGATACAATAGAAGATTAAGGAAATAAAATTAAATTAACACATTTAATGATAATTTAATAAATAAACACTAAGAATTAAACCAAATTACTCATCAATATCTTGATGGATTTTAAAACCAAAGCGTTTAAAAGTCATTTTTTTACCTATTTCAGGAATATGTTTATAAACCAAAATAGACAAAACAGCTTGATCAAATCTATGGTTTGCTCTACTACTACCTTTTGGTGCAATACAATTCTTAGTTAAAGCACCCTCTTTCCATTTAATAATAACATTGTTTACTTCTTTATGATTATAATCAGCAGAAATACATGCACCATTTAAATTATTTTGCTTTCTTAAATCTAAATCATTGTAAACGCCTAAAGTTTTTAATGATTCTGGATGTGTCCAATCATCAATTTTCCCTTTAGAAAAAGGGGAATAAAATCCATAATATTCAATTATTTTTCTCAAAAGTATTAGTTTTTGAGTAATTACATTACCAGCATCTATCCAACAAACGGAACATTTAAACTCATTAAAAACTTCATCAAAAATTACTGGCTTCCATGCATAAACTCCATCATTTATGTTGATATTAAAGTATTCTGGATATTTTGAGAAATCAAATTTTCTTAAATCTATATTTGGAAATTCATTTAAAAGATTTTCATTTTCTAATTGTTTTAAACCTAAGTCATAAACAATAGTCTTGGTATTTTTTTCGAATTTTTGGATGCTTTTTAAAAGTTGATATAAACTTTTAAAATGTGAACTACTAGATCCTGTAACTAAAACTAATTCTTGTTGATGTTTAAAAGATTTTAACTTTATTTCTAATAAAGCAGTTTTTATAAAGTTTGTAACCTTTTTCATTTTTAAAAATTAATTAGAAGCCTTTTCCAACCCTAAAGATACTCCCTTTTCTATCATAAAATCGTAAGAGGCCTTGTGTTCATTAGGTATTTTACCATCTAAAATTGCTTCTTTAATGGCTTCTTTTATTTGCCCAATTTCTCTACAAGGTTTTAAATTAAATGCATCCATAATTTCTTCACCAGTAACTGGTGGTTGAAAATTACGGACTCTATCACGTTCTTCTACTTCTTTAATTTTGGTTCTCACCAATTCAAAGTTTTTATGATAACGTTTAAATTTTCTTGGGTTTTTAGTGGTAATATCTGCTTCACAAAGTGTCATTAATGCATTAATATCATCACCAGCATCAAAAACCAAACGTCTTACAGCAGAATCATTTACATCCGAAGCTAAAACAATGGGTCTAGAACTTAATAACACCATTTTTTGCACAAATTTCATTTTGTTATTTAATGGCATTTTTAATCTTTTAAAGATTTTATAGACCATTTTAGACCCTACAAATTCATGCGAATGAAATGTCCAACCTACTTTTTTAGAAAATCTTTTTGTAGGTGCTTTTCCAATATCGTGCAATAATGCAGCCCATCTTAACCAAACATCATCTGTATGTTTAGCAATATTATCTACAACTTCGAAAGTGTGATAAAAATTATCTTTATGCATTTGCCCTTCAACCTCTTCTACTCCTTTTAAATCAACAATTTCAGGTAGAATTTGTGGTAAAAGTTTTGTTTTTTCTAATAATAAAAATCCAATAGAAGGTTTTGGCGATGATAAAATTTTATTCATTTCATCAACAATTCTTTCTCTTGTAATAATCTTTAGTCTATCTGAGTTTTTGCCAATAGCAGAAAGCGATTCTTCTTCTATTTCAAAATTTAACTGCGTTGCAAAACGAATAGCACGCATCATCCTTAAAGGATCATCAGAATAGGTAATATCTGGATCTAAAGGTGTGCGAATTATTTTATTTTCTAAATCTAGAATTCCATTAAAAGGGTCTAAAAGTTCTCCAAAATTATTCTCATTTAAACTTAAAGCTAATGCATTTATGGTAAAATCTCGTCTATTTTGGTCGTCTTTTAAAGTACCTGTTGTAACTTCTGGATTTCTACTTTCTTCAGAATAAGATTCTTTTCTTGCACCAACAAATTCAATTTCTACATCTTTAAAACGCAGCATTGCTGTACCATAGGTTTTAAAAACCTGTACTTTTGGTTTATTAGGTAATAATTTAGACACTTGTAATGCCAAATCTATTCCACTACCTACAGCAACTACATCTATGTCTTTTGCTGTTCCTCTTTTCAGAAAAAAATCGCGTACAAAACCTCCAATCACATAAGAATCTACGCTTAATTCTTTGGATGCTTTAGAGATTACACTAAATATTTCTGATGAAATTGCTTCTGTATACTTCATATTTCTAAAAGTGTGGCAAATTTATAATTTTCTATCCTTTTAAACCGTAAATTGATAAAAGAATATCGTGATAACATTTGTACTTTTGTTTTCTTAAGATTTACGAAATTAATATTAAATGATTATTGTTAGAATTGTTGGTGGGTTAGGAAATCAAATGTTTCAATATGCATACGCAAAATCGCTTCAGCAAAAGGGTTTTGATGTACAGATTGATATTTCTAAATTTAAAACTTATAAATTACATGGTGGTTATCAACTTGATAAATACAATATTGATTTAGAAATTGCAGATACCTTTACTACTTTTCTAGGCAAAATAAAAATCAAAAAAAATGTAAGAGAGAAAAGTCTTTTGTTTGATGAAAATCTTTTTAGTTTAAATGGAAATGAATATGTTAAGGGATATTATCAAACAGAAAAATATTTTAAATACATAAGGTCAATTCTAATCAATCAATTTGTAATTCAACAAAAACTATCAGAAAGCACTTTAGTTTACGCAAATGAAATATTTAAATTTTCTAATTCATGTGCTGTTCATATTAGAAGAGGAGATTATATTTCTGATAAAAAAGCCAATAATATTCACGGAACTTGCGATTTAGATTATTATCATAAAGCAATTGACATCATCAAAGAAAAACATAAAAACGCTCATTTTTTTGTTTTTTCTGATGATATAGCTTGGACAAAAGAAAATCTTAATATTGAAAATTCAACTTACATAAACAATAAAACAATACCCCATGAAGATTTATATTTGATGAGTCTTTGTAAAAATAATATTACTGCAAATAGTAGTTTTTCTTGGTGGGGAGCTTGGTTGAACCAGAATGAAAATAAAACAGTTATTTCTCCTAAAAAATGGTTTAATGACAAAGAAAATGAAGTAGCTTGTAAAAAATGGATAAAATTATGATGTCTTATAAAGTATATTATATCAACTTAGATAAAAGTACTGAAAGACGTAATTTTATGGAAAATCAGTTTGCAAAATTGAAGATTCCAATTACAAGAATTTCTGCCACTTATGGTAAAGATTTAGATCTAGAAGTTCTAAAAAAAGAAAAAAAGAAACATAATATTTTAGCACATTTTCCTTATCCAAATGATGGTGAAATTGGTATTTGCTTAACGCATTTTAAATTATGGAAATTTCTGTCTCATCAACCTGAAGATTTTTCTATTGTTTTAGAAGATGATGCTCTAATTCAAAATGATTTTTTTAATGACTTAGAACAACTTTTATCAAAAATAACCATCAATGATTTTTTAGATATTTCTGGTAAAAAAGGATTTTATCCTTTAGAGAAAGACCATTTAGTAACCAAATTTTTAATGCCACCAGTTTTAATGATAGGGCAAATAATTGGTAAAAATACTGCAAAAAAACTTTCTAATAATTTAAGTGATTATTACGCTCCTATTGATGTAATGAAACAAGATGTTTACAAACATAAAGTGCCATTATTTTCTACAAATAAACAATACGTAATAAGTGTTGATAAAAAAATGGGAGGTAGTACTATTCAGCAAAATAATATGATTGCTTGGAAAAAAGTAATTCGTGAAATTGTAAGGCCTTTTTGGCAAATCTCTACACTTTTAACCTATAAGCTAAATAGATGTGTGAGAAATTACTTTTTTTACAAGTCTTATAAATAAAATTTATTTTACATTTCTGTTGTAAAGCCAAAGTTTTATATACCTAACATATACACCATACGCTTGGGCTTTAGCAAAAATAAAACCTTGAAAACCGTCCAAAAAACCAAATCTAATTACATAATGAATAACAAATCTTGCAGGAGGTTTAATCAAAAAATGATATAAATTTACTTTCTTACCATTATTAAAATACTCTTTACCTCTTAACTCCCCATAATGATTCATTTTTGAAATATAATGATCATAATTTTTGTAAGAATAATGTTCAATTTTATTTTTAAAAAAACCTAATTGCTCATTAGTCTTTATGGTTTCATGCACAACTCCTTCATATCTACATTCTTTTTTTAAAAACAAACGCACAACCTTGTCACTTTGACAACCACCATAATTAATATTTTTACCAGCAAAATAAAAACTTCTTCTCACATAAAAACCAACATAATCTTTTGGATCTATAACAGCTTTTAAAATTTCTTCTTCTACTTCTGGAGTAACTCTTTCATCAGCATCTAAAATATAAATCCAAGGATGCTTTGCTTGGTCAATAGCAAAGTTTTTTTGAGAAGAAAAATCATCAAACTTTCGTTTGATGATTTTTACATTATGTTTTTCAGCTAAAACTACTGTTTTATCTGAGCTATATGAATCAATTACAATAATTTCATCAGCAAAATGTACAGATTTTATAGCTGCTTCTATATGAATTTCTTCATTTAAAGTAGGAATAATAGCAGTAATCTTAGTCATAGAATTTTAATCTTTAAACAGCAACATCATACTCACGTAGAGCATCATTTAAAGAGGTTTTTTTATTGGTACTTTCTTTTCTTTTTCCAATTATTAAGGCACAAGGTACATTATATTCTCCTGCAGCAAATTTTTTGGTATAACTACCAGGAATTACAACAGATCTTGCAGGTACAACACCTTTTGTTTCAACTGGTTCATCACCAGTAACATCTATAATTTTAGTACTCATTGTTAACACAACATTAGCACCTAAAACAGCTTCTTTTTCTACTCTAACACCTTCTACAACAATGCATCTAGAACCAATAAAAGCGCCATCTTCTATAATTACAGGTGCAGCTTGTAATGGCTCTAAAACACCACCAATACCAACACCACCAGATAAATGTACATTTTTACCAATTTGCGCACAAGAACCCACTGTAGCCCAAGTATCAACCATAGTACCTTCATCTACATACGCACCAATATTTACATAACTAGGCATTAAAATTGTACCTGGAGAAATGTAAGCTCCATGTCTTGCAACTGCATTTGGCACTACTCTAATGCCTCTTTCTGCAAAGTTTTTCTTTAATGGAATTTTATCATGATATTCGAAAATACCAGCTTCTAAAGTTTCCATTTTTTGAATAGGGAAATATAAAACTACTGCTTTTTTCACCCATTCATTTACTTGCCATCCACCTTCTATTGGTTCAGCAACTCTTAATTCTCCTTTATCTAATAAATCAACAACTTTTCTTATTGTATTAATCGTGTTTTCTTCTTTTAATAAATCACGGTTTTCCCAAGCTGTTTCTATAATTTTTCTAATATTTTCCATCTTAATAAATTAATTTTAGCAAATATAATTTGATTGCTAAAAAACTAAGCGAATATACGTTTTTTAAACAGATATAATTGGTTTGTTTAAAATACAAAACTCACTTTATTTTAACTTATTGATTTTATTTGCATTAATCTATATTATTAAAAGTTTAAACTTTATTTTTGCAAAAAAAGTATATAATTTGGGAAGAATTTTAGCCATCGATTATGGAAAAGTAAGAATAGGAATTGCAGTTACAGATCAATTACAAATCATTGCATCTGGTTTAACTACTGTAAATACATCTGAGGTTTTTACTTTTTTAAAAGACTATATATCAAAAGAAAAAGTAGATCTTTTTTTAGTAGGCAAACCCAAACAAATGAATAATTCTGATAGCGAAAGTGAAGTTTTAATACTTCCTTTTATAGAGAAATTATCTAAGGAAATCCCTAAAATTCCTATAAAAAGAGTTGATGAACGTTTTACTTCTAAAATGGCCTTTCAAACAATGATTGATGGTGGTTTAAAGAAAAAGCAACGTAAAAACAAAGCTCTGGTTGATGAAATAAGCGCAACAATTATATTACAATCGTACTTATACAATCAATAATTATTAAGATGAATTTATGAATGTAAAATTTGGGATTACGAATTTCTAAATTGTACTTTTGCAAACTATAAAAAACACAAAATGATTTTACCAATTGTAGCTTATGGAGACCCAGTTCTTCGTAAAGAATGCACAGAAATAACTGCTGATTATCCTAATTTAAAGGAATTAATTAGCAATATGAAAGAGACAATGTATAATGCTTCTGGTGTTGGTTTAGCTGCACCCCAAATTGGCAAAGCCATTCGTTTATTTATTATTGATGCTTCTCCTTTTGCTGAAGACGAAGATTTAAGTGATGAAGATAGAGCTGTTTTAAAAACCTTTAATAAGGTATTTATAAACGCTCAAATTTTAGAAGAAGAAGGTGATGAATGGGCTTTTAATGAAGGTTGTTTAAGTATACCAGACGTTCGTCAAGATGTTTATAGACAACCTAAAGTTACTATAGAATATCAAGATGAAGACTTTAAAAAACATACAGAAGTTTTAGACGGATTAGCTGCAAGAGTTTTTCAGCACGAATACGATCATATAGAAGGTGTTTTATTCACAGACAAGTTATCATCACTTAAAAAAAGATTGATAAAAAAGAAATTAGAAAATATTTCTAAAGGGAAAATAAATGCAGATTACAGAATGCGTTTCCCAAATTTAAAAAAAGGTAAATAGTCTTAAAACAAAGACAAAAAATATACAAATGGAGTTTAGTAAAATTATATCAGTTACTGGTAAACCAGGATTATTTCAAGTAATATCTCAATCTAAAAATGCAATTATTGCAGAAAACTTAACAGACAATAAACGTTTGGCAATAAACGCTACACAAAACGTAAGTTTGTTAGAAAATATTGCAATTTACACTTACGAAGAAGATATGCCATTGTTAGATGTTTTTAAAGCGATATCAGAAAAAACAGAAGGTAAAAAAGCAATATCTCACAAAGAAAGTGGCAACAAATTATCAGCATTTTTTGCTGAAGTTTTACCAAATTACGATGATGAAAGAGTGTACACTTCTAACATTAAAAAAGTAATTCAGTGGTTTAATTTATTAATAGACGCTGGTTTTGATTTTTCTAAAACAGAAGAAACTGCTTCTAACGAAGAAGAATAAATCTATTTTAATATTAAAATAGATTCGCTTTAGTATTTTTACTGCTTATGCTTTGCAAATTGGCAACTTTATAAAACTATGAATTCTAGAAAAGAACAACTTGCTGCATTTAATCGTCTGTTAGATATTATGGACGAGCTTCGTGAAAAATGTCCTTGGGATAAAAAACAAACTTTAGAAAGTTTACGTCATTTAACCATAGAAGAAACTTACGAATTAGCAGATGCTATTCTTGATAATGACTTGCCTGAAATAAAAAAAGAATTAGGTGATGTTCTATTACACATTGTTTTTTACGCCAAAATTGGTAGCGAAAAAAAAGCTTTTGATATTGCTGACGTTGCCAATGCAATTTCTGATAAATTAATAGACAGACATCCTCATATTTATGGGGATGTAAAAGTTGACAATGAAGAAGATGTTAAACGAAATTGGGAGCAACTAAAATTAAAAGAAGGAAATAATTCTGTTTTAGAAGGTGTTCCCAAAAGTTTACCTGCAGTTGTAAAAGCCAATAGAATTCAAGATAAAGTTGCTGGAGTTGGTTTTGATTGGGAAAAACCTGAGCAAGTTTGGGAAAAAGTTCAAGAAGAACTTACAGAATTAAATGACGAGATTAAAGCTGGGCACAAAGAAAACATCGAAAAAGAATTTGGAGATGTTTTATTTTCTATGATTAATTACGCTCGTTTTATTGATGTAAATCCTGAAAATGCATTAGAAAAAACAAATAAAAAGTTTATTAATCGTTTTCAATACTTAGAAAAAGCAGCCAAAAAAGACGGCAAAAATCTTTCTGATATGTCTTTAAGTGAAATGGATGTATATTGGAATGAAAGTAAAAAGTATTTTTCTTAAAATCTACACTTCATTTTCTAAACCATACTCGCCAGATAAAGATCTAACACATCTTTCATCACTAATAAATTTAGAAATAAATAAAGTATAATCCATTAACAAATTGTTTTGAGAATATTTAACAAAACGATTTTGTGCTCTTTTAGAACGTTGGTAATTTAACAGGAATCTATTTTTCCAAGCTGTTTCGTAATCTTTTAAAATATCAATATTATTTTCTTCTAAAGCTTTATTTATGGCTTTACTAGCCATAATTGTAGCTTCGAAAATAAACTTATAACCTTCGCCTACAATTGGGTTTACTTGTGAAACACAATCTCCAACACATACCAAATTATTAATAACAAATTTATCTAAAACTGGTGTTATTGGTATGCTACCACCTTCAACCAAATCATTATCTTTTTCTACTAATTTTTTAATTTTTGGGAATTCTAAAATTTTATGTAAACGGTTTTTTAAATCTTTCACAATCTCATCATCAAAAGAGCCAAAACCAATAATTGCTCTTTTATTTTTTAAAGGGAAAATCCAACCATAACCTCCTTGATACTCTTTACCCATTAATAAATGCAAATCAGTTTTGTTGCCTTTATACGCAACATTATATTCAACACCTGTAGCTAGCTCAGTTTTTTTAGCTATTAACCCAACTTTTTTACTAATAATTCCATTTGTACCAGAAGCATCAACAAAAATAGTTCCTAAATACTCATTTTTATTTTTATCAACTACAGACAAAAAATTACAATTATCATCTTTATTAATGTTCTTAATATTTACTCCTGTTAAAAAGGTTACGTAATTTTCATCTACACTACTTATTATTTCTTTGTGTACTTTTTTCTTATCTAAGACGTATAAATCTGTTTTAAGTTTTCTGGTAACGTTTTTAGAATGAAAGCAAATAGTCTTAATATCTTGAGCAACAACATCTTTAGAAAGTTCAAATTTTTCTAAATTGATAAAACTACCAAGTGTGTTAAAAGAGAATTCTAAAAGATTTTTTTTACGATCTAAGACTAAAGTTTTCTTTTTTAGTTTACCTAATTCTCTTGCTAAAAGGATACCTGCAGTACCAGCACCAACTATAACAACATCAAACTTTTTCATTATTTTATTTTATGATTGCAAATTAGTTTTATTTTTATTAGTCTCAAAAAAATGAGTTCAATTTTAATTAATTGTAAGTTAATTTTTTATTTATTAGCTAAATAAAACTTAGTATTTATCCAAATAAAAAAGCATCCAAATTAAATTTGGATGCTTTTTTAAAATATCAAAAATAGAAAACTCTATTTATTCAAATACATTTTACGTCTTGAATATAAATCGTAAAAGTCATCATCTTTTAAACTATCAATAAATAAAATACTTTCTCCAGTCGATTTCATTTCTGGACCTAGTTTTTTATTTACATTCGGAAACTTATTGAAAGAAAAAACTGGTTGCTTAATAGCATAACCTTCTAATTGAGGGTTAAAACTAAAGTCTGTAACTTTATTATGACCTAACATTACTTTTGTAGCGTAATTTACATAAGGCTCTTTGTAGGCTTTTGCAATAAAAGGCACAGTTCTAGAAGCTCTTGGGTTTGCTTCAATAATATAAACAATATCATCTTTAATAGCAAACTGAATATTAATTAAACCTACAGTTTTTAATTCAGTTGCAATTGTATTGGTATGATCTATAATTTGTTGCATTACCAAATCTCCTAAATTAAAGGCTGGTAAAGTTGCATTAGAATCTCCTGAATGAATTCCACAAGGTTCTATATGCTCCATAATACCAATAATGTACACATTACCATCTGCATCACAAATTGCATCTGCCTCTGCTTCTATTGCGCCATCTAAATAATGATCTAACAACAATTTATTATTTGGCATTCTACCCAGTAAATCAACTACATGCTCTACTAATTCTTCTTTGTTGATTACAATTTTCATTCCTTGACCACCTAATACATAAGAAGGTCTTACCAAAATAGGGAAATTTAATTCATCAGCTAAAGTTAAAGCTTCATCTGCAGTTTCTGCAATTCCGAATTCTGGATAAGGAATTTTATTGTCTTTTAACATAGACGAGAATCTTCCTCTATCTTCAGCAATATCTAAAGCTTCAAAAGAAGTTCCTATAATTTTAATTCCATATTTAGTTAACTTTTCAGCTAATTTTAAAGCAGTTTGTCCTCCTAACTGAACAATAACTCCTTCTGGTTTTTCATGACGAATAATGTCATAAATATGTTCCCAAAAAACTGGCTCGAAATATAATTTATCAGCCGTATCAAAATCCGTAGAAACTGTTTCAGGATTACAGTTAATCATAATTGTTTCATAACCACATTCTGCAGCAGCTAAAACTCCGTGAACACAACAATAATCAAATTCAATTCCTTGCCCAATTCTGTTTGGTCCAGAACCTAAAACTATAATTTTCTTTTTATCTGTAACTATACTTTCGTTAGCAATAGTAATTTCTCCATTAGGAGTTTCAATCTCATTTTCAAAAGTTGAATAATAGTAAGGAGTTTTTGCTTTAAATTCAGCAGCACAAGTATCTACTAATTTAAAAACACGCTGTACTTTTAATTCGTCTCTTTTGTTATAAACTTCGCTCTCTAAACAATCTAGCATATGTGCTATTTGTCTATCTCCATAACCTTTTTGTTTAGCTTCTAATAATAAATCTCTATTAATAGTATCTATAGAATATTTAGAGATTTCTTTCTGTAATTGAAACAACTCTTCATATTGCTTTAGATACCACATATCAATTTTTGTGATAGCATATATTTTTGATAATGGAATTCCCATTGCAATTGCATCATAGATTGCAAAAACACGGTCCCAACTTGCATTGGTTAATTTATCTATAATTTGATTATAATCTGTATAACCTTTACCATCTGCACCTAATCCGTTTCTTTTAATTTCTAAAGATTGAGTTGCTTTGTGCAGTGCCTCTTGAAAAGAACGACCAATACCCATTACTTCTCCAACAGCTTTCATTTGTAAACCTAAAGTTCTGTCAGAACCTTCAAATTTATCAAAATTCCAACGAGGTATTTTTACAATTACATAATCTAAAGTAGGCTCAAATAAAGCAGATGTAGATTTTGTAATTCCGTTTTCTAACTCATCTAATGAATAACCAATAGCTAATTTTGTAGCTACTTTTGCAATTGGATAACCTGTTGCTTTACTAGCTAAAGCTGATGAACGAGATACACGTGGATTAATTTCAATAGCAATAATATCTTCTTTTTCATCAGGAGAAACTGCAAATTGCACATTACAACCACCTTCAAAATCTCCAATAGAACGCATCATATGTATAGCCATATCACGCATTTTTTGATAAGTTTTATCAGAAAGTGTCATTGCAGGAGCTACTGTAATAGAATCTCCTGTATGAATACCCATAGGATCCATATTTTCTATAGAACAAATAATAACTACGTTATCATTTTTATCTCTCAATAATTCTAATTCGTACTCTTTCCAACCCATCATTGCTTTATCAATCATCACCTCATGAATTGGTGATGCTTCTAAACCTCTGCTTAATAATTCGTCGAAATCTTTAGAGTCATAAACAATAGATGCACCTGCACCTCCTAAAGTATAAGAAGAACGTATTACTAAAGGAAAACCAAACTCTTGTGCTATTTCTTTACCTTTTAAGAATGATGTTGCAGTTTCTTGAGGTGCCATTGGCACACCAATTTTTATCATTAATTCTCGAAACTGCTCTCTATCTTCAGTAACATTAATTGCATCAATATCAACCCCTATTAATTTTACATTAAAATCTTCCCAAATTCCTTTATCATCTGCCTCAATACATAAATTTAATGCTGTTTGACCACCCATTGTTGGTAAAACTGCATCAATTTGCGGATGCTCTTTTAAAATTTGAATAATTGATTTTGTTGTAAGTGGCAACAAATATATATGATCAGCCATAGAAGGGTCTGTCATAATTGTTGCTGGGTTTGAGTTAATTAAGATAGTTTCTATACCATCTTCTCTTAATGAACGTAAAGATTGTGATCCTGAATAATCGAATTCACAGGCCTGACCAATAACAATTGGGCCTGAACCAATAATTAAAATGGATTTAAGGTCTTCTCTTTTTGGCATTGTAAGTAATTGTGTTTATTAGTTTTACAAAAATAAGTAGTGCTTGGGTATAAAAAAAGGTGTTACTTAAAAAAGTAACACCTTATATATTAACAATTGTTAATCATTTATTTTTTATGTCTAGTTTCAGATGAAACAGAAATTTTCTTTCTTCCTTTTGCTCTTCTACGAGCTAATACCTTTCTACCATTAGCAGAAGCCATTCTCTCCATGAAACCATGTTTGTTTCTTCTCTTTCTCTTTGATGGTTGATACGTTCTTTTCGGCATTATATGTATTTTTAAAAGTCTTCTTTATTATTTTTTTTTGCTTATCAATTTTTATCTTGCTAAAAGCGTGTGCAAATATACAACTGTTTTTATTTTTGACAAATAGTATTTGAAAAAAAATTAAAATATTTTTCAGAACTACAAAAATAGGCATTTTTAGAATGTTTTTATCTTTTTTATTGTTGATAATATTTAGAGTTACTACTTTTGTACAAACCTAAAGTAACCATGCACAATACTAAATACGTTTTTGTAACAGGAGGCGTAACATCTTCACTAGGAAAAGGAATTATTGCAGCTTCATTAGCTAAATTATTGCAAGAAAGAGGCTTTTCTGTAACTATCCAAAAATTAGACCCTTATATTAATATAGACCCAGGAACATTAAATCCGTACGAACATGGAGAATGTTATGTAACTGATGATGGAGCTGAAACCGATTTAGATCTAGGTCATTATGAGCGATATTTAAATATACCTACAAGTCAGGCTAATAACGTAACTACTGGTAGAATCTATCAATCTGTCATCAACAAAGAAAGAAAAGGAGACTTTTTAGGAAAAACAGTACAAGTTATTCCTCATATTACTGATGAAATTAAACACAGAATCCAACTTTTAGGAGAAACTGGTGATTACGATATTGTAATTACAGAAATTGGTGGAACTGTAGGTGATATAGAGTCTTTACCATATGTTGAGTCTGTTAGACAAATGTTATGGGAAAAAGGAGAAGAAAATGCCATAGTTATTCACTTAACTTTAGTGCCTTATCTTGCAGCTGCAGGTGAGTTAAAAACAAAACCTACACAACACTCTGTTAAAATGTTAATGCAAAGTGGGGTTAGCCCAGATATTTTAGTGTGTAGAACTGAGCACGATATTTCTGATGACATCAAAAGAAAACTAGCATTATTTTGTAATGTTAAAAAAGAAGATGTTATACAATCTATAGATGCAGAAACCATTTACGATGTTCCTAACTTAATGTTAGAAGAAGGTTTAGATACTGTAGTTTTAAAGAAATTACATTTAGAATCTAAAAAAGAACCTAAATTAGAAACTTGGAACAACTTTTTACAAAAGCACAAAAACCCAACTTCTGAAGTAGAAATTGCTTTAATTGGTAAATATATTGAGTTACAAGATTCTTATAAATCAATTACAGAAGCATTTATTCATGCAGGTTCATCTAACGAAACAAAAGTAAAAGTTCGTTGGATACATTCAGAAAGCTTAACCATAGAAAATTACGAAGAATTATTAAAAGGCGTAAACGGAGTTTTAGTTGCTCCTGGTTTTGGAGATCGTGGAATTGATGGTAAAATTAAAGCTGTACAATATGCAAGAGAAAATAATATTCCTTTTTTCGGAATTTGTTTAGGAATGCAAATGGCAGTGATTGAGTTTTCTAAAAATGTTTTAGGTTTAGTTGATGCTTTTTCTACAGAAATGAAAAAGAATTGTAAAAACCCTGTTATTAATTTAATGGAAAGCCAAGAAGATGTTACTGAAAAAGGTGGTACAATGCGTTTAGGTGCTTGGGACTGTAATCTTTTAGAAGGATCTAAGGCTTACAATGCATATCAAACAGAAAAAATTAGTGAGCGTCATAGACATCGTTATGAATTTAATAACGACTATAAAGATCAAATTGAATTAAAAGGAATGAAAGCAACTGGTATTAATCCAAAAACGGGCTTAGTAGAAGTTGTTGAAGTTACCAATCATCCTTGGTTTGTTGGGGTTCAATATCATCCAGAATATAAAAGTACGGTTCTAAAACCTCATCCTTTATTTGTAGATTTTATTAAAGCTGCTTTAAAACAATCTAAATCATAATTTCGGAATACTAATTGAACTACTAATAAGTATATAATTTAAAGCATAAAAATCAACCTAAAATCTGCTTTTTAACTACATTTGTCGCGATTTTCTCAAGAGATTTTCTTGAGTTAATGACAAATTGACATTAATTTACATATGGAACAAAAAAAATTCGATTATAATTCTTTTATAGGAATGATTCTTCTTGGTGCAATAATGCTTTGGTATTTAAACACCAACAAACCAGAAGATATTGAGCAAAAATCTACACCA
Source organism: Polaribacter vadi (assembly GCF_018861005.1). Taxonomy (GTDB): domain Bacteria; phylum Bacteroidota; class Bacteroidia; order Flavobacteriales; family Flavobacteriaceae; genus Polaribacter; species Polaribacter vadi_A. Next base: position 98,987 of record NZ_JAHKQL010000002.1, read on the forward strand.
GATGTAGAAGAAACTACAGTTAATACACCAACAACAGCCAAAACTGCATCACCAAGTTTCGCTAACGATTCTTTAAAACAAGTTGCCTTAACGAATAAATTAGGTGCTTTTGCTCAAAGTGCAATTAATGGTACAGAAGGTACAACAGAAATTGAAAATAGTCTTGTAAAATTAACTATTGATAATAAAGGTGGACAGATTGTAAAAGCCTTAATTAAGAATTATAAAACGCACGATTCTCTTCCTTTATATATGATTAATGATAATAACTCGTCATTTAACATCAATTTTGGAACAACAGACAACAGAATTTTAAATACTAAAGATTTATTTTTTGAACCGGCTTTAACTAAAAACGGAGAAAACTCAGTTTTATCGATGAAACTTAAAGTTTCTGATTCTCAGTTTTTAGAATATAGATATGAAATAAAACCTAAAAAATATATGGTTGATTTTTCTATTCGCTCTCAAGGTTTAAGTTCGGTAATTAACTCTTCTAATCCTATTAATTTAGATTGGTCTTTAAAAGGGTATAGACACGAAAAAAGTATAAAAACAGAGAATACTATGTATTCTAATTTATATTATAAATCTGAAGAAGATGTAGATAATGTAAGTGCTGGTAATACTGAAGTTATTAATGATGTAGATTGGGTTGCTTATAAACAGCACTTTTTTACATCTAATTTATTAACAGATACACCTTTTGAAAATGCAACTGTAACTTCTAAAGACTTAGTAGAAAATGAAGAAATTGATACTGTTTTTACTAAAAGTTTTGCATTAAAAACACCATTAGCTTTAGCTGGTGGAGAGTTAAATTATAATATGAAATGGTTTTATGGACCAAGTGATTATAATTTATTAAAATCTTATGAAGGAACTGATTTGGATGAAACTGCAGATTTAGGTTGGGGAATTTTTGGTTTTTTAAATAGAACCGTTTTCTATCCTGTATTTAATTTCTTACAAGGCTTTTTATCAAACTACGGATTAATTATCATTTTAATGACGATTGTTGTAAGAATTATAATGTCTCCTTTAGTTTATAAATCATATTTATCAAGTGCAAAAATGAAGGTAATTAGACCTGAATTAACTGCCTTAAACGAAAAATATCCAGGGAAAGAAAATGCTATGAAGCGTCAGCAAGAAACAATGGCAATACAACGTAAAGCAGGTGTTAGTATGCTTTCTGGTTGTATTCCTGCATTATTACAAATGCCAGTATTCTTTGCTTTATTTAAATTTTTTCCTACAAACTTAGCTTTAAGACAAGAAAGCTTTTTGTGGGCACCAGATTTATCTTCTTATGATATTATTTTTAAACTTCCGTTTTCTGTTCCTTTTTATGGAGATCATGTAAGTTTATTCCCAATTTTGGCTTCAGTAGCTATTTTCTTTTATATGAAAATGAACCAAAGTCAACAAGCAAATATGCAAGCACCTACACAAGAAGGTATGCCAGATATGAGTAAGATGATGAAGTATATGATTTACTTCTCTCCTATTATGATGTTATTTTTCTTTAACAATTATGCAAGTTCATTAAGTTTATATTACTTTATTTCTAACTTACTAACAATTACAATTATGTTAGTAATTAAGAATTATGTGATAGATGAAGATAAAATTCACGCACAAATTGAAGAAAATAAAAAACGTCCTGAAAAGAAGAAAAGTAAATTCAGACAACGTATTGATGATGCTATGAAACAAGCTCAAGAGCAACAAGCAAGACAAAAAAAATAAAAAGGTAGCCTTTAGATAATTTTTAAAACCCAAAACTAAATCAGTTTTGGGTTTCTTTTTTTATATAAAATTTAATATTAGTTTCAATTCCTTAAATAAGCATCAAATATTAAAAAAGGTATTACAATCTAAATGACAAAATATTAAAGTACCACCAAAAATTAATCTTTATTATAAAAATCAGATTTAATATTTTTATTCTCTTTTTTTTGATAAAGGTTATAGCTAAACCATTCGTGAATTGAATAAGCACCAGTTTCTCCTTGTTTATTTACAGCAATATAACCTACCTGAAAATTTTTATAATTACTATTGGGTTTACTAACAATTCTAGCAATAGCTTCTTCACAAGCTTCTTGTGGCGATTTTCCTTGACGCATTAATTCTACAATTAAAAAACTACCCACGGTTTTTAAAACTTCTTCTCCTAAACCTGTTGCAGCTGCACCTCCAATTTCATTATCAACAAAAAGTCCACCTCCAATAATAGGAGAATCTCCTACTCTACCTGCCATTTTATAAGCCAATCCACTTGTGGTACAAGCTCCAGAAATATTTCCTTTTTTATCAATGGCTAACATTCCTATTGTATCGTGATTTTCTATATTGATAATCGGTTTGTATTCAGATTTCACTTTCCATTCTTCCCAAGCTTTTTTGCTAGCTTCTGTCAATAAATTTTCTCTTTTAAACCCTTTAGTTACTGCAAATTGTTCTGCTCCATCACCCACTAACATAACGTGTGGAGTATCTTCCATTACTTTTCTAGCTACAGAAATTACATGCTTTATATTTTTTACTCCTAAAACTGATCCGTAATTCCCTTTATCATCCATAATACAAGCATCTAAAGTTACATTACCATCTCTATCTGGCAAACCTCCTTTACCTACAGACTGATTTTTTATATCTGCTTCTTCAATTCTACAACCTTGCTCAACTGCATCTAAAGCAGAACTACCTTTTTCTAAAAGTGCAGCAGCAGTATTAACAGCCAAAGGAGTTCTCCAAGTTGCAATTACCAAAGGTTTAATTGATATTTTATTAGGTAAAAGACCTTTCTTTACTTTATTAGAATTTGCTTTACTGATTAATGATGATGACATTGTAACCAAACTTAAACCAGTAACTGATGCTTTTTTTATAAACTTTCTTCTTTCCATTATTTAATTTCTAATCAATTTTAGTTTTAAAACCTAACCAAAAGTTAAGATAAAGATAAATAAAAATTAATTCTCTTAAAATTGAACTAAAAACTTAGTTTAATTAATTTTAAGTCTTTATCTTAGCTTCAATAACAAATTTAAAACCCATAAACTTCTATGAAAAGAGTACTATTTACTTTATTATTATCTGTTTTTACAACATTTTTATACGCACAAAAATTAGAAAAAAAAATACCTATTGATGAAAGTGTTAAAATTGGTAAACTTTCTAACGGATTAACTTATTACATTAAAAACAATGGCAAACCAGCTAATAAAGTAGAACTTCGTTTAGCAATTAATGCTGGTTCTATTTTAGAAGATAAAGATCAATTAGGTGTAGCCCATTTTATGGAGCACATGAATTTTAATGGAACAAAAAACTTTAAAAAGAATGAATTAATAGATTATTTACAATCTATTGGAGTAAAATTTGGAGCAGATTTAAATGCATACACAGGTTTTGACCAAACTGTATACATTTTACCTATACCTAGTGATGATGAAGCCAAACTAGACAAAGGGTTTCAAATTATAAGAGATTGGGCTGGAAGCGCACTATTAGAAGATAAAGATATTGATGATGAACGTGGTGTAGTTCTAGAAGAGTATAGATCTAGACGTGGTGCAGATAGTAGAATGATGGAAAAATATTTACCAAAATTAATGTACGGCTCTAAATATGCAGACAGGTTACCAATTGGAACTGAAGAAAGCATTAAAAACTTTTCTTACGAAAGTATCAGACGTTTTCAAAAAGACTGGTACAGACCAGATTTAATGGCAGTTATTGCTGTTGGTGATGTAGATGTTGCTCAACTAGAAAATAAAATTCAAAAATATTTTAGTGATATTCAAATTTCAGAAAACCCAAGAAAAAGAGAATCTTTCTCTGTAAAAAATCACGAAGAAACATTTATATCTATAGAATCTGATAAAGAATCTCCCTTTTCTAGAGTACAATTAATGTATAAGGATTATGAGGATACTAAACCAACAGAAACTATTGTAGCTTTTAGAAAATCGATAGTAGAATCTTTATTTTCTCAAATGTTAAATAATCGCTTAGATGAGTTAAGAAATGGAGAAAACCCTCCTTTTATTTTTGGTTTCAGTTATCATGGAGGTACTTATGCAAGAAACAGAGAAGCATATCAATCTGTTGCAAACACAAGTTCAGAAGGTCAATTAAAAGGTCTTGAAGCTTTATTAGAAGAAAGTGAGCGTGCAAAACGTTTTGGTTTTACAAAAGGAGAATTAGAAAGAGCCAAAAAAAATGTTTTATCTCGTTTAGAGAAATCATATAATGATCGAGATAAAAATGAATCAGGAAGAATTGTAGGTGCTTATGTAAATCACTTTTTAGATAAAAGCCCTATTCCAGGTATAGCTTGGACTTTTGAAATGAATAAAAAATTATTACCTACAATACAGCTTAAGGAAGTAAATGAAGTTATAAAAAGCTTTATTCACGATGATAATAGAGTTATCATAATTACTGGTCCTAAACAAGTTGTAACTGAGCAACAAGTTTTAGATGCCTTAAATAATGTAAAAACTAAAGAGTTAAAACCTTATGAGGATAAAGAAGTAGCAGCTTCTTTAATTACTGAAACCCCTAAAATGGGTAAAATTGTAGGTACTAACAAAAACGACAAGTTAGGTACAAAAACATTTGTTTTAGAAAATGGTGCAAAGATTACTTACAAAAAAACAGATTTTAAAAACGATGAAATTTTATTTACAGCCTATAGCTATGGGGGTACTTCTTTATACACTGATGAGGAATTAAAAGCAACATCTTTTGCAAATGCTGCATTAACTGATGCTGGTGTAAATGGTTATTCAAAGTCTGATTTAAGAAAAATGATGTCTGGTAAAATTGCTAATGCTAGGCCTTATATTAGTGGTTTAAGCGAAGGATTTAATGGTTCTGCTTCTCCAAAAAATTTGGAAGAACTTTTTCAATTAATACATTTATACTTTACTTCTTTAAATAAAGATGATAAAGCTTTTAAATCTTCTATTAACAAAAACAAGAGTTTTTTAGGTAATTTATTAGCGAGTCCAAATTTCTTTTTCCAAAAAGAAATGTCAGACTTTATGAATAAAGGTAATACTAGATATACTGGTTTTCCTTCTGAAGAAAAATACGATGCAGCAGATTACGATTTAGCTTATGCAAAATACAAAGAGCGTTTTGCTGATGCAGGAGATTTTAATTTCTATTTTGTTGGTAATATCGATGAACGCAAATTAGCAGAATATGCAATGAAATATATTGCAAGTTTACCTGGTAAAGATTCTAAAGAGACTTATAAAGTAAATGATTTTAGACCTCTAAAAGGTTCTCATACCAAAATCGTAGAAAAAGGAAAAGACCCCAAAAGTAATGTAAGAATAACTTATCTAGGAGAAACAACCTATAATCCAAAAGAAGCTTTAGCTTTTAAAAGTTTAGGTGAAATTGTTGGTATAAAGCTAACAGAAAAATTACGTGAAGAAGAAGGTGGTGTATATTCTTCTAGAACTAGTGGTAGTATTTCAAAATTACCATATGGTAAATATAATTTTTCGATATCTTTTCCTTGTGCTCCAGAAAATGTAGATAAACTAAAAAGTATTGCTATTGCGCAAGTTGCAGACATGGCTAAAAATGGTCCTTCTGAAGAAGATCTAATGAAAACCAAAAAAGCGCAAATTTTAGATCATAAAGAAAATGTAAAGAGAAATAGATATTGGTTAAACTTAATTAAAAATATCGATTATATGAAAAATGAGGCTTCAGAGGTCACTACTTTTGAAGAAAGAGTAAACGCTTTAACTAAAGAAGATATTAAAATGGTAGCAAAAAAATATTTAACAAATGGTTATATTTTAGGAATATTAAATCCAGAGAAATAACAGTCAAATATTTTTTAAATAAAAAGCTCTCAAGAAATTGGGAGCTTTTTTAATTTTATAATCCTAAAAATCTCTTATACCAAGTTTTTTTATCTTGCTCAACATAACCATACCCATAGCCATAACCTTTATTTGTATCAGTATCATTTAAAACAATTGCCATATTAGGTAGTTTTTTTTCTTTATATAATGTTTGTGGAACTATTAACATTCTCCTATCAATATAATTTGCCCTAGCAACATATAAAACAACATCCGCCATTTCAGCAATTAACATGGTGTCAGTAACCAAGCTTACTGGAGCCGTGTCTGCAATTATATAGTCATAATCATTTTTAACAGTACTAAGAATTTCTTCCACTCGTGGATTTAATAATAATTCAGAAGGATTTGGAGGGATTACCCCAGATGCTATAAAATCTACATTTTTAATCTGCGGAACATTAAACTTAATATCATCTAGATTAATTTTTTCATCTAAAATATAATTAGTTACTCCTTTATGGTCTTTAACATCAAGATATTCTGTGATTTTAGGAGCTCTTAAATCTAAACCGATTAATAAAACTTTCTTATTTGTTAAGGCTAAAGATGCCGCTAAGTTTAATGAAACAAATGATTTCCCTTCTCCACTAATAGTTGAAGTTACAAATATAACTTTACCCTTAGTGTCAGTATTAGATTTTGGTAAAATAAAATTTAAATTTGTCCTTAATATTCTAAAAGCTTCAGCTGAACTGGTTCTTGTTTCATTTTTAACGATTATCTTTTCAATAACTTCTGTGTGGGGAATATCTCCTAAATATGGAATATTTAAATTAGCCTCTATATCTTTTCTATTGTGTATTTTGTTATCTAGACTACTTCTTATATAAATTAAGATAAATGGAATAAGTAGTCCTGCTCCCAATGATAATAAATATATATTTTTATTATTAGGTGATACTGGAGATCCTGAACTAAATGCTACGTCAATAATTTTAGCATTTGGAACTGTAATTGCTAAAGATATGGCTGTTTCTTCTTTTTTCTTTAGAAGATAAGAATATAATTCCGAATAGATTAGCTTTTGCCTATATGTATCTACTATCCCTCTCTCTATTTCAGGAATACTAGCAACTTTAGATTGATTTTTCCTATTTTGAATATTTGTATTATTTAATCTAATTTCCACTGATTTTTTTAAATTTTTCAAATTAGACCTTAAGTTTTGTTTTAATCCTTTTATTCGATTGTTTAATTCAAGGATAATCGGATTTTTTTCTCCAGAAAACCTTAATATTTTTTTTCTTTGTAGAAGCAACTTATTAATTTCACCTATACTTTTAGAAATATTTTGATCATCAAAACCAAGATTAACAGGAAGAATTTCATTTTTAACCAATAAATTGTTAAGTTGACCCTCAGCCCAATTAATTATACTTAACTGTGTAATTAATTTATCTTTAGTCCCTATATTTTCTGTGATGGTTTCTAATACAATTTGATTTTCTATTGGGTTACCAGAAATACCATTTTCAATCTTATAAGTTTTTAAACTATCTTGAATTAAAGCCAATCTACCACCTAGCTTTTCTAATCTTGCCTCAAGGAAGGCTAACGTTTTTCTTGAAATAATATTTTTGTCAATTATTGCATCATGATTATATTGCTTTATTAATTCATCTAATATGTTTTCTGCTTTAAATTTATTATGATCCACAACTTGTAAATGTAGAATACTAGAAAAATCACTCATAGGAGTAATCATAATTTTTGAGGCATATGAGCTAATTACACTTTTACGAGATTTAATAACAACTAAAACATTATTAGTTAAAATTGAATTTTCATTTTTTATAATTTTAAAATTTCCTAATTCTTTACTTCGTATAATCTCTTTGAATCTAGAATGCTTTAAAGTATCTCCATCTATGTTTTTTAATACTAACTCATTATTTGGTAATACACTTACTGTAAAAGATGTGTCTTTCGAATAATGTAAAGCTTCTTTATTTTTATTTACAAATTCTAGCTTTATGGCACTATTTTTATAAGATTCAACATTACTTATATCTGCATTTTTAAAATAACTAATATTTAAGTTTAATGAGTCTACCATTTTACCGATAATCTTTCTCGATTTAATAATAAAAATCTCATTTTCTGGGTTATTTGTAGAACTACTCCCAACAATCCCTAAGTCAGAAAAAGCTTTAAACTCTTCAGAAATACCACTTTTTAAATTGTCTTTAATCATGATATAAGCTGATGCACTATATTGCTTTGGAGTATATTTTAAATATAAAAAGCCCAAAAGGAATGTCAAACAAAGACCAATTAAGAACCAGCTCCAATGAATTAAATACTTTTTAATTTCATCTCTAATATCTATATTATCAGCCTTTTCTATAAATAAATAATCATCAGGCTCATTGAATTCTTTTGTCATAATTTTTTTGTTGGGAAAAATCTAATCTACTATTATATGAATTTTATTTGTTACAAGAAGCATTATGATTATGATTATGAACAATCGAAGTTATAAAATTAGTCCACTTCATCATTATTATATATTTTGTTCATATTCAATTTAATAACCAAAGATATTATTCATTCCTTTATTGTAAAAGAAAAACACAGTTTTTATAATATAAATTAATAGAATATTTTTAATTTATTTACGCATAAACTGACTTTGCAAAAAACCAAAACCATATCCTAAAAACTGAGTAAGAGAAGTTATGATACTTAACACAGCAACTGATAATCCATTTTTAAAAAGTGAATCGAAAAATAATGCTAAAAAATATAGATAATAACAACTGAATAAAGTTAAATAACCAAAAAATGCCAATAAAATACTTAGAGTAAAACCAATAATAAATATGCTAGGAAACCAATAAGTTATTTTTGCTGTTGATGGATATTTCTGATTTAAAATTGGTCTTGCAGTTCCGAAACCAAAAGTTTGTTTAAAAAATTGTGGTATTGTACTTCTGCGTTTGTGATATACAAAAGCGGTTGCAATCAATTGAGTTTCAAAATTATTTTTCCATAGTTTAAAGGTTAAATCTATATCTTCTCCGTTTTTCATTTTAGAAAAACCTTGCGTTTTTTCAAATGCTTTTTTTGATAAACCAAAATTAAAACTCCTTGGCTGAAATTTACCCACAGCTTTTTTCTTACCACGAATTCCTCCAGTAGTTAAAACAGCAGTCATGGAATAATTAATGGCTTTTTGTAAAACTGTAAAATTTTTATGTGCTGCATCTGGACCTCCAAAAGCATCTGTATAATTGGTTTGTAGCATTTTTGCTACTTCTGATAAATATTGTTCTGGTACAATTACATCTGAATCTAAAATGATAAAATAATTACCTGAAGCTTTTTGCATTCCGAAATTTCGGCTTGCTCCTGCTCCACTGTTTTCTTTAAAAAAGTATTTTAAATTTATTTTTGATTTGTACTTCTCTACAATTTGATCACTTTTTTCTGATGAACCATCTTCTATTATTAAAACCTCAAAAGCTTCTGAATACGTTTGTTGTGTTAAACTTTCTAATAACTCGTCTATTTCTTTTGGACGGTTATAAACGGGTACGATTATAGAGAAAAAAAAATGCAAATTTTTTAGGTTTCAGTGTCGCAAAATTAAAATACTTTACAACGATATTGTAAATGTAAAAAAACATAAAATGCAAACCTAAATAGATTTGCATTTTATGTTTTTCTAAAAGTAGGCAAACAAGTTTAGCCCAGATTGAAGTGGCATCCTTTTTTTGTTTTTTCAAAAAAAGATATAACGTAAAGCTGGAAATAGCTTCTAAAAATATTACTCAAACTTTTCCATAACAGGATCACTTACTCCCATATTAGAGAATCCACCATCGTGAAATAAGTTCTGCATTGTTACTTTTTTAGTTAAATCTGAGAACATAGAAATTGTATAATCTGCACATTCTAAAGCAGATGCATTACCTAAAGGACTCATTTTCTCTGCGTATTCTATAAAACCATCAAAACCTTTTACTCCACTACCAGCTGTTGTTGGTGTTGGCGATTGAGAAATTGTGTTTACACGAACTTTATGATCTCTACCAAAAAAGTAACCAAAACTACGTGCAATACTCTCTAAATAAGCTTTGTTGTCTGCCATATCATTATAATCTGGAAAAACTCTTTGTGCAGCCATATAGGTTAATGCTACAATAGAACCCCAATCAGACATTGCTTTTTTGTTGTATAAAACATTCATTACTTTATGAAAAGAAAGTGCTGAAATGTCCCAACCTTTTGCTGTAAAATCGTAATTTGAATCTGTATAATGTATTTTTTTTCTTACGTTTACAGACATACCTATAGAGTGTAAAACGAAGTCGATTTTACCTCCTAAAATTTCCATAGATTGTTCTACTAAAGCTGTTATATCTTCTAAAGAAGTTGCGTCTGCAGCAATTACTTGCGAACCTGTTTTTTCTGCAAGCGCATTTAATTGCCCCATTCTTAAAGCAATTGGTGCGTTTGTTAATACAAATTCTGCACCTTCTTCATGCGCTCTTTCTGCTACTTTCCAAGCAATAGATTGCTCGTTTAAAGCACCAAATATAATTCCTTTTTTTCCTTTTAATAAGTTGTACATAATACTAGTTATAGGCTTCTTTGTTTTTAATATTTTTTTAAACTATAATGAAAAGAAGCGATTTAGATTTGTTAATTTAATTGTGCAAATATATCTATTACTTGCTTTTATTAAAACATAAGTTGTTCAAAAAATTCGTTAAGAATTTTTATAAATTTAAAAGTTCTTTTGCGTGTGTTAAGGCTGAATCAGAAATATCTTTACCACTTAACATTTCTGCAATTTCTTTAATTCTTTCTTCTGTAGTTAATTGCTTTAAATTGGTAGTTGTAACACCTTTTACTTCTTTTTTAAATACCTTATAATGGTTTTTTCCTTGCGATGCTATTTGTGGTAAATGTGTTATTGCAATTACTTGCATGTGTTTGCCCATTTGCTGCATAATTGCTGCAATCTTATTTGAGACTTCACCTGAAACTCCTGTATCTATTTCATCGAAAATAATGGTTGGTAATTGTGTGTTTTCTGATAAAACTTTCTTTACAGATAACATTATTCTTGATAACTCTCCACCAGAAGCTACTTTTTTAAGTTCGCCAAAACTACCTCCTTTATTAGCAGAAAATAAAAATTCTAATTCGTCTTTTCCGTTAGAAAAATAGTTTTTAGTTGGGTTAATCTTAATAGAAAATCTTGCGTTTTCCATACCTAATTCTGATAATAAATACTGTAATTCTTTGGTTAATTTAGGTATTGAAGCAACTCTACTTTTTGTAATTAAACCCGCTAATTTATCTAATTTACCAGCAACATCATCAATCTCTTTTTGTTTGTTATTGATGGTTTCTTCTGCATTTTCTACTTGACTTACTTTTTCTGATAAATCTTCTAAAACATTGATTAATTCTTTATTTGTAGAAACTGTATGCTTTTTCTGCAAATTGTAAATCAATTGTAAACGATCGTTTAATTCTTCTATTTCATTCGGATTAAAATCGACGTTTTCATTAGCATTTTCTAATTCTGCAACAACATCATCAATTTCTATTTTTACTGATGTTACTCTTTCTGATAATTCTTGATAATCTTTAGAAAAAGAAGCGATTTTTAACAAGCGATTTTCTAGCGTATTTAATAAGTTTTGGATACCTATTTCTTCATTTACAGAAATTTCTAAAGCTTCTGATAAATTTAATTTTATATCTTCAATATTATTTAACTTCTCTAATTTTTCTTCTAATTCTTCTTGTTCATCAACTTTTAAATTGGCTTCTTCTAATTCATTAAACAAATGCAAATTATATTCGTATTGCTGATTTGCTTCTTTTTGAACAGCTTCTAATTCTTGTAGTTCTTTTTTTAGTTGATTAAGTTTTGCATAACCTCTTTTGTAAGAAGCAATTTTCTCTTTGTTCTTTGCTAAAGCATCTAAAATAGAAAACTGAAAACTGTTGTCTGATAATTGCAAAGTTTGATGCTGCGAATGCACATCTATTAACTTTGTTCTTAATTCGTTTAAAACGGATAAACGAACTGGTGTGTCATTTACAAAAGCACGAGATTTACCTGAAGGCAAAATTTCTCTTCTAATAATAGTTTCAGATTCGTAATCTAAATCTACTTCATTAAAAAAATCGTTTAAATTATAATTCGCAATATCTAACCTGGCTTCTACAACACATTTTTTAGAAGTATCTTTTAAAGAAGATAAATCTGCTCTATTACCCAAAACTAAACCTAATGCCCCCAACAAAATGGATTTTCCAGCACCAGTTTCACCAGTAATTATAGATAAACCAGAAGAAAAATCAATAGCTAATTGATTGATTAAAGCGTAGTTATTTATGGAAAGTTGTGTGAGCAAGTTCTCTTAATTTTAAACAATAAAATTAGTGAAATTTTAAAGAATACTAAACTAGTTTTTTCTAATAATCATTGTAAAAATTTGGTTAGTTTATTTGGGGCTTGTAGGTTATTAAAAAAAGTAATAATTCTACCTTCTTTGTAGCTATTTGGTAGTATAAAGTAATTTGTTTTAGAATTTCTACCTTATGAATAGTTTTATCTTTTTCCAATTTTTTAAAAGTTTCTGGACTTAATTTTATAATTGTGGTGATATCAGAAACTTTAGTTATAAAATTAATTACTTGTTTTTCTGACCAATGCGTTTCTAAATAATCAATATTTGTAAATATGTACTTATTTATTGATAAACAAAAAAAGAGTGAAATAAAATTCACTCCTTAAAATAATTATAAAATCAATTCAAAATATAATATATTTTAGAAAATCAAAGTTTTAATCAGAACATTTAAGAAGGTCTAACATAGCAATGATACTGTAAATTTAAAACAGAAAAACTATTTTGTCAATATCAAAAAAATTATAAATTATAAGTTTATCAAATCCCCATTTATAGGGAGGTTTCTCCCCATATATGGGGAGAAAAAGAATTTACCTTCTATAGAGATTGCACAATTCGGTTTATCTTATTAAATTAGAAACAAAAATGGAAGAAAAATTAATTGCTATTAGAAAGAAAATAAAATTTGCTCGCTTAAAAAAAGAATACTCTCAATATTATATGGGCTGTAGATTAAGTACAAGTCAAATTGCTTATCATAATCTAGAAAACGGAAAAAGCAATATTAAAATAGATACGTTGTTAAAAATAGCAACTATTTTAGAAGTGGATGTAAAAGACTTTTTTGATTTTGAAGAATTAAAGAAAAAGGGAAGTTGATAAATAATCTCTCTCTTGTAGAGATAAACTAAACAAAAATTAAGACTTAAGCCTCATCTTATTATTTCTTAATATTAGAAAACAAATACCTATTAGTATTACAGAAACGATTGCAGCTATAATCGTTTTTTGATAACTTATTGGAATTAGTACTTGATTTTTAGAATGGAAGTAATACGTAAAAGGGTATTCTTTGGGTAGAAAAATAGATAAATACATTTTCTTATCAATATAATCCATGAGGTTGGCCATAAAAAAACCAAAAACTGAAAATTTTAGATATTTTATCCCTAAGAAATACATTAATACTAGAGACCATAAATAAACAGCAACTTCAATGAATAGCATTTCTTGTATAGTTTTATAAGGAGATTCACCTATGAAGTCTAAAACATAATGAGAAGCAAAAGCAAGTATTCCACCAATAATAAAAGTTTTCTTTTCGCTTTTAGTAATTATATAGGTTGCTGTTATTATAGCAATACCTATTGCTCCATGTGTGCTTGCATGCATTTTCTATTTTTATAAAATTTTGATAAAATACCTTAAAGTTTACTATTTATTAGAAAATTCTAATACCCTGAATTAAAGAAATATAGTTATTCAATATTTCTCCACTTAGAATTATTGTTAGGAGAAATTCTTTTTAAGGTTGTCGATAATTTAATGGCATTTCTAGTTCTAGGACCATCAGAATAAATGTTTACTAACTCGTCTGCTTTGGCATCAAAAAATACTCGAATTAAATAATTACCAACAGTTTTGTTGTACAGATTTTCCATTTTAAAAGCACTATCTTCTATGGTCTGTTTTGCGTATTCTTTGTTTGTTCCAAAATTGTCTAAACCTTTAATGTGGTAATCATACATTACATCTCTATAGGCTTTTAATTTTGGTGCTAATAAATTATCAATCAACAAAAAACGATTTTGTTTACCTACCACATTTTGCCAAGCAGATAAACCACTTTGTTGTGCTTGCAACATAACATTTTGTGCCTCTTCTAATTCAGTTTGACCTCCATATTTAGAAAATGAATCTGCATCAACCCCTAAAATTGTGTATACATAAAATACAATAGTAGATACTAAATTACTATCAAAAGAATTTCTATTATAAATTAAAGGATCGTATTCATTGTACCTAAACGTAAAATCGTTGTCTTTTAAATTTAATAAAGGGCTTGCATAGCTTGAACCGTAAACTGGTCTTGAAGATTGTATTTGTAGAGTAGCTGTATAATTATTGTTATTTCTTTCTGTAACTATAATATTCATTGCACAATCTACTTTTTCTTCAGTTTGTACAACTCTATTTGTCCACTTTGTTTGATTCACAAACTCTGTTAAAGATTTTTGTAAAGTTTCAAATACTTGTCTGTTAGAACCAGAAATTTGATCGTAGTTTATGTTTACCAAACAATTTAACTCTTGAGAATTTATGTTTGATGTTATTAAGAACAAAGCAAAAAGAAAAATAATTTTACGCATCATATACAATAGTTCTTTTTTAGATTATTTATATAAAAACAAGAGATATCTTTAATTTAGAGTTTTAATTCTTAAGACAATTTCGCTCATTATATCTTCAGCTACTTCTATTTTCGACTTTAATTCAAATGGTTTTTCATTCAAATTTTTATCAATAATAGTAATTTTATTTGTGTTAGTGGCAAAACCTGCTCCTTTATCTTGCAAAGAATTTAAAACAATTAAATCTAAATTCTTACGTTTTAGCTTGCCTTTTGCATTCTCAATTTCATTATTTGTTTCAAGGGCAAAACCAACCAAAAGCTGATGTTTTTTAATTTCACCTAAAGAAGCTAAAATATCTTTTGTGGGTGCTAACTCAATTGTTAACGAAGATTCCTTCTTTTTTATTTTCTGATTAGCAACATTTTTTGGTTTATAATCTGCAACAGCAGCAGATAAAATAGCAACATCTACATCATTAAAATATTGATGTGCTGCCTTATACATCTCTTCTGCAGAAACTACATCTATTCTTTTTATTGATGAATGTTGTATTTGTTGATGACTTGGCCCAGAAATTAAAAACACTTCTGCACCTAAATTTGCGGCCGATTTTGCAATAGCAAATCCCATTTTACCAGATGAATGATTCCCAATAAAACGAACAGGATCTATAGCCTCGTAAGTTGGGCCTGCTGTAATTACTATTTTTTTACCTTTTAAAGGCAGTTTGTCTAAAATATCATTCTCAATAAAAGTAACAATATCTTGTGGTTCTGCCATTCTTCCTTCACCAACTAAACCACTTGCTAGTTCTCCAGAAGTTGCAGGAATTATAATATTACCAAAACTTTTTAATTTGTCTAAACTTTTTTTGGTAGATGGATGAATGTACATATCCAAATCCATAGCAGGTGCAAAATATACTGGGCATTTTGCTGATAAATATGTAGCTAACAATAAATTATTGCAAGTACCATTTGCCATTTTAGACATTGTATTTGCAGTTGCAGGTGCTATTAAAAAATAGTCTGCCCACAAACCTAAATCTACGTGATTGTTCCATAATTCATTTTCTTCTTCTTTATTATAAAAAGTAGAATGAACAGGATTTTTAGAAAGTGTAGAAAGTGTGAGAGGTGTTATAAAATCTTTAGACGCAGGTGTCATTATAACTTTAACATCTGCGCCTAATTTTATAAATAAACGAACTAAAGAAGCCGTTTTATAAGCAGCAATTCCAGCAGTAATGCCTAAAAGAATTTTCTTACCACTTAAAACAGACATTTTTATTCTGTTTCTGGAGTTCTGTGATATACTTTACCTTTTAACCATTCATCAACAGCGATTGCAGTTGGTTTTGGTAAACGCTCGTAAAATTTAGAAACTTCAATTTGTTCTTTATTTTCAAAAACTTCTTCTAAACTATCATTATAAGTAGCAAACTCATCTAATTTATCTACCAATTCTTTCTTTAAATCAGCATTAATTTGATTTGCTCTTTTAGCGATAATTGAAATTGCTTCGTAAATATTTTCAGTAGGAGCTTCGATTATATCTTTGTTATAAGTAATAGTACTTAATGCAGCTTCTGTATCTTTATAATCCATAATATATATTATTTCTCTTTGGTATTCTCTTTTTGTAAATCTTTAATCTGAGCAATAATGCCATCGATTCTTTTTTCTTCATTTTTAAGTGTTGCTAACATTTTATTAGATTCTTCCATAAATTGAGATTCTGGAAAGTTTCTTTCTAACTTTTCGTAAGCATCTATAGCATCTTTAATTCTGCTTTCTTTTCTTCTGTCTGTACTTTTAAGTACATAATCGTGTGCACATTTTAATCTATAATATAAAGCTTCTTCTTTAAATTCAGAACCTAAATAATCTGATAAAAGATTATCGAAAGCCTGTATTGCTGCTTTGTAATTTCTGGAATCGTATTCTGCTGTTGTATAATACGTTTTAGCAATTTCGAAATATTTTTTCTGTAACTTATATCTTAAATCTTTATAATGTTGATTTGCCTCATCAATCTTATCAGAATTAGGATATGCATTTATAAAACTTTGAAAAGCTTCTAATGCTTTATTGGTATCTGTAGGGTCTTTGCTAAAAACTGGCGAAGCTAATTTGTAACTTAAAGCGGATAGAAAAGAAGCTTCTTCATTTTTAGAACTTTTTGGGTAGTTTTTTGTAAAACGATCAAAATAATAACCAGCAAGACTATAATTTTTTTCGTTAAAATTAGACTGAGCTACCATATATTGTACACGTTCCATTTGAGGTTTACCTCTATATGCTGGCGTTATTTTTTCAAATAAACGCAAAGATTTTGCATATTTTTTGGTTTCGTACATTTTTACAGCCATCTGATACTGATCTTCTACACTCCCTTTATTTAGTACTTTTTGATACTCTCCACAAGAGAATAGCATTACACTAAACACTACTAAATACGCTAAATTTTTAAATTTTTGCATCCGGCAAAATTACTAATTAATTATGGATAATAAAAGAATTTATTTTTTATGAAATAATTCTTTCCTTCTTGCTCCTGAAATACTAAAACAAGTTCAGTATTAGCAGTTCAGCTTAACAATTAAATGCAAGTAAGATTCATCAAAATCTTCAAAAAAATAATTTTAATTAAAACGATTTTTGATGCACTAAATTGTGTCTTGCAATTATCAGCAAAAAAGACTTAAAATATTAATAAATTGATACTAAAAGTTTGTTAAGATTAAGTGTTTACTTAAAAGGCTTTTACGTAGTTTAATATTTTAGTATGTAACTGTTCACTAGCTTTTACTAATGGCAAACGCACATCATTTTTACAAATATTTAATTCTTGTAAAACCGTTTTTATACCTGCAGGGTTGTTTTCTTCAAAAATATAATCTACAACATCCATCATTTTAAAATGGATTTTATAAGCTTCTTTGTTTTTACCTTCTAAACCTAATTGTATCATTTTAGAAAATTCTGCTGGATAAGCTTGTCCAATTACAGAAATTACACCAGACCCACCAGCTAAAGTTACGCCTAAAGCCAAATCATCATCACCAGAAATAATTAAAAAATCTTCTGGTTTATCTTTTAATAATGCATTGTATTGTTGTTGGTTGTTACCTGCTTCTTTTACAGCTACAATATTACTAAAGTCTTTTGCCAAACGTAAAGTTGTTGCTGGCTCCATGTTTTTAGCTGTTCTACCAGGTACATTATATAAAATTATTGGTAATTC
This sequence comes from Polaribacter vadi, assembly GCF_018861005.1. Taxonomy (GTDB): domain Bacteria; phylum Bacteroidota; class Bacteroidia; order Flavobacteriales; family Flavobacteriaceae; genus Polaribacter; species Polaribacter vadi_A. The sequence continues at coordinate 116,873 of NZ_JAHKQL010000002.1, forward strand.
TGTAGCTTCTGAAAGCGCTTTATAATGCTGATAAAAACCTTCTTGAGTTGGTTTACTATAGTAAGGTGCTACTGATAAAACACCATCTATACCAGTAAAATCTCTAGTTTTTAACTCTTTAACAACGTCTAAAGTATTGTTACCACCTACGCCTAAAACTAAAGGCACACGCTTATTATTTGCTTTTATTATAACATCTATTATAAGTTGTTTTTCTTCTTTGGTAATTGTTGCACTTTCTGCTGTTGTACCATTAATTACTAAATAATTAGTGCCGTTTTCGATATTAAAATTCACTAAGTTTATTAGTGCTTCTACATCTACAGATAAGTCATTATTAAATGGCGTGACTAAGGCAACACCTGTACCAATAAATTTTTGCATTCTTTAATTTTTAAAGCGGTAAAATTACAATTTTCAAATTGAATTTGTAATGAAAAAAAGTGTTTCTAATAAAGAAAACACAAGTTTTAATTTGTAGTTTAATTTTTGAGCTTATTTAACACGATTAAATATTTTTTTAATTCTGATAAAAAACTGTCTACTTTAGTTGGTATTTCTGCAATTTCCATATCATATAAACTCGGATTTACGTTTGCAAAACCAACTTTAAATTTTGCATTAGAGCGTAAAACTGCATTTTCTAAATACAGATTATTTTTATTAAAATACCCAATTAACAAATCGTGTGGTTCTTCTATAAAAGATTTAAAAGTTTTGTTTTTTACTTCTCCCTTCCAATTAAAATCTTTTTCTGTAAAAAATTTAAATGAAGGAACATTTTTTCTAGTAAAGGGTCTAAAATTATAAGTTCTTACATTACCTAAATCTAAAATTCGTTCTATATCATCTTGAATTTTCAACCATTTTGTAACCTCATCAGAAGCAATTACACCAACTGTATAAACCTCTTCATTACAGACCACTCTATTTTCTTCTTTTTCTTTCAATAATTTATTGAACCGTTTTTGAATAAAAGATTTTTTCAATTTATAATATGAATATGGGATTAAGCTTGTGTAAAAATACTATTTATTTTCTTTTGATAAAAAAAGCAACAAACTTATCATTTCTATTTTTTATTTAAGAATTTGAATATTTTAAATAAATAATTTTAAAATACTTACATTAATTTTATAAAAATCAAAATATTAAAGTAAGTTATTACAAAAGAAGAATATTTAATTTTATGATTTATAATTATTTAATTTGAATATGAATGTGATCATCGTGTCTGACAGCTCTACATCCATGATATCTAATTTTTTTATCCTTTAAATTCATTCTGTCTTTTAAATGAGGTTCAATAAACATTTTTTCTAAACTTCGATTTTTTAAAAGTTTTTCAATAAGTTTTTTTGTCCCATTTTTAGAGAAAATTAGATCTTCATTAACTGTACCGAATGTTAAATATTTTGGGAAATCATATTGAAAATAACCATTTGAAAGACATTTATCAACTTGATTGTACTCGCTTGATTTCGGATTTTCAAAAACTCCATAACCACTCATAGATTTTTGTTTACTTGAAATTAACCCTTCTTTTGTTTCGTAAATAAGACTTAAATCTATTTTATTCCCATCATTATGACTTAAATGTGGCAACAAAGGGAATTTATTTATAAAAGGAAAATTTGCATCTAAATAATGAATCTTAATATTTGTACCTTTTAATTCGTTTTCTGTGTTTTTTAAAAGCTGATTCAATTTAGGATTTACATAATTTCGGTTTAATAAATCAGTAAAATAACTTGTTGGCTTAATACTTTCTGAAAGCTTTACCTTTTCACGACCAAAAAATGGAGCCAAAAACGGAACAATTAAAAAAGTGCTAAAAAAGTAAAAAACGACAAATACAATTAGAGTTTTAAACTTAAAATTTCTGTTCCATTTTTTAGAAAAAAAAAAGCTTAATAAATAAACAATTCCTCCTATTTGAGTAATTGCTGTTAAAAAGCAAAAAAGGATAAATCTAAATACTATTTTAAATATATATTTCAATTTCAGAATTTATCTAAATAAAATTTAATCTTTAAAACTTAAAAACTACAACTTCTGTCTGTTGTCTGTAGACTGCGTATCAATTAATTTATTGTAAGGATCTACACCTACCTCAACTGGTTTTTTATCAACAATAATTGAAATTTTATTATTGATTTGCGTAATTTTATGCTTCTGTAAATACAGTTCTACTTCTTTGTTAACACCATCAACTTCTTTTTCGCCAAAAATTCCAATATCAATATAATCTTCTAGTTTTACTGATAAAATTGGCTTCTTTTTATCTTTTGGAGTAAAAGTTAAGGTATCTCCTACATTTTCTCCATAGAACTTTTTCCCTTTTTCATCATTTCTATATTTTATTACCTCAAACTCAATATCAACTTGATATTTACCGTTTTCTAATTCTGTTGATGTAACCTCTAAAATTCGATTTTTATATAACGTAATTGTTTCGAACATATCTTTAATTACATATTGTAAAGAATCTGGAGTAGCCTCTTTAATATAATCTAACATTTCTATAGATGTTGTATAAGGTGGTTCTTGAAATTTTACTTTTTCTACATATTGTTTTAATGCTGCATTTAATTTTTCTTCGCCAATATAATCGCTTAAAGCATAAAAAACCATTGATCCTTTTTGATAATGAATATAACCTTGCCCATCATTATACATTAAAGGTTTTTCTCTTTTGGTTTCGAAAGTTCTTTGCATTAAATAACCATCTAAAGCTTCCTTTAAAAAAGTACGCATTTTGGTTTTTCCATTTTCGTGTTCTAAAACTTTTAAAGAAACATATTCAGACATACTTTCTGATAACATTGTAGCACCCAAAACATCTGCACCAATTACTTGATGTGCCCACCATTGATGTGCAACTTCATGAACAGTTACTGCAAAAGGATAATCTACGCCATTTTCGTTTTCATCATCTACATCAGCAATAAATCCAAAGCCTTCAGAAAACGGAATTGTGTTTGCAAAAGATTGCGCAAATGTACCTGCTGTTCTTGGAAACTCGACAATTCTGGCTTGTTTATGCTGATAAGAACTAAAGTATTTTTCGTTATAATCTATAGATGCTTTTAAACCTTTCATCATTCTATCTAGATTATATGTGTGTGGTTTGTGATAATAAATCTCTAAACTAATGCCTTTATACATTTCCTTTTTCACTTCATATCTAGCTGAATTAAAAGCATAAAAATTCAAGGTTTTGCTATCCATTTTATAATGATAATATTTACGATCATCTTCTAGCCATTCTTTTTGCAAATATCCAGGAGCAATTGCAATTTGATCTTTAGAAGTAGAAACTGTAGCTTCAAAATCGATCCAATCTGAGTCTTTTGAAATATAAGTATCTCCTAAAGCTGTAGAATCTGATGGATATGCTTGTAAATCATTTGGTGGTAAATCGTACTTTTTACGTGTTTTATTGTCTCTTAATTCTCCTTGAGAAGAATATCCTAAGGATGGAAAAATTGATTTATTATTTATAAATGTTCCGTTTTCTCTTATAGGCGAATTACGCTGAAACATCGTGTTTTCTGCACTTTTTACATTGACTATTAATTGTAAAGAATCTCCAGGATTTAATTTTTTATCCAACTGATAAATATCAAAATTAAAAACAGTGTCTTCTAAAACTAGATTGTTTGGTTTATTAAACTCAAAAGTGTTTTCTAAAGAATTATGATTCAATAAAATACTATCAATAGCTTTATCTGTTTTGTTTACCATTGTAAAAATGGCTTTGGCTTTGTATGTTCTTTTCTTCGGATAAATATCAACACCTGCCTTAACAGCAACAATTCTAGGCTGTTTATAATCTTCGTATTTTTTATACTTTTTTTCCCATTCAACAGCATCTAATTCTGCTTGTTTGGTTGATGAGTTTTCATTGTCTGATTTTGTTTCTTGAAAAATGGAAAATCCTAAAGTAAAAAAGGAAATCAAAATTACACCTAATGCAATTTTTAATGGCAACTTAAAGCGTTCTTTTGCAAAGTAAATTCGTTCTGAAAACGAACTTGGTATTCCTCTTACCCACATTACAATACTTAAAATAACAAGTACAGATCCTCCTAAAATCCAATAAAATTTATACCATAAATATCTTGATAAACTTGAGCCATAACCATTCATATCAGAATAACTAAAACCTGGACCTTGGTTGTATTTAAAAACATCTAATTCAATACCTATAAATGATAAAAGCGGAGTTCCTACAGCAATAATCAACACAATAAAAAAGCCTAAATATTGATTTTTAACCAATGTCTGAATAAAAATAGATAACAAAGCCCAAACTAAATAATTCAAGAATTTTAAACCAAATAATTCTTGCAGATACAACCCGATTTCAAAATTATAATAACCTCTATAAACCTGAAATAATATACCAGCAACCATAATTACTGCCAACAACACAAGTTGCATTTTTAAAAGCGCAATTAACTTAGAAAAAAGCAATGTCCAATTTGGCACAGGTGTACTATCTACCAAATGATTTATTTTTGCAGTGTTTGCTCTTTGCACTAACATACCTGCATATAAAAAGGTACATACATTTAGTACAAAAAAGGTAAATACATTACCTCCACTCAACATTTGCCAAGTTACAGGCAATGTATCTGTTCCAAAAATTTCGCTAGAAACAAATAATGTAGCTACTAAAATAATAACACCAACTATTAAAATACATATAAAAGGCAAACTTTTAAAAATGTACTTAAAGTCGATATTAGACAACCTCCACATTGTTTTTATATTCTGCAAAAAGGAATAATTGTAAGTTACTTTAGGCAAATTTATTCTTGTAATTCCGCTAAAATTTCTTTTTATAACGCGTTCAGCTTTTACTTTTCTGAATGATATTGTAATTGCATTTTGACTAAATTTAAAATACTTAAAGACCAAGCCAAAAACTAAAGAAGAGATTAATAACCATAACAATCTATTGTAAATGATAAACTTTTCTAAAGGGACTTGCAGTTCATTTTGCTCGGACATTGTCCAATATTTTGTGTATTTATTTAAAGCTGAAAATCCAAAAGGATCTAATAAAGCTAAAAGTTCTTCTTGCTCTGGTTCAGAAAAAATTGCACCCATTGCACCTTGAAAAAACATTAAAATAATTACAGTAATAAAACCTGCACCTACACTTCTAGAAAATGTAACCACAGCAAAAACTACTGCTCCAAAAAACAACATATTTGGCAAAATATATACCAAATAAGCGTTTAAATAACTTGTTAAATTTAAATCGCCAACAATATCTGAATTGGTTCCAGGAAAACGAAAACCAATCATCATACCTAAAGCTATTGCAAAAAGAATAATTGAAACTACTACAATACCACTTAAAAATTTTGCAAATAAATAATTTGCCTTTGTAAAAGGATATGAAAACAAAATGGTATGCATTTCACTTTTAAAATCTCTGTAAATAGACACGCCAATTATAGAAGGAAATAAAAAGTACATAAAAGTGGTAAAAAGACTAAAATTACCAATAATGTTTATGGGCGAATTTACAATTCTTGATGAGCCAACTGTACCTGTAATATTATCCCAAATTCCTGCAGAACTTGCAGAAATTAAAAAAGCAATCATTACAAAAATTGTTAGATATATATAAAACAAAGGTCTTTTAAACCAATAATTTAATTCTTGTTTGAATATTGTAGAAAACATAATTTTAGATTGTTAGATGATTTGAGAGTAAGATTTTTAGAAAGTTAGAGGATTGGATTTTTGGTTCTAAATATCTATAGATCCAACAATCATTATTTAAATTAAAACTGGTTCATCTTGTTTTAAAGCAATAAAATACACATCATCTAATTGTGGTGTAACCGCTACAAAATCTTCACTAGGTTTTTCTGGAGAAAATACTCTTATGTTTAAGGTATTATCTTGATTGTAGTTAGAAGATAAAATATTGAACATTTTTTCATTTTCTTCTAAATCATCTCTTTCAATTATTTTTTTCCAGATTTTACCTTCAATTTCTTTAGTAGCTTCTTGTGGAGTTGTGTGCTTTAAGATTTTACCTCCATTTAAAATTGCCATTTCATTACACAATTCTTTAACATCCTCTACAATATGTGTAGAAAAAATTACAGTACAATTTGTACCTACTTCTCTTAAAACATTTAAAAAACGATGTCTTTCTGCAGGATCTAAACCAGCAGTTGGTTCATCAACAATAATTAATTTTGGGTTATTTAAAAGCAATTGTGCAATTCCAAAACGCTGTTTCATCCCTCCAGAATAACCTGCAACATATTTATGTCTTACTTCATATAAATTAGTAATTTCTAAAACTTCTTTAATCAGTTTTTGTTGATCTGATTTTTTAGAAATCCCTTTTAAGGTTGCAAAATATTCTAACAATTCTTGTGCAGACATTTTAGGATAAACTCCAAAAGATTGAGGCAAATATCCCAATACTTTTCTCAAAGACATATTATCATCTAAAACATTAATATCACCAAAAGTTATAGAACCAGAATCTGGACTCTGTAAAGTTGCAATTGTTCTCATTAAAGAAGATTTACCAGCACCATTTGGACCTAACAAACCAAACATTCCTGTACCAATTTCTATACTTAAATTATCAATTGCCTTTACTCCGTTTTTATAGGTTTTGGTTAAATTTTCAATTACTAGCTTCATTTTTGTTGGTTTTATTATGTTTTCTGATTTGTGACAAATGTAAAAATAAGGACTTTTGATCCGTTTTTTTATCCTTTTTTAAATGATATTCATAAAAATTCGTTTTATTTTTACACAAAACAGAAAAGATATTATGTCAGAAAAATCAATTTTAAACGAAAAATCATTAGAGTTTTTAGAAAAATACTTAAATAATGCAGCTCCAACTGGTTATGAGTGGGAAGGCCAGAAAATTTGGATGGATTATTTAAAACCTTATGTAGATACTTTTATTACAGACACTTATGGATCAGCAGTTGGTGTTATAAACCCTGATGCAAAATACAAAGTTGTTATAGAAGGGCATGCAGATGAAATTTCTTGGTATGTAAATTACATTTCTGATAATGGATTAATTTATGTGATTAGAAATGGAGGTTCAGATCATCAAATTGCGCCAAGTAAAATTGTAAATATTCATACCAAAAACGGAATTGTAAAAGGTGTTTTTGGTTGGCCAGCAATACATACTAGAGATAAAAGTAATGAACAAGCTCCAAAACCAGATAATATTACTATTGATACTGGTTGTGCTACCAAAGAAGAAGTTTTAGCTTTAGGTATTCACGTAGGTTGTGTAATTACTTACCCAGATGAATTCCATATTTTAAATGGAGATAAGTTTGTTTGTAGAGCTTTAGATAATAGAATGGGTGGTTTTATGATTGCTGAAGTAGCTCGTTTATTAAAAGAAAATGGTAAAGAATTACCTTTTGGTTTATATGTAACCAATTCTGTACAAGAAGAAATTGGTTTACGTGGAGCAGAAATGATTACACAAACTATTAAACCAAATGTTGCTATTGTTACTGATGTTACTCATGATACAACTACACCAATGATTGAGCCTAAAAAAGCAGGTTTAATGGAATTGGGTAAAGGACCAGTCATAGCTTATGCACCAGCTGTACAACAAAAATTACGCGATTTAATTATTGATACTGCAGAGGCTAAAGATATTCCTTTTCAACGTTCTGCATTATCTAGAGCAACAGGTACAGATACAGATGCATTTGCATACAGCAATGGTGGTGTTGCTTCTGCTTTAATTTCTTTACCTTTAAGATATATGCACACCACTGTAGAAATGGTTCACAGAGATGATGTAGAAAATGTAATTAAAATGATTTACGAATCGCTTTTAAACATTAAAGACGGAGATACTTTTTCTTATTTTGATTAAATAATAAACAGTTTCAAATTTCGCTAATTTCTGTATTAATTTATTTAAAGTTAGCGAAATTTGCGTTTATATACTTTACTTAAATCTTATTGAATATGATGCCCCAAAAGAAGGATACACAAAGAATTCTCCTTTAGCAAAAGGTTTTTCTTCTCTAAACATACTTGCAGTAAAGCCTAATAGATTTTTCTTGTTTTTAGTAGAAAAGAAATAACCCAAAACTAAGGCTTGTGAATCTAAATTAAAAATTTCATCTCCAGTAAAACCTGGCGCAAAACGATCTAAAGCTGGTGAAGCTCCAAAACCAATTTCTAGATTAAAATAATTATCTGCATCTTTTCTAAATTTTCTATAAATTACTCTTCCAGAAGTACTTGTACCTGGATCTCCAGGAGTCACATAACCTCTTAACCCTAAGTAACTATTACCTGTATACCAACCTAAAGAACCTGTATAAATCGTAGTTTCTGTAGAGAATTTTAACCATCTAAAACCTAAAGAAACTTCTAAACTTTTAGGTAAAGATTTATATAATTCAAACCCATAACGTTGTGCAGGATTTAAAGGACTGCTAGAATAACCTGCATTAACATAAGCATACAAACCATTTATAATTCTTGGATACATATCAACCTCAAATTGATAATTATCGGTTTCAAAACGGTTTGCATAATTAAAACGAGCTATAACACTTCCGTATTTTGTTTGTCTTGAATATGACAAAGAAGAATAATACATATTAGCTCTTCCATTGTCTTTATTAGCATCGTAAAAATCTGTAGACAAGCTAACACCAATTGTATTAAACCTTAATTCTGCTTCTAAAGATTTTTTATATTCTAATAATTCAGCATTATTTAAATGAATTTCTACAGCACTTTCTATAATTCTATAGGCTTCTTCTTTATTATTTCTATTAAACTCTGATCTTGCTTTTAACTGCATTAAATCTGCATCATCAGGAAAAAGTTTAAGAGCATTTTCTATTATTTTTAAAGAACTGAAATACTTTTCTGCATACTGCTCATTTTTAATATAAGCTATCCAATCATTTTTTCGTTCTTTATCTTTGTTTAAAATATACTCAAACTCTTTTTTTGCTTTTGCGTATTTACCATCCCAAGAATAGGTACTTGCCAATAAAGATCTAACATCTAAATAATTAGGGTATTTGGTTAAAATAAATAGTAAAGAATCTTGTGCTTGAGCACGTTTACCGTTAAAAGCTAAATCTCTAGCTACTTTAAAAGCAGTATCTGGGTTACCACTAAATATTTTTTTTTGTGCAGATAATTGATTCGCACAAAACAACATTATCATTAAGAATAAAATTTTAATTTTCTCTTTTTTTATCATTATAATGATTTTTTTAATTTTAAATAAACTTTATTTTTTGGCTGCTTTTTTAGAATACTGTCTATAATTGTTGTTGCTTTATCAGTATTTTTCATAGTTGCATAAGCTCTTGCCATTTTAAAAGCCACATCATCATTTTTAATTTTATTTTTAATGGCTTTATCTACAATTACAATAGATTTTTCGTTTTGAGAAGACCACCAATACATATCTAAAAGTGCCAAATAAATATCATCATAATAAGGAGATCTTTTTAACGCATTTAATAATTCTTTTTCAGAGGCTTCATATTGGCCATCCCAAGCTAGAGTTCTACCTTTTAAAATTCTAACATCTACATAATTTGGTACTTTTTTTAAGATATAATTACAAATTAGTCTCGCTGTTTCTCTTTCATTATTAAAAGCCTTTTGTCTTGCAGCCATAAACATTTCATCTACAGTTAAACCATTTGTTAATTCTTCTATTTTTGTTAGTTCTTCTGGTGTAAAAATATAAATACCTTTTATTTTAGTATTCTCATTTTCTGGATATATTTTATTATTTTTAGTTACATAAGCATTTAAATTTTTAAACTCATTAAATGATTTTGTTGCATCATTTAAAACAGTTTTATCATCTATTTGATAAATGTTGAAATCTTCTTTTATTTTAAATAACTTACCATCTGATAAGAGATAATCTTTATAAACATAATCACTTAAACTACCTTTATAACGCATTAAAGGTATTTTATGAATGTTTCTAAATGTTTTTGAAGTATCTATACCATCACCAAGCCACGCTGTTTCTTTTGGCAAATCTAAATCGTAACTATTAGATAAAAAAGAAAGTAAACTTGGTGCCAAATCGTAATGAGAGTTTACTGCTTTCATTGTTGTCGGTTTTTTTAATAAAGGACTGTAGATAAAAAAAGGAACATTAAATCTGCATAATTTATCTTTTTGAGCAATTGGTATTAATCTGTGATCGCCTGTTATTATAAAAATGGTATTCTTAAAATCTGGTCTTTTTTTATAAGATTCTATAAACATTTTTACACTTGCATCTGAGTATAATATGCTTGCAAAAATATCTTTATTACTTCGTATTTGTTTTTTTGTTGCTTTAAGAGTTTTATTTGTTTTAAGAATACTATCAATTTTTAATAAATATTTCTGTTTTACAGGAAAAGTAAATGGATCGTGAATGGATTGTGTTGTTATTAAATCTAACCTTGGGCTTGGTATATCATCTAAAACAGACAACGTTTTTTTAAATATTTCATAATCTGAATATCCCCAAGAAAAACCATTACTAGAATTTACAGATTTAGGGTAAGTTTCATCATACTTATTTTCATCTATAATATTTTCTACTCCATTATGTTCTAAAAAATTAATCTTTTTATCAAAACTAGATTGATCTCCTGCAAAAAAAGAAGTTGAATAATCATTTTGTTTTAAAACACTAAACAATGATAAATGTGTAGGTATTTCTTCAATTTCTAAAAAACCTTTTTCACCAAAAGGTAAAGATGCCATTAAAGATGGCAAAGCACCAAAAGTTCTACCAGCGTTACTTAAAAAGTTAGGCCAATAAAGCGATTCTGAAATTAAGCTATTTAAATAAGGAGTAAAACCACTGTAATAACTATCACCTACAAACTCTGCCCCTAAACCTTCTACTTGAATTATTACTATATTTGGTTTTTCTGCAGAAACATTAAAAAAAGGACTTAATACATCTGCTATTTTTTCTGATGGCTTTAAAAAAGGGTACTCTTTATTACCTTCTAATTTAATAGATTTTACATCTATTTTTCCTATTTGATATTTTAAAACATCAACAACAAAAAAGTATATTTTATTCTGATAAATAGGGTTAGAGAAACCTGGTAAAACAAACTTTAATATTAAAACAATTAAGGCTGCTGTTAAAAAAATTCTACTGCAATATTTAAAAAATTCTGCTTTTCTTAAAAAGAAACAACTTGATAGAAAAACTGCAGGAAAAATTAAAAAAGTTATAAAAAATAAAATAGAAGAACTCCCTGAAGAGCTCACTGTTAAATAAATATCATCTAAAGAATAACCTAATAAATCTGCACCTAAATTTAAAAGTGTTGTAAGACTATATTTTGTTAAAGCTAGTTCTATAAAAATAATTAACACAAATAAAATTCGTATAATAAGTAGCCCTTTTCTTGTTTTTTTTCTAGAAAAAAGATAATAAAATGGTAAAAATATTAAGTAAATAAAAATTACTGTATAAAAATGATTTAAGAACTTAAAAACTAAAAAGTTAAAAAGCCCTGGAGTTTCTTTACCACTAAAAAATATAGATGTATACTCAAATAAACTTATTAACCAAAAGGTTAGCAACAATGAGAAACAAGTTATTATGTACTTTCTGTTTTTTTTATTTAGTTTTTTTGTTATCATTTTTTATGGGGGAGATTAAAATGTTAATTAAGATTTAGATAGTCCTTTTCTTACCATAACTCCCCATTTCTTTTTCTTATTAAAATAATAATCATAGTTACCTCTTATTGCAGCATAAAGAACTAATGGATGCAATATAAATGGCTCTAGAATAATGGTAAGTACTAATTTTAAACCAACACCTTTCTTTTTGTATTGATGATATGTAAATTCTTCTGTAAAAATTGCTACAAAAGAAAAAAGTAACGAAAACAAATAAGCTAATAAAAAAAGGCCAACAACAAAACTCCATCTTAAAGGTTGATAGCATACTAAAAACAAAAAGTAAAGTATACCTGTAACTTCTACAATAGGCGCCATTCTTTCAAAGACAAACCAATAAGGTACACTTAATAACCCAAGTAATTTGTATTTATAATTTAAGGCTAAATATTTATGCATTTTTAGAGTTTCTATGGTACCTCTTGTCCATCTATTTCTTTGCGATATTAAAATTTTTCTATCATCAGGTGCTTCTGTCCAACACAGAGGATCTGGGATATAAGCTACTTTATATTTTAATTTACGCTCTTCCATGTAAGCTCTCATTCTTACAATAATCTCCATGTCTTCACCAACAGTTTTGGTATCATACCCCCCAACTTCAATTGCAATTTCTCGATCAAACAAACCAAAAGCACCAGAAATAACAAGTAAGCCATTTAGTCTTGCCCAAGCCATTCTACCTAATAAAAAAGCTCTTAAATATTCTAAAATTTGCACTCTTTCTATCCATTTATCAGGAAAATTAATATCTATTAATTTTCCGTCTTCAATTTTACAAGAATTTGCAATTCTAATAACACCCCCAGAAGCAATTACTTTTCTATCTGTATGTTCTAAAAAAGGCTTAACCATTCTTTGTAAAGAATCTTCTAATAACAAACAATCTACATCTATACAAGCTAAGTATTTACTTTCGCTAATGTTAATTCCGCAATTTAATGCATCTGCTTTTCCTCCATTTTGTTTATCAACAACAATTAACTTATCGAATGCAGGGTTTTTAGATTTAAAAACACCTTCTCTTAAATCTTGGGTAGGCACTTTTTTATTGATTAAATACTCAACCTTTTCTAAGTCGTATGCTTTTATTAGTTTCTCTAAACTATCGTCTTTACTACCATCGTTTACAATAATAACATCGTAATTTACATAGTGTGTAGATAATAAAGATCTTACATTTTCTACAATATTTAAACTCTCATTGTAAGCTGGTGCAATAATTGAAATTGTAGGTGCTAATGGCGATTTTATTAAATCTTTATAATGTATAAAACTATTTTTCTTTAAATAATCTACAGTTTCTTTTGATGAAAAAACAGCCAAAATAATATAACCACCAACAATAAGAATTGTAAACACTAAAAAGAAATAGTGAAACGTAAGTAAAATAGACCTTAAAATTTGATCAAAATCCATAGCTAACATCTAAAAAATTAACAATTTTAGTGTAATCTTCATCTTCTTCAGATACTTTTTCTAATTTATTGTAAGCAACCACATCTATCCTTTTTAAGATTAATAATGCTGCGTGCTTTATTTCAAAATTTTCATTTTTAACATTACTCAATATAAAAGGAACATCTTCTGTAGTTGCAACTTTATTTAACAGTTTAAACGTTGCCTTTTTTTCTGATAAGGTTAATTCTTTAAACTTACTTTTTAAAATATATTTAGACTCTGCAACTTCAAAATGAATTAAAGTTTCTATTGCTTTTAAACGCACTTCTATATTACCATGATGTAATAGACTTAGCAAAATTTCTTTAGTTTCTAATCTATTAAACATTTTTACAACATTTAATATAAATATGATAACAAAATCATTATCAGAAATTAACCATTTTGAAACATCAATAATTAAATGATTTTCGATTTTTTGGATTTCTCCTAATAATTGAATTTGATCCCATTCAGAAAGTGGTACTTTTAAATCATCTAAAAAAGTTAAACCATCATAACCAAACAATTCTAAGAAATATAAATGTGCTTCCCTTCTAACTTCTTCTTTAGGGTGGTTGATAAAATCAATAATAATATCTTTAAATTTCTCAATTTTAAAACGTCTAGAATCTCTTATACCAATAGCTATTATATTCCACTTTTCGCTTCTTAATTTTTTTATTGTATATTTTAATAAGCCTATTTCTTCATACAATTTGTGCATGGTTAAAATCATATTACCAGAAATTTCTTGACTTAAAATAAAGAAAGTATCTCCAATAATTTTTCTTTTCCTTCTGCTGTTAGCTCCTTTTTTAAATTTTTTTATAATTTTTTTCTGAGTGTCACTTAAAAAAATACTGTCTTGTTCTGAGTATAAAAATTGTATTAAATTTTCTTCTACAGTTACTCTATAATTCTTTTCTTTTTTATCTATAATTCTAATATTTTTTCTAAATATTTTAAGATAAACAATAAGAATTACAATTATAACAACCAGCATTACAACTATAGCCCAAATTACACTTTCAATAAGTGGGATTACCATAATATTTTAAATTACTAGTTATTAATTAAAGTAACATTCTTCTTACTCTAATAGACAATTCATTAGGGCTTAATGGTTTACTCATAAAATCATTAGCCCCTAAATTAAAAGCTTTTAAAACCATTTCTTCTTGCCCAGAAGAAGAAAATACTAAAATTGGTACTTTACTTTTTAATTGATTTCTTACATGACTTATTATTTCTAAGCCACTAAAATAATCCATCATAACATCTGTTAAAATAATATCAGGATCATCATTTTCAATTAACTCAATAGCTTCTTTACCGTTTTTGGCAATCAAAAGGTGATGGCCGTCTTTTTCTAAACGGAATTTTAAAAGGAGAGATAAAACAGAATTATCTTCAGCTAAAACAATTTTCTTTTTTTTAGTCATAACATGGGGGATGTTTAAAAAATTAATACTATTAATTCTTGCTTAACAAATCTAACAAAAACAAATAAAACAATTCTTATCAATTTTATTTATCTTTACAAAATCTTACACTAATCCCCTAAAATAAGAATAATTATGGAAATTGAAAAGATTTTAACTAGTAATGTGGTTGACTTATCTTCTATTAAAAGCTTTTTTGCGAACGATAAAGACATGCTCATACAATTAATTGGTGTTTATTTATCAGACACAACACCAAGAATAGAAACTTTAGAAGCAAGTCTTTTAGATGTAAATTATGAAGATGTAAGAAGCATTTGCCATTTCCTAAAGTCTTCTTTTGGTTTAATGGGCATAAGCTGTTTAGAAGAAGTTGCTAACTTAGAACTACTAGCTAAAGACCAAGAAAGTCCAGAAGTTATAAAAGAAAAATTAAATAATATTATACCTATTTGTAAAGAAAGTTTGGTAGAATATAAATTAATATTAGATAAATTAGAAGTACTATAATTTTAGTTTTTAAATGATAAAAGAAATACAGTTACGTGTAAATTTAATAGAAGAACGAAAAGATAACATTCTTAAATACAAAGCATCTAAACAACTTTCTATTGATAAATCTGAAATAACTGCTATTAAAGTTCTACGTAAATCTATTGATGCTCGTAAAAAAGACATCATTTTTAATTATAAAATTGCAGTTTACATTAACGAAAATATACCTCAAAAATCTGATTATTTATTTGAATATAAAGATGTTTCTAATGCAAAAGAAATACATATTGTAGGTTTTGGTCCTGCAGGTATGTACGCTGCTTTACGTTGTATAGAACTAGGCTATAAACCAATTGTTCTAGAACGTGGTAAAAACGTACAAGATAGAAGGCGAGATTTAAGAGCCATTAATCAAGAACATCTTGTAAATGAAGACTCTAACTATTGTTTTGGTGAAGGTGGTGCAGGTACTTATTCTGATGGAAAACTATATACAAGAAGTTTAAAACGTGGTGATGTAAGACGTATTTTTGAAAACTTAGTTTTTCACGGAGCAACAGATCAAATCTTGGTTGATGCACACCCACATATTGGCACTAATAAACTACCTAAAATCATCCAAAATATTCGTGAGAATATTATAAAATTTGGTGGAGAAGTTCATTTTGAAACTAGAGTTACAGATTTTGTTGTAAAAAACAATAAACTACAAGCCATTCAATTACAAAACGGAAATGAAATGGCAGTAAATTCTGTTATTTTAGCAACAGGTCATTCTGCCAGAGATATTTATGAATTATTACATAAAAAAGAAATTGCCTTAAAAGCAAAATCTTTTGCAATGGGAGTTCGTGTAGAACATCCACAAGAAATTATAGATCAAATTCAATATAGTTGCACAGGGTCTAGAGATGAATTGTTACCTGCTGCAGCTTACAGTTTAGTGCACCAAGTTAATAACAGAGGTGTGTATTCTTTTTGCATGTGCCCAGGAGGATTTATAGTTCCAGCTGCTACTGCAAATGGAGAGGTTGTTGTAAACGGAATGTCGCCAAGCAAAAGAAATAACAAATTTGCAAATTCTGGAATTGTTGTTGAACTAGATATTGATAGAGATTTTAAAAAATATGAAAAATTTGGGGCTTTAAAAGGATTGGAGTTTCAAAAAGATTTAGAAAAAATTGCCTTTTTTGCTGGTGGAAGATCTCAAACTGCACCTGCACAAAGATTGGGCGATTTTGTTGATGGAAAACTATCTGCAGATTTAAATGATTGTTCCTATCAACCAGGGTTAAAATCGGCTCCTTTACATTCTTTATTACCAAAAATTATTGGTGGTAGATTAAGAAAAGGATTTGCTGCTTTTGGGCAAAAAATGCATGGTTATCACACAAACGAAGCAAATATTATTGGTGTAGAATCTAGAACTTCATCTCCAGTAAACATTCCAAGAAAAGAGAATTTAGAGCATACAGAAATAGAAGGTTTATTTCCTTGTGGAGAAGGTGGTGGTTATGCAGGAGGTATTGTTTCTGCAGCTATGGATGGTGAACGATGTGCAGAAGCTGCAATTGCTCAGATGTAATTTTTTCTTTAAATAATCTATATTTTTAAAACAAAATGACAAATAAAACCATTGATATAAATGAGGCTACCATTAAAAATTATGTAGAATCTTTACGTCCAGAAAATCCTGAAATTCGTGCTCAAGTAGATGTGGGGTATTCTTATGATGGTAAAGTTGTCTTTCTCTTTGAAATTAGACCTGAATGGGATAATCCAAAGAAGAAAGAACAAATTGAATTTGCTAAAATCAGGTATTATAAATCTAAAAAGAAATGGTTTTTATATTGGATGAGAGGCAATGGAAAATGGCATACATATCAACCTTTTCCTGAATCTACACATGTAGGAGAATGTATCCAAATTATTAAAAAAGATGAACATGGTTGTTTTTTTTGGGTAAAACCAAAATAAAAAGTCTGATATAGTTTTAACTTATTTTCCATATTTACACTCATGAATCTTTCTAAAAAAGACTTTTTAAAAACACCTAAAGCAGATGTTCACACTCATTTTCATTTAGGTGGCTTACAAAGTAAACTAAAAGAAAAATACCCAAATAGTAAGATTATTTTCCCTAATAAATATGATGGACTTTCTGGGATGATAAAATTTATCTACGGAAATTTAAACCAAATAATGCTTACCAAAAAGGATGTTATTAATTTTATGGAAATTTCTATAGAAAGTAGCATTGCAGACAATATTACTCTTTTAGAAGCAAGTGTAGATGTTGGTTTAGCTCGTTTTTTTAATGATTCTATTGATGAATTAATTATAGAAGTAAAAAGGATTAAAGAGAAATACAAAACTTTAATTGATTTTAAACCAGATATTGGTATCAACAAAGACTTAGATTTAAAAAAGGTGTATTCTTATGGAAATCGTTGTATAGAAAGTGGGGTTTTTAATGGTATTGATATTTACGGACAAGAAGCAAATCAAAATTTAAATTCTTTTAAAGAACTGTTTGAAATTGCCAGTAAAAATATGCTAAAAACCAAAACTCATATTGGTGAATTTTCTGATTACAAATCTATAGAAGAAACTATTAATCTTTTAAATCCTAATGAAATACAACATGGAATTACTGCTGCAAATTCTGAAAAAACAATGGATTTAATTTTAGAAAGAAACATCAGATTAAATATTTGTCCGCAAAGTAATATTGCTCTAGGTGCTGTTGATAGTTTAAAAAATCATCCAATTAAAAAACTATTTGAAAAAGGTATAAAAATAACAGTAAATACAGATGATTTAATCTTATTTAACACACCACTTTCTGAAGAATTTTACAATTTATACAGCAATAATATTTTTAGTTATAACGAATTAGAAATTATCAGAAAAAATGCTTTTAACTAAGTTTTTCTACAAAATACATATTTACTTTTCCTTTTCCTTTAGCCTCAATTGCTCCTCTAAATTCAAACGAAAAAGCTTTGTTATCTTTTAGTAAATTATAAGTAGACTCACTAATATTTACTTTATTTATAGCTCCAGAACTTTCCATTCTACTAGCAACATTTACAGTATCTCCCCAAATATCATAAGCAAACTTTTTACTACCTACAACACCAGCTACAACTGCACCTGTGTTAACACCAACTCTTATATCTAATTTTAGAGTTTCTTTTGCATGTTTTTTAACAAAATCTACAATTTCTAAAGCTGCCAATACAATATTAGTTGCATGATTTTTAGAAGGAAAAGGCAAACCACCTGCACACATATAAGCATCACCAATTGTTTTTATTTTTTCTAGGTTATGTTTCTCTATAATTTCATCAAACTTAGAAAAATAAAAATCGATACTTTTTACTAATTCCTCAGGACTTAACTCTTCCGAAAATTTTGTAAAACCCTTAAAATCTGTAAATAACACTGACACAGAATCAAAACTTTTAGCTTTTACACTTCCTTTTTCTTTTAACTCTTCTGCAGTTTCTTTAGGTAAAATATTCTTTAACAATTTATCTGATCGTTCTTTTTCTGCCTCAATAATTTTGCCTGTTTTTACAACATATTTGTTTCTTCTATATAAAGTATTTGCTAAAAAACCAAGTAAAATTAATGCGATAATACTGGCAAAAACAATAATATTTTTCGTTTTATTTTGTTCTTTAGATAAATCTAATTCTGTTTGTTTTCTTTCAATTTCAAATTCAGCTTTTTCGTTAGCTATTTTCTGTGCAATATCTACATTATTTACACTATCTCTATAAATGATATGATTCTTATAATATTCATAAGATTTTTTAAAATCTTTTTCTTTTTCATAAATAGTTGATAATTTTAAATAACCACTACTAATTTGCCCTTTTAAACCATATTTCTTTGCCCAATAAATACTACTTTTAGCATAAGGTAGTGCTACTTGGGTTTCATCCATTTCAATATAAATATCAGAAATTGAGTGTAAATAAACACAAATAGGATAGTAATCTTCATTAGCTACTAATACCTCTATTGCTTTATTAAGGTTTGTTTCTGCTTGCTTATTTTTACCCTTTTTAGCATATACTAAACCAACGTTACCTAAATTATAAGCTTCACCAAGTTCATAATTTGTTGCTTTAAATAGCTTCATAGATTCACTAAAGTAGATTAGTGCAGAGTCTAATTTTTGTTGATTGTAATATTCATCACCTAAATTTAATTGAGCAGAAGCTAAGTTTATAGAATCTAAAAAACTAACTTCTTTAGATATTAAACTACTTTTAAGTAACTGTATACTTTGCTTGTAATATTGAACAGCGTTTTTGTTATCGCCAGCAATAGAGTAAACATCTGCAATAGCAATTTTAACAGTACCTTGATCAGAAATTAAATTATTATTTTCTGCTATTTTTAAAGCCTTAAAATAATTCTCTAAAGCAGTAGTTAAATCGCTTTTTAGTCTATATGCATTACCTATTTGTAAATACCCATCATAAACGTATTTAATAGAATTTGTTTCTAATGCTAAATCAATTAGCTGTTTACTATAAATAAGAATTTGATCTGTATTTGTTTCGTTAGCAGCTATATTTCCTATTATTTCTAATTTAATTGCGCTATTAAAATCATTTTCTTGTAAAACAATCTTTAAACTATCACTTACTTTTTGATTTTGAGAAAAAACAACATTTACAAACAATAAAAAAAAACCTATTATTAAATAGGCTTTGATATTTTTAGACTTTATTTTAAAAAAAATATACTTCAAAAAAGATAAAATATTTAATTATGATCTTACTCTAATTTTTGGATCTACAATATAAGTAGTATTCAAATCAATAATTCCATTTGTTTTTAAAGCAAAAGTAAAACCAAATTTTGCTTCATCATCTACAGAACCATTAATTACCTTTAAAGTAGCTATAGAAGACTCTACATCAACAGAAGATTCTACTCCACTATCCCAAAACTCACGATCACCAGAAACATAGAAAAAATCAATAATAACTACTTCAACAGCATCAGAAGATGTATCAATTGTATAAAAAATCTCTTCTCCAACCAAAACTTCACTAGTGTATGATGCAGCAGCCTCTCCATTTAAAGAAACCAAACTTGTTGCATCATTATCTTGTAAAGTTAACAAAGCAGCTACATCTAAAGAGCCTGTAACTATTAAATTACTTGTTTCATCATCAGAAGAACTACATGCAGAAATACTAATAAGCATAACTGCCATAAAAAGTTGAACTATTTTTTTCATTTTAATATTTTAAAATTACTAAGAGCCAAATATAGATATTATTTCATGTAATTTAATTAACATCAAATTTATTTACAATACACATTAAATATAACTCAATTTAAACTTATTTATTTTTTTAATACCTCTAAATTTTAAATTACAATTCTTAGTTTTACATTCTTTAATATTAATATATGAAAATTACCATTGGTAGATCTGATATAGCTGATTTCCCTAAATTATCCTTAGTAGATATTGATATAAAAATTGATTCTGGCGCATATACTTCTTCAATACATTGTTCAAATATTGAAGAAATTACGAGTGATAATGACAATTTTATTCGATTTAAATTATTAGACCCAGATCATGATTTATACAACAATAAAGAATTTACCACAAAGAATTATTCTTCTAGAATGGTAAAAAGCTCTAATGGAATAGTAGAAAAAAGGTTTATGATTCAGACAGAAATCACCATTTTTGCTACAACTTTTCCTATTTACTTAACATTAAGCGAACGAAGAGACATGAAATTCCCTATATTATTGGGAAGAAAATTTTTGAATAAAAAATTTGTAATTGATCCTATTAAAAAAAACCTATCTTTCAAATTAAAACAAAGCACCAAATGAGAATAGTTATACTATCTAGAAATCCTAAATTATACTCAACAAGAAGATTAGTTGAAGCTGCAGAAAAAAGAGCCCATGAGGTTTTTGTAGTTGACCATTTAAAATGTGACATTGTTATTGAAAAAAAATCTCCAAAAATCTATTATAAAGGAGAATATATTACTGACATTGATGCAATTATACCAAGAATTGGAGCTTCTGTTACTTTTTATGGTACTGCAGTTATTCGTCAATTCGAAATGATGAAGGTTTTTACTTCTGTAACCTCACAAGCATTAACCAGATCTAGAGATAAATTAAGTAGTTTACAAATTTTAGCAAGAGCTGGAGTTGGTTTACCAAAAACCGTTTTTACAAACTATACAAAAGATGTAGAGCATGTTGTAGATTCTGTTGGTGGAGCACCTTTAGTTTTAAAATTATTAGAAGGCACACAAGGTTTAGGTGTTGTTTTAGCAGAAACCAAAAATGCGGCAACTTCAGTTTTAGAGGCTTTTAATGGTTTGGGTGCAAGAGTTATTGCTCAGCAATTTATTAAAGAAGCTGGTGGTGCAGATATTAGAGCTTTTGTGGTTGATGGTAAAGTAATTGGTGCCATGAAACGTCAAGGTAAAGAGGGCGAATTTCGTTCTAATTTACATAGAGGTGGTAATGCAACAGTAATTGAATTAACAGACGAAGAAGAAAAAACAGCACTAAAAGCAACCAAAGCTTTAGGTTTAGGAATTGCTGGTGTAGATATGTTACAATCTTCTAAAGGACCTTTAGTTTTAGAAGTAAACTCTTCTCCTGGTTTAGAAGGAATTGAAGTTGCCACAGGAAAAAACATTGCGAAAGAAATTATCAGATATTTAGAAATACATGCAGAATAACCCTTTTGTACTTTTAGGAGAAACTATTCCTGAAGGAAAACGTACAGTTTTAGATCTAGAAGTTGCTAAATTGCATACTAGAACAACTGTTAAAGTTCCATTGATTATTGAACGTTCTAAAAACCCTGGCCCTGTTGTTTTATTAATGGCAGGTATTCATGGAGATGAAATAAATGGAGTTGGAATTGTAAGAGAAATCATTAACCAAAAGTTAAATAAACCAACTAAGGGAACTATTATCTGCTTGCCCGTTTTTAATATTTTTGGATATCTAATTCAGACAAGAGAATTCCCTGATGGTAGAGATTTAAATCGAGTTTTTCCTGGTTCTAGCAAAGGTTCTTTAGCCAGCCAATTTGCCTATCAATTTATTCAAGAAGTTGCACCTTTAGTAGATTATGTTATCGATTTTCATACAGGTGGAGATCAACGTGATAATGTTCCTCAAATTCGTTGTAACAAAGATGATGACAAAGGTTTAGAATTGGCTAAAATATTTAATCCGCCAGTAATAATGTATTCAAATAATATTGTAAAATCTTTAAGAGAAACTTTACATAAAATGGGCAAAACTGTTTTATTATTCGAAGGCGGAAAAACAAAAGAATTAGACCCTACAGTAATAAACGAAGGTGTAAACGGAACTAAAAACTTACTGATTCATTTAGGTTTAATTGAAGGAGAAATAACAGTTAGAGAAACGCCTGTTTATGTTAAAAAATCGAAATGGTTACGTGCTATGCATTCTGGCATGCTTAAAGTAATGGTTAAAAACGGAAGTTTTGTAGAAAAGAAAGACGTTTTAGGTGTTATTCAAGATCCTTTTGGTGAGTTTAAAAAAAGAGTTTATGCACCACATAATGGTTACGTTTTTTGTATTAACAAAACCCCGATTGTAAATAAAGGTGATGCTTTATTTCACGTTAGTATTGAAGAATAATCATTAAAAACCCAAAATAAATTAGCTATGAAAAACTATTTATTAATTTTTACAATCTTTTCATTTTTTATTGGCTTTTCCCAAACCAATAGCGAATTTGATTATGAAAAATACTCAAATCCAAATCCTGAAAATGAACTTTCTTTGTATTTTAAAAATGAAATCAAGAAAAAACTATTAAGAAACGCTCGTTTTCAAACAAAAAAAAATAATATCACATTATCATTTTTTATAAATAATGAAAGAAAACCATACAATATAAGTGTATCTTCTTTTGGTTCATTTGAGTTTAACAAAGCAGTAATAAGTACATTTAAAGAATTTCCTTTAGATAAATTTAGTTTAGATTCTTTAGATACCAGAAATAAATATTCTTTACAAATTGTTAGTAAAAAAGGTAGTAAAAACATTTTTAATTGTAGTACTAAATTAGTTGTAGAAACTCCTCCTGTTTGTGAGCAATGTGAAGATTTAAAATTTTATCCAGATATAAAATCTTGTCTAAATTTAGAGGTAAGAAAACTTTTTTACGAAAAAGCAGATTTTAGTATTTTAGATAATAGTACAGAAGATGAAACTGATCTTTACATACAATTCTCAGTAACTAAATCTGGTGAATTAAAAATGACTAGCAAGACAAAAGTACCTTTAGAGTTTCTTTTAGAGGCTGATAAAATTATAAGTTCTTTTCCTAAAGTAAAAACAGTTAGTTATAAAGCTGATAAAAAAACTGAACCTCTGCATAGTTTTACAATTTCTTATAAAAAAGGAGAAACACCAAAACTGACAAACAAAGAAGTTAAATACGATTCAATTTTTAAACGTTCTTCAACAAATGAATTGGCACTTTATTTTATTGATAAATTTAAAAATACTGATATAAACATTGCTAATTTAAGCAGTATTAAAAATCAAGTTAATTTATATTTTGAACTAGATAAAAAGAATAAAGTTTTTAACGTTAGTACTACTTCTAGATCAGACTTTTTAGACAAAAAGATTATCGAAATCTTTAATGAATACCCTGCAGAAAAATTAAATTTTAAAAGTAAAGAACCATTAAAAAGATACTTTCTGCAAATACTAAAATATAAAGATGACAAAGTATTTGTAGAAACAAATAGTTTAATTGGTTCAGAAAAAATCCCTTTGTTTCCTGGTTGTGAAAATTCGGTTAATTATGAAGGTGCAAAAAAATGCTTCAGTAGAGGTGTACAGATGCATTTTGCAAAGAAATTTGACATTGATTTACCCAAAAAACTAGGATTAAGCAAAGGGAGAAAAAGAGTATTTATAGCTTTTAAAATCAATACAAAAGGAAAAATTGTAAATATTCAGGTTAAAGCACCACATCCTAGAATTAAACAAGAAGTGATAAAAGTAATGAAACAAATGCCTCATGTAGAGCCAGGAACACAAGGAGGTGAACCTGTAAATATTAAATATAATATACCTTTTACTATTATTGTTGAATAGTTAGCAAACAAAGTATATGAGAATAGGAAAAAGAATAATTAAATGGTTTTTATATTTTTTACTAATTCCTATAACCTATATTTTGATCTCTTTAATTCTTTCATCTATTACAGTTGATAAAATTGTAACTAATGAAAGTTCTGAAAAACTTATTTATTTAAGCACAAATGGAGTTCATTTAGACATTATACTTCCAATTGAAAATGTTGACAGCTTCGTATTATCTGGATTAAAATATAATAAAAATGAAAAATATTTATCTTTTGGTTGGGGAGATGAAAACTTCTACATAAACACACCAACTTGGGATGATCTTACTTTTAAAAATGCTTTTAGTGCAGTGTTTTTAAAAAGCTCTACATTAATACATATAACTCGTTACAAACATAAATATGCTGATTGGGTTGCAATAAAAGTTAATGACTCTGAATTAAAAAAACTGAATAACTATTTATTAAACACCTTTAAGACTGATGAAAAAGAGATGAAAATAATTCTTAAAAATCAAAGTTATTCATCTACTGACAATTTTTATAAATCTAAAGGAAGTTATTCTGCCTTTAAAACATGTAATACTTGGGTAAATACTGCTTTCAAAAAAAGTGGATTAAAGTCTGCTCTTTGGACACCTTTTGATTTTGGACTAATCAATAAATACAAGTAAAATTCTATTGACAGCTTTTCTAGTAAATAACCTAGCAAATCATTTGCAAGCCCATTAATCATCATAAAAATAAAAAAAACTCATAAACCAACTTTTAAACAAAATTTTCATTTCAATTCCTTTTTAATCTTAGTGCTAAAAATAAAAATATTTTGGTTGATGCCATTTTTCGATAACCAAATCTTTCTTAAACTTTAAAGAAGCATATTTTTAAAACTATTTAAATATCCTACATTTGCAATATGCGAATAGATATTATTTCAGTTGCACCTAATTTATTAGAAAGTCCTTTTAATCATTCTATTGTAAAAAGGGCGCAAGAAAAAGGTTTGGCAAAAATTGTAATTCACGATTTACGTAAATACGGTTTGGGCAATTACAAACAAATAGACGACACCCAATTTGGTGGTGGTGCAGGTATGGTTTTAATGATAGAACCTATTGCCAATTGTATAAAAGATTTACAAGCAGAGAGAACGTATGATGAAATTATTTATATGACTCCAGATGCAAAAACTCTAAATCAAGGTACTGCAAACACATTATCTTTAAAAGAAAATATTTTAATTCTTACAGGGCATTATAAAGGTGTAGATCAAAGAATTAGAGACAAATACATTACCAAAGAAATTTCTATTGGCGATTATGTTTTAACAGGTGGTGAATTGGCTGCTGCAGTTTTGGTTGATGCAATTGTGCGTTTAATTCCTGGGGTTATTGGTGATGAGCAATCTGCTTTAACAGACTCTTTTCAAGACAATTTATTGTCTCCTCCAGTTTATACAAGACCTGCAGATTTTGACGGAATGAAAGTTCCTGATGTGTTATTGTCTGGTAATTTTCCGAAAATTGAAGATTGGAGAAGCGAAAAAGCTTATGAAAGAACAGAACAAATAAGACCTGATTTATTAAATAATGAGTAATTTTTTATCATTCATAAAAAATAACAAAGCCATTTCTTGGGTTTTAGGATTTCAATTATTTCGATTGATTTTACTCCCATTTATGGGATTAATGCCACAAGATGCTTACTATTATTTATATGGTCAGAATTTGTCTTTATCTTATTTCGATCATCCAGGAATGATAGGTTATTGTTTACGTTTTTTTACAGACGTTTTTGGGCAAACTGTGTTTGTTGTAAAACTTACTGATTTTGTAATTACATCTTTAACCTTATTCAGTTTTTACAAATTGGCCTCTTATTTTTTATCAAAACAAAAAGTAGAAAATGCCATTGTTTTACTAGCTTCTACCCTATTTATTTCTATTTTATCTTTTAATTCTACACCAGATGTACCCTTATTATTATTTTGGACACTGAGTATTATCTGCTTATACAAAGCAATTTTCGAAGAAAAAAAATGGTATTGGATTTTTGGCGGAATTGCAATGGGACTCGCTTTTAACAGCAAATACACAGCTTTAGTTTTACAAATCGGATTAATTTTATTTGTAATTTTTTCTAACAAACACAGAAAATTATTGTTTTCTCCTTGGTTTTGGTTCTGCTTAATCATTTCTTTGGCAATTACTTTTCCTGTTTGGTATTGGAACTATCAAAACGAATTTGCTTCGTTTGCTTTTCAATCTTCAGAAAGAACCAGTTCTATTTCAGAATTTAAATTGAATCCAGGCTTTTTCTTTGGGGCAATTGGTCATCAACTATTTTTATTGTTACCTGTTTTGTTTTTGGTATTTATCACATTTACCTTTAAATTTATAAAAAGAGCTCTTTTAAAATTTAAATTGCCACCAACCAAAACCTTATTTTTATTGGCATTTTTTATCCCAACTTTTGTTGGTTTCTTTAGCTTAACTCCTATTTATTGGGTAAAATTAAACTGGATGATGCCTTCTTACATAACAGGAATTATTTTGGCAGGAATGTTCATCAGCAAGAAATTGCTAAAAATTCAAGTTATTTTTTCTGTAGTTTTTCACTTCTTATTTGCCCTGCAAATTTTATTTTATTTAGTACCAATTAAGAGTGATGACACTTGGGTAGGTTGGAAAGAGCTTGCTATAGAAACCGAAAAATTACAAGAAAAATATACCAATACTTTTGTTTTTTCTGATGATAATTATAAAACTTCTGCTTGTTTAAAATTTTATTTGGATGATAAAGTGTATGCTCAAAACATCATTGGTTTGCCTGCTTTACATTTCGATTATTTGGGTGATGAATTATCGACCTTAAATGGAAAAAACGCCATTTTTATAGATTCTGACAAACGTTTTAAAAACAAAGATAAAAAAGGCGAAAATCATCCAAAAATTGATCATTATTTTGACAAAGTAACAGAACTAACCCCAATTATCATCAAAAGAAATGGTAAAGAAATTCGTAAATATTGGGTGTTTTATTGCGAAAATTATAAGGCTAATGCTTTAACATCACATAAATAAAAACATTTTTTACAGCTTTTTTATTTCTGATAATCTCAATGGTTTCTATAAGTTGAAATTCATCAAATTGTGTAAAAATTTCTTCAGGATTCTTATAATTTCTACTGTCTGTAATGTACAGCACTTTTTGGTCATTTAATTTAGGATGTTCTTTATTAATCCAATAATATTTATGAATAGCTGGCAACTCACCCACTCCATAAACCAACATATTATTTGGTCTGGCTATATAATAATCGATGTGAGCTGCTGGAAACCATTTTTCAGATACAATAGGCAAATGCGTTAATTGATGATCAACCAAAATCTTACTTACTTTTTCTGAGGCTTGTTGCCAACCATACAAATCCATTAAAGCATCATTCTTTCCTAAAGTTTCTTTTTTTTCTGATTTTGATGCTGGTAAAAACCAACCATTATTAATTTCTAAGGTTACAAAACTTAGTAGTAACAACAAAAAACAAACCCCTCTAATTAAATTTCTTTGGATGTTTTTTCGGTTCGAAATATAAACCGCCAATAATGGCATTAAGGTTAAATAAGACACTCCAGACCAATGAGGTAAAGTATCTCTAGAAATAGAAAGATAAATTGTTGTTGCAATTAGTGGCAATGAAAACAATAAAAAGAAACTGGTTATTTTAGGTTTAAACTGAAATTTCTTTTTAAGAATGGCAAAAATCATTAGAATAATAGAAACAAATACATAAGGATTATTATAAATCAATTGACCTAAAATCTCTCTTAAAAAAGCGTCTTTATTAAAAGACAAATTGAAAAATGAAACTCGATTATTATGGAATTTATAACTGATAAAATCATTTTGATAGTTCCAATAAAAAATCAGGAAAAGAGCACAAATTGGAAAAATAAAAGCTAAATAAAACTGTATTTTCTGCAACCATTTTCTATTATAAAAAAACACATACAAGCAAACCCCTACCAATAAATAAATTGCCTGATATTTAGAATACACAGCCAAACCTATACATAGAAAGCCTAAAAAAAGCTTTAATGTATTTCCTTTTTCTGGTGAATTTGGTAACACTTGTATCAAAAAATAAAAGCTCAACAACCAAAACAAAACCATTGGTGCATCTGGCAAAATAAAAGTTCCAGAAATTATTAAACCATAAATACTGATGTTGAATAATAAAACACTTAAAAAACCAACAAATTCGTCTTTAATATATACTCCTATTAAATAAACGATATACATTGCTATACTTATTGGTAAAATTGCAGCTAACCTGATCACCAATTCAGAATCAAAAAATAGATTAAAAGAAAATAATTGAATAAAAAACCCAACCATTCCTGGATGATCAAAATGACTTATAGCTGGGTATTTTGCATACAACCAATAATAAACTTCGTCATTACCAAATTCAAGTTGACTAGCGCAAAATATTCTAAAGAGTGTACTAATTGCTATAAAAAGCAATGCATAATTTCTATACGATTTTTGCATTAACTCACTTTATTTGCTTTGCAAAATATAGACATACTTACAATACCTATTATGATACCTATAAAAGAGCCGAAAAATATATCAATTAAAAAATGCTGAGATAAATACACTCTAGATAAACCTGCAACAATAGCTAATGAAACCCACAAATATTGCGATTTACATTTTGCAAAATACAAACACAAGATTGTAAATATGGCAAAAGCAGTTGTTGTATGCCCAGAAGGAAAAGAATTTAACATTGCCATTTTTACACCATCCACTAAATGTAAACTCTCATCATTCAAAGCTGCTGCTGGTCTTAAAATTCCTTTGAATAAAATCTTCTTAAACAAATGCGTTATTAATAAAGTTAAAACTCCACTAACCACAAAAACAAAAAACATTTTTCTTTTTATAAACAAAAACACAACAGCTAAAACTCCGAAAATTGCACCATCTCCTAAAAAAGTAGAGTATTTAAAAAATAAATCAAAAAAAGAAGAGTGTAATCTATTAATCTTTAAGTGCAAATCATATTTATTAAAAATTGAGATAAAGATTATAGAAGTAGCAAAAAATAAAGTATAAATAAAAAGAATCTCTTTTTTTACAACGGATAAGTTAGCAACTAACCTATTTTGTACTTTAAATAATAAAATAAAAATTCTATTCGATGATTTTTGTTTTATTGTAACAGTTTGTTGCATTGCATAGTAATTTTATCAATTACTCAAAACTAGTACTGCATTGTAACTGTAATATTATGGCAAGTTTAAAATTTGATAAATATATTGCACGTAATCTTTTAACACACAACTATTTCTTTAAATTAAAGCAATGAAAATTAATACAAAATAAATCTTTATTTAATGTTGGATTTTAATAAAATTTTATAAATTTGCACTCGCTAAACTAACCTCTGACGAAAATCGTGAATGTTGCTTTACGAAACCTATAAAATATAAAAGATGGAATCTTTAGTAAAATTTGTTCAAGACGAGTTTGTAACCAAAAAAGAATTTGCAGAATTTGCTGCAGGTGATACTATTACAGTTTATTACGAAATTAAGGAAGGAAATAAAACTCGTACTCAGTTTTTTAGAGGAGTTGTTATTCAAAGAAGAGGTGCTGGTACTTCTGAAACATTTACAATCAGAAAAATGTCTGGTACTGTAGGTGTAGAAAGAATTTTTCCTGTAAACTTACCTTCTATTCAAAAAATTGAAGTTAACAAAAGAGGTAAAGTACGTAGAGCACGTATTTACTACTTTAGAGGTCTTACTGGTAAAAAAGCTAGAATTACTGAAAAAAGAAGATAATACTTCTTACATAATAAGATTTAAAAGCCTTGTGAATATTCACAAGGCTTTTTTATTAACAATTGTTTATAAGTCTGGTTTATAAGTTGTTAATTAGTTTTCTGTTTAAAATTTGGATACTCATAATTTTACTTTAATTTTATTATGTAATTAACAAACAAAATAACCTATTGTTAGTAAATTACTAATTAAAGTTCTTTATATAAATTGTTTTAATTTTCAATTGTTGCCAAAACATTTCTATAATACATAACTAGATTTTAAATAGCTTTTAAAAACAGAAAGAAATAAAGATTAATTTTTATTAAATTCTGAATAATTTTAAAGATTTTTTAAAGTAAAAGTTTGTTATTAATAAGATAGAACATAAAGCAATTTAAAACTAAAATAGCGAACGTAATTTCTTTAAAAAAAAGAAGTATAAAAGTTAACTTTTATTTGATTTTGTAGTAACACAAATCAGTTCAAAAACTATTTTTAAGAAGCCATATCAGTACAAGAAATTGTGTGATATGGCTTTTATTTTTATTAGAAAGCTAAATTCACAATAATACTTATAATTTATTATTAAATACTCACTAAACAGCAGTAATTAATAACAACTAATCAATAAAAATTTCATTATTAATTCATAAATTTGCTCCGCTTTTTTTCACGAAATCAATTTCGTAAGAAAAAAATAACCAATAAAATTTATCTAAAAATGAGCAAAATAGCTAAAATTGTATACACTAAGACTGATGAAGCTCCTGCTTTAGCAACAAGATCTTTCTTACCTATTGTAAAGGCTTTTACAAAATCTTCTAACATAGAAATTGAAGTTAAAGACATCTCTTTAGCTGCTAGAATACTGGCAAACTTTTCAGAATATTTAAAAGACGATCAAAAAGTAGAAGATGCTTTAGCCTTTTTAGGAAATTTAGCTACAAAACCAGAAGCAAACATCATTAAATTACCAAACATTAGTGCTTCTGTGCCACAACTAAATGCAGCAATTACAGAATTACAAAAATTAGGTTATGCCTTACCTGATTATCCTGAAGAAGTAGTAACTGAAGAAGACAAAAAAGTATTATCGCTTTATAATAAAGTTAAAGGTTCTGCTGTAAATCCAGTTCTACGTGAAGGAAACTCAGATAGAAGAGCTCCAAAAGCTATTAAAAACTACGCTCGTAAAAACCCACATTCAATGGGTGCTTGGGGTGCTGATTCTAAAACTCACGTAGCTACCATGTCTGCTGGTGATTTTGCAAATAACGAGAAATCAGTAACAATAAGTACTGCAACAAATATTAACATTCAACATATTGCCACAGATGGTACTAAAACAATCTTAAAAGAGAATTTAGCACTTATTGATGGTGAAATTATAGACGCAACTGTAATGAGTAAAAAAGCTTTAGTAGCTTTTTTAGACGAACAAGTTGCAGATGCTAAAGAACAAGGTATATTACTTTCTTTACATATGAAAGCTACAATGATGAAGGTTTCTGACCCAATCATTTTTGGTCTTGCTGTAAAATCTTACTTTAAAGAATTATTTGACAAACACAGTGCTACTTTCGAAGAAATTGGTGTAGATGTAAACAATGGTTTTGGTAACTTATTAAGTAATTTAGATGAAGTTTCTGCAGATAAAAAAGCAGAAATATTAGCTGATATAGCTACTATTTTAGAAGAAAATGCAGATTTAGCAATGGTGAATTCTGATAAAGGAATTACTAATTTACATGTACCTTCTGATGTAATTATTGATGCTTCAATGCCAGCAATGATTAGAACTTCTGGTAGAATGTGGAATAAAGATGGTGAACTACAAGATACAAAAGCGGTAATTCCTGATAGTTCTTATGCAGGCATATACTCTGCTACTATAGATTTCTGTAAAAAGAATGGCGCTTTCGATCCTACAACAATGGGTACTGTACCTAATGTTGGTTTAATGGCTAAAAAAGCAGAAGAATATGGTTCTCATGACAAAACTTTTCAAATTGCTTCTGAAGGTAAAGTTATTGTAACTGATGCAGCTGGAAACACTCTAATAGAACACACTGTTGAAGAAGGTGATATTTGGAGAATGTGCCAAACTAAAGATTTACCAATTCAAGATTGGGTAAAATTAGCAGTTACTAGAGCAAGAGCTTCTGAAACTCCTGCCGTTTTTTGGTTAGATGAAAACAGAGCACATGATGCAGAAATCATTAAAAAAGTAAATGCATATTTACCAAATCATGATACTGATGGTTTAGATCTTAGAATTTTATCTCCTATAAAAGCAACAGAATTTACTTTAGAAAGAATTGTAAAAGGAGAAGATACAATTTCTGTTTCTGGTAACGTTTTACGTGATTATTTAACAGAT
This sequence comes from Polaribacter vadi, assembly GCF_018861005.1. GTDB lineage: Bacteria > Bacteroidota > Bacteroidia > Flavobacteriales > Flavobacteriaceae > Polaribacter > Polaribacter vadi_A. Next base: position 149,361 of record NZ_JAHKQL010000002.1, read on the forward strand.
TTATTTCCAATTTTAGAAGTTGGTACATCAGCAAAAATGTTATCTATTGTTCCTTTAATGAATGGTGGTGGATTGTTTGAAACTGGTGCAGGTGGTTCTGCTCCAAAACACGTACAACAATTTTTAGAAGAAAACCACTTACGCTGGGACTCTTTAGGAGAGTTTTTAGCTTTAGCAGTTTCTTTAGAACATTTAGGTAATACAAATGATAATGAAAAAGCTTTAGTATTAGCTGAAACTTTAGATGATGCTACTGATAAGTTCTTAGATAATGACAAATCTCCATCAAGAAAAGTTGGTGAATTAGATAACAGAGGTAGTCATTTTTATTTAGCAAAATACTGGGCAGAAGGTTTAGCAAGTCAAGATAAAAATGCTGAACTAAAAGCAGAATTTACTACAATAGCAAAAGCTTTATCTGATAATGAAGCTACAATTGTAAATGAGCTAAATGAAATACAAGGTAAACCAGTAAATATTGAAGGTTATTACCTACCAAATGAAGAGTTGGTGGTAAATTCAATGAGACCTAATTCTGTATTAAATAGTATATTAAGTTAAAAATAAAACATTTTTTTATAAAAAATTAACATAAGGAGTGCTAAACAGCACTCCTTTTTTAATTAGCTTTGGTTTTCTCACCAAACCAAAACTAATGAATAAGAAGCGTATTGCCATAATATCAGTTATAGCCTTAATTTCAATTTACCTAATTTACTCTTATTTTTCCCCTTCTTCAGATGGAGATGTTTACCTTACTTCTAAAGTAAAAAAAGGCAATTTTATAAGTGAAGTTATTACTTCTGGAGAAGCACAATCTACCAGTCTTAAAAAAATTAATGGTCCAGATAATCTTAGAAAATTCAGATTAAATAATCTTAAAATACAAGATTTAGTAGCAGAAGGAAGCATAGTAAAAAAAGGAGATTATGTAGGTAGGTTAGATCCTAGCAGTGTAAATGAACAAATTTTAGATGCACAATTAAATTTAGAAACTGCAGAATCTAAATATACTCAACAACAATTAGATACTACTCTTACTTTAAAACAAGAACGAAACTCAATTAAAGATTTACGTTTTAGTATGGAAGAAACTACGTTAGAGTTAAAACAATCTATATATGAGCCACCTGCAACCATAAAAAAATTAGAAATTAATCTAGAAAAAGCAGAAAGAGATTTAAAAGAAAAAATAGAAAACTATAAAATTAAAAAAAGGCAAGCCAATGCTAAAATGGTAGAAGTTGGCACACAAGTATCTAAAATTAGAAAAAAATTAAATGATTTATTAAGCTTATTAAAATCTTTTACCATTTATTCTGATGGTAATGGAATGATTACCTATGATAAAAATTGGGATGGTACTAAGAAAAAAGTAGGTTCAACAATAAGTCCTTGGGATCCTACAATTGCAAGTTTACCAGATTTAACCAAAATGGAATCTAAAACATATGCAAATGAAGTAGATATTAGAAAAATAAAAAAAGACTTACCAGTAAAAGTTGGCTTTGATGCTTTTCCTGACATAGAAATGGATGGAATTGTTACTGCAGTTGCAAATGTTGGTGAAACTAAAAGAGGTTCTGACATTAAAGTTTTTCAGGTTTTAATAAAATTAAAAGGATCAAATGATAATATTAGACCAGGAATGACAACGTCTAACAAAATATTAACTTTTGAACGAAAAGATGTGTTAAGTATTCCTTTAGAAGCTATTTTTTCTAAAGATTCTATTACTTACGTTTATAAAAAAACAGGGTTCTCAGTTGCTAAAAAACAAGTAATTATTGGTGATTCTAATAATGATTCTGTTATTATTACAGAAGGTTTATTAGTAGACGATGTTGTTTACTTAAACAAACCAGAAGGCTATGAAAATGAGCAAATAGCAAAATTAAACTAGTTTTTTATGATTGATAAAATCTATTTAGAAAAACTAAAATCAAATTTTAGTGAAGCTGTACGTGTAATTTTAGCAAATAAAGTTAGAACTTTATTAACCTCATTAGGTATCATTTTTGGTGTTGCAGCCGTAATTACAATGTTAGCTATTGGTAATGGAGCAGAAAAAGAAATTTTAGCACAATTAGAATTAGTAGGTGTAAATAATATTGTGATTACACCTATTCCAGATGAAAAAGAAAACGAAAATGAAGAAGAAGAAGTTGATGCTGGTGGAATAACACCAAAACGTTTTTCTAAAGGTTTAGATATGTTAGATGTTATCAGCATTAAAAAAAACATCCCTTCTGTTAAAAAAGTAAGTCCAGAAATAGTTTTAGAAACCTACGTAATAAAAAAAGGGAGACAAAGTCCAGTAAAATTAATTGGAGTTTCTTCAGACTTTTTTGAAACATCTAATATTACTATAGAAAGTGGAAAAAACTTTTCTAAAGCACAAAGTGAAAACTCATTGCCTGTTTGTATTATTGGTAAAAAAATAGAAAAAAAACTATTTACAGGAGAAAGTGCTATTGGCAAACAAATAAAAGTAAAAGATGTATGGTTACAAGTTATTGGAGTAATTGAAGAAAAATTTATTTCTGAAAATGCACAAGAAAATCTCGGAATCAGAGATTTAAACCAAGATGTTTATATACCTATTAAAACCTTTTTAGTTCGTTATAAAGATCGTAAAATAATAAGTGACAAACCTTTGCCAGAAGGTAATATAATGATTTTTGGCGGCCAAGAAGGACCAAAAAAGAAAATTCCTAGAGGTAATTATCATCAAATTGATAAGTTAATTGTACAAGTTAATAATTCATCAGAATTAAATGCTACTGCAGATGTTTTAAGTAGAATGCTAAAAAGAAGACATAATGATATGTTAGATTTTGAAATTTCTATACCCATTCAACTTTTAAAACAGCAACAAAAAACCAAACAAATTTTTAATATTGTTTTAAGTATAATTGCTGGTATTTCACTACTAATTGGTGGTATTGGAATTATGAATATTATGTTAGCATCTGTTTTAGAAAGAACAAAAGAAATTGGAATTATTAGAGCAATTGGAGCCACACAAGAAGATGTTATTTTACAATTTTTAACAGAATCTGTATTAGTTAGTATTGGAGGTGGAATTATAGGAATTGTATTAGGTATTTTAGCCTCCTATATTTTAGAATTAAGTACAGGAATAGAAACAATTTTATCACTCAGTTCCATTTTATTATCATTTTTTGTTGCAACCTTAATAGGATTAATTTTTGGAATTGCACCAGCAAAATCCGCAGCTAACAAAAGCCCTATTGAAGCTATTAGACACGAATAACTATGAAAAAAAAAATTATTATTACTTTTTGCTTTTTACTATCAATTTCAGTACATAGCCAGCAGCAAATTACGTTGGAGGAAGCTATTGCAATAGCTCAAAAAAAATCTCCAGAATACAAAGCCTTAATTAATCAAAACCAAGCAAGTTATTGGCAATTTCGAAATTACCAAGCAGGTTTTTTACCTCAATTGCGTTTGGATGCAACTTTACCTTCGTATTCAAATTCCATCAATCGATTAACAAACGATCAAGGTGAAGATATTTTTGTACAAACCAATCAATCTAGATTAGAAGGTGTTTTATCTTTAAATCAAAATTTAGCATTTACAGGTGGTACATTATCCTTCAGTTCTCAAATAGAAAGAGTAGATCTTTTTACAAATGATGCAACCCGATTTTCTGTTATACCATTTTCTATAAATTACAGTCAAAATTCTTTATTCTACAATGAATTTAAATGGGATAAAAAAATTGAACCATTAATGTATGAAGAAGCAAAAAGAGATTTTATAGAAGGCATGGAAGATATTTCTTTAAACACAACCAGAAGGTATTTTGCATTGTTAAAAGCACAAGTACAAGCCAAAATTGCACAATCTAATTTATCTAATCAAGATACATTATTTCAGATTTCTAAAGGTAGATTTAGAATGGGTAAAATTGCTGAAAACGATTTACTTCAAATAGAATTATCAGTATTAAATTCTAAAAATGATGTCACAACAAACCAAATAAACATTAAAAGAACCTCACAAAATTTATCTCGTTATTTAGATTTAGAAACCGAAAATATTCTTTTAAACACTCCAAAAGAATTATCAACTTTTACAGTAACAGTAGAAAAAGCTTTAGAAGAAGCTAAAGCTAATAGAAAAGCAGTAATTGAATTTAGAAGAAAAAGGCTACAAGCAGAACAAGATGTAGCAGAAGTTAAAGGAAGTAATAGACTACAATTAAGACTAAATGCCAACTTTGGAATATCACAACAAGGTGATGTTTTTAATAATTTATTTCAAGATTATAACCAACAACAAAATGTTTCCTTATCTATTGGCATTCCTATTTTAGATTGGGGTGTTTCTAAGTCTAAACGAAAATTAGTTGAAGCAAATAAAGATTTAGTAAACACAAATATTGAACAAGATGAACAAGAGTTTGAACAAGAAATTTATTTACATACTTTAAACTGGCAAAACCAACGTAACTTTTTAGAAACCGCTAAAAAAGCACAAGAAATTGCTATTAAAAGATATGATATTACTAAAAAAAGATTCATTCTAGGTAAAATAACAATAACAGATTTAAATTTAGCTTTACAAGAAAAAGACACTTCTGTACTAAGCTACCTTAATTCTTTAGAAAAATTTTGGACGGATTATTACACTTTAAGACGATTAACTTTATATGATTTTATTAAAAATGAAAAAATAAAAGTTAAAGATATTATCTATGATTAATAGTAATTGTTAACGTTATTTTATCTTTTATCTTTTGTCTATGATTATATAGTTGTACTTTTGTTTAACAAATACTATTATTAATCAAACAAAAAAATATAATTTGAAAAAGATTTTTATTCTATTTTTCTTATTAACATCTGTAATATTTAGCCAAGAAAAATACACAGTAAGTGGTACTGTTTACGACAATACAAGTAACGAAACCTTAATTGGTGTTTCTATTTACATACCAGAGCTCAACTCAGGTACAACCACAAACGAATATGGTTTTTACTCCATAACCATTCCAGAAGGCACTTATAAAATTCAAGTGAGTTATTTAGGTTTTACAACCATTGTAGAAAACATCAACCTAAATAAAAAACTGACTAAAAATTTTAATTTACTAGAGGAATCTGAAAATTTAGATGAAATTATTATTGAAAGTAATATAGAAAAACTGAATGTAAGATCGCCACAAATGAGTGTCAATAAACTTACAGCAGCAACTATTAAACAAATTCCTGTAGTTTTAGGAGAAGCAGATATCATAAAATCTCTAATTCTATTGCCTGGAGTTACTAGTGCTGGAGAAGGTGCTTCTGGCTTTAATGTAAGAGGTGGTGCTGCAGATCAAAATTTAATATTGCTAGATGAAGCTGTTGTTTTTAATTCATCTCACGTGTTTGGGTTTTTCTCAGTTTTTAATCCTGATGTAATTAAAGATGTAAAATTATATAAAGGGGGTATTCCTGCAAAATACGGAGGTCGATTATCATCAGTTTTAGATATTTATCAAAAAGAAGGAAACAGTAAAGATTTTAATATTACTGGAGGAATTGGGTTAGTTTCTAGTCGATTATTGGTTGAAGGCCCTATCAAAAAAGAGAAAATTTCTTTTTTAGTTGGTGGTAGATCTTCTTATGCACACTTATTTTTACCGCTTTTCGACAATGATAACAAAGCTTATTTTTATGATTTAAACACCAAATTAAACTATAGAATTAACGATAAAAATAACGTTTTCTTTTCAGGCTATTTTGGTAAAGATGTTTTTGGTATTAGTGATAGTTTTGTAAATACTTATGGTAATCAAGTTGCCAATTTACGTTGGAATCATCTTTTTTCTGATAAATTATTTTCTAACCTTTCTTTAATTTATTCTGATTATTTCTACGGATTAACCTTAGATTTTGTTGGCTTTGATTGGGATTCTGGAATTACGAATTATAATTTAAAATACGATTTTAACCACTATTTAAATGATAAAACAAAATTAAGTTATGGTATTAATAACATTTATACCAAGTTTAATCCTGGTGAAATAAAACCAAACAGAGAAGATTCTGGAATACAGCAAGAAAAATTAATTGACAAATATGCCAATGAATTTGCCATTTATTTAGATGCAGAACATAAATTAAGCGACAAATTAAGATTACAATATGGAGTGCGTTTTAGCAATTTTACAAGATTAGGCCAGGATGAATTAAACATTTATCAAAATGACGAACCAGTTATTTATGATGAACAATTCAAAAAATATGAGTCAGCAGAAGCTATTGGTACAGAATCTTACTCAAGAAGTAATGCAATAGCAACTTTCAACAATCTTGAACCTCGTGTTTCTATGTCTTATATTTTAAATGAAAGCACTTCTATAAAGGCTAGTTATAATAGAATGGTGCAATATTTACATTTATTGTCTAATACATCCTCTCCTACTCCATTAGATGTTTGGACACCAAGTGGAAAATATATTAAACCTCAATTATTAGATCAATATGCAGTTGGTTATTTTAAATCTTTAAAAGATGGAGATTATTCTATAGAAACTGAAGCTTTTTATAAAGATATAGACAACAGAATCGATTATATAAATGGTGCAAACTTAATTGCAAACAACGAAATTGAAACTGTTATTTTAAACGGAAGAGCAAGAGCTTATGGTTTAGAATTATTAATCAAAAAAAATGAAGGAAAATTTAAAGGTTGGTTTGCATACACTTTGTCTAGATCTGAGCAGCAAACATCAGGTAGAACTGCAATTGAACCAGGTATTAATAATGGAAAATGGTACAGCACACCTTATGATAAAACCCACGATTTCTCTATAAATGGAAGTTACGAATTAAATGAAAAATGGAAATTCAACACTAATTTTGTTTTCCAAACTGGGCAACCAACAAATTATCCTGTAGGTCAATATGAATTTCAAGGTTTAAACGTACCTATTTATGATGATAATAGAAGAAATGCAGACAGGCTTCCTGCATATCATAGATTAGATCTTTCTGCAACATTAACACCAGAAAAAAATAAAAATAGAAAATGGCAAAGTGAATGGGTTTTTGGAATCTACAATGTTTATGGACGTCAAAATGCAGCTTCCATTAACTTTAGTCAGAATAGAGAAACCTTACGAAATGAAGCTGTACAAACTTCCATTTTTGGAATGGTGCCTTCTGTTACCTATAATTTTAAATTTTAAGAACGATGAAAAAGATATATATACTACCTATTTTAATATGCTTCTTTTTTGCAAATTGTGAAAAAGTTATTGAGGTTGATGTACCATCAATAGCTCCAAAATTAGTGATAGATGCAACCTTTGAGGTTTTGTTTGATGAAAACCCTGTTACTGCAAAAACTAACGTAAAACTTAGTCTATCTGCAAATTATTTTGATGAAGAAATTCCGTCAGTTACAAATGCAACCGTATTTGTAACCAATTTATCTAATAATACAATTATTAATTTTACTGATGCTAATGAAGATGGTACTTACACACCTAACATCGCTTTTATTCCTGCAGATGACACAGCATATGAGTTAACTGTAATTTATGAAAACGAAACTTACAAAGCAGAAGCTACCAAAGTAAAATCGACACCTTTTGTTTCTGTAGTTCAAGGTGATGAAACTTTATTTACGGGTGATGAAATTCAGTTGAAAATAGAATTTCAAGATGATGAAACTGTAGAAAATTATTATTTATTAGATTATACAAATAACATATTTTTAGCTTTAGATGATCGTTTTTTTAATGGTTCTTTGTATAATTTTTCTTCCTTTTATCAAGAAGACGAAATTGAAGTTCCAACCACTGTAACTATTAAAATGCACGGAATTACAAAAGATTATTACACTTATTTCGAGGTTTTAATGAGTCAAAGTGGGCAAAATTCTGGAGGCCCTTTTGAATCTGTACCTGCTTCTTTATTAGGTAATATTATAAATACTACTAATGATGATAATTATCCTTTAGGCTATTTTCATATTTCTGAAACAGATACTTATACCATAGATTTAGTAGAAAATGAGTAAAATCTTTCCTGCAAGGTTTCAAAAACCTTGTAGGTATGTTTTAGTCCAGAAATATCTTAATTTATTAATAATGATGTTTTACTTAAAAATGTTTTATATTTTTGGAACATATGCTTATAGCATAGTTGGCAAACATTAACAAAAAATGAAGAAAACAATACTTTTATTTTCAATATTCCTCTCTACTTTAATATTTTCACAAAAAGATAATGGAAAAATATTTCTTAAAAACGGAGAAGTTAAAACTGGATATATAAGACTTGGTTTGTTCAGTACTTTTGGTTTTGCTTCAGAAAATATAGTGGTTTACAAAAAAAATAAAGAAAGTAAAGAAAAAATAAAGTACTCTTTGAATGAAATAAATAAAGTAGTACTGGAAAAAAGAGGAACCTATTTTATGAAAAAGAATGAAAAAGGAGATATATTAATCACTAATTTAACTTATGAAGGCTCTCCTTTAAGCCTCTATTACTATCCAGAAGAAAGTTTTAACGGACAGAAAAGTCCAACCTATTATTTTCAGAATGGAAATGAAGACTTAAAACTCATTTATAGAGGATTGGGAAATTCATCAGATAAGAAAATGAGGAAATATTTCAGCGATTGTCCTAAATTAGCTGAATATATAAAATCAAGGACTTTCGAAAAATATGTAGAAAGAAGTCCAAAATTTAAAGAGAAAAGCAAACTAACGTCAAAATTGATTGAAATTGTAAAATATTATAATGAAAATTGTCAGTAATATGAATAAAAACGTTTGCTAACACTGTGTAAAAAAATTGATAGCAAAAGCCTACTTACAAAAATCCTCTTGGATTTTATTGGTTCTAGTTATATTTAGTAACTTTAATGCTTAAACCACGAAACTTTCCTTACACAACAAGTTACAAACAACTAAAAAAAAATCGATTTGAAAAAAACCTTACTTATTGGAATATTAACTATTTTTCCATTATTATTATTTTCTCAAAATAAAAAAATCGATTTTGGAATAAAAGGTGGAATTAACTACTCGAATTACATTGATAATATTGATTTAAATTTATTTACTCATATCCCTGCTGATTATAATGGAAAAACAGGTTACTATATTGGGGCATACTCTAATATTGGAATCAATGAATTAATCTCAATAAAACCTGAATTGTTAATTTCTAAAACTGGTAGTAAAGCAATTATTGAATTTAAAGATTTACGTAATATTTATACTAGTCAAGACATAGTAGTATATCAAGAAACAAAAGCGGTAATAGATGAATATAATGTGTTAATTCCAATTCTATTAAACCTTAATCTGAATAAATTTTTTTTTGAAATTGGACCTCAATTTGGATATGCTTTTAGTAGAAATATATCTTATAAAGATGGACCAATTAATTCTCAACTAATTTTGAAAAACTCTAACTCTGAAAATTTTGAATTTGCTGGAGCAATTGGTTTTGGATATAGATTATCTGAATTATATCAGATTGATATTCGATATTCGTATGGATTTACAGAAAGACAACATTTGAATAGTTCTATTTTATATTTTGGACTATCCTACAAACTCTGATAGAAAAACGGTTTGTAACATCGTATAAAATTAATTGCTAGTTTTAGCTCACTTGGGAAATTCCTTCGTGAATAATCTAGTAAATTAGTTGCTTAAAACACGCAACGAAATCATACACAACAACTTTGGCAGTAATTTGAACACACTTTATTGCTTTTAAACAAAATTTGAGAAATGTCAACACTTTTAGAACATAGAGAAAAACTAAACTTAACCCAAGAAGAGTTGGCTACAAAATCAGGTGTTTCTGTAAGAACTATACAAAGAATTGAATCTGGTGTAAAACCAAAAGGGTATACATTAGAAAGTATATCTAAAGCATTAGGGATAAACAAAGAAGATTTATTAAAAGAAAATAAAGAGTCCGAAAAAATCAACAAACAGCTTACTAAATATATTAATTTATCTTCTATAATATTGCTGATAGTTCCTTTTGGTAGTATAATTATGCCACTAATTTTTATGCGATGGAAAAAGGAAATCAATACTGTTACAAAACAAATCGTTTCTATTCAAATATTATGGACATTATCATTCCTCATTGTAACACTATTAGTCGCTTTTTTATCAAAGTGGTTTTCATTAAGTAAAGAAATTATTCCGCTTGTTATGCTAACTTTAATAATAATTAACCTCTATATTATTATTAGAAACACGGCTGAAATAGAAAAAAACAACAAATTACATATACGATTGAATTTCAGTATTTTATAAACACGACAATTTATTGTCGGGAATTTGGCGGGTAACTTTTTAGCTTTATTTAGCGAAATAAAATGAATTTTGTATCAAATATAAAATTCTAAAAAATGAAAAAATATTTCATACTAATTCATTTATTATTTCTTACAATTTTAGCAAACGCTCAAGTTGAAAAATCATCTGAACTATACAAAACAATAAAAGAAAAAGATAGCCTTCTTTTTAATATTGGTTTTAATAATTGTGACATCATACAATTTAAAAAACTAGTAAGTGATAATTTCGAATTTTATCACGACCAAGGAGGAATTGCAAAATCAAAGTCTGAATTTATTCAAAGTATAGAAAATGGACTTTGTAAGTTAGACTATAAACCAAAAAGAGTTATAGATGAAAAATCATTAGACATTTTTCCTTTAAATAATAATGGCGTTTTATATGGAGCAATTCAAACTGGAACACATAGTTTCTATGCTATCGAAAAAAACAAAGAAGAATACTTAACAAGTGTAGCAAACTTTACTCATTTATGGATTCTTGAAAATGAAAAATGGAAATTAAGCAAAGGTTTAAGCTATAACCACAAAGATGTTGACAAACCAACTGACAACAAATTATTATTTAGTGACAAAGAAGAAACAGAAAGGTGGCTGGAGCAAAAGAGCATTCCTGCATTAGGAATTGGATACATTGAAGATGGAAAAATTAAACAAGTTAGTGTTTTTGGCGAATTAGAAAAAGGAAAAACAGCACCTAAAAACACGATTTGGAATGTTGCTTCATTAACTAAACCAATTACTGCTTTAGTAGCCTTAAAACTAATTGATTCAGGTAAATTAAGTTTAGATGAAGCTTTATATAAATATTATATCGATCAAGACATAATTAATGACCCAAAAGCAAAAAAACTAACAGTAAGAATAATTTTAAGCCATCAAACAGGGTTTTCTAATTGGAGAGGAAATAATGAAAATGGTAAATTAAGTTTCGATTTTGAGCCAGGAACAAAATATCAATATTCAGGAGAAGGTTTTGAATATTTGAAAAAAGTGTTGGAAAATAAATTTAATAAAAGTATTCAGCAATTGGCAGACGAATTAATCTTTAAGCCACTTAAAATGTACAATACTAATTTTGTTTGGAACGAACAATATGAATCTAGGTTTGCAAAATGGCATACAGAAAAAGGAGGGAAAATATATCCTACAAAAAAACACAATACAGCATCTGGAGCAGACGATTTATTAACAACTATTGAAGACTATACAATATTCGTAAATTATCTAGTAAATGGAGCTGGTCTATCTAAAAATTTATTTAAAGAAATTGTATCTGAACAGGTTAGAATAAATGATTTTAAGCATTTTGGTTTAGGTTGGTGGATTGACGAAAACATTAATTCAAATAAGGATTTCGCAATGGTTCACGGAGGAGATGATATAGGAGTACATACAATCGCTTTTATTATACCAAAGACAAAACAAGGTCTTATAATATTTACTAATAGCGATAATGGAACTGGTGCTTTTCAAGAAGTCTTATTAAAATATTTAGGAAAAAACGGACAAGGAATAATGGAAGTAGAAATGAAAAGATAAAAACTACTATATAAAAAATAGCAGTTAAGAGCTAAACTTTAAGTTTGGTTCTTAACTGCTATCTTTGTTTTAATCCGAAAAGTATCACACATAAATTTGCTAATTTTTCATATCCAATCACATAACAGCAATTAATTTCCTTTTATAAACTTCGCTTTGCGTTAGGGATTGAAACGACATCCTTTTTTTATTTTTCATAAAAAAAGATATAGTGTAAAGCCTGTTAAAACGCCCAAAAAATAATACTCAATTTTATATAGAAATCTGTATTTTTGATTGATGAATTTTACAAAAACTACAGAACAAGATTCTAAATACAATCATTTAGAAAAAATGTCTATTTCAGAATTATTAAGCAACATTAATAATGAAGATAAAACTGTGCCTTTGGCAGTAGAAAAAGCCCTACCACAAATTGAAGCTTTAACAACACAAATTGTTAAGAAGTTAAAAAAAGGTGGAAGACTTTTTTACATAGGTGCAGGAACTTCTGGCAGATTAGGTATTGTAGATGCTTCTGAATGTCCACCAACTTTTGGTGTTCCTCACGAATTGGTAGTAGGTTTAATTGCTGGTGGAGATATTGCCATTAGAAAAGCGGTTGAATTTGCAGAAGATTCTACAAACCAAGGTTGGTTAGATTTGCAAGCACATAATATTTCTAATAAAGATGTTGTAGTTGGTATAGCAGCATCTGGAACTACGCCTTATGTAATTGCAGCCTTAGAAAAATGTAATGAAAATAATATTGTAACTGGTGCAATTTCTTGTAATAAAAATAGTCCTTTATCCTTAACATCTCAATATGCTATAGAAGTAATTGTTGGACCAGAATTTGTAACTGGAAGCTCTAGAATGAAAGCTGGAACTGCACAAAAATTGGTTTTAAATATGCTTTCTACAGCTACAATGATTCAGTTAGGAAAAATTAAAGGTAATAAAATGGTTGATATGCAACTCTCTAACAACAAACTAGTAGAAAGAGGGCAAAAAATGTTAGCCAAAGAATTAAACATCGACCAAGAAAAGGCAGGTAAATTATTAGCTGAATATGGTAATGTTAGAAATGCAATAAAAAACTATAACTCATGAGTACAGACGTAAATTTATTAGGTAAAGGTTTAAAATATTTAGGTATTTTAATATTTCTATTTATTGCTGCTCCTATTTCTTTAACAATGGGATTTAAAGCGTTAAAAAAGTTTGAAAACACACCAAATGCATATCTGTCTTACCTAATTTTATTGCTAGCAATTGTTTTAACCTTTTTTGCAATTTACTTTGCTTTTAAGACGTTTAAAACAATTCAAAGGGCATTATTTAACAAATAAAACATGTCAAAATCTAATGGCATAATTATAATTCTTTCTTATCCAGATACTGTTGTAAGGCCTGCTTATTGGGAACCTTCTAGTAAAATTTGGCCTAAACTTGGTATTGGAAGCAAACACGCTGTACAAGCTGGTCATGCAGCTTTAGTATTGATAGAAAAAGGAAAAACTAAAATAAATTATTATGATTTTGGTAGATATATTACGAGTTATGGAAATGGTAGAGTTAGATGTAAAGAAACTGATCCTGAATTAGAAATACCAATAAAAGCTGAGTTTAAAAATGAAGAATTAATCAACTTAAAAGAAATTTTACTTTGGTTAGAAAAGCACCCAGAAAAAACACATGGAGATGGACGATTAATTGCTTCTTTAAACACAGATATTGATTATAATTTAGCTTCTCAATTTATAAACTCATACATTGAAAGAAAAGAAATTCCTTATGGAGTTTTTGTAAAAAATGGCAGTAATTGCTCTCGTTTTGTAACTGATACTTTAATTGCATCTTTAACTAATAAAAAAATTAAATTACAGTTAAAAACTTCTAATTTGGTAACGCCAAGCCCAATTGGAAATGTTATAAAAGCTACATCAAACCAAACAATTTACGATATTTATCAACAAGAAATTAAACTGTACAAAAACAGGTCTATTTTAAAAGAATACAAAGATTCTTTTTTAAATAAATTTGATATTGAACCGAATTTAATAGGAACAGAAAAACCAAACAATGCCATTTTTGAATTAAATACTGGTACTTGGCTGGGAGGAATTGGAAGTGGTGCTTGGTTTAATATCGAAAAACAAATTGATGAAAATAACTATGTAATTGCCAGATATAATTCTACTGGAATAAAAGATTTTGAGGGCGAATTTATCATCAATAACAATTCTTTTTCTACTGATAAAAAATATCAATTTACTTATCCTACAAATTGTAAAGAGATGTTTGTGCTACAAAATAATGTAGAATTTATATTTACAATTAAGAAGTAATTCTTTTTCAACTGCAGCTAGTAATACATTCTTTAAATTTTATATTTCTGATTTATAAAAAATAGCAGCAGTATTTTAAAACTTCAATTATATTCCATGAATTTAGACTCTATTAAACTGTCCAATAAGATTGAAAATCATTATTTAAAGAGCAAAATATGAGTTAAAAAAAAAGTTTTAACTCATATAAAAATTATCTGAACTCTATAGATTTCATTTGTTAGATTATTAAAAAATTAGAACTAACTTTGAGTAAATCAACTAAAAAAATGATAAAAAACATACTAAAAACACTTATAACTCTCATTATATTCGGTTCGAATTCGTTTGCACAAGAGAAGTCAACTTTACAAATTAAAGAACTTGTAGAAACTTATAAAAATGATATAAGAGGACCTTATTACAGAATAAAATGGTTTTGTAAAGATGGCAGTATTAGAGACGCAAAAGATCCTTGTCCTGATGATATTGAAGGTATTCAGCATGCAAATTTTAAACAATCTGCTTTAGATTTAAGAAAAACAAATCACTTATATTTTGGAGAAATTTTAGCAGCTACAAAAACCAACGAGTTTTTAGATGCCAACCATAATTATAGCAGATTAAAACAATATCAAATTGGTAAATATTTAGCAAGTATAAATAATGGTTGGATTTTAAGAAAAGGGCAATATTACAGAGGAGCAATACAATCTGAAGACGAAGAAGCTTGGGGAAAAGATTTTTTTGAAACCATTTTAAAGGATGATAATTTTTTAAAAACCAATTACTATTTAATTCGTCAAGCCTTAAAAGATATTCCTCATAATGGAGATACCAATATTGGGCAATTAATGAGAAGTGAATCCAAAATTCTAGCCGAAGAAATTCCGAGTTTTATGGACATCAGAATTAAAATCCATGGAAATCCGCAGAAAACAGACATTAATTTAGTTGAGCATTTTATTCAAAAAAACGACAGTAAATTATCACTTAAAGAAAAAAAAGATTTAAAAAATTTAATAGTTACTATGGAGCAATTTTACGCTCCTTTAGATTTTAAAAAGATTGATAAAGAAGTGGCTAGTTTAAATGGAAATGCAATGGTTGTAGAAGAAATTAAAAACTTCTCTACTTATTTTAATGAGAACAAATCAGCCAAAAAAATTGTTGAAAATTCTGCCAGTATTTTAGCCAATATCAGAGGTACTATTTTGGAGTTTAAATCTGCCAAAGACCGTTTAAAGTTACTAGACATTAGCAATCAATTAGAAAATGTTTTGTTGATAAAAACTCAGAATTGGAAAACCGTAAATTTAGAAGAAACTATTCATAAAATTGAGGTGCTAACTTGTGCTTCTTTAGGTGCTGGGTTGTTAGAGTTTTGGGAATATGATCAAGTAGAAAACAATTTAAAAAGTGGTACAAATCAAGAAAACATCACTATAGAAGAATTGAACAATGTGCTAAATACATCTAGAAGTATTGTTGAATGGAGTGCCTCTTTAATAAAAGCAAATTACAGTGAAGATGTCTTAAATTACACCAATTTTGAGCCTTTAGCCTATGGCTTTATAGATGATAGAGTTAGAAATAGTATTGCTTTGAGTTTGGGTGAAACTGTGAGCAAATTAGGTACGTTTGTTGCCCAAGTTTCTAACATTAATAACAAGGTAATGTCTATAGACAATCAAAGTGCAATTAGAGGTTTAAATCCTGGTTATGCCTTTGGAGAATTGGTTGTGGTAGATGGTAATCCTGATGTTATAGAAGTAAATACCAATAAGATTTATATTTTTCAAAATCCGCCATCAGATTTAAAACCAGTTGCAGGAATTATGACAGTTTCTGAAGGAAATCTAGTTTCTCACGTTCAATTATTAGCAAGAAATTTAGGAATACCCAATGCTGCATTATCTAACGAAAATTTATCAGCATTAAAAAAATACAATGGTAAAAAAGTTTTTTATGCAGTTTCTCATAAAGGAAATGTAATTCTGAAAGAGGAAAATGAGATGAGTAATGAAGAAAAAAAACTTTTCGAAAAAGTGGAACGTAGCAAAAATATGATTGAAGTACCTGTTGCTGATATACGTTTAGATGTTTCTAAAGTGATAAATATGAGAGATGTTGACGCTACTGATTCTGGAAAACTATGTGGCCCAAAAGCTGCAAATTTAGGTGAGCTAAAACAACTTTTTCCAGATCAAGTTGTAGAAGGTTTAATTATACCTTTTGGCGTTTTTAAATCTCATATGAATTTGCAAATGCCCAATGAAAACAAAACTTATTGGGAATATTTAAATGCTACTTTTAAAGATGCAGATGCAAAAAAGAAAAATGGTTCTTCTGATGAAATGGTTGAACAATACCTATTAACTTCTTTAGAAAAACTGCATAAATCAATCTTAAATATTGACTTAGATAAAAATTTTGTGAAAGATTTAAAATCTAATTTTCAGTCTGCTTTTAAAAATGATATGGGTAAAGTACCTGTATTTTTAAGAAGTGATACAAATATGGAAGATTTGAAAGAATTTACAGGAGCTGGTTTAAATTTAACTTTATTCAATATTAAAGAAGAAGCTAAAATTTTACAAGGTATTAAACGTGTTTGGGCTTCTGCTTATACAGAAAGAAGTTTTAAATGGAGACAAAAATATTTACTGAATCCAGAAAATGTGTATCCATCAATTTTGATTATACCAAGTGTAGACGTAGATTATTCTGGGGTTATGATTACCAAAGGAATTAACGCTGGTACAGATAATGATTTAACTGTGGCTTTTTCTAGAGGTGCAGGTGGTGCTGTAGATGGCCAATCTGCAGAAACAAGATTAATCACCAAAAAAGAAAATTACCTTTTAGCACCTGCAAGACAAGCAGATTACATTCGTTTGCCAAATTATGGTGGCACAAAAAAATACTATACCTCTTTTGATAAAGAAATTTTAAATGCTAATAATATTGATGAAATTCGAAAAATAGCATCAAAAGTAAGAAAGAAAATAGGAGAAAAATCGGAAGATAAAAATCAGGCTTATGATGTAGAATTTGGTTTTAAAGATAACAAGTTATGGTTGTTTCAAATAAGACCTTTTGTAGAAAACAAACAAGCTAAAAGTTCTGACTATTTAAATTCAATTACACCAAAAATATCAAATTCAAAAGAAATTAACATCAACGAAAAAATATAACTATGAAAAAATATATCCTAATTCTTATTTGTATTGCATTCTCATTTGGCTTCATTAGCTACTATCCTATTGATGGCTATGAGTATACAGGTATTAAAAGATTGTACCAAATAAGACAGTTTCAAAAAGACAGTGTAAAATACACAAGAATACCAAAAGGAGCTTATAAAAAATGGGCTGATATTAAATTAAACCTAACCAACAAACCTACAGATAGTGTAGAAAATTTATTTACTGTTGATAGTGATTTTGACCGAAGAATAAAACGAATTACACCACAAGGTAATTATTCTTTAGCCATTATGGATATGAGTAATCCTGATAATTTAAGGTATGCAGAACACAGAGAAAATGTGGGTTATCAACCAGGAAGTGTAGGTAAAATTGCAGTTTTATTAGCTGTTTTTGATCAACTTGCAAAGTTGTGTCCAGATTCTTATGAAGAAAGAGTTGCTTACCTAAAAAACACTAAAGTTAAAAGTAGGTATTGGGGTTTAGGCGATCATCATACCATACCAATTTATGATATCGAAAATGATAAATTAACCAAAAGACAAGTTATTGCAAGCGATGAATTTTCTTTATTTGAATGGTTAGATCATATGGTTTCTGTAAGTAACAATGGTGCTGCCAGTATTATGTACAGAGAAGCAATGTTAATGGCTGCTTTTAAACAAGATTATTTCTTTTTGGATGAAGAAAAAGCCGAAAAATATTTTGAAGAAACCCCTAGAGATTCTTTAACTAACTTAGCAAATACAGTTGTAAATCGACCTTTAAGAGATTTAGGAATTGGAGAAGATGAATGGAGATTGGGTGGTTTATTTACAAGACCTCCAGGAAAATATGTTGGTAGAAAAGGAGGAAGTATTGGTACACCAAAAGGACTAATGAAATTTTTAGTAAAACTAGAGCAAGGTAAAGTTATTGACAAAGCATCTAGTTTAGAAATGAAGCGTTTATTGTATTTAACAGATCGTAGAATTCGTTATGCAAAATCGCCAAGATTAGATGATGCTGCTGTTTATTTTAAATCTGGTAGTTACTACAAATGCGATAGAGAAAAAGATCCAGATTGTGCCAGTTATGCAGGTAATGTTTTTAATTATATGAACTCTGTAATAATTGTAGAACACGAAAATGGAGTAAAATATATTGTCTGTTTAATGACCAATGTTTTAAATAAAAACTCTGCAGGCGCACATATGTACTTGGCTAGTAAAATAGATGATGTTATAAATGAAACTGCCAATATTAACAAACCAGAAATTAAAGAAGAAAAGTACATAGAAGATAAAGAAGAATCTTCAGACCATTAAAAATTATAAATTTCTTAGCATTTTTAAAGTATCGTAAGCAAGTTGTTTTACAATTTTGTTGCGATACTTTTTTATTGGTAATAAAGCAGGTATTAAGGTCTTGTTTTTAGAAATTCTAATATAATTCACTGCTGATTGTCTTACTCCACTTCCACTTACTTTCATTAGCTTTTTTAGCAATTCTAATTCTGTAAGAATTATAAATGGTATTGTAGCTGTATTATAATGATCATCATCTAAAACTTCGTGCTCTAAAATAGGCACTACTAATGCTTTTATAGAACTGTCTAAAAGATTTTCTAACAATTCTAAAGAGTTAATTTTTGCTTCTTTATGATTGCTTTTTATAGCATTAAATGTAATTTGAATATCTTCTTCTGAATATAACAAACTCAGTAAATTAAAAATAATTGAAAACGATTTTTTAAGTTCTTGCTCTAAAGCAACACTTAATATTTTTCTGCCTTCATAAATGGTTTGGTTTTCGTTATTAATTTCATCAACTAAATCTTTATTAATTAGGTGTTGAATGGATATTATAGACTCTAAAATATGCTTGTAATAACCACTTTCTTTTGCAATTTGTTTTCTGATGATACGTTTTGATGGAACTAAATCTAAATCCTTTTTATGAATTTTTCGTAAAGCTTTAGTAGCTTCTAGCCTACTGGTTGAGTTTACGCTTTTTAAAATTTTCTCTAAAATATGAACAGATTTTTCATTTTGAAAAGCTCCAACAATTTTTGGAACCTGTTTTCTTATGTTAGAATTTAAATCGTCTTCTTTTTCTAATGATAAGAGAACATTAATAATTTTAGGCCCATAACTCTTTAAAGCTCTAATTGCCCTTTTTCGATGTCTTCTTTTATCCAATAAATTCAGTAAATCTTTTATAAAAATCTCTTGAGAAGTTATACCTGCCGCTATTGTTGCAAATTTTATAATATAAGGTTTCTGATTTTTTAAATGTTCTGCAATAAAGCCATAATGATTTTCCAAACCAGAATAGGCAATACTTAATAAAAGACCAGCTACGATTTCTTTTCTTACAGCATCTCTATTTACTATATACTTATCAATCTTAAGCTCTAACCTATTTTTTAGGTGATAATATTTGCCTAAATTATAATTATTTTTACTCTGTTTTGCCAAGGCTAATAAAGCACCATTTGCTATATACTCTTCTTGGTGATCTAAATACCTATTAAAAAAAGTAGTATCTCTTTGGTTTGAATGTTCTAAAACATAATCTAAGGCAACGTATACTAAAGTCTCATCTTTATCATAAATAAAAGCAACAACATCATCTAAAATATTATTATCATCAAAAGCATCTAAAAAATCGATAGCTGCTACTTTTATTTTAGATGATGGGTGTCTTAAAAGTTGAATAACTGATTTTTGGAAAATCTTAAATTTATAGTCTTTTAAACGATCGAACATTGCTAAAATTTCTTCTTCATTACCGTTTTCAAAAACATTTTTTATGTCTAAAAGGTTATTTTCTTTTTTTGGTTTTTCTTTTTTCTCATCAATAAAAGATAAATTCTTCTGAATATTTTTTTTAAAAGAATCGAAATAAGCTTCTCGTAATTTGTAGATGAGTAGTATCCAAATAAAAACAAAGAGTAATACAATTACTGTAATGTATGACGAACTTAAATTTAATTCTTTAATGAAAAAGATTAATAAAAAACCAGACAATCCTGTTGCAATACTATCAACAGCAACATCAATATAAGATTTTGCCTGATTTTTAATATGCAAAGGAATTGGCATTATAGACAACTCTACAGCTGCTTTATTTAAACTTTGTTTAAAACTACCATCTATACCTTTTATAATAATCAATACCCACAATTCTGGAAACGTTAAAAACAGTAAACTACCTAGACCAATAGTTAAAGGAAGTACTAAAAGTGATGAGGAAACGCCTATTTTATTTAAAATTTTATTGGTTAATAATAATTGTATTGTAAGCGCAACCACATTAAAAGTAGAAAACCAAAAACCAAAAAAAGCGGCTAAATCATCTGAATTAGAAATGGCTTTGTTAGCAAAATCGCTAAACTGAAAATCTATCAATTTAGCTACTACAACACTTATACCTGTAATAATTGCTAAATAACTTAGGTGCTTAGATTTTGATATTAATTTTAAAGAAGAACTTTCTAAACGATCTTGATTTTCAATTACTTGTTTTCTTTTAAAGGTATTTAAGTATTTAATTCTTAAATAATACACCTTATTAAGAATAGGAATACAAAGCAATAATAAAATTGATGCTAAAAAAATAGTGTATTCTTTACCAAAACTAGCAGCAATAATACTGGTTAAATAACCTCCAAAAATACCACCTGCAATGGCTCCTGCTCCTATAAAACCAAAGATTCTTTTTGCTTCTCTGGCATTAAAAACCATATTGGCAAAAATCCAAAATTGTGATGTAGCAACTACTGCAAAAAGCGATACAAATACGTAATAAAAATAGAGAATAAACTGATTGATAATCTCTAAATTAAAAAGCACGCCTAAAACAATAAAGACAGCACTAAATACAATTAGCGACAACACTGTAATTTTAACCAACGAGTGTTTTCTTATAGCTTTGCTATAAAAATAAGTAGTAAAAACTGCAGTAATAGCTACTAGTAAATAACCATAAGGTAAATTTTCTGCTCCTAACTTAGAAACAAACATTGCATTTACTGTGGGTTTTACAATAAGCAGTACAGTAATGATTAAAAAAATATACAACTGCATTAAAAAAGAGATGAAAATTTCTCCATCTCTTAATCCGAATGTTTTATATATTATTTTTTTCAATTTTCTATAGTTCTTTTAAGACTATAAAGAACGTGAATTTTTTAATACTTTTTCTAATGGTATAACCAAATCTCTTATTGTTTGTTCACCATAAGTATCATGAATTAAAGCCACAATAATATATTTTCTGTTTGGCCCCCAAACTAAAGCAGAATCTGAATGATAATTTCGCCAAGAACCCGATTTTCTATAAACATCTGCCTTTGGTGCAATTCTATCTAAAGTATTTACAAATTTATGGTGCAACTCTGGTGTTTTCATAATTTCTAACATTTCTTTAGAACGTTCTGTACTAATTAAATTACCCAAAGCTAACTGATAATAAAAGCTACATACTTGTCTTGTTGTTGCTGCATGACTTAACCCTTTTATAGGATCTGGATACCTTTTACCTGCAGAGGCATAACGTTTACCAACCCATAAACCTCCACCAACTTCTTCATCATATAATTTATGTTTTGGTGCTCTTAAAACTTCTTCAATTTTTTTATAACCAACTCTATCTATATTTCTTGTTGAAGCTCTGTTGTTTGATTTACTAATCATTAAACGTAAATCATTTTTCAGCTCTGTTGTATATTCTAATTCTCCTTTATCAATGGCATCCATTACCGCTAGAAGAATGGCAATTTTAGGCAAACTGGCTGCATACATCATAAAATTATCATTAATCCCAGCATATTTAAATGAGGTACTATCATTTAAATCTACAATAGCCACAGACATTTGATTAGATCTAATTAAACGACTCCAAGTTTTATTTTTGTAAATTTCTTTTTCTAATGCAACTTGTAGTTTTGCATCTTCTATTTCTTTTATAGGCTTAATTGCTCTATTTAATTCTATAGGTAAATCAACTTTTTTTTTGTTATAAGAATTATTTGTATAAATATAGGTCTTATCTAAAATATCAGTACTATTTTGAGCCAAGAATGGCAAACTAAACAGCATAATAGATATAGTTAATAAGGTATCTTTATATTTTGAGTAAATCATATTTTAAATTTAAAATTTATTTATCTATATAAAGTACAAAACAAATGCCAACAAATAAATTAAAAGTGTTAATGTTTTCTAAAACATCTTAGTTTTCTACCTTTTTAGGTGTAGAAGGGTTATAGCCAAAATCTGAATCTGGTAATTCGATTTCTAGTTGATTAATAATATAACCAACGCTTGCAAAATGATGAATTGCATGACTCTGGGTTTGCATTAAAACAGCTCCTAAAGTAGATCTTGAAGAAACTTTTCCTTTACCTAAATCATCAATAACCGTAACTTCTGTAATTAAATCTTTTTCAGAAATATTCTTAATTTTCTTTAAAATAGAATTAAAATAAGCTATTCCACTTGTAGTATACAACTCTATACTTTCGTTTCTTTCTCGTAAAGTAAGATCTATAATTCTATCAGAAAACCCATTAAAAACACAAGTAAATACATCTAAAATATGACGCATGTGGCAACCAATACTAGAAAAATAAGGCGGAATTGTATTATTAGAATATTCATCATCTGAAATAGTTGATAATAATTTAATTCCTCTTTGTAAATTTTCCTCAATAGCTGCTATCATTAAGTATATTTTTATTTTAAGTCGTAAATTATAAAAAAAATTACTTGCAGTATTCGATTTATATAAAAACTTTTTTACATAATTATAAAAACCTTAATATCAAATACATAACAACCTAAAAACATCATACATAAAATCTAAAAATAATTTTTGGCACGCCTTTTGAAAATACATCAACAAATGCGAAAGCCGAAAAGCAACAAGAGTAGGCAAAACCCTTTAAACCACATATTATGAAAAAAGGTGTACTTATATTATTAGGAATGTTCATGATGGTTTCAACTATTGAAGCCAAAAATGGTGAAGAGAATTTAAATTTTAGGGTAAATTACTCTTACAATAACGCTGTAAATTTCTTTGAAAACGGAATTGAATTCTATATTTTTACCAATGGTGATTTTGATTTTGATACAAACTATAATAGCAGACAAGCTAGAATTGATAGAGATTTTAGAGGAAGAATTAGAAGAATTAATAACGTAACCTTGAGTTATGATTTTAGAGGAAATGTAACTAGAATTGGTAATATTTCTATAAGGTACTACAGAGATCGATTAACAGATGTTGGTAATCTTAGAGTTGATTATGATAGATGGGGAAATCCAATATTTAATGGTAGTGTTAGGGATTATTACTATAATAATGGTATTCGATTTAATGTTAGTTTTGGTGATGTATTTAATTATAATCATACTTTTTTTAATCATAACGATTTTAGAAGAAATTATACTCAGATAAGAGAAGATAGAAACTTTTATTACTACAGAGCAAAACCAAATGCTAAAATCGGTAAAAGAAGTACTATTCTTAAAAGAAGAAAACCTGCTGTAACTGTTAGAAAATCTAATACAATTAAAAGAAACAGCAACAATACTTATAGAAAAAGTAATATAAACAAAAGAGAATCTACAAATAGAAATAATACTTATTCTAGCAATAGAAATGACAGAAATACGAATGTTAAAAGAAATACGAACACTGTAAGTAGAAAAGTAGATTCAGGTAAAAAAACTTCTAACACATCTACTAAAAAAGTAGAATCGAAAAGAAAAACAAATACAACAAGTAAAAAATCTAGCACAAATAATCAAAGAAAAAGAAGAAGTTAAGTTAATTTTAAGGGTGCTTAAATTCTGCCTTTCGTCTGTTTAATTTTCTAATTAAATAAACGAAAGGTTTTTAGTTTTAATGACTTTTGTAAAAACTTTGTTTCAAAATAAATAGAAAATAACTCAGTTTAAGATCAAATATAATATTAATAAAAAAAAGTAAGCCAAATATAAAATTACAGTTCAGCAGATTATTCTTTTATAATAGCCTCTACCATCATCTTAAAAAGATGAAGAATATATATTTAAACTTAAAGATATTAATTCTTTTACTGATTTTAGTATTGTACTATCATTCTTTATTTCTTTTGTGCTTTTTATTAATTACTTAACAAGAATCTTTAGTAAGGTAATTGTTTTATTCTATTATTATTACTAAAACCCATATTGAAAAATAGAACTAAATAAAAAACAGCCTCAAAAGTAAAACTTTTGGGGCTGTTTAATTTAACCTAAACCACTAACCTTATTTTTATACTCTATTTATATTTAATAGTTTATTTGTAGATCTAATATAACTCTCATAGATAGTTCTATATTTCATTAAATCATTTAAACTATATGTAGAGTTTATATTATTTGCTATAATTTTATCTCCGTTTTTTAATTCTAATAGATTTTCATTATTTACTTGATGTCTTATAACTGATCCTTTATAATATGGTAATAAAATATTATTACTAGTTAACAAATTTGTTGCTCCAGATATTCTATCTAAAACATATACATTTGCTTTAATTTCTGAAAATCCTCTAGATTTTTTAACAATCTCAGTATTTACATAAAACATAACTTTAGATGAAGGTCTCCAACCTAACTCTTCTTTTGATAGTAAATCTTCTACATTAACTTCTGTTAAATTTAGACTTGACTTTCTTGGTTGGTTTTCAAACTTAGAAAAAGATAAAACACCAACTAAAATAAGTGTAATAACCGTTATTTTTTTTATTGATTTCATAGAAAAGGGTATTAATTAATCTTATTGACACCTCAAAAATAGCTATTTAACTAAGTTTAAAATTTAAAATTCGATTAATGTAAATAAAGTTTAGACGAATAAATAAACTCTTTCGCTCAATTAATTTTAAACTCTCCTCAAAAAAAAACTTCACATTTCTGTGAAGTTTAAAGTTGAATTATGTATTGATTTGAATTAATTTTATGTTTACATTTAAAGCTTTATTAACTCTTTCCTTATTATATTCTTAAAAAATTAATCAGTAGAAAACCTAATTAAAAATTTTAAACTCTTACTAATTAAAGATAAAGTAAGGATTAAAAAAGGAAAAAGACATGTAAAAAAGACCATGGCATTTAAAGCATCTAATAAAGATTTAATACCTGAAATTTTTATTAAGTTTTGACCAGAAAAATATAAACCTATTAAACAAATTAGAATTACAACGACTTGTTTTATACTATTTTGCTTCATATTCGGAGGATTATAAGTTAATATCTACTGCATTTCAAAATTATAGTAGATTAAGGAAACTTAAAATAAGCATATTACTTATATTTTAAAATTAAAAAAACAGAAACTAAAGATTTAAAATTAATCTTTAGTTTCTGTTTTCTATAATATTTAAGGATAACAACGTAATCAAATAAAATTCAGAACAACAGTATATGGGGGTTTTTACTGAAATTTAATAATATTATTTAATGAGCTGCTAATTTGATAAGGTATCTTAAGCCTTTACGAATTAAAACCAAAGCATTAATCATAAAAGGAAAAAAACATGTAAAAAAGGTCATTGCATTTAAAGCATCCAATAAGGTTCTAATGCTTTCTATAGCTATTAAGTTTTTACCTGAAATACACATACCTAATGTGCAAATAAGTAAAATAAAGAACTGTTTTTTATAATCTCTTTTCATAATTGGGGGAATTAGAAATTAATAACTTTTTTGTTTTTTGTAAAAAGAATATATTTCTTAACTACACTGTAAATATAAAAACAAATTAAAAATTACCCAATAAGCAAATTACTTATATTTCAAAAAAAAATCTCTTTTAAAATAAAATTTGCACAGGCTTACAAACTCTGTAAAATTTATTATGGATTTATAATCAAACAAAGAACAAAACTTCTGCTTTAATTAGACTTGCTAAATTAGATAATAAAGTGAATCAAACACAGTTTAAAAGTTTTAATAGTATTGCTAGAACAATGACTATTCATAATAAGAATTTCTAAATTATTTTGTTAATTGAAGTACAAACGCTTCAGCAGAATCTTTAAATGCTTAAGTAAAAGCTTTTAGAACTCAATTTAGAGAGGTTAGAAATATAGAATTCTTCTTTTTTAGACTAACAAATATTTATGTATAATTTTAAAACCCCACAACTTTTAGACTTGATCCGAGTTTTACATCAATTAAAAAAAATAAAAGTTGATGAAAACAAAAAACCACACTAAAAATAGTGTGGTTTAAGTGAGCCCTGAAGGATTCGAACCTTCGACCGCCTCCTTAGAAGGGAGGTGCTCTATCCAGCTGAGCTAAGAGCCCGTAGTTTTTATGTTTCTACGAAAACAATGTCGGGGTGGCAGGATTCGAACCTGCGACCTCCTCGTCCCAAACGAGGCGCGATGACCGGGCTACGCTACACCCCGAGTGCAATTTTGCGGAGAGACAGGGACTCGAACCCTGGCGACCAAAAAGGTCGACAGATTAGCAATCTGCTGCATTACCACTCTGCCACCTCTCCAAAAATTTCAAACATCGATTGCTTGAAATAAATTGCGAGTGCAAATGTAATATTAGAATTACAATTTACCAAAACTTTTTTCGTTTTTTATCATACTTTTTTTTATTCAGGATATTCTATCCTTAAATGATAAATGTTCATCAACTTTTTCTTAATTACTTTTTTAATTACTTCAATTTCTCTAAATGTAATATCTGAATTTAAAAACTGATTATCTCCCATCTGTTTATCAATAATCTTATCGATTAAATCACTGATAGATACAGCTGTAGGTTTTTTTAAACTTTTAGAAGCAGCTTCTGCTGCATCGCACATCATTAAAATAGCTGTTTCTTTAGAAAAAGGAATTGGCCCTTGGTATTGAAATTTTTTAATATCAACCTTAATATCTGGATTTAATTCTTGTTCTTTCTTATAAAAATAATAAGTAGCACTTGTACCATGATGTGTTCTAATAAAATCAATAATTCTATCTGGTAAATTGTATTTTTTAGCTACTTCTACTCCTTTTATAACGTGATTTGTAATTATAGTAGAACTATCTCTTGGAGACAAATCATTATGTGGATTTACTCCTGTAGATTGATTTTCTATAAAATACTTAGGGTTTAACATTTTACCTATATCATGATATAAAGCACCAGTTCTGACCAACATAGAATTTGCGCCAATTTCATTAGCGGCTGCTTCTGCTAAATTGGCAACTTGCATTGAATGCTGAAACGTACCAGGTGCTTTTTCATTTAGCTCTCTTAATAATTTGGTATTTGTGTTCGATAATTCTAATAAAGTAACATCAGAAACTAAACCAAATAGTTTTTCATAAATGTAAATAATGATAATTGACAAAAACGACAACAAACCATTTGCAGCAAACAGCATAAAATAGGTGAAATTTATTTGTGATGCATTACCTTCTTTTATAATAGAAAAAGCAAAATAAGTTAACATATAAATTAAGGTAATCTGAGCTACAGAAATAAACAAGTTTGCTCTTTTATACAATTCTGAAACTGTAAGAATTGTTACGATACCTGCAATAATATGTAAATAAATAAACTCAAAACTATCAGGTACAATATAACCTAATAGCAGGACTGTTAAAACATGAGTAAAAAGTCCCAAACGTGCATCAAAAAAGGCTTTAATAATAATTGGTAAGATACTTAAAGGCACAACATATAAATATTCTGAATTGTACTTGATAACTAAAGTCTGTATAAATATAATAGCAAAGACGTTAAAAAAGATAAAGGTTACTTTATTGTTATTTTCAAATATTTCTATTCTATATTTAAACAAAAAAAGAAGCAACATTAGTAAGGCTAAAGAAACTAATATTGTATATCCGAAAACAATCCAATTATAATTTGAATCTGTCCAAACTTTAGATTCTGATTCACTTTTTAAAGAATTTAAGATCGCTAGTTTTTTTCCTTCAACAAAATCTCCTTTAGAAATAATTAATTCCCCCTCTTCTACCTTACCTTTGGTGTAAGAGATATTACTTATTTCTTTCTCAATTACTTTATCAGTATAAATTTTATCAAAAGAAACATTAGGTTTTATAATCTTTGCTAGAATATCTATCAAGATATTTTTTTTATACAAACCAAGTTCGTCACTTAAATCACTTTTTATTATCGATAAAACATCTTTAGATTTTAATAAATTTTTAAAGACAATATCTTGAACCTCATTGTCTTTTTTTAATGCAATAATTTCATCATAATTTGTTACTCTATTTTCAGTTACTACTTCTAAAAAACCATACTGGTATACCTTATCTATTATATTTTCCCCTAATTTTTTAAGTTTATTTACATCATCTATAGATAAAGAATCATTTGTTTTAATAAGCTTAATTTTACTTTTAAAGTTTTCATTTACTGAGGTTAAAACTTGGGTATCATAAAGAAAATATAATTTAGCTTCTGTATTTATTTGCCTTTTTTCTATGGCAATTTCTTCTTCTGTTTTTTGAATAGCAAAATCGAAATTTGCATATAAATTATCGTATTTCCATAATTGCCCATTATTAAAATCATATTTAAATTGCCCTCCTTTAGGAAATAAATAAACGATAGCAATTGTGGTTATTAAAAACAAAATAACCTTATAGATGATGGTATTATTCCTATAAATTTTATTTACTAAATCACTCATAAACAATACTATTTATTAAACAAACTTACAGTAAATATACGAAGCCAAAAAATTACAATTCCATTAAGATTTCTTTTTGATTTAAAATGGTTATTTTAGCATATTGTTTTTTAAAAATTACCTTAAATTTATTTTATGAATGATGTAGTAATTGTATCTGTAGCAAGAACGCCTATTGGTAGTTTTATGGGGAGTTTATCTACAATACCAGCAACAATCTTAGGGGCAAAAGCCATAAAAGGTGCTTTAGAAAAAATTAATTTAGATGCCAACCTTGTAGAAGAAGTATTTATGGGTAATGTGGTTTCTGCTGGTTTAGGACAAGCACCTGCAAGACAAGCTGCAATTCATGCTGGCATACCAGATACTGTACCTTGTACAACCGTGAATAAAGTTTGTGCTTCTGGCATGAAATCGATTATGTTAGCTTCACAAACAATTGCTTTAGGTGATGCTGACATTGTGATTGCTGGTGGTATGGAAAATATGAGCTTGATTCCTCATTATCAATATGCAAGAACTGGTTCTAAATTTGGAGCAATTACTATGGAAGATGGTATGCAAAAAGACGGTTTAGTAGATGCTTATGGCAAAATTGCTATGGGTGTTTGTGCAGATGAATGTGCTACTGAGTATAATTTTACTAGAGAAGACCAAGATGCATTTGCAATTCAATCTTACGAAAGATCTGCAAAAGCTTGGAGTGAAGGTAAATTTGATGATGAAATTGTACCAGTTTCAATTCCACAAAGAAGAGGTGAGCCTATTATTTTTTCTTCGGATGAAGAGTACAAGAATGTAAAAATGGAAAAAATACCAGCTTTAAGACCCGCTTTTACAAAAGATGGAACTGTAACAGCTGCAAATGCCTCTACTATAAATGATGGTGGAGCTGCTTTGGTTTTAATGTCTGCTAAAAAGGCTGCTGAGTTAAACCTAACTCCACTTGCAAAAATAGTGAGTTATGCAGATGCTGCTCACGAACCAAAATGGTTTACAACTGCACCTTCTAAAGCTTTACCAAAAGCATTAACAAAAGCAAATTTAAATATTGATGATGTAGATTATTTTGAATTTAATGAAGCTTTTTCTGTAGTAGGTTTAGCAAATATGAAAATATTAGGTATTAGTGATAAAAACACCAACGTAAATGGTGGTGCTGTTTCTTTAGGGCATCCATTAGGAGTTTCTGGAGCAAGAATTGTAATTGCTTTAACCTCTATTTTAAAACAAAATAATGCCAAAATTGGTGCAGCTACTATTTGTAATGGTGGTGGTGGTGCAAGTGCATTAATTATAGAACGCATCTAATTTTATTCAATAATTTGTACGGAATTTGTAATTTAAGTATTGTTCCTTTACGAGCAGAATCTACAGACCAATCAGAAATGGTTAGTCAGGTTTTGTTTGGTGAATATTTTACCATTCTTGAAAAAGATAAAAATTGGAGTAAAATTAAATTGTCTTTTGATGAATACGAAGGCTTTATAGACAATAAACAATTCGAAGAAATATCCGAAGAATTATTTCATAAAATAAGTGAGCAAACCCATATTTATTCTGGTGAAGTTATTGATTATATTACTGATACTTCTAATAATTTATTAACGATTCCATTAGGTGCTCAGTTACCTTTTTATGAAAACCAGCGTTTTTCTATAAACCAAAAAAAGTTTCAATTTGAAGGAAAGATCTTTTCTCGAGTACAGTCTAGAAATGAAATTATACAAACCGCATTTATTTTCATAAATACACCTTACTTATGGGGTGGTAAAACTCCTTTTGGTATTGATTGCTCTGGTTTTACACAAATGGTGTATAAATTATGTGGTCATAAATTATTTAGAGACGCGAATGAACAAGCAAAACAAGGAGAAGTTTTAAGTTTTATAGAAGAAAGTGAACCTGGTGATTTAGCCTTTTTTGATAATGAGGAAGGAGAAATTATTCACGTTGGTATCATCTTAAAAGATTACCATATTATTCATGCTTATGGTAAAGTTAGAATTGATACTTTAGATCATAGTGGAATTTTTAATAGCGATTTACAAACACATACTCATAAATTAAGAGTCATCAAAAAATTAATATAAAAAAAACCGAAACTTAACAATTTCGGTTTTTTTTGTTTTATAAAAAGTCTTTTTTATTGACCTCTCATTTCTTTATAAACAACTCTTAAAGCATCTGCTTTTTCAGTCATTTCTAATAGATCATAAATATTTAAAATAGACTTAACAGTATCTTCTGTTCTACCTAATTCATCTGCTTTTTCCAAATAAGGTAAAGCCTCTCTGTATAATTCTTTTTGCTTACCTTCTAACTCATCATACTTTTTAAAGTTAGATAAATTTTTGTTCATTTCCTCAACAATAGCTTCTTCTCCTGCAAGAATTGCTACAGCTAAATTCATGTAAGCATCTCCATAATCTGGCTTTAATTCAATTGCTTTTTTGTAATATTTAATAGCTTCTTCAGTCTTTTTTTCATTTTGATTTACAACACCTAAATTAAAGAAAAGTGAAGGGTTTGTAGGGTCTAACTCAATTGCTTCTTGCATTAATTCACCAAACTTATCCATTTGTTTTAATTTAATGTAAAGTTGAGCTTCGTTTAATAAAAGGTTTAAATCTTTTGGATTAGACTTTCTAGCCTCTTGAATAACTACAATTGCTTCATCATTTTTACCTTGGTTTATTAAAATATAACCAATGTTTTTAATAATTTCTGGCTGCTTAGATTCAGAAACTTTATCAGTTGGGTTTGTGTATGTACCAAACTTAACCATTGTGTTTCTATTCTCTTTTGTGCCTAAATTTTCTGTAGCCCCACTTGCTTTATTTACGGCTAAATATTGCGTAGAAATACCTGTGTAACCTAATTTTTGCAACTCATTATAATATTTTAAAGAAGTATCATAATCTTTTTCTAAAGAAGCACTTACAGCTGCATTGTATAAAAAAGTAGTATCACTAGGACTTAATTTATAAGTCAAGTAAAAATCTTTAGTTGCAGATTTATAATCTTTATCTGTACTATAGGCTTTAATTGCTTTTTCTGAAACAAACAGAATTAATTCATTTAATTTTGGTGTAGCAATTTTAGTGTATTTAGAACTACCACTAGCTTTTTCTACTTCAAATAATTTGTTGTAAGCCTCTGCTGCTTTTTCAACATTAGTTTTTCCATACGTAGCACCTTTTAAATAATAATATTTAGCTTCGTACTTTGCATCCATAGAACCTTCCATACTTTCTAAAGGAAGAATAGCTGCTTTCGCTGTCTTAAAGTCATTCTTTTTAATGGCTTTCTCTGCAGCTTTTAGTTCATTTTTTTGCGCGAACATTCCAATTGACATCAATCCTAATGAAAGTGCTAATATTTGTTTTTTCATTTTACTGTATTTAAATTTATTGTTACTCTTGATTTTCGTTTGTACTATTTTCAATATCCGTGCCATTTTCTATTTCTTCATCTGCATCTTCTTCATTTACAACTTTGGCAACAGCTGCAATACTATCGTCTTCTTTAATATTAATTAAACGCACGCCTTGTGTTGCACGTCCCATAACACGTAAGTCTTCAACAGCCATTCTAATAATAATTCCAGATTTATTAATAATCATTAAATCGTTAGAATCGTCTACATTTTTAATGGCTACTAAATTACCTGTTTTTTCAGATATATTTAAGGTTTTAACACCTTTACCTCCTCTATTTGTAAGTCTATAATCTTCTAAACTAGAACGTTTTCCATATCCTTTTTCAGAAACTACAAGAATGTTGCTATCCATATCATTTACAGCAACCATACCAATTACTTCATCATTTTCATGTTGTAAAGTAATACCTCTTACACCAGAAGCTGTTCTACCCATAGGTCTTGTTTTTGCTTCTTCAAAACGAATAGATTTACCCGATTTTAAAGCTAACATTACTTGGCTATCTCCTGTAGTTAATTTTGCTTCTAACAACTCATCACCTTCTTTAATGGTAATTGCATTAATACCATTAGTTCTTGGTCTTGAGTATTGCTCTAAAGATGTCTTTTTAACCTGTCCTTTTTTGGTAGCCATAATTACGTAATGACTATTTACATAATCTTCATCTTTTAAATCTTGAGTTACCAAAAATGCTTTAACGCTATCATCTTGCTCAATATTAATCAAGTTTTGCATTGCTCTACCTTTGGTGTTTTTACCACCTTCAGGAATTTCATAAACACGCATCCAGAAAACTTTACCTTTTTGAGTAAAGAACATCATATATTGATGATTTGTACCAACGAATAAATGCTCTAAGAAATCTTCATTTCTTGTTGTTGCACCTTTTTGACCTCTTCCTCCTCTATTCTGAACTTTATACTCTTCAAGGTTTGTACGCTTTAAATAACCAGCGTTAGAAATGGTAACTACAACTTTAGTATCAGGAATCATATCCTCTATACGCATATCACCACCTGCATATTCTATAATAGATCTACGTTCATCACCATATTTACTTTTGATGTGTAATAACTCATCAGTAATTATTTGATAACGTCTTGGCTCATTAGATAAAATATCTTTTAAGTCTGCAATAGTTATCATAATCTCATCATACTCAGCACGTAATTTATCTTGCTCTAAACCTGTTAATTGACGCAAACGCATTTCTACAATTGCTTTTGCTTGAATTTCTGTTAACTCAAAACGTTCAATTAAACTTGCTCTTGCTTCATCAGCATTAGAAGATGCTCTAATAATTTTAATTACTTCATCAATATTATCAGAAGCTATAATTAATCCTTCTAAAATATGTGCTCTAGCTTCTGCTTTCTTTAATTCATATTCTGTTCTACGAACAACAACCTCATGTCTGTGTTCAACAAAATAATGAATTAATTGTTTTAAATTTAATTGCTCTGGTCTACCATTAACCAATGCAATATTATTTACACTAAAAGAAGTCTGTAATTGCGTGTATTTAAACAGTTTATTTAGAACGATATTTGGTATTGCATCACGTTTTAAAATGTAAACAATACGCATTCCATTTCTATCAGACTCATCTCTAATGTTAGAAATACCTTCAATTTTTTTATCATTTACCAAGTCAGCAGTTTTCTTAATCATATCTGCTTTATTCACTTGGTAAGGAATTTCAGTTACAACAATACACTCACGTCCTTTAACTTCTTCGATATTAGCTTTGGCACGCATTACAATTCGCCCACGACCAGTATGAAAAGCATCTCTTACGCCATCATAACCATAGATAATTCCTCCTGTAGGAAAATCTGGAGCAGTTACGTGTTGCATTAATTCATCTATCTCAATATCTCTATTTTCTATATAAGCAACAGTACCATTTATAACTTCTGTTAAGTTATGAGGCGCCATGTTTGTAGCCATACCAACAGCAATACCAGAAGCTCCATTTACTAATAAATTAGGAATACGAGTTGGTAAAACAGTTGGTTCTTGTAAAGTATCATCAAAATTTAAAGAATGGTCTACAGTATCTTTTTCAATATCAGCTAACATTTCTTCTGATATTTTTTGCATTCTTACCTCAGTATAACGCATTGCTGCAGGAGAATCACCATCTACAGAACCAAAGTTTCCTTGGCCATCTACCATCATATAACGCACACTCCAATCTTGTGCCATTCTTACCATAGAATCGTATACAGAAGTATCTCCATGTGGATGATACTTACCTAATACTTCCCCAACAATTCTTGCTGATTTTTTATAAGCTCCAGTAGCTTTAATTCCTAATTCATGCATCCCATACAAAACCCTTCTGTGCACTGGTTTTAAACCATCTCTTACATCTGGTAATGCTCTTGAAACTATTACTGACATTGAGTAATCAATGTATGCAGCTTTCATCTGCTCTTCAATGTTAATTGGAATTAACTTTTCGCCTTCTGCCATATATAATTCTTATTAATAATTATCTAATTTTTAAAACAAGGCAAGATACTATTTCTTGTACTTTTTTCAAAGGTTTTAACACTTAGAAACAGCAGAGTTATCAACATTTTTTAATAATTTTTAACGTTATTTTATTTGCCTGATTTACAATAGTTTTCTATCTTGTATTGCAGGTCAAACTGTCAGTTTTATACAATGGCATCTTTTTTGTAATTATTTTGACAAAAAAAGGACTAAATTTACAACACATCAATTTTAGATAGAAAGAAATATGGACGATAATTTTTCACCAAAAGTTAGAGATGTAATCACTTTCAGTAAAGAAGAGGCTTTAAGATTAGGGCATGAATTTATTGGAACAGAACATTTAATACTTGGTTTGATAAGAAAAGGCGAAGGAAAAGCAATAGAAATATTAACAACATTTGATGTTGATTTAATGCTATTGCGTAAAAAATTGGAGCAACTTAATCCATCAAACCCAACATTTACAGAAGTAACAGATAAACCTAGTTTACGGTTAACAAGGCAAGCAGAAAAGGCGTTAAAAACAACTTTTTTAGAAGCTAAATTATATCAAAGTGATGCTATTGATACAGCCCACTTACTACTTTGTATTTTGCGTAATGAAAATGACCCAACAACAAAGTTGATTCAAAAATATCACGTAAATTATGATGAAGCAAAAGCATTATACAAACAGTTACATGTAGATAATTCTGATTTAGATTTACCTGCAAACCCAATAGCAGAAACTCCTTCTGATGATGAATATGCATCAGAAAAACCAAACCCTTTTGAGCAATCTCAAAAAAGCAAAACAGCAAAAAAATCTAAAACTCCTGTTTTAGATAATTTTGGTAGAGACTTAACAGATTTAGCTGAAAAAGGCAAATTAGATCCTGTTGTGGGGCGTCAAAAAGAAATAGAAAGAGTTTCTCAAATCTTAAGTCGTAGAAAGAAAAATAACCCAATGTTAATTGGTGAACCAGGTGTTGGTAAATCTGCTATTGCAGAAGGTTTAGCTATTAGAATTGTTGAGCGAAAAGTATCAAGAATCTTATTTGATAAAAGGTTGGTTTCTTTAGATTTAGCTAGCTTAGTTGCAGGTACAAAATACAGAGGTCAGTTCGAAGAAAGAATGAAAGCTTTAATGAATGAATTAGAAAAGAATGATGATATTATTCTTTTTATTGACGAAATTCATACCATAGTTGGTGCAGGTGGTGCAACTGGTTCTTTAGACGCATCTAACATGTTAAAACCAGCTTTAGCAAGAGGAGAAATACAATGTATTGGTGCTACAACTTTAGATGAGTTTAGAACAAATATCGAAAAAGATGGAGCTTTAGAACGTCGTTTTCAAAAGGTAATTGTAGATCCAACTACTGTTGAAGAAACTATTCAAATTTTACAGAATATAAAAGGTAAATACGAAGAACATCATAATGTTGATTTTACAGACGATGCAATTGAAGCTTGTGTAAAATTAACAAATAGGTATATGACAGATAGATACTTACCAGACAAAGCAATTGATGCTTTAGATGAAGCTGGTTCTCGAATTCATATTACCAATATTGTTGTTCCTAAACAAGTTTTAGAGTTAGAATCTCAATTAGAGATTATTAGAGATCGTAAAACTAAAGCCGTTAATGGACAAAAATACGAGGAAGCTGCCAAGTTAAGAGATGATGAAAAGAATATGGAGGCTGCTTTAAATTCTGCTCAGAAACAATGGGAAGATGACTCTAAATTAAACAGAGAGATTGTTACAGAAGATAATGTTGCAGAAGTAGTTTCTATGATGACTGGTATACCTGTTAATCGAGTTGCAGAAGCAGAAAGCCATAGACTACATGAATTACCAGGAATGATTAAAGGTAAAGTAATTGGGCAAGATGAAGCAGTAACTAAGGTTGTAAAAGCAATTCAACGTAATAGAGTGGGCTTAAAAGACCCAAACAAACCAATTGGTTCTTTTATTTTCTTAGGACAAACTGGTGTTGGAAAAACTCAATTAGCAAAAGTTTTAGCTCGTGAATTATTTGATTCTGATGATTCTTTAATTAGAATTGACATGAGTGAATACATGGAAAAATTTGCTATTTCACGTTTAATTGGTGCACCTCCAGGTTATGTGGGTTATGAAGAAGGTGGTCAATTAACAGAAAAAGTTCGTAGAAAACCATATTCTGTAATTTTATTAGATGAGATAGAAAAAGCGCATCCAGATGTGTTTAATATGCTGTTGCAAATTTTAGATGATGGCCATATTACTGATAGTTTAGGTCGTAAAATCGATTTTAGAAATACCATAATTATTATGACATCTAATATTGGTGCTCGTCAATTAAAAGATTTTGGTGGTGGAGTTGGTTTTGGAACATCATCTAAAAAAGAACAAGCTGATGCACACGCAAAATCTGTTATAGAAGGCGCTTTAAAGAAATCTTTTGCACCAGAATTTTTAAACAGAATAGATGATGTAATTGTATTTAATGCTCTTGAAAGAGAAGACATCCACTCTATTATAGATATTGAATTAGACAAACTTTTAAGTAGAATTTCTGATTTAGGTTACACTTTAAATTTAAGTGATAAAGCTAAAGATTATATTGCTGATAAAGGTTTTGATAAAAAATATGGAGCTAGACCTTTAAAGAGAGCAATTCAGAAATATATAGAAGATGCGTTAGCTGAAGAAATAGTAAATTCTAAACTTTCTGAAGGCGATACTATTTCTATGGATTTTGATGATGTAAAAGATGAACTTACAATTAATATTGTAAAAGGCGAAAAGAAACCTGAAACAAGAACTGAAACAGAGTCTTAATATAATTTATATTTAAAAGCATAAAAAACTCGCGGATACTGCGAGTTTTTTATTTTTGTAAACAATGGTAACTTTAGAAGAGAAATTAAAAAATCCGGTTTGGTATTCTTTACAAGAAACACATAAAAAATTTCGAATAGAATTTGATGGTGCTTATTTCTACAAACCTGAAATAAATAATTTTGGTGCTTTTTTTGATGAAACTAAAACTGCTGAGGCATCAAAAAAATATGCAGACAAAACTGAAAACTTCTTTTTTGTATCAGAAAATCAAACTCCAATAATAGATTCAGAAAAAATTACTTTATCTAAAAAAATTAATGGTTGTCAAATGGTTTTAGACAATTTGATTGATGTTAATATTAAAGAAAAAATTATTTTATTAACTGATAAAAATATAGAAGAAGTTTATAATTTAATTTGGTTAATAATGCCAGGATTCTATCAAAAAAAAGGATTTAAAATGGGCAATTTTTATGGTATTTATAAAGATAATAAATTAGTTGCTATTTCTGGTCAAAGAATGCAAACTGACCATTTTATAGAAATAAGTTCTGTTGTTACACATCCAGACTATACCAAAAGAGGTTTTGCAAAACAACTTATCTATCATACATCAAAAGAAATTTTAAAAGAAAATAAACTACCTATTTTACATACCAATAAAGGAAATCCTGCAATCGGAATTTATGAAAAACTAGGTTATAAACTTACTAGAGATATGAATTGGTGGTTGTATACTAAGAAGTAATTTTTATTAAAGTATCTCATCAAAATAAACAAATGTTATAAATTTATACAAAGTATAAAAACACAAAATTTTGTTAAGTTTTATTATAACAAAGCTTAATATTTTTTTATTTCTAACCAATTGTTTAGTTTTGTAGCGTAATTAGAAATAATGGCAAGAAAAAAAGCATATAATGAAGACGTAGTCCTTGAAAAAGCGATGAATCTATTTTGGAAAAATGGATACGAATCTACATCTATGCAAATGCTCGAAAAAGAAATGGGCATTAATAAGTTTTCTATTTACTCTAGTTTTGGCAACAAACGTGGTCTTTTTATTGAAAGTTTAAAAGGCTACAATAAAAAGTTGAATTCAGTTTTTGAAGATTTAAAGAATTCTAAAACGGGTATTGACGGTATTAAACATTTTTTTTACAATTCAGTTAGCATTTGCAAACTAAAAGGATACCAAAAAGGCTGTTTAGTAACCAATACTTATAATGAATTTTCTAACAAAGAAGATGAAATTATTAACGAACAAATGAATTCTTTTATGAATAATTTAAAAGATATTTTTATTGAAAAGTTAAGTTTAAATTCTACTAAAGACAGAGAAACTATATTAAAACAAGCTAATTATTTACTTTTAGCAAAACACGGTTTATCTGCAGCATCTAGAGTAAACAGCGACAAAGAAATAGAAGATTATATAGAAATGATTTTCCAAAATTTATAAATCATTTTTTTTAAACTAAAACTAAACGATTGTTTAGATATAACTCGAATTAAAACAAGTAAAAATAAAAATTATGACAACATTAAAAATTCACAATTTAGAAACAGCTCCAGAAGGAAGTAAAGTTTTATTAGAACAATCCTTAAAATCTAATGGAATGATTCCTGGTTTACATGGTGTATTAGCAGAATCTCCAGAAATATTAGAAGCATACCAAACGATTCATAAATTATTTACCAATACTTCTTTTAATAATGACGAATTAACTGTGGTTTGGCAAACAATTAACGTAGAACACGAATGCCATTATTGTGTACCTGCACATACTGCAATTGCAAATATGATGAAAGTTGATAGCGCAATTAGTGACGCTTTAAGAAACAAGACTGAATTACCTACAGAAAAATTACAAGCATTACGCAATTTCACATTAAAAATTGTTCGTAATCGTGGGCACGTTAATCAAGAAGATTTAAACACTTTTTATGCTACTGGTTATGGTGAAAAACAAGTATTAGAAATTATTTTAGGTTTATCTCAAAAAGTAATTAGCAATTACACAAACCATATTGCAAATACGCCTGTAGATGCTCCATTTCAAAAATTTGCTTGGGAACCAAAGACAGTTTAATTGATAAAACTTATTTATCAAAAGAATAAAAAAAAAGCGCTTAGTATACTAAGCGCTTTGTTTTATTAAATAAATATATTTAGAATTCTTTATTTACATCCCAAGCTTCAAGAGTTTCTTTTAGTGTTTTAATAAACATTCCTCCTAAAGCACCATTAACAACTCTATGATCGTAAGAATGTGATACAAACATTTTTTGTCTAATACCTACGTAATCTCCTTCTGAAGTTTCAATAACAGCTGGTACTTTTCTAATTGCTCCTAAAGCTAAAATTGCAACTTGTGGTTGATTAATAATTGGTGTACCCATTACAGAACCAAAACTACCAACATTGGTTACAGTATATGTACCCTCTTGAACTTCATCTGGTTTTAAAGCATTATTTCTGGCTCTATTTGCTAAATCATTTACAGCTGATGACATACCTACTAAATTTAGTTGATCAGCATTTTTAATTACTGGTACAATTAAATTACCATCTGGTAAAGCAGCAGCCATACCTAAATTAATGTTTTTCTTTTTTATAATTTTATCACCATCAACAGCAATATTAATTAAAGGATACTTTTTTATGGTTAACGCAATTGCTTGCATTAAAATTGGTGTAAAAGTTAACTTCTGACCTTCTCTTTCAAAAAATGCATCTTTAACTTTATTTCTCCAATTAACAATATTTGTTACATCTATTTCTATAAAAGATTGTACATGTGCAGAAGTATGTACTGAATCTACCATATGCTTGGCAATCAGTTTTCCCATTCTACTCATTTCAATAATTTCATCACCTCCATTTACAGAAATTGTACTGGATTTTTTAACTGGTTTTTCTACTTTAGGCTTTTGAATTGTTGCTACTTTCTTTTCTTGAATAGGAACTTGCACTGGTTTAGATTCAGATACTGGAACTGATACTGGTTTTGGAGCTTTAGTTACTTTATTTTCTATATAAGTAAGTATATCACTTTTAGTAACTCTACCATCTTGACCTGTACCTACAATAGCATCTAACTCATCTATAGAAACACCTT
Source organism: Polaribacter vadi (assembly GCF_018861005.1). Taxonomy (GTDB): domain Bacteria; phylum Bacteroidota; class Bacteroidia; order Flavobacteriales; family Flavobacteriaceae; genus Polaribacter; species Polaribacter vadi_A. The sequence goes on from NZ_JAHKQL010000002.1 coordinate 190,356, forward strand.
CTGTTTGTGCTATATTTCTGACTAAAGGTGAGTAAAATTTAGTAGAATCAGGAGAGTTAGTTATAGGTTTTGCAACTATTTCAATTGCTTTTTCTATTATTTTTTCTACCTCTACAACCTTTGGAGCTGGAGTTTCTTTTACAATTACTGGCTCTTGTTTAGTTGGTGCACTACCTTTGTCTGTCTCAATAATTGCAATAGTTTCACCAACAGCAACAACAGTATCATTTTCAAATAAAATTTCAACTAAAGTTCCTTCTACTTCAGATGGCACCTCAGAATCTACTTTATCTGTAGCTATTTCTACAACAGCTTCATCAAGTTCAACAGGGTCTCCAACTTCTTTTAGCCAAGAAGTTATGGTTGCTTCTGCAACACTTTCTCCCATTTTTGGTAATTTTAATTCGAATCTTGCCATTTATCCTGATTTTACAGAGCGTAAAAGTACTAAAAATGGTTGATTTTATTATCATAAAACACAACTAAAAAAGTATTTGCTAAACTTTAACTTTGTATTTTCGACAATAAAACAGACATTAACAATCACATTTTTATTAATAAAATGATTTTTAAAGCTTTTAAATAAAAAATAATCAATAATTTTATTGCAAATTAATCATCTAACAATTTATATTACTTAAAATTCACTAATACATAAATGTTAGTTTTCTAGTAGTTAAGATGCTTTAAATAAATATAATGATTTTCTAAATCTGTTATTAATAAAGTATAATCTTCTCTAATTTTATAATATATACTATTATCTGAAAAGTTATTTATAACAAAAAAAAGTAGCTTTTAAAAAGCTACTTTATAAATAATTTGTTAACCAAACTAATTGGGATAGACAAATTGTTGAGGGGGGGGGATAGTTTTATTTTTCATATTGATAGATACAAATATAATTTTAAATAAAAACAAAACCACTTAAAAAGGGTAACAAATAGTAACAGTCGTAAAATTTAAAAAGTGACAAAAAGTGACAAGAAAAACCTATATAACTGTTTTACAAGTTTTTGAGAAAAAACAAAAGTAATAAAATTTCAATTTTTTTGGAATTACAATATCTTCCTTAACAATTAAAGTATCAGGTTTTGAATAAATCTTTCAAGTTTTTGATCTTTTGGAACATTCATTTTTTTTCTTATTCTATAACGAATAGCCTTAATTGCATCTGAATTTGAATTCCTTATAGATGCTATTTCTTTTATTGACAAATTTAAACGCAAGAGAGCACAAACCTCTCTTTCTGTCTTAGTAAGGTCTTTGTATGCATTAATTAATAAACTATCAAATCCATCGTTTACAGAACCTATTTTTTTCTTCAATAAAGTTAATTTACTTTCTATTGTAATTTGTTGTTGAATTTTAAATGATAAATCTTTTATGTAATTTTTTACAGCTAAAGATTTGTTTGATTTTCTTTGATTTTTTAATTGCATTAAAAGCTGCTTTAAAAACTCTAATCTCATGGAATTGTCTGCAACTAAACTTTTTATTTCTACTTCTGCTCCTTTAAACTTTTCCGCTAAAACTTCTTTTTTAATCTTTTCCTTGTCTAAATCTGCTTGTATTATTTTATTTTTATTAACTGAATTTCTATGAAAAAGTAATAACAAAGGAATACCTAATAATAAAAAAACAGAAATTAGACTTAAATATAACTTTTTATCAAAATCTTGTTCTTGTTTTAAAATTTGTAAATTTTTATTTTCAATTTTAAGCTTACTTTGAAGTTCAGTTTCTTTTAATGTATTTAATATTTGTGATTTAAAAATGGAGTCTGAATAAATTTTATGTTTTTGGTGATATAAATATGCCTTTTTATAATTTTTTAAGTCATAATTTACTTTAGCAAGTGAGTTATAAGATTTAGACAATCTTATTTTTAAATTTTCCTTTTCAGCTATACTAATTGAAGAATCTAGATATATTGAAGCAATCTTATAATTTCTCATTTTAATATAAGCAGCAGCAATATTGTGATAATTTACAGTAATTAATAACTGGTTATTTTCTTTCTTAGCATATTGCAGAACTAAACTTCTTAAACTTATAATTTCTTTGTATCTACCTTGTTTATAGTAAGTATTTGCCAAATTGTTATAAACATTATAAACTCTATCATCTCTGTTTAATATTTTAAAAATATTTAATGCTTTTTCATAAAAATAAATTGAAGAATCTAATTTTTTTTGCCTTGTATAATAATTACCTAAATACAAAAAACCTTTACCTAAATTTTTTTTATCTCCTTTTTTAGTAAATTTAAACGCTTTTTTATAATACTCAAATTCCTTTTTTTCTTGTTTTTTATACCTATAGACATAAGCAATATCAAAAGTAACAGATGCTAATCGTTCAAAATCATTGGTTTTTTCAAATATATCTTTTGCTATATTTAAATATCTTAAACTTGTACTTAGATTCCCTTTCTTCTTCTCTATTAAACCTAGTTTAAACAAAGCTCTACCTTTCATAGTATTACTTTTATCTTTATTTAAAGACAAGGCCTTAGCATAAAAGTATTCTGATTTAGCAATGTTTATATTGTAAAAGAACTCTCCACACTCATATAAAAACTTTATTTTTTCTTCATCAGTTTTTATTAAGTTTACAACTTCTTTTTTAGCTGTAAAAACAGAATCTAAATCTTGGGCATTCACAGTTAAAGAAGTTAGAAATAAAAAAAGTATAATAATTTTATAGAACATTGTAAAATATCTTTCTCTTAAGGAAAAGAATACCATAGAAGACTAAATTACTAAAAATTAGTATTAAAACTGTAAATATCTAAACAGAATAAAATAAAAAAGACAAAACTCACTGTTTTGTCTTTTTATTTTTAAACCCAATCTTTAGGCTTTTCTAAAACTCTAACAAGTTTTTCTTCTTCTGAATTTTCTTCTGGTTGATGATTATATTTCCACTGAACAATAGGTGGTAAACTCATTAAAATACTTTCTATCCTTCCATTAGTTTTAAGTCCAAACAAAGTTCCTCTATCATGTACTAAATTAAACTCTACATACCTTCCTCTTCTTACCTCTTGCCAATCTTTATGTTGTTTTGTAAACTGAATGTCTTTTCTTTTTTCTACAATTGGAACATAACTTTCTAAGAAACTATTGCCAACTTCCGTAACAAAATTGAATCTATCTTCTATAGAAAACTCTTCAGTTTCTTTTAAATAATCGAAAAATAAACCTCCAATTCCACGAGCTTCGTTTCTGTGAGAATTCCAGAAATATTCATCACATACTTTTTTAAACTTCGGATAAAATTCTGAATGATGTTTATCGCAAGTGGATTTACAAATTGTATGAAAATGAATTGCATCTTCTTCAAACAAATAATAAGGTGTTAAGTCTTGACCACCACCAAACCATTGGGTAACAACATCCCCTGCTTCATCATACATTTCAAAATAACGCCAATTTGCATGAACAGTAGGTACAAAAGGATTTTGAGGATGCAAAACCAAACTTAAACCACAAGCAAAAAAATTACCCTCTTTTACTTTAAATTGATTTCTTAATGCTTCTGGCAATTCTCCATGTACTGCAGAAATATTTACACCCCCTTTTTCGAAAACTGCACCATTTTCAATTACACGAGTTCTACCTCCACCACCTTCTTTTCTTTGCCAAATATCTTCTTGAAATTTAGCAACTCCATCAACTTCTGCTAGTTTAGCAGTTATGGCATCTTGTAGGTTTTCTATGTATTTGTAAAATTTGTTTTTCATTATTCTAAAATATTCAACGAGTTATTCTTATAATTAATAGCGATAACTTTATCTAAAAATAATTTATTTCCAGTTGTACCAATAACTTTTATTCCATTAAGATAAGTATCATCCATAGGTCTTGTACTGTAATGAATTTTATGCTTTTTTAAATTCATATCCATAAGATGTATATCTTCTTCTATAGTAGAACCAAAAACATCATAATATTTTCCAAAAGAAGAGACACTTAAAGTATCTATATTACTATTTCTTTTTACTTTATCCCAAACAGTTTTATCATTTGTAAGTAATGTAAAAATACTTGAACCAGTATCAAACATAACATAATAAGAATTGTCTCTTATTTTAATTGGCAAATGAACTCTATTAATTTGATCTAATGCAAAAGGTATGCTTTTTTTAATTCTAAAATTCCAAGGTATTTCTTCTAAAATTGCCATTCTTTTAGAAACGTAGTCCATTATAAGAATTTTATTCTTTAATAAATCTACCCCTAAAGTTCCTAAATGAATTCTACTTGTATTAAGCTGTTCTTTAGTAAATGTTTTTCCCGTGTTTGGATAAAACAATACTTTTTTTTGAAGTACTACAGTGTCCTTAAATTTTAAATTTAAATTAGTTAACGCTAATTTTACAGGTAAATTATTTAAGTTTCTATTACCTGATAACTTATCAAGTTTTTTTGACAGTTTTGTATTATTTTCTAAAAAAGAGGAAATGGTGTTTTCTTTAAAAAAACTTTCTGCTCCTGTATCAAATTGTGCAGAAAAACGGTTTGGAAAACTATCTATTTTAAAATTGAGGAAAATGGCAGCTTTATCAAATTGATGTCCTCCCATATTTATGGGAACCCAACTAAAATCTATCCAAAAAGATTCTCCGTTAGAACAAGAACTTAAAAAGATTAATAAGCTTAAAATAAAAATTTTATAAATGTTCTTCAATTTTTCATTTTTTATTACCTTTTAATAAACCATCAAGGTTTTGGAAACCTTGATGGATGTTTGGAAAACCTTGCAAGAAGTATTCAATATCTTACAGTAAATTTGAATATCTTGCTAAATAATTATTCTTCATAAACCAGCTCGTGCTTATTATGTAGTAATTTTAAAGTTTTGGTTGATGCTGCTGTTACTGACAATGGCAAGACAACTATAATTCCGACAATTGGTATTAACAAGAAAAGCATAAATACAACTCCATTACCAATAGCAAAACCTTTGTTTTTACTTACAAAATCTATGCTTCCTTTATAGTCTAAATGACGTTCTAGGGTATAATCCATATTACCAAAACCTGCATAATATGCTTGTACTAGAAATAATAAAATCGTAGAAAAGATATTTACTATGGGTATGAATTTAAGCAATAAAATAGGCACAGAAATTAGTAATTCTTTTGCTAAATTTCTAATATTTAAGCGTAAACCCCTTATTAACTGTTCTGTGTTAGATGTTTTACGATGCAAATGTTTTACATCTCCATAAAAATGTTTTTCAATTTTTTCTGAAACAGGACTCATAAATGGTGCTGATAAAGCCATTACAATATGTTTATAAAGTATTAAACCAATTATTAAGACAATTACACCACCAACAAAATTACTGATTCCATAAAAAATTTCTTTTCCCCAATCCCAAATCCAGATTTTAGCAATAAAACTACCAACATTGTCTGACAAAGCATAGGCTTCTATACCAATTAAAACTGCAGTAACTAGACTAATTAATACAGGTATTATAAAGTATTTCCAGAGTTTTAACTTTGAAATTAAAGCGAAAGCGCCTGAGTATTCTTTAATTCCTAAAATTATATTCTTTAACATAGTAAATTATTTAGTCTTCCAAAAATACCAAATTATCAATTTTATCTAGAGTAGTATCTGCATTAATTTTTACAGCGCTGTCTAATTTTTCAATTAAATATTCTTCAATTGCTATTATTGATTCATTTTTTAGAGTCGCAAACCATTTTCTACCCAATTGATTATTTTTTAAATCCATCTTTTGGGCTAAAATTTTATTAGGAGAAAAGTCTTCATGCCAATCTGTAATTTGCTTTGTCCAAGCCACAACTTGCTCTATATGTGAGCTAAACTTTAAACATTGTTTGGCAATTAAAATATTCCAGAGTGCGTGACGAAAAGCGTTTGCTTTATTGTCGAAATTATGAATATTTGGAAATCTTTTTTGAGCTATTCTTAGCGTTTTTACAGTTGCTCTAAAAGTAGCATACATAAAAATGGGATGTTTTAAAAACCACCCAAAAAGAACAATTACTTGCTTAAAATTTAGGCTTTTTATGATTTTCAATTTAGACATTTCTGTAATAATTATTTTTGAAAAGCATTTACTTAATTATTAACTCTAAAAGTTAGCAAAAAGTGCGTTAGCGATTGAAATGACATCCTTTTTGCTTTTTTGCAAAAAGATATAATGGAAAGCGCGACTTTGTTTTTTTTCAAAACAAAGTAACGCCCAACTTCTTATTTTATGACGCTTTGTATTCTTTTACTGCATCAACAAATGCTTTCGCATTTTCTAATGGTATGTTTGGTAAAATACCATGCCCTAAGTTTACAATATATTTATCTTTCCCAAATTCATTAATCATTTGAGTTACCATTTTTTTGATTTCTGCTGGTGGCGAAAACAATCTTGATGGATCAAAATTACCCTGTAAAGTAATATTACCTCCAGATAAATAACGTGCATTTCTTGCAGAACATGTCCAATCTACTCCTAAAGCAGAAGCACCTGATTTAGACATTTCATTAAGTGCAAACCAACACCCTTTTCCAAAAGCGACTACAGGTGTAATATCTTTTAAAGCATCAATAATTTGTTGCATATATTGCCAAGAAAATTCTTGATAATCTGTTGGAGACAACATACCTCCCCAAGAATCAAAAACTTGAACTGCATTTACACCAGCCTCAACTTTTGCCTTTAAATATGCAATTGTTGTGTCTGTAATTTTTTGCAATAAACTATGTGCTACAACAGGATTTGTAAAACACAATTCTTTGGCTTTGTCAAAGTTTTTAGAACCCTGACCTTGTACACAATAACAAAGAATTGTCCAAGGTGATCCTGCAAAACCAATTAACGGAATTTCATCATTCAATTTTTCTTTGGTTGCTTTAATAGCATCCATTACATAACCTAAAGAATCTTGAATATCTGGAATAATTACTGAATCTAAATCTTTTTGAGAACGAATTGGATTTGGTAAATAAGGCCCAAAATTTGGTTTCATTTCCACTTCAATATTCATTGCTTGTGGAATTACCAGAATATCAGAAAATAAAATAGCAGCATCCATTCCATATCTTCTAATTGGTTGTACAGTAATTTCTGATGCTAATTCTGGAGTTTGACAACGAGTAAAGAAATCATATTTATGTTTGATTTCCATAAATTCTGGTAAATATCTACCTGCTTGTCTCATCATCCAAACTGGTGGTCTATCTACAGTTTCTCCTTTTAAGGCTCTTAAAAATAAATCGTTTTTTATCATCTTATAGCTTTTGGCTATTGGCTTTTAGCTTTTGGCTTTGGCTTTTAGCTATTTATCTTTATTGTATTTATTAATCATTTTACCTTCTATAGCAATCAGATCAAAAATATTTTTTTAAAGTTTGAAAGTAGTAAGTTTAAAAAGTTACTTTCTTATTTTTATTTCTTTTAACTATTGGCAACTGCATTCATTGCTTTATCAACTGCATTTGCAATAATCTTAATATCCTTTTCTGTTAAAGCTGATGATAAAAACCAAGCTTCAAATTGACTTGGAGGTAAAAAGACTCCATTTTTTATCATTTCCCAAAAGAATACTGCAAACTTTTCTGTGTCTGATGTTTGTGCTTCTTCAAAATTAGTCACTTTTGTTTTTGTGAAAAACGGATTTAACATAGAACCAAATCTGTTTACAGTTAAATCTACATTGTATTTTTTAGCAGTTTCTAACAAAATCACCTCAATAATTGCTCCAATTTCTTCGAATTTATCATACGGATTTTGTTTCCTTAACTCAGTTAAAGTTGCTATTCCACCAGCCATTGCAATTGGGTTTCCAGACAAAGTACCTGCTTGATACATGCCTCCTAAAGGTGCTACGTTTTCCATAATTTCGTTTCTTGCTCCATAAGCGCCAACAGGAAAACCACCTCCAATTACTTTACCTAAACACGTAATATCTGCTGTAACACATAATAATTCTTGAGCGCCGCCAAATTTAGAACGGAAACCTGTCATTACTTCATCAGCAATTAACAATGCTCCTTTTGTTTCTAAATACTTCTTTAATTCTTTTAAGAAATTATTTTGCGGAATTACGACTCCCATATTACCACCAATTGGCTCGATAATTACACCAGCAATATCATTATGCTCTGCAAAGTGTTTTTTTACACTTTCTAAATTATTGTATTCTGCAATTAAGGTGTTTTTTACAGCGCCTTCTGGAACACCTTTAGAACCTGGTAAACTTAAAGTAGCTAAACCAGAACCTGCTGCTACCAAAAGTGCATCTTGATGCCCATGATAACAACCAGAAAATTTAATGATTTTATCTTTACCTGTAAAAGCTCTTGCCAAACGAATTCCGCTTAAAACAGCTTCTGTACCAGAATTTACAAAACGAACTTTATCCATTTCTGGAAAAGCATCACAAACTATTTTGGCTAATTTAATTTCATTTTCTGTTGATGCTCCAAAAGAATACCCGTTTTCTAAGGCTTTTGTAACTGCTTTTTGCACTTTTTTATGCCTATGACCCAGTATCATTGGCCCATAAGAAAGTACTAAATCTACATAATCATTACCATCAACATCAGTAATTTTAGTGCCTTTTGCTTTTTTGATGAATAAAGGATTTCCACCAACTGATGAAAATGCTCTAACTGGAGAATTTACTGCTCCAACAAGATTTTTTAATCCTTTTTTATATAATTTATTTGATTTTTTGAAATTCATTTTTTTTGCTTTTTCTAAAAAATTAAATTCTGTAGCCTACATTTATACCTTCTACTTTTAAATATTTATAAATTTTACTTGAAGGTTCTTTAAATTTTTTGCTAAAAAACTTTAAAAATAAGGCTCCAGCACCAATTAATAATCTTGTTTTCATTTCTGGAATAGCTGCTTCAATTAAGAATTTATCTTTTTTCTTAAAAATATCAACTCCACTATATTTTGTATTTTTAACAATAATACAATCTCCTGCTAACTTTCTATTTCCAATTCTATATTCATATTCTGGAAATTTATTTTCGAGTTTAACTTTTAATTGCTCTAGACTCATCTTATTGTTTGTTTAAAATCCTTGCTGCTTCTTTTGCAAAATAAGTAATAATAATATCTGCTCCTGCTCTTTTCATTGAGAGTAAACTTTCCATCATAACTCTATCTCCATCAATCCAACCTTTTTCTGCGGCTGCTTTTACCATTGCATATTCTCCACTTACATTGTAGCATGCAATTGGTCTATCAAAATTATTTTTTAAATCTCTAATGATGTCTAGATAAGACAAAGCTGGTTTTACCATTAAAATATCTGCTCCTTCTTGATCATCAAAAGTGGCTTCTCTTAAACCTTCATCTCTGTTTGATGGATCCATTTGATATGTTCTTCTGTCTCCAAAAGTTGGTGCAGAATCTGCAGCATCTCTAAATGGCCCATAAAATGCGGATGAATATTTTACAGAATACCCCATAATTGGCAAATTCACAAAACCTGAATTGTCTAATGCTTGACGCATCATATCAATTGTTCCATCCATCATTCCAGAAGGTGCAACCATATCAACTCCAGCTTTTGCATGAGAAATTGTTTGTTTTGCAATGTTTACTAAAGTAGCGTCATTATCAACATCATTATCGCAAATAATTCCACAATGACCATGAGAAGTGTATTCACAAAAACAAACATCAGTAATTACATATAAGCTTGGGTAATTGGTTTTGATAAAACGAATTGCTTGTTGCATAATTCCATTATCATTCCAAGTTTCTGTACCTTCATCATCTTTATTTGATGGAATACCAAATAATAAAACAGCAGGAATCTTTAAATCAACAACCTCATCCAATTCTTTAGAAATTTTATCCAAAGAAAAACGTTTTATACCTGGCATAGAAACGATTTCTGTTTCTATATTTTCTCCTTCTTCTATAAAAAGTGGATATACAAAATCATCAACAGAAAGTCTAGTTTCTTTAACTAACCTTCTAATTCCTTCGTGTTTTCTAAGTCTTCTTGTTCTAAACATAAGCCCCTGTTTCCCCAAAGGGTAACACACTCTTAACAGCAGTGTGTTTCATTAATATTTTATTTCCTAACACAAACTATTCCTCCTCTTCAGAAAGATTATCATCTGCATTGTAATATTTTTTTACCATTTCTAAAACAGAATCTACACTAGGTAAATTGGCAACTTGTACATTTTCGAAATGTTTTCTTGCTTCTTTTGCTGTAGTTTCTCCAATACAAAATGCTACTTTTTCTGTAGAATTTTTCTGTAAATAACTCTCAATTCCTGAAGGACTATAAAACAAGATTCCAGAAACTTCATCAGAAATTTTATCTGGACTTAACATTGTTTTGTAAGCCTCGACTTCATTTACAGCTATTTCTTTTGTTTTTAAGAATGCTGGTAAAATATCTAATCTTAAATCAGAACAGAAATAAGTAACCTCTTTATTTTCTAATTCTTTAGATAAATATTCTGCTAATTTCTTCGCATTTTTAGCTACATGACTTACTTTACCAATTCTATTCTCAATTAGCTTTTTGGTTCTTCTACCAACGCAAAAAATATTCTTGAATTTTATTTCATCCTTAGTAAAAGAGTTTAGGATTGCTTCTACTCCATTTTGACTGGTAATAATTACGTTTTCAATTTCGTTTTTCATCACCTTTGGTGAAATTCTATTGAAACGTATTTTAATAAAATCGCTATCTTTTATACCAATTGTATGTGGTAAGGTTTTCTTTTGAGCTTCTGATAGTTTTTTGGTAGAAAAAACTGCATTTTGTACTGCAGAAACCTCTTCATCTTCTAACATTAAATCTTTACCACCTCTATTAATTACATAATCTGCACAATCTTTTGCCAAAAAACGATGGCGTCCCATTTTTGCAGTTTTATTTACTGTAATTTTCTTAGAACCATCTCTTTTTAAAAGAACACCTTTAAAATTGATTTCTTCTGTTTTTTCATCAACATAAGCTAAAGCTCCAATTGGTGCAGTACAACCACCTTCTAATTGTTTTAAGAATTCTCTTTCTATACCCACACAAACTTGCGTTTCATAATGATTTAATTGTTCGCAAGCATCTTTTACAAAATCATCTTTTTCTAAAGCTGCAATCATTATAACACCTTGTGCAGGAGCAGGAATCATCCAAGAAAGGTTAATTGCACCTGCTGGTCTTATACCTATTCTTTCTAATCCTGCAGCTGCAAAAACAGCTCCATTCCACTCATTATCTTCTAATTTTTGCAAACGTGTATTTACATTACCTCTTAAATCTACTACTTTATGTGTTGGGTAACGATTTAACCACATTGCCTTTCTACGTAAACTACCAGTAGCAATTACTCCATTTGGCTGACCAAAAAACTCTTCTGTATCTTTTAAAACTAAAATATCGCTATAATTTGCACGTTTTAAAACTGCTACTTGCACAATACCTTCTGGTAAAGAAGTTGGTACGTCTTTTAATGAATGTACTGCAATATCAATATCGCCATTTAACATGGCAATGTCTAAGTTTTTAGTAAAAATACCTGTAATACCTAATTCGTACAAAGGTTTGTCTAAAACAATATCACCAGTAGATTTTATAGGAACAATTTCAGATTCGTAACCCAATTCAATTAATTCTTTGCGTACTTTATTAGCTTGCCAAAGCGCTAATTGGCTATCGCGAGTTCCTATTCTTATGGTTTTTTGCATTTAGTTTTTTTAATTAAGATTGAAAAACCTTATGTATTACTTGAAGGCTTTGTGAAACCGATGTTTCTTCATCTTTTAAATGTTTCACAAATTGTGTTGTTATTTTTTGGATAAAACGTGAAGTTAAGATTTCTGCTTGACTTTCATCAAAATCAGTAATTTTTTTCTTCTGAAAATTAATTTCGTCGTTTTTAATATTTTCTAAAGATTGCTTTAAAGCAGCTATTGCAGGTGTAAATCTTCTATGATTTAACCAATCATTAAATTCTGCTTTATGTGTTTCTATAATTGCTTCTGCTAAAGGCACTTCTTGTTGACGAACAGCTAAAGTTTCATCAGTAATTTTAGAAAGTTCATCTACATTAACTAAAGAAATACCATTAAATTCAGTTACATCTTTTGCCACATTTTCTGGCATAGATAAATCTAAAATCAATAACTCTTTGTTCTTAGCAATATGTTCTTTTGTAATTGTTGGTTTATCTGCACCTGTAGAAACAATTAAAACATCTGCATTATTAATTTCTTCAGATAAATTTTCTATAACCGATTTTCTAATAACACTATGATCTTTTACAAATTCAACAGCCTTTTCTTCTGTTCTATTTATTAAACAAACAGATTTGTTTTGCGTATATTCTGCTAGATTTTTACAAGTATGCTTGCCCATTTTACCCAAACCAAAAACTAAAATATTTTTAGAATTATAATTTGGTAAATTTTTAATAATGTATTGTACAGCTGCATAAGAAACAGAAGTTGTACCCGAACTTAATTTTGTTTCGTTTTTAACTTTTTTACTGGCTTGTAAAACATTATTTAGTAATCTTTCTAAATATGCATTTGTAGTTTTTAACGATTTTGCCATTTTAAAAGATTGCCTAAGCTGACCTACTATTTCGTAGTCTCCTAAAATTTGACTTTCTAAACCAGTACCAATTCTAAACAATTGTTGAATGGCTTCTTGATTTTTATAAACATTAGAAATGGTTGCAAACTCCTCTACAGTTCCTTCAGAAAAAGAACACAATAATTGTATTAATTGATATGGATGTTCTGCAAAACCAGAAATTTCTGTTCTATTACAAGTAGATAAAACAAACATACCCTTAAAACCTTTTTCTTTGGCTAATTCTAATAGGGCTATTTGACTTTCTTTAGATAAAGAAAATTTTCCACGAGTTTTTGCGTCAGCTTTTTTGTAACTGACCCCAATATTGTAAAAGTGCTCTTGCCTGTCCTCTTGCATAAATTGTAAAAGTTGCACAAAAATATAAACTTCAATTAAAAAAAAATGTCGCTTAAAGAACTTTTAATAACGTTATATGTTTTTTGCTCTGTTTTTAATATAAAAACTTATAAAAAGCCTTATTTTTGTGGTGGCTAAAGGTTTTTACCTTAATTTATATAGAACGATTCTAAATAGAATACATCAAATTTAAAATATTTTATATGTTTAAAAATGTCGGAGAAAGTACTTTAGACGAAATTAACCTAGAAAAAGGTTTTTATGTTCTTCATTTTCAGAACGAAAGCAAAAATATTGTAAATTTTGAGAGAGAGATTGATAGTACTTTTATACAAATGCATTTTTGTTTGAGAGGAAAATCTAAATTTTTGTTTAATGATAGCTCTTATACTTTTGATGTTTTAGATAACAGATCTATATTATTATACAATCCGCAAAGAACATTACCTATCAATTTAGAAATACAACCTAAAACAACTTTAATCTCGTTATTAATTTCTATTGAGAAATTTCACTCACTATTTTCTAAAGAATCTGGTTATATTCCTTTTTTGAGTGATGAAAATAGCAATCGAAAATATTATGATGATGCAGAAATTAAACCAACAGTATCTATTGTTTTACAACAAATTATAAACTCTAATATTAATAGTTCTATTAGAGAATTATACGTTAAAGGTAAAGTTTATGAGTTATTGAGTTTACATTTTCAAAAAGACGAAAATGTAGAAGGTGAGTTTTGTCCTTTTTTGGTAGATGAAGAAAATGTAATAAAGATTAGAAAAGCCAAAGAAATAATTATTTCTAGAATGGCAGAGCCACCAAGCTTGCAAGAATTAGCCAATGAAATTGGTTTGAATATTAAAAAACTAAAAGAAGGTTTTAAGCAAATTTATGGTGATACTGTTTATAGTTTTTTACTAGACTATAAAATGGAACATTCTAGACGATTACTAGAAAGTAACCAATTCAATGTAAACGAAGTTGGCATACAAGTAGGTTACAGTACAGCAAGTCATTTCATAGCAGCTTTTAAGAAAAAATTTGGCACAACACCAAAGAAATATGTAATGAGTTTGAATCAGTAAGCAAAATTAAAATAGGTGAAACAATTAACACATAGTGATGTAAAAAACAAACAGCAACAGTTTCCGATAACTATTGTTTGTGATGCTATTAGAACTCCAGAAAATATAGGAATGTGTTTTCGTATTTCTGAAAGTTTTGGTGTCGAAAAAATCTTTTTTCATGAAAACTCACCATCCGTAGAAAACAGAAAAGTAATTAATACTGCAAGAAACACTATTAGTAAAATTAACTACGAGTATTATACTAATTTTGAGGAAACTATTCAACAATTAAAACAAGAAGGCAACACCATAATTGGTATAGAAATTACTGATAAAAGTATTAATATTCAAGATTTTGATTTTAAAAATAATCAAAAAATCGTTTTACTTTTGGGTAGTGAAAGAAATGGAATTGAAAATATTAATTTAGTTGATACAACAATTGCAATACCCATGTATGGTAAAAATTCGAGCATGAATGTAATACATAGTTTGGCAATTACACTATATGAAGTTACGAATCAGTTAGCTGTTAGCTGTTAGCTGTTAGCTGTTAGCTGTTAGCTGTTAGCTGTTAGCTGTTAGCAAAAATAAAAAATAGAATAAAGTTTTAGCTCTAAAACTTAAAAACTTTTGAAACGATATAAATGAAAGGAGTTTTATTAAACAATTTAGGATCACCAGATTCTACAGAAACAAAAGATGTAAAAAAATATTTAGGCGAATTTTTAATGGACGAACGCGTTATTGATATTCCCTATTGGAAACGTTATTTATTAATTAACGGAATTATCTTAAAAACAAGACCTAAAAAAGCAGGTGCTGCCTACAAAAAAATCTGGTGGGATGAAGGCTCTCCTCTTGTAGTTATCTCTCAAAGATTTACAGATAAATTAAAGAAAAAAACAGAAACACCTGTAGAATTAGCCATGCGTTATGGATCTATGTCTATAGAAAAAGGAATTAAAAACCTGGTTAACAAAGGAGTTACAGAAATATTCTTAGCGCCTTTATACCCTCATTACGCAATGTCTTCTTACGAAACTGTAGTTACCAAAGCAGAAGAAATTTTAGCAGAAAAATATCCAGATGTAAAACTAGATACGTTGCCACCTTTTTATAATGAACCAGACTATATAAAGGCAATGAGTAATAATATAGCCTATCATTTAGAAGGCTTTGATTACGAGCATATTTTGTTTTCTTATCATGGAATTCCAGAACGCCATATTAAAAAATCTGACCCAACAAATTCGCATTGTAAAATAGATGGTTCTTGTTGTGAGCGTAACTCAGTTGCACACCACACATGTTATAGACATCAATGTTTTGAAACCACAAAAGAAATTGCAAAAACATTGAATTTAAAAGAAGGCACTTACAGCAACTCTTTTCAGTCTCGTTTATTAAAAGATCCTTGGTTAAAACCATATACAGATTTTGAATTAGAGAAATTTCCAAAAGAAGGTAAGAAAAAATTAGCAGTAATTACACCCGCTTTTGTTGCAGATTGCTTAGAAACTTTAGAAGAAATAGCGATGGAAGGTAAAGAAGATTTTTTAGAGGCTGGTGGTACAGATTACAAACACATCCCTTGTATGAACGATAATGATGATTGGGTAAATGTAATGCTAAAATGGATTAACGACTGGAAAAATAAATAAATAAATAAATAAATAAATTATTAGAAGCTATTTCCTGCTTTTCGCTATATCTTTTTTCTTCTGTTCTCGATACAAATTTGCAGAAAAAGCAAATTCACTCGAACTGACAGAAAAAAGGATGTCGCTGCAATCAGGGCTAAACTAGTTTGTAAACAGATAGTCATATTAAAACTAAATACAATTCTATGGATTTTCTTTACGTAAAATCATTACACATTATTTTTGTAGTAACCTGGTTTGCGGGGTTATTTTATATTATTCGTTTATTTATTTATCATATAGAAGCAGAAAAAAAAATAGAACCAGCAAAAGAAATTCTACAAACACAATACAAATTAATGAGTAAGCGTTTGTGGTACATTATTACTTGGCCATCAGCAATACTAGCAAGTTTTTTTGCTATTTGGATGCTTTATCAAAGCCCTTATTACTTATCAGAACCTTGGATGCATGTAAAACTTGCATTTGTATTAGCTTTATACTTTTACCATTATTCTTGCCAAAGAATTTACACTCAATTACAAAAGAACATTATTAAATATTCTGCCCTACAATTAAGAATCTGGAACGAAGTTGCAACAATAATCTTGTTTGCAATAGTTTTTTTAGTAACTTTAAAGAGTGCTATAAACTGGATTTGGGGAGTTGTTGGTATTATTCTTTTTGGAGTTTTATTAATGTTAGCAATAAGATTGTATAAAAAAATCAGAGAAAAAAAATCTTGGGACAAAGCAGAAAAAAAGGCTTTAAAAGAAACTGAATAGCTATAAAAAATAATAAAATTGCAAAATAATTACAAAAAAGAAGTTGAAGATTTACTTGCTATTAATAAAGAATTAGTACAAAAAAACGACAACTTAGAGCAACAAAATAAAGAATTAAAACAATTTTCTTATTTAGCTTCTCATGATTTACAGCAACCTGTAAACAATATAATTTCCTATTTAAGTATTTTAGAAGATAGTAAAGACAAATTAGATGATTTAGGAAACTTATGTTTAGACGCCGTCAAAAAATCATCTTATAAAATGAAAAGTTTTATAACTTCTCTATTAGAATACACTATAATTGGTAGCAATCCAAAAAATGAAGAATTCTATATAAATGATGTTATAAACTCTGTAAAGGATGTACTTTTAGATAAAATAGATAAAGCCAATGCAGAAATTAATATTTCTATAAAAGAACATCAATTAAAAGGGTATAAGAACGATATTCAATTGTTATTCTTACATATAATTGAAAATGCATTAATCTATTCTAAAAAAAACAGCAAACTTATTATCAATATAAAATCCGAAGTAAAAGAAAACAACTATTTATATAGTATTTCTGATAATGGAATTGGTATTGATAAAGTGCATTTTAAAAAAATATACGATATTTTTTACACCATAAATCGCGATGAAGAATTTGATGGAATTGGTATTGGCTTAGCAGAATGTAAAAAAATAATTAAATTATATGGTGGTAAAATATGGGTAGCATCTGAATTAGATAAAGGCACAACGTTCTTTTTTACTTTACCAAGACAATAGTAATAACCTCTAATTTTCTATGTAATTACCTACTAATACACTTACTATAACATCTTTAGTTAATGGCTTATTCAAAAACATAAATATGTCTTTATTTGCCTCTATTTTTTCTTTTTCTTCTGGTATTAAAGAAGTAGATAAAACTATAATCTTAGGTTTATGCTTCTTAAAATTTTCTGTTTCCATATACAATTCTACAAATCGAAAGCCACTCATAACTGGCATATTTAAATCAATTATAATAAATTCTGGCTGCACAAACTCTTTATTGCCTGCAAACTCTTCTTTAGATAATAAATAATCTAAAGCTTTTTTACCATTTCTAGCAAAAGTAATTTTGTTTGTAATCTCTAAACGATTTATAACTATTTGATGAAATCTGTTTGTAGATTCATCATCATCTACTAATAATATATTATTAAACTTCATTAAAATAACATTAATTTTTAAAATATAATATAAATGTACTCCCTACTCCCAACTGACTTTTCACTTCTATTTTACCACCTGTTTTATCTAAAATTTTTCTAATTAAATAAAGTGCTAAACCACTACCTTCTTTATGGTCTGTAGCTCTTTTAAATAAACCAAAAACCAAATCTTTATGTTCTTTTAAATTAATGCCAATACCATTATCTTTAACAGATATACAATTATAACCTCTAATTTTATATGATTTAACTTCTATTTCTAGTTTTCTATTTTTAGATTGGTATTTAATAGCATTGTTTAATAAATTTTGCAACATGCTTTTTAGGTGAACTTCAGAAAAGCTTACTGTTTCGCAATTGGTAAAGTCATTCGTAATTTTAACATCTATATTTTCTGTTAAACCTTCTACCAAAGATATTACCTCTTTAAATATTTTTTCTATAGTAATTAATTCTAAATTATCTATAACAACAGTTCTAGCCTTAGCTACAGAAATTAAATTTCTTAAAGTATTGTTTGCAGTATTTACGTTACTCTCTATCCATTGTATAGCCTCTAATGAGTTTTTATCTGTTATAGATGTATCTTCTTTTAATAGAGAAACAAAAGAACTTATGTTATTTATAGGTGCTTTAATATCATGGGTACTTGCATAAGTTAACTCTTCTAACTCAGACATAATATTTTTAAATGCAGTAATATCTCTCCAAGAAGAAGAGCTGTAAAGTACATTACCAAACTCATCTTTTACAGAAGAAACATTTAAATTTACATCTATATAGTCACCACTCTTTTTTCTAATTTTCAATTCCTTATTTGTTACATAACCTGTTTTTTTAAAACTTTCAAAGGCATTTATTGCATCTTTTCTAGAACTTTCACAATAAAAATCTAATATAGGCATACCAATTATTTCTTCTCTTGTAAAACCTGTTTTATCTATTAAAGTTTGGTTACATTCTTCTATAAAACCATCTTCTGCACTTACAGAGACAAACATATCTGGTGCATTATCATAAAGTTTATGATATTTTTTTTCAGCTCTTTGTAATTCTTTAGTTCTTTTATCAACCTCTAGCTCTAAATTTTCATTAACCGTTCTTAATATTTCTTGAGACTCTTTAAGATCAGTAATATCTATTGCTACACCAATATGTTTTACACCTCCTGTTAATTCATTTCTTTCGAACACAGAATCTCTAGACAAGAACCATTTTTGTTTACCAGACTTATCTTTTAATCTATATGTAAATTCTAATACTTCACCAATTTTAGAGTTTTTTACATTTTCATGATGCCTAACAACTCTCTCTAAATCATCAGGATGCATTGTTTTTGGCAAGAAATCTTGTCCCATTTCTTGGACATCTTCTACAGAATAACCTAAAATAGCAGAAAGTTCGTTATTAGAAAATTCATTTTCGTAAGTTTCTTGATTAAAGATATAAATGATGTTTGGTGTTACATTTATAATTCTTTCTAAAAAATAGTTTTTATCAGCAAACTGTTTTTCTAAAAGTTTTTGCTCAGTTATTTCTACGAAAGAAATAACTGCACCTTTAATTTGATTTTTGGCATTATAAAAAGGGTTTGTTCTTTTTAAAAACCATTTATCTTGGTATTTTATTTCTTTTTGATATGTTTTACCAGAACTTAATACTTTACTTAAATTAGTTATAAAACTATTTCGATCAACATTACCAAAACTAAGATTAAAGTGAGATATAGGCCTACCTAAATCATTATCTATAATATTAAAGAATTTTTTTACTGCAGGTGTAATTCTTCTAATACATAATTTATCATCTAAAAATATTGTACCAATTTCTGTACTTTTAATTAGGTTTTCTAAATCTGAATTAATGATTGCTATTTCTTCTATTTTCTCTTGAAATTCAGAATTTACAGTATGCAATTCTTCATTTACACTTTGTAATTCTTCATTAGTACTTTGCAACTCTTCATTAGAAGCTAACAACTCTTCATTAGTTGCCTGTAATTCTTCATTAGAAGTTTCAACTTCTTCTACCATTGCTTGTAAATTTGCTTTGGTATCTAAAAGTTCTTGTTCTAACAGAATTAACCTATCGTTCTCAGAACTACTAAGCACATTATTTGTTACTAAAAAACTTTCTTTATTTGCTGCTGTCTTAAAATTATTTTCATTCTTTTCTGATAAAAAAAGGATTAAATAAATATTATTTAAACTAGAAGGTGAAGTTTTAACAGGCTTAACAATTAAAGTTATAGTTACTAGAGAATTATTAATATTTACAGAAATATCTTTATAAACAACCTTTTTCATTTCTTTTTCTGCTTTTCTTAAAGCAGTATTTAAAGCAAGTGAAATTGGTTGAGGCAGTATTTTAAAAATATTAAATGATCTTAATTTTTTTTCTGGAAATATAAAATATTTATTAAACTCTCCATCTGCACTTATTAATTCATAATCTTTATCTACATAAGCACTTGCTGCACCAGTTTCATCTAATAAAGTTTGAGACAAAGTTTCTGCTAATTGTTTATCTACAATAGTTTTAGTGCTATTTCTTTGTTGAGATTGATAAATATTACTTGTAAAATTATTCGAAAAATAACCTAAATTCAAGGATTTTGTAGGTACTAGATTTTCGTAGATTCTCCATTTTCTAGAAATAACTTTTAATGATTTTGTAAAATCACCTATAGCTTCACTTGGGCCTAAAAATAAAAATCTATTTGGTTTTAAAGAATAATGAAAATTACCAATTATTTTTTGCTGTAAATTTGGTTGTAGATAAATTAGTAAGTTTCTACATGTAATTAAATCCATCTTTGTAAAAGGCGTGTCTTGAGCAACATTATGCTGAGAAAAGATAATCAGCTTTCTAATCTCTGGTACTACAGAGTATAATTTCCCATTTTTAACAAAGTACTTCTTTAAATGATCTATAGATACATCTGCAACAATACTTTCTGTAAAACTACCTAAATAAGCTTTTTTAATAGCATCTTTGTCAAGGTCTGTAGCAAATATCCTAACATCTATGTTGTTAATATTATGCTTCTCCATATATTCTGCTATAAGTATAGCTATACTATAAGCCTCTTCACCAGTAGAACATGCAACTGACCAAATTTTTATTACATCATTTGCTTTTTTATTTTTAAATAATTCTGGTATTACTTTTGTTTCTAAAATTTCGAAAGCCTCTCTATCTCTAAAAAATCTTGTTACACCAATTAAAAACTCTTTGTATAAAACTTCTAATTCAGAATCATTATTTATAATGTAATTTAAATATTCTTTTATAGTCTTAGACTTATTAACATTCATCCTTCTAATAACTCTTCTTACCAAAGTAGGTAGCTTATAATCAGAAAAATCAATATTTGTTTTCTTATATACTAAAGATACTAATTGATTAAATTCTTTATTAAATAAAAAATTATCGTCTTCTAATAAATTATTAAAAGAGTTGGGATGTTTAATAAAATTATCTAATTCTGATGATATATCTGAAACAGGCAAAATATAATCTACTAAACCAGTAGCAATAGCACTATTAGGCATTCCATCAAATTTGGCATCACTAGGTTTCTGAACCATAATAATACCTCCCATTTCTTTTATTACTCTAATACCTCTAGTACCATCTGAACCTGTACCCGATAAAATAATACCTATAGCATGTTCTTTTTTATCTTCTGCCAACGACTTAAAAAATATATCAATTGGTAAATTTAAATTTAAGCCTTTAGGCTTATCTGTTAAATATAACACCCCTTTTTTAAGTGTCATATTTTTTTTAGGTGGTATCAAATAAACATTACTAGGTTTAATTATTGTAGCATTTTTAACCTCATGAATAGGCAAGCTTGTACTTTTTGATAACAAATCTGCCATTAAACTTTCGTAGTCTGGAGAAAGATGTTGTACAATAACTATAGTGTGATTAAAATTTGATGGTAAATTGACAAAAAACCTCTTTAAAGCTTCTAAACCACCTGCTGAAGTTCCAATACCGATGATAAATGAATTATTTTTTATAACCATATTATCATTGGAACCAGTGTTAAATTCTGTATCCATATTAAAAAACTATTGGGGAATTATATCTCATAAAGATAAGTTAATTTTAAGTAAAACAATATTTAATTTTTAGTGAAAAAATAAAATATAATCATTTTAAATAACAAAATAACCATATAATTCTCCCCTAAAAACATTCTATTTTTAAAAGTTTCATAAAAAAGGATTCTACTTTTATGGTTCTTTTTTTGTTTTAATTCATAAAATAATAAGCAAAAAAAAGAACCAACATAAGATGTTGATTCTTTTTTACAGCCTTCCCCCAAAGTCTGTTATCCAAACATAAAATTAAAAAATGTAATTTATTGATTTTTTGATTAACGATAAAAGACAAACAATAATCTATTAAAGACAATGTAAACAATCTTTTAAAATGATACTTGTAAAGAAAAATATCATAAAAAATAAAAAAGAACCGACACAAAATGTTGATTCTTTTTTACCACAGACTTCCCCCAAAGTCTGTTCTGCAAAGATAAACAATATCTTAGATATATAGCAATATTACACTTAACCAAACCAAACATTTAACATCATTTTAAGACAAAAAAAAAGAACCAACATATAATGCTGACTCTTTTTTCTACAGCCTTCCCCCAAAGTCTGTCTTACAAAAATAGAGAGAAAAAGTTTAATTTATAGAAATATTGATTAACTATAACAGACAACTTAATATCAATTTAAGACAAAAAAGGAACAAAAAAATAAATTATTATTATCAGAAAGTAGTATTTAAAAATTTATTAAAAAAAAAGATCCACATAAAAATGTAGATCTTTTTCATTACAGCCTTGCCCCAAAGTCTGCATTTCAAATATAAACAGATATAGATTTATAAACTAAAAATAACACAAACGATTAAAGACAGAATAACATCAATTTAGGACAAAAAAAAAGAACCAACTTAAAAAAGTAGGTTCTTTTATTTGTATACACTTCCCCCAAAGTATATACTCAAATATATAAAATTTTCAAACTTTAGATAAACAACTTAATAAACCATAAAAGACATTTAATGACTATTTAAGACAGAATTTTAATTAAACCTTAAAAATAAGATAAAAAAAAGATGTTTTTTTTTATTACGAAATTATTTAAAGTACCTACTTATTTCATTAAAATTTAACAAATAACACTTTTTGAATGGCAAATTTTGTTTAATACATAAATTTTACCTAAAAAAAAGAAAAATAAAAAAATAATATAGATCGCATTAAGTAAGATAAATAATAAAATTGAGTCATTTTTTATATTTTCGCCAAAAAATTGCTAAACAAAAAAATGGAATTGGGGTCTAATTTAAAAATAAAAACAACCATTAAGGACAAGAAAAAATCGATTTTAGACAACTATATTTATTTTATAAAATTCTCAACAAATATTTATTTTTAAATCTTTAATATTGGTTAGAATGAAAACTAAAATTTTACTTGTTGACGATTCAAAAGATTCAAGAGTTTATGTTTCTAGTATTTTAAAAGATTATGAAATAATAGAAGCAAAAAGCGGTAAAGAAGCTTTGCATATTATAGGTAATAACAATATTGATTTGTTAATTACAGATTATAATATGCCAGAAATGGATGGATTTGATTTAGTTTCTAACATAAAAAAAGGCGACAACGAATTCCCAATAATAATAATTACCAACTTAACTTCTTTAGATAAAAAGAAAAAAATGCTAAGATTAGGTATAGACAATTATATCTATAAACCGTTTTTTAAAGAAGAACTCATAAGCGTTATTGAAAGGGCTATTGTTTATCATAAAACAGTACTTTCTTCTAAAAGTAATCTAGATCTTAAAGTTAAAGATCAGTACGAAGAATTTAAATCTAAATTAGAAAGAATTTTATATGATAATGTAGACAATTTTAATTTTTCTGTAGAAACTATAGCAAAAGAATTTAAAATATCTACAAAGACTTTAACAAGAAGAACCAAAGCAATATTTGGCCAAACACCAAATCAACTTTTAATAGAATGTAGATTAAATGTTGCCCAAGAAATATTATCTAAAAACCCTAGAATTAGCCTTAAAGAAACAGCAAAAAAAGTTGGCCTTAAAAACACTACTTACTTAAAAAATAGACTGAATAAAAAGTTTAAATAAAAAAACATTTATTTATTCTTCTCTAAAATCTTTGCCATTCTATTATGAAAAATTTGCATTAAATTGTATTCATAACCATCAAACTTGGTGGTATTCATAAACTGAATAATTACTGCATCTGATTCTTTATGATATTTTGCCAAACTTTGATAACCTGGAATTAACCCTCCATGTTCGTATTCATACAAACCATCGTAAATTTCTTTCTCATTTTCTGTAAATAAAGTTCCGTTATTTAAAGCTCTTAAAAAAACACCAACATCTTTTGCTGTAGCAATCATACTATCGTAATTTACGGTTTTAATATCTTCTTCTACCCCAACATAATAACCACTCATTAAATCATCCATATTAATATCATTAATAGATTTAAAGGTATTTTTAAGTTGTAAAGGATCTAAAATTACTTGTTTAAAATAATCAAATTCATGATCATTTTTTGTTATTTTTCTGATGATATTATTAATTAATAAGTAATTGGTATTGCAATACTCATAATCTTCATTGGGTTTAAAATTTGCAGGTTGGTCTAAAATTAACTCCAAACATTTTTGCCTATCCAAATCTGTTCTATTCCAAAAATTAGGTGTGTTTGTAAAACTAGGAATTCCACTTCTATGTGCAACCAACATTCTTAATGTAATTTGGTCTGCGTATGCTATTCTATCTTTTAATTCTGGAAAAAAGTTAGCCAAACTAGCATCTAAAGATAATTGTTTGCTATTTGCTAATTTTGTTATTGCAACTGCATTATAAAGCTTACTTATACTTGCTATTTTAAATAACGCATCTGGTTTTGCTGCAATTTTATTATGTTTATCATGCCAACCAGCAGTGTATGTTATAGGTAGATTTCCTTTTTTATCAACATAAACTATCATGCCATCAAAACCATAATTTGTAACTGCCTCAACTTGTTCTTGCATGGTAGTTGGTAATGGCATAATCCAAGCTTTTACAATTATCCAAGGCACAAAATAAAGTGATGAAATAGATACCAAAATAAATAAAATACGAGCTATTTGTTTTATACGATTCTTTGTTGACATTTTTTAGTTTGATTAGTTAATTATTAGAAACCTTTTGCAAAGTTTAAAAAAAACGAAAACTTCTAAAATTAATAGACAACAAATTGTAAATAATTGCTACACAATTGTAGTTTTCTCTTTTTTTCAATAAAGGATACTAAAATAAAGATTAGATTTCTCCTTTTAAAATATTTTTTTCAATCAATATAAAATCCTTATTACTAGGTACGTGTTTAGATTTTGAAAACAACACAATTTCTTTTAAAGAAGGAAAAACTTTCTTTGCCCTTTTTATCATCTTTTTACCTGGAAACATGATATCATTTTCTGATGCAAATAAAGTTATTGATGTTTTTATAAGATTGGCTTTCTGTGCTGATATTATTGGTAAAGGAGAAAAATCCATATTACAATTCAAAAAAGTAGCTCCCATAAACGTTTCAGCAAAATCATCATATTCTGTAAAAAGAGCATTTATTACTTTTTTAAGATATTTGTTATTACTACTTTTTATGTACTTTTTTAATGGTATAAACATTTTAAACAAACCTTTAATTGGATTGCCATTTACAATATAAACTGGTGCTATTAAAAAAACTTTTTTAATAGATGTTTCATTAAATTCTAAAGCTTTTAAACTGATAAAACCTCCAAAAGAAAAACCTACTAAAGTAACCTGAGTAATTCTTAATTTTATAATAACTTCTATTAACCATTTGCCATAATCTGGGGTTTTCATATCCAATCTATTTTCTGCACTTTTATTTGGTTGTGCCAAAACATCAATGGCATAAACACAATATTTTGATGCTAAATTGGGGAAAGATTCTAAAATTAAAGGTGCACAACCTCCTGTTCCATGAATTAACATTAATGGTGGTAAACTAACATCACCAACTATAATTAAATTTGTTTTTCCAAACTTAGTTTCTACTAATTTTTCTGTATAATCTATCTGTAATGCTTTTAACTTTTTACTGTAAAGTGATAGTATTTTTTCTTTACCAGATTGTGATTTAAAAAACATAGTATTATTATTTTTTGGTTGATGTAAATTATGAATTTAGAATAGCAATATTACCTACTTTACGTTCGCTATTTATATAAGAGTGTGCTGCTACAATGTCTTTTAACTTGTAAGTTTTATCGATAACAGTTTCCATTTTACCTTGTTTAAAAAACGGAATTAGCTCGCTTAACAAGCGTTTTAAATCTTTTGTTTTTCTAATACCTGTTGCAGAAAATTTTACTTTTTTAGGTTTAAAAATAGAAAACCATAAAGTTTCGCAATTCAAAACTGGAGACATAAATATACCGTTTTTTTTAAGCACTTTTTTACATTTTTTATAAGACGATTTTCCTATAGTATCATAAATAATATCATATAAATTATCTTCTTTTGTAAAATCTTGTTTTTTATAATCTATTACAGAATCCGCTCCTAAATTTTTAACTAACTCTTTATTTTTACCACTGCAAACAGCTGTTACTTTTGCACCCATCTGTTTTGCAAGCTGAACAGCAGCAGTACCTAAACTACCAGAAGCACCGTTTATTAAAATATGCTGACCTTCTTTTACATTTGCTATATCTTTTAAAAAACTGTAAGAGGTTAAAAATCCATCACAAATAGGTGCTGCTTCTGAATGTGAAATATTTTTTGGCTTTTTAGCAATAATTAAGTCTTCTGAAATACATAAATATTCTGCATTTGTACCACTGTCAAATAATAATTCTCCAAATACCTCATCCTTAATTTTAAACTTTGTTACATCACTTCCTTTTTCTTCTACTTCACCAGAAAAACCTGTACCTAAAGATGTATTTTTGGGCTTAAAAACCCCAAGAAATAATCTTCCAAACTTGGGAGATCCCTCTCTAATTAACGTATCTGCTCTTGTTGCAGAAGATGCCAAAATTTTTACTAAAATTTCATTTGCTTTAGGTATTGGTTTTTCTTGGCTCGTAAACTCAAGAACTTCTGGACCTCCGTATTTTTTATAAACTGCTCTTATCATAATTTTTATATTTACAGCAAAGTTGTTGATTATTTGACTATTAGAAGTTCTATTTTAAGAATTAGAACTTATTTATAAAAATATTCGTAAACAACAGGTGGAGCACCTACATAACTTTCTTCCATTTTTATAGGATAGTTTTCAGAATTATAGGTAAAAGTTCTTTCTAATAAATTAGAATAACAAAGGGTACAACTTTTATCGACTAACAAAACTGGATTATTCTTTAAATATGGGAAATCGAATTGATCGAACCTAAAAAATATATCTATTCCTTGAAATGCTGAATCTGAAAAATATTCTATAAATTTTTGTATATAAGACGAATTAAATTGTTGATTAAAAGGATTAGGGTTAGCATCATACTCAACTTCATAATCTCTTATTAAGGTATTTGACTCATCAAAATCTTTAGCTCTAATAAGGTTTCCATTTGTATCATAATCAAATAATGAATAATTATCTTCACGTTCAATTTTGGTAACTAATCCATCTGAATTTGTTTCTAAAATTAAGGTAGTATTTTCTTCTTTATTGATAGTTCCTGTTATTGTAATTCTATCATCATAAGAAAGTGTGTAATCGTGTAAATAAGAATTTGTAGTTTTATAGGCTATAATTTTGCCATCTTCATTATATGTGTATTCATATTTTAGGCTATTACTATCGTTAACAACCTCATCTATGTTATTACCACAACTATAGCTAAATTTTCTATAAATACTATAATCAAAAGTATATTCATTTTTTTCTTCTAGTAAGTTATATTCATTGTACGAATATTCATAACTTCTTGTAGTAGGTAGGTTTCCTGGATGTGTTGTTTGTAATTTTTCTATAAATTTATCAACCTGAATAATACTATTACCAATTGTACAAACTTCATTTGTATCTGACTCTTCCTCAGAACAGGAAATAAAGAATAATAAGATGATAGCTTTTATTGTTATAAAAGATGCTTTTTTCATTTTTTTATTTATATGATTTAAGATTTAATCAAAATTAAACTTGTGTAGTTTATATATAGTTCTGTTTTTAAAATCCGAACTAAATTGAGGTTAGAATTACTGTAGTATTGAATTCAATTTCTTTATGAACCAAATTCTTAGTTCAATTTAAAAGTGTAATATTAATTGTGTTTTTATGTTTTAATATTTTTGAAATAATTAATGCCCACTGTAATTAAAATAATTAATAACAGAACAAAAAAGATGGTAGTTGCAAAACTTTTAATAATTGAAAAAATGTTAGTTGTGCTCACCAAAACTTCTGTTAAGTTTTGATAATTGTTTAGCATAATTATTATACCAAAATTTTCAAAATAATCTGCTATACCAGCTAAAAGAGGCAACAAACACAAATATTTATAAGTTGAGTTAAGTTTGTTTATTTTTTTAAGAAAGTATGCCATTATTAGACTATAAGAAACCCCAAAAAATAAAGGGTAAATCATATCAACAGGTATTTGATTGGTTAAATATATTTTTCTTCCTTTGGTTCCTAAAGTGTTTAATAAATTATTTACATAATCAAAGCTATATCCTGTTGGCATCATATCTAACAATTTCATTCCGTCAGAAAAAATCATTGTATTTGGTATTGTAACCATTAACATGAAAGCATAAATTAAGTTGGTCAGTATAAAAAGTAGCAAAACCTTTTTTCCTGATCCGTTTCTTTCAATAAATTTGGTTAATTGATTCATTTCTAAGTCTATTTAAAAGTTATACTCAATAATTAATGACTACTAATTAGTAGTTTTATTAAGACTTTTTCTATTAGGAAATGTTACATCAATTTAATTTTTAAAGTTTAATTTTTCTAACCGAAAATCAATAAACTAAAAAATAGTTGTTTGGAAATTAAAAGGGTTTTGTTTAAAAAAGTAAACTAATTTTTTAAAGTCTTTTTTAAGTAAGCATTTGGTGTTAAGCCTTCTATTTTTTTAAAAAAAGTATTAAAAACAGTTTTAGAGTTAAAACCACTATCGTAAGCAACTGCCATAATTGTAAGTCCTTTATTCTCTTCTAAAACTATACGTTGTTTAAATTCATTTACTCTATAAGTATTGGTGAATTCTGAGAAATTTTTCTGAAAACCAAGGTTTAATAATTGTGAAACATAATTTGAAGGAAGCTCTAAATAAGATGCAATATCTTTTAAAGACAAATCTGGATTTAAATACAATTTATAATCTATCATTATCTTTTTTAGCTCGTTTGCATATAAACTAACTTCCTCTTTATTTAATAAAGATTGCTTGTAATTTTTAGTGGTTTTATAATTTTTATTATCAGAAATAGCTTTTAGCATTATTTTTTTAAAACGAGGCTTATTTCTTAATGGTTTTATAATTGGCTCTGTATTTAACAATAAAATTAATGGCAAATGGTTTTTAAAAGCCTGCTCTATATAATCTAAAGCCTTTGTATAATTACCCAAAAGTACATTGGTAAGAATTAGAAAATTTAAAACTTTATCTATTTTTTCGGTTTGTAAAAACTGTTCTAATTCTATAATCTTTTTAGTATATTCTTCTTCATTCTTTAATACAGCATAACACATGGCTAAACCACCTAATTGTGTTAAATCTGTTACCTGAATATTTTCTAAACTTTCAAAGTATAAAATTGCTTGTTCTGGCTTACCTGTTAAAAATAAAATTTGACCTATATAAATATGTGGAAAAGGCAGCTTTTTATTCAATTCTAATGCCTTTTTAAAGTATCTATTTGCTTTGCTATAGTCTTCCTGCAAATAATATAAAAAACCTTTATAATCATGATTCATTGCTGCATAAGGATCTAATTCTAAAGCTTTATCTATATAATTATGAGCAGTATTTAATTTACCTTGAACCGTTAAATAATTAGAAAGTGTTAAATAAACTTCATCAGAAGGCTGAAGTTCTAAAGCTTTATTTGCGTGTTCAAAAGCCTTTTTTAAATCCCAATTTTGCCAACAAGCAATCCAAGATAAATTTAATTGAAATTTAGATGAATTTGGATTTAATTCTATTGCTTTTTGTAAAAAAGGTTGCGCTTTTTGAAAACCTTCAAAGGCAGAGATTAAACCCATAGCCCCCAGATACGTATAACCTTGGTTGATATCTAAATACGGATTTGGAAAATTAGGTTCATTTTTTATAATTTCTTCAAAAATTGAAATTGCCTTTAAGGTATTTTCGTAATCTAATTTCATTAAAAAATACCTTCCTTTTAAATATTCTTTGTAAATATTTACAGGAACATTTAGAGGAGTAACAAGTTTGTCTTCAATTTCTAAATGACCAATATGTTCTCTTAATTTTTCCGCTATAAAAAGACTTATTTCATCTTGAACTGCAAATACATCGTTAAAATTTCTATCAAAAGTTTCTGACCAAAAATGATAATCTTCTATTGCGTCTATCATCTGAACCGTAATTCTCATTTTATTGCCAGATAATCTTACACTACCTTCTATAAAAATTGAAATACCTAGTTTTTTTCTAACTTCTTTTGATGTTATTTTCTGATTCTTAAAGTAAAAAGACGAAGTTCTAGAAGTAACAGATAACTGTTTTATTTTTGCAAGTGCATTGATAATTTCTTCAGTTAAACCATCGCAAAAATACTCATTATCAATATTATTACTCATATTGATAAAAGGTAGAACTGCAATAGATTTTAAAGATTCTTTCATTATTTTTTTACAAAGCAATAAATATAGAAAATCGTTTTTTACAAAAAAGAAATAATTATGGTTAATTCTCAAAATTATCGATAACAAAAGAAAGTACATCATCTTTACCCAAAGCAAAATTAGACCATTTTGGGTACAATAAAATATCTGGTTGAATACCTTGTGTTATTTTTTCTGATAACCTAAATTTTCTTTTTGAATAAGTAATTACTAATTTAGAGTTTAGTAGGCTAAACTGCCCCATATCTTGATAACCTGTAGGATTAGAGCCTGTTGGTTGCCCTACAATTTTAGCATTTAGCATTTGTTTAAACAAGGCTGCATTACTTGTTCCTGCAGAAAAAGTAACATTAGATGTTAATACATAAACTCCATTTTTCCAGTCTACAGAATCTGCTAAATTAAGAGCATATGCCAAAATTACACCAATATACAAATCACCTCCACCATTTTTACGTAGATCAATTACAATGTTTTTAGTATTATTTTCAGCTATATATTTCACTAAATTTTCCCCAAAAATTTGCATATCGTTAAAGCTAGGATAGCTTTCGAAATTTATATAAATCGCATTTTTATTTTTGATAGAAGAAAACCATAAAAAGTCGAATTTAGAATTTTTAGGCTTGGTTATTTCTGGCACACCAACTTTAAATGTTACATAATTTAACTGCTGTAATTCATTGTTTTTAAATGCTGAAAGTTCTACTTCAATTTCATTATTATCATCATCTAAAAAAGTAAAAAGTGCCGTTTTTTTATTTTTGATGATATTTAAATGATACAACAATTCACTTATATTTAAATTACTTGCAGTTCGTACAGTTTGTGAATGCTCATTTTCTACAAATTGTGCCACTTGTGAAACCTTAGCTATTACTTCTGAAATCGGAACACCATCAACTTTAATTAAAGACGTTTTTAAAATATTTTCTTTGGACGAAAGTGTTTTTACAACTCGCCATTTATTTTCTATACGTTGAACATCAAAAGGAAATTGATGAACATTTAAATTTCTTAACGAAACTGCTGTATGCCCATCTCCTATTTTTTTGGTTAATTTCATTAACTCAATAATTGTCTTAAAATCATCTTCTGATTTCGCAATATTTTGAATTCTTTCTACCGATTTTTGAAAACCTTGTTTACTTATTTTATGATAAAGATCGATATGTTTTGCTTCAAGTTGACTGCTATATGTTTTTAAATCTGCTTGCCAATTTGTTTTTTGAGCGTTAATGGTTTGAAAAAAGACACTAAAACATATCAAAAAATAAATCTTAGTGATTTTATGGTTTTTCATGAGTTATAAGTTTAAAAAATTAGACTGCATTAAAAAAGTAATTCATTTATTTAGAGGTTTCTTCTAAGATATTTGCCATTAACTTAATTGTATTCTGCACTGCTTCTACTTGATTTAAAGTGCCTGATAAGTAGACATCTAAATTAGGGCAATAATATAAAAAAGAGCCTGTACTACCTGAATGACCTATTAATTCTAATTTTGGTAATTGCGGACTCAATTCGTGCAAAACAATTTTTCTTAAACCAAAACCATAATACATTCCTTGGGTTTCTGCTATCCATTTTTGCATTGATTTTAAGGTTTCTGGTTCTAAAATTTTATTATTAAATAATGCTTTTTGAAAAGCAATTAAATCTGAAGCTGTAGAAACTACTCCACCTCCAGCCCAATCTGCAGATAAACTTTTAAAACTAGAAATCTCTGCATCACCTACATAAATATCAGCCATCTTATTGGTGCTTTTTTTTGATTCTGATTTTAAATTAAAATAAGAATGATTCATATGCAAAGGCTTAAAAATATTTTGTTTAATAAAATTATGGAGCTCCATTCCACTAACTTTTTCAATGATTAAACCTAAAAGCACATATTCTGTATCTGTATAATGATAGCCTTTACCAGGTGCAAATAATGGTTTCATTTTTTGTTTGGTAAACTGTATACATTCAATTGGAGTCCATATTTTATCTGGCTTTAAAAAAAGCTGATTGATTACATTTGGAGAACCATCAATTGTTACATCTTCAAAATAATCTGGCAAAC
This sequence comes from Polaribacter vadi, assembly GCF_018861005.1. GTDB lineage: Bacteria > Bacteroidota > Bacteroidia > Flavobacteriales > Flavobacteriaceae > Polaribacter > Polaribacter vadi_A. The sequence goes on from NZ_JAHKQL010000002.1 coordinate 223,004, forward strand.
CAGAAGTATGTTGTAAAAGATTTTCTATGGTAATTTCATTAGAATAATCTTTACCTCCTAAAATGTGTAATTTGCTTAAAATATCCGCAGAAAGAAACTTACTTATTTTGTCTTTAAACGATAATTTGTTTTTATCCTTTAAAATTGCAATACTAGTTGCTGTAAATGTTTTACCAATACTTGCTGTATAAAAAGGATTCTTTTTTGATAATGGATCTCCGTTTACAAAATTGCCTTTTGCTAAATCTATATTTAGATTTTTAGAAGCAGAATACACTTTTAAAAATGCATTATGAATTTGATTTCTGGCTAATTCTTTATTAAAAATATTTGTAATATTTACTTCAATATTTTCTTGTGCAGTTAGTAGAACTGAATTTAATAAAATCGCTAAAATTAAGACTAAGTTATTCATCTTTCAGTATTTGTGTTCTCTAAAATAAAATTAATTACAATTTTATGCTCTTTTTTAGACAAAATATGTTTGGCGTTTTTTAAAAAGACTACTCCTTGCAAAGAATGATACATTTTTTTTGCATTTTCGATCAATGCTTTACCTTTATAAATTACACCATCTTCTGATGCAATTATGTATAATGGTGTTTGTATTGACATTGCTTCTTGTTCAGAAATTAATGGAAAATTATATGCATCAATATCTGTTATTTTTATTTTTTCTGATAAATATTTTAATGACAAAACATCTTTTTTGGGATATAGTTTATTGTAAATTTTTAATAAATATTTCTGATCATTAAATTTTTTAAATAATATAGATGGCAATAATATGTGTGTAGCTGTCTTAAAAAAATTCCATTTTACAACACCTGTTGGGTTTATAAAAAACGCTTTTTTAAATCTTTTAGAATTTGTTACTAAACCTTTAAAACCAATAAAACCACCTAAAGAAATACCTACTAAATAAGCATTATACACTTGCAAACAAGATATAACCTCATAAAACCATTTGCTATGATCTTTTTCTGTAGGATTTAAATAATACTCATCACTTAAATTAGGCTCACCTAAAACATCTATTGCATAAATTTTAAAATATTTTTCTAACCCTTTTAAAGTTTCTATGGCAAATGGTGCACAACCCAAAAAGCCGTGCACCAATATTAATTGTGGTTTTTTATTGTTTTCTAAAATAATAACATTTGTATCTCCAAAAGATGTTTCTACAGTTTGTAGTTCAAATGCCAAACCTAAATTATCTAATTTTTGATAATATAAATTTAAAATCTGTGCTTTATCTGTATTTTTTATTTTGGATTTCATACTGTTCTTAAAACCAGTTAAACCCTACACTTAACCCAAATGATGCTGCATCTCTATGTTGATTGTTGTCTAAGTTAACACTACCTAATAATACTTTACTTTGAATATTCATTGCAAAGTTTTCTTTCTGATAAAACTCATAACCAACACCAAATGACACCATTTTACCAAAGTCCCAATTATCATTTGCATCATTAACATCATACAAAGCAGGCGAATCTATTGCCAAACCAACACTACCATTTATCCACCATTTGTTAGAAACCCAATATTGTACACCAGGTAAAATTCCACCAAAATGTCTATCATTTCCTTCAAAACTATAAATATTACCAGGCAAAGAAGCAGTAATTGCTAAATTTTCTTTTACCATATACCCTACTTTTAAATCTGGGAAAATCGAAGTTCCTTGAGATTTATCAAAAGTTTGAGTGCCTTCGCTATTTTCTAAGCTAATTACTCCACCTCCAATTCCGAATTCGAAAATAAATTTTTCTCTATTTGGTTTATCTTGTGCATTTTGCTCTAGTGATAAAAAAGAGATTAATACGAATGCAATTAACGTTAATTTGTTCATCATTTTTTTACTTGTCATTTTTGTTTTCATTTTTATTTGTTTGTTTGTATTAAAATTTTATACTGCAAAGATGCAGTTGATTTAAAAGTGAATCGTTCTGATTTATAATTCAGTACTTATTGTTTTAAAATTGATAGGTAAAGAATTACGACTATAGATATAATTTTGTTACTTTTTTAAGTAGAAATATTTAAGAGGATTGTTTAAAAAAATTGATTAATCTATGCTTACCATATTTTGGTGCGATATTGTCTTCTGCCATAAGTGTTAAGAAAAACTCTATAGGTCCATAGGTTTTTACATTGGTGAATTTTCTTAAACTCCAGATTATAAATTTTCTAAATCCGTCTGGCAGATGAGTAACTTTTACAGGTTTATTTAAAGTCTGTAGAGCCATTTTGCTAATTTCATTTAGGCTCAAAATATCTGGCCCACCAACAGAAACCTCTTTAACATTTGTATCTAATAACTCATAAATAAAATTGGCTAAATCCTCACCAGAAATTGGGTTAAACTTTTGATTTCCATCACCAAATAAATAAACTCTACCAGATTTAGCCATTTGCAGAAAGTCTTTCATATCAGAAAAAAAACCATTAGGTCTTACAATTGTATAGTGAAAGCCTGATGCTTTTAATTCTGAAACAAACTTTTCTTTGGCTTCGAATATTTTTAGATGTTCGTATTTATCACCATTAATTGCAGAAACATAAATAAAATGTTTTACCTCTGCTTTTATGGCTTCTTGTAAAAGGTTTAAATTGGCTTTATAATCTACATCCATGTATGTTAAACCATCTTTTTGCCTTGTAATACCCACTGTAGAAATTACAATGTCTATTCCTTTACAAACATCAAACAAAGTTTCTGGTTTGGTAACTTCAGCAATCTTAATATCTATATGTGAATCAGAAAATACTTGTAATTTTTTTGTACTTCTTGTAACTACTCTTGTTTGCTCTTTATTCTTATCTAAAACGTTAAGAATATGATTGCCTAAATAACCTGTTGCACCAGCAATTAATATCTTTCTATCATCAATATTTTTCATAAATATCTCTTTAATTTGAGGGTATTTATCAAACTAAAATACTCTCAAAATTTTTAATTATTAGAAATATATTCTTCAATTGCATTAGTAACAAGCGTTTTAACTACTTCCCATTTTTCAGAATTTCCTGTAAAAGTTCCATCCATATTAGATATAATAAAGAAACCTGCAGAACCATCTTTTTTTAATTGTATTTGAGATGAAATACCTAAACTATTACCTCCATGCATTAAATAACCGTTATTCATATACCAGAATAAACCGTGATTTTCTGCAAATTCTGTAGGCACAATTCCGTTTTGTAATTGTTCAGAAAATAATAAGTCATAATATTGATTTGAAAATAAAGTAGTAGATTCTCCTCTTGCTCCACGCATCATATCTAATAAATATTTACTCATATCATTACTGTTGCTATACAAACCACCTTCTACATAACCGTGATTTGCGTAATTTGGAAATGGTGTATTTACATCATAATATAAAGTTGCCATATTCTGAAAATCTACTTGATCAATATTAAAAGTAGAATTGTTCATTTGTAACGGATTTAATATATAATTAGCCACATATTCATCAAAAGAAACACCAGAGACAAACTCAATTATATAGCCTAATAACGAAGATGCATCATTAGAATAAGCCCAGGTTTCACCTGGTTCTGTGTCTAAATAATTATCTAAATTGTATAAATCTCCATCTTCATCAAAAATCTCTACTAAATATTCATCTAAATCTACTTGCTCCATTTGTTGAATGCCCAATTCATTTACCAAAATATTACCAATTGTTGTATTTACATCTTCATCCTTTAAAATGAAATAATTACTGCTGATGTAAGTGTCTGGAACATCAACAATACCAGAAGTATGCGTAACCAAATGTTTAATTTTTATGACTCCATTTGGGTTTTTAGGATTAATAATATCAATAGGTAAAAGATCATTAATATTTGTCTCTAAAGTAAAATGACCTTGCTCAATTGCTTTTGCTGTAGCTGCCCCTAAAAATGTTTTACTTATTGATGCTAAGTTATTTACTGTTTGATTGGTGTAAGGAGTTTGATTAGCAATATTTGCATAACCAAACGATTCTTGAAAAGCAATATTACTACCTAAACTTACATTTACTGTAAAGCCAGGAACTCCTTTTGTTTCAATAAGACTCTCTAAATATTCAGATAAATCTGCATTTGTTTTAATACCATCTAAAGATGGATTTTCGATGTTCTTATCATTTGTACAAGACATCATTAAAGTTGTGATTGATAATATTAGTATTATCGTAAAATAGCTAAGTGTTTTCATAATGGTATTTTTAATTTATTTAAAATTTGATGCTGCAAAATTGAAGTTAATGCGAGTGCCAATCGTTCGAAATTATAATTCAGAACATCTTTAAAATTTATTTTATACCAATTTGGCTGAAATAAAAAACACGAAACATAAACTAGTTATGTTTCGTGCTCTAAATATTTAAGAAGTGTTTTTTTTAATTAAGTATTCTGAGACTTTACCCAATGGCTTGGAGTAATGCCTTCTATTTTTTTAAAGTAAGTATTAAACACACTTTTAGAGTTAAAACCACTATCATAAGCCAAACCTAAAATAGTAATGTGTTTAAATTTTGGGTTTAATGCTATGCTTTTAAAATGGTTTAATCGATATTTATTCATAAACTCGTTAAAGTTTATTCCCATAATTTCATTGATTAAAAAAGATAATTTATTAGGATGAACATCAACTTCATCTGCTAAAATATTTAAACTCAACTGAGAATTTAAATACGGTTCATTCTCTTTAAAATAGTCTAAAAGTTTTTCTTTAAAACTTTCTTGTTCTTCTTTATCAACTATAGCTTTAGAACTCTTTTTGGTTTTTACATCTAAAGTAATATCTTCTTTAAAAAGATTTGTTTGGTGTAAATTCTTGAATTCTGTATTTGTTTTTAACTTTTCTAATAAAGGATCGAATCTGTAATTTATTATTTGACCTCGTTTTTGATCTATGTATTTTTTTAGCAAATTAAAAGCAATTTCTTGGTGCTTAGTATTGGCTAAAATAAATAATTGTAAAGGTGCTAATTGCGTGTCTTCTTTCTCTGCATTTACCCACTTTTCAATTTGATAATTAGGTATTTCTGATATACCTTCGTTAGCAACACTGTACAATAAATTATATAAGTCTATTGTTTTCTGGTTTTTTACAGCATCGTTAAACTCCTCTTTTCTGTTTAACCATATTAAACATAAAGCATGTAAATGATTGGCTAATTCTAAATCTGGTCCAAAACTTATTGCTTTTCTTATATAATTTAAAGCAGTTTCAAAATCTTTTTTATAATAATAAATGTGTGCAAGCGTGTATAAATTATTTGCTGATAATGGATCTATTTCTAACAACCTTTTTGCATAAATAATTGCTTGTTTAAAAAAACCGTGAGCAATGAATAATTCAGCCATAGCTTCTAAACCATCTGTATAGTTAGGGTTAAATTCTAAAACTTTTTTAATATGAATATAAGCTGTTTTAAAATCCCACTCTCCCCACAAACTTCTACCCACAAAAGATTGAGGGTATTCTGGCAATTGTGTATCTATTTCTTTTGCTTTTAAAAAATATCCTATAGCTTTTTCTATACCTTCTTGATAAGGCATAAAGCCCCAAGCAGCTAATAAACCATAACATTGCAGATTTGCGTAATATGCTTTTGCATAATTTTTATCAGCAGCAATTGCACTATCGTAAAATTCTATTGCAGTACGCATAGATTGTGGTGTCCATTGTAATTGAGAATAACGTCCTTTTAAGAAAAGTTCGTAAGCATCTACACTATCTGTTGGTTTTTTTACTAAATGTTCTTGAATATCAAAATGCCCGAAATTATTACGAACTTCATTAGCAATTAATAAACTGATTTCATCTTGTAATTTAAATATATCTACAAGTTCTTTATCAAAATTTTTAGACCAATAATGGCTACCATCTTTGGTATCTATTAATTGTGCAGTTATTCTAACTCTATTATTTGCTTTTCTAACACTACCTTCTAATAAAGTGGAAACACTTAATTGTTTACCTACTTTTCTTACATCAATATTTTTACCTTTAAATGCAAAAGAAGATGTTCTTGCTATTACTTTTAGGTTTTGTATTTTAGTTAAAGCGTTTATAATTTCTTCAGTAATACCATCACTAAAGTATTCATTATCTGAATCGTTACTTAAATTAACGAAAGGTAAAACTGCTATGGATTTATTATTTTTCATTTGCAATTACTTAATTATAAATAAGAAGCCAAAAGCTTAACGCAAGATATACTTTTTTAAAAAGATAGAGATTTGATTTTGATTATTTAAACTCGATTTATAATTTATTACGAAATTAAAATCAATTGAATTTCTTGGTATTAAATTCACTTCTATTACTTTTTTTGAACTCCGACAATATTAATAGTATTTGATTTTCCTTTTAAAACGATATTATCCATTCGTTTTAAAACAAAACTGTTTGACTCTAAGTTTTTTGCAATTAAATCGGATACCAATAAATCCATTTTAAATTCATTGCATAAATTTTGAATTCGAGCAGTTGTATTTAAAACATCGCCAGTAAAAAAGATTTCTTTTTTTAGAGCACCAATTTCTCCTACAGTAACTTCTCCTTTATGAACAGCAGCTTTAAACTCAGGAAAAACGTTATATTCTTTTAAATATTTGTCTTTTTTTTCTGATAATTTTTTCTTCATATCAAAAAAACAATTTACACTTTGCACTTCAGAATTAGCATTCTTGTTTTGCCAAGAAATTACAATTTCATCTCCTATATATTGATATACTTCTCCATTATAATTTAAAATAGATTCTGACAAATCATTATAATAAGACCTTAAAAAGTTAAAGTATTTTACATTACCTAATGTTTCTGCAATTCGAGTAGAATCTTTCATATCAGTAAACATAAAAGTTCGGTTTTCTACAACTGGCTTATGATATTTACCAATAAAAAAGTTTAATAACACATTCTGACCAAGGTTGTCGCTAATTTCTGCATATAATAAAGATACAAGCATAGAAAATGCCAATTGAATGCTAGTACTAATGTTGGTAATGCTAAAAAAGAAGAGTTTATACCTTTCAAAAACAGCTAAACTAAACACCGATTTTTGCATTTCTATACTTGCTGCTAGCAGATAAAACACAAACGTTAAAAGATTCATCAACACCACATAAATTATAAATTTTCCAATTAATTTTGATGGAAAACTTTTTTTAACGAAAAATTTATTGATTAATCTTACTTCTAAAAACCCGACAAAACATCCAATAAAAAATATACTAATACTTGCAAAAAGTACAATTTTAGGAGTGATATAAATTGCTGATTTAGAGATTTCTTGGTTTATTGTAGTATTTATAGATGCATACTCAATCCATAAAAACAACAAACCTAATAGCAACCAAATGATACCAAAAGGAAGAATTTTTAAAAAAATTCTTTTGTATTTCATGGTTATAATTGACATCTGTAAAACTGATTTATCACAAATGTACAAAAGGATTATTTTGCATCAACTTCTATCATTATTTAATAAGTAATAAAATTCATATCAAATAAAAAATAATACTTATTCCCAAAAATTAGTATTAAAATAACTGTAATTTTTACAACCAAAAAATGATGTTATTCATGAAAATCAATAATTTTATAAAAAGACAATTTCAATATTTTAAAAACACTAAAAAACCGTAGTTTGAACTACTTTTAGCTAATTAATTTTTAAAACCTTTATATCAAAGGGATACAAAAAAATTCAGTCTCACTAATTTTTATGATTTAATAAACTTTATGTTTTTACGAAAAAGTAAAAACCCTTTAAAACATAGTTTTAAAGGGTTTGAATGATTAATTAAAATCTATCAGCGGAGAAAGAGGGATTCGAACCCCCGGACCTGTTACAGTCAACAGTTTTCAAGACTGCCGCATTCGACCACTCTGCCATTTCTCCAAGAGTCTCATCAGGTATTTCCTGAATGCGGATGCAAATATATAAACCTTTTTTATTTTGTGAAACAAAAAAAACAAATAATTTTTATTTTTTTTGAATATCTTAAAATTATAATTTTATATCACTAAAAGTCAGCAGTTAAAGTTATTTAATAGATTTTAGAAATCATTAGAACAAGATTTAACTTTCAAAAACTATAAAGTACTTTCATTATATTTGTAGAAAATTATAATTTTTAATTATGTCGTTTAACTCTTTTGGAAATTTATTAAAAGTAACAACTTACGGAGAATCTCATGGAACCGCTATTGGTGGTATTATAGATGGTTTTCCTGCTGGTTTAGAAGTTGATTTCGAAGCTATTCAAGATGAACTAAATAGACGTAAACCTGGACAATCTAAAATTGTTACCCAACGTAAAGAACCAGATACTGTAGAATTTTTATCTGGAATTTTTGAAGGTAAAACTACTGGAACTTCAATTGGTTTTGTAATTAAAAATACTAATCAAAAAAGTAAAGATTATAATCATAATACAAATGTATATAGACCTTCGCACGCAGATTATACTTACGACCAAAAGTATGGTTTAAGAGATTATAGAGGTGGTGGAAGAAGTTCTGCTCGTGAAACAGCAAACTGGGTGGTTGCTGGTGCTTTAGCTAAACAATTAGTTTCTAGCATTAAAATAAATGCGTTTACTTCTTCTGTAGGTGATATTTTTATGGAAAAACCATATCAAGAGGTAGATTTTTCTAAAACAGAAAGTAATATTGTTCGTTGTCCTGATGAAACATCCGCAGAAAAAATGATTGACAAAATTAAAGAAATCAGAAAAGCTGGAGATACTATTGGAGGAACTATTACCTGCGTTGCCCAAAATGTGCCAGTTGGTTTGGGTGAACCCATTTTTCATAAATTACATGCTCAATTAGGTAGTGCAATGTTATCTATAAATGCTGTAAAAGGTTTTGAGTTTGGTAGCGGATTTTGTGGTGCAAAAATGAAAGGTTCTGAGCATAATGACATTTTTAACGCAGATGGTTCTACAAAATCTAACTTATCTGGCGGAATACAAGGTGGAATTTCTAATGGAATGGATATTTATTTTAGAGTAGCTTTTAAGCCAGTTGCTACTATTATGAGCAGTCAACAAACCATTAATTCTGAAAATGAAGTTACAGAAATTACTGGTAAAGGAAGACATGATCCTTGTGTTGTGCCTAGAGCTGTACCTATTGTAGAAGCTTTAACTGCTTTGGTTTTAGCAGATTTTATGTTGCTAAACAGAACTAGAACGGTTTAATTTATTATTTATAAATTAAAAAGCCTTGTAAAATACATTTGCAAGGCTTTTTTTTAATAAGTTTTATTAGACTTTCTCATACAATTTTAACTCTTAAAAGTTAATTGACTTTTAAGAGTTAAAATGCATAATTAGCAATTATTGTTTAATTATTTTTATGTATTTATTAATATGATCTCCTTTTAAAGACACAATATATACACCATTTGCATAATCACTCAAATCTATTGATATTAAATCGTTGGTTATAGTATTGTGTACTTTTTGGTATATTTTTTGTCCTGTAATTAAACTTACGGTTACATGTAAGCTAGGGTCTCCATCTGTTATTTTTAGTTTTATAGGACCTTTTGTTGGGTTGGGATAAATTTTTACTTTGGATGTTATCACTATTTCATCATTTGATAAAGTATCAGAAAATGGTATACCATACACTTCGAACTCAAATAAACTCATTCCGTAAACAGTTGCTCTAGAAGTTCCGTACATTCTTATATATCTCCCAACACCAGATACATTGAACTGGTCTATATCACCATCAGAAGTATTTTCTGAGATAAGGGTTGTCCAAGTATTTGCATCATCCGAAATTTGAATTTGATAAGCACTCGCATAAGCGGCTTCCCAAATCAAAATTACTTCGCTTATCTTGTATGTATCACCTAAATCAACATAAATCCACTCAGGTTCAGAGAAACTACTAGCCCATCTGGTTTCATTATTTCCATCAACTGCTAAAGCCCCTTTATATCCATCGTTTTCATTTGAACTTGTATAAACATTTTTATTAAATGCAATATTTTTTCGCTCAATAACACTTACTAAAATTTCATCTAAATCTGAAGCTCCTTCATTATCAATTACTTTAAGCATTATGTTATGTTCTCCTAATTCTACTTCAACCGTTACTTGAATTCCTTCTGCAATAAGTACATCATTTCTGTACCAATTATAACTATTAATTACTCCATCTACATCATTACTGCTACTAGCATCTAACTGAACTTCTAAAATTCCATTTCCATCGTCTTCCATTATTTCAATATCTACACCAGCATTTGCAACAGGAGCTGTATTGTTTACTCTAGAGACAAATACTGTAAGCTCATCAGAATTTATTGATCCGAAGTTGTCTTTTACTTCCAATGTAACAGTGTGAGCTCCTATGTTAAAAGTGTGATTGATTATTTCTGAATTACCTATCTCTACATTCTTATAAAACCAAGTATAATTTATTATAGATCCATCAGCATCTGCACTACCTGATGCATTTAATTGAATATTTTCATTACCATTTGAATCTGTATCAATTTGAACAATATCATTACCTGCAAAAGCTATTGGCAATTGGTTTACAGTAAGGTTTATACTAGTAGTAACTACAGCACCATCATTATCTGTAATTTCTAGTACTATAGTATGTACTCCTAAATCAAAGTCCATTTCTAGTTGCACGCCCTTACCTAATATAATTTCGTTTTCTTTCCAAGTATACAATATGATTTCTCCATCTGAATCTGAACTATTTTCAGCATTTAATATATAAGTTTCAACACCATCCAAATTTTCATCAATAAGTAAAACATCTTCTCCAATGATTGCTGTTGGTAATTCATTTTCAGGATCTAAAATGATATATTTAACAACATCTGTAGAAGAAACACCATCATTATCAGTTAACTTTAGAGTTATTTCGTATACACCTGTAGATAAATTAATACTAGGGTTAATTCCTGTTTTAATTAGCTCATTATTGATGAACCATTCATACTTTTCAATTGTACCATCTGCATCTGTACTGTTAGATGCATCTAGAATAACATCAACTAAATCATCTCCATCTTCATCATTTATAGTTCTATCATTTCCTGCATTTGCTACTGGAGGAATATTATCTGGGTCAATTATTGTTACTAAAATTTCATCTGTACCCACCAATTCATCTTCATCAGTTACTTCTAGAGTAATTGTATGAATACCTGTACTTAATTCAATTTCAACTTGACTTCCAGTTGCCAACTCAACATCGTCTTTTAACCATTTATAAAATGTAATTGGAGAATTGGTTGCTTCTGATAACGAACCATCTAATGTTACAAATACCAGATCATCTTCATTATCATCTTCTAAAACAATATCATCTCCTGCATTTGCAACTGGCGCTAATCCTCCATTACTAATTGTAACAAGTACTTTATCTGTTGCAGTATTTCCATCTTCATCTTTAATTGTTAACAGAACTTCATAAACACCTCTTGCTAATTCTAAAGAAACAAATTCTTTATTACCAACTTCATTTCCATCAATTGTCCAAGAATAATTAACTATAGTTCCATTATGATTGATACTCCCTGTACCATCTAAAACTATATTTTCTAAACCATCTTTATTTTCATCTAATTTTATAACATCTGGCCCTGCATTTGCAATAAGACCATTTCCTTCGGACACTTCTCCATACCCATTATGTTTAAATATTCTAATATAATCTATCTGCATTTTGGCAGGCATATCTGCAGTTACAGCATTTGAAGAAGCTGCATCTGTAAAATTACCACCAACCGCTAAATTTGCAATTAAATAAAATGGCTTTTGAAATTCTTGTGATTCTATTCCTAAAGGAAAAGGTGCTGTATATAGATCGAATTCTACTCCATTATCTACAACAGTTAATCGTATTTGATTTGGATCCCAATACATTCTATAAATTAAAAATCTATCTGTTAATGTAGTTTTAGAAACATAAGGTTTATTGTACCATTTATCAAATGCTATACTTGCAGCACAATCTGCATTTCCACTACAAGCTCCTTCTTCATACCAAATTAAATTAGCACCTACAACCTGATTTTCATTACTATTAGAAAATCCTTCAGTATCTCTGAATTCTTTTCGATGTCCCATTTCCATCATATCAATTTCTCCAGATTTTGGCCATCCAACTTCATCTACATTATTTCCTAACAACCAAAATGCTGGCCATAAACCTGTAGATAAATCATTAGGTACTTTTAAACGTGTCTCAATTAACCCATATCTAATACTCAATTTTCCTTTAGTAGTTACTTTACCTGAAGTAAAAGAAAAACCTTCTGCATTTTCTTTTTTAGCTTCAATTACTAAAGCTTTATTGTCTCCTTCATTCTCAATACCTTCAATAGATATATTTTCTGATTGATAATATTCTAGTTCTTCATTACCCCAACCACATAAATCAGGACACCCATTTCCAATATCTTTGTTCCAAGTATTTGAATTAAATGAATTAAAGTTTTCTTCCCATAAAATTTCTCTGATAGTAACTTTAACATCATCTATAGACTCATTACCTGCACTATCTATAATTTTAAGTTGAATAGAATGCAAACCACTAGAAAGAAAAAGTTTAGGGTTAGCTTCTTGAGATAAAACCACACCACTTTCACTCCATTCGTAAAACGCTACTGCACCATAACTTCCTGAACTATTTAAACTTACCTCTTCTACACCATCCTTATCTAGATCTTCAAGAATAATATCGGCTCCAGCATTTGCTAATAATTCAGAATTAGATTTTACTACATTACCTACTCCATTCCATTTACTAACTTTTACATAATCAATATACATTTTACCTGGAAAAGGAGCTGTTATATTTTCTTCATTATTAATACCTACAAAATTACCACCAACTGCTAAATTTAAAATAAAATAAAATGGTTTTTTAAAAGCTTGCTCATTACTGCCCAATGGAAACGGATTCGTGTACAAATCGTGTTCTACACCATTATCAACTGCAGTTAATCTAATTTGACTTTCATTCCAATACATTCTATATGTAACAAAACGATTATTCATTGGTGATGATGACATATAAGGTGTTGTGTAATGTTTATCATAGGCAATACTAGCTGCACAATCTTGGTTTTCTGGATCACAAGCTTGGTCTGAATACCAAATTACATTTCCACCAACAAAATTGTTTGGAGAACCTGAATGCCCTTCTTCTTGACGAACATTGCTGCTATGCCCCATTTCCATCATATCTATTTCACCAGATTGAGGCCAACCAGCAGTTCTGTGGTTAATTCCAAGAAGCCATGCTGCAGGCCAAAGACCATTTTCTAAATCTGGCACTTTCATTCTTACTTCTACAACACCATATTTAATGGCTACTTTATTTTCTGTGGTAACTTTACCTGATGTAAATTCATTTTGACCTAAAGTTTCTTTTTTAGCTTCTAAAACCAACGCGTAATTACCTGGTTCACCAGCAATTTCTTCTACATATACATTATCTTTTTGATAGGTTTCAAGCTCTTGATTTCCCCATCCGCAGAGATCTTCTTCACATCCATTTCCTTCTGAAATGTTCCAATTATCTGTATTAAAAGAATTAAATTGATCTTCCCAAATTGTTTCTCCAATAATTTGCCCCCCAACAGAAACAATAATCTTATCTTTTTGAAAATTTCCATTTGTATCAGTTATGGTAAGTTCTACATCATAATCACCCAGATCTAAAGAAACTTCGTGCTTTTCTGAAGTAGAAACCTCTGTACCATTTATTTTCCAAGAATAGGATGAAATAGGACCGTAACTACCAGAGGCATCTAACTGTAAAGGTTCTCCAGCATTTATTTTTTTGTCTGCACCTGCATTCGCCATCAATTTTTCTGGAGTAAATACCTCTCCTTTACCATTCCACTTTTTAATTCTTACATAATCGATATACATTTTACCTGGTAAATCTGCAGAAACTTGACTATCGGTTAAAGCATCTGTAAAATTACCTCCGACAGCTAAATTCATTAATAAGTAAAAAGGTTTTCTAAATTCATTGGCGTCTTCCCCTATAGGAAAAGGACCTGTATATAAATTATGAACTGAGCCATTATCTTCTACAGTTAATCTAATCTCATTTTCATCCCAATACATTCTATAGATCATAAACCTATCTGTAAGTGTCTCTGCAGTTGTATAGGGTACATTGTACCATTTATCATAAGCAATACTAGCAGCACAATCTGGATTGTTATCTGCACATGCTGCATCACTATAAAAAATTAGATTTCCACCAATTAAATTATTTTCATTTGTACTTGGAAGTTCTTGATCTATTCTAAATTGTGAATTATGCCCCATTTCCATCATATCTATTTCTCCACTACGAGGCCACCCTTCTGAAACTTGATTAGTTCCTAAGAGCCAAGCTGCAGGCCATAAACCCTTGCTAAGGTCATTTGGCACTTTTATACGAAACTCTACCATCCCATATTTAACACCTAATTTATTTTTTGTTGTTACTTTTCCTGAAGTAAAAGCATTATCTCCAATTGATTGTTTTTTTGCTTCAAGTACCAAAGCATAATTTCCAGGTTCACCCGGAATTTCTTCAATATAAACATTCTCATTTTGATAGGTTTGAAGTTCTTGGTTTCCCCACCCACAGAGTTCTGGACAACCATTACCTATGTCCACATTCCAAAGTTCTTTATTTAAAGTATCGAATTCATCTTCCCAAAGAACTTGGCCAACTTGCGCAAACGTAAGTTGTGTACCTAGAATTAACAATAAAGTAAGACATAATTTTAGAACGATTTTTTTCATAATAGTTTAGTTTTTTTCATAAAATTTTAAATTTTATTTAAAATTTTAGCAGTTAATTATCAAATATTTGTTTATAGTCTTTCAAATATCATTTTATTAAATAAATAAAACAATTACTTCAGCACTACTTAAACAATACGTAAAAAAAAATGCACTTTTATATAAATAAGCACTTATAACCTTATTAATATTAGGTTTTTACTAAAAAAAATATGTAAAAAATTACAAATTAAAAAACAATACATTAACACTACAATACAAAAAAAACATTATTAACAAAGAAAAATTAACCTAATTACTAAAGAAAATTGAGTGAATATAAAAGATTAAACTATCTAGGGAAACAAGCAATAATAAATGATTATTAGTGCATCTTTTTTAATCATTAAGGATTACAAAAACAGTATACTCCTACCTATACTAATTCCTAATAAAGCCTATTAAAATGTATTACCTTAAAGATTTAAAACTGAAATTTTATCTAATAGAGATGTTTTATTTTCTTTAGATTTTTCAAATTCAATATTGCTAATTAAAACTTGAATAGGGTTATTTTCATTATATATTGCTAATTTCGTAATATGTATAAGTTATTTTGTTTATTTATTAATAAGGATAATTTAATTTACTTGTGTTAGTCAATTCTTAAATATATGTTTACTTTTAGAATATATTTTGTAAATATTGAGCTCTAATAGATTGTATTTTATTGATATTGTGCGCGCTTTTGCCATTTTAATGATGTTGCAGGGTCATTTTATTGATACACTTTTAGAGGTTTCTTATAGAGATTCAAATTGTAATATTTACAGAATTTGGGCTTATTTTAGAGGAATAACAGCACCAACTTTTTTTACCATTTCTGGATTAATTTTCACCTATCTGTTGTTAAAAGCTAAAGAAAAAGGCATTGAAAAATTAAGAATGAGAAAAGGAATTATGAGAGGTTTTTTCTTAATTGGAGTTGGTTATTTATTACGAATCGATATTTTCAACTGGTTGTCAGGTAATTT
The DNA here is from genome assembly GCF_018861005.1 of Polaribacter vadi. Classification (GTDB taxonomy): domain Bacteria; phylum Bacteroidota; class Bacteroidia; order Flavobacteriales; family Flavobacteriaceae; genus Polaribacter; species Polaribacter vadi_A. The sequence continues at coordinate 238,828 of NZ_JAHKQL010000002.1, forward strand.
TAACCCTTACTTTTTAGTGATAGATGTCTTACAGATAATTGGTATTAGTTTAATATTAATAATTGGTATTTACTTTTTATGTAATAAAAAAACGATTCTTTTTTCTTCTATCGTTCTAGTTTTGGGTACAGTTCTATTTTTAACAGAACCTTTGTATCGAAATATAAATGTTTCTTCAATTCCGTTTTTTTTAAGCAATTATATCTCTAAAAGTAATGGTTCTATTTTCACAATAATTCCTTGGTTTGGTTATATCTGTTTTGGTGCTTTTTTATCAACCTTATTTTATAAAAACTTACACAAAAAATATTTTAAAAAAACAATTATTACTTCATTTATAGTTACGGGTTTATTGTTAATTTTCTACTCCTCTTTTTTCCTAGCATATCTATCCAAATTATCTCATATTCAATTATTTATGGATTCTGCTAGCTATAATTACCTTTTTACTCGATTTGGAAACGTGTTATTATATTTTGCTTTTTTCTACGGATTAGAAAGTTACTTTAAGAACCCTATTCTTTTAAAAATCGGTCAAAAAACATTATCTATTTATGTGATTCATTTTATAATTATTTATGGAAGTTTTACGGGCCTGGGTTTAAACAGTTTAATAGGTAAAACATTAAACCCTGTTGAAGCAATTTTAGGTGCAATTTTATTCTTAATATTAGTCTGTTTGTTGGCTTACTTTTATGTAAAAACAAACACATTTTTGTATTTAAATTCTAGGAAAATTTATGATAAATTTAAAGGAAAACCAGAATAATTACGACTATAATTTTATGAAATCTACAATATTTATTTTTTCTTTATTGTTATCAATTAACAGTTTTTCTCAAAAAAAATATTTAGAGAAAATAGCAAAAACTTCTATACATAAATTTACTTATCAAAGAATTAAAAAAGAAAAGAATTTAAAATTAGATTTTTACAAACCCAGAAAAGTGAAAGGTTTAAAGCCTTTAATTATTTATGTTCATGGAGGTGGATTTTCTGGCGGACAAAGAAATGACAAATACGCTGTAGACTTCTCTAAAGAAATGGCAAGTTATGGTTATGCTGTAGCTTCTATTTCTTATCGTTTAACAATGAAAGGAATTGGTTTTGGCTGCAACACAAAATCTGATTTAAAAATTAAGGCTTTTAATGAAGTATCTAAGGATATTAGTTATGCTATAAAGTACATTATAAAACGTAATAGAAAATTTAAAATAGACACAACCAAAGTTATTTTAGTAGGCTCTAGTGCTGGTGCAGAAGCAGTTTTAAACCTAGCTTACGTTTATGAAAATGAGATTCTAGATTCAAGTTTTAAATTTGCAGGAATTATTGGTATGGCTGGTGCAATTACAACTATTGATAAAATAACAAATGATAAAGCAATACCAACACAACTTTTTCACGGAGAAAAAGATGATTTAGTGCCCTATAATATTGCTCCACATCATTATTGTAAAAAAGAAAATATTGGTTATTTAAGATTATATGGTTCTAGAGCAATTGCAGATCAATTAAAATCTATTGGTAAATCTTACTATTTATATTCAGTTAAAAATGGTGATCACAGTTGGAATTCTAGACCTATTTATCAATGTAAAAATGAAATTTTAGATTTTTTGTATTTTGATGTTTTACAGAAAAATGAAAGACAAACAGAAGTTAAAATTTGACAAATAAAAAAGCCGTACTAAAAATATAGCACGACTTTTAAAGTTCAAATATTTAGATTTTTTTATTTGATTAATCTATTAAAATCATAAAAATAAAAATTCTTTTCATCGTTCATAGCTACAAACAAACCGCTTTTAAACGTGTTGTTTAATGGCACAGTAACCACATCACAACCATCAGTTTCTAAGGTTGATAAATTAATTGCTTTAACAAAATTGTTTGTTATTCTATCAAACAAATTAAATTGTCCTTTTTGTTGATCAGAAACAATAATATATCCTTTTTTATCTTCTAATTTGGCAATAGCAATTCCTTCTATATCTTCTAAAAAATACTCGCCACCAAAACATGCTATTTCTTCATTTCCTTTGGTTGGTTCTGCATAATATTTTCGAATGCAAGCACCTTCATCAGAATAGTACACAAAACCCATTTCTGAATCTACAGCAATAGCTTCTATTTCTTTTTCACCACTAAACTTCCCAAATTTTCTTACCAAGCTAGCTTGTATCACATTGTTTGCTGCTGTTAATTTGTATTGGTATAAATATCCTTCTTTAGGTCCTGATTTTCTGCCTACAATAGCATAAAAACTATCATCTAATTTAGATTTATAAAAAGCAACACCCATAGGTAATTTGAGTTCTGCATTTTTTTCATCAACAAAAACAGGAAAACCTCCATTGTCTAAAGGTTGCATATCTGGTACAGAAAAAATTCTTATTTGTTGTTTTTCTCTTTCTGTAAACACTAAAATATCTGTAGCTGTAGAATCGTTAATTTTAAACCCGTATTCTAAATCTACATTATTAGGTCTTTTAATATTTCTGATGGTTTTATTATCTATAATTTTTCCATCTAAATTAAATGCATAAATGGCTCCATTAGTTTTTTTATCGGTACCAAAAACAATGCTTTTAGAAGCATCTTTTGGATTTATCCAAATTGCAGGATCATCTGTATCATTCAGTGTTTTTTCTGTAATAATATCTGGTGCTATTGCAGGTAGTTTACTACCAGAATTGCAAGAAAAAAAGTAAAAAGCACTAAGTAATATAGTGCTTTTTATAATTTGTTTTTTGTTTAATAAACTCATTATTAATTTCTTATTTTTTAAACAAATCGTATTTTAAACCAAAGGTAATTCTTCTTCCATAATATTCCATTTGCATAGTTCTATCACTTACACCTTGGTAATAACGCAAAGGTTGATCTGTAATATTATTAACATCAGCATAAATACTTAGGTTGTTGTTAACCGCAAATGTTGCATTAAAATCTAAGAAAAATTGTTGATCGTAATAACGATCTTCAAAAGCATTACCACCAATTTCATCTACATAAGCATCAGAAAAATTAGCAGAAACTCTAGCTGAGAATTTTTTACCTCCATAAGCTAAAGAACCATTAAACATATTTGGTGCTGTGTTTGGCAAATCTAAATCGTCTCTTTCATCTCCATCTTCATTACGAATTCCATTTGCATTAGAAGTTAAATAAGTATAGTTTAAATAAAGACTAAAGTTCTTTAAAAATCCTGGTAAGAAATCTAATTTTCTCTGGATAGCAAATTCAACTCCGAAAATTGAAGCATCATCCCCATTTAAAGGTTGATAAACATCAAACCCTGTTGTACCTGCTCCGTAAAAATCTGAAGAAGTTTCTTGTTGAAAAGTATAAATAAAATCGTTTATTTTTTTGTAAAATAATCCACCAGAAAGTAAACCTACATTGTTAAAATACGTTTCTGCCATTAAATCGAAGTTCATAGAAGTAGTTGGCTCTAAATCTGGGTTACCAACAAAAATTTCATCATCTCCAGTTACAACATCTAAAGTAGGTGTTATGTCTGCATAATTTGGTCTTGCAATAGTGTTTGTCCAAGCAAAACGAACTACTGTATTATCTGTAGCATCGTATTTAAAATGTACACCTGGCAATATGTTTGTATAAGTACTTTCTTTAGTTGTTGTACCATTTAAAGTATCTTCATCTAAAATATTATTACCAGTTGCAGTTAAACTTGTATGCTCTAAACGTACTCCAGCTAAAACACTTAATTTATTCGATAAATTTTGATTTGCCATTAAGTATGCAGCATAAACATTTTCTTCTACATTATAATTGTCTCTTAAAAACTCATCGTCTACAGACTCACCATCTGCTAAATTCAAAGCTCCTAACCATTCTTCTGATGCAAATAAACCAGCTTGATATTGGCTACCTGCAAGAAAATCTGATTTAGAATAATCTTTGGTTGGTATACCATCTAAAGTTGGGTAAGCACTTTCTAAATCATACTCAAAGAAATTATTGTCTCTGTATTTGGTTTTAAATCTACCTCTTGCTCCAAATTTTATAAACCCATCACCTTTACCAAAAAAGTCTGCAGGCAATTCAAAGTTTACAAAAACATTAAAATCTTCTTCTTCTGTATATTGATTTTCTTCAGTAATTTCTCCATATTCAAAACTAGAAAGATCATTAAAATCAGAAGCATCAACAGGTGAATAAAAAGGATTTTCTGAATCTGTACTGCTATTGATGATATACTCAGATTCAAACTCTGCATATCTTTCATTTAATCTTTCTTCAGATGCTTTTGCTAAAGAAGCCATCCAATCGATTTTTAAATTACCAGCAACATGGTTACCTCCTAAAGAATAGTTTTGCATTCTTTGGTCTTCTAAACGTCTGTTTTTATTTCTGTCATTATCAATCCCTCCTTTCGATTGTCTAACTACAGACACAGGAAACATTATTGGTGTGTTGTTTGTTAGGGTAAAATCACCAATTTCAATATCTTCTGCATCTAAGATTTCGTGCTCTAATCTAAAACGATTTTCTCTGTCATCTCTCCAGTTATACATCGATTTAAAATAGATGTTATTGTTATCATTTATTTGATAGTCGAAATTTGCAGAAAAACTTCTACGTACTCTTTGTACTAAATACGTTCTTTGTTCAAATACGTTTGTATAAGGATTTACTTCCATTTCTACTTCGTCTGTACCATCAAAATAAGCGAATTCATCTGTCCATTCTGCTTCAACATTATCAGAACCAAAATCGTTATCATTAACGGTTGCAGAAAGCATCCATCCAAATTTCTTGTCTTTAGAACGATCACCTACTAAAAAAGAACCATTTAATATTCTTTTATTTGTAATGGTATTTACACCAGAACCTGCTGTTGCAGATAATCTAAAACTTTGTGGAGCAGTTCTTGTTACTAAGTTTACAGAACCCCCTAAAGCATCTGCATCCATATCTGGAGTTACAGCTTTGTTTACTTGGATAGACTGAATCATATCAGAAGGAATTAAATCCATTTGAATGTTTCTATTATCTCCTTCTGCAGAAGGAATTCTACTTCCGTTTAACGTAACAGAGTTTAATTGCGGAGAAAGTCCTCTAATAACAATATTTCTAGCTTCACCTTGATCTACTTGCATGGTGATACCAGGAATTCTTTTTACAGCATCTCCAATATTTGCATCTGGAAATTTACCAATTTGATCTGTAGACACAACATTTGTAATGTTGATGTTATTTTTTTGAGTGTTTAAAGCCTTAGCTTGGCCACTTAAGCTGTAAGATCTAAATTCAATTTCATCTAATTCAATGCCTCCAGATTCTAATTCTAAAATTACTTTTGTAGTTTCGTTTTCTTTTACCACTACTTGTTTCGTAATATCTTTATAACCTAAATAGGTAACTTTTAAAGTATAAGTACCAACAGGTATAGATACAATTGTAAATCTACCGTTAAAATCTGTAACGTCTCCTTTTTTAATTGTTTCTAAAGATACATTTGCTCCTGGAACATAAATACCATTTTCATCGGTAATTAAACCTTGAATAGTACCTGTTTGTGCAAAAGATTTTGCTGCAGACATTGATAAAACTGCAATGAATAGAATAAATTTTAATTTGTTTAGTTTCATTTTATTTGGTTAAAATTTTTAACAAAACTAACTTTTGATAAGTTTTAAAAGATTAACAAAATGAAAAGAAAAAGCTAAATTATAATTGAAAAACACCACTAATTAACATTAAATTAATTTCATTTTTACAATAATTTTAAAGCGATCTTGCACCTATTTTATTGTTAAATAATCTTTACATTTACTATTTAATCTTTTAAATTGACTACGCTATGAAAACAATATTTATACCAAATCTATCTTATTTTCTATTGATATTAATTGTCTTATTTTTTACAAGTTGCCAAATGACAGAAGAATTAACTGTTACAAAAAACGGAAGTGGAACTGTATCTTTTAAAGTTGATGCTTCGTTTTTTATGCAAATGATGGGCAATAAATTAAATAAAGAAAAAACGAATACTAATTACGATACTATTATTCATTTTAAAGATGTGATCAAACAAAATAGAGATAGCATTTTAAAACTATCTCAAGAAAAACAAAAATCATTAAAAAGATTGGAGAATTTTAGCATGAGAATGCAGATGAATTCTGATAAAGAAAAAATGAATTTTGATATGTTTACCAACTTTAAAGATGTAAAAGAATTGAATAATATGCTAAATTCTTTTCAAGAAGGTTATGGTTTGGCTTCGAAATCTAATAAACTTTTAGCTTCAGGAAAACAAACTAAAAAATTAAGTGAACCCAAAACACCTTCTACTAAAGTTAACTATTTGTATTCGAAAAAGAAATTTGAACGCAATACAGAAATTTTAAATCCTGAGCAATTGAAAAAAGAAGTTGATAGTTTAGGGAAGGTAAAAACTATGTTTTCGAGTTCTACCTATAAATTGATTTATACGTTTCCTAAACGAATAAAAAATGCCTCTATTAAAGAAGCCTATTATAGTGCTGATGGTAAAACCATAACTATTGAAAAGAATATTATTGGTTATTTTTCGAATCCTAAAATTTTAGATTTCTCTGTAGAGTTTTAAATAAAAAAAGTGAAACTAAGGTTTCACTTTTTTATGATTAAGCTTGTCCTGTTGGTCCAAAATTCATAGGTACAGGAGGTTGCTCATAATCTTTTATTTCACCATGTTGTTGTTCAAATTTACGAACATTATCTGCTAAAGCTTTTGTTAATCTTTTGGCGTGTTGTGGTGTTAGAATAATTCTAGATTTTACTTTGGCTTTGGGTACACCTGGCATAATATTTATAAAATCTACAATAAATTCTGACATAGAATGATTGATAATTGCTAAATTAGAATATGTACCTTCTGCAATTTCTTGATCTAATTCTATATTTAATTGTCCATCTTTATTTTGGTTATCTTCCATAGTTATTGGGTTGTATTATTAATATCAATAAAAAAAGTTGAATTATTTGTAGTAAAAATACTACAAACAATTCAACTTATATAATTTTTAAACGTTAACGTTCAAACGTTTAATTAGAAACTTTGTTCTATTTCATCTTTAGGTCCTACAATAATTTTATCATAAGATCTCATACCTGTACCTGCTGGAATTTTCTTACCAACAATTACATTTTCTTTTAATCCTTCTAAAGTATCTATCTTACCATTTACAGCAGCCTCATTTAATACTTTTGTTGTTTCTTGGAAAGAAGCAGCAGAAATAAACGATTTTGTTTGTAAAGAAGCTCTTGTAATACCTTGTAAAACTTGTTCAGCTGTTGCTGGTCTTGCATCTCTTGCAGTAACTAAGTTATTGTCATTTCTTCTTAATAAAGAATTTTCATCTCTTAATTGACGTGCAGAAATAATTTGACCTGGCTTTAAGTTTTCTGAATCACCAGCATCTTCAACAACTTTCATTCCGTAAATAGCATCATTATCTTTGATAAAGTCAGTTTTATGGATTAATTGATTCTCTAAGAATAATGTATCTCCAGAATCTATAATCTTAACTTTACGCATCATTTGACGTACTACAACTTCGAAATGTTTGTCGTTAATTTTTACACCCTGTAAACGATATACTTCTTGTATTTCATTTACTAAGTATTGTTGTACTGCAGATGGCCCTTTAATTCTTAAAATATCAGAAGGTGTTGTAGCACCATCAGATAATGGCATACCTGCTTTAATAAAGTCATTTTCTTGAACTAAAATCTGGTTAGAAAGCTTAACTAAATACTTACTAATATCTCCTGTTTTAGATTCAACAATAATCTCTCTATTACCTCTTTTAATTTTCCCGAAAGAAACTACACCATCAATCTCAGAAACTACAGATGGGTTAGAAGGGTTACGTGCTTCGAATAATTCTGTTACACGTGGTAAACCTCCTGTAATATCACCTGCTTTACCAGATTTTCTAGGAATTTTAACTAAAGTATGTCCAGATTCAACAGTATCTCCATCATCAACCATTAGGTGTGCACCTACAGGTAAACTGTAAGAACGTAATGCATTACCATCTTCGTCTTCAATAATTAACGAAGCAATAATCTTCTTGTTCTTAGAATCTGTAATTACTTTTTCTTGGAAACCAGTTTGTTCATCAATTTCTACAGAGTAGTTCATACCTTGCTCTAAATTGTCAAACTTAACTTTTCCTGCAAATTCAGAAACAATTACACCATTAAATGGATCCCATTGTACAACAACATCACCTTTCTTAATTGTCTTTCTTTCTTTATCAAAAATAATAGAACCGTAAGGTAAAATATTTGTACTCTGAGTTATACCTGTTTTCTTGTCTTTAATTTTTATTTCTGCAGTTCTAGATATTACAATATCAACTTCTTTACCTTCGTTGTCTTTACCAACAACTGTACGTAAATCATCGATAGTTACATTACCATCAAACTTAGCAATCAATTTATTTTCTTCTGATATGTTACCAGCAACCCCACCAACGTGGAATGTACGTAATGTTAACTGTGTACCAGGTTCACCAATAGATTGTGCAGCAATTACACCAACTGCTTCACCAATTTGAACTTTGTTACGAGTTGATAAACTTAAACCATAACATTTAGCACAAATACCTCTAGTAGACTCACATGTTAAAGCAGATCTTACTTCTAATCTATCTATACCTGAAGCTTCTACAGCATCAGCTAATTTAGATGTAATAGATTGATTAGCTTTTATAATTAATTCTTCTGTTACTGGGTGATAAACATCTTGTAAAGAAATACGTCCTTCTATTCTGTCTGCAATAGATTCAACAATTTCATCATTTTTCTTTAAAGGTGTTACCTCTAATCCTCTTAATGTACCACAATCTTCCTCATTAATAATAACATCTTGAGAAACATCAACCAATCTACGTGTTAAGTAACCAGCATCTGCCGTTTTTAAAGCGGTATCTGCAAGCCCTTTACGTGCACCGTGAGTTGAGATAAAGTATTCTAAAATCGATAAACCTTCCTTAAAGTTAGAAAGAATCGGATTTTCAATAATTTCTCCACCACCAGCAGTAGATTTTTTAGGTTTTGCCATTAATCCACGCATACCTGTTAACTGACGAATTTGTTCTTTAGAACCCCTTGCACCAGAATCAAGCATCATATATACTGAGTTGAAACCTTGTTGATCTTCACGTAAACGTTTCATAGATAATTCAGTTAATCTATTGTTGGTAGAACCCCAAACATCAATTACCTGATTGTAACGCTCTTTTTGCGTTAACATACCCATATTATAGTTACCTACAATAACATCAACTTCTTTATTTGCTTCATCAATCATAGATTGCTTTTCAGCTGGAATAATAATATCCCCTAATGAGAATGATAAACCACCTTGAAAGGCAAATTTATATCCCATATTTTTTATTTCATCTAAGAAAGCACCTGTTGTAGGTATATCTGTAGCTTTTAAAATACCACCAATAATACCACGTAAGTTTTTCTTAGTTAATACCTCATTAATATAACCAGCAGCAGCAGGAACTTTTTCATTAAATAAAACTCTACCTACAGTAGTTTTAATGATTTTAGTTACTTGCTCTCCATTTTCTCCTAAATCTTGAGTTCTTACTTTAATACCAGCATTTAAGTCTACCATTTCTTCGTTAAAAGCAATAGTAACTTCTTCTGGAGAATAGAAAGTTAATCCTTCTCCTTTAATTGGTACTTCAGGAGTAGAAATTCTTTCTTTTGTCATATAGTATAAACCAAGTACCATATCCTGAGAAGGTACAGTAACTGGAGCACCATTTGCAGGGTTTAAGATATTGTGAGAAGCTAACATTAATAATTGTGCTTCTAAAATAGCTTCTGGTCCTAATGGTAAGTGAACCGCCATTTGATCTCCATCAAAATCTGCATTAAATGCAGAACACGCTAATGGGTGTAACTGAATAGCTTTACCTTCAATTAATTTTGGTTGGAATGCTTGTATACCAAGTCTGTGTAAAGTAGGAGCCCTATTTAATAAAACTGGATGACCTTTAATTACATTTTCTAAAATATCCCAAACAACTGGTTCTTTTCTATCAATAATTTTCTTTGCAGATTTTACTGTTTTTACAATTCCTCTTTCAATTAATTTTCTAATTACAAAAGGTTTATAAAGCTCAGCTGCCATATCTTTTGGCAATCCACACTCAGACAATTTCATTTCTGGTCCAACAACAATTACAGAACGTGCAGAATAATCAACACGCTTTCCTAATAAATTCTGACGGAAACGTCCTTGTTTACCTTTTAATGAATCTGATAAAGATTTTAAAGGTCTGTTAGATTCAGTTTTTACTGCAGATGATTTACGTGTGTTATCAAATAATGAATCAACAGATTCTTGTAACATACGTTTTTCATTACGTAAAATAACTTCAGGAGCTTTTATCTCAACTAATCTTTTTAAACGATTGTTTCTGATAATAACTCTTCTATATAAATCATTTAAATCTGAAGTTGCAAAACGTCCACCATCTAATGGAACTAAAGGTCTTAATTCTGGTGGAATTACCGGAATTGCCTTCATAATCATCCATTCAGGATTATTCTCTCTATTTTTTTGAGAATCTTTAAATGCTTCAACAACATTTAAACGTTTTAATGCTTCAGTTTTACGTTGTTTAGACGTTTCTGTATTCGCTTTGTGTCTTAATTCAAAAGATAAAGACTCTAAATCAATACGAGCTAATAAATCAATTAAACACTCAGCACCCATTTTAGCGATAAACTTGTTTGGGTCTGAATCATCTAAATATTGATTATCTTGAGGTAACTCATCAGCAATATCTAAGTATTCTTCCTCTGTTAAGAAATCCATTTTTTGTAATGGTTCTCCCTCTGGATTTTTAGCAATACCTGGTTGAATTACTACGTATCTTTCGTAATAAATAATCATATCTAACTTTTTAGATGGTAAACCTAAAAGGTATCCCATTTTGTTAGGTAATGATCTAAAATACCAAATGTGAGCTACAGGAACAACTAAGTTAATATGCCCTACTCTATCTCTACGTACTTTCTTTTCTGTTACTTCTACACCACATCTATCACAAACAATTCCTTTGTAACGTATTCTTTTGTACTTACCACAAGCACATTCATAATCCTTTACAGGACCAAAAATACGCTCACAAAACAAACCATCTCTTTCTGGTTTGTGAGTACGATAATTTATAGTTTCTGGTTTTAAAACTTCACCTTTAGAGATTTCTAGAATCGCTTCTGGAGATGATAAACCAATTGAGATTTTGTTAAACTTTTTTACAGTGTACTTCTCTTGTTTTCTTGCCATGTCTTTTAATAAGTATTCAGTTGGCAGTATTCAGTTTTCAGTAACATAAAGGTTACTGAAAACTGGTTACTGAAAAAATTTATTCTTCTAATCTAACGTCTAATCCTAAACCTTTCAGTTCGTGCATTAATACGTTAAACGATTCTGGTAAACCTGGTTCTGGCATAGCTTCACCTTTAACAATACTTTCGTATGTTTTAGCTCTACCCATTACATCATCAGATTTTACAGTTAAGATTTCTCTTAATATGCTTGACGCTCCATAAGCCTCAAGTGCCCAAACTTCCATTTCTCCAAAACGCTGACCTCCAAACTGTGCTTTACCTCCTAAAGGTTGTTGTGTAATTAAAGAGTATGGTCCAATAGAACGTGCGTGCATTTTATCTTCAATCATATGCCCTAACTTAATCATATAAATGATACCAACTGTTGCTGGTTGATCGAAACGTTTTCCAGTTCCACCATCATATAAATAAGTATGTCCAAATCTTGGTACACCAGCTGAATCTGTAATTCCGTTGATCTGATCTAAAGAAGCCCCATCAAAAATTGGTGTTGCATATTTAGTATCTAATTTTTGACCTGCCCAACCAAGAACAGTTTCATAAATCTGACCAATATTCATACGAGAAGGTACACCTAATGGATTTAATACGATATCTACTGGAGTTCCGTCTTCTAGGAAAGGCATATCTTCTGCTCTTACAATACGAGCCACAATACCTTTATTTCCATGACGACCTGCCATTTTATCACCCACTTTTAACTTACGTTTTTTAGCGATGTAAACTTTGGCTAATTTTAAAATACCTGCAGGTAATTCATCTCCTACTGAAATTGTAAATTTCTGACGACGTAAATTACCTTGTAAGTCATTTACTTTAATCTTATAGTTGTGAACTAATTCACCAACTAAACTATTTAATTCACTATCAGTTGTCCAAGAACCTGTTAAATGCACATAATCATCTACAGAATTTAACATTTTTAAAGTGTATTTTTTACCTTTTGGTAAAACTTCTTCACCTAAATCATTAAATACACCTTGAGAAGTTTTACCACTAATTAAAGTGAATAATTTCTCAATTAATTCGTCTTTTAAACCTTCGAATTTAGAAACGAAAGATTGCTCTAAAGTTGCAACAGCCTCTTTATCTCTTAATCTTTTGTTCTTGTCTTTTACAGCTCTTCTGAATAATTTTTTATCAATTACTACACCTCTTAAAGATGGAGAAGCTTTTAATGATGCATCTTTTACATCACCGGCTTTATCACCAAAAATAGCACGTAATAATTTTTCTTCTGGAGTTGGATCAGATTCTCCTTTTGGTGTAATTTTACCAATTAAGATATCACCAGGATTTACTTCTGCTCCAATTCTAATCATTCCATTTTCATCTAAATCTTTTGTAGCTTCTTCTGAAACGTTAGGAATATCATTAGTTAACTCTTCAGTACCTAATTTTGTATCTCTAACATCTAAAGAATACTCATCAATATGGATAGATGTAAATATATCTTCACGAACAACTTTTTCAGAAATTACGATTGCATCCTCAAAGTTATACCCTTTCCAAGGCATAAAGGCTACTTTCATATTTCTACCTAAAGCTAATTCTCCTTTTTGTGTTGCATAACCTTCACAAAGTACTTGTCCTTCTTCTACTCTATCCCCTTTTTCTACAATCGGCTTTAGGTTGATAGAAGTACCTTGGTTGGTTTTTCTAAATTTAATTAAGTTATAAGATGTTTCATCAGAATCAAAACTTACCATTTTTTCTTCTTCAGTTCTATCGTACTTAATTGTAATTTTATTAGCATCTACATAAGTTACTACACCTGCTCCTTCTGCATTAATTAGAATTCTTGAATCTTTTGCAACTCTACGCTCCAAACCTGTACCAACAATTGGAGATTCTGGACGTAATAAAGGAACTGCTTGACGCATCATATTCGATCCCATCAAAGCACGGTTGGCATCATCATGTTCCAAAAATGGAATTAAAGATGCAGATATAGAAGCAATTTGATTTGGAGCAACGTCCATATAGTCAATTGCATCTGGGCTAACAACTGGGAAATCTCCTTCTTCACGAGCAATAACTCTATCAGACACAAAACTACCATCTTCATTTAATTCTAAATTAGATTGGGCAAATTTCATACCTTCTTCCTCTTCAGCACTTAAATAAGTTGGTTCTGCTTTTTCTACAATTCCGTTGTCAACTTTTCTATAAGGTGTTTCTATAAATCCTAAGTTATTCACTTTTGCAAATACAGAAAGTGAAGAAATTAAACCAATATTTGGTCCCTCAGGAGTTTCAATAGGACATAAACGTCCATAATGAGTATAGTGAACATCACGAACCTCAAAACCTGCTCTTTCTCTTGATAAACCACCTGGCCCAAGTGCAGATAATCTACGCTTGTGGGTAATCTCTGCTAATGGATTTGTTTGATCCATAAACTGAGATAATTGGTTGGTACCAAAGAATGAATTAATTACAGATGATAATGTTTTAGCGTTAATTAAATCAATTGGAGTAAACACCTCGTTATCACGTACATTCATACGCTCACGAATTGTTCTAGCCATACGTGCTAAACCAACACCAAACTGACCTGCTAATTGCTCACCAACAGTTCTTACACGTCTATTAGATAAGTGATCGATATCATCAACTTCTGCTTTAGAATTGATTAACTCGATTAAATATTTAATGATCGTAATAATATCTAACTTTGTTAATACTTTCTGATCAATAGGCTCGTTTAACTGAAGTTTAGTATTCATTCTAAAACGACCAACTTCTCCTAAATTATATCTTTGTTCAGAAAAGAATAACTTATCTATAATACCTCTTGCAGTCTCCTCATCTGGCGGTTCTGCATTACGTAATTGTCTATAAATATGCTCTACAGCCTCTTTTTCTGAATTTGTAGGATCTTTCTGTAATGTATTATGAATAATAGCATAATCTGCCATATGGTTATCTTCTTTATGAAGTAAAACCGTTTTAGCACCTGCATCTATTATTTCATCTATATGTTCTTTGTCTAAAATTGTATCACGATCAAAAACGATTTCATTTCTTTCGATTGATACAACCTCTCCAGTATCTTCATCAACAAAATCTTCATGCCAAGTTTTTAAAACTCTCGCTGCTAATTTTCTTCCTAAGACTTTCTTTAATCCAGCCTTAGACACTTTTACCTCTTCTGCAAGGTCAAAAATCTCTAATATATCTTTATCTCTTTCAAAACCAATGGCTCTGAATAATGTTGTAACTGGTAATTTTTTCTTTCTATCAATATAAGCATACATTACTTGATTGATATCTGTAGCAAATTCTATCCAAGATCCTTTAAAAGGAATAACTCTTGCTGAATATAATTTTGTACCATTTGCGTGGAATGACTGACCAAAGAATACGCCTGGTGATCTGTGTAACTGAGAAACAACAACACGCTCTGCACCGTTAATTACAAAGGTACCAGAGTTTGTCATATAAGGAATTGTTCCAAGATATACGTCTTGTACAATTGTTTCGAAATCTTCGTGTTCTGGGTCAGTACAATATAGCTTTAGACGTGCTTTTAAAGGTACACTGTGCGTAAGACCTCTTTCTATACATTCTTGAATAGAATATCTTGGTGGATCTACGAAATAGTCTAAAAATTCTAAAACGAATTGATTTCTTGTATCTGTGATTGGAAAGTTATCCATGAAGGTTTTATATAAACCTTCTTCTCCTCTTTCTTCTGCTTTTGTTTGAAGTTGGAAAAAATCTTGAAAAGATTTTACCTGAATATCCAAGAAATCTGGATATTCTTTAATCATTTGAGAAGTTGCGAAGTTGATTCTTTCAGTAGTGTTTTTCGTTGCCAAAAGAGAATATTTTTTTGATTAAAATCTGAATTAAAATAAAGAACGAATATAGACACAAAATGGTTTAGGTCTAAAAACAATAGTCTTTAGTACCTAAACCTAAATTTGTTTTCCTGTTTTTGATACTTACAAAAATCAGGAATATGTATTTTACTTAAGCTCTACTTCAGCTCCAGCTTCTTCTAAAGATTTTTTAAGACCTTCTGCCTCATCTTTAGATACACCTTCTTTAATTGGTGCTGGTGCACTATCTACGATACCTTTAGCATCTTTTAATCCTAAACCAGTTAATTCTTTAACTAATTTTACAACTGCTAATTTAGAACCACCTGCTGCTGTTAAGATAACATCAAATTCAGTTTGCTCTTCAGCTGCTTCTTCTCCACCTGCTGCAGGACCTGCAACTGCTACAGCTGCTGCTGCTGGCTCAATACCATACTCATCTTTTAAAATAGTAGCTAATTCATTAACTTCTTTTACTGTTAAGTTAACTAATTGCTCTGCGAAATCTTTTAATTCTGCCATTTTAATTGTTTTTAAAATTTTGTTTTATTATAGTTTATTTGTGCGCTTATTCTTTTTCAGATAAAGTTTTAATAATACCTGAAAGTGTTTGTCCACCAGACTGTAATGCTGAAATAACATTCTTAGCTGGAGACTGTAATAATCCAACGATTTCACCAATAAGTTCTTCTCTAGATTTAATATCTACTAAAGCATCTAATTGATCATCACCAATGTAAACAGATTCTTCTGCAAAAGCACCTTTTAAAATAGGTCTATCTTTTACTTTCTTTCTGAATTCTTTGATTAATTTTGCTGGAGCATTAGCTGCTTCAGAAATCATCATTGATGTATTACCTTTTAATACTGATGGTAAGTCTTCAAATTCTTTATCTGAAGCTTCCATTGCTTTTGCAAGTAATGTATTTTTAACAACTGATAACTGGATCCCTGCTTTAAAACAAGCTCTTCTTAAATTAGAAGTAGTTTGTGCATCTAATCCTGAAATATCTGCTAAGTATACTGTATTTGTGTTTGCTAATACTGCTGTTAAATCTTGTATTACTTGTGATTTCTCTTCTCTAGTCATAATTA
Source organism: Polaribacter vadi (assembly GCF_018861005.1). Lineage (GTDB taxonomy): Bacteria > Bacteroidota > Bacteroidia > Flavobacteriales > Flavobacteriaceae > Polaribacter > Polaribacter vadi_A. Next base: position 255,156 of record NZ_JAHKQL010000002.1, read on the forward strand.
TAAGTTTTAACGTATTAAACAGTTTTTACTTCAACAGCAATACTAGGACTCATAGTACTAGACATAAAAACGCTTTTTACATACGTTCCTTTTGCAGTTGTAGGTTTCAATTTAATGATAGTTTGTATTAACTCGTTTGCATTTTCTTCAATCTTCTTAGCATCAAAAGATACTTTTCCAATTGCTGCGTGAACAATACCAGTTTTATCAACTTTAAAATCGATTTTACCAGCCTTTACATCTGTAACCGCTTTTGCAACATCCATTGTTACAGTACCTGTCTTTGGGTTTGGCATTAAACCTCTAGGACCTAATATTCTACCTAATGGACCTAATTTCCCCATAACACTAGGCATTGTTATAATTACGTCTACATCTGTCCATCCTCCTTTAATTTTTTGAAGGTACTCATCTAACCCAACATAATCTGCACCAGCTGCCTTTGCATCTGCTTCTTTATCTGGAGTTACTAATGCTAATACTTTTACATCTTTACCTGTTCCATGAGGTAATGTTACAACACCTCTAACCATTTGATTAGCTTTACGTGGATCTACTCCTAAACGAATTGCTAAATCTACTGATGCATCAAACTTTACATTAGTAATGTCTTTGACTAGAGCTGAAGCAGCTGCTAAATCATAAGATTGAGTTTTATCAACCTTAGCGTAAGCTTCTTTTTGCTTTTTTGTTAATTTTGCCATTTTACTACTTTTTATAAAGTTTATGCTGGTGCATCACCTTTTACTGTTAATCCCATAGAACGAGCTGTACCTGCAATCATACGCATTGCTGAAGAAACTTCAAAGGCATTTAAATCTACCATTTTGTCTTCTGCAATTACTTTAATTTGATCCCAAGTAACTGATGCTACTTTCTTCCTGTTTGGTTCTCCTGAACCTTTTTTAATTTTGGCCGCTTCTAGTAACTGAACTGCTGCAGGAGGAGTTTTTACAACAAAATCAAACGATTTGTCTTTGAAAACAGTAATAACAACAGGTAAAACTTTACCTTGTTTGTCTTGCGTTCTTGCATTAAACTGTTTACAGAACTCCATAATGTTAACACCAGCAGCTCCTAAAGCGGGTCCAACCGGCGGCGATGGATTCGCTGCGCCTCCCCTTACTTGTAACTTAACTACTTTACTAACTTCTTTTGCCATTTTAAAAATGTTTAATGATTTATTTTAAGTTGGAAGCCAAAAAATAAATCTATATATTTGTGTAACAATTATATTTTTTCTACTTGCATATAACTTAATTCTAATGGTGTTTTTCTTCCGAATATTTTCACCATTACTTCAAGTTTACGCTTTTCTTCGTTTACTTTCTCTATAGTTCCGTCAAATCCATTAAAAGGACCATCTACAACTTTTACTGTTTCTCCTTGGTTATAAGGAATTGCAATATTTTCATCTTGAACAGAAAGTTCATCAACCTTACCTAGCATTCTGTTTACTTCAGACTTCCTCATAGGCACAGGCTCACCACCTTTTGTTTCACCTAAAAACCCAATAACACCAGTAATTGCTTTGATAACGTGAGGGACCTCACCAGATAGATTAGCCTCTACCATTATATACCCTGGAAAATAAACTCTTTCTCTATTAACTTTTTTTCCGTTTCTTATTTGAACAACTTTTTCTGTAGGAACAATAACCTGATTTACATAATCCGATAAACCTACTCTAGAAATTTCTGTTTCAATATAATTTTTAACTTTATTCTCTTGTCCTCCAATGGCTCTAACAACATACCATTTCATCACTGAATCAGCCATAATTTATTTCTTAAAATAATTTGAAAAAGTTATCTAATCCAGTTTGAAAAACATAATCTATACCAGCAACTGCTAATGCGAATACAATTGTAAAAACAGCTACAGTAACAGTAGTTTTTTGGGCATCTTCTTTAGATATCCAAGTCATATGGTTACTTAATTCGTCAAAAGAATCTTTGATATATTGTATAAAGTTCATCTTACTTATTTTGTTTTGCACGGATTGAGGGACTCGAACCCCCGACACCTGGTTTTGGAGACCAGTGCTCTACCAACTGAGCTAAACCCGTCTCTATTATTTATTCATAAAGGCGTCCCATTAAAAATGGGACACCCTTTAAATTTATAAATTAGTAAACTAAAACAATATTAGTCTAATAATTCAGTAACTTGACCAGCACCTACTGTTCTACCTCCTTCACGGATTGCAAAACGTAAACCAACATTTAATGCGATTGGCTGAATTAAGTCTACTGTAATAGTTAAGTTATCTCCTGGCATAACCATTTCTACACCTGAAGGTAAATTAATTGTACCTGTAACATCCGTAGTTCTTACATAAAACTGTGGACGGTAGTTATTATGGAATGGAGTGTGACGTCCACCTTCTTCTTTCTTAAGAACATAAACCTCAGCTTTAAACTTAGCGTGAGGAGTTACAGAACCTGGCTTACAGATTACCATACCTCTTTTAATATCTTCTTTTGCAATACCTCTTAATAAGATACCAGCATTATCTCCTGCCTCACCTCTATCTAAGATTTGACGGAACATTTCAATACCAGTAATAGTAGAAGACATTTTCTCAGCTCCCATACCAATAATATCAACAACATCTCCTGTATTAGCAATACCAGTTTCGATACGACCTGTAGCCACAGTTCCACGACCAGTAATTGAGAATACATCCTCAACAGGCATTAAGAAATCTTTATCAACCTCTCTTAAAGGCTCTTCAATCCAAGCATCTACTTGCGACATTAATTCCAACACAGTATCAACCCATTTTTGCTCACCATTTAAAGCCCCTAAAGCAGAACCAGAAACAACAGGACCATTATCTCCATCATACTCATAGAAAGACAATAATTCTCTAACCTCCATATCAACTAATTCCAAAAGCTCTTCATCATCCACCATATCAACTTTGTTTAAGAAAACAACGATACGTGGAATACCTACCTGACGACCTAATAAGATATGCTCTCTAGTTTGAGGCATTGGACCATCTGTAGCAGCAACCACTAAAATAGCTCCATCCATTTGAGCAGCTCCTGTAACCATATTCTTTACATAATCCGCGTGACCTGGACAGTCAACGTGTGCATAGTGACGATTAGCAGTTTGATACTCTACATGAGAAGTATTAATTGTAATACCTCTTTCTTTTTCTTCTGGTGCATTATCAATCTGATCAAAAGATCTAGCTTCAGAAAATCCTGCATCAGCTAATACTTTAGTAATAGCCGCAGTTAAAGTTGTTTTACCGTGATCTACGTGTCCGATTGTACCAATATTTAAGTGAGGTTTCGAACGGTCAAAAGTTCCTTTTGCCATAATTATTGATTTTAATTCTTAGTTTAAATATATTTAGTGTCTAATAATACTTTTTAAAAATGAGCCAATGACGGGATTTGAACCCGTGACCTCATCCCTACCAAGGATGCGCTCTACCAACTGAGCTACACCGGCTTTGTTGATTTTTTTTGAGCGAAAGACCGGGTTCGAACCGGCGACATTCAGCTTGGAAGGCTGACGCTCTACCAACTGAGCTACTTTCGCAAAATGTAAATTTGTGGGGAGAGCAGGATTCGAACCTGCGAAGACGTAGTCAACGGAGTTACAGTCCGTCCTCGTTGGCCGCTTGAGTATCTCCCCTTCAATTTACTATTTTAATGAACTTATTGTTTTTGAGCCGATGGAGGGACTCGAACCCACGACCTGCTGATTACAAATCAGCTGCTCTAGCCAGCTGAGCTACATCGGCTTTTGTTACACAAAAAACAACCCGCTATTTCTAACGGATTGCAAATGTATAAAGTTTTTTTACATTTAAAAACTTTTTTTAATCTTTTTTTTATTTTTTTTAAAATTTAAGAAATCAATGAATCTCGATGCTTTTCTTTTGACCTTTTTAATTGTCTTTTTAAGTTATCTACAGCTGCATTAATACCTTCTTCAAAAGTTTTAGTTTCTCTTTTTATAATCAACTCACTACCAGGAATATTAATTTTTACTTCTGTAATTTTATTTTCTTTATCACTAGTATTTTGAACTTTTAAAAAAACTTCAGCGTCAACTATCTTGTCATGAAACCTACTTAAAGTTGATACTTTCTCGTCTACGAATTTAATTAATTCTTTGTCTGCATTAAAATTAACGGATTGGGTGAATACTTTCATACTTCATTGTTCTTTTTATTGCTCCTAGGGTGAGCTTGATTATACACTCTTTTAATTGCCTCTAAACTATTATGAGTATAGACTTGTGTTGAAGCTAAAGATGAATGCCCTAGCAACTCTTTAACTGAATTTAAATCTGCCCCTTCATTTAAAAGATGTGTCGCAAAGGAATGTCTTAAAATGTGAGGGCTCTTTTTCTCTTTAGAAGAGACTCTACTAAAGTAAGAATTTATTATTCTGTAAACAAGATTTTCATAGATTTTATTTCCTTTTTCTGTGATAAAAAGCTCTTCTAAACCTATAGAGAATTCTTGCTTTAATTTTAAATATTTTTTTAAAGTTTGACTTACAGATTTTAACAAAGGAATATACCTTTCTTTATTTCTTTTTCCGAGGACTTTAATTGTACTTTCGGATAAATTAATATCTCTTTCTTTTATATTGATGAGTTCTATTCTTCGAATTCCTGTGGAATAAAAAAGTTCAATAATTAATTTATTTCGGACGGAAGTAAAATCGCTTTGATGTGAAACTAAATTTATAACTTCACTTATTTCTTTTGTATTAAAAGGTACTTGAATCTTTTTTTCAACTTTTAAAGCTTTGTGTTTTGAAAGTGGATTAATTTCAATCTGATGCGTTTTCTGAAGATACTTATAAAAAGACTTTAAAGAACTTACCTTTCTATTAATTGAACGATTGGAAATTTTTAAATCGACTAAAGAAACAATCCAAGTTCTAATTTGATTGTAATGTACTTCTGATAAATTCTCTTGATTGAATTCAGTTGCTAAGAAATCTCTAAATGAAATTAAATCGTTCTTGTATGCTGTAACTGTATTGTGAGCATATTTTTTTTCTAGCGATAAATATTCTAAGAAAGAATCTATCATTTAGTTGATAAAAATTTATGTGTTATTTGATTTAATTTAAAAAATACCAACCTTTATTTTACGAAAAACAAAATTTCTAGTTTTCTTAAAATATTACTTAATTAATTAAAAGACTTGTGGTCTTTTGTAAAATTACAAAAAATTAACCATAAAAAAACTCGTATCAAAATTATTTGATACGAGTTTGTATTTTGCTTTTCAGTTTTACTAACCTACTTCTTCTTGCGTTCTTAATCTTTGTACGTATGAAGCTTTTATTCTTTGAGCTCTTTTAGCAACAGATGGCTTTGTAAAGTTTTTTCTGTTACGTAAGTTTTTCATAGTCTTTGTTCTGTCAAACTTTCGTTTGTAACGTTTTAAAGCTCTATCTATATTCTCTCCTTCTTTTACAGGTATAATTAACATTGGTTGGCACCTCCCTTCATAAGTATCTTATATATTTTAAAAAACAGTTAAACTGCTGATTTATAATTTTTGGATTGCAAATGTAATTATTAATTATTAATTACAATTTTTTATTTCAATTAATTTTTTGAAGTAACTTTTTGCGTTAGGGATTGAACGACCTGTTTGAGCTCTTTTGAGGTACGAAAAAAGCGAGTAGTGAAAGCCCGACCTTTAGGTAACGCCCAGAATAGCAGTTAGCAGTTAGCA
>NZ_JAHKQL010000005.1 GCF_018861005.1 Polaribacter vadi
TATTTCAGGACAAGACATTATTAGGAATGACTAAAAAAAAAATTGAAAAAGCTATAAAATTTTGGCAAGATAATAATGAACAAGAAGCAATTAATTTGCTTGAAAAATTAAATCTTGAAGAAAATTCAGAAGCAAACACTTTACTGGGAAAAATTTATTTATATGCAGAACAAGGGAGGGCAAATATTGAAAGAAATCCTAAAAAGGGAATTAAATTTCTTGAAAAAGGCTTAAATCTTGGTGATTCTGATGCTGGTCTAGAATTAGCAGAAGTTTATTACTTGGGAGATGAAGTAAAACAAAATCTTAAAACTGCTGAAAATTATTGGACAAAGTCTTGGAGTATGGGAAATATACAAGCAGGATTTGAATTAGCTAACTTTTACTTTGATGAAAGAAATAATAAAATAGAAAAAGCAATCAAAATTTATGAAGAACTAATAAAAAGGAATGAAAATATTGGAAACTGTTACTCAAAATTGAGTAGAATTTATGAATATGGAATTGGTGGAATTAATCCTGATTCTGAAAAATCTATGCTCTATTTGGAAAAAGGTGCTGAAGTTTTTGATATTTATTGTTGTCCAACTTTAGCTTTAAAATACTACAGAGGAGATAATATTGAAAAAAATAGTAAAAAAGCCATAAGCTTGTTGAAGAAAGTTAAAAATAATGATTTGTTTAGAAAAGAAATAAACATTCTACTTGAGAAAATGACTAATGGAGAAAAAATATAACTAAACCTAACACCGTATAAAATTTATTGCTGGCTTTTTGCTCACTTACGAAAGTCCTCGCGGACTTTCTTTGTCAGTAATTATTTATTAACTTTACTGCAAAACCAACGCAACAAACCTTATACAACAACGTTGTGTGTAATGAAAAAAACGAAATGACAAACGAACAAATTTGCCGAGCGATTTACGCTGTAGAACAATCCGATATTAAGTCATTATTTAATGATTTGAAAAACAATGAAAAAGAAGATTACAAACTCTGTTTTAGCTTAAAAAATGATAGTTCGCAACTTTTCTTTTGTGAACTTCCAAATTCTGAATATTGTGCTGAAGAAGAAATTTATCTTTGTAAATTACAAAAAGATGAAATTTTAAGCGAAGAAAATAAGTCAATTATAATCGAAAAAATTGAAAATAAATTTGGAAAATGTGATAAAAGTAAAATTTAATGAAAATAAAGACAAGACCTGAATTAAAGATAATTGCAGAATCTCTAAAAACCTTAAAATCAGAGGGAATAATTAGAACTAAAAATCTTGTTGGAGATTTAGGAGAATATTACTGTCAAGAATTACTGAAAATTGAACTTTGCAAAATTGTTGAAAAAGGTTTTGACGGATTTGACACAAATGGAAAAAAAGTTGAGATAAAAACTCGAAGACAGCCAACTAAATCAGCTAAAGTCATTTTCAGAGGTTTTGAATTTGATTATTGCCTATTTGTTGAACTTAATGAATATTTTGAACCAATTAGTATATTAAAAATAGATTCTAAAGAAATTGTTGAAAATTTGGATAAAAAAGGAGATAGACTTTCAGTTAGAAAGTTAAAAACAAAAACGGAAAATATAGAATTAATTTAAGTAGTCTGAAAAACACTACACACAACACCGTGTAAAAAAAATTGCTGGTAAAAGCATACTTACGAAAATCCTCTCGGATTTTCTTGGTTAGTGTTTTATTTACTAACTTTAGTGCTTAAACCACGCAACTTTCCTTACACAACAACGTTCTACACAATTAAAAAACAACTCGTTCAAAAATGTTTATGGCTGAAATTGAAGATAAAATAGAAAGATATTTTTCAGAAAACCTAAAAATATTAAGAGATCTGAATAAGCTTATAACAAACGACATCTCTAGTTCTAAACATATTTTATCCGATAAAGTTAATGACTTTATTTATCCATTAATGAGTAATTATACTTCATATACTCTTTTAAAAAAAATGCTTGATGAATATATCTCAAATTTGAGTATATCAAAAACGGAAAAAGACTATTTCATTAATAAGATTTATGACAAAATAAATAAACTAGACAATCAACCATATATAGATATCCCTGATTCCGTAGATAAAAAATCATTATTTTATTTTGAAGAAGAATATGATAGATCAATAAATGGATTTTTGATGGGATACGCCATAAATGAGGATGAGTCAAAAGATTCAGAGTTTCGATCTAAATGTATAAAAGCAATCAAAGATAATTCAGACCTAATGAATATCTTTTTTATAAAAGAGAATATTGACTCTTTTCTTTCTAAACATCAAAAGGAAATCTCTTTAAAAATCAAAAAATATTTAAGAAGAAAAATAAGTATTCAATTAATATATCCAATTATTGACACTTATTATTTTTTAATGCTCACGTCAAAAAAAGATTTTGAAATACAAATTAGCAGAGAGTCTATAATAGAAACATTTGAAACGGATATCATTGAAGTTAGTACTCGAATTTTAGAAAGAAATCAAGAACATAAAACTGAGGATGAAATAAATGATTCGGTCGTAGATTTACTTAGGTCAAAAAAATATAATGTTTCAGATCAATCTCGTAGCGGATTATCAATGAGTAGAAAAAGTGCTGGAGAACTCGACCTTATCATTAGAGATCAAAATGGTCTTCCAATTACCATAATAGAGTGTTTAAAACTAAAAAATGTAAGCCCAACTGGAAAAAACGATAATTTAGTCAAGCATATATCTAAACTTGTAAATAATTACGATAGTTTAGGCTTGTCAAACAAACACATCTTAGTCTATTGTTTTGCTAAGGATTTTGAAAAATTCAAGAAAGATTATACCTTTTTCATAAATTATAGTAAAAAAAATGAAGAGTTTAAAAACCTCAAAATTGACAGTACAACTTACATGAAAAACCCTTATGGTAAAGATGTTAGTAATTTAACAAGTATGGTAACATTCCACCGTATAAATGGAATCTATCAGAAAGTAAATCATTATTTGATAAATTTAAAAAAATAAAACTGTGTAGAACACCGTATAAAATTAATGTGGGTTTTTGTCTTTTCTCAAAGTTTTGTCTTTCTTTATTATGTCGCTTATACTTATTTGAGTATTTTTAAATCGACAAGATAAAAACACTAAATAAGTATAAGCTTGTGGCTCGGTTGACAATCTATCGATTATCTACCTCCCACACTAATCTTATACAAAACCGTTGGCATTAATTTGAAAAATGAACATTAACGAAAAAATAATAATTAAATATTTTGACATAATTGTCAGAGAATTAGATGATGTTTCATTTTTTAGTATAAACAATATACTGATTGACAACAAACATCTTAATATCAATACTCAAAAAGAAAAAGAATATCTATTTGAGTTATCTGACAAGATTAAAACTTTTGGTATTTCTAGAGGTTATTTTCTAAAAAATGGAGATAACGGATGGATGAAATTGAGTGAAAAAGGTATTGATTTAAAAGACTCTAAAAAAGGAGTCAGTAAATTTACGTATAGCTCTAACCAGAAGTTTGAATTCACTTATGATGGAATAATATCTTATATAAAGAGTAATAAAATTGCTGCAATAATTTTAGTCGTAATTGTTGCCTTTTTTGGTTTTTCAAAAATCATTAATGAAATTACTCAAACAAAAGAAAATTTTGAGAAATTTAATAATACAAGTGAAGAACCTAAATCAGAGGATACGATTTCAACTGAATTAACCGAGAATCAAGTTAAAAAAAGTAATTCTAATCCAATATTAATGGATAGCTTAGAATTGCCTTATCTCAAAAACTACCCTATTCTGGACAAAGGAATATATTTAAACTATCATTTTAATGATTTAGTGCTTGGAGGAGTAAATATTGATTCTTTAAAAATAAACGGCAGAACTTATGACGGAGAACCTCTAGAATTTAGGAATTATAATAAAACAATTGAAACAAGTATAACCCAACAACCATATATTGAAATAAAATATAAAGGAAATTTTTATTCAATTGAAATACTTGGAAAACATTATTCATTTGATTGTATAATTAAAAAGAATATTATTCCAACTTTGAACTTAAAATAAAAAAACTAATGCCAACAACGTATAAAATTAATTGCGGTTTTTGGCTTAATCAAAGGTCGTTGCGTGTTTGTTACGTCTGATTTTCCTTCGGAAAATCCTCGCACACAAACCCGCAACTAATCTTATACAAAACCGTTATGTTTTATTGCTCAGGAAAATCTAAACACAGGAAAAAAATGCTGAACACTCTCTCGCGAATTTTAAAAAAGTTAAATCAGGACGAAAATTTTACGCGGGAATTTTCTCTACTTTGGAATTATTGAAGTTTTGTAAAAAAAATTAATTAAGGAAAAATTTCGTGCGAATTAAAAATCAAAACGGTACCTAAACGTAAGTATTAACTCTGAAAAAGGAATTTTACATAAATAAGAAATAAATAAAAAAAGCTCAAAAAAGCTCAAAAAAGGAAATTAAAAAAGCGTGAAAAAAATGAAAACGGAATCTGAACTTGCTTACTCAAACGTATCACAACAAAACATAACACCGTGTAAAATTTATTGCTTTTTTGGGTTTTTCATACGAAAAACCTCGGAAACGCTAAAGTTTTAGTTTAATAAACTATTTTTTTCGCTAAATTTACGCAACAAATAATACACATAAACGTTAGCAGCAATAAAAACACACATTGGATAATAAACAAAATGAAGAGGTTAGTTTTGAAAGATTTAGATATTTTCTGGAGACACAGAAGAATATCTTTAATCTGACTGTTCTAGATGAAATCAATATTGATAATAATATTTCAACAGGTAATAATAAATCAATAACATTTATTAATTGCATATTTAATTTCGAATTTAAGATTCAAGGATATCAAACTAATGAAAATTTCTCTTTCATAAATTGTATTTTCAATCAACGATTTTTAGTTCAAAAAATAGAATTAAAAAATCTATCTTTTTCTAGTTGTACGTTTCATCAATATTTTTCCTCTAAACAACTAAAAACCTTAAATTTCATATTCGAATCTTGTCAATTCAACCATTCGAAACAGTTGGTTATTGATCAGTTTAAAACAAAAAATTTTAAATTTGAAAAAAACGAATTTAATCGAGACATTCAATTAATACCTAAAGAAGCAGATCTAATATCTCTAATTGGAGGAGAGTCAAAAAGCACGCTAACTCTTTCTAATAGGGGAAATAAAAATACAATTAATAAATTATTTTTAGAATTTAATTCTAATCACAACACTGATTTTCTATTAAGAAACTTAACAACCGACTACTTTCAAATTCATGGAGAGTTAAAAGATTCAACATTATCAATAAACAATATAAAATTACGTGTTGGAATTATAAAATATTTTTTTAACAATGGAAATGTTTTAATCAATGCTTTATCACCATTAACAGACAACTCTTTACTCACTTTAAAAGGAGTTAATTTAGGAAAGGCAATGCTAAGTTCTATTAACTTTTCAGAATTTTCAAAAATTAAAATAACAAGCTGTAATCTAGTTGACATTGTGCCAATAAATATTAAATGGTGTAAATCGAATTTACTTAAAGCTGAAAACACTTTAAAAGATAGAATAGAAACTTATCGACAATTGAAAATTGTTGCTCAAAAAAATTTAGATACACCAACCAAGTTAATGTATTATAAATATGAAATGAAAGCGCACTTAAAATCAATAAGAAAAGAAAAGGGAATGTTTTCAGATAAATTCATATTATTTACTAATTTAATATCAAATAGTCACGGATTAAATTGGTTTGTTGCTTTTTGTTGGCTGATATTTTTTTCAATAACTTGGTATACTTTAGTTAAATATAGTTTAAATCAAACTCAATTTGACCATGAATTAATAATCAATGAAATTGGTAGATTTATTAGTTTTATGAATCCAGCTCATCGCTTTGATATAGTCTTTGATGTAAAAAAAGAGATGTACTCAAGTAATGCAGTCTTTTTTGATAGCATATCCAGAATTTTTAGCTCATATTTAATATATCAACTAATAAGTGCTTTTAGAAAATATTCGAAAAAATAATAACTGCTGCTAACACCGTATATAATTTATTGCTGGCTTTTCGCCTACTTACGAAAGTCCTCTCGGACTTTCTTTGTCCGTAATTATTTACTAAATTAGGTGCTTGAAACACGCAACAAACCATATACAACAACGTTACTTGCAATTCACGAAGAATGAAAAAAGGAATTTTAATAACAATATTTGGAATTTTGCTTGTCGGAATATTTTATTTCGGAATTGAACTGTATGAATTTGCAGAAGGTGTGAAAAAAGACATTCCAAAAAACATTGAGAATTTTCAAAATAACAGAAAATTAGAAATAATTAAAAAGGAAAAAAAACAGAAACTGGACACTTTGAATATTGATAATTTCAATCTTTTATTTTTTCATCCGAATGAAAAAGAATTTGAGGAATTACTAATTGAATATAAAAGTGAAAGTGAAGGACTTTATGAAGCTGATTCTGATTTTGGATTTTATATAAATAAAGTGTTTGACTCAATTTCGAAAACAGATTTAAAGATTAAAATTGTAACGGAAAGAATTATAGAATATTCAACAAAAGACGGAATTAAATATCTTGACCGATTAAAAAATAAAGAACATCAATATGGAATTATATTTAATAATTTGAATTGTGAACCAAAAATTGAATTTGGAATTATGACAGACATAGGAATTTACAAAAAATTAAGTCAATTTAATAAAAACTGCAAGTAACAACGTGTATATTTTATTGCTTTCTTTTAGCCAACTTACGAAAATCCTCGCGGATTTTCTATTCAGTAATTATTTGCTAACTTTACGCTAAACCAACGCAACAAAGCATACACAAACACGTTGTGGTTAATTTATGAGAAACATTCTGCTAACATCAATAATAGTAATTTCAGCATCGTTCTGTACGAGTGCTCAAACTGAATATGATACTAATTCAAAGCAATTAAAGAATTATAATCGGACTGAATTACGAAATGCTAAACAAGTTTTTTCCAAACAAGCCGAATATGAATTAATCCAAACTCGAAATGTAAAAATCGATACTCTGAATTCAACTTATAAATCTGATATTGTTTTAACATTATGTTCGTCCGATTTTTATTGCGAGAAATTATTTAAAAATGGAAAATTAACTGGAGAAATGTTTTATGAGAAATGGAAAATTAATCCCAATTCTGATAGTAGAGTTTTAATAAACAAAATTGATGGAGATACTATAAAAACCAAACTCTGGAATAACGGAAAAGGAAGTTTATCAATTCTGAATTTCAAACACCTTCCGAAATTGGACAGTAAAACTGAAAGAAAGTTTGTTATTTGGGCTACTTCAGAAAAATTATTTGGAGGTGGACATTCTGTATTCTTTCTGTCTTTAAAGAATGATAAAGCTGATAAGAAAACAAATCTGAATGTTTTTATAACGAACTCATCGGAATTTAATTTGATTTATTCTCACAATGAAATCTGATAAAAAACTAACCATACACATCAACGTTGTGTGTCATTTAAGAAACAATGAGAAACCATTTAATAATTTTATTTATAATTCTAACTTCTTGCAAGTCTGATAAAATTGACAAAGCGGAATTTAATGACTTTTCGGATATCGAAATTCGATTTAGAACTGGAGATGAAAGAATTGAATTCTACTCAATGGACATTTTAAAAAAGGGAGAAAAAATTCAAGCAATTAAAAAAAGTCCGTTTTATTATTATGGTTCTGGAACGGACTCAACTTGGACAACCGAAATTGGAAAATCTGACTTGAAATTAATAACTGAATTTATTAATAAAGCGAAATCAATTAAAGATACTTGTTCTTTCAATTCTTCTTCTATAGACTACTACGACATCAAAACTAATGGAAATGCAATAAAAATAGTCGGAAACTGCGAGTGGAACGGAATTGACTATGATAGTTTAGAAAATAAAATTTTCAATCACAAATTCATTGAGTTAAAGAAAAAACGAGAAATCGTTGCTGATTCTTTAGTAGAGATTTTTAATGGATTTTGGGATGTTTCTGGTTGGGAAAATGGAGTTCTTAAAAATCGAAATTTAGTCCTTACTAGGACAACTGAAAACCAACCGAAAATAGACGGAATTTATCGCTGGACTTTTGAAAAGGAAAAAGAATCAGAATTCAAAGAAAAATTAGACATTGACGAAGGAAGTACATTAATTGAAATTGGAGCTTCGACATACAAAGTTCTGAATATTGAAAAAAATAAAATTGAATTAAAATATTTGTGGTAAAAAAACGAACACACAACACCGTATAAAAATAATTGCGGTTTAGTGCTTAATCAAAGGTCGTTGCGTGTTTGTAACGTCTGATTTTCCTTCGGAAAATCCTCGCATACAAACCCGCAACTATTCTTATACATAAACGTTGTACACAATTATGTCTTATCCGGAAT
>NZ_JAHKQL010000033.1 GCF_018861005.1 Polaribacter vadi
ATATTTCAGGACAAGACATTTATGAAAAACATTCAGATTTTAATATTACTTGTGTTAATTGGAATAAGTTCTTGTTCAAATAACGAAAAAAGACAATCAAAAAAAAGCATTACAGTGAAAAAATAAATAATGAAAAATATAAAAGAATTTGGATTGAATATAAATATCCAAATAATATTAAGGAAATTATAGAAGTTTATTTAACTAAAGAAAAAGATACAATTCTCAATCAATATAAAACTTATAAGAATGGAAAACTAGATTCAACAAAAAGTCGCTTTTATGAATTAAACCTTAAAAAAACAGAAAATACAGATATTTATGAGGGAACATTTAGATATTATTCTGAAAATGATTTAAATTCTAAAAATATTAATGAAATGAAAACTTTGAGTCTTTCTGTTTTTCAAAAATCGAAAGATAGTTTTTATTTCCAGACATTTGAATCCAAAGCTAGTAATGAAATAAAATTTAAACTAATTAACTTTAAAGACAACCAACTATTAGGAATAATGACTGAATCCAGAGTAATCGAAAATGATAAAGCTGGAAAAGATATGGTTGATATAATTACGACGCAAATACCTGTAGATAATAAAAAAAATACACATAATATGGCAATTGAAGTTTATAAAATTAAATAAAACAGTAGCTAGCACCGTGTAATAAAAATTGCTGGCAAAAGCGGACTTTCTGTTCAGAAATTATTTGCTAACTTTATACTAAACCAAAATGCAACAAGCCTTATACAAAGACGTTACCAAACATATAAAGCAAACTATGAAAAATTTGACATTTGTAATTTTATATATTCTTCTTTCAGGAGTACAAACCATATTTGGACAGAATGAAACAGATATTATAGTAGGAAGTAAGTTTGTTATTAAATCTAATATTTTAGATGAAGAAAGAACCTGTTTAATAAGTCTTCCTGATTCATACAATAATTCATCTGAAGTTGATAAAAAATATCCAGTTATCATATTACTGGATGGATATACTCATTTTAAAACAGCATCTGGAATAGTACATTTTATGAGTTCTAATAGGAATCGAAACAATTTAATGCCTGAAAGTATTATTATAGCCATAGAGAATGTTGACAGAGAGCGAGATTTTACAGTTACAAAAATTAAGACCAAACGACCGAATAATATGGGAGGTGGAAGGAATTTTTTGAATTTCATTGAGAAAGAACTAATACCTTATATTGATAAAAAGTATAAGACAGAACCATTTAGAACTCTTGTTGGGCACTCTTTAGGAGGCCTACTTACACTAAATTCCTATATGGATGAAAATAGCGTATTCAATGCTTACATTTCTATAGACCCAAGTATTTGGTGGAATGAGGAGATGATGAAAAACAAAGTTGATTCTATTTCCTCAATATCATTAGATAAAAAACTTTATATAGCTACTGCCAATCAAGGAGAGGCTAATTACGAAAGAAATAAACAAAGACACGACTCTCTCTATACTTTAATAATAAAGAAATCGGATAAACCTCTAAATATCGAAATAGAATATTTTGAAAAAGAAAACCATCGCTCTGTACCATTGGTAGCTTTATACGAAGGGTTAAAATATATTAATCAATAGGAATGATTTCGAAGTTGATGATATCAACAAATACGTTTGGTAACACCTTGTATAATTAATTGCTTGGTTTCAGATAATATATGAATGTCCTCGCAGACTTTCTGTCTGTGTTTTATTTGCTACATTTAGAGCTTAATTAACGCAAAAAACCATCTATAAACACGTTTGATGTAATGTAACAAAAACACTAACTTTTCGTCTTCAATTAACAAACCAATCAGAAAGTTCAAATGCAAAAAAAATTAACAGAACGAAAAGAAGCTTGGAATACAATCTTTATTTTCCTCGCTATTGTTACAATTATAAGTTCTCTATTTCATTATGCAATAGTTAATTTATATCCTTCACGAATATATATTGGAGGTTTAATGTGGTGTCCAGCGATAGCAACAATAATTACATTAAAAATAAAAAAAAGGTCTATTTCTTCTCTAAATTGGAATTGGGGAAATTGGAAATATATTCGATTATCTTATTTTATTCCTGCTTTATATGGATTACTAACTTATTTGTTAATCTGGATTTTTGGGTTTGGTAGTATAGCTAATAAGGAAGTGATTTCTGAGTGGGTTAAAGAACTTGGATTGGTTGGAATTGGTACTTTAAATACAACATCTTCAGTAATTATAGCTGTATTATTAATAGGTACTATTGAAGTTGTAAGAGCATCTGCAACGACTTTAGGAGAAGAAATTGGATGGAGAGGTTTCTTTATTTATGAGTTAAAAAAGGTTCTTTCCTTTACTGGAGTTTCAGTCTTTAGTGGAATAATATGGGCATCTTGGCATTGGCCATTAATTGTATATTATGGACAAAATGTACTTTTAGAACTAGCGACATTTTATGTTGTTATTGTGTCAATGTCATTTATTATGACATATTATACTTTTAAATCTAAAAGCCTGTGGCCGGCAGTAATTTTTCACGCAGTAAGCAATGTGTATATTCAAAAAATATTACCTGAATTAACAATTAAAAATGAAGAAACGGAACATTGGCTGGGAGAAAACGGAATTATGTTTGCAATTGTGACCTGTATTTTTGGGATTTACTTTTGGAGAAAAGCTATTAATGAAAAATTATAAATAAAAAAGATAGCTCCTAAAAATGTATAAAAAATATAAGGCGGTTTAGGCTTTGCTTTAGGTCTGTGCTTATTTACAAAGTAGCCAACTATAAAATTTGGTATTTTCAACAAAAAAGATAAAATCAAAATATTATATTTGGCTTAGTAACAAACAGAAATGTATCGCTTATCACCTGCAATAAGCTTCTTAAACTAAACGTTAGCAAAAATTTAATACCTGAATTTTCCTGAAATAGATTGACTAAAAATGAAGTAATTAATTATAGTCATTTATAAAAACTGAAAAATGAACCTAAAAAGATTACACTATTTCTCTGGAATTACGATTTCATTATTTGTTGGATTACACTTGTTTAATCATATTTACAGCCTTTATGGAGTAAATGCACATATTGAACTAATGAACGATTTAAGAGTTGTTTATAGAAATATAATTGTAGAAACTATATTACTAGTCGCAGTTGGAATTCAAATTATTTCAGGAATAAGATTATTCTTTAAAAAAAGGAAGAAGGAATCTAACTTTTTCGAAAGGTTACAAATTTGGACTGGTCTTTATCTTGCTGTTTTTCTGATAATACATTTATATGCGGTTTTATCTGGCAGATTGATTTTAGAATTAGATACTAACATTTATTTCGCAGTTGCAGGACTAAATACATTTCCTTTAAATTTATTTTTTATTCCATATTATGGACTTGCTATTATTTCGTTTTTTGGACATATATCTGCAGTTCATTCGATAAAAATGAAAAGTAAAATATTTGGAATTGACACAATCAAACAATCATATGGAATTTTGATTATTGGGATAATTTTGACTTTGGTTATACTTTTTGGACTCACAAATGGATTCAATGGAATAGAAATACCAAAAGAGTACAACATAATGATTGGAAAATAAAAAATGAACTTAAGCCATAAATAATTTATCACTAGTTTTAGCCTAATACTAAACTTCTCTAAGACTTTCTATCTGTAATTTATTTGCTAACTTTAGTGCTTAAAATACCTTACCTACAAACGAAAAAGTACATCCAACTAAAATGAAAGAAACACAATTATTAATTGAAGCTATTGAAACTAATAATCTGTGGGAGAAAGAAATAGAAATAAGCAGAAATGAGTATTTAAAAGTAAAAGGTAGTATTGATACTAACCTCTATTTTATCATAAAAGGAAGTTTAAGAATCTATTTAATTGGTGAGTATGAAGAACGCACTATTCGATTTGGTTACCAAAATAATTTTATAGTTTCTCTTGACAGTTTTATATCTGAAAAACCATCTGATTTTTACATTCAAGCAATAAAAAAAACGAATTTAAAAGTCATTACAAAAAAAAGATTTAAAGATTTAATTAATTCTAATCCTGAATTTCAAAATGTTTGGACTAAAATATTGGAACAATTAATTTTACAACAATTAGAAAGAGAAAAAGATATTTTAACTTCATCACCAATTGAAAGGTATAAACGAGTATTTAAAAGAAGTCCTCAACTATTTCAAGAAATTCCTAACAAATATATTGCTGACTATTTAAGAATGACACCAGAAACTTTATCTAGGATTAAAAAATCTTGATTACAATCAATGTTTATGGTTTAAAAAGACTTGACTTTTGTAGGAAAATATAATTATGAAGTTTAAAACAATAGAATTGATAGCAGAGTTAATTGAAAAAACAAGAATTAACATCAATAAGGTTGAGAAATTTAGAGAACTATCTGAAAAAGAATTAAACTATAGAGAAAATTCTGAGAACTGGAGTGTTTTGGAATGTATTGAACACTTAAATCTATATGGGGATTTTTATAATCCTGAAATAAGAAAAAATATTGAAACAAGCCATTCAAAACCAAGTGAAACGTTTAAAAGCGGAATAATTGGAAACTACTTTGTCAAAACAATGCTTCCAAAAAAGAAATTGAATAAGATGAAGACATTTAAAGATAAAAATCCTTTAGGTAGCAGTTTAAATAAAAGTGTTATTGATAGGTTTATTAGTCAACAAAAAGAATTTCTTGAATTAATTGAAAAATCTAAAAATATAAACTTCGCCAATACGAAAACAGCAATTAGTATATCAAAACTAATAAAATTAAAATTAGGAGACACTTTTAGGTTTATTATTGCTCATAATGAAAGACATGTAGTACAAGCCGAAAATGTAATAAGAAAAGCCAGTAAGTAACAATATATAAAATAACAGTGGTTTTTGTGCTAAATTCGAAGTAAGTATATTTGTATAAAGTGTAATAAAACTCTAATTCTGATACTATTCTTAGACGATAAACAAAATGGAAAATCTAATTAATTATATACAATCTAGGGTTAATTTAACTCAAAATGATATAGATTTAATCAAAAAACATTGTGTTTCTGAAGAAGTTCCAGCTCAAACTAATCTTTTAGAAGCAGGAAAAGTGGAGCGATATATTTATTTCTTAGATACTGGAATTGTAAAAGGATATCAAAATATTGATGGAAAGATTATTGTACAGCATCTTGTAACAGAACAAGATTTTTTTACTTCTTTAGATAGTTTTATGACAGAAACACCTTCATTAGATTATTATGAAACGATCACAGCGTCTAGAGTTCTAAAAATATCCAAACCTGATTTTGATATTTTACAAAAGGAAACAAAATTTTGGGCAATATTTGTAAAAGAAGTAACCAATGAACATTTAAATTGTAAATTAGAACGTGTTAAAGACTTTCAAATTTTATCAGCTAAAGAGCGTTATCAAAAGTTTTTGAATCAGTATCCAAATTTAGCTTTGAATGTATCTATTGATAATATCGCTTCTTTTTTAGGAATGGAACCTCAATCTTTAAGTCGAATTAGAAAACAAATCGCTTTCTAACAAATGTTATTTCTAACTTTTTAAAATCTATCGAAATTTGCTCAAAATAAAATTTAATAATTATGAGCAACGAAATTTCATTAGTAACAGGAGGAACAGGACATTTAGGAAACAACTTAATTAGATTATTACTTTCCAACAACCAAACCGTAAGAACTACTGTAAGAAACATAAAAAACACGAAACCTTTTGAAGGTTTAGATTGCGAAGTTGTACAGGCAGATCTTATGGATAGAGAATCACTTAAAAAAGCATTTGAAGGCATTACAAACTTATATGCTGTGGCAGCAAACTTTAGTATGTGGGCAAAAAATCCGAAAGAGGAAATTTATGACAACAATATGCAAGGAACTCAAAATGTGTTTGATATGGCAAAAGAATGTGGTGTTAAAAACATTGTTTATGTAAGTTCTGTTGCTTCTTTAGATTTTACAAAATTACCTGCAAATGTTGATAATGGTTATAATAAAGATCGAAGAAATTGGTATTATAACTCAAAAAACGATTCAGATAAATTAGCTTTAGAATTGGGTGAAAAATATGGTATTAGAACTGTTTTAATTTTGCCTTCTGCCATGATTGGAAGTGAGGCTCATAAATTAAGTTACAGTAATAATTTAGTATATCAAGCTTTAAATGGAGAGATTCCTGTAGATACAAACATGACTTTAAATTGGGTTGATGTAAAAGATGTTGCTTTTGGTGCTTATCAAGCAATGCAAAAAGGTAGAAATGGAGAACGTTATATTTTATCTAACGAAGAACATACTACAGTACAAGAAACTGTAAAAATAGCCTCAGAATTATATCCTGAACTAAAACTAAAAACACCTAAAAAAATACCAAAATGTTTATTGTACTCTGTTGCTGGATTAATGGAATTTAGCAGTAAACTAACAGGGAAAGAACCTTTATTAATGAGACATTATGTAGATATGTTTTATGGTTTAAAACAAGATTATGATATTAGTAAATCTAGAAAAGAATTGGGTTACAACCCAAAATCTTCAAGAAAATCTTTAGAAGACGCTTTGGCATATCTAAAAAACGATTGGAAAAAAGAAAACGAGATATAAGATTGTGCATAATTAATTTCTTTGTTCTGTTTTGTTTACATACTAAAACTCTTACGTAATTTTCTAGGGTTCGTAAATGTTTACTAACTTAGTTGCCAAATAAAGCAATTAAAGAGAAAAATGTTCATAATAAATCTGACTTATAAAACTGAATTGGATAAAGTTGACCAACACATAAACGACCATATTGAATTTCTGAATGAGCAATATGAATTGGGCAACTTTCTCGTTTCTGGACGGAAAATTCCAAGAACTGGAGGTATAATATTATCCAAAGTTAAAAACAAATTGGAATTGGAAAAAATTATAGATAAAGACCCCTTTAAAATAAATAATTTAGCTGATTATGAGTTAACTGAATTTATTCCGAGTAAAACTTGTAACGAACTAAATTTTTTAATGGAGTAGAATATAGACGATAAACGTGATCGTAAATTAAAACCAAAATTTAAATGAAACGAATTCTTTTTTTACTCATTATTCTAATAAGTTGTACAAACTCTGAAACTGAAACTGAAATATTTCCTATTTCAATTGAATTTACAGAAATTGGAAAAGGAACTTTAACTGGAAGCGGATTTGAAAATATAATTGAAACTAAAACGATTATAAAAAACAACGAAGATTGGAACAATTTAGTTGCTAAAATGAATACAATAGAAAATGTTAGTAATGAATTTAATACTGACGAAATTAATTTTGATACTCACTACATAGTTGCAATAATATTAGAACTTAAAGGAACTGGGTGGACAGTAGAAATTAATGAAATGATAGAAAATTCTGAAAATATAATTGTTAATACTGAAGAAGTTGACTTTTCAACTTTAGCTTATAGTCAGCCCTTTCATATTGTTTTAATTCCCAAAACGGAAAAGGAAATAATATTTGAATAAAAAACTTGCTACAATACTGTTTAATAAAATAATTGTAAAAGCATACTAACAATAATCTGTAAATATTGTATTGGTTTGTATTCTATTGACTAACGAATAGCACTTAAACTTTTAATATTTCAGACATTCTTTTTATAGGTCTAAAATTGATTTTATTAAATTGTTATTTAATATTTCATTAATAATTTTTGAAGATTGCATTGGTGTTTGTCCAGGATGACTTTGAAATACTTTCTTATTTAATTCATCTACAGTATTCGTGAATTTTAAAGCTTTCTTTTTTGATAGCCCACTTATTTTAGAAGTATACCTTGTATTAAATTTCAAGTTATCAGGGTTTACTTTTCCTTAGCTTATATAACCTCTTGTTTTTTAGAACATCTACATGGATTATTAGTGTTAACCAATCCACATTTTTTATTCATCCAATTATACAACTCTTTACGAGTTCTCATTAACTTTATTCTAAAATTACCTGGTGTAATTCCTAAAATTTCTGCGCCAAGATTATGATCTATATCAAACATTTCGCCTAAAATATATATGATACGTTGTTCTTTAGATAAACAAAGTAACATGCCTGTGGTGCAATTAATTCTTATTTCTTCAATTGTATCTTTAAATTCTTTTTCTTCTTGATCATTTAAATCTATACTAGGAATAGCGTATATAGAATTAAAATAAGTTTCAAAATTTACTGTTTTTATTTTTGATTTTTTCTTTTTGTTATTTAAAAAATGGTTTACTGTAATACGATATAGCCATGTTCTGAATTTACTTTTACCTTCAAATTTAGATAATGCTGTAATTATTTTTATAAAAACTTCTTGTGTTAAGTCTTCTGCATCTTCTACATTACCAACCATTTTTAATGCTAAATTGTACACAAAAAGTTGGTGACGAATAATTAAAGTTTGTAGAGCCTTTTTGTTTCCATCAATTGATAATTGCACCAGTTTTGTATCCTCTAAATCTGTATAGTTATTTGAAAAAAAATCAGTCATAGTTTTAAAATTTAAAAGCCCTGTTTTATAAGTCATAAAACAAGGCTTTTAATTACAATTATATTGCGTTGATACCACCTTGTACAGCAATTTCTTCACCTATAATATATGAAGAATCGTTTGAAGCTAAAAACAATACTGCTTTTGCTACTTCTTTAGGATTTCCAAAACTTTTTTAATGCAGTTTGTGCTGTAATAGCTTCAGCAGCTCTAGTAAGTACATCATCTGGCAAAACTATTTTACCCCAAAAAGGTGTACCAATAGGACCTGGACTTACTGCATTAACACGTATACCTCTATCTGCAAGTTCAGCAGAGGCAACACGTACCAAAGATCTTAAAGCAGCTTTACTTGCACTTAATAAACTACTGCCACCAAAACCAACTTCGTTTAAATATGAAGTCGTTATCACTACAGAAGCATTGTCATTTAAATTTTTAATTCCTTTTTGTAATGTAAAATAAGCTCCTTTAAAGTTTACATCCATCATATCATCAAAAAAGGCTTCGTCTGTATCTGCTACTGATGCTAATTTTCCTTTACCAACATTGATAAATAAAGTATCAACCCCTCCAAATTTAGATTTAGTTTCAGAAAATAAACGCTCTAAATCAGAATGATTAGTAACATCACCTTTTACAGCATAACTATTAGAACCTAATTGTTTTACAGCTGCATCTAAAGCTTCTTGACCTCTACTAAAAATTACCACTTTCGCTCCGTTATTAATAAATTCTTGAGCTGTAGCTAAACCAATACCACTTGCACCACCTGTTATAACAGCTACTTTACCTTCTAATTTTCTCATTGTTTTTGTTTTTTTAATAAATTAAACTTCCTAATTATTGTTTTATCTATAACTTGGACAATGAAAAAAATGATGTGTTACAAAACTAGATGAAAATAAAAAACGCATTACAACTACATATTAAAATAATATATATGTTTAGCTAAGTTATAATTAGAAATTATGGTACTTAGATCTGCCTTATGTTTTTTAAATTATGAACTTTATTTTTCTTTTTGAACTGTTTTACCTGTGGATTTCTTTTATATTTAGGGTAAAAATAAAAATTTAGTGAAATAGATTGAAAATGAAATAAGTTCTAGATAGTTTTTTTTTATAAATTCTTGAACTGGAAGGGTAGAGGATAGTTATTAATTTAGATAGTTAACTATAAACACTAGTTGGTAATAATAAAACAAACTAATATAATTATGTTCGGAATAATAAATTTTGAAGCTTTTTTAATAGCTGGATTGATAATGAATTTAACACCAGGAGCTGATACAATGTATATTCTTGGAAGAAGTATTGCTCAAGGAAAAAAGGCTGGAATTTTATCTGCATTGGGAATATCAACTGGAGGAATTTTTCATATCATTTTTGCAACTTTAGGATTATCAATCATACTTGCTAAATCTGCAACAGCTTTTGAAATAGTGAAATATTTGGGAGCAGCTTATTTGATATTTCTAGGACTCAAAACAATATTTAAAAAAGCAGATGAAAAATTTGAATTGACTAATGAAAGTGAAGTTGTGAATTATAGAAAAATCTACTTATCTGGGATTCTAACTAATATTCTAAATCCGAAAGTAGCATTGTTTTTTCTTGCATTTTTACCACAATTTATTGCGCCAAATTATGTAGAAAGTTCACTTCCATTTTTAATCCTTGGAGTTACATTTTTACTTACAGGAACAATTTGGTGTTTAATTTTAGCAATATTTGCCTCAAAACTATCTGAACAAATTAGAAAAAATTATAAAATAAAAATGTGGTTAGACAAAATAACTGGCGGAATCTTTGTAGCTCTTGGAATAAAATTAGCATTAATGAAAAAATAATTTTTGACAAAAACAAATATAATATAGTACTGGTTTGCTAATATTTTCCATTCGGATATTTTTGTTAAATGGGTTATTTTAATCGTAAAAAATATTTTTTTAAACTTAGGATTTAGTAGAAATAATAAAATAAATATAGAATGATTTACAGAATATCTTTTCTGATAGGATTAATTTTCTTTCTCATAGGTCAAATTATTTTGTCTAAAGGCAATGATTATGTGTATGCACAAGAACCTATTGATTTTGCACATTGGTTTTTGTTGATAGGCGTAGTTTTATTAATTCCTCAAGTTGTTTCTTTTCCTAAAAAAATATTTAGTCTGTTTGGTATTCCTTTAACGTTAATTGGTATTGTTTGTATTATAGGTATGTGTGTTTTAGATTTTATTTGGTGGAGTTTTCCTAATAATGAAATGCGTAATGCTTTTACAAAGCATATATCTCAAGTACCATCTATTTGGAAAACATTTATGACAATTGGGCCTAGTTCTAAAATATTTAACCTTGGTTTATTAATTTTAAGCTTAAATTATTTAAAAAAAGAAAAAATAGGGATTGTTTTTATTTTAGTCGCCAATCTTATTTTATGGCATATAATACCAATACCTTTTAGATTGATTTTCGGTTATGTTTTAACATTAATTGGTTTTAGCATAATTTTAGTTAGAAGTAGTAAAAAAACAAGCTAAAAGAAATGTAAAATAAACACATTCTTAAACTAAAAATAGAGATGATAAAAGCAGTTTTTTTTGATATGAATGAAACCTTATTGAACCTAAGTTTACTAAAAACACAGTTCTACAAGCATTTTAATGACAAATATGTTTTAAAATATTGGTTTACAAAATTACTTTACAGTTCTAGTATTATGGGAGTAATGAGAGAATATAGAAATTTTGGTGAATTAGCTGATGCAGCTTTAGAAAACCTATTTTTTGAGAATAATAAAATTTTAAATGCAAAAACAAAAGCAGAGATATTAGGAGAATTTAAAAAATTACCTGCTTATAAAGATGTTTTACCTGCTATAAATATTCTTAGAGAGAATAATATTCGGGTTATTGCTGTTTCAAATTCATCTTTAGAAATGATGAAAGAACAATTAACAAATTCAGGAATTATTGACAAATTTGACTCCTATTACTCTGTAGATAGCGTTAAAAAATACAAACCATTTAAAGATATTTACCTATCATCTGCAGAACAAGAAGGCTTAAAAACAGAAAATATTATAATGATTGCTACTCACGACTGGGATTTATTTGGAGCAAAAAAGGCAGGACTTAACACTGCATATATAAAAAGAAAAGAAGAAATTTATACCCCTTATTACTTACAAGCAGATTTTAAAGACACAAATTTAAAAGATTTAATTCAACAGATAATTGAATCTAAAAATATGTAATTGCATTAAAATACTAAATACCCTCTATACTTAATTGGTTTAAGCTTACTCCCTAAAATTTTGATATGTTTATAATCTGTGTTTTATTTGCTAATTTAGTAACTTAATCAGACTATAAAACGTACAAAAAACAGATGTACTTTATTATTAATAATAAGGTGAATTAATTTAGTACCTAAAAATTGAAAAGAAAAATAATATATTGAATAAAAAAAATGAATATGGAATTAAAAGAATGTCTTGAGTTTTGTAAAATTTGTAAAAATAGACACGTAGATTTTAAAACAGGGCTAGTTTGCTCTTTAACAAATAACAAACCTGAATTTGAAAATAATTGTATTAACTTTTTAAAGGATGAAAAAGAGGCAAAAAGAGTACTAAAACTAAAACTTGATGCTGCAGGAAATTCAAGATCACAAAACGGATCATTAAACCCTAAAAAGAATATAAACTATGGAGTTTTTCTTACTGTAGCAGGGATTTTAGTATTATTATTCATTTCTTTACTTTTTGGAGCTATACTTACCTTTGGAGGTATTTCATTTTTTATAAGAGGTAAGCAACAAGAAAAAGTACTTGCAGAAAATAATAAATTGAATGAAAAGATAAATGAAAACGTTACCTAACACTAGTTGGTATTTATTAAAGCAAAACTTTTAAAATAAAACTTATGAGTATTTTAACAAACATTAAAACTGAAATTGAAAAATATGCGAATGACTCAAATTTGACTGAATTACAGGTAGTAGAAAAACTCGAAAAACATTACTTTAATAAAAAAGTAAATGAGAATTTAAAGCTGTATAAAAAAGGAAAGAAAAAAGTAAGTGAAATAACCAAAGATTTAAAAATATCACCACGAAAATTTTATACTATTTTAGAACAAAAGAAAATAGCACACATAAAATATAATAAAGAGTAATTTTATACTTTTGGCTTGTTTGTAAAACAGATAACTGAATTAAAAATAAGCTTTAGAAAATGGAGCAAATGCACCAAAAGATTCATTTGCTCCATTTTAAAACAGTAAATTAAAAAGTTAACCTTTATTAAAAAAGATTACAAACTACATTATATATTACCCAATAGCGGATTCTTTGCTACTTTTTAAATAAATAATTATTTATGAAATTAGCATTAAACCGCTTTTTTTATCTAAAGTTTAATAATTTAATATATTAGTTCTAAGATTATTAATAAAAAGTTTAAAACTGTTTTTGTACTATAATTTATTACCTAACTTTAGTACTTAATTTTATCTATGGAAATAATAATTACAAAGGGTAAAAATAGAAGTACACTTTCTTGTAAAAGAAAAGACGGCAGTATTACTAGTCAGAATCTTGGACCAGATTTTCCTAATCACGATATAGCACATTACATTGTAGAGAAAAAGTTTAAACTAGAAAATGGATTTTATGGTAAAATAAAATCCGGAAAGACAATAGTTGAATTGTCTGATAAAGAAATTATAAAAACATTTGGTGCAGAAACTTGGTTATCAGAAATAATGGCTAGAAATCTTCAAGCTATTGGTGCTGGTGCTGTAAATATTAAAGAATATATTGAGCTTATCATTTGGGAAGCTAAAAACATGAACGGTATTAAAGTTCCAGAAATGCTACTATCAGACATAAAAAATATGAAGCAAGATTTTGATAAACTTTGTAAAGATTGGAATTCGATGTCTGAAAACGAACAATTAAGATTAAATTTCTGATTTACAATTTGTATACGCAACCCTTATAGATAAATTGCATCTATATAATAAAGAATCAAAACCGATGAAATACAAATATTATATAATTTGCGCTCTAATATTATTTATGGCTTGTAATCAATCTAATGAGCCAATTTCTATTAACGAAACTTTAATCTTAGGAAAATGGGTGCAAACAGAAGTTTATATTAGTGCTGGTGGCCCTCAATATTGGGTAGATGTTGAGAATGGTAATGAAATTATTTTCTCAGAAAACAAAGCATTTACATCTAATAAATTTACAGAATGTACTGAGGGTAATTTTTCTATAAACGAGGATGAATTACTTTTGGATTATAATTGTACTGAGATAAGTGCAGAATTCGAAAATGAACAAGGTTTTATCACCTATAATTTAGAGTTTTATGGCAATTATTTTATTCTTACACCAACTAGTGGACCAATTTGTATAGAAGGTTGCAGTTATAAATATCAAAGGGAATAAAAATATAAAAACAAGAAAATGAAACGTATATTTATCCTTATTATTAGTCTGATGCTTTTCTGTTGTAAAAACTCAGATATTATTATTACTGAACCAATAGCATTCACAGAATTTTATATTAATAATCAAACCGATACAAATCTTAAGTTAGAGATTATAGTGAATGATGGTTATAGAAACGAACAAGAAAATGAAAGTATTTTAATAAATAGTAAAGAATCAGAAATTTTCTATGATTTAGTAGATATGTCATATTTAAGACCAGAAAATGTTTTAAAAGAATTAAAGTTTTATGACACTAATACAAGTTCAACAACTCCTATTTTAACATTTTCAACAATAAAAAATACAGATTGGGAAATAATAAATGATGAAGTTACACCAGATAATTATTTGTTATTTGAACTAACAATAACAAATGATAATTTAAATTAGAATAACCTTAAAAAAACTAACATTGAACTTAGACCAAAAAAAATTTGTAACCTTAGAAAATAAAAACGGATTATCTTCTGATAAAACTCTCTTTCAGTATTTTCAAGAAGGGACAACAATAACAGGAAAGTACAAAGGAGGTTCAATTATAGAAGGACTA
Source organism: Polaribacter vadi (assembly GCF_018861005.1). Lineage (GTDB taxonomy): Bacteria > Bacteroidota > Bacteroidia > Flavobacteriales > Flavobacteriaceae > Polaribacter > Polaribacter vadi_A. Next base: position 14,594 of record NZ_JAHKQL010000033.1, read on the forward strand.
ATCATTGGGAAACAGATTGAGGATACAAACAAAATAGAACTCTTATATCAATGTTTAACTACAAAGGGTGAATTAAAAGCAGGTAAATCTAAAGGAATCATTGAAAAATTAGCAAACGGAAAACTAACATTAAAATTCAACTGGAATTGGCTAAATGGAGATTTAACAGGAGGAAAATCAGAATATTTAGAGATTGATTAAAATAAACCTTAGTTAAACAGTCTTCATATAAATAATAAATATAAAAACTTTTAAATCAATCTTCCCCAATTACCATCTACAAAATAACCTTATTGATATAGTAAATCATTTTAAACATCTATTCTTTATACCAAAAAAAAGGATTTGTTTTATATTTATACTATGAATTAAAATTTTGTCTATTCAAGTAGAGTTTACAGCTGAAATAAGTAAAATTTATATCGAGAATAAAATTAGATGAACTAATGAATTCTCATTAAAACATAAGACAACATTTTAATAAAGCATTAGAATAAAACATTATGATTAAAAATAAAAACATCACATTAGTCTCGCACATATTGGTTTGGTTTGTGCTTTTTAGTATGCCTTATCTGTTGTCTTATGGGCAAGAACAAGAATTAGATAGAGTAATCATCCATTTCTGGATTCCTTTAGTATTTTCGGCAATCTTATTTTATCTCAATTATTTTTTATTGATTGATAAATATTTATTCACAAAAAAAACGCTTTGGTTTGTGTTAATTAACATCATATTTATCAGTAGCTTTATTTATTTAAAAGAAAGTATAGAAGATACCTTTTTTCAGGAGTTAACCAAAAAGAGACCTTCTAATAGTAATGGTAATTCAGCACCACCTTTTAAAATGTTTATTTACATTCAAATGGTTTCTTATATGGCACCTTTGTTATTTTCTATTGCAGTTAAAACTACCAAACGTTGGGTAAAAACAGAAGCAGAACGTAAAGAGGCTATTAATTTTAAATTGCAATCAGAGTTACAACATTTACATTATCAGTTACAACCCCATTTCTTTTTTAATTCTTTGAATAATATTTATGCAATGGTAGATCTTTCTCCAGAACAAGCTAAAAAATCGATTCATAGTTTAAGTAAATTAATGAGATATATGCTGTATGAAACTAATGAGGAAACCATTTCATTAACCAAAGAAATAGATTTTATGAAAAAGTATATTGAGTTAATGAAATTACGAGTTTCTGATAAAACAACAATCAATTATAATTTTCCAACAACAGAAACAGGTATTAAAATAGCACCTTTATTATTTATTTCTTTAATAGAAAACGCTTTTAAACATGGTGTTGCTGCGAGTAAACCTAGCAACATAAATATGAATATGACTTGTACTAGTAAGACTGTTTTATTTACAATAGAAAATACTAACTTCCCTAAAAAATCGGATGATAAAAGTGGTTCTGGTATAGGTCTTCAGAATTTAGAAAAACGTTTGCAATTGTTATATCCTGATAAATATATTTTTCAGACAGAAGTAATTTCTAATCGTTTTGTAGTAAATTTAGAAATTGAAACTATTTAAAGAATGAGCAATCTAAAAATATCTTGTGTTGTTGTAGATGATGAACCTATGGCTTTGAATCTAGTTGAAAGTTATGTTGAAAAAACACCTTTTTTATTACTTAAAAAGAAGTGTAGTAGTGCTATAGAAGCCTTACAATTTATTAAACAAGAACCTGTAGATTTATTGTTTTTAGACATACAAATGCCAGATTTAACTGGTATTGAATTTTCTAAAATGTTACCCAAAGAAACAAGAGTAATTTTTACAACAGCTTTTGATCAATATGCTTTAGAGGGTTTTAAAGTAGAGGCTTTAGATTATTTGTTAAAGCCTTTTGATTACGCTGAATTTTTAGCGGCTGCCAACAAAGCTAATACTTGGTTTGAGTTGATAAAAGGTAAAAAGCAACCTGTTATATCCGAAGAAAAAGAATTTCTTTTTGTAAAATCAGAATACAAGCAACTTCGTATTAAATTAGCTGATGTTTTGTATTTTGAAGGCTTAAAAGATTACATAAAAATTTGGTTAAAAGACAATCCAAAAGCCATTTTAACCTTAATGAGCTTAAAGACTTTAGAACAAGAATTGCCAAGCTCTCAATTTATGCGTGTACATCGTTCTTTTATTGTTTCTTTAAAAAATATTGAGGTAATTGAACGTAGTCAAATTATTATAAACAAACAACGAATTACGGTTTCTGAACAATACAAACCTAAGTTCTTAGAGTTTATTAATAAAAATTCTTTTTAAAAGCTAATCACATAAAGTTGGTGAATTGTTAATTAATAAATATTTATAATTTTTTATTAATACTTTGTTTTTTACTTCTTATAATATTTAGCTATTAAATTAATTTTAAAATTTAAGTACACTTACTTTAAATAGAATCAACACAAGATTCACATTTACCTTGTATTAATAATTGGGTAACCTCAATCTGTCTATTTGGTATTTTAGGTAAGGTAACAGTAGTAGGTATACAATCTACCTTACCACAGTCTAAGCATTGAAAATGTGGGTGTAAATCATTATGTTCAGTCGTAGAACACCCATTACATTTTGCATACCATTTAATACCTTCTTTCCCTAAAAAGGAATGCAGAACACCATCGTCTTCCAACTTATCTAAAACCCTGTAAATCGTAGTTTTATTAAACTGACTGCTTAATTGATTTATTAATTGCTTAGCAGAAATAGCTGAACTACTGTTTTTAAACTCGTTCATTAATACTTCTACCGATTTTGTTTTTCTGATAATTCCCATAAAACAAATATACTGCAACTTAGTTGTGTTAACAAATATTATTATTAGATTTGCAACTCAGTTGTATTAACAAGTTTTAAATGATATACTCAAATCAAAAAGCAGATAGTGTTGGTGCTATATCCAGTACACTTTGTCTAATTCATTGCGTGGCAACACCTTTTATTTTCTTTGCACAAAGTAGTTTATTCAATTGTTGCAATGAAGCTCCTGTTTGGTGGAAGTTCATCGACTATTTTTTCTTAGTAATTTCTTTTATAGCTGTATTCAGATCTACAAAAACTACTACTAAAAATTGGATTAAACCTGCACTATGGCTAAGTTGGTCAATACTTTTTGTAATTATTATAAACGAAAAAATAAGTATGTTTCCTTTAAGTGAAAGTTTTATCTATTTACCTACAATTTCATTAATAGCATTGCACTTATACAATAGAAAATATTGCCAATGTAACACAGATAAATGTTGTACTAATGAAAAATAAAGAACAAATTATTATAGAAGGAGATGCACATTTTTCAACAAGTATAAAAACACCTTTGCGTGCAGATGCTTTTGATAAATCTGATGATGAAAAAATTAAAAACATTCAGTATCATTTTAAAATGATTATGGAAGAAATAGGTTTAGATTTAACTGATGACAGTTTATCTGGTACTCCATATCGTTTTGCTAAAATGTATGTTAAAGAGTTGTTTTATGGGTTAAACCCTGCCAATAAACCTAAACTTTCGGTTTTTGAAAATAAATACAATTATAAAAAAATGCTTGTAGAACAGAATATAACAATAGATTCTTCTTGCGAGCATCATTTTTTACCAATTGTTGGACACGCTAATATTGCATACATTCCAAAAGATAAAGTAATTGGCTTGTCTAAAATTAATCGTTTGGTAGATTATTACGCTCATCGTCCACAAGTACAAGAACGCTTATCCTTACAAATCTTAAAAAATCTACAAGAAGTCTTAAATACTAAAGATGTTATTGTAATGATTACTGCAAAACACCTTTGTGTGTCATCTAGAGGTATTAAAGATAAAGATAGTTTTACAACAACTATAGAATATGATGGTTGTTTTGCTGATACAGAAAAAAGAAATGAATTCTTAAAAATAATAAGCAATCAAAAAGGATAAATCAACATCAATATAAATTTTAAGTACAAATTATAATGGATTATAATAGAAGACAGTTTATTTCATTTATGGGTAAAGCGAGTATAGCATCGTTAGTATTACCTCAATTTTTAATGAGTTGTGGTAATACTGCAACACCTACAAAAGATTTTAACAAAATTTCTAAAGAAAGATTACAAACACTTAAAGACTTTGTTTTAAAAGGAATTCCTGCTTCTGATAAAGATGATTTAGTGTTGGCAAATGGATTAGATTATCACACCATTATCAAATGGGGAGATACCATAAGCGATACAGATACCTTCGGATTTAATAATGATTACACATGTTTTATTCCTTTTAATGATGATGATCCTAAAGACGGATTATTATGGGTAAATCATGAATATATCAACCCGTTTTTTGTTTCTGATTTTAATTATCAACAAGAAAAAACCAAAGCCCAAGTAGATAAAGAAATGTACAATGTTGGTGGAAGCATTGTAAGAATTAAAGAAAAAAATGGAGTTTGGCAAGTAGTTCAAAACGACCCTCATAACAGAAGGATTACTGCACAAACAGATATTGCCTTAAATTGGGATGCACCAATTAAAGGAAAAACCAGTGTAAAAGGAACTTTAGCCAATTGTTCAGGAGGAATTACTCCATGGAAAACCTTTATTACTTGTGAAGAAAACTATGATGGTTTTCTAGGCGAAACAGAATATGATAAAAACAATGTAGAAAGCCATAGAAATAGTGGTTATGGTTGGGAAAAATTTTACAATTATCCTCCTGAGCATTATGGTTGGGTAGTAGAAATCAATCCAAAAGATGGTAAAGCTCAAAAACATATTGCAATAGGTAGATTTGCACATGAATGTTGCACGCTATACGAACTAAAGGATAAAAGAGTAGTAGCTTATACTGGTGATGATCATAATGATGAGCATTTGTACAAGTTTATATCTTCAAAACCAGGTTCATTAAAAGAAGGTACTTTATATGTTGCAGATACCATTAACGGAAAATGGTTGGCTTTAGATTGGGAAAATCAGCCAGTATTAAAAGCAAAATTTAAAAATCAAACTGAAGTTTTAATAAGAGCAAGAGAAGCAGCTAAGTTAATAGGAGCAACACCTTTAAACAGACCAGAAGATATAGAGATTGATCCAATTACAGGGCATATTTTTATCACTTTAACCAACAACAAACCAAAAGGAGATCTCCATGGTTCTATTCTAAAAATAGAAGAAACTAATGATAATTTTGATGCATTAACCTTTAAAGCTTCTACATACATTGCAGGTGGAGAAGAGAATGGTTTTTCTTGTCCTGATAACTTAGCTTTTGATATGGCAGGTAATCTTTGGATTACCACAGACATTTCTGGGAGCTCAATGAATAGACCAGACAAACCCTATTTGACATTTAAAAACAATAGCTTATTTGTAATACCGAGATTGGGTAAAGATGCAGGTAAAGTAATACGTGTAGTCTCTGCACCTAAAGATGCAGAACTAACAGGTCCTTGGTTTTCTCCAGATGGTAAAACACTGTTTTTAAGCGTACAACATCCAGGTGAACAAACAAAAGATTTAAGTAAACCAACCAGTACTTGGCCTTTTGATGCAGATAACATTCCAAAACCTGCTGTAGTAGCAATTACTGGAGATCTCATCGAAAAAATGAATAAGTTAAATCTTATAGAGGGGTAATTGTTAAATACAAAAATTTTATGAAAATTTTATCTTGGCATCAACTGCAAAAAAATAATATAAGAAAGTTTACTTTATTACTTATACAGCTATTAATAGTAACATTTGCTCAAGCTCAAAATGGTAAAATCATCAATAAAGAGAAACTTATTTTAAGTGATGCCACACTCAATAAAATTAAGAAAGCAGATAGTACATTAATTACTTCTCTTAAAAATATTGAGTTTTACAAAATAACTTACTTATCTGATTCTCTAGAAATTAAGGGATTTATTGCAAAACCCGTTCAAAAAGGTAATTTTCCTTGTATAATTTCTAATAGAGGGGGTACAGGTAATTTTGGTAATTGGAATGAAACAGGTATAGGATTCTTTTTAGGTAAACTAGCCAGTTGGGGATATGTTGTTGTAGCCAGCCAATATAGAGGTAATGGTGGTAGCCAAGGTAAAGAAGAAGCTGGAGGAAAAGATATAAATGATGTTTTAAATCTATTACCAACACTAAACGAAATTGATAATGCAGATACCTCTAGAATAGGTATAGAAGGGGCAAGTAGAGGAGGAATGATGACATACCTTGCTCTAAAGAAAACTTGCGAATTTAAAGCAGCTGTTGTTCTTGCTGGTGCTGCAAATTCTTTTAAGCAACTAGAAAGCAGGCCAGAAATGGAAGAACATGTTTTTGCAAAATACATTCCTAATTATCAACAAAATAAAGAAGAGGAATTAAAAGCCAGATCTGCTGTTTTTTGGGCAGATAAAATTTGTAAAACCACACCTTTATTACTCATGCATGGTAGTGCAGATTGGCGAGTTAAAGCCTCAGAATCTTTAGAGCTTGTAAATAAATTATACGAGTACAAACATCCTGTACGTTTTATGTTATTTGAAGGTGCAGAGCATGGCTTAAGAGAATTTAGAAATCAATACTTTACACAAACCAAAAGTTTTTTTGACTATTACTTAAAAAATAATAATGACTTACCTAATATGGAATTACATGGTAGGTAAAACAAAAAAAATCATAAAAATGAAAAAACTACCTGTAACTGTTTTAAGTGGCTTTTTAGGAGCTGGTAAAACCACCTTATTAAATCACGTTTTGCACAATAAAGATGGCTTAAAAGTAGCTGTTATCGTTAATGATATGAGCGAGGTAAATATTGATGCTCAATTTATAGAAAACGAAAATACACTGTCTAGAACCGAAGAAAAATTAGTAGAAATGTCTAATGGTTGTATATGTTGTACACTTCGTGAAGATTTAATGATAGAGGTAGAAAAATTAGCTAAACAAAACAAATTCGATTATTTATTAATAGAAAGTACAGGTATTAGCGAACCAATTCCTGTAGCTCAAACCTTTACTTTTGAGAGTGAAGATGGTAAAATCGATTTAAGCAGATTTAGTTATATAGATAACATGATTACTGTGATTGATGCTTTTAATTTTTTAAAGGATTTTTCGAGTTCAGATTATTTAGCTACTAGAGAACTAACTGATATAGAAGGCGATAATAGAACCATTGTAAATTTACTAACCGATCAAATTGAGTTCGCCAATGTTATATTATTAAATAAAACGGATTTAGTTTATAATAATGATATAGAGGAACTAAAAGTAATCATTCAAAAGTTAAATCCTGAGGCTAAAATTATTTGCACCAACCATTCTAAAGTAGATTTAGAAAATGTAATAAACACTGGGTTGTTTGATTATGATAAAGCTGAAGCTTCTGCTGGTTGGATCAAAGAATTAGAAAATGAACACATTCCAGAAACAGAAGAATATGGCATTAGTTCTTTTGTATTCAGAAGTAAAACACCTTTTCACCCAGATCGCTTTTTAAATTATTTAAATCAATCTTTTCCGCAAAACATCATTAGAAGTAAAGGTTTATTTTGGTTGGCTTCTAGATCTAATCAAGCCTTACTTTGGAGCTCAGCTGGAGGTTCTTGTAAAGCAGATTCTGCAGGAGTTTGGTGGGCATCAATGCCTTTTGCTGAAAGAATAAATTATGCAGCTTTTGCTGATAATAAAGAAATGATTGAATCTGATTGGGATGCTACTTTTGGTGATCGTAAAACGGAATTGGTTTTTATTGGGCAACATGTAAACAAAGAGAATATGATTGATGCTTTACAAGAGTGTGTACTAACAGACCAAGAAATAGAAATATGGAAAACAAAATTATTTCCTACACAAGATCAATGGCCTTTGCCTGCATAAACAGTAAAAATTAGTTGTAAAATAATAAATGATAAAAACAAACAACCTAACTTTTCAATACAATAAAAATGATTCCGTTTTCAGATTCCCTGATATACAGTTATCAGCACAAGAAAACCTACTCATTTTAGGAAAGTCGGGGGTGGGTAAAACCACGTTTTTACACATTTTAGCGGGTTTATTAAAACCTTTAAGTGGCACTGTTACAATAGATAACAGAGTGATTAATAATTTAAATAATAAACAACTAGATGCTTTTAGAGGTAAAAATATCGGATTCGTTTTTCAGAAAAAACACGCGATTCAGTCTTTAACGGTTGCAGAAAACCTAAAAGCAAGAATTTTGTTTAGCAAAAAAAAGACATCAAATGCAGTTATAGAGAGTTTTTTAGAACAACTCGATTTATCAGCATATAAAAATAAGAAGATTCATGTGTTGAGTGAAGGGCAGTTACAACGTCTGGGAATTGCGTTGGCTGCCATTCACCATCCCAAAGTAATTTTAGCAGATGAACCTACATCTAGTTTAGATGATTTAAACTGTAAAAAAGTTATAGAATTATTACTAAAACAAGCACAACAAACCAAAGCACATTTAATTGTAATTACTCATGATGCTAGAGTAAAAAGCGACTTCCAAAATACCATTAGCTTATGAATATTTTTAGCATCACTCTTAAAAATATTAAAGCAAAACCACTATATAGTGTTTTAAGTATTCTTACATTATCTTTAAGTTTTACACTATTATTGGGCATCAAACAAATAGCCCTTTCTTTTAAAAATCAAATAGAAAACAACCTAGATAACATCGATTTGGTTATTGGTGCAAAAGGCAGTCCTCTACAATTGGTATTGGCTTCTGTCTTGCATTTAGACAGTCCTACTGGTAATATTCCTTATCAAGAAGCACAAAAAATTAGTAAGAATCCTTTAGTAAAATGGGCAATTCCAATTTCTTATGGAGATAATTACAAAGGATTCAGAATTGTAGGCAGTACCAAACAATATCCTGAATTATACAAGGCACAATTAGAACAGGGGCAATTCGTAAAAAAATCAATGGAAGTGGTTTTAGGTGCAACTGCAGCTGAACAACTTAATTTAAAAATTGGTGATACTTTTTTAAGTGCTCATGGTTTAATAGATAACGATATTGAAGTACATGCAGAGGAATTTATAGTAGTAGGAATCCTAAAACCGAGTCAAAAAGTAATAGATCGTTTAATAATTACAACTTTAGAAAGTATATGGGAAGTACATCATCATGATGAGCATGAGCATGATGAACTAGAAGAAGAAGAAACAACACATCAACATCCTGCAGATAATGATAAAGAAGTAACATCTTTATTAGTAAGTCTAAAAAGTAAACGTGCTTTATTAAATTTTCCTAGAAAGATAAACGAGAGTACCAATTTACAAGCTGTATTGCCCAAATATGAACTCCATAAATTATACAATTATACTAGTGTAGGCTTCAAAACAATTACAATTATTGGCTATTTAATTCTAATTATTGCGTCGTTAAGTATCTTTATGAGTTTGTATAAAATGATGAAAGAGCGTGCTTTTGATTTGGCAATCTTGAGAACTTATGGTGCTACTAGATTTCAGTTGATAAAAATGATAGTTTATGAAGCACTAACTATTGTATGCTCGGCTTTTGCCATTGGTTTTATAATAATTAAAGTAGGGATAAAAGTATTTATGAATAGTCAATCCATTAGTTTGCAACAAAATATCTTACAAGATTTACCTTTACAAGAAGTATTAAAAATAGCAGAATTAATGCTAATAATGGTATTAATTGCTGTTGTGTTAACTTTAATCCCTCTCTTAAAAATGAATATTTCAACAATTTTAAGCAATGAGAAATAAAAGCATCCTTTTCCTTTTTTTGTGCTCTGCATTTATAAGTTATAGTCAACAAGAAATCTCTTGGAAACTATTATCGAATGTTACTTTTACAGACAAATACTTTGCTGAATTTGATGATTACTTCATGTACCCAACATTTCTAGGAGCAGTAAAAGCATTAGAAGGAAAACAAGTAACTATAAAAGGATATTTTTTAGACATAATTCAAGAAGATAATACATTCATACTTTCTAAAGGTCCAATGGCTTCTTGCTATTT
>NZ_JAHKQL010000030.1 GCF_018861005.1 Polaribacter vadi
CGGGACAGTCTGATTAAATCTTTGACTTGAAAGGTTCACTGTAACGTCTAATTACTTTGTCATTTTTATACATAATGTTTAAAATTATGTAGCCTTTATTCCGGATAAGACATTATTATGCACAACGTTGATGTATATGGTTTGTTGCGTGTTTCAAGCAACTAATTTAGTAAATAATTACTAACCAAGAAAGTCCGCGAGGACTTTCGTAAGTAAGAAAAAAGCCAGCAATAAATTATATGCGGTGTTGGCAATCAGGCTTTATTCAGATGTTATTCAGTTAAATTTAATTCTATTAGTTTCGTGCTTTTTAGTTTTTCAATTTCAGAATCTGTTAAGTTCCATTTATAAATTCGATTGTTAAGTTTTTTTAATTCTCCAAACTCAGATATAGTTTTCTTTTGTACAGGATTGGTAAAATGAGATTCGTTCAGATAATTGATTGGATATAAATTCTTTATTGCTCCGTTTAAAATATTAGTTTTCTTCAAATTCCATTTGAAATCTTTTTCTAAAATCTTAACTGATGTTGAAAATAAGCCTTTCTTTATTTTTCTTTCAGTTCCAGCGTTAAAATCCGATGCGAGTTTTGTAGTATATCCGTAATCAAAATCTAATTCCGAAATTAGGTTTTTGTTAAGTTCTAAAATCGTTTATTCATTAACATATTCCGCTTTAATTTGCAGACAAAAGTCTATTGTCGATTTTTCAGGTTTTTCCATCAAATTCAGCATTTGATTGTCAATTAAAAATATGTGTCAGTTTTGTCAGAATTAAAATCTACTATACAAATGACTATTTCCTTTTTGGATTTCAGTGCTTTTTCAAATCCTTTTTTTGTTTTGTAACTTGATTGATAATTTATATCAAAATTTTCCGATTTAAGTTTTGTTCTTTCTTCAATCAGATTATTACAGAATAGAATTTTAGATTCCATATCAAATTTTTCTGCCGAATTTTGGTCAGTTAATTTGAATAATTTTATTATCCAATTTTCCGTCTGTTTTTTCTTTAGGAAGTTCATTTTCAGCTTGTTGTCAACGTGTTTGTACAAGGTTAGTTGCGTGGTTTAGCTATAAAGTTAGTAAATAATTACTGACAAAGAAAATCCGCGAGGATTTTCGTAAGTAGGCTAGAAGCAAGCAATTAATTTTGTACGGTGTTGCCATTAGTACTTTATCTTTTCAGAGATTCAGTTTCACTTCTTGTTTTCAGTCGTTTTGACAATGAAAATAATATTATTGCAAGTAGAATAATATATCCAATAACATTTTTTAAAACTCCAAAATTGGCTATACCAAGTATTAGTCCAGATATTCCTGGTCCTCTTCCATTTTCAATAAGTTCATATTCTATTCCATTTTCAATTTGAAGAGCAAGATAAAGTGACCAAAGAAATATTCCAGTTATAAATAATAAAGCAAAGAATTGAGCTTTCGCATATTTAAAAACACTTGGTAATTCAGAACTATATTTCAAATTAGGAATGTCTTGTTTTAAGAATTCAAAAATTTCCGTTTTTATTTTTTCTTCTTTTACAATTAATTCCTCTTCAGAGTCATTTCCAAAAAATATTTTAATTTCATTCTTTCCTTTTTGATTTTCAATTTTTTTAATATATGAATAAGGTATACTAAAAATGTTTTCCAAAAAAGTAAGATTGGTTGATTCCGAATTCAGTTTATTAAGTTCTTCTTGTTTAGGGTTTCCTTTGTATATACCATTGTCTTTTATGACAATCAATTTATTAGATTTAGAATCATTTATTTTCCAAAATTTCTTCATTTATTTCTGGTTTTTGGGTATTAATGGCAACGGTTTTGTGTATGATTTCGTTGCGTGTTTAATCACTAAAGTTAGCAAATAAATCACAGATAGAAAGTCCGCGAGGACTTTCGTAAGTAGGCTATAACCAGCAATGAATTATACACGGTGTTGTGTGTAGTACTTTATTTCAGAAATCTAATTCTTTCTCCAGTATCAGGATCCGACAAAAAATACCATAATTGATAATTCTCCTTTAACTTATAAATTTCTAAATTCTTTGAGGTTTTTATATCGTTAAAATTCAGTTTAATTTTTTTCGTATCATATTGCTCAATAATTTTCCACGTTCCAGATGAAGTTCCGTTATTAATTTCTCGGTCAAATAGATTTTGAGAATTATTCATTTCGAAAAGATTATCAGGCTTAAATGTCAAAACAATACTATCAGTTTTAATTTCCGAAAGATACTCGTATGAAAATTTGTCCATTTTCCAAGTTCCTATAATATCATTTGAATTTACTTCAACATTTTTTCTCTCAATATTTACATCGATTGGTCCCATAAAATGGCAAGATGTAAATCCAAGAACTAAAATTAATAAAATCCAATAATGTCTTTTCATTTCAATTTTTGAGTTTGGTTGGGTATTACACACAACGTGTTTTTGTATGGTTTGTTGCGGTTTTAAGCAATAAAGTTAGTAAATAAAACACAAACCAAGAAAATCCGCGAGGATTTTCGTAAGTAGGCTTTTTGCAAGCAATAAATTATACAAGGTGTTGTAAGTAGTTCTTTATTCTTCACAAATTTTATTTATTCTAACTAATTCGTTTATTTCAACTCCGCTTATTATTCCGTTATTCATAGCTTTTCTGTAATTCAAACAAGCATTGACAGTATCTTTCAAATATTCATATGATTTTCCTATCTGGTAATAAGAAGTTCCATCTAAAATTCTGTTTTTGGAATCGATAATTTCTTTAAATACTGATTCAGCTTTTTTAAATTCTTTCATTTTATGAAGTGCAAGAGCTTTTTCTAACCTCAATTCATTAATTTCAACATAATACTGGAAATCTTTATCAAAGTCTCCATTATATTCAATAAATATTAATTTCTGCTTTTTAGCGACATTTATAGCTTTTGAAAAATAAAAGATTGCAGAATCATTCAAGTTTAATTTTAAATAATTGTTAGCAATATTAGAAAAAGCAAGAGTATTTTTATTGTCAAATTTTATAATTCTTTTGTAATCTAAAATAGCACCTTTATAATTTTTTAATTCAGATTTATTAGCTCCTCTATTAATTAGTGAAGGTCTGAAATAAGCATTTTTTTTCAAGATTTCATTATGAATTAAATTCGCTTCTTTGAAATATCTCTCATTTTCAAGTTTTGTTGCTTCAAAATAAAGTTCTTTATCTGTTTTCAGTTTGTCACAACTAATCAGAATTGTTATTAAAATTATAAAGATTTTTTTCATTTTTGAATTACTTACAACGTGTTTGTACAAGGTTAGTTGCGTGGTTAAGTAATAAATTTACTAAATAATTACTGACCAAGAAAATCCGCGAGGATTTTCGTAAGTAAGCAAAAAGCAAGCAATTAATTTTGTACGGTGTTGTACAACGTTTTTAATTCAGGCAAGCTTTTATAGAATTCTTATAATTTTCCATTCCAACTATTTCTTTTCTTTTTGTTTTTCTCCATTTCCCTTTGTAAATTATATCTAAAAGCTTCATTGTGTAAAAATTATATTCAGTTACACATTCATAAATTTTTCCTTCGCAACCAAGTTCTACATATTCAACTTTGTACTTTTTTTCAAACCTTTTATCTTTTCTTGAATTTTCAATTGGTGAAATTCCACTATTCAAGTAAAGTTTT
>NZ_JAHKQL010000007.1 GCF_018861005.1 Polaribacter vadi
CCTTTATTCCGGATAAGACACAATGAATGCCAACGTTGTTGTGTAAGGAAAGTTGCGTGGTTTAAGCAATAAAGTTAGTAAATAAAACACGAACCAAGAAAATCCGAGAGGATTTTCGTAAGTAGGCTTTTACTAGCAATTTTTTTTAAACGGTGTTGTAGGTAGTTATTCTTCCTTTTTCTTTAATTCTATTAATTCAATTAACTTATTCAAAGATGATTTAATTTCATTTGATTCACTCTTTTTTAGCATCAATTCCGCTTTATTTTTCATTCCGCTATAATTTGCTTTCGGATGAAGTTCAATAAGTTTAGAGAAATATTTATTAATTCCACTCGCAAGTTTAGATTTTCCTTTTTCTGAAAATGCTTTTTCATTGTTTATCTCATCTAAATAAATAATATAATTACTTATCAAAGTTTGAATATTTGAATTAATAGTATTTATAACTTTTGAAGAATTTGGATCGTCTGCGCTTTCAATTATTTCGTCATTTCCTAACTTAAAATATTCAAGTTGTAAACCTAAACCATATTGCCAAACAGCTAACATTTCTATATCATAAAGATATTTATCTTTTCGGTCTGTTGCTTGATAAATTTGATGCATATCTTTCCAATGATTAAAGAATTCTGTTGCAACTTTATTTCGATGTTTTAAACCTAATTCTTTATCATTTAATACGACTTTAAAATTTTGTTCATCTGTGAGTTTCTGAACAATTATTCTTTGTTCTTGATTGTCAAAAGTTGGTTTTTTTTCATCATTTTCGTAACCATATCTTAATTCAAGAATTACTTTGTCATAGTCGTTAGTGTCCCAATACCTTTTATCTATTGGAAATTGGTGTTTTTCTGTTTTACAATTCGTTAATGTTAAGCAAATAAGTGCTAAGAAGAGATATTTAATTTTTGTCATTAATAGTAATTTTTGGTTTTTCATATACACTAAGCAAAGTTAATAAACTATCCACTTTTCTCTCGTATTTTTTTTGCTCACTTAAAACATAGCTATGAAAAGTATTATAATCATATTCTTTTTGAAATGCTCTTTCCTTTGTTTTAACTTTTCTTATTATTTCTTTGATTTTGTTTTTATTGAAAATCTTTAAATTAGATATTTCTTTTTTTGCTTCTCGAACAAACAATTCTGTGATTTTGATGTGATACTTCTCGTGAGTCAATAGTTCTTTACTATTTGTGTTTTTGTTGTAAACAAAAGAGCGTGAAGGATAAAAAAATGATTGAACTGTAACAGAATTTTCATTAATTTCACATTCTATTGAAGTAACAACATAGGCAAACCTTTTATTTCCGTAAAGTGACTTTTTAAAAAACTCTAAGCCACGAAAATTTTGAAAAGTGATTTTGTCGAACTTTTCAAAAGTCATTGGTCTTTCATAATTTAAGAAATTTGTATGACTTAAAATTCCAAATATAATTGAAATGAAAATTAGAGTTAAAAAACTGTATTGAGTAAACTTTAGTGATTTTTTTAATATTTTTTTATTTTCAATTTTCCTTTCTTTTAATAATAAAAACCATTGATAAATTACAGGTGAAAATATAAGTAAAACAAAAAATGTAATTATCAAATTATCATTCATTCTCAGAGCTTAGTTTTAATTACCTACAACGTTGTTGTATAAGCTTTGTTGCGTTGGTTAAGCAGTGAATTTACTAAATAAAACACGAACGGCGAAATTCCGAAGGAATTTCCCAAGTGAGCTATAACTAGCAATAAAGTTTATACGGTGTTGGGTTTAGTTATTGTAATAAGCTATTACTTTATTTCTTTCAGGGTTTTTTGTTGATATTTTCAGTTTAATTAAATCACCAATTTTCCTTCTTCCAACTCTTTTTCCAATTGTTTTTTCACCTTTAAATATTTCGTTTTGAAATTTATATTCAAAAGTTAGTTTCTGATAGTAGTAACCACTTCCAGCGTGAACCATTTTTGTTTCAACTATTTTGGCTTTTATAAATTTTGTTTCACTAAAAATAAATTTATACTCTTCAGAATTCCAATAGTAGAAAGATGTTCCAAAAATAAAAACAATTCCTAATGTTATTAAGATAGGTTTTAAAAAATCAAATTTTTCTCTTTCCTTTTTTTTCTCATACTCAACTTTCCACTTATTAAAATTCTCCTTTTCTTCTTCCTTTTTTAATTCGCTATATTTTTCAATAGATTTTTTTGTGACTTTATAATCTAATTCATTTATATAATTATCAATAAATTTATTGAGTACTTCGAATTTTTGAATATTAATTCCAGTTCTTTCTTGAGATTTTTCATTAAATTTTATAAAATTTAAATGGTAATTATTCTCAATTTTATAAATATGTAGAGTAGAAGTTTCTTTGCTTATTGATAATTCAAATTTTGAAGTTAAATCAAAACTATTTTTTTTCTCTGATATTTTTGAAATAACATCTGAATTATATTCATAAATTTTATCTTCTTTGTATGAATAATATTGTAAATTCATTCTGATTCCTTTTCTTTCTAGCTCTTTTTTACTTGGATTCGTTAATTAAACCCAACGTGTTTATATATGGTTTGTTGCGTGGTATAAGCAACTAAATTAGTAAATAATTACAGGCAAAGAAAATCCGCGAGGATTTTCGTAAGTAAGCAAGAAATTAGCAATAAATTATATATGTTGTTAGGCAAAGTAATTTATTCAATCGTAAATGGAATTACAATTTTCTTTCTTAATTTTTCTCCTTCAAATTCAGCTGGACTCCATTTACCTTCCATAAGTTTTGTAATCCTTAAAGCTTCTTTATCTAATATTTCATTAATTCCTTTTAAAACTTTCAAATTTTTCAATTCTCCATTTTCAAGTAAAATTCCTCCAATGTAAATTTTACCTTTTGTTTTACTTCGTTCTGAATATTTAAAATTTTCCTTAGTAAAATTGGCAATTCCTAAATTTCCATTTTCAAAAGTTGGTGGTTTGTCAGTAAATAAAAGTCCTTCAAACCTTCCATTTCCAGTTTCAATTTTTTCCATTTTTAAAGGACCTTTATTAGTTAAAATATTGATTTATCTGATTTTAAAACATAATAAGTTTCGATTGAATTATGATCTAATTGATTTTTTATTTTCTTAACTGATTGACTATAAAATATCAATGGTATTAATAGAAAATTCAGTAATAATATTTTTCTCATAGTGTTTGTTTTTTATGTCTTGTCCTGAAA
>NZ_JAHKQL010000010.1 GCF_018861005.1 Polaribacter vadi
CTTTAATTAATAACTTATATTTTCTCAATTCTGAAAACTGGCTGAGGCATTTAAACCTAACGTTGTTGTATATGGTTTGTTGCGTGTTTAAAGTAACTAATTTAGTAAATAATTACCGACCAAGAAAGTCCGTGAGGACTTTCGCAAGTAGGCAAGAAGCCAGCAATAAATTATATACGGTGTTATGCTACGTTTTTTATTCTTTTCAAATATTCAATTAAACAATCTGGGGTTATTGCATTATTAGTTAATTGAGATACAGAAGTTGCATATTCGAACCTTAATGATGTGCTATATTTTTTCGAAAAAATAGAACTTTTCTTTTTTCCTATTTCATCTTTAAATCTATTTAAATATGAAACTAAAAATCGTAATTCAAATTTGCCTCTAAATTTTTCGTCTCCTTTTAATGTTTTAAATTCTGTAAGTTTCTTTTCGAAAACTGCTTTTTCAATTTTAGGTGCATTGTTGAATATTTTCTCAATATCTTCTAGTCTCAATAATTGGTCGGGAAAATTTATTTTTGATAAGTCAGGGTTAACTAATTTATTAAAAACGTCAGTACTTAAAATACTTTTTAAAGAACTTTCAATTTTCAATCTAGTGGATATGTTATTTTCTTTCCTGTAATCTGCTTGACAAGCTAGCCAAGAATTCAAAATAACTATCTTTTCATGGAATTTATTTTTGAGATTATTGTAAGACAATTTTGCTTCTTTAAAGCAATCACATCTTCTGCTAATATTAAATTCATTAATTAATATATTTTCAAAAGCGTTTTCTACAACATAAAAATTTTCTATGCTATAAAAAGGTGTTGTATAAATATTTTCAATTGAGGTTTTGCCATCAAAATCTGAATCTACAAAGTACCCAACATTGTTATTCTTGTAAATATCATGATAGTTAATTAATTGGTGAAGTTTTATTAAGTTTCCTTTTCCTTTACAGACATAATCAAAATAATCATTATCGGTATAAATCATTTTAGTTCTAATTGAATAATAACTTCTATCTTCATTTCCTTCAAAAAAGCAATAAATGTTTTCTTTGTTTTTTTTGAAGTCTAAAACGAATTCTGTGTACGCAACTAAACCAGAACCTAGTTCTTGTTTTGCTTGTTCTATAATATCCATATTTGACTAATCAATGAAAGTGTTCATTCCTACAGCATATCTGTCTAAATTATTATCGAAAATAAAAGGAGAATGTGTTACTGCAAGTAAAAAGTCACATTTTCCAGAAGCAAGGACATGCGGAAGTAGTTGTTTTTGCCATTTTATTGAAAGCGATAATTCTGGTTCATCAAAGAATATTAATTGGTTGTCTACTTCTTCTAAATATAATTTAGAAAATAAAGATACAATTTGTTTTTCTCCAGATGAAAGTTGATTTAATTCTACTTTTTCGTTTGTTAACAAATTAAAAATATTTAGAGTAACAGAACTTTCATCAAAGTAAAATACTTTACCAACTAAATATTGATTACAGATTTTTTCGAAATCTTTTATTGAATTATCAAGTTCACGTTGTTGTACATATATATCTTCAAGTTTCGTTAAAAAATAAGCTAGTTCTTTTTTTAAGAGTAACTCTTTACTATCTAATAAACGTAATATGTTTTTTCGGTCGGCTTCGGATAAATTATTTTTGACTCTGTTTAATATAATTTCAACATTATTACTATTAATATTTAATATTTCTTCTTCCGTTAGTTTAGGGAAACCTTCTTGTAATTGGTGTAACATTTCACCTGTTACTTTTGCAAAACCTTTTATAGAGCTATCGTTAATTTTTGCTATAATATTTTTTATTCTTTGATCCACATCTTCCATTCCAAATTGAATTAATGTTTCATCTTCTAAATCATCAATTTCTTCTCTTTCATCAATATTCCAAAGGTCTGGGATTTCCTCTCTATTTATTCTTGTTAATTTCCCTAAATTATGTAATTCTTCTTCAACTCTTCTATAGGTAGGGAAATATAAAATATTTAAACTCTCATTATTATCTAAGTAATCAGTTAGATTTTCAATACTTGTTAAATCTGGTAGTTTTGATATTTTATCTAATAGTTCTATTACTAAACCCGCAGGAGCATGTAGTTTATTTATTATTCGATTTTTTCTAGCAAAATCATAAATAATGCTGTGTCTGTCAGTTTTTTCATTCTTATTTTCTTTAATAAATTTATTAAGACTATTTATGTCCACTAAATTTAAAATATCAGATTTTAAATTTTTATATCTTCCAGCTCTTTTGTTGTTTGAACTTTCTATAAAAGCTGACAGTTGTTCTTGTGTAAAATTAAATTCTATATTATCAATATTAAGTTCAATTGATTCAAAATTAATTTTGTCTAGTTTTCTCCATTTTTGAGTTAATGTAAAGTATAATGAATTCAGGATAGAAGTTTTTCCTAATCCATTTTCCCCCATTAAAATCATTACGTTATTCTCGAATATTAAATCAACATTTTGATATCCAAAAAGTTTATTAATTTTAAATTTTTGTATTCTATTCATTTTTTTTGTTTAAAATTCTGACTAATCTCAAATTTAGTTGATTTTTAGTATTAATGCTTAGTTTAAAAGTGATTTATAATAATTTAATATTAATACTTCAAAATTTAATTCTAATCTAGATTATCGTGTGAGGGAAATGTAGCATAACGTGATTGTGTATGATTTCGTTGCGTGGTTTAAGCACTAAAGTTAGCAAATAAATCACAGATAGAAAGTCCGCGAGGACTTTCGTAAGTAGGCTATAACTAGCAATGAATTATACACGGTGTTAGCTGTAGTATTTATTCGTTATTTATTTGATTCAGACTTACTATTTCATTCAATAATTCAGATTCAATTTCAAGTCTATCATTGTGTGATAGAAATTCAAGATAAAAACTGTAGTTCAAACTAAAAGTTACATCATTTGTAAATAAATGGTCTTTAATTCCTTCTTTTTTAAGAAATTCCAATGTTATTTTTTTAGGTTTTTCCGCAGTTTTTGAAGTATATTTAGAAAAATCAATCAATTTTTTTTCCGTTTTTACTTCTTTGATAAGTTCGTTTATAAATTCTCCATATTCAATTTTGAAATAACTAATATATTTTTCTCCTATTTGTTTGTATTCCATATTTTCTAATTATAATGGTTTTTTAGAGTTGTATACCTTTCTCATCAAAATATTCTTTGATTGTTCCGCAAGTTTCGTAATCCTCTTTTTCCATTGCTATCTTATATACTAATTTTAAATTTTCATCTGAAGGTTTAGATTTCATACTTTTCAAACCTGCTAATCTTTTTTCTTTACTACCAATACTTCTTATTAGTTTAGAAATTCCCTCAGCCAATTTCTCTTGCATTAGCTTTTTCATTTTCTCAAGTTCATTCAAATCGTCTTTATCACTCATTTTTTCTGGGTTTCTGTTATATTACAGCTAACGTTGTTGTGTAAGGAAAGTTGCGTGGTTTAAGCAATAAAGTTAGTAAATAAAATACGAACCAAGAAAATCCGTGAGGATTTTCGTAAGTAGGCTTTTACCAGCAATTTTTTTTACACGGTGTTGTGGTTAGGTTTTTTTAGAAAATTATTTTTTCGCAATGACCAATTGCCTCAGGACATTCAACTACTATAGAATTTTCCACATTATATTTTGAAAACCAAGCTAGTCTATATTCATTTTGGTGTTCATATTTTTTATCTTTTGAGAAAAGTTCTCTATCTCTTGTTAATTCTTTAATTATAGTCTGATTCTGTAAATAACTTTTAGACTTAAAATCTAATTCTTGAAATTTTTTATTCCTTAAGTCATTCTTTTTTAATATTTCTCCTTTGAAATCAAGGTAATCACATTTCCCTTCAACTCCACTATTCACAAAAGGTAATTTTTTAGAAATCTCTAAACCAAATAAAGTAGGGAAATTTATTTTGATAGCACAAACACCATTAAAGTCACTTATAACTTTTTCGTTTAGTTCCATTGTAGTAGACATTATATAGGCGTTGGAACCAGAATCATAAATAACATATTCGTGATGTTCTCCGTCTTCAGAAACACCTCCAATAATTCCATTTCCTTCAGTTTTATCTCCTTGCATTTCATCATCATAATTTTTAAAATTAGTAAAACAACTTATCATTAATTCACCTTTCTCAAAAAAGTTATCTAACCATTTCTTATTATCAAATATTCTATAAACGGGGTCATTTTTAATTTTCCAATTTATATTATAACTTAATGAAGTTGGAGAGTAATTCATATTTCTATTAGCGTTTTTTTAACTTAACCACAACGTGTTTGTGTATGATTAGTTGCGTGTTTTAAGCACTAAAGTTAGTAAATAAAACACAGATAGAAAGTCCGCGAGGACTTTCGTAAATTGGCTAAAACCAAGCAATTAATTATACACGGTGTTGGCATTTCGTTTTTTATACTGTTTTCAATATATATTCAATTTCATTTTTTAAATAAGGAACACTTAATTTATAATATCTATCATATTCTGGATACAAAACAATCAAAAACATATTATTTATTATTAATCCGTAATTCTCTTCTAATATGTATCTATATAAACTTTGTTGAAGAGTATAACGATTATAACTTGTATCGTCAATTTTATTTAGTTTTCCTATTCCACTTTGCCATTGATTTGTGATAATTGGTAAATGATTAAAAGTATTTATTATTTTTTTACTTCTTTTCCAATCATATATATCAAAGCCATTCTCTCCATTTTTGGCTAACAAGTCAATTGTACCTGCAATATTATGTTTTTGGTCAAAAATTCTCCATTCAGAACGATAAGGTACTAAATCAGAATGTTTTTCTAAAAACTGTTTAAAAAGATTAAATTCCTCCATTTCAGAGTATTTTTCTCCTAAATAATAATTCTCAATCTGTTCGTGAAGAAAAGTTCCTTTATCTCTAGCAACCTTTCCTTTATCACTCCACATTTTTGCAACTTCTATTGCAGTCATTCCTAATTGTGGTGCTTTTCTATTTGACCAATATACACTATCGAATTCGGGAAAAAATCTTGAAATTATTGTACTTGCAGAAGTTGCAGGAACATTGTCAATAGTATAAATATGTGGTTCTGAATAAAATTTAATTCGCGAATCTTTCTTGTGTGCATTTTTCTTATTAAAACTTATGTTTTTTCCTAAATCTTCAATTCCAAATGAAGTTGGTTTAACCAATTTTTCTTCTTCAATCTCTTGTTTGTTAAAATCTCGCTTTATTGTTTCTTGTTGTTCCGTTAGTTCAGAGAAAGTATGGTTTAAATAATTTTCACGATATTTCTCTTTCTCCCATTTTTGAGCTTGAACAATATCCCATAAAATTTCGTTTTCTATTTTTGAATCAGATTTTAAGTCATTAGAAATTTGTATTGAATTGTCAATAGAATTAATAACTGAAACAATAAAATTTAAGCATTCAATTTCTTTTGTATGGACTTGTAATTCTGAAAACCTAATAACTATCCAACCTCTATTTCTAAAATAATTATCTCTATTAACATCTTCTCCTTTACAATGTGTTGGTTGTCTTGTGATTCCTGCGTAAGGTTCATCAATCTCAATGTCAATTCGAATATTTTTATTTGTAGAGCATATTATAGCAATATCAGGTTCAAATGGACGAGTTAATTTTCCTGTATTTAGTCTAATGTTTCCAGAAACTTCAAATTTATTTGACAGTAATTTTGAAATTGATTTCTCAAAACTTTCATCTTTAAATCCCTTTCTTTTTGTTGTTCCAATCCTATGAGTTCTTACAATACAGTTTTCATTCGGTATCTTTAGAATTGGATATGAATTTTCATTATCATTTAAATTTGAAGTGTAATGAACAAACCGATTCTCTATAGTTTTTTCAATTGGTTTAACTATTTCTTTTGATAGTTTTTTAATTGTTTTTTCCTCTATAGGTGATTTTATTTGTTTGGTTTTTGTTTCTTTTATTTTTGGTTGAAAACTAATTTCACTATATTCTTTCTTTTGTGTAATTTTTTTCTCTGGTGAAGGTTTGTATTCATCTTCTTCACTCTTCGAAATTAAATATACACCTAGAATTAAACTTGATAAGCAAAAAAACACAGCCAAAACGCTATTTCCAATTGAAGCACCAATAGCTCCAAAGAACATACATCCAAAAATTAAAATTATTCCTAAAATTTTTTTCATTAACTTATTTTTTTTAAATGAATGCCAACGTGATTGTGTATGGTTAGTTGCGTCTTTTAAGCACTAAAGTTAACAAATAAAAACCGAATAGAAAGTCCGCGAGGACTTTCGTAAGTAGGCTAAAATCAAGCAATTAATTATACACGGTGTTGTGCAACGTACTTTCTCAATGTTTTTTTTAATCGTCTTTATTCATTGCTCGTACAAATTCATAATGACCTCCAACCCAGCCAAAATCGCCACCATATTCAGAATCAAGTTTATCTAAAAATGCTTTAATAGCTTTTCCACTTGCAAGCATAAGCGTAGAATCATTTTGGTCGGTTTTGATGAATAATTTTCCATTATTTTGTGAACATTCAAATCCTCCCATTTGAGTTACGCCAATTATACTTTCATATAAATTATAAATTTCTTCAATGTGAGTTTCGTTAAGATTATCTAACCATTCTTGAAAATCTGTTGTTGTTGCCATAATTTTTATTTTTTTGATTTAATAAATACGTCTTGATTTTCCAAGACAAAATAGTACATTCCTGCTGTTGTAAAAAACCAAAGCAGATAAGGTTCAAATTCAGTTGTATTTCTAACAAATATTTCTCGGATTAACCAAAACCAAGCGTAAATGTTAAATGCTATAATATAAATTCGTTTAACCCATAAAATTATTATCGGTTTAATTCTTTCCTGTTCTGTTTGGAAATTATTTTTTTTCAAATTTCGTTTAATTTTTTATTCGGGTTTGTAATGTAATAACCCCTTTTCATAAAGCATATTTTTAAATTCCTTCGAATCATAATTTACTTTTCCCGTTAAAATTTCACTTCCAATTCCGTAAATAAAAGGTCTAGGTCTATTACTCCAACCTTTTCCAAATTTTCTTGGTTTAAATCCAGCAATATTTCCATCTATCAAAATTCGATTTTCTGGTGTAATTTTTTTGACAGTTAAATCAACACACGGATAAATTTCGTTTTCTTTCAAATATACTTTTTCTGCAATTAATTCAATTACGTTTTCTTTTCCGACTGCTTTTATTTTTTCCTTAAAACACCACTCAAATTCAAAATCATTCGGAAGTTTAATTCCAGAATGCAATTCAGTATAAAGTTTTAATTCAGAAAGTGTTTTTTCAATATGTTTTTTGAATTCTTCTCGGGTCATTTTTTGTATGTTGCACAACGTGTTTGTATATGGT
>NZ_JAHKQL010000025.1 GCF_018861005.1 Polaribacter vadi
CTCTTGGTGTGTTTTCCGATGGTAAGTTCGGCTAAAATTTTTAATTTGAAAGGTTCACTGTAACGTCTAATTACTTTGTCATTTTTATACATAATGTTTAAAATTATGTAGCCTTTATTCCGGATAAGACATAATGTTTTACAACGTGTTTGTACAAGGTTAGTTGCTGTGGTTAAGCAATAAAGCTAATAAATAATAACTGACAAAGAAAATCCGAGAGGATTTTCGTAAGTAAGCAAAAAGCAAGCAATTAATTTTGTACGGTGTTGGCTACAGTATTTTTCCTTTTATATACTTTTTTTCAGTTAAGAATTTTTTCAATTCATTTTCATATTTTTCAAAGTCAAATTTTTTCAGTTTTGACAGTCGAGTTAAACATTTTGATTCAATTAAAATTTCAATGCAAACTTTTTCAATTAACTCGTCTTTTTTTAGGCTAATGATTTCGTCAAATTCAATTTTGCAATCAATTTCCGCACAATTATTATACTTGATTTTAGTTCCGTCTACAGAAGAAGTCCTTTCTCCATTTTTTAAAATAGGTCTTTTTTTCTTAAAGAACTTGTCAAATTCAGGTTTTACTGTTATTAGTCCAAAATACAGTTCTTTCAAATCTTCTCCATAATTCTTATCCTCAAAAAAAGATTCTAATTCAATTGATAAATCATTTATCCAATTATTCTGTTCTTGAGTAAGATTTGTATATTGTGCTATTCCAAAAGTCAATTTTACGTTCAGTTTTATATTGTTGCCAACGTGTTTGTGTATGGTTAGTTGCGTGTTTCAGCAACTAAATTAGCAAATACAAACCGAATAGAAAATCCGCGAGGATTTTCGTAAGTAAGCCTTTACTAGCAATGAATTATACACGGTGTTAGCAGTTGTTTTTATTTTCCAAAAAGTCTTGATAAAAAGCCTTTTTTCTTATTTTTTATTACCCAAACTAATTCGGTTGGATGTCTTTCCGTAAATTGATTCGCACCAAACTTTCCCCAAGCAAAACCATCTTTATTTTTTCCCTTTCTCAAATCAGCAACAGTCCATTCGTCTCCGTCAAATTTTTTCAGAAAATCTCTAAATTCAGGATTTTTATTTTCAAATTCAGTTTTGGATGAACACAAGTTGTTTTCGTCCCAAATTGTCATAACTGTTTTGTCGTGAATTTCATTCATATGGCATCTGTCTGGGCTTTCATAAAATTCCAACAAGTGCTTTAGATATTCATTCAAGTTTTGTGAGTGGACAACAAATACCGCTGGGTCGTGACAAGCAAAGAATACTTTATTAGGTTTTCCATTATCATTCAAGTCCAAAATCCAATGATTTCCAAATCCATCGTGTCCAAGCGTAAGAGAATTTGCGGATAATTCCCAAAATCCGAATTGTCCAATTGAGTCGAAATAAACCATTTCAGGTCCGTAACCACCCCAACCTTTCGTTTCTTTAAGTATTTCGATTATTTCGCTGTCAATATTTTTATTTGGGAATTGTTCTTTTAGTTGTTCAATTTCCGAATCAGATAATCCATCTTGAAATTCAAGTTGGTATTTTTCTCCATCTTCGTCTGTAAAGGTGGATTCTTTTAATTTTCCTATTATTTCAAGATTTGTCATATCGTTTTTCTCAAATAACTGCTAACGTGTTTGTACAAGGTTAGTTGCGTTGGTTAAGCAATAAAGTTAATAAATAATTAGCGACAAAGAAAATCCGCGAGGATTTTCGTAAGTAAGCAAAAAGCAAGCAATTAATTTTGTACGGTGTTGGCAACTGGCTTTATTTCAAATATTTTTCTAATTCAGAAAGTTCCATAATCACAGAACTCGAATTGACATTAAAACACGCGCTTCCAATTCCGTAATTAATGTTAAATTCCATTTGATTTTTATCGGTAAATGAAATTCCGAATTCGTTTAGTTTATAATATCTAAAATCTATCCACTTCATACAATCGCTAATTTCAGGAATTTTAGAATTAGAATCATATTTAGCTTTTAGTTTTACATTAATTATTTTTTCCAATTCTATTCCACTTTTATTGAAAAAGTCCGAGTTTCTTATAATTGTTGTTTCAGTTTTGCCAATTTGTAATAATTCGTAATTATAAGAATATCGACCTTTGTAGTCTGGTTTTCCAATTGATTTGAATAAATGATTATTGAATTCACAAGTTTTAATTCTCAAAACATCTGAATATTTAGATTTCTCTTTTGTCAATTCTTTACAAACTATTTTTAAGTCATTTCTTTGAGCTTCCACTTTACACGAAAAAGTCAAAATTAAAACCAAAATCATTAATGTAAATTTCATTTTTTCAATGTTTCTCATTCCGTTTTTTTGCTTGTTGCCAACGTTGATGTATAAGATTAGTTACGTGTTTTAAGCACTAAAGTTAGCAAATAAATCACAGATAGAAAGTCCGCTAGGACTTTCGTAAACTGGCTAAAACCAGCAATTAATTTTATACGGTGTTACCTGCAGGTTTTTTTTCTAATTCTTTCATTTTTCGTTTATATTCTCTTTTTTTATTTCGTTCAATTTTTCTTTTTTCACGTTTGCTTAGTTTCCTCCAAAATAACCATTCAACATATTTTTTCTTAAATTTCTCAATTCCTAAATCTTTAATTGAAGGAAGATAGTATTCAATTAAATTTGGATTGCCTTCGCAAAACTCCAAAAGACAATTTTGTATTCCAGTTAATTGAAAGTATGGCATATTTTCAATTCTGTCAGCCACAATAATTGCTAATTCTCCTTTCGTCAAATTCCGTTTTTGACATTCCGATTTAATTTTAGTCAAAGATGAGTCAGTAAAAAATTCGGAAAGAATTTTCAATGAGTTTTCTCCAAAGGCAATAATTTTTTTCGCCTGTTTAGTTTTTGTAATTTCTTTAGAATTTTCCGTTTCCGAAATTCCGTTTAACAATAAATCAATTTCTGATTTCGTTTGTGAGAAACCAAAATTTAGATTTAAAATCGAAATTATTATTATCAGACGTATTTTTTTCATACTTGCAGGTAACGTTGTTGTATAAGCTTTGTTGCGTTGTTTAAGCAGTGAATTTACTAAATAAAACACGAACGGCGAAATTCCGGAGGAATTTCCCAAGTGAGCTAAAACCAGCAATAAAGTTTATACGGTGTTGTGTATAGTGTTTTTATTCAAACTTATAGTTTTCCACAGTATTGTAATTCCAATTGTTGTAAGAATTGTTCCTCCTATAAAAAATGATAATCCGTAATTTTTGGCAAATATTCCGCAAAAATAATTCAAATATTGATTTGTAATTCCAGTGAGAAAAAAACCTGTCAATGTAATTCCAATAATAACTAAAAAAAGTATTATTGAATTTATTGTATGAATTTTTTTTCTCCAATTTATTATTCCAATAGTTAAAATTCCAATCAAAATTATTCCAATAGTCCATATTGCTCTATTCGCAAAGAATTGTCCTAAACTCTCAGATGTTAGAGATTCAAATTTTTTCCAATTTTCATTAATTACTGCATCGTATATTTTTCCTTGAGATGCTATATATAATCTTTGAATTCCATTTATTATAAATAGTAGAGAGAAAGTTTCCAGCAATATTAATTTTATATTTATCTGTTTTTTCATTTCGGACATTATACACAACGTGTTTGTGTATGGTTTGTTGCGTTGTTTAGCAACTAAGTTAGTAAACTTTTACGAACTTGCGAATATTCCGCAGGAATATTCGCAAGTAGGCTCAATAAAGCAATTAATTATACACGGTGTTGGCAATACGTGCTTTATTTCATAATTCCGAAAACTGATAATTCATTTGAACTATTATTTCGATTTGTATTTAATTTCAATGTCACGCTCTAAAATTATTTCTTCGTCTAAATTAATTCTGATTTTTACAACACCCTCAGGTACAATGACTTTTCTGAATTTTCTCTTATTCCAAGTGTTATGAGTTTTCTTTTTAGGCTTAAATTTATATTCACTTGATTGTGCTAGATAATTTCCATTAGTATCAAGGAAGTCCATTGATGTAACATAACTTTTTTTCTCAAGATTAAACCATTTGACATATAAAGTGACTTTTTCTCCCTCTTTCACATAAATTTCTTTCAAATCATCTAATGGTACATTCTTTTCAGATAATCCAGAGCATACAATTAGTCTAGCTTTAACATCTTTTGCACCAGTTTGTCCATAAGTTGTTTTACAAGAAAGTAGTATTGAAGTAAATAATAAGAATAGAATTTTTGTTTTCATTTTAGTTAGTGTTTTTTTATTATTTCAATAAATATGTCTTTTTCTATCGTTCGAGTTCAGCATTATTGCCAACGTTATTGTATATGGTTTGTTGCGTGGTTTAAGCAACTAATTTAGTAAATAATTACCGACAAAGAAAGTCCGCGAGGACTTTCGTAAATTGAAAAAAGCGAGCAATAAATTATATACGGTGTTGGCAACTGGCTTTATTCCGTTATTGCTTGTTCTTTATATAATTCAACAAATTCCTTTGCATCTTTCATAGATTGTGGGTATTTAGCATAATTAGCTGTCCCACATATTTCTCCTTTTTCATTTTTAAAGACTTGTTCCCAAATGTGATAATATTTAAATCCGTTTTCTACTAAAAAATTCACGACTTCCCATTTTTTAATATCGGTCTGTTTTGGTGGTTGAAACAAATGATATAATTCAGTCATTGGTTTTTTGCATTGAGGACAAATTGAAATATGTACCTTTTCCATATTAATTGGTCGGTTAAATGCTTTTCGACAATCTAAACACACTTTTTTGTATCCCATTTTCTCTATTTAGG
The DNA here is from genome assembly GCF_018861005.1 of Polaribacter vadi. Classification (GTDB taxonomy): domain Bacteria; phylum Bacteroidota; class Bacteroidia; order Flavobacteriales; family Flavobacteriaceae; genus Polaribacter; species Polaribacter vadi_A. Next base: position 4,803 of record NZ_JAHKQL010000025.1, read on the forward strand.
CCATTTATATTCATCATCATTTTCAAAAGGAACTCCAAGTTCAAAACTTGTTACTGTTTCAAATTCAGAATCTAAATTCAGCCAAAACTTTTCATTAAAATGAGAGGTAAAAGAAGGATAATCGTCTATTTCCCAATTATTAATAATGTTTTTAAAAACTTCATTTTTTATAAAATCAATATTTGCATTTATTATTTTAGTTCCATCGTAACTTAAATTCGGATTTGAAGTTAAAATATAACCAAGTTTATTATTTTCGTCTTCATAAAAAGTCAAACGTATTCTATGTTTATTATAAGTTAATAGAATTTTATTTTCGTCTTCTTTGTCTGTTTTTTCACTGTCAGGCTTTCCAAGTATTTTTTTAATTTCGGCTTTTTTCATTCCGAATTTTAATTCTCCAATTCCAATTTCAGGTTTTATTTCCATTTGAGTGAGTGCTTGTTGCCAACGTTGTTGTATAAGATTAGTTGCGTGTTATAAGCACTAAAGTTAGTAAATAAATCACAGATAGAAAGTCCGCGAGGACTTTCGTAAACTGGCTAAAACCAGCAATTAATTTTATACGGTGTTGGCAACTGGCTTTTTGTTCCGATTTAATATTAATTCATTATTTATTCCATTTGGTAACTCTATTAGATAATCAAAACTCCATAATGTTTTAATTACTTTTCTCATATTTTCAGTCTTATTGTCTAAAATTTGATTTGCTTTTTTTAATGATTTTGTTGTTTGAATAAATTTCATCAAATAATAAGTGTCCAATTCTCCAAACTCAATTCCGTTGTTAATTTGAATATCTAAAAACTGCTCCGTATTTGTATTTGTAAATGAGCAACTTTTTCCGTGAAAATGATAATTCCATTCGCTATTTATTTTCCCTCTTTGATTTTCGCTTCTTTTTGTTTTTAATTCGTAAATCTCATTAGAGTTATTCAGATTAATGTTAAACGTTTCAGCCATTAGGTTCATTAGAGAATGAGCTATTTTATCAAACAATTCGATACAATGATAAAATTCAAGTATATTTTCTAAAACTTTTTTTGTTGATATACTTGGAACAATATTCAGTTTATTCAGCCATTCAATTCGAGTTATCACATAATTAGGTAATTCCTTTTGTAAATCTAATACGTAATTTCTTGTCAACTTCTCATCAGTAACAACAAACAATAAATTCTCATTTTTATTTAAAAGTTCTCGGACTTTTCCAATTTCTAGAGGTTTTTTGATGTTTATCGTCATTTTTTTAGCTGTCTTGTCCTGAAATATGG
>NZ_JAHKQL010000020.1:0-252 GCF_018861005.1 Polaribacter vadi
GGAAAGTAATAGATTATATCAGAAAGGTGATTATATAGATTTATCAGAGATTTTAAAAAAGGAAGCAAGTGTAATTAATACAAATAAAGCATTTCTCAATTTTTAGTCCAAATGTGTCCTAACTCTCTTCAAATATACCGAGTTTAAATTCGTTATATCCAGAGTTAACGAAGTTAATTTTTTTGAGGAAGAATATCAATAGGGAAAACCTCTTTTTTGGGTTATTACATTCTTTTTTCTTAAAAATAAAGC
>NZ_JAHKQL010000020.1:322-46262 GCF_018861005.1 Polaribacter vadi
TTTTTTCTTAAAAATAAAGCTCACTTCATTCGTAAAAACATCCGAAAATGAACAATTTCCTATTCTTCAGTATTAACAACTGAAAATTTTGTGTAAACAAAAACTAAAAAATAAGAAACAAACCAATATCCAAGCGCTATTTTCAATCCGAAGAAAAAGTAAATAAGAAGTGCTTGTAAAAGGTAAAAAACAGGAAAAGCAATTACATTTACAGCATATCTCATAGTATCTACAAACTCAATTTCTTGAATGTTTTTCTTCATTTTTTTCCATAGTAAATAAGGGAAAACTCCATTGAGAAGTACCATATAAAATAAGACTTTTAAAAGATTAGCAGTTTTTTTTACAGGTTTAGGAAAACTGTTTTCTGCAATCATTTTATTTACTTGCGCTACTTTTGTAAAATCTACATTTGCTTTATTTAATTTACTTAAAACATGTTGGTAATTTTCATCATCAGGAATATGAACAGTGAGTTTTTGGAGCTGACTGCTTACAGCTATTTTTAAAATATTTATGGCTTTGGGTTTTTCGTTGTCATTAAAAATGGCTCTTGAATCTATTGCTTTCCCAAAATTTACAGCTACTTTACAAGGATAACTAGATGAGTTTTGATAAGTAATACCCACAGGAATTACAGCAATTTCTAAATCAGGATTTTGTTCTAAAGCACCAAAAACTATTCTTGTAAAACCTTTACTTAATGGTTTAATATTTCTATCTCTAGAATGGCCACCTTGTGGAAAAATAATTAATGTTTCTTTGTTTTTTAAAATTTTAAAGCACTTTTCAAAAACTTCTTCGTTGTTAGATAATTGTTTTCTACCATCTCTAATTCTGTAAATGGGCATTAAGTTTAAAGAACCCAATGCTTTTTTAATTAATGGTTTTTTAAAAACATCTGCTCTTACTAAAAAATGATTTTCTCTAGGGTTAAATGTAGTTACAAACAAAGGATCCATTAACGCATTTGGATGATTGATGGCAAATAAAACTGCACCTTTTTTTGGAATGTTTTCTTTACCAGAAATCTTAATCTTATTTGCATAAAAGTTTAAACTAATTTTTAAAAAAGCTTTTACGCTTTGGTACCATATCTTTTTAATCATCGCTTTTAACTTCTATTTTTTTTGAATTTCTTCCCCAAAAAGTGGCTAATGCCATTCCAGAAAACACATCCCATATTCCCCAAAAAGCAGCTAATAAAGCCATGCCTCCTAAACCATCAAAAAAACCAAAAATTAACAGTAACCCTAAACCACCATTTTGTATTCCTGTTTCCATAGAAATGGTTTTACAATCTTTTTTATTTAAACCAAAACTTTTAGCGGTATAAAAACCTAAGATAAAAGCAAAAATATTATGAAAAATAACCAATGCTAAAACATGGTGAATATGATTTATAAACACATCTAAATTTTGAGAAAATGCAACAAAAATTAGAGCAATAAAAACTAACATAGATAAAGGCTTTAAAACCTTTTCTATTTTACCAGCCATTTCTGAATGGTAATGTTTTATGAGCATTCCACAGATTAATGGAATTCCTAAAATTAGAGAAACCAATTTTAATAAATCTACCCAATTGAGTTCTACTGTTTTTAGAATTGTGTTAGTTGGCTCATATAAACTACCCCAAAATTGTAAGTTAAAAGGCGTCATAAAAATGCAAATTAAGGTAGCAAAAGCAGTTAAGCTTACAGAAAGTGCTGCATTACCACCAGCCATTTTGCTAAAAAAGTTCGAAACATTTCCTCCTGGGCAAGCAGCAATCATCATCATTCCTAAAGCAAAACTAGGATGGGGTTTTAGCAATACAATTGCTAAAAATGTTAAGGCAGGTAATAATATAAATTGAGACAAAACACCAACAAAAACAATTCTAGGATTTTTTAATAATCGTTTAAAATCATCTATAGTAATTGCTAAAGCAACACCAAACATAATAATGGCAATTGCAATATTTAAAACCCACAATCCACTAGAATCGAAGTTTATTTTTATGGCATCTATGTTTATTTGATTTTGCATATTCTTGTATTAGATTCAAGATTCAAGATTCAAGATTCAAGATTCAAGATTCAAGATTCAGGGTTTAAAATTTAAAAGGTTTTTCATTTTTGCCAACAGCCAACATCTAATTTGTAAACGCGTACTCAATAATATTTGCGCCCATTTTTAATGCTTTTTCTCTAACTTCTTTTGGGTTATTATGAATAATTTGATCTTCCCAACCATCACTTAAATCGGTTTCATAATCGTAAAAAACAATTAATCTACCTTCGTAAAAAAGCCCAAAACCTTGTGCGTTTTTCTTGTCATGTTCGTGAATTTTAGGAATTCCGTTAGGAAATTTAAACGTTTGATTGTAAATAGGATGGTTACTAGGTATTTCTTGAAACTCTAAGTTTGGAAAAACCTTTTTGAGTTCTCTTCTTATAAATTTATCCAAACCATAATTGTCTGAAATGTGTAAAAATCCGCCAGAAATTAAATAGTTTTTTAAGTTTTGTGCTTCATCATCAGAAAAATAAACATTTCCATGACCAGTTAAAAATAAAAGAGGATAATTGTAAATGTCTTCGCTATTTACAGCTACAGTCTGTGTATTTTTAGAAATATTGGTTTTAATAGTTTGATTGGTAAATGAAACCAAATTTGGTATTGCAGTTGGGTTTGCATACCAATCTCCACCACCATTGTATTTTAGAATGGCAACGTCTTGTGCATTAAACTGATAAAAAATAGAGAATACTAAGAGCGTTATAAATTGCTTCATAAATTTCAGAAATAATTTATAGCAATATAGTAAAAATGATTTTACTGATTTACAAAAGAAACTGTATTTACAGCAACTAAAGCAGCAGTTTCAGTTCTTAATCTACTTTCGCCTAAAGAAATAGGAGTTATTTTTTTTTCTAAAGATTTTTTAATTTCATCCAAAGAAAAATCGCCCTCTGGGCCAATTAAAATGGTAATTTTTTCTGATGGATTTATACTGTTTTTAAGTAATGTTTTATCATCATCTTCACAATGCGCAATACAAACTTTGCCTTCAAACTCTTGGTTGATAAATTCATTAAATTTTACTGAAGGGTTTAATTTTGGTAGCGTGAATTTTAAAGATTGTTTCATTGCAGACTGAATGATTTTTTCAAATCGTTCTAGTTTTACAACTCTACGTTCAGAATTATTACATATAATTGGTGTAATTTCATCAATACCAATTTCTGTAGCTTTTTCTAAAAACCACTCAATTCTATCGTTATTTTTTGTGGGTGCAATTGCAATGTGTAAATAATAATCCCAAGGTTTTGGTTTTTCTTGATGAGCTATAATTTCTGCAATGCATTTTTTATCACTAGCAATGGTAATTTTTGCATCAAACAAAAAACCTTTTCCATTGGTAATGTGTAAAACATCATCTTGTTTTTTTCTTAAAACACGAACAATATGTCTGCTCTCAATTTTATCAAAAGTTATAGAAGAAGTTGAGGTGTTAATATCAGAATTATAAAAAAGCTGCATTGGTAAATGGTCAAAATTAAAGTTAGTAGCAAAGTTACATAGTTACAGATTGAAAAAATAACAAAATTTCAAAGCAAAAAGTTGTAGACGTTTAATTTTTGCAAACTGCAAACAGACCTACTGAATACTCTTTCTATAAGTTCTTCTTCTTTTATGAGTTACAGGATTAAAGTCTTCCCAAATCTTTTTGATAGATTCATTTTCTTCTAACTCAGGAGTACGTATACAATTAACGATTCCTTTTTTAGTGAATGTTTTTGTGTATTGGTCAAAAATAATTGCAGTAACTCCTTTGTTTTGATAATCAGGATGTACACCAATTAAATAAAATGTAACGTCTTTAGAATGTTTTCTTGCTTTTAATAAACGAAACATGCCTAATGGAAATAACCTACCTTTTGCTTTTTGTAACGCACTTGAAAATGAAGGCATAACAATAGCAAACGCAACAAGTTTATTACTTTCATCTACCACAAATTTTATATATTCTGGGTTGATAAATGTGATATATTTTCTTTTAAAATAATCTATTTGAGATTCTGAAATAGGTACAAAAGTTGATAGTTTAGAGTAAGAAGCACTAAAAACTTCGAACATTTCATCTACATAAGGCATTATCTCTTTTGTTTTTGTGAAATCTAAAGCTTTAAGTTTAAAACGTCTTTTTATAATGTTGCTTACTCTATCAAAATAAACAGCATCAACATTTTTAAATTTAAATTTATTTTCTAAATATTCTTTTTCTTTAACAAAACCTAATTGCTCTAAATGTTCTTTATAATAAGGATGATTATACCAAGTAATCATTGTTCCTTGATGATCAAAACCATCAATTAAAACTCCAGTTTTGTCTAAGTTATTAAAACCTACAGGTCCTTCTATGTATTCTAAATTGTTTGCTTTACCAATTTCATTTATTTTGTTTAGAAGCACTTTGGTAACTTCAATATCATCTACCACATCAAACCAACCAAAACGCATTTTTTTTAATTGTTGATTATTTACTTCGTACCAATTAATAATAGCAACAACTCTACCTACAATTTTTCTACCTTTATAAGCAAGAAAAAATTGTGCATCCGCATTTTTAAAAACAGGGTTTTTTTTAATATCGAAATTGGCAATTTCATCTTTAATAATTGGTGGAACCCAATATTTGTTTTTTCTGTATAAAGAGAAAGGAAACAAAACAAATCGTTTTATTTCTTTTTTAGTAGTTGCTTGTTTTAGGGTAATCATAATTTATTTGGGGGTTAATTTTTCCTTTTTCTACTTCTTGTTCTTGCTGTTTTCTTCTCTTTCTTTTTGGTAAAAATACCGAAAATTCTACTAAAAAAACCTTTTTGTTTTTTATTGTAATTAGAAACAGGTGAATCTTTTATTTCTCTTCCATTTTCATCTAACTCTTTATAAGAATCTTTGTGTTTATTAATTCTGTAAGAAACACCAAAACCTCCATAAAAACCAGTAGACTGTCCTTCAGAAAGCAATCTAACAGAAGAATTAATTTGTAAATCTTTACTAAATAAATAAGCTAAACCAAAGCCCAGGTTTGTGTTATTTTGATATTCTTTAAACACAGTTTGGTTTTCTAAAAAAGAAGACCATCTGTCACTAAAATTATAAGTACCAGTAATTATGTAAGAGAATTCTGCAAAATCTGTACCTATTTCATCGTAATAAATATTGGTAATTACATTAAATTTAGAACTTAAGTTATTTTGTAATAACACACCCACTTTTGGAGACATGCTTTCTTTTTCATAAAATTCACTTACAAAATTGGTGTTTAAACCTGCATAAATTGCTACAGAAGGTATTAGTCGTTTTTTATCGAAAGCAAACCTTTTTTTCCAGCTTCTTACTTCTTTGCTTTTATCTTCATATTCTTGTTGAAAAATTAAATATTTTGCACCAACCGTAAATTTGCTTAAACCAGTTGTATTATAATGAGAAGTAAAAATATTTTTAAAAGCAATTTTATCTTTTTGATAACTTGCTTGTGCATTAATTTCTAATTTTTCTAAAAAAAAACTAGTTCTAAAAAGCATGTCAAACCCTAAAGTTTGTGGTCTAGAAAAAGTGGGTTCTATAGATGTGTTTCTAAAAAATATATTACTTTCAAACTGATAAACACCTGTGCCTACACTATATGGGCTTTCAGAAAAACCGGGTTTATTAGAATTTATAACCTCTGTATATTGGCTATATATTGATGAAAAACACAATAGAAAGAAGAAAAGAAAGGTTTTCAATTTAGGGTTTTTCATCGCCAATAAACAATTTTAATTTAAATATTGAATTACTAAACAAACATAGAACAAAAATGCTGTTTTTAAAAGCATTGCATACTTTTTTAGCTTTGTTAAAGTTTTATAGTTTGTTAACGCTACAATTATTATCAAATTGTTATTTTTGATAGATTTTTTAATACAATTATGAAATGGGTTTATTGAAAACTATATTTTTTATTTTAATTATTTACTACGCTCTTAAATTTTTAACAAAATTATTAGCGCCTTTACTGATGAAAAAAGTTGCAGATACAATGCAGAAAAAAGCAGAAGAACAATTTGGGGGCAGAACACAGCAACCAAAAAGTAATATTAAAGAAGGAGAAACAATTATTGATAAAGCACCTAGAAATGCCACACAAGGTAAAAACTCAGTAGGTGAATATGTAGATTTTGAAGAAATAGAATAATTCTATTAATCTTAACTGATACAAAGCAAAAACCAACTTAACTTTTAAATTAAGCAATTGAAACTTAAAAAAATATTTCCATACGCAATTGCAATTGCAATTTTTGTAATTGCTTCTATTATTTACTTTCATCCTGTTTTAAAAGGACAAAAAATAGCCCAATCAGATATAACTCAATTTACTGGTATGGCTAAAGAAATTAAAGATTTTAGGGCTGATAATAATGCAGAACCTTATTGGACAGGTGCTTCTTTTAGTGGAATGCCAGCGTACCAAATAAGTGCATATTATCCCTATGACTTTGTAAGAACTTTAGACAGAACAATTCGTTTTTTGCCAAGACCAGCAGATTATACTTTTCTTTATTTTTTAAGTTTTTTTGTGTTAATGATGGCTTTAAAAGTAGAATGGAGATTGGCTATTTTAGGTGCACTTTCCTTCGGGTTTTCTACTTATTTAATCATCATTTTTGTGCCTGGCCATAATGCAAAAGCACATGCAATAGCATATATGCCTTTAGTTTTGGCGGGTATTTTGTGGGTTTTTCAAAAGAAATATGTGTTAGGTTTTATTGTTACTGGTTTGGCAATGGCTTTAGAAATTTACACCAACCACATACAAATGACCTATTATTTAGGCTTTTGTTTATTGATTTTAGGAATTGTAGAACTCGTAAATGCGATTAAAGAAAAGACAATACCGAGTTTTATAAAACAAGCAGCAGTAATTATTGCTGCAGTAGTTTTAGGTATTGGTGCAAATGCACCTAGATTAATGGCAATGAAAGAATATGCAGATTTTAGTACCAGAGGTAAATCTGAATTAACTATAAATGCAGACGGATCTAAGAAAGAAGCAACCAAAGGATTAGATAAAGCGTACATTACAGAATATAGTTATGCCAAATTAGAAACTTTTAACTTGTTTGTACCGCGTTTTATGGGGGGTGGAACTGTAGAAGAGTTAGGAGAGAATTCAGCCTTATACAAAACTTTTGAAAAATCTAAATTAGGAAAAAAAGGAGCAGATTATTTCACAGAACAAACTTTAACCTATTGGGGAGACCAAACTATAATAGAAGCTCCTGCATATATTGGTGCAGTTGTATTTTTCTTATTTTTCTTAGGTATTTTCTTAGTGAAAGGAAAATTAAAACAATGGTTGGTTGCAGCAACAGTATTTTCTATTCTGTTGAGTTGGGGTAGAAACTTTGAAGGTTTAACCAACTTTTTTATTGATTATGTACCTCTTTATAATAAGTTTAGAGCAGTTTCATCAATACAAATTATAGCAGAATTGTGTGTGCCAATTTTAGGGATTTTGGCTTTAAAAGAATTCTTTACATCAAAAAAATCGGATAAAAAGAAATTAAAAGCGCTAGAAAAAACTGTTTTTACTTTTGGAGGGCTAATTGTTTTTGGTTTTATTTTAGCACATAGTTTTTCTACTTTCGAAGGAATACGAGATGCTAGATATTTAGAGATTGAAAGTGAATACTCTATATCAAACGTTTTAAACTCCCTTATTGCTGATAGAAAATCGATGTTATTAATGGATACTTTACGTTCTTTAATTTTAGTGATTTTATCTGGAGGAGTATTGTGGTTTTTCTTAAAAAACAAATTAAAACAACAATATGCAATGATTGGTTTATTGGTTTTTATTTTATTCGATTTAATATCTGTAAATAAAAAATATGTAAACGAATCTGATTTTAAACCTTCTAGAAGAGTTGAGCAGCCTTTTGTAAAATCGAATGCAGATAAACAAATATTAGAAGATAAAACACATTATAGGGTTGCTAATTTTGCTGCAAACCCAATGCAAGATGGATCAACTTCTTATTTTCATCAATCTATAGGTGGTTATCATGCAGCAAAAATGGGGCGTTACAAAGAGCTGTTCGATTTTCAAATTGCAAAGAATAATATGCAAGTATTAAATATGTTGAATACTAAATATTTTATTGTTGCAGATAATGATGGTAAAAAACAAGCACAATTAAATCCAGATGCCAATGGCAATGCTTGGTTTGTAGAAAATCTAAAAACTGTAAATTCTGCAAATAATGAAATAACAGCTTTAGATTCTTTAAATACAAAAACGACTGCTGTTTTAGACAAAAGTAAATTATCTGAAAATATAAATTTTGATATTCAAAAAGATTCTACAGCTACAATAGAATTACAGAATTATGATGTTACTACTTTAAGCTATCAATCAAAATCAGAGAAAGAACAATTTGCCGTTTTTTCTGAAATCTATTATAAAGATGGTTGGAATGCTTATATAGATAATAAGTTGGTGCCACATTACAGAGTAAATTATGTTTTAAGAGGAATGAGAATTCCTGCAGGCGAGCATAATGTTGTTTTTAAATTTGAGCCAGTAGTAATTCAGAAAGGTAGTTTTATATCTCTAGCTTCTTATGGTTTATTGATTTTAGTAACTTTTGGATGGTTGTTTTATGATGAAAAGAAGAAGAAAAAAGTAGCTAAAAATGTATAAGAAACTCCCATCAAAAAGATACGAACACACTTTGGCTTTTTTACAAAAAACAGTTCCTGCACCAGCAACAATTTTAGATTTAGGTGTTCGAAATCCGTTTTCTGAAATTATGGAAGCCAATGGTTATACTGTAATTAATACAGAAGGCGAAGATTTAGATCTTTTGCCAGAAATTGTAAAAAAGCATAAAGTAGATGCTGTTTCTGCTTTCGAAATTTTTGAACATTTAATAGCGCCATTTAATGTGTTAAGAGAAATTGAAGCGACTAAATTAATTACAACTATCCCTTTAAACTTATGGTTTGCTAAGGCATACAGAAGCAAAACTGACATGTGGGATAGACATTATCACGAATTTGAAGATTGGCAATTTGATTGGTTGTTAGAAAAATCGGGATGGGTAATTAAAGACAAATTAAAATGGACAAGCCCAATTAAAAAGATTGGTTTTAGACCCATTTTAAGAAAGTTTACACCTAGATATTATGCTGTTTTTGCAGAAAGAAAATAGTAAATATGAATATAGGAATGATTTTAGACGAGGAGTTTCCTCCTGATCCTAGAGTAGAAAATGAGGCTATTGCATTAATTAATGCAGGGCACAACGTTTTTCTTTTTTGTTTAAGATATAATAATAGTCAAGCTTCATCAGAAAGTATACATAAAATTCAAGTTAAACGCTATTTATCTAATAAACTTGCCTATAAATTATCGGCTTTAGCCTATACTTTTCCTTTTTACAAATTGATGTTAAAGAGTAAGATAAAACACTTTTTACAAGAGAATAATATTGATGCTATTCATATTCATGATCTTAGAATAGCTGATACTGTTTTTAGTACCAACCAAAAATTAAAACTTCCAACTATTCTAGATTTGCACGAAAATAGACCAGAGATTATGAAGTTTTATCCGCATTTAACAAAGTTTCCAGGTAAGTTTTTAATATCACCCAAAAAGTGGAAAAAGAACGAGGAGAAATTTATTAAAAAAGCAGATAAAGTTATTGTTGTAACTAAAGAATCTAAGAAGGAAATTAATAAAAGAGTACAAATTAATGCTGATAAAATAATTGATGTTCCTAACACAGTTCGTAAAGATTTTTTTACAAAGCATTCTACATATCCTGATATTTTAAATCGATATGAGAATCATTTTGTGTTGCTTTATATTGGTGATACTGGTTTAAGAAGAGGTTTGCAAACTGCTATTAAATCGTTAGTTTTTTTGAGTTATAAAATTCCAAATATTAAGCTAGTTGTTGTAGGTAAAAACTCAACAGATTTAATTCTAAAACAATTGGCAAAAGATTTAAAAGTAGAAAAGTATGTCGATTTTTTAGGATGGAAAGACCCAAAATATTTTAGTTCTTACATTTTATCTAGTGCTGTTTGTATTTCTCCTTTACACAGAAATTTACATCATGATACCACTTATGCAAATAAGATTTTTCAATATATGAGTTTTGGTAAACCTTTGTTGGTTAGTGATGCAACAGCTCAAAAAAACTTGACAGAAAATTACAAATCTGGTTTAGTACATAAAGCAGAAGATGTAAATGATTTTGCTGATAAAACTATGCAATTATATAAAAATGAAGCGTTAAGAACTGAACTTAGTGCAAATGGAAAAGGTTTTGTGAGAAATAAATTTTCTTGGGAGCAAACATCAAAAAAACTGATATATTTATATGATAATCTTCTAAATTGAAAGTACTAATTATAACATATTATTGGCCTCCTGCAGGTGGTTCTGGAGTTCAACGTTGGTTAAAATTTGTAAAATATTTACAAAATTTTGATATTGAACCAATTGTTTATACTGTTGATAATGTAAATTATCCAAAAGAAGATGCGTCTTTGGTAAATGAAATTCCTAAGGATGTAACAATTTTAAAACAACCCATTTGGGAACCTACAGATTTACTGTTTTGGAAAAAGAAAAATCAGCAAAAAAAAGACATTTCTAATAGTACAAATAGTGGCTTTTTATCTTTTATAAGAGGTAATTTCTTTATACCAGACCCTAAAATATTTTGGGTAAAACCTTCTGTTAAATTTTTAAATCAAATTTTAAAGGAAAACCCTGTTGACGTTATAATTTCTACTGGTCCACCTCATAGTATGCATTTAATTGCAAAAAAAATCAGCAAGAAAAATAATACAAAATGGTTGGCAGATTTTAGAGATCCTTGGTCAGATTTGTATTATAATAAAGAATTTAATCAGCTTTCATTTGCTAAAAAGAGAAATATTGAATTAGAAAATTCAGTTTTTAAATCTACAGATTGTCTTTTAACTGTAAGCAATACCTTAAAAAAGGAGTTTACAAACAAAACCCAAAGAGTAGAAGTAATTACTAATGGTTTTGATGATGAAGTTACCACTAAAAACAACGTAAGATTAGATAAAAAATTCACGATTTCTTATATTGGTTTATTGCCAAAACAAAGTAACCCAAAGTTATTGTTTAAAGTGTTACAAAAACTTTGCTTAGAGAATTCTGGTTTTAAAAATGATTTAAAAATAAATTTTATTGGTGATATTTCTGATGAGGTAAAAAAAGAAATCGAGTTCAATAATTTAATTGATAATACAGAGTTTAAAGGTTATGTTTCTCACAAAGAAGCGATTGTTTATCAGAAAAAAGCACAAGTTTTGTTGTTGTTAATTCCTAATGTAAAAAAATCAGAAGGAATTTTAACAGGCAAACTTTTTGAATATCTAACAGCAAAAAGACCTATTTTAGCTTTAGGTCCAGAAAAAGCTGATTTATCAGAAATATTAGAAAACACAAATGCTGGAGTTGTTGTTGGTTTTAATAATGAAACCAAACTAACCTCAGAAATTAAAGAATTATATCAAAAATATAAAGATGGGTCTTTACAAGTAAATTCTAAAAACGTTGAGCAATATCATCGTAAAAATTTAACAGCACAATTAGCCATCATCTTAAAAAGTATGAAATCGTAAAATGGGAATCGTATTAAAACAATCTTTTAAAAATACATTAATCATTTATTTAGCTTTTTTAATAGGAGGTGTAAATACTTTAATTTTTTATCCAGAATTCTTAGAAGCAGAGTTTTATGGTTTAGTAACTTATTTGTTGTCTACTTCTAATATTATTATGCCATTAATTGCTTTAGGAGTGCATTTTACAATGGTAAAGTTTTTTTCTTCTTACAGTACAAAAGAGCAAAAAGATAGGTTTTTAACTTCTTTAATTTTTTTACCATTAATAATTGCAATTCCACTTGGTTTTTTTTGGAACTACGCACATGAATTAATAATGAATAGAATTGCAGAGGATAATAAAACCATAGAAGATTATACTTTTTCTATTTATGTTATATCTGTTTGCTGCGCTTATTTTGAGTTTTTTTATGCTTGGACAAAAGTACAACTGAATACCGTTTTTGGTAATATTTTAAAAGAGCTTTGGAATAGAGGGGTTGTTATGATTTTGTTATTGTCTGTTTTTATAAAATTAATTACAAAAGTTGAATTTATTACATATTTAACCATTGCCTATGTTTTAAGAACTATTGTAATGATGTTATATGCTTTTAAAGTTTATTTACCAAAATTTCATTTTAAACTACCAGATAATTTTTCTGAAATTTTAAAATATTCTGGCTATATAATTTTGGCAGGTAGTGCAGGAGCTATTTTATTAGATATAGATAAGAATATGATACCTGGTAAAGATGCTATAGAAAAAGTTGCTTACTATACAGTTGCTGTTTTTATAGGTTCTTTTATAGAAGCCCCAAGTAGAGCTATGACTCAAATTTTACAACCTTTAACCTCTAAATCATTAAATAATTCTGACATAAAAGAAGTAGAAAATTTGTACAAAAAAAGTTCAATAAATTTATTTTTAATTGGTGGTTTATTCTTTTTATTAATAAATTGTGGAGTTCATGAACTTTTTAAATTGATGCCAGAAAAAGGTTATTCTGGTGGTGAATTGGTAGTGTTAATGATATCATTAGCAAAATTATATACTATGTTTTTAGGAAGCAATGGTGCAATTATAACTAATTCTAAGTTTTATAGAATTACTTTACCTGTTGGTTTAGGTTCTGCTTTAGCAGTGTATTTTTTAAATAAACTTTTTTATTTTAAATTAGATTTTGGAACAGATGGTTTGGCTTTAGCGACTTTAATAACTATTCTGATTTTTAATACAGTAAAGCTATTCTTTGTAAAAAGCAAGTTCTCAATAACTCCTTTTACTAATAAAACATTTACATTGTTTTTATTAATCTCTGTTCTAATGCTATCATTCTATTTCTGGAATTTTTCAATTCCACAAATAACTATTTTTAATAGAAATATTGCTCCATTATTTAACATCATTTTAAAAAGTATCATAATTTCAGTAATTTATATCTTTTTGATTATCAAATTAAATATTTCTGATGATATAAATCGAATTTTTAAAAGATTCTATAAGTAGCAATCTATAAAATCTGTGAGCATATGAAACAATAATGCTATACATAGAATTCTTGTCTTTTTAATAAATAAGCCTGTAACATAAAAAATCATTGCAATATAAGTATGCAAAGGATGAAAGTTTATACTGCATCTGCTTTCTTCAAAAATTGGATTGGCTACTAGATGATCTAAATCTACTAACATCGATAATAGAAAAATAAGGTAAACTTTCTTCCATTTATCCTTAAAAAAGAAATAAGCAATTAAAACAGGTACAACAAAATGAAGGGAGTAATGAATGGCAAATTTTAGCATAAAAAAAAGACTTATAGTAAAAATAAGTCTTTTTTTACAATATGAATAATTATAGAATAACTGGGGGAATCCATATTATGTGGTAAATGTAAGTGTTTGATTAACTTAGTGCATTTACATATGTTAATAAAACGTATTTTTTTAGTTTTTTTATATAAAAGACTATGATTAGTTGGGTTTTTAAAATGAAATTTCAATAAAAGACTTAAAATTGAATTAAATCTTTTTTACATTAGAAAAAAAATGAATAAATTTTGGGAACTTTAAATTTAAATTTTAGTTCCGAAAAATTATTTTATTTACGTTAATAAAATTATTGAGAATATAATTTTTTTCTAATTCTACTTAATTGAACTGCAGAAATATTTAAATAAGCAGCAATATGATATTGCGTTATAATATTCTCTATTTCTGGTATTTCATTTTTAAGTTTTAAGTATCTTTCAGTTGCATCTAATATGGCAAGATTGTAAATTTCAGATTCCATTATAAAAAACACATATTCTAATAACTTAGCATATAGATTGGCTATGTTAATATCTGTTTTTGTTAAACTCAAAAAATCTTTGTAATTTATTTTATACAGTGTGCAATCTGTTAAACATTCATAAGCAAGTTTACTTGGTTGTTTAGATATGAGTGAGTTTAAAGAAGCTGCAGGTTTACCATGGGTAAAAAAGGTTCTTGTGTATTCTTTCCCTTTTTCATCAACCAAATAAGACCTAATGATACCAGATTTTATAATATAAAAGTTTGTGGATATATCATTAAATTTAATAACAAATTCATTTTTTTTAAACTCAACTTTCGATGCTAATTTTATAAATGTGTCAAGACTTTTTTCTGGAATATCTTTAAATTGATACGTAAATTCTTTTAATGATAGCATACATTTAAGATTTTCTTTTAAAGATAAGAAAACTTAATGACTTATAAATAACTTATTGCATTGGGGCCTTCCATAAAAAGTAAATCTAAAATCGATAAATTAGGGATAAAACCATGTTTATCATCAAACATTTGTATATATCTTTCAACCATTTTCTTTGGTTGATGTTTTTTATCAGCCAAAATTCTAAAGTCATTTACTAAGTTTTCATTCTTATATTCTTTAGTGAAAGTAAAGTCTGAATTCAATTGTAAACCATCAGTAATAAAAAGAAAGGTATCAATATTTAAATCGTGTAAATATTTATATTTCTTATTAAATATAGGTGCAATGTCATCTTCTAAAAAATCAAAAAAAGGAGAAGTTCTGTAAGCTATTTTTAAAGATTTAAAATGTTGGTCTTGCCAGGGAACATTATTTTCTACTAATGTGTCTTTGGTTTTCTTTCTTCCATCTTTAATTTGATGTTTTACAGGAATAGTTAAGAGTTGTTTGCCACTAGAATTATAAATATAACAACGATTTCTATAACTCTGCTTTTGAAAATTATCTTCTACTTCAAAAACAATGTCTTTAGCTTTTACAATTTCAGAATATTGTGAAATAGGTGAAAAATATGTTGGTATAAATAATGACATAAGTCCCTTTTAATTCTCTAAAGAGAAAAATTAACTAGTTTATAAAGAGTTTTTAAGTTTTAAATCAAAAGAAATTAAAACAAAACTTAAGCTTTCTTTTTAGATTTATAAAAACTCCAACCAATATAAAGCGCAATTAAAGCAAGCACTAAATACCTATAAGAAACTGGTTCTCCATCTCCATGAACAGTGGTAAACATTCTGTCCCAACGAATTGATTTTAGTTTTGCGCCAAAACTAGGTGCATCAGCATCCCAACTAAACCAAACCATAACTGGTTTTCCTAAAACGTGATCGAAAGGAACATAGCCCCAATATCTAGCATCTAAAGAATTGTGTCTGTTGTCACCAATTAAATAAAAATAATCTTGTTGAAAAGTGTAAGAATCTACTTTTTCTCCGTTTATAAAAATATCATCACCATTTACAACCAAATCATTATACTCGTAATTTTTAATAATTTGCTCATAAAAAGGAAGCGACTCTGTATCTAATTTTACAGTGGCTCCAGCTTTAGGAATATAAATAGGGCCAAAGTTATCTTGGCTCCAACCTAATTCTTTTACATGAGGGAAAATAGCATTATCTGCACCATGATTAATTTTTGTAACAGATTTAGTTAGAGGATATTTTTCTAATCTAGCTACTTCTTCTTCTGTTAAATTAATATTGATTTTATTCTCAACATTAATCATTTTAATTTTTCTAGCAAACTCAGGGTTTATACCTCCAGCAACTTCTGTGTATAAAGAATCTTGCCCTATTTTAGATAAACTTCCATTTTCTTTTATTGCAATTTGTACTTTATCATTTTCCCAGTATTCTGTAAGTATTTTGTATACTCCAGTTCTTTCTTTAGATAGTAAAAACTTAGGGAAACTAGTTTGACTTATTGGTTCTTTACATTCAAAAGTGTAGTAAAACTGCAATTTTGCTCTGTAAGGCAATTCGTTCTTTTTACCATTTATGTAAAAATAACCATCTTTCATTTCTAAAGAATCACCAGCAATACCAACAGAACGTTTTACATAATTTGTTTTTTTATCTACAGGTTTATAGGTGAATTTTCCAGAATTATCACCCCACATTGTAGCTAAAGAATCTGCAGGCCAGTTAAAACAAACAATATCGTTATTCTTTATTTCTTGTAAACCAGGTAAACGTGTATAAGGTAATTGAGGTTTTTTTAAATAAGAAGGTAAACCAGTAAGAGGCAAAGAATCGTGAACCATAGGTGCAGCAATTACTGTAGATGGAACTCTAGCACCATAATGAAATTTACTAACGAATAAATAATCACCAACTAATAAAGATTTTTCTAAAGACGATGTTGGTATTGTAAATGGCTGCATAAAATAAGTGTGTACCAAAGTTGCAGCTATAATTGCAAATGTAATAGAGCTAACCCATTCTCCCATTTCAGATCTTGGTTTTAAACTTCTATTTGCATTGTATTTAGCATCTGTTGCATAATTGATATAAAAAATATACAAACCTAAAGTAACAATAGCTAAAAGCGAATCTGTTTTTTTATAATACCCGAAAGTTCTAATAGTTTCAATCCAAATTACAGGAAACATTAATAAATTAACAATTGGTATAAAAAGTAGAATAATCCACCATTTTGGTCTGTTAATTATTTGCATTAAAACAATACCATTATAAACTGGCACTGCTGCTTCCCAAGCTTTTTTACTTGCTTTTACATACAATTTCCAAGTACCTAAAAAGTGCAATACTTGCACTACTAAAAAGAAGATAAACCACTGTGAATAAGTCATAATATATTTTTAATTTCTTAAAATAGAAATAATTTTTAATGTTTTATAAGGCGCAAAATAGATAAAATGTTACAGTAATTAAGAGATGTTTAACACATCTTTCATAGAAAATACACCTGTTTTATCTAAAATCCATTCTGCTGCAATTACTGCACCTAAGGCAAACCCTTTTCTGTTATGTGCAGTGTGTTTAATCTCTATAGTATCTACCTCAGAATTGTACCAAACTGAATGTGTACCTGGTACATCTGGTATTCTTTTAGCCACAATTGGTATACTATTTTCTTCGGATGTTTTATCACCTAAAACCCAACCTTCTTTTGATGAATTTTCTATAACCCCTTCTGCCAAAGTTATTGCGGTTCCACTTGGTGCGTCTAATTTTTTAGTATGATGAATTTCTTCCATAGAAACATTGTACTCTTTTAAAGTACTCATCATTTTTGCCAATTGTTTATTCAGTTCAAAAAAGATATTTACTCCTACACTAAAATTGGAAGCGTAAATAAACCCTCCTTCTTTTTCTTTACAAAGAGCAACAGCTTCATTATAATTTTCTAACCAACCAGTAGTTCCAGAAACTACAGGAACATTGTTGTTAAAACAATTTGTTATATTGCTAAAAGCTGAATCTGGTATACTAAAATCAATAGCAACATCTGCCAAAGTTATGTCTATAACATCATTGGCATCTTTACGAATTACTATTTCATGGCCTCTAGAAACTGCAATTTTTTCAATTTCTTTACCCATTCTTCCATAACCTAAAAGTGCAATCTTCATTTTAAAAAGTAAATTTAATTTGTAATCCTACTGTTGGTGCTTCAAACTGAATTGGATCAGGAATAAAAGCTGGTTTTATAGATAAGTTATCATCAGTATTAAACTGTATTAAATGTGCATTTACACTTGCTTCTACAATTTGTAAAACATAAATAATAACTCCAGATAAAAGAGAGAAATCTCTGTTTTCTTTTAACTGTTCTTGTGCAGTCTCTAAAGTTTCTGTAGATACTAAAACGCTTCCATCATCTGATGTAAACTCATCTTGCAACCCTGCTTTTCTTAATCTATAAGCAGTTCTATAACGTTTGTAATCGTTGTTGTTTATTTGATAATAATAAGTTGGTATTGCTAAGGCTCCCCAAACAATGGGTGCTTTCCAATATTTTTTATTATAAATTTGACCCATCCCTGGAAAAATAGCTGAATAAAAAGCTGCTTTTGATGGTGCTAGTGGGTCATAAATTCCTTGTGAAGTTTTTATGTTGCCTAAAATTTTTACATCGTTAATTTTAACGTCTGTAGAATCTTTTTGAGCAAAAGAAAGAACAGCATTAAATATGAGTAAAATAATAAGTATATTTTTTTTTAAAAGCACTTATTTTAATAAGTTTTTTATTCGATTAAAATCTTCTTCAGAATGAAAAGGTATTGATATTTTACCTTTTCCATTAGATGCTACTGAAATGTCTATTTTATGGCCAAAAAATTCGCTAATTTCTTTTTTACTTTCTCTAACAAAAGGAGGAATTACGATTTTCTTTTTAGGTTTAGCTAAAGCACCTGTTTTTAGGCTTTTTACCAATTCTTCTGTTTGTCTTACAGATAATTTTTCGCGTAAAACTTTCTCATAAATGGCTAATTGATCTTCTGTATTATCAACATTAATCATTGCACGACCATGTCCCATAGAAATAAATCCATCTCTCATACCAGTTTGTAAAATAGGATCTAATTTTAACAAACGTAAGTAATTTGTAACTGTAGATCGTTTTTTACCCACTCTTGTACTCAACTCTTCTTGTGTTAACTGAATTTCATCAATTAAACGTTGGTAAGAAAGCGCAACTTCTATTGGATCTAAGTTTTTACGTTGAATGTTTTCAACCAAGGCCATTTCTAGCATTTCTTGGTCGTTTGCCAATCTTATATAAGCAGGTATTGTAGGGTTACCTATTAATTTAGATGCTCTAAAACGACGCTCACCAGAAACCAATTGAAACTTATTGCCTTCTAATTTACGAACTGTAATTGGTTGAATAACACCTAATTCTCTAATAGAACTAGCTAATTCTCTTAATGCTTCTTCATCAAAATAAGTTCTTGGTTGATAAGGGTTTACATCAATTAAATCTAATTCTATTTCTATAATATTACCCACAACTTTATCTGCATTCTTGTCTGATGCAGAGTTAATGTTAGGTGTTTCTTGTAATAAAGCAGATAATCCTCTTCCTAAAGCCTGTTTCCTTGTTGCTTTTGCCATTATTTTACAAATTCTTTTTTAATAATTCTTGGGCTAAATTTAAGTAATTTATTGCACCTTTACTAGTAGCATCATAGGCTATAATGCTTTCTCCATAACTTGGTGCTTCTCCCAAACGTGTATTTCTTCTAATAATTGTATCAAAAACCATACTAGAAAAATGTTTTCTTACTTCATCTACAACTTGGTTTGATAAGCGTAAACGAGAATCGAACATTGTTAATAATAAACCTTCAATATCTAAATTAGAATTATGAATGTTTTGTACACTTTTTATTGTGTTTAGTAACTTTCCTAATCCTTCTAAAGCAAAATATTCACATTGTATAGGTATAATTACAGAATCTGAAGCCACTAAAGAGTTTAAAGTTATTAAACCTAAAGAGGGTGCACAATCTATTAAAATATAATCGTAATCATTTTTAATTTTTTCGATAGATTTTTTAAGCATGTATTCTCTTTCTTGCTTATCTACCAATTCAATTTCAATAGCTACCAAATCTATATGTGCAGGAATAATATCTACATTAGGTGATGTTGTTTTAACAATAGCATCTTTTGCATCTATAGTATGCTCTAATACTTGATAGGTGCCAAATTCTACAGCATCTACATCAATTCCTAGTCCAGAAGATGCATTTGCTTGTGGGTCAGCGTCTATAAGTAGAACTTTTTTTTCTAAAACCCCTAAAGAAGCTGCTAAATTAACACTTGTTGTAGTTTTACCTACACCTCCTTTTTGATTTGCAATAGCAATTATTTTCCCCATAATAACTCAATGTTAATTAAGAGTAAAATTACATTTTTTTATGATTTCTGAAATTTAAAGATGTTAACAAAAAGATAAATTAATAAATATCTAAAAATCAAGTAAATATACTTTAACTTTAATCTTTTTTAAACAATTTTATAAAAAAAGAATGTAATTTTAATTCATTTATAAAACCTAAGCTTTTTCAGGTATCTTTTTAAGAACTTCTTTTAATAATTTCCAGAATTTTTGGGTAGATTTAATACCTGCTCTTTCATCTGGTGAATGTGCTCCTCTAATTGTTGGGCCAAAAGAAATCATTTCCATCTCTGGGTAATTTTGTCCTAAAATTCCACATTCTAATCCTGCATGACATGCAGCAACATGAGGTTGCTCATTAAATAATTTAATATAATTACCCTCAACAATTTTTAAGATTGATGAATTCATGTTTGGCAACCAACCAGGATATGTACCAGAAAATGTTACTGTAAAATTGGCTAATTCAAAACAAGATTTTAATGAATTTGCTAAATCCCATTTACCACTTTCTGATGATGAACGTGTTAAACAACCTATTTTAATAGTTCCATTTTTTATAGTTATTTTAGCAATATTATTAGATGTTTCTACTAAACCATTAACATCAGGGCTCATTCTATAAACTCCGTTTAAAGCTGCGTAAATAGATTTTATAAAGTCTTCTTGGGCACTAACTTCCATTACTTTTTCTGGTGATTGAACTTCTTGAATTTCAATGGATAATTTTTGTTCGAGTGTTAAAAACTCAGCCTTTATTTTGTTGATAAGTACAGTAGTTTCTGATAAAAATGTTTCTTTATTTTCGTTATTAATTACAACAGTTGCAAAACTTTCTCTTGGTATTGCATTTCGCAAACTACCACCATTTAATTCTGCAATTCTTAAGCCATAATTTTTATAACCCTCAAATAATAAACGATTCATTATTTTGTTGGCATTACCTAACCCTTTAATAATATCCATACCAGAATGACCACCATTTAAACCCCTAACTGCAATTGAAAAAGCAGTTGTATTTTTTGGAAGGTTTTCTTCTGTATAATTTTTTGTAGCAGTAACATCTACGCCACCTGCACAACCAATACCAATTTCATCATCTTCTTCAGTATCTAAGTTTAGTAAAATTTCACCTTTTAAAACACCACCTTCTAAACCCATAGCTCCTGTCATACCAGTTTCTTCATCAATAGTAAAAAGTGCTTCTATTTCTGGGTGAGGAAAATCTGTTGAAGATAAAACAGCCATAATTGCTGCAACACCTAAACCATTATCTGCGCCTAAAGTTGTACCATCTGCTTTTACCCAATCACCATCAACATACATTTTAATACCTTCTTGATCAAAATCGAAAACAGTGTCAGAGTTTTTTTGATGCACCATATCAATATGGCCTTGCATAACAGTAATTTTTCTGTTTTCCATTCCAGAAGTAGCTGGTTTTTTTATAATAACATTTCCAACTTTATCTACAAAAGTTTCTAGGTTTAAACTTTTACCAAAATTAACCATAAACTGTATAATTCTTTCTTCTTTTTTTGATGGTCTTGGTACTGCATTTAAATCTGCAAAATGATTCCAAACTGATTTTGGTGCTATATTTCTAATATCTTGATTCATAAAGTTGTTGTATTAATAAGCTACAAAAGTACCAATTTTAAAGGCCAATAAAAAAGCCTTCTTGTTAAAGAAGACTTTAAATTGAGTAATATTTAATTGATGTGTATTATACTGTCATCAATATTTTTTCTAACTTTTTTTAAGTCTTTCATGTAATCATCTTCAGCTCTAAAACCAACAGGTAAAACTAAAACAGAAGTTAAATTTTGCTCATATAACTTTAAGACTTCATCATATTTTTCAGGTATAAAACCTTCCATTGGGCAAGCGTCTATTTTTTCTATAGCACAAACTGTTAGTAAATTACCTAAGGCAATATAAGCCTGATTTTTATTCCAAATTGTTAATTCTTCTTGAGTTTTATTAGCAAGTTGAGCTGTTAAAAACTCTTTAAAAGGATTGATGATTTCATCTGGAGTTTGCCTAACTTTTTGAACTAAGTTAAAGTAGTTTTCAATTTCTTTAGTTTCGTATGTTTTAGGGATACAAATTACTAGTAGGTGAGAGGCTTCTAAAACTTGCGGCTGATTCATAGAATGCAAAACCAATTCCTCTTGAATGGTTTTATTTTGAACTACTACTAATTTTAATGGTTGTAATCCGTAAGAAGTAGGTGTAAGGTTAAATGCTACTTTTAAAATATCTATTTGTTTTGCAGAAAGTGTTTTGTTTTTATCAAATTTCTTAACAGCATATCTCCATTGTAAACTTTCTATTGTATTCATAAATTTAAAATATACTACAAAAATAAGGGATTCATAGTTTTAAAAATTAAGTTTCTATTGGTAAAATTGATGCGCTTATAAATTTTTTGTACTTTTAAAATAAAAAGGATGAACGAAGATTTTTTGTATTATGTATGGCAATACAAACTTTTTTCTAGTACAAGTTTATCTACTTCTGATGGACAAAAAATCCATATAAAAAAGGCAGGAACTCATAATAAAAATGAAGGTCCAGATTTTTTAAATGCTCATATTGAAATAGACAATCAGCTTTGGGTTGGTAATGTAGAAATGCATTTAAAATCGTCTGACTGGTATTTACATAAACACGAAGAAGATGTAAATTATGATGCTGTAATTCTACACGTTGTTTGGGATTATGATGCAGATATTTTTATGAAAAACAACAAAGCTTTACCTACTTTGGAATTAAAAAATGTTGTTGAAAATAACATTTTATTGAATTATAAAAGTTTAGTTTATCAAAAACAAAATTGGATTCCTTGTGAAAATCAAATTGATTTAGTTGATGGTTTTTTGATTGATAATTGGTTAGAACGTTTGTATTTTGAACGTTTAGAACAAAAATCGATCTTTATAAAAGAATTACTAAATGTATCTAATTACGATTTTGAAGCTGTTTTATTTCAGCTTCTTGCAAAGAATTTTGGCTTAAAAATAAATGGAGACGCTTTTTTACAATTGGCAAAATCTATTGATTTTTCAGTAGTAAGAAAGGTTCGTTTTGATGAGAATCTATTAACAGCTTTATTTTTTGGTCAAGCAGGTTTTTTAGAAGATGAAATTGAAGACAGTTATCATCAAGAATTAAAAAAGGAATATGAGTATTTAAAGCATAAACATCAACTAAAACCAATTTCTAAAAATACGTTTCAATTCTTTAGAATGCGACCTCAAAATTTTCCAACAATAAGAATTGCACAATTGGCTGCTTTATTTTTTACACATCAGAATTTATTTTCTAGGTTGATGAGCATCAGTAAAAAAGAAGATTTTTATGAGGTTTTTAATTTTGGGATTCAAGAGTTTTGGCAAACTCATTATACTTTTGAAAAGTCATCAAAAAAAACATCTAAAAAATTAACAAAAACTTTTATCGATTTAATTTTGATAAACACCATTCTGCCTTTAAAGTTTGTGTATTTAAATAACAGAAATGAGTTTTTAAATGATGATTTTCTAAAACTGATTAAACAAATAAAACCAGAAAAAAATAGTGTTATTTCTAAGTTTTCTGATTTAAAAATAGGAGTAAAAAATGCAATGGACAGTCAAGCTTTGTTAACGCTTAAAAACAACTATTGCACAAAGAAACGTTGTTTACAATGTGCAATAGGTAATACTTTATTGAGAAAGTAAGTTTACAAAACATAAACTTATCTATAAGAAATTTAGATTATTTTGGATTTAAAATTTCTTTAATTTTAGCCATACAATCTCTGTAATGGTACTTTGTAATTCTATTTACACCTCTGTTTTTTGCAATATTTAATTGAAAGTTTAAGCTCTCTAATTCTCCTCTAAGAATAGAAGAAATATCAGAATTTTTAGCATCCTTAGAATTTAGTAAAGTACCCATTCTGTCAATTAAAGATTTCTGTAAATTACGTCTAAAAACATCAACATTTTTAGTGTAATTTGCTTCAGAAAAAATACCTGTTCTTAAATCACGAACCATACTTAAAGCATCGTAACTTTTTGGGTTTAAAATTTCTGCATCAATCATTCTTTCTAATTTTGATGTGTTTAAAAGCGAAAATAATTGTCTGGTTTGCAAACGTAGCATTGTATTAGTATAACCACTTTCATCAATATTTGCTAAAATTTTAGGATCTAGTAACCAATCTTGAGTAGCAAAAGCATTTTTTTGCAACCAAATCATAGATTCTTTTTGTTTTTCTTTAGATACAGGTTCGTAAATAATTCCATCTTGTACAGGTTTTTTATTGTATTCGTAAATACCACCAATATTACCAGTAACATGACCAACATATCTGCTCCAAACACTTATAAGTTCACCATATAATTCTGATAAATCTTCGTAATTATTAGTTTGATCAGAAGTCCATTCAGGTAAATTTTTTGCAACTATTTTTAAGTTTTTTACACCATAAGTAGATGCTTTTACTTGATCATTTCCTATGCCTTCTGTTTGAGCTGAAGGATCAAAACGTTGTGCACCAAATCTGTAAATAGGATCATCAGCTTTTTCTTCAATCCATTTATCTAGAGTTTTAACTTCTTGTTCTGGTGTTTTTGCTAATGGTACTTTACGATAACCCCAATTAATTGAATAATGATCATAAGGCCCTAATTGGCGTACAAATCTTACGTTTTCATCACCTGGTTGAGCTATATAGTTATAACGAGCGTAATCCATAATTGTAGCAGCAATTCCCATTTTTTGAGTAAACTTCCCTGATCGTAAAGAATCTACAGGATAAGCATAACTTGCAGCCATATTATGAGGTAAACCTAAAGCGTGACCAACTTCATGAGAAATTACCATACGCATCATTTCACCAATTTCTTCAGCAGGTGTATCTAAAGTTCTTGCAGAAGGATTTGCAGCGCCAGTTTCTAATAAATATCTATTTCTATAAGAACGTAAATGATTGTGATACCAAATAATATCACTTTCAAGAATCTCTCCAGTTCTAGGATCAGAAACACTTGGTCCAGTAGCATTTCTAGTAGTACTTGCTACATACCTGATAGAAGAATAACGAACATCTTCCATACTAAACTCAGGGTCTTCTTCTTTTGTAGGTGCATATTTTGCCATAATTGCATTTTTAAAACCAGCAGTTTCAAAAACTTTAGCCCAATCATCTACACCTTGTTTTATGTATTTTTTTAATTTATCTGGTGTACCAGGATCTAAATAATACACAATTGGTTTTATAGGTTCTACTAATTCACCACGATTGTAAGCATTAATATCTTTAGGTTCTAAACGCCATCTTCTTATATATCTTTTTTCATCTGCTTTTAAGGCTTCTGAACTATAATCTACATTTCCAAGAGAGAAATAACCTACACGTTTGTCATATAATCTAGGCATCATTTTATCTTCTGGTAACACAATCATAGATTGATTTACACGAATTGTAATGGTATTTGTTCTTGAATTGCTTGGTGGTTCATCTGCATCAAAAGTAAAATCTTGTACTACTTCTATGTTATTTGGATAACTTTTTATAGAGTTGATAAAACTTCTAGAAGCATCTAATCTTTTTACTTTATAAGTTCTTCTATAACGTGCAGGTAATGCTGTAATTGCTTTAATATCTGAAGTAAAAAATTTAGTAACATCAACCAATACAGCAGTTGAATCTGTATTTTGAGTTTTTATATCGAAAGCATAAATAATAGGTTCTAGGTTATTGACTTTTACAGATTTGTAAATTGGTAATGAATCATTGGCAACTGCGTTGTAAGATTTTACTTTTAATAAAATTTTATCCTGAAATTTTTCCCAAACAACAACTTGGGTATTTATTTTAGAACCAGCATTTACGTAACCACCACCTAAACCTGCAGGAATTTCTTTAATTCTAGTTACAAGTAGCATTTCTTTGCCTAAATGTGATTCTGGTATTTCATAAATGAATTTGTTATTGGTGTTGTGTACTTTAAATAAGCCTTCATCTGATTTTGTTTTTGCTGTTACAAAATCTGAATATTTTGGACTTTTGCTTTTTTTAAGTGTTGATTTTGTTGGTGTTTGTTCGGTTTTTTCTTTTTTTGATTTCTTTTTTTGTGCTTTTATTTCTGTCTGAAAAGCAAATACAGAGATCATTGAAAAGAGTAATAGTTTCTTCATGAGTTATGTTTATTGGGAATTGAAGCTTCTAAAGTAAGTAAAACTGAAAATAGAAACTCTTTAGATTTTGTTAAAATATTTATAATCTGATTTCTATTTGTTATTTATTTTATATATTTTCATTAAATTTATTTTATATGTTAAGTAAAAAATGAAATTAAAAACAAAATTATATAAAGAACAATTACAAGAATGGCCAGAAAAAGGGCATCATATTATGGCTCAGTATGATGAAGAAAAAGTAGTTGTTTATCAATCTTATAGACCAGAAATAGGGAATTTTGCATTTGAAAATCAGTATTTTGGTGGTGCTTTTAGTTTAAAAAGAATGACATGGATTAAACCTAATTTTCTTTGGATGATGTATAGAAATGGTTGGGGAACTAAAGTTGGACAAGAAATTATTTTGGCAATTCATTTAAAGAGAAGCGCTTTTGAACGATATTTGAATCAAGCAGTGTATTCTGGTTTTCAGAATGATATTTATAACGATATTGAAGAATGGAAAATTGCTGTTAAGAATTCTAATATTAGATTGCAATGGGATCCAGATCATGATCCTTATGGAGTTAAATTAGAAAGAAGAGCAATACAGATTGGTATAAGAAATAAAGAAATTGAACAATATGCAAAAGATGATATTTTAGAAATTGAAGATATTTCTGAATTTGTGAGAACACAACATCAGTATGTAATTAATCAACAACTAGAAAAATTAATTGTTCCTGAAGAAAAACCTTTTATCCCAAGTAAAAAATCAACATTTAATCACTTAAAATTAACTGATTTTTAAATGATTATTAATACAAACTTTTAAATTTAGTTGGATTCGATTCGTGCATAATGGCATATACTTTTTCGAAAATATCTTCTACAGAAGGTTTAGAAAAATAATCGCCATCAGTACCATAAGCAGGCCTGTGTGGTTTAGAAGTTAGTGTAGATGGTTTGCTGTCTAAATATTGATACCCATCTTGGTTTTCTATAATTTCTTGTAAAATGTAAGCAGAAGCTCCACCAGGTACATCTTCATCAACAACTAATAACTTGTTGGTTTTAGTTAAGCTTTTTACGCAATCTTTGGTTAAATCGAAAGGCAATAAACTTTGAGCATCAATAACTTCAATATTAATACCAACTTGATTCAAATCTTTTGCAGCTTCAAGTACTAAACGTAGAGTAGAACCGTAAGAAACTACAGTTAAATCTTTACCTTCTTTAACAGTTTCTACGATACCTATTGGCGTTTTAAAATCACCTAAATTAGTTGGTAATTCTTCTTTTAAACGATAGCCATTTAAACATTCTATAACCAAAGCAGGATCATCACCTTCTAAAAGTGTGTTGTAAAAACCTGCAGCTTTTGTCATATTTCTTGGTACTAAAACGTGTATACCTCTAATGTTATTTATAATTCCACCCATAGGCGAACCTGCGTGCCAAATACCTTCTAATCTATGACCACGAGTTCTTATAATTAAAGGTGCTTTTTGTTTTCCTAAAGTTCTGTATCTTAAAGTGGCTAAATCGTCACTCATAATTTGAAGAGCGTACAATAAATAATCTAAATATTGTATTTCTGCAATTGGCCTTAAGCCTCTCATTGCTAAACCAATTCCTTGGCCTATTATAGTAGCTTCTCTAATTCCAGTATCAGAAATTCTGATGTTACCAAATTTTTCTTGTAAACCTTCTAATCCTTGATTAACATCGCCAATA
Source organism: Polaribacter vadi (assembly GCF_018861005.1). Taxonomy (GTDB): domain Bacteria; phylum Bacteroidota; class Bacteroidia; order Flavobacteriales; family Flavobacteriaceae; genus Polaribacter; species Polaribacter vadi_A. The sequence goes on from NZ_JAHKQL010000020.1 coordinate 28,101, forward strand.
AAACCAGCATCTTCACCAAAAATTACCACATCTTTATGTTTGTTAAGAATGGCATCAAAATTATCTCTCATAATAATTCTGGCGTCAACTAAGTTTTTTTCTTGAGCATAAATAGGTGCTTTGTCTAAAACCTCTAAAGCACTTAAATCAGTTTCGCTTACTAAATGTGTAGAATATTTTTGATATGCATCTTTGAAAAATGATTTTATGTAAATCTGTATTGCGATTTTTTCAGCAGAATTTTCATCTCTTAAATACCATAAACATTTTCTAACTGTGGATAAAACATCTTTTCTTGTTGGTTCTGATATTGCGTTTAAATCATTTTTATATTTATTGATAAAAGGTTTGTTAGAGCTTTTATTTGCAGCTTTTTCTAATAATTCAGAAGCGTCTAAACGTTCTGATTTTATTTCATTTAAATAAGCGTTCCATGCATTTCTTTTTGCATTGGTTACTTCTTTTTTAGCTTCTTTTTCTAAAATGATTAAATCAGTTTCATCTTCTACAAATCGTAAAACATCTCCAGTTTCTGTTTCTAATTCAAAATCTAAAATCCATTCACGTAGTTTTATGATACAATCATGGTTTTTTTCCCATTGTAAACGTTCTTTAGATTTGTATCTTTCATGAGATCCAGAAGTAGAATGGCCTTGTGGTTGTGTTAATTCTTTAACATGTATTAAAACTGGGACATGTTCTTCGCTAGCTAATTTTGCTGCTTTTTGATACACATCTACTAATTGAACATAATCCCAACCATTGATTACAAAAATTTCGTAACCTTTATTTTTTTTATCTCTTTGAAATCCTTTTAAAATTTCTGAGATACTTTCTTTTGTTGTTTGATGTTTTGCGTGTACAGAAATTCCGTATTCATCATCCCAAACACTCATTATCATTGGTACTTGTAGAACACCTGCAGCATTTATGGTTTCGAAAAATAAACCTTCGCTTGTACTAGCATTACCAATTGTACCCCAAGCAACTTCATCTCCATTTATAGAAAAGTTGGTGTTGTTTTGTACACTTTTTTCGTTTCTATAAATTTTTGATGCTTGTGCTAAGCCTAATAAACGTGGCATTTGGCCAGCAGTAGGAGAGATGTCTGAACTAGAATTGTATTGTTTTGTTAAGTTTTTCCAGTTTCCATTATCGTGTAAACTGTGGGTTGCAAAATGGCCTCCCATTTGTCTTCCTGCAGACATTGGGTCTGCATTTATATCTGTGTGAGCATATAAACCAGCAAAAAATTGTTGTGGACTAAGCTCACCAAGAGCCATCATAAAAGTTTGATCTCTATAATAACCAGATCTAAAATCACCTTTTTTAAAGGCTTTAGCCATAGCTAATTGCGGTACTTCTTTTCCATCACCAAAAATACCAAACTTTGCTTTACCAGTAAGTACTTCACGTCTTCCTAATAAACTGCATTCTCTACTAATTCTTGCAATTTTGTAGTCTTTTAACACCTCTTTTTTAAATTCGTTAAAAGAAATTTCTTGAGTGTTTAAAGCTACTGGTTGTTGCAACATAGTTTTCTGAATTTTTATGGTGCAAAGATAGTTTTTTTAATTGATATTTAAAAATATCAAATTTGATTGAGAATATGATAATTAAATCCTGTTTTACTTGTGTTTTGTTAATAATTACACAATATATGTGTTTTTGTTTGAATTTATATGAAAATACCTTTAAATATTGAGAATATTATGTGTTTTTTTAGGTTGAATTTTTATATTTTCTTCAATGTTTTATTTATTACTGAACAATTAAAAAAGAGATATTATTTTCATAATATCTCTTTTAAATGATTATTTTTTGTTCTAGTTAGAATAATCGATCACATAATTCAGAAGGAATTTCATAACTGTCATTTACATATTCTGTTTTATCAAAAGTAATATTCTGATAAAAGTATTGACCATTAAAGTAAGTTCTGAATTCGTATTCTTGATTTAGGTTAATGTTTCTTATTGTAATTCTACCATTATAAACATATCCTAAATATTTCCAGTATGTATAGCCATAATATGATTTTGTTTTCATGTAAAGAGGTATGGTTGGTGCTATAATCTTGTCATTACATTCCCCTTGATAGTTAACAGTTACATTAACTGGTTGTGGAGGTAGTTTAGCTACAATACTTGAAACATCTATGTCTACAGATCCTATTGTACAAAGGTTAAATGCTTGAGATCTAAACAGTATTTCTCCTTTATCATATCTGCTAGATCCACTATATACAATCATTTGAACTTTTCTGTTTGAAGGGGCATTAGTCATTTCAAAAGTTTGACCATCATACCAAGAAAAAACTTTTCCAGAAAAAGGTGATATTGGCTGATTCCCATTTTCATAATAGAAATCACTAAACAATCGATAACCATCAGAACTATTAACTCCACTCATAGCTATATTTATTTTAGCAACACCTGAAGGATAGTAACTTGAACATCTACTTCCTTTATAGTCTAAATTGTACCAAGATAAATGTGTTGTTGTATACTCTACGATTAAATTACCATTATCAGCTTTTACTACACCATCTGTATGATAATCCCATTCACCATTATCTTTACTATAAGACCAAATAGGAATTATATCTCCGACTTTAATATTAACACCAGTTTCTGGATTGATAAAATCAGGATCTATTTGCATTTTAATGATTATTGGCTGAGAAAAGTTTTTAACTTCTTTATTTCCTATTACCATATCTATTGAAGCAAAACCAGCAGTTATAAAATACGCATCATTTACACTATCACCATTTTCATCTGTAATTTCTGTAGGCATAAAACCACCAGGAAAAGAATCTAAAGATTCAGAATCGCTACTATTAAAATGAACCAATTCACTTTCAATTTCGGAACCAGAAATATCATTACCATCTATATCCTTAAAAACTGTACCAGATTTAATTGTTATTTCTGTATTAGTACCAGCTTTAGTTCCTGTTGTCTCAAATGTAAAATCTTCTGTTAATGTGTTGTTCGCCAATGTTTTTGTAGTTTTTATATAATCAATACCGGGTGCAGTATTTAATTTATTAACTACGTTGGCACTGATTGATGCAATTGAATCTGTTGGAGATAAAACTATAGGAATTGTTGTTGTTAAGTAATTGTCTCCAGTAATTTTAACCATAAACTCTACAGTTTCGTTACTTACGTTTTTATTTGGGTTAACAGCAAGAGCAATTGTACCACCAACAACTTTTGCAGTACTTACGTTATTACCAGCATCTGTAACAATTTTGTCAGCATCTTTTCCCATAATTTCAACTTGTAATACATTGTCACCTTCTAGGTTTTGTTGGTCTACTGGGTCAAAAACTTCTACAATTACTTGTTGTTTAAATATGGAGTTTTTTACAATAACGTCAAAATCATCAGCAATTTCATCAATGCCTTTACAAGACATAATGATTGTAATTGATATGGCAATAAATGCAATGGCTGTTGTTAGTAATTTTCTTGTTTTCATAGTGTTTGTTTTTTAAAATTTGTATGCAATTCTTAGTTGTATTCTCGGAATAAATTTGAAATCTTCTAAAGATTTTTGTAGGTTTTCTTTTTGTGAAGCCGTATTTTCTAATAAGTTTGTTGCGTTAAGGTCTATTTCTGGAGATGAGGTTATGTAAGAGCCAAACTCAATACCAAACCCTAATCTGTTTTTCGGAATTGCTCTACCAAAACCTATACCAACATAAGGGGCTACATCTGTCCATGTAACATCTGCTATAATTTGACCTGCATCTTCGTTAGTGATAATTACATCACCAAAAACAATCTCTTCATTATAAGTAGCAACAGCATTTAGGTTTACCTTATTTAATACACCTAATCCAGCTGTTAGTTTAAAAGAAGATTTTTTAAATGGCAAATATTCTATACCAATATCTACAATTGAAACATCTAGATTGGCTAAAATGTCTACAATATCAGATTTAATTTCTACATCTTCTATTTCGAAATCCTCTAGTTTGAAAAAGTGATAAGCTACTTTGGCATTAAGGTGAGGAGTTAGTTTTCTTGCATATTCTACACCAAAACCTGGTAAGCCAGCAGAAATGGCTAATGCATTCTTTTTTTCAGGAACTTCTTCTTCTTCTTGCGAGTATGTATTTAAAGCAATAGCAGCAAAAAGAATACAGATAAAGTAATTTTTCATATTCATTTAGTTTTTTGTTTTTATTTTTGTAAAACTAAAGAACAGTGTTTACTTGTGAAATACCTATTGATAGGTATTTTTAAGTTTTGTTTATAAGAATCCTCTTTTAAAGAAATTGTAAATAGAACCTATATCTGCAGTTAAAGTAAATCTAATTTTTTCGGCATAAGCAGGTTGTGAAACTTCCCAGCCATTATTTGAATATAAAGGAAAGTAAATTTCAAAAATATGGTGAACAAAATTAAAACGTATTCCATTATTATATCCGAAGTAAAGTGGGTGATGCTTATTTTTTAAAAATGCTACATCATTATAAAATTCTACCCATCTCCATAAACCAAAACTAGAATTAAAAGCTAGCATATATTGGTTGGCAAATCTTGTTGGTAAAACCGATTTAAAACCCCCTTCTGCAATAATAAATTGCTGACTAAAAAAACCACTATTTTCTGAACGTCCTAAATAATTAAGTTGAAATAAATAGTCATTTGCTCTGTCTAAACCAAAGCTAAAATAATCTCCTTTAGTAGAGTTATTTAAAAATGTACCTGCAAATATTCTAAAATCTAATTGAGTGTTTGATGTTGACAAAGATCTATACCTAATATCCGCAGCAATTTTAGAAAAATTTTGAGCAACTTCAAAACTAAAGTTATATCTAAACTCTTTTATTATGTCTGGATTAACATAATTGTAATTTACACTAAAAATACTGTAACTATCTTCATCTGTTCTAATAACATCTATGGGGATTTCTTTATCAATATGTAGTAATTTTGCACCAATTGATTCATAAGTTGCATCTCTTAAATCTTTTCTTTTAAAAATTAAATTTACATAAGGTACAAACGATTTGTAAGCTAAATTTGGTGCGTAATCTGATGTTGAGCCAGAGATACCATATAAAATTCTATAAATTTTAGTTTTTTCGAAATATTGACTGTATCTAACAGAAAATGAACCAACAACAGAATTGCTCTTTGTTGCGTAAGAAGGTGATAATGAGAATTCTAGATTTCTTTTAATTAATGGTTGGTTATTTAATTTTATACCTAAAATTAATCCATTATAAAAATTGTAACTAGCATTTGGTTGGTAGAATACTTGATTGTAATATGGGTCTTGAATATCTTTAAACAGGCTAAATTTTAAAGGCTTATTAAAAATTCTATCTTTTAAGCTTTTCCAATTGTCTAAAGTGTTTAATTCTGGGTATAAGTTTTCGTAATTTAATGCAACTTTATTTATTCCATCTTTAGGTAAATATACAGTTGCAGTATCATTAACATTTGTAACCCATTTTTTGTATTTTATGTTTTTATCTTCTAAACCATACAGTAAAACAGGTGTTGTAATGTTTCTTTTATTTTTAATGGTTACAGCTACACTGTCTTCTCTTATAATAACTTTTTTTATAGTGTGATCTATTTTTTTATTTGTATTAATAAAATCATTAAAAAACCAATCTAAATTTTTATCTGTTTTAGAAGTAAGTGCATTTTTAAAGTCGTTACTTGTAATTATTTTTGTTTGATTGTTTTGATAACATTCTTTAATGGTTTTGTTTAAAATACTATCGCCTAAATACCCTTTTAAATACCTAAAAGCTAAGCCAGCTTTATATTTATTGGCTATTTTTCTGTTAAAATTAGATAGAGAATCTGAAGATGTTGTTAATGATTGGTCTAAAAATCTACGAGATATAAATTGATAAATTAAAGGATACTGATCGTTAAAATCTGATTTTGCAATGTAAAACCTTTTAAGAAACCAGGCATCAGAAAATTTACCTAAAAGTTTCTGATTTGGGTAAAACTCATCTATGTATTCCATCATTAAATAGTTCTGTAAACCATCTAAATACCAATTGTCTTTCCTTTTATTTAAAAGTAACGTATTCTCAATAAATTTAATGCTTAGGGCTTTAAACATTGTAATTTCTGTTTTAAAATCCTCTGTAAAAGGGCGCAAGAAATTAGGTAGTTGAGTTAAGCCATAAACAGGGTCTTTACGTTGTGTAATTTTATCAACATAAATTTCTTTATGTGGGTATTTACCAAGAAACTTCTCTAAAAATTTAATGTTTTTATTCAGAAGTTTAGTTGCGGTTTGGTAATCTATTTCTTCATTAAAAACATCAGTATAAACAGTAATTTTATTGGTTTTGTAAGTTTTTAGTTGATGTTCTTTGTTGATGCCTAAAATTATATCTGTTTTCTTTTTACCAACTAAATAATAGTTAGTTGTATTTTCTTTTTTTGTAACATATTGATATAAATTACTTTCTAAAACATAATCTTCTGGTATGTTTATACTAATTTTAAAATCAGTAGCTTTTTCATATAAATCATTTATGTTTAAATTGCTCATTAATTCCCAGCCATTATTGTAAACAGCTGGTGTTATGTACCAAAAACGTAAATGATAGCCTACTTCTGTTTTGCCATAACCAGTAAATGAAGCATTAGGTATTTTTATTGAATAGGTTATGTTTATCTTAACTGTATCGTTTTTTGATAGATTTTTTTGAAGCTCGACTTTTAAAATATCAGCTTGGTCTTTAAGCTCGTAAAAGGTAGTTGAATCGAAATTTACGGTTAGGTTTCTAATTGATGTGCTGCCTAAATCTTCTTTATCAGCAAAATATAAATCTTTTCTAAAATCTTTAATAAACCTTTTAGATAATGGTGTTTTACGATCTCTAAAACTATTAGCCCAATTGTGTAAATAAATGTTGCTTAAAATTGAATCTGTAGTATTTATAAAAACAATTTCTTGATTTACCAACAACTCATTTTTATCAGTATCTAAGGTAGCTTTTATGTCTATGGAATTTTCTTGAGCGTAAGAAAATGCATAACAAAAAAAACAAATAATAAATAATCTTAGATACTTTTTCAAATTAATTTTTTACAAATTTAAGGGTTTTATACGCATCTGTTTTTAAGTAGTAAATTCCTTTAGAAAAATGACGTATATCTATTTTTAATTCTTGTTGATTAATGTTTTTGGTTTGATACATTATTTGCCCAAGCTGATTGTAAATAATAATTGAATTTACATTTTCTTTTAAAGCTAAGGTTATCTCGTTTTTAACAATATTAGTGTTTATAAACGAAACTGGTAGAATGTTTGGAATTAATAATACATTTTCTGATGTTTCAACTTCCATTACTATAGGTAAGTGGTCGCTAAAATTGTATAGTGCATTTCTTAATTCTTGTGTAAAAGCACCTGTACAATTGGTATTGCTAACATAAGAATTATAACAGTTACCATTATTACCAATTGTTTTATAACTATTATCTACATAATACAAATCAGAACTTGTAGTCAAATTTTTAGACATCATTATAAAGTCAAAACGATCATCCATTCCACCTCCAGCACCATCTCCATTTAATTGATAATTTCTTGTGGCTTGTGAATGTACATCAGCAAAAGAACTATTATTCCAAAAATATGTTGAGTTATAATCATCATCAAAATAATCTTTATCATCATTAGGGAATTCTGGGCAGAGTCTATTTATTGGGTCTACAATTTGTATTGAATTGTACTCATCTATCAAAGCTGTAAAACCTTCTTCGTTACTTGTATAAAAATTAAAATCGCCAGCAAAAAGAACAAAACTGTTAGGGTCTAATTGATCTAAATAAGTTGTGAATTCTCTAATAGAACTTAATCGTTTTTGTCTGTTTGTATAACCACTTGATGCTTTTAAATGTGTAACAAAAAACTCTAAGTTTATAGGTGTTGTTTCAGAATTTTCTGTGTTTAATTTAAAAGTGTAATGGTTTATATCTCTAGTAGTTGTAGGTAAAATAGTACTTTTTTCTAAAGTTAATTTATCTGAATTAAAATATACCATTTGTAACAAACCTGTAGCAGGAGAGTTACTGTAATTAAAATCGGCTTTTTTAAATTTACTATTATAAGTTAAAACTGCATTATTAAATAAATAATTAGATGCAGTTTCATTTTTAAGTTCACAAACCATAAATAAATCTGGTTGTATATCTTCTAAAATTGTCTTTAAATACGGTGTTCTATTTTGACTATTAAAATCAGAATCGTAATTTAATAAATTGTAAAACATTGTTTTTACTGTAGTTTGGCTGTTTATTGAAAAGCCATAAAATATAAGCAAAAAGAGTATGTTTTTTTTAATCATTAAAAGTTCGGTTTTAATTTATACTTAGCGTAAAATTTATTAAAATGTTCTACAGCTTCATCTGCATTGTCTACTACTCTAAAAAGATTTAAATCATCTTCGCTAATATTACCCTCTGCAATTAATGTGTTTTTTATCCAATCTAATAAACCAGCCCAAAACTTTTTACCAACTAAAACAATAGGAAAACGACCAATTTTTTTTGTCTGAATTAAAGTAATCGCCTCAAAAAGTTCATCCATAGTACCAAAACCACCAGGCATTACTACAAAACCTTGAGAGTATTTTACAAACATTACTTTTCTAACAAAAAAGTAATCGAAATCTAAGCTTTTTCCTGGGTCTATCCAAGGATTATCATGTTGTTCAAAAGGTAATTCTATGTTTAAACCAACAGAAAGTCCTTTTCCTCTATTTGCACCTTTATTACCAGCTTCCATAATTCCTGGGCCACCACCAGTTATTACTCCAAAACCATTTTGTGTTAATTTAAAAGCAACTTCTTCTGCTAATTTATAGTAAGGATGATCTGGTTTTGTACGTGCAGAACCAAAAATAGAAACACAAGGTCCTATTTTACTTAATCGTTCGTAGCCTTCTACAAATTCTGCCATTATTTTAAAAATAGCCCAAGAATCGTTTGTTTTTATTTCGTTCCAAGTTTTTGGTTGAAATTTTTCTTTTATTTTTCTGTCTTCGTTAATCATCTCTAAATATTTTTATCAATTTGTAATTAGGCTAATTCCTTTTTCAAAAATTTAGCTGTATAACTTGTTTTGTGTTTTGCTACTTGTTCTGGGGTACCAGTTGTTAAAATTTTTCCACCTTTTTTTCCACCTTCCATACCAACATCAATAATATAATCTGCCAATTTAATTACATCTAAATTATGTTCTATAATTAAAACTGTATTTCCTTTATCTGTTAGCTTGTTAAGTACTTCCATTAATACTCTAATATCTTCGAAATGTAAGCCTGTTGTAGGTTCATCTAAAATATAAAATGTATTTCCTGTGTCTCTTTTCGATAATTCTGATGCTAATTTAATTCGTTGAGCTTCACCACCAGAAAGTGTTGTTGATTGTTGCCCAAGTGTAATATAACCCAAACCTACATCTTTAATTGTTTTTAGTTTTCTATGGATTTTAGGTATGTTCTCAAAAAAATCAGTGGCATCTTCAATTGTCATATCTAACACATCAGAAATAGATTTACCTTTGTATCTAATTTCTAAAGTTTCTCTGTTAAAACGTTTTCCTTGACAGGTTTCACATTCTACTTGTACATCAGGTAAAAAGTTCATTTCAATTACACGAACTCCTCCTCCTTGACAAGTTTCACAACGACCACCTTTTACATTAAAAGAAAAACGGCCAGGTTTATAACCACGAATTGCAGCTTCTGGAGTTTTTGCAAATAAACTTCTAATTTCATCAAAAGTCTTGGTGTAGGTTGCTGGGTTAGATCTTGGTGTTCTTCCTATTGGAGATTGATCTATATCTATAACTTTATCAACATTTTCTAAACCTTCAATTTTCTTATAAGGTTTTGGCTTTTTTACACCTCTATAAATATGAGCGTTTAAAATTGGGTAAAGTGTTTCGTTAATTAATGTAGATTTTCCACTACCAGAAACCCCTGTAACACAAATCATTTGTCCAAGAGGAAAATCAACAGAAACATTTTTAAGATTATTACCAGAAGCACCTTTTAGTGTTATGGTTTTTCCATTGCCTTTTCTACGTTTTTTAGGAACTTCAATTTTTTTTCTACCAGTTAAATAATCTGTGGTTAAAGTTTCGTTTTTTATAATATCATTATAGGTACCAATACTTACTATTTCTCCTCCATATTTTCCTGCTCCAGGGCCAATATCTAAAACATAATCTGCTTTTTTCATCATATCTTCATCATGTTCAACGACTAAAACAGAATTACCAACATCTCTTAATTTTATTAAAGAATCTATTAATTTTTGATTGTCTCTTTGATGTAAGCCAATACTTGGTTCATCTAAAATATATAAAACACCTACTAATTGTGAACCAATTTGAGTTGCTAAACGAATTCTTTGAGCTTCGCCACCAGAAAGTGATTTAGAGGTTCTGTCTAAAGTTAAATAATCTAAACCAACATCTAATAAAAACTGAATACGAGTTCTTATTTCTTTTAATATTTCTGATGCAATTGTAAGTTGTTTATCTGATAAGTTTCTTTCGATTGTAGAAAACCAAGAAGCTAATTCAGTTACATCCATTTGTGCTAAATCACTTATATTTTTATCAGTAATTTTAAAATGTAGCGCTTCTTTTTTTAATCTTTTTCCACTACAAACAGAGCAAGTAACTTCATCCATAAAGCCTTTTGCCCAGCGTTTTATACTTGTGCTTTCTGCATTTTTATATTGGTTTTCTATAAAAGCAACAATACCTTCAAAATCAATTTTGTAATTTCTAGTTACACCAACAGTTTTAGATTCAATTTTAAAAGTTTCATTACCACCATTTAAAATAATTTCTAATGCTTCTTTGGGTATATCTTTAATAGCATCTGTTAATTTAAATTGATAACGTTCTGCTATATTCTGAATTTGTTTAAAAATCCAACTACTTTTTTGTCCACCTAAAGGTGCAATTCCTCCATTTTTTATAGAAACTGTATCATCAGGAATCACTTTTTTTAAGTTAATTTCTTGAGTAATACCTAGTCCATTGCATTTATTACAAGCGCCTTTTGGCGAGTTAAAAGAAAAAGTGTTTGGCTCAGGATTTGGATATGCAATTCCTGTTGTTGGACACATTAATTCTCTACTAAAATAACGAGGATTATTGTCATCAATATCAATAACCATCATTATATTATTACCAGAATATAAAGCTGTTTTTATAGTTTCTTCTAATCTTTTTTCTGATGATTTATTTACCAAAAGGCGATCGATTACAACTTCAATATCATGCGTTTTATACCTGTCTAAACGCATTCCTTTTTCTATTTCTCTTATTTCTCCATCAACCCTTACTCTAACAAAACCTTGTTTAGAAATTTGTTCGAACAATTCTCTATAATGTCCTTTTCTAGATTTAATTAAAGGCGCTAAAACTGCAACTTTTTTATTGTCAAAATCTTTTAGAATTAGCTCTTTTATTTGTTCATCAGAATAACTTACCATTTTTTCGCGAGTATTGTACGAATAAGCATCAGCTGCTCTTGCAAATAAAAGTCTAAGAAAATCGTAAATTTCTGTAATTGTACCTACTGTAGAACGTGGACTTTTATTAGTAGTTTTTTGTTCTATAGAAATTACAGGAGATAAACCATCAATTTTATCTACATCAGGTCTTTCTAAGCCACCTAAAAATTGTCTGGCATAAGCAGAAAAAGTTTCTATATAGCGTCTTTGGCCTTCAGCATAAATAGTGTCGAAGGCTAATGAAGATTTTCCACTACCACTTAAACCAGTAATTACAACTAGTTTTTCTCGCGGAATTTTTACATCTATATTTTTTAAATTATGGGCTCTTGCTCCATAAACTTCAATATATTCTTGGTCTTTCAAAAAAATGGAGTTTTTGCAAAGATGCAAAGTTAATCAATCTGTATTACTTTTTTATTAAAAAGCAACTATTGCCTAAATTAGAATTAATATATTTTCAAATTCATAGTTTAAATCACTTTTCTTAACGAATTCTAATTTTTAATATTAAATTTTTATCAAACTTAATTTTAGTGATTTTAAGATAAATCATCTCAATATACTATCTTGCATTTAAATGTTTAATAATAAATTGTATGCATTCAATTCGTCATTTTTTTGAAAGACATGGTTTTGGGGTTTTTTCTAGGCTAGCAGATAGATTAGGTATTAGAGCCAAAAATGTACGTATATACTTTGTTTATGTAACTTTTTTTACTGTTGGTTTATCTTTTGGGTTGTATTTAACTTTAGCATTTTTAATGAAGCTAAAAGATTTAGTTTATACAAAAAGAACTTCGGTTTTTGATTTATAATTTATGGGGTTTTTAGCATCTAAGATTTATAAGATACTGTTTTTAGTAGTTTCAATTTTAACTGTTGGAACTGTTGGTTACATGCTTTTATCTCATTATTCTTTTGTTGATGCACTTTATATGACTGTTATTACTGTAACAACAGTAGGTTTTGGTGAGGTGCAACCTTTTACGCCAGAAGATAAGATTTTTACAATTTTTTTAATTTTAACAAGTATTACTATTTTTGGTTATGCAGTTTCAGCATTTTCAGAATATTTAGTTAGCGGACAATTTTTTGAACATTTTAAACATAGAAGGGTGGAAAAACAAATAGCACATTTAGAAGGGCATACAATTGTTTGTGGTTATGGTAGAAATGGAAAACAAGCAATTGTAAAATTGCAAAATTATCGTAAAGATTTTGTTGTTGTAGAAAGAGATAAAGAAATGATTGCTTTATTAGATGAGCAAGGTTTGTTAAATATTCATGGTGATGCAACTATGGATGAAACTTTAATTAATGCTGGTATACATAAAGCTACAGCATTAATTGCAGCATTACCTTCTGATGCTAATAATCTTTTTATTGTTTTAACAGCCAGTCAACTAAATAAAAAATGTAGAATAATTAGTAGAGCTTCTGATGAAAGTTCTTACAGTAAATTAAAAATTGCTGGAGCAGACAACGTAATTATGCCAGATAAATTAGGTGGTAATCACATGGCTTCTTTAGTAACAACTCCAGATGTTATAGAATTTGTAGATCGATTAACAATAGAAGGAGAAACAACTGCAAATTTAGAAGAGATTGATGTAGATGAATTGCCAATAAAATATATAGGCAAAACTATTTTAGATTTAGATTTAAGAAAAAAAACGGGTTGTACAGTTATAGGTTTTAGAAACCCTGATAAAGATTATATAATAAACCCAGATGCTGGTTCAGTTTTAATAAATGGTTCTCACTTAATTGTTTTAGGTAGGCCAGAACAAATAACAAAACTTAGACAGTTATTTTAAAATGAATAAAGTTATTATTACAGGTAGTAATGGATTATTGGGTCAGTCTTTACTAGAATTATTACTACAGGATAAAGAAAACTACGAAGTTTTTGGATTTTCGAGAGGTAAAAATAGAAGTGGAAGAGAAGATTTTACTTACGTTTCTATTGATATTACAAACAAAGAAAACCTGAAAAATACAATAAGAGAAATTAAACCTGATTTTATAATAAATACAGCTGCAATGACACAAGTTGATGCTTGTGAAAATGATAAAAATGCTTGCGATTTATTAAATATCATTGTTGTCAAATGGTTAGCTGAGGTTTCGTTAAAAATAAAAGCACATTTAGTTCATCTTTCTACGGATTTTATTTTTGATGGAAAAAAAGGATATTACAAAGAAACAGATACGCCAAATCCATTAAGTTATTATGGTATGTCAAAATTAAAATCAGAAGAAGTATTATTAGATTCAAATATCAATTATACAATTCTAAGAACCATTTTAGTTTACGGAAAAGTATTTGATATGAGTAGAAGCAATATTGTACTTTGGGTAATAAGTATGCTAAAACAAGGCAAAGAAATTACAATTGTTGATGATCAGTTTAGAATGCCAACCTATGTAGATGATTTAGCCTTAGCTTGTAAAATTTCTATGGATAAAAAAGCGAAAGGTATTTATCATATTTCATCAAACAAATTATTAAGTGTTTTTGAGATTGCACAACAAATTGCTGAGGTTTTTAATTTAGATAAAAGTTTAATAAAACCTATAACTACATTAACCTTAAATCAAACAGCACCAAGACCAGCAAAAACAGGTTTCGATTTGTCAAAAACAAATAAAGGGTTAGAGTTTTATCCAAAATCATTTAAAGAAGATTTGCACAGATTTAAAGAAAAGTTAATGTAAAAATGACATTTAACATTCAAAAATTGTTAAAACTTCATTTTTTTTAAGATATTGCACATCAGTAAATTTAAAACTAACAATACGAATATTATGAAGAAAAAACTTCTTTCTTTGTTGCTTTTAGTAGCACCAATATTAACTTTTGCCCAAGAAAAAGGACTAGACCAACAAATAGACGAAGCTTTTGGTAGTGCCACTGGCTGGTTTGTGGATTTTATTTTTTATCAAATCCCATTTACAGATACAGTAAGTATTTACTGGGTATTATTTCCGCTTATTTTAGGAGCATTATACTTTACTTTCTATTTCAATTTTATCAACTTTAAAGGTTTTATTACATCAATAAATATTGTTAGAGGTAAATACGATAGTTTAGAAGATAGAGAAGATCATAAAGTAGAAATTGCTAAATCAGAATTTACTGACGAAGAAGATAATCCAGATACTATTAGAGTAGAAGGTCATAGTGGAGAGGTTTCTCACTTCCAAGCATTAACAGCAGCACTTTCTGCAACTGTTGGTTTAGGTAATATAGCAGGTGTAGCAATTGCAGTTTCTATTGGTGGTGCAGGTGCTACTTTTTGGATGATTGTTGCAGGTTTTTTAGGAATGGCATCAAAATTTGTGGAGTGTACTTTAGGTGTAAAATATAGAGATATTGAAGCTGATGGAACTGTTTATGGAGGCCCAATGTATTATTTAACAAAAGGATTAAAAAATAAAACATTAGGTAAAGTTTTAGCAGTGTTTTTTGCCATTTTTGTAATTGGAGGTTCATTTGGTGGTGGAAACATGTTTCAAGTAAATCAAGCTTTTCAATTAGTAGAAAATATTACAGGAGGTTCAGAATCTTTTATTCATGGTAAAGGTTGGTTATTTGGTTTAGTAATGGCAATTCTTGTAGGTATTGTAATTATTGGAGGAATCAAAAAAATAGCTAAAGTGACAGATAAAATTGTGCCTTTTATGGTGGCAATTTACGTTGCAGCTTCGTTATTTGTAATTTTTGCAAACTTCAGTATGGTTGGTGATGCGTTTTCTCAAATCTTTACAGGGGCATTTAGTCCAGAAGGAATTGCAGGTGGTGCAGTAGGAGTTTTAGTACAAGGATTTAGAAGAGCAGCTTTTTCTAACGAAGCAGGTATTGGTTCTGCATCTATTGCACATTCTGCAGTAAAAACAAAATATGCAGCAAGTGAAGGTATGGTTGCATTATTAGAACCTTTTATAGATACAGTTGTGGTTTGTACAATGACAGCTTTAGTGTTAATTATTACTGGTAATGTAGCTGCAGAAAATGCTTCATTAAATGATGCACAAGCAATTTTATTAACCTCTGGTGCATTTGAATCTGCAATTTCTTGGTTCCCTTATGTATTAACAGTAGCAGTTGTTTTATTTGCATTTAGCTCAATGATTTCTTGGTCTTATTATGGTTTTCAAGGTTGGGTATTTTTATTCGGTAGATCTAAAAAAATGGAATATACTTATAAAGTAATCTTTTGTGTGTTTGTTGTAATTGGTGCAGCAGCAAGTTTAGGTTCTGTAATTGGTTTTTCTGATGCAATGGTTTTTGCAATGATGGTGCCAAATATGATAGGTTTAATTTTATTGGCTCCTAAAGTTAAAGCAGAGTTAACAAAATATATGGATGCTATAAAAAGTACTAAAGCATAAAATATAAAAATGAAAATTTTAAAATCCCATTTCTGGTATAACAAAAGCCAAAGAAATGGGATTTTTTTATTGGCAATATTTATCATTATTCTTCAAATATTTATTTTTTCTGATGTTCTTTTTGATGATGATAAAATAGATACAAATCAACCAAATTTACTCGCTTTTCAAAATCAAATAGATAGTTTAAAATTAGTTGAAATAGAAAACAGAAAGCCTAAAATCTATCCTTTTAATCCAAATTTTATCACAGATTATAAAGGCGAACAATTAGGGATGTCTTTAAAAGAAATTGATCGATTATTATCTTTCAGAAAAACAAATAAATTTGTGAATTCTAAAGAAGAATTTCAAAAAGTAACGAAGATCTCAGATTCTTTACTGGCAAAAATATCTCCTTATTTTAAATTTCCAGATTGGGTTGTAGAAAGAAATAAGAATAATCAGAATTCTACTTCAAATACCAATTCTAAAACTTTCGATAATTCTAACAAGAAGTACAACTATAAGAAGAAGGTAGTATCAACCACAGACATCAACAAAGCAACAGCAGAAGATTTTAGAACTATAAACGGAATTGGTGCCGCTTTTTCTGAAAGAATTATTAAGTATCGTTCTAAATTGCAAGGATTTTCTTTGGATGCTCAATTGTACGAGGTATGGGGTTTAGAAAAAGAAGTTGCAGATAAAGCGCTTTCGGTTTTTAAAATTGTAGATAAACCAATCATTAAGAAAGTGAATGTAAATACTGTGGAATTCAAACAATTATTGAAAAATCCTTACATAGATTACGAGTTGTGTAAAAAGATTTTTAATTATAGAGATGAGGTTGCTGAGCTCCAAGATATATCAGAATTAAAAAATATCAAGGGTTTTCCTTTAGATTTGTATGATAGAATAACCTTATATTTGTTGGCTGAATAAATAAAAATATCCTGCCTAATGAACAGTATGTATTTTACTGAAGAACACCAAGCTTTTCGTGCTAGTTTTAAAGAGTTTTTACAGAAAGAAGTTGTACCTCATATAGATAAATGGGAAAAAACTGGAACTATAGATCGTTTCATCTGGAAAAAGTTTGGAGAAATGGGTTATTTCGGTTTATCAACTCCAGCTGAGTATGGAGGTTTAGATTTAGATTTGTTCTATACAGTTGTTTTTTTAGAAGAAATGCAAAAAATTAATTCTTGCGGATTTGCAGCAGCAATGTGGGCGCACGAATATTTAGCAATGACGCATTTAAATAAAGAAGGTAACGATTTTCAAAAGAAAAAATATTTAGAACCAAGTGTTCATGGAGATATGATTGGTTGTTTGTGCATCACAGAACCTTTTGGTGGTTCAGATGTTGCAGGTATGCGTTCTACAGCAATCAAAAAAGGAGATAAGTATGTTTTAAATGGTTCTAAAACATTTATTACAAATGGTGTGTATTCAGACTATTTAGTTGTTGCTGCAAAAACAGATCCATCAGATAAATATAAAGGTATTAGCCTTTTTATTGTTGATAGAAGCTCAAAAGGATTGTCTGCAACAATGCTAGATAAGCTAGGTTGGAAAGCCTCAGATACAGGAGAAATTGCCTTTGATAATGTAGAGATTCCTGCAGAAAATTTATTAGGAGAAGAGGGCAAAGGTTTTCCTTATATCATGCAACATTTTGCTTTAGAAAGATTACTCATGGGTGTAAATGCGCACGCAAGAGCAGAATATGCAGTAGACTATGCACTTAAATATATGGAAGAAAGAATTGCCTTTGGCAAATCTTTAGATAGCTTTCAGGTCTTAAGACATAAAATTGCAGAAATGGCAAGTAGAGTGGACATGTGTAGAGAATACAACTATTCAATTACTAAAAGATTAGATAATGGGCAATATGTAGTAAAAGAAGCAAGTATGTCTAAATTGTTATCAACCAAAATGGCAGACGAAGTAATTTACGATGCACTTCAACTTTTAGGAGGTTATGGTTACATGGAAGATTATCCTATGGCACGATTGTTAAGAGATAGTAGGCTAGGCCCAATTGGTGGTGGTACATCAGAAATCTTAAAAGAGATTATCGCAAAAATGGTAATTGATGGTAAAGAATACAAACCAGCTACGTAACTTTTTAAATTAGTTTTTTTGTGAAAATAATCCTAAGATTATCGAAAAAAAAATAATTAATAAGAAAGAATACAAATTGCTGCCATTTTTTATTTTTGCTAACTGCTAACTGCTA
>NZ_JAHKQL010000035.1 GCF_018861005.1 Polaribacter vadi
GAAACTAACGTTGTTGTATATGGTTTGTTGCGTGTTTCAAGCAACTAATTTAGTAAATAATTACCGACCAAGAAAGTCCGCGAGGACTTTCGCAAGTAGGCAAAAAGCCAGCAATAAATTATATACGTTGTTGGCAGTAGTTTTTTATGCATATCCTAGTATTTTCATTTGTGCAGGTGTATAAAATATAACAGGGTTTTTATTTCTCCGATTATAGAAAACTTGTTGTGCAATTGCTTCTTCTTTAAAGAATTCTATCATTTTTTTGAAATCAAATATGTATCTAGGTTTATTTATAAACATTAATAATTCAGAAGGTATTGGTCTTTGTTTATTTTTATCTACAACTTCATTTATATCATCTCTAAACGCTTTAACTAAATTGTTAGGTTCAGCATTAAATCTTGTAATACTACCATATTTATTGGACATTTCTAAAGTTATTAATCCGTCTTTAATTTCTTTTTCTCTATTTTTAAATTCTATTAATAAATATGTACATATAATTTTAATAATTTCCTCTTTGCTAAAAGGTAGATTTCTAGTTCCGTCCCAAATTCGTCCACAATTTTCATTTATAATAGATAGATATTTTTTTGGTAACTCGAAAGTCGAATTTATTTTAAAACTTAAAGGTGTATTTTTAGCAATATTTTTCTCATTGAACTCTCTACGAAGTTGAGATTTATTTATTTTTATAAAATCTTTTGAATTTTTAAACTGATTTTTTGAAATAGAAAGATTTATTGTTTTTTCATTTAAGGTAGATTTCCAACTTTCATTCAATTGAAAATTCCATTTTCTGTATGTATACGAATACCAACTTTTATGAACCTCTTTTTTTTCTAAAATTTCAAATTGATTAATTTCAGGAATATGATTAATAGTAATATTCATTTCTTTCGCAAAAGAATGCATTCTTTTTTGTCCTTTAATCCTTCTTTCTGTATCAAAGTAAGAATCTAGCATAATTTCTAGTTCACTTTTTCTTTCTGGATAAATATCTTCTTTTCCTATTTCTCTGAAAGAGTTAGAAAAAGGAAATATTATTTTATCAAAATCATAAAACATTTCAATTTTGTCATATGGTGTGTATAGAAAACATCCTTTTTGAGCTTGAAGTCTCCATAAATTCTTCACGTCGTCTTTCACTATATAAGGTGAAATAACTCCATCTTTTTCGTATAGAATTTTCGAAAATTCTACAAACTTGTTGAAATCATTTTCATTGAGACAGATTATAGAACAATCTTCTCGTAATTTATTTGACTTTGAATTTGTTGCGAAGTAGAATGCAACTTCTATACTTTCTGTAAAATCTATATATTTAGTTGGAATTCCATAATGCTGTGCAATAGCAAAAAAATCATCAATTCGCGAACAATATTTTTTTAAAACCGTTTCAGTGCTAAAATAGTATAAGAGTCTTTCAAGTTGTTTTTTAGATTGTTCAAATTCTTCTTTTGAAATTCTTCCTGCAGTTGGTACAACTTCCCAATTTTGAGCTTGACCTCTAAATAAATTATATTTTCCTGTTTGTTTAAATTTTTCAGCAAGCTTTAAAGCTTCTACTATACTTTCAGTTCTGTATATTTCTGCCATTCAATTTTTTAATTACTGCCAACGTGTTTGTATATGGT
>NZ_JAHKQL010000004.1:0-333 GCF_018861005.1 Polaribacter vadi
TTTTCTTTTTTTTTTTTTTTTTTTGGTTTTTTTTGCTTTTATTTACTTCATTTAAGAATAAATCATTGGGAATTTTCAAATCTTTCACTTAAGACTTATGATTTTTCTAAATTTAGTTTTTTGTCGCCTTTTGTGTTTTACTTGACTTTTTCAGTTAGACAATTTAATCATTACAAAAAGCAATTAGATTTATATAAACTTAAAGCCACGGATTTTGAATTTATCTCTCAAAATAGAATACTTGAAAGAATTGATAGCGAGTTGAATTTAAAATATAAAAACGTGTCCTAATACCATATAAAATTAATTGATAGTTTTAGCCAATTTACGAAA
>NZ_JAHKQL010000004.1:538-18037 GCF_018861005.1 Polaribacter vadi
GTTTTAGCCAATTTACGAAAGTCCTCGAGGACTTTCTATCTGTGATTTATTTGCTAAATTTAGTGCTTAAAACACGCAACAAACCTTACACAACAACGTTAACGAAACATTAAAAAACACACTATACCCAAAAGCTAACAAACAAGTTTAGCCCAGATTGAACGGCTTGTTTGAGCTCTTTTTTAAGCTTTTTCAGATTAAAAAAAGCGAGTAGTGAAAGCTGGAAATAGCTTCTAATAAATAATTGCGTCTTGAATAATTTGCTGAATTTCTGTACGTATATTTTCTTTTACCAAACCTCTATTATCCATTGTTGGGTAGGTTCTGTTAGATAGAAAAACATACACAATTTCGCTTTCTGGGTCTGCCCAAGTATATGTGCCTGTAAAACCAGAATGCCCAAAACTTTCGTCTGAAACACAACCACAAGTGGCTTTTACATCTGGATTTAATTGTGGTTTATCAAAACCTAAACCTCTACGTACTTTTTTATCTTGATAATAACGATGGTTAAATTTGTCTATAGTTTCTGTGTTTAAATAACGTCTGCCTCCATAAAAACCCTTTTGCAAATACATTTGCATAACTTTAGCAACATCGTTTGCATTGGCAAATAAACCTGCATGACCTGCAACACCACCTAACATTGCTGCTCCCATATCATGCACATTACCTTGTAATAATTGATCTCTAAAATAATCGTCTTTTTCTGAGGGTACAATAACAGATTTATTGAATTTTTTTAGGGGTAAAAAAGTCATTCTATCTGCACCTAAAGAGCTATAAAATTTTTGATTTACTAAAACATCTAAAGAATTGTCGTACTTTTTTTCTAAAGCTTCTTTAAATAAATAATATCCTAAATCGCTGTATTTATACCCTTCTTTTTCTCTTTGATCTACTTCTTTTATGTACTTGTAAATACTGTCTTTGTAAGAACTTGTTATGAATAGATTTTCTGCAACTTTTACGTTATATCTGCCTGTTTTTGTAGCTCTATAAAACTTTGTTGAATTTTTATGTGTTATGCTATCTTTTGTTTTTAGATAAAAAGGAATCCAAGCTGGCAATTTACCATAATGTGATAAAATTTCTTTTACAGAAACTGTTGCTTTGTTGGTTTCTGCAAAACTTGGTAAAATATCTTGAATACTTGCAGATAAAGGGATTTTCTCTTCTTCTTCTGCCTTCATTATTAGTGGTAATGATGCCAAGATTTTAGTAAGAGAAGCTAAGTCGTAAATATCAGAATTTTTGACTTCTATTTTCTTTTGATCTGTATGATAACCAAAACTTTTGTTATAAACTACTTTTCCTTTTCTTGCTACTAAAACTTGAAAACCTGGTGCCATTTTTTTTTCTAATACTGTTTTAGAAATTGTATCTATATAAGCCAGTTTTTTAGATGATAGTTGTGCTGCTTCTGGTATTGTGTACTCTAATCTACCTAAATCGTAAGTATTAATACCTGAGCCTACTTTAAAATTATTACCTATAGAAACTGGTAATTTACCTGTTGCTTTTAAAGCTCCAAAAACAATTTGAGCAGAAATTTCTTGTGCTAATTTACTGTTTTGATAAGACACAATTAAAGACTCTATATTTGTAAAACTTTTTACTTGTAACAAACTATAAGGACTTGTAAAAACGTCTAAAATTACATTTTTTTGTCTTGCAATTTCTTGCAACCAAACCAACTCTTTTTGTTTAAACTTATAAGTTTTCCAAGGATGATCGTTAGATTTATGAAAACCAATAATTACTTGATTGTATGGTTTTAACTTTTTTAATAATCCGTCTAAATTACTATCAGTAATTACATCTACCTTCGTATATTTTTTTAATGTATTTAAAAAATGATACCCTAAACCATCTCCTAATTTTACATAAGCTATTTTCTGATAATCTAAATTTGCTATAGGTATATTTTTTTTGTCGTCTTTAAGTAATGTTATAGAATTCTCTACTAATTCTCTATGTAACAACTCATCTTCTACCCTATTTAAATCTTGGTTTAAATTTTTTAAAACTACAGGTTTATAATTGTGTAAACCCATCCAATATTTGGCTTTTAATATTTTACGAACCGAAAAATTTAAACGTTCTTCTGTTAAGGTTTTTAGTAAAATAGATTGTTTTATTAAACGAGTTGTTGCTGGTACATCTTGTGGAATTAATAACATATCATTACCTGCTTGTATTGCTGCCAAATCTATTTCTGCAGATGTTGCATAATTTGCTGCACCTTTCATATTTAAGCCATCAGTAATAATTAAACCATTAAAACCAAGTTCGTTTTGCAACAGATCTGTAACTACATTTTTAGATAAAGACGTTGGTAGTTTTGAGTTCGACTCTAAACTTGGTATGCTTAAATGTGCTGTCATTACACTACCTACACCTGCATCAAAAACCTTTCTGTAAGGATATAATTCAATAGAATCTAAACGAGCTTTATCAAAATTTAAAACTGGTAAAGTATGGTGAGAATCTGAACCTGTATCTCCATGACCTGGAAAATGTTTTGCATTTGCCATTACTCCTAATTTTTGCATTCCTTGTGTAAAAGCAATTGCTTTATTAGATACGTTTTCTTTGCTTTCACCAAAAGAACGATTACCAATAATAGGATTTTCTGGATTTACATTTATGTCTACAACAGGCGCAAAATTAACATGGATTCCTAATCGTTTACAATGTTCGCCTAAATGTTCGCCAAATTGTTTTACTAAAGAATCGTTTTGAATTGCACCTAAAGTCATATTCCAAGGAAATCTGTAAGTATTTTGCAAACGCATATCTAAACCCCATTCACCATCAAAACCAATCATTAAAGGCAATTTAGATAAGGCTTGATATTTATTATTTAAAACGGCTTGTTTTTCTGGTGTACCTTGCATAAAAATTAAATTACCTACATGATATTTTGTAATCATTTCTGTAATAAAATCTTCGTGTTTTTGATCTAAATTAGAATAAGCTTGCACCATGAATAGTTGACCAATTTTTTCATCAATGGTCATTTTACTCATAATACTATCTACCCAAATATCTTGAGCTTCGAAATCTTTAGTTCTTAATGGATCTATAGTTTGTGCATTTGCTTTAAAAAAGAATGCAATACATAGAATTAAAAATATTTCTTTTTTCATTTAAATACGATCTATTTTTTTGGGCGTTTTAACAGGCTTTCCATTATATCTTTTTTTTGTGATTATAGAAATGTCATTGAGTATTAATAGGCAATCTCTCAATAAAGAAAGAGATTACTTCATTCGTTCCTCATTTCGTAATGACGCTTATTTAAAAATTAAAAAAAAGGATGCCATTTCAATCCTTAACGCAACTTGTTTGGTAGTTTGTTTTCTTTATAAATCAATTGTTATACCAAAAAGCGTTTGTGCCAACTTTCTTTTGCAGGAACCTCCCAATTGTTTTCAAAATCTTCTTTTGTGCTTACCATATTATTAAAAACAATGGTTTCTGAAGTTATTTTCTTTGCTGCAGCAAATTTCTGAAAATCAGACAATTTCACTAAATTAATATGATTATCATCTTTAAAAGTGATGTTCATTTTATTCATTAAATCTAGTTGCAATTCTTTTTCTAATTCTTGCACAAAACGCACAGAACTATCAATAGAACAACCAGAAACATTATTAAAACTTTCATCTACAGCTAAAACCAAAAACTGATTGTATTTAATAGTAAAAGAACCTTTTAAATCATCTCCATGTCTGGTCCAAGCATTAATAAATTCTTCTGCTTTTGTTGCTATAAATTCAACTTCATTATTGCTAAATTCTCTATCTGATTGATAAATCCAAACTCTAGAATTATCTGGTAAATTTTTATATTCTGTAAACATATTTTAAGTCTTTAGATTCTTAGATAGTTAGACTTTTAGATAGTTTAGATTATTCAACTTTTCTAAGAATCCAATAATCTAAGGGGCTAAAAATCCGTTTTATCTTAAATTAAACTTTTGTTGTAAAGCTGTTAATTTTTCTGCGTCTGACATGGTGTTTTTTGGAGCAGACATTCTTTCTTTAATTTGTTTTAAAACCTTTTTTGTGTATAAAGGAAAATCTGCATTCTGAATCCAGTTATGGTAACCAGGGTTTTCTTTTAACACCTCTTCTACAGTTCTACCTTTGTATTTTCCGAAAGAAAAAATCTCTTGATCTTCATCATTCATCAAAATAAAACCAGCAAAATCGGCTCTTTTTCCATGAGTTGAATATTCGCTTAAGTCATCAACTGTATTTCCTATATCATCATATTTATCTAATTGTGCCAATAGAATTTCGTAAGTTGCATTTGTATCTGCTTCTGCTCCATGAGCACCTTCTAATTCTTTGCCACAATAAAATTGATAACCTGCACCTAAGGTTCTTTGTTCTTTTTTATGAAAAATAACTTGCACATCTATGGCTTTTCTATTGTTCATATCAAAATCGATTCCTGCACGCATTAATTCTTCTGCTAACAAGGGAATATCGAATCGATTTGAATTAAAACCAGCCAAATCACAGCCCATAATCATTTTATTTACTTTTTTAGCCAACTCTTTAAAAGTTGGTTCTGTAACAACTTTTTCGTTTGTTATTCCGTGAATATCTGAGGCTTCTTGCGGAATTTCAATTTCTGGATTTACCAACCAAGTTTTACTTTCTTTATTTCCGTTTGGAAATACTTTTAAAATGGAAATCTCTACAATTCTATCATTTCCAATATTTACTCCAGTGGTTTCTAAATCGAAAAATACGATTGGTTTTTCTAGTTTAAGGTTCAAGGTTATTTGTTTAAGGTTAATGTTCTGCTTTGAGTTTAAAAATCAAAGTTTTAAACATTTATATTATTCTTTATTTAATTGTGCTTTAAAATCGTCTATTTGCCCTAATAATTTAGGCGATAATGATGGTTCTGTAAAATTATATTTTTCTAATTCTTCTAATAAAATATTGGCTAAAATTAGTCTGGCTGTTGGTTTGTCATCAGCAGGAATTACAAACCAAGGTGCATTTTCTTTAGATGTTCTGTTTAATAAATCTTCGTAACAAAACATATATTCATCCCACAGTTTTCGTTCTTTTAAATCAGCATCAGAAAATTTCCAATTCTTTTCTTGAATGTTTAACCTTCTTAACAATCTGCTTTTTTGTTCGTCTTTAGATAAGTTTAAAAAGAATTTTAAAACAATAGTTCCATTGGTTGCTAAATGATTTTCAAATTGATTTATTCTTTCCATTCTATCATGATAAAAAGCATCATCTAAATCATCAACACTTTTTACAGTTGGTATATTTTCGCCTAAAATATAGTTTGGGTGTACTCTTGTAACCAACACATTTTCATAATGCGTTCTATTAAAAATACCTATTTTTCCTTTTGCTGGTAATGCAATATAATGTCTCCACATAAAATCATGTTTCAACTCTAATTCTGTAGGTACTTTAAAACTGTGTACTACTACTCCACTTGCATTTACATCTTTAAAAACCTCTCTAATTAAACTATCTTTACCAGAAGTATCCATACCTTGTAAACAAATCAGCAAACCATATTTACCTTCTGCATACATTGCATTCTGTACATCACTTATCTTTTTTCGAATCTTTTTAAGGGCTTTTTTAGCATCTTCATCTACTTCTTTTGTAGATATATCCTTTAAATTTATAGTAGATGTTACTTTATATTTCTCTAAACTCATCATCATTCTAATTAAAATTTAAAGATAGAAAATAACAAACAAATAAAGAGGATTTAACGCTGCTTTTAACAAACTGAATAATAGTTACTTTTTGAGATTAAATTTCTTATTTTCGTATATCAACACTAAAAGATGCCGAAAAAAGGAAAAGCAAAAAATACGGTTAACAAAGCGAAACATACTAAGTTGATGAACAGAAAAATCAACAAAGTAAAGTTAGAGAAAGAGCTTAATAAACAACGTTTAAAAGCCATTATAAAAAAGGCTAATGAACAAAAAAATACAGAATCGTGAGTTTTAAATATTACTTAGGGGCTGTAATTGCTGTTCCGCTTTTGCCAATTTTATATTTTCAAGGAAAAAAAATCCGAAGAAATGTACCCAAACTTCCAGAGGCTAAAAAACCACAAGGTTACATAAAAACAACCTCTGAAAAAACATTAAAAATTTTAACTATTGGAGAAAGTACAATAGCTGGTGTAGGTGTAGATTTTCATGAAAACGGTTTTATAGGTTCTTTAGCCCAGAAAATAGCTAAAGAAACAAACCACTCTATTCTATGGCGAGTTTATGCAAAAAGTGGTTACACAGCTAAAATGGTTCGTAAAAGAATTGTACCAAAAATTGAAGAAACAAATGCAGATCTTATAGTTATTGGTTTAGGTGGTAATGATGCTTTTAAGCTAAACTCACCAGAAACTTGGATGTTTCAAATTAATTTATTGATTAAAACTTTAAAGCGAAAATTCCCAAAAACACCAATCTATTTTACAAATATGCCTCCTATTAAAGAATTCCCTGCTTTTACAAGTGCTATAAAGTTTGTGATTGGGAATTTGGTTGAGATTTTAGGTAAAAGATTGTACAGAAGAGTTCAAAAAAAGAGTAATGTACATTACAATAATGAAATTATAACTTTAGAAAATTGGCAAAAAAAATATAATTTAGATGATGATGTTGGTGTTTTTTTTAGTGATGGAGTTCATCCATCAAAATTAACATATCAGATTTGGGGAAAAGACATGGCACAATTTATCATTGATAGAGAAAAATTTTAAACTATGAATGCAAAAGAAATCATTGATTTTTTTGATTTAAAAGCACATCCTGAAGGTGGATTCTACAAAGAAACTTACAGAAGTAAAGAAATCATTTTATCAGAAAACTTAAGTCATCATTTTAACGGAAATAGAAACTATTGTACAAGTATTTATTTTTTACTAACATCAGATAAATGCTCTGCTTTTCATAAAATTAATCAAGATGAAATTTGGCATTTTTATACAGGAACTACTTTAAAATTACATCAAATTTCTCCTGAAGGTGAATATTCAACAATTTTAATTGGTAATAATTTTTTAAATGGCGAAATTCCTCAATACACAGTCCCAGCACATTATTATTTTGCTGCAGAAATTTTAGCAAAAGATTCATTTGCTTTTGTAGGTTGCACTGTTTCTCCTGGTTTCGATTTTAAAGATTTTGTTTTACCAAGTTCTGCTGAATTATCAAAAAAATTTCCAAAACTCACTCAAATTATAGCGCAATTAACCCATCATTAAAGTCTATTTTTTTACTTTTAACTAGTATGTTTAATTTAAAACATAAAGTATAAAAATTAATAATTTTATAACTTTGTAAAATGTTTATTACTTTCGTGGAGTTAATCAAAACAAATCAAACAAATTTATGTTAATTATTGGAATTGCTGGTGGAACTGGAAGTGGAAAAACTACAGTTGTTAATCAAATAGTAAAAGAAATACCTTCTGATGAAGTTTGTGTAATTTCGCAAGATTCTTATTACAAAGCCACAGATAATTTATCTTATGACGAACGTACTAAAATAAATTTCGATCATCCAAGAGCTATCGATTTCGATTTAATCATAAAACATTTAAAAGAATTAAGAAAAGGAAACACAATTAACCAACCTGTATATTCTTTTATTAGGCATAATAGAACCAAAGAAACAGTAAAAACACATCCTAGAAAAGTTATAATTATTGAAGGTATTTTAATTTTTAATAGCGAAAAATTACGCGATTTGTTCGATATTAAAATCTTTGTACATGCAGAAACAGACGAGCGTTTAATTCGTAGAGTTAGAAGAGATATTTCTGAAAGAGGTAGAGATATTGAAGAAGTTTTAGATCGCTACCAAAACACATTAAAACCTATGCATCAGCAATTTATAGAACCCACCAAGAATTTTGCTGATATTATTATACCTAATGACAGGCACAATACAGTAGCTATAGATATTGTTAGAAGTGTTATAAACGAACGACTATAATGAGTTTTTTTCAGCAATTAAAAAGTAATTCTGTCTTTAAAATTCTTACAAATATTTTTGTAATAATTTTAGTTCCATTTATAATTTGGATGATCTTTTTTGATGAAAACTCCTATTTAGTTCATCGTAAATTTGATAAAGAAATTGATGACTTAGAAAGCACCATTTCTTTTTACGAAGAAAAAATTGCGAAAGACAAAGAAACTATAAAAAAGCTAGAAGATTCTCTTGAATTAGAACGATTTGCAAGAGAAAAATATTTAATGAAAAAAGAAAACGAAGACATATATATTATTGAATTTGATACAATAAACAAGTAATGAGTAATTTTCTTTTTGATGAATTTAACCCAACATCTGCAAAAGCTTGGAAACAAAAAATTCAAGTAGATTTAAAAGGTGCAGACTATAATAACACCTTACTTTGGCATACAGACGAAGGTATTATTGTAAAACCTTTTTACACCAAAGAAGACAGAAATAACACTGCAATAAACTTACCTAAAAAAGGTTTTAATATTTGTCAAACTATTTTTATTGATGATGAAAAAATAGCCAATTCACTTGCTATTGATGCATTACAAAGAGGTGCAAATTCCATTCAATTTAAAGCTTCAAAAACTTTTGATTATAAAACAGTTTTAAATACTATTGATGTAGATAAAACAATCATTTATTTTAAATTTTCTTTTTTAAATGCTGATTTTCAAATTGAATTAGCTAATTTTTGTAGTTCAAAACATACATTTTTTCAAACCGATATTATTGGCAATTTAGCTGAAAAAGGCAATTGGTTTACTAACCTAAAAGAAGACTATAATCAATTAGAAAAAATTGTATCATCTTCAGAAAATTGCATCTCAATTTCTAGTGAATTATATCAAAATTCAGGTGCAACTATTACTCAACAATTAGCATACACTTTAGCGCATGCAAACGAATATTTAAATCATTTTGATGGAGCAATTGCTGATAAAATTCATTTTAATTTTGCAGTGGGTAGCAATTACTTTTTCGAGATTGCAAAACTAAGGGCTTTTCGTATTTTATGGGAATCACTTTTAAATGAGTATGATGTAAAAAATATTAATACTCATGTTTTTACACAACCAAGTTTACGTAATAAAACTTTATATGATTTTAACGTAAATATGCTTAGAACAACATCAGAATGTATGAGTGCAATTTTAGGTGGCTCAAACACAATTTCTAATGTTTCTTATGATGAAATTTACCATAAGTCTAATGAATTTGGAGAACGAATTTCTAGAAACCAACTCTTAATTTTACAACAAGAAAGTTATTTGTCAGAAGCTCAAAATTTTGCTGATGGTGCTTATTATATAGATTCAATCACGAATCAATTAGCACAAAATGCCTTGACACTTTTTAAGCTCATAGAAAAATCTGGCGGATTTTTAAAACAGCTAAAAGCAGGTATCATTCAAAAGAAAATTAGTGAAAGTGCTATAAAAGAAGAAGAAAAATTCAATACAAAAGAAATTGTTTTATTAGGTACAAACTTACAAGTTAATTCTGCTGATAAAATGAAATCAGAATTAGAATTGTATCCTTTTGTAAAACAAAGACATATTAAAACATTAATCACTCCAATTGTTAGAAAACGACTTTCTGAAACAGTTGAAAAACAGCGTTTAGACAATGAGTAGAAAAGATGTTTCAAATATTAAAATTCAAAATTCAGAATTTAGAACTCAAAATGTAGATGAGTATTCTAAAACTTTTGAACACGAAAACTTTATAGCAGGAATTGCACCAAATTTAAGAGGACCTTATTCTACAATGTATGTTCGCAGACCTTGGACAATAAGACAATATGCAGGTTTTTCTACTGCAGAAGAAAGTAATGCATTTTACAGAAGAAATCTAGAAGCAGGTCAAAAAGGATTGTCTGTTGCTTTTGATTTAGCTACACATAGAGGTTACGATTCTGATCACGAACGTGTACAAGGTGATGTTGGTAAAGCAGGAGTTGCCATAGATTCTGTAGAAGATATGAAGGTTTTATTTGATAAAATTCCTTTGGATAAAATGTCGGTTTCAATGACTATGAATGGAGCTGTTTTACCCATTTTAGCTTTCTACATTGTTGCAGCAGAAGAACAAGGTGTAGTTCCAGACTTATTATCAGGTACTATTCAAAATGATATTTTAAAGGAGTTTATGGTAAGAAACACCTACATTTATCCTCCTTCTCCATCTATGAAAATTATTGCGGATATTTTTAAATATACCAGTAAAAATATGCCAAAATTTAATTCAATTTCTATTTCTGGTTATCATATGCAAGAAGCAGGTGCAACTGCAGAAATTGAATTGGCTTACACTTTAGCAGATGGTTTAGAATACATTAAAAAAGGAATTGAAGCAGGTTTAGATATTGATACTTTTGCACCAAGATTATCGTTCTTTTGGGCAATTGGTATGAATCATTTTACAGAAATTGCTAAAATGAGAGCAGCAAGAATGTTGTGGGCTAAGATTGTAAAACAATTTAATCCTAAAAACCCGAGATCCTTAGCTTTAAGAACTCATTGCCAAACTAGTGGTTGGTCTTTAACAGCACAAGATCCTTTTAATAATGTAGCCAGAACAACTATAGAAGCAATGGCTGCTGCTTTTGGTGGTACACAAAGTTTACATACAAATGCTTTGGATGAAGCGATTGCTTTGCCCACAGATTTTTCTGCAAGAATTGCAAGAAACACTCAAATTCATTTGCAACAAGAAACCCAAATTACAAAAACTGTAGATCCTTGGGCTGGAAGTTATCACCTTGAAAAATTAACAGAAGACATTGCCAACAAAGCTTGGGAACTGATTCAGGAAGTAGAAGATTTAGGTGGAATGACCAAAGCCATTGAAAAGGGTATTCCGAAATTACGTATTGAAGAAGCTGCTGCTAAAAAACAAGCAAAAATAGATAGTGGGCAAGATGTTATTGTTGGTGTAAATAAATATCAACTAAAAAAAGAAGATCCTTTACATATTTTAGAAGTTGATAATGAAGCTGTACGTAAATCTCAAATTGATAGGCTAAATCACTTAAAAGCAAAAAGAAATACTATTGAAGTTAAAAAATCTTTAGTAAATTTAACCAATGCAGCAAATTCAAATGAAGGTAACCTTTTAGATTTAGCTGTAAAAGCAGCGAAAAATAGAGCCACATTAGGTGAAATTTCTGATGCTTTAGAAAAAGTTTTTGGCAGACATAAAGCAGTTACTAAAACCATTTCTGGTGTGTATAGCAAAGAAATAAAAGACGATAAATTATTTAAAAAAGCATCTGAATTCGCAGATAGATTTGCAAATTTAGAAGGTAGAAGACCAAGAATCCTAATTGCAAAACTAGGTCAAGATGGTCATGACAGAGGTGCAAAAGTTGTTGCTACTGCTTATGCAGATTTAGGTTTTGATGTTGATATTGGCCCTTTATTTCAAACACCAAAAGAAGCTGCTAAACAAGCTGTAGAAAACGATGTGCACATTTTAGGAATCTCTTCTTTAGCAGCTGGTCATAAAACATTAGTACCTCAAGTAATTGCAGAGTTAAAAAAATATGGCAGAGAAGATATTATGGTTATTGTGGGTGGTGTAATTCCTGCACAAGATTATCAATATTTATTCGATGCTGGAGCTGTAGGTGTTTTTGGCCCTGGAACAAAAATTGCACAAGCTGCTATTGATTTACTAGAAATTTTAATAGATAGTGTAGCTGAATAGTTTAATTTTGTATTTCATTAATATACCTCATCATTGAAAAAAGCACTTTATTATTTTTTAATCATCATAGGTTCTTTTAGTATTTTAGTTGGACTTTTTTCACTAGTAAAAGGTGGAGATTTTAAAGCCTATTTCTATTCTATTTTTATAGGTGTTGTTTTAATAGGAACTACATATTACAATCGTCAACAAAAACAAAAAAAATAATTTTTAAAAAATTGTCCCTTTTATAATTTGGCATACGTCTTATAGATATAATAACAATTTAAAATATATACGATGAAACAATTTATGATGATTTTTATTGGCGCAGATTATGCTGATCTTGGTCTTTCTCCTGAAGAATTACAAACAAGAATGGGTAAATGGTTTGCTTGGAATGATAAGATGCAACAAGCAGGTGTTCTTGTTGGTGGAGAAGCTTTAACACCAGACATTAGAAGAATTGTTGGTAAAAATAGAACAGTAACAGATTTAACATCTACAGAAGTAAAAGAAATTGTTGGTGGCTATTATACTGTAAAAGCCAAAGATTTTGATGCTGTGCAAGAAATTGCACAAGATTTCCCTGATTATGATTTAGGAGGAACTGTAGAAATTAGAGAAATAATGGTTTTTGATAAATAATGGAAAACCAACTCATAGACCATCTTTTCAGATATCACTCAGGAAAGATGGTTTCTGTTTTAACAAGAATCTTTGGATTATCTAATCTAGAAATTGTTGAAGATGCTGTGCAAGACACTTTTATAAAAGCCAGTATTTCTTGGCGTAAACAAGTACCAGAAAACCCAGAAGCTTGGTTAACACAGGCTGCAAAAAATAGAATTCTAGATATTTTTAGAAAATTAAAAACAGAAAAAAACTACCTACCAAATTTCTATCAAGGCGCAAACACTATTGCAATTAACGAACTTTTTTTAGAATCAGAAATTGAAGACGCTCAATTAAGAATGATTTTTACTGCTTGTCATCCGAAGTTAAACGCTAAAGACAGAATTGCTTTTGCTCTAAAAACAGTTTCTGGTTTTAGTAGTAAAGAAATAGCATCAGCTTTACTAACCAAAGAAGAAACTGTAAAAAAACGTTTAATTAGAGCAAGAAAAGCAATTCTAAAAGCAGATTTACAATTTAAAATTCCACAAGGTAAATCACTTAAAAAAAGATTAGAATCTGTTTTAGAGGTTTTATACTTAATTTTTAACGAAGGTTTTCACTCTAATAAAAAAGAACAATTAATTCACAAAGAATTGTGTGGTGAAGCAATGCGTTTGTGCAAAATACTTTTAAAAAATACACACACAAGAACCTCAGAAAGTTATGCTCTATTTGCGTTAATGTGTTTTCATGCTGCACGTTTAGAATCTAAAACAAATACACAAAACCAAATTCTAGATTTAGAGCATCAAGATAGAAGTCTGTGGCATTACCCGTTAATGGAATTAGGGAATTCTATGATGTACAAAGCTGTAGAAAACAATGAGTTTTCTTGCTATCATTATGAAGCTGCAATAGCATCAGAGCATTTAAAAGCAAAAACTTTTAATGCTACAAATTGGGATAAAATTTTATACTGGTATGAATGCTTAAATTCCTTACAACCAATGGCAAATCATTTGCTAACTATGGCAGTAATTTGTATTCAAAAAAAAGATTTACAAAAAGCAGACACTTATTTAAGCAAACTGAATGCTAATGATTTTGAACAACGTAAATATTTATTTTATGGGACAAAATCAGATTTTTATGCTGCTAAAAAAGACTTAAAAAAAGCAATTGCACATATTAATCTAGCCATAGAAACCGTAAATAATCAACTAGAAAAAGAGCATTTAGTAAAGAAGAAAATTAAACTTAATCAGAAATGATTTTCAATACATAAAATCTTTTTTATTTGTTCAGAATATTTTCTGAATCAGATATATTTTCTTCAGGAATCTCATTTATAAATTCTAAAACTCCTGTATCTCCTGCAGGTCCATAAGGTGCTAAAATTGTACCTTTTGTATTTCTATTAGTTTCAATAACGTATAAAATAGACATATCTTCTGGGTTACTCATTCCTTCATATCTATGTTTTGCAACTACCTTAATATCAGTTGAACTAAATTCCGATTTTGTTTCATTTTCAATTAACTTATTTCCTTTTACTCTATAAGAGTTTTTATATCCTTTACTTTCATACTCTTTTATAAAATCCAATTCATTTTTACTCTGATTTTCCATTATATATGTTTTAAAATTTAATCAAAATAAATAAAAAACCACCTAAGAAAGTATCGCAAATGCCATAAATTTTAACTCTAAAATATTAGTGCAAGCTTATTTCTTTTGCATTCATTTTTATATGATTAGAGTTAAACAGTAACTATAATATTGTTGAACTTTGTTAAAAATCAACAACTATGGCAATTTTAGGAAATATTATAAAAGGAGTTATCAACTTAACAGATACACTAACATCAGAAACAAATCATATAGATGCACAAGAAGCTGTTTTAAAAAATCTTTTAGAAACTGCAAAAGACACTCAATTTGGTAAAAAATATAGTTTCGAAACTATTTTATTAAGTGATGATTTAGGTGAATCTTTTGCAGACGTTGTTCCATATTTCGATTACAATAAAATTAATGAAAAATGGTGGAGCAAATTACACGAAGGTGAGGTTGATGTTACTTGGCCAGGAACACCTTCTTACTTTGCACTAAGCTCTGGTACTACTGGTAAAAGCAGCAAAAGAATTCCTGTTACAGATGCAATGATAGATGCAATTCAAAGTTCTGGAATAAAGCAAGTTTTATCTTTAAACAACTTTGATTTACCTGCAGATTTTTTCGAAAAAGAAATTATGATGTTAGGCAGCTCTACAGATTTACAAGAAAAAAACGATCATTTAGAAGGAGAAATTAGCGGAATTAGCGCAAGCAATATCCCTTTTTGGTTTAAAGGATATTATAAACCTGGTGAAGATATTGCAAAGATTGATGATTGGGATAAACGTGTTGCTCACATTGCAAAGAATGCAAAAAATTGGGATATTGGTGCTTTAAGCGGAATTCCTTCTTGGATGGAATTAATGTTACAAGAAGTTATAAAATATCACAATGTTAAAAACATACACGAAATTTGGCCAAACTTACAAGTTTATACTTCTGGTGGAGTTGCTTTTGGTCCGTACGAAAAAAGTTTTAAAGCTCTTTTAGGTAAACCAGTTACAGTTATAGACACCTATTTGGCTTCAGAAGGTTACATTGCCACACAAACCAGACCAGAAACAGATGCAATGCAACTTAATACCGAAAACGGAATTTATTTTGAGTTTGTACCTATGAATCCAGATTATATTAAAGAAGATGGATCCATCAAAAAAAATGCGCCTTCATTAACTTTAAAAGACGTTGAACCTAACAAAGATTATATCTTAATCATTAGTACTGTAAGTGGTGCTTGGCGATATTTAATTGGAGACACCATTGCTTTTACAGATGTAGAAAAAGCAGAAATTAAAATTACAGGTCGTACAAAATTCTTTCTAAACACAGTAGGTTCTCAACTTTCTGTAAATAAAATGGATGATGCAATGAAGCATTTAGAAGAAAAATTCTCTACTAAAATTTCTGAATATACAATCTGTGCAAAAAGATTTGATGATGGCGAATTTTATCATTCTTGGTATTTAGGTACAGAATTAAAAGCTGATGAAAAAGAGGTTGCTAATGCTTTAGATAACTTTTTAAAAGAGGCAAATAAAAATTATAAAGTGGCAAGAAGTAAAGCTCTAAAAGGAGTAAAAGTAAATATTATTGATGTAGAAAAATTCCACAATTGGAGTGACAATAACAAGAAAAAAGGTGGGCAAGTTAAAATGGAACGTGTTATGAAAGAGAAAAAATTTAAAAAATGGGAAAAGTTTGTAAGTTAAACTTTATAAAAATCCTAAGTAACAGAAACCTCTATACAAATTCAGATTATTATAAATTTCATTACCTAATAAAATTTGTACTCAAACAATATATTTCCAATTTAGCAACCATCAAGCTGATAAATCCAATTTTAAACCATAAACCTAAATCACTATATATTTTACTTAACATCGTTTTAACAATACATAAAAAAATCACATAATTAACTTCGGATAAATTTCTAAAAAGGAAAAAGAATAAAGAAAATGAAAGTATATGGCTATATTTTTTCTAGATATGGTTTAAAAATCAAAATCCTGATTTTGTTAAATATGTAGAAAGTTTTGGAGCCAAAGGTTACAAACCAAAGGTTTTCACATTATTGATTTAGCTGTAGATTATTCGCTCAATCATAAATTTTGAATGTATTATTAAAAGAAAAAACAAAACACTAAACTTATGAAAAAAGTAACCACAATAAACCCAGCAACTGAAGAAGAAATTGCAAGTTATAATAGATTAACAACAGATAAAGCACTTAAAAAAGTTGCAAAAGCAAATGAATCGTATCAATCTTGGAAAAAAACTTCTTTTGGAGAACGTTCTAAATTAATGCGAAAACTTGCTGAAATTTTTGATGAAAATAAAGAAGAATATGCACAATTAGCTACCCAAGAAATGGGTAAAATGATTCAACAATCTAGAAGTGAAATTGAAAAATGTGCTTTAGTTTGTAGATATTATGCTGATAATATTCACGAATTGTTAGCTGATGAAATTGTAGAAACTGAAGCTAAAAAAAGTTATATAACCTACCAACCTTTAGGCGTTGTTTTAGCTGTTATGCCTTGGAACTTCCCTTTTTATCAAGTAATTCGTTTTGCTGCTCCAGCTATTATGACAGGGAATACTGGTGTTTTAAAACACGCATCAAATGTACAAGGTTGCGCTTTTGCTTTAGAAGATGCTTTTAAAAAAGCTGGTTTTCCTGAAGGTGTTTTCACCAATTTAAATGTAGAATCTGATGATATTAAAACCATTATAGAAGATAAAAATATTATTGCAGTTACTCTAACTGGTAGTGAACCTGCAGGACGTTCTGTGGCCAAAATAGCTGGAGAAAATTTAAAGAAAACCGTTTTAGAATTAGGTGGTAGTGATGCTTATGTTGTTTTAGAGGATGCTGATTTAGAAAAAGCTACAGATTTGGCAACTTTTGGTCGCTTGCAAAATAATGGGCAAACGTGTATTGCATCCAAACGATTTATTGTTTTAGAAGAAATCTATGATGATTTTCTAAAATTGTTTACCAAAAAAATGAAAGAGGCAAAAATGGATGAGCCAACCAATGAAGATGCTTATTATGGACCAATGGCTAGAATTGATTTAAGAAATGAAATTCATGAGCAAGTAGAAAAAACTATTCAACAAGGAGGTAAATTAATTTTAGGTGGTAAAATTCCTGATCGAAAAGGAGCATATTATCCTGCAACTATTTTAGCAGATTTAAAACCTGGTATGACTGCTTTTGATGAAGAATTGTTTGGTCCTGTTGCTTCTGTAATTAAAGCCAAAGATGAAAATGAAGCCATTGAATTGGCAAACAATTCCACTTATGGATTAGGATCTGGAGTATTAACAGCTAATTCTAAACGTGGAGAAAAAATTGCGTTACAACTTGAGGCTGGTAATAGTTTTGTAAATAAATTAGTAGCTTCTGACCCAAGGTTGCCTTTTGGAGGTATTAAAAATAGTGGTTATGGAAGAGAATTATCCGATTATGGAATTAAAGAATTTGTAAATACAAAATCCATTTGGATTGATTAATTAAAAAATAAAAGCCTT
>NZ_JAHKQL010000004.1:18182-88182 GCF_018861005.1 Polaribacter vadi
AAGGCTTTTATTTTTTAATTCAATATTTCTATAAAGCTTTCTCTAGCTTGTCTGGCATTTTATCTCTATCCTCAACTAAAAACATAATTTCTTCTGGCGATAAATAATATCTTCTCATTCTATTTTTATACACTTCTGAGATTTCTGCGTGGTTTAAAATAAAATTCTTGGTTTTTAAAATATAGTCTTCCATTTTATGTTTTACTGCAAAACTATCTGCTGCTCTTTCTGCTTCTACAATATGATTTTCTGAAAACAAATATTTGAGTCCAAACCAAATTAAATTGAATCTACTTCTGTCTTGATAATCCATAATATGTCCTAATTCATGACCAATCCAACCAATAAAAATATCATCAGGAATATCTAAAGTAGAAAATTCTTTATCAGAAATTTTAAATTTTTTACTAATTAAAATTAAATATTTTCTATTTTTTTTACTTCTAAAAAAACTATCAAACGTGGGTCTAGCTTGCATTGTAGATTTTTTGATGTTTTTCTTTAATTTAAATTCAATCTTAATATCGGCTAATTGTGGAAAATATTTTAATGCTACTTCTACTCTTTCTTGAATTTTATTAGGAATTATGTGAGTTTTATTCATTTTTTTAGTTCTTTTTAACAATTAAATATACTTATATCAAAAAGGTTATTTGTGCTTTTATGCTTAAATTTGTTGCTCTTTTAAAAGCACATATTTTAAGATGAAAAACTTTTTTAATTTTCTATACTCAACTCGTTTAATGGCTGTTCTATTTTTCTTATTTGCAACAGCAATGGGTATTGCCACTTTTATAGAAAATGATTTTGGCACTCAAACTTCTAAAGCGCTAGTGTATAATACTTGGTGGTTTGAAGTAATTATGATTTTCTTTGTCATCAACTTTTTTGGTAACATTTTTAGATACAAATTGTTAAGAAAAGAAAAATGGCCAGTTTTAATGTTTCACGTAGCATTTTTATTTATTTTAATTGGCGCAGGTGTTACTAGATATGTTGGTTTTGAAGGAATTATGTTAATTGACGAAGGTGAAACTACTAATAAATTTTTATCAGAAACTACCTATGTAAATCTTATTGTTGATAATAATGAGGTGCAAAAAACTAAACACGAACCTATTTTATTAAGTGCTTGGGGTTCTAATTCTTGGTCTTTTTCTGATAATTTTAAAGGCAAAGATTATGAGGTTAATTTAGTAGATTACATACCTTGGGCAGAAAGAAAATTAGTTGAAGATAAAAATGGGGTTGAACATTTATTTATAGTAGAATCTTCGAGCGGAAATAGACACGAACATTATATAAAATCGGGTACAGTTGCTAATATTCATAATGTTTTAGTGGGTTTTAATGCTAAAGATAACAATGCGAATATCAACATATTTAAAAGAAATGATAGTTTAAAAATTCTTTCTAAAGCTGATGGTAATTATCAAGTAATGGCTACACAACAACAAGGTGGTTTATTAAAAGATAGTATTCAAGATTTTAAATTACGTTCTTTATATAATGTTGCTGGCTTGCCTTTTGTTGTACCTCAATACCCAAGTAAAGGTACAATGACAACAATTAGTGGTCCAAAAGATGATAAAGTTTTAGACGTAATTGTTTTAGATGTAAAAACAGGTACAGAAACACAAAGAGTAGAACTTACTGGTGGTAAATTTAACAACGATAATGCACAAGATTTTACTTTAAATGGTTTAAATTTTAGATTATGGTATGGTGCTAAAATTTTAGAAACACCTTTTAGTGTAAAACTAAACGATTTTCAATTAGAAAAATATCCAGGTTCAGAAAGTGCAGCTTCTTATGCAAGTGAAGTTACTGTAATTGATACTGATGAAACTTTTGATTTTAGAATTTTTATGAATCATATTTTAGATCACAAAGGCTACAAATTTTTTCAATCTAGTTACGATTTATCTGGCGAAAGAGAACAAACACACTTATCTGTAAACCATGATTGGTGGGGAACTTTTATCACTTACTTAGGATATTCACTTTTATATACAGGTTTAATTTGCATCTTTTTTGCAAAAAACACACGTTTTGATTCGCTTAAAAACTCATTAAAGAAAATCAGAAATAAAAAAACTTTAGTGTCTTTAACTACAGCTTTATTTATTTCTTCTTTTAGTTTTGGGCAAGAAGCAGATCACGATCATTCAGATCCAAATCATGTACATACAACAACTACTCAAACGAAGCAACAACATACTACTCCTCATAAAGTAAATAGAATTACAGACCAACAAGTAGATTCTATTTTAAAAGCAAATTTAGTATCCTTAGAGCATGCAGAAGATTTTAATAAATTAATTATTCAAGATGCAGGAGGTAGAATGAAACCTGCGCATACTTTTGCTTCTGAATTGGTTAGAAAAGTAAGTCAAACCGAAACTTTACATAATATGGAACCTAGTCAGGTTTTATTATCAATATTAGAAAACTCTAGGCTTTGGTATGAAGTACCAGCTATATATCTAGAAAAAAATAATTTTAAAATTAGAGAACAATTAGGCCTAGAAAAAACTGCTAAATATGCTCGTTTGTCAGACTTTTTCTCTAACAGAGGTGAGTATATTATTAAAGGTCAAATAGAAGAAGCTCAAAAAACAAAATTTCAAAATAAATTTGATAAAGATTTAATTAAAATCGATAGAAGAGTTGGTTTATTATACAGCGCTATTGGTGGTGGAATTTTAAGAATTTATCCAATTCCTAATGATGAAAATAACAAATGGGTTTCGCATCCAGAAATAGCAAATAGCAAAATTTTAAAGACCAAAGATTCACTTTACGTTCCTAAATTGTTGCCTTTATACATGCAACTTTTACAAACTGCTAAAAGAAATGGAGATTATAGTAAAGCTAATAAAATTTTAGACGGAATTAAAACTTATCAAAAGAAATATGGTGCTGAAGTTTATCCTAAAGAAAGAAAAATTGACTTAGAAATTGCTTATAACAAATTAGGTATTTTTATAAAAAGTTCTATTTTTTACATGATACTTGGTTTACTTTTAATATTTATAGAAATTCTTAAAATCTTTTACTATAAATCTAAAGTTTTAAATTACATTGTTAAAGGCTTAATTACATTAATTATTTTAAGTTTCTTATTCCACACTTTTGGATTAATTTCTAGATGGTACATTAGTGGTAATGCTCCTTGGAGTAATGCTTACGAATCTATTATTTATGTAGCTTGGGCTACAATGGCATTTGGTTTATATCTGGGTAAAAAATCTGCACTAACCATTGGAGCAACAACATTTTTAGCTGCTATTATTTTAGCATTTGCACATCAAAACTGGTTAGATCCA
This sequence comes from Polaribacter vadi, assembly GCF_018861005.1. GTDB lineage: Bacteria > Bacteroidota > Bacteroidia > Flavobacteriales > Flavobacteriaceae > Polaribacter > Polaribacter vadi_A. Next base: position 21,512 of record NZ_JAHKQL010000004.1, read on the forward strand.
GAAATTGCCAACTTACAACCTGTTTTAAATTCTTGGTGGTTATTAGTGCATGTATCTATAATTGTAGCTAGTTATGGCCCTTTTTCTCTAGGGATGATTCTTGGAGTTGTATCATTAATTTTGATTGCTTTTACCAATGATAAGAATAAAAAAAGAATGGATGTTAACATTAAAGAATTGACCATTATTAATGAAATGGCTATTACTGTTGGTTTAGTTATGCTTACCATTGGTAACTTTTTAGGTGGTATGTGGGCCAATGAAAGTTGGGGTCGTTACTGGGGTTGGGATCCTAAAGAGACTTGGGCTTTAATTTCTATTATGGTCTATGCTTTTGTTTTACATATGCGTTTAATACCTGGTTTAAGAGGTCGTTTATCTTTTAACTTTGCATCTGCTTTTGCATATTTATCTATAATGATGACCTATTTTGGAGTTAACTTCTACTTATCTGGTTTGCATTCTTATGCAAGTGGAGACCAAGCTGTAACTCCTAAAGAAGCTTATATATATATTATAGCTTTAGTTGGCTTAACAGTATTAGCATCATTTAAATACAAGAAATACTTTAAGAAGTAATTCTGAAAATGTATTTTTGCTTTTCGAAATTTTTAATCATCAAAAACAAACAATGTTTAATAAAAATATAAAATTAGTTTTAGCAGGTTTAATTACAGTTTGGTCTGTGTATGAATTTACGCAAGGAAATATTATGAACGGAATTTCTATCTTATTATTAGCTGGAATTTTTGTCTTATTCTATTTTAAAAACGAGTTTATTCTTTTGGCTTTTTTACAATTGCGTAAGCAAAATTTTCCTGCTGCACAAAAATGGTTAGGTTATATAAAAAACCCAGAAACTGCTTTAATAACTAAACAACAAGGTTATTATAACTATTTACATGGTATTATGTTAAGCCAAACCAACATGACACAAGCTGAAAAGTTTTTAAGAAAAGCAGTAAAATTAGGTTTGTCTATGGATCATGATTTGGCAATGGCAAAACTACAATTAGCAGGAATTGCAATGACCAAAAGACGTAAACGTGAAGCGACTAATTTAATGGCTGAGGCTAAGAAATTAGACAAACACGGAATGCTAAAAGAACAAATGCAAATGATGAAACAACAGATGAAGAAAATCTAAGTTGTTATTTCCATTCAAAAACAAAAAAATCCGCTTATAGCGGATTTTTTGTTTTATATATTACACAAATTTCTACTTTCTTCTTACCATATAAGAATTAAAACCTTTTGTTGAGCTCATTTGTTGTTGCAAAAATATTAAAGGAATAATAATACTTACTGTACCTATTGCTCCATAAATTGTCCACAAAAATAGTGTTGCAAAAATTCCTAACAGAAGCCCAATTAGAAGAACTAATTTATTAGGTTCAGCTTTAATATCATTTACATGCTTCTTTTCCTTTTTACCACAATTAAAACAATTCACGTTAAATTCATCTCCTTTTTCCATTTGTAAATCTGGTCTAGTTGAAGCGTTAGATTTTATTGTAATTTCTTTTTTGCAAGATTTACAATTCGTGTATAATTTCATTTTACTTCAATCTAGTTAAAGACAAATCTTTATTGTATTGTACAATAAATAAACCTTGATTTTCTGCAAGATAAGTACTATTTCTATAATCGAACTTACTCTCTATTCTTACAGACATTCCTTCGTTTAATGTAGATTTTAAATCATAACCAGAAGCCAAACGAATTAATATATCATAAGTAATATCAAAACCTTTTGTAGCGTAAAAAGATGGCAATGCTTTGTTCTTTTTTTGATATTGTTGATTGAATATTCTTGTGTTTAAAGAGTTTTCATCAACAAACTCATCACTTACATAGGTAAAACCAATTTTAGCTAATTTTCTATTGTCAATTTTATCATATACTCTCCCTTTATCAAAAGTAAAAACTTTTACAGTAGTTTCTTCTGGCAAACTGATTAAACTATTAATTGCGTCAGAAACTGCAACATTTTTATCAGTAGCAATAATTACCCAATTTTTAGCATTTGGTTTTAACAATTCTAAGAAACGTTCTTTTGCGATATAACCCTTTTGTGGAGACAATATATTTACAACTGCATCTAAACCAAAATTTAAGTTATTCTGAATGGTTCTACTACTTTGTTTAGAGGCAGAACTTTCATCAGTTACAATAATAATATTTCCTTTTTCAATAATTGGAGTTTCTATTATAGTTTGTTCATCTACCAAAGTATTGTTGTCTTCTATGGTTTCTACTTTGTTAAAATTCTCGATGATATATTTTTCCAATTCTTCTCTAAACACCTTTTTTTCTGGTGATGTTTTTACAATATTACTAGAACTAAATCCTGATTGATCATCAGAATAAACAGGGTAAATTACAGGAATATTTACATTAGAAGCCACTGTACGAACCTCTTCTGAATACAAAGGGCCAATAACAACATCATTACTATTTAAGTTATTTCTAGAAATAATATTCGTTATTTGATTAGATCTACGATCTCCTGTATCATATACATTAAATTCGATATTTACACCTTTTCTACGTAAAGAATCAATCGCAATTTCTGCTCCTAAATAAAAGTCTGTGGTAATGTTTAATAAAGTTGAATTTCTATCAAAAATTTCTTTTAAAGTAAGCGAATCGTTTCTATATTTATGCGTTCTAAAAGGCAATAATAAAGCAACTTTTAAGTCTTTATTTCTATCAATATAATCGCTATAAAAAATTTCTTCGGATACAATTTCTAAAGGAATTTCTTTTATTTTTAACAACATTCCTACTTTTAAACCTTCTTTTAATTCTGGATTTAATTGCAATAATTCTCCTCTAGAAACATCAAAAGTTTTATTTAAGCTATAAAAAGTATCACCTTTTTTAACTTCATAAACCACGAATTTTTCCTTGATTTCTTCTAAAAGCTTTTCTTCTTCATTTAAATCAGAAGTATTTACAATTGAATCTGAAACAACCTCAGCACTTTCTTTTACTTGATTTTTAAAATTATTTAGTTTTTTTTCTGGTACTACTAAAAAAGTGTTTGCTCTGGGCTCACCTTCCACATCAGGGTTTAATCGCTTTAAATCTGGCGTTTTCATAGCCAGTTTTTCAGCAATTTTACTCATGGTTTCTCCTTGCTGTACTTTATACTGAATGTATCTTTTCTGCTGGCCACAAGAAACTGTGAATGTCAAAATACACAGAAAAATAAAAAATTTTAAATGCTTCATATACTTTATTCCCATTCTATAGTTGCAGGTGGTTTAGAGCTAATATCATACACAACTCTATTTACACCTTTTACTTGATTTATTATTTTGTTTGATGTTTTCTGTAAAAATTTATAAGGTAAATCTACCCAATCAGCAGTCATACCATCTGTACTTTCTACAGCTCTTAAGGCTACTACTTTTTCGTAGGTTCTTTCATCACCCATAACTCCAACAGAATTTACGGGTAACAACATAGCACCTGCTTGCCAAACACTATCATACAAACCATCTTCTTTTAAACCGTTGATAAAAATTGCATCTACTTCTTGTAAAATTCTAACCTTTTCAGCAGTAATATCACCTAAAATTCGGATTCCTAAACCAGGACCAGGAAAAGGATGACGACCTAATAATTCTTTATCTATACCTAAAGAAGCACCTACTCTTCTAACTTCATCTTTAAAAATCATACGCAAAGGCTCTACAATTTTTAGTTTCATAAAATCTGGCAAACCACCTACATTATGATGACTTTTAATGGTTGCAGAAGGCCCTCCATTTACAGAAACAGACTCAATAACATCAGGATAAATTGTACCTTGTGCCAACCATTTTACATCTTTAATTTGATGTGCTTCATCATCAAAAACATCAATAAATGTATTACCAATGGCTTTTCTTTTTCCTTCAGGATCTGTGATACCTTCTAACTTTTTCAAAAAACGTTCAGAAGCATCTACTCCTTTAACGTTTAAACCCATTCCTTCGTATTGAATTAATACGCTTTCGAATTCATTTTTACGTAAAAGTCCGTTATTTACAAAAATACAGTACAAGTTTTCACCTATTGCTTTGTGTAATAAAACTGCAGCAACTGTAGAATCTACACCACCAGAAAGCCCTAAAACAACTTTGTCTTCACCAACTTTTTCTTTAATTGCATCTACTGTACTTTCTACAAAAGAATTGGGTGTCCAAGTTTGTGCTACACCTGCAATATCTACCAAAAAGTTTGCCAATAATTGTTTACCATCTTTAGAATGATATACCTCTGGATGAAACTGAATGGCAAAAGTAGTTTCGCCTTCAATTTTATAAGCGGCATTTTGTACATCTTTAGTACTTGCTAATAAAACAGCATTTGTTGGTAATTCTTTTATGGTATCTGAATGACTCATCCAAACTTGACTGCCTTCTGTGATATTTCTAAAGAACGTTTCATCATTTTTTATAAATGATAAATTTGCTCTACCATATTCTCTTGTATTTGATTCTGCTACTTTTCCGCCAGAAAAATGTGCTAAATATTGTGCACCATAACAAACTGCTAGTAAAGGTTTTTTGCCTCTAATTTCTGCTAAATCTGGATGAAGTACATTTTCTCCTCTTACAGAATTAGGGCTCCCTGATAAGATTACAGCTTTAAAACTATCTAAACTTTCTGGTAATTTGTTATACGGATGAATTTCGCAGTAAATGTTTAATTCTCTTACTCTTCTTGCAATTAATTGCGTGTATTGAGAACCAAAATCTAAAATAAGTACGTTGTGTTGTTGCATACGCAAAAATACTATTTCAGTTTAAATTTTTACCCTGAAATATATATTTTTTTACGCGAATTAGAATTCGTGAAAATGAGTTAGAATTCGTTAAATTTATTAATATTAAATTTAAAACTTATATACAATTGCATTAATATTCATACCTGCACCAACAGAAGCAAACATAATAACATCTCCTTTATTTACTTCTTGGTTGTCTATTTTACCTTTTAAAACTAAATCTAATAAAGTAGGTACTGTTGCAACAGAAGTATTACCTAATTCATGAATACTCATAGGCATTATATCTTTTGGTACTCGTTTTTTATATAACCTATAAAAGCGTTTTATAATTGCTTCGTCCATTTTTTCGTTAGCTTGATGTATAAATATCTTTTTAACATCATCTATTTCTTCACCACTTTTATCTAGTGCAGATTTCATTGCTGCTGGTACATTTGTTATGGCAAATTCATAAATTTTGCGTCCTAACATTTTAATATATCTTACGTTTTGGTCTTCTTCTTTTTTATAAGAGCCTTCAAAATTTAAAAAATAAGCCTCGTCATTCGCAAAAGTTTGTGAAGCATGACTTAAAATACCTAAATCTTGTTCTTCTGTTTTTTCTACAATACAAGCTCCTGCTCCATCACTAAAAATCATAGAATCTCTATCATATTTATCTATTACTCTAGATAGTGTTTCTGCACCTATAACCAAGCATTTCTTAGCAATACCTGCTTTTATAAAAGCTTGTGCTTGTATTACACCTTCAATCCAACCTGGGCAACCAAACAAAACATCGTAAGCAACACAGTTAGGGTTTTTAATACCAAGTTTATTTTTTACTCTAGATGCCAAACTTGGTAACGTATCACCCTGAATAGCTCCTTTTTTTAAATCTCCAAAATTATGAGCAACAATAATATAATCTAATTCTTCTGAATTAATATTAGCATCTTCTATTGCTTTTTGAGAAGCAAAAAAAGCAATGTCAGAAGTTTTATATTCTTCTGGTGCATAACGTCTTTCTGCAATACCTGTTATTGCTTTAAATTTTTCGACAATAACATCATTACTCGCTGCAAAAGTAGAACCATCTGCATTTAAAAATTCTTCGTTTAAAAAATCTGAATTTTTTATTATTAAAGATGGTATATAGGTTCCTGTTCCTGTAATCTTTGATGAAATCATATTGTACTTATTTTCGAGTATAAATTTATGAAATTCAGATTTGCAAAATTACTATGCATGCATAGTAATGGAAGACTCAAATTGAAATTTTACAACTTATTTTGAATAAGAAAATTATATTATTTCTTATAAACATTCATCTTAAGCTTCATTACTGTTGCAATTGAGCTTGCTCTGTTTTTCATTATATGTGCTTTTTCTCCTTCAAAATTAGCATCAATAGTATCAAAAAAATACGATACCCAAATGCCAAAATGTACTTCTTTAAACTGTAGAAATGCATTTATTTTTACATGTTTTTGCATTACATTATTCTGATAAGTTAGGGTATCAAACAAAATATCGTTCCAAAAATCTGTAATGGTTTCTAGATGATGTTCAAGTTGATTTTTGGCAACAATTTCTTCAAAAAAAGGGATCATCTTTTTATCTACCAATAATTTATCATAAAAATGGGTAATGATAAATTTGATGTCTTTTCTTGAGCTAATATCTGGTTTCACCTATTATCATTTTAAAATATCTAGAAGGTTTTAAAAACCTTGCAGAAAAAAGAATTTTATAAATACGAACTATCAAAAGAAAAAGGCAATAGAGAAAGTAGGGATTCTGTTTTTACAATTTCGCCTACTTCACCCATAAATAAAATTGGAAAGGATTGTTTTTGCTTTATTTCATATTCTGATAAAGATTGTCTACAAGCTCCACAAGGTCCAACAGGTTTATCAACCTTAGTAATAGATGAACTAGCTGTAATTGCCAATTTTAAAATCTTTACTCCAGGAAACTCAGAACCTGCTTTCCAAATAGCAACTCTTTCTGCACACATACCAGAAGGATAGGCTGCATTTTCTTGATTGTTACCTAATACAATTTTGTTATTTTCTAATAATAAAGCTGCACCAACATTAAATTTAGAATAAGGTGCATACGCTTTATGCCTTGCTTCAATAGCTTTATCCATCAACATTTTGTCTTCTGAAGAGAGTTCTGACACATCATTATAAAGTGTGGCAGTTGTAGCTATTTCAATTTTTTTCATAAATAAATTGGTCAAAAAAAGCAGCCTTATTTGACTGCTTTTTATATTGTTATAAATTTACTAAAAAAAAATCAATTTTAGTAATTATCGTAAATTTCTCCTAAATCAAAAGATAAAGAAAAACGTAATGAGTTTTCTAATGGATTATTTACATCTGATGAATTAATTAAATATGATAAGTCTACATTTAGTGCATTTGTTTTAAAACCACCACCTAAAGTAAAATATTGTCTGTTCCCTTTATCTGGGCTTTCATGAAAATATCCTGCTCTTAAAGCAAAAGCATTATTGTATAAGTATTCTGCACCTAAAGCATACGTAAATTCGCTTAATTCTTCGCTAAAACCACCTGGAGCATCACCAAAAGAACCAAATATACCTTGTATCCATCCTTTTTCTTCATCAGAACCATCTTCTTGTGGTGTTGGTACTAGTAATTTTGTGAATTCAATATTTGTAGATATAATATTGTAATCATCTAAAATAAAGTCAAAACCACCACCAAATTTTAAATTTGTTGGTATAAAATCTTCTTCACCTGGTGTATACGAAACTTTAGGTCCAATGTTTGCAATATTAAAACCTATTCTATAACGACCATTAAAGTTACCATAGTTTTCTTCATAAGATTGGTAGTAACCAGAAACATCTACAGCAAAAGAATTAATAGGTTGTAAAGAATTACCAGAAGTACCATTAAACGCTAAGTTAGAACGAATGTATTTTAACGAAACTCCCATAGAAAAAGTTTCACTTAATTTTAAAGCATAAGAACCTGTTGCTACAAATTCATTTGGGTTTATAGAACCATTATCACTACCATCATCATTAGTTAAATCGATTTGCCCTAAAGAAAAATATTTAAAATCTGCACCCCAAGCTGCATTTTCACTAAATCTGTTAATGTAAGCACCACTACCAACAAAAATATCGTCGGTTAAATTTCGTAACCAAGGTGAGTATGTAATACCTGTTTTTATTTGTCGATCACTAAATGTAATTTTTGCTGGGTTGTGAAATAAAGACCAAGCATCTGCAGTAGTTGCAACTCCCATATCTCCCATACCTCCTGCTCTAGCATCTGGTACAATTAATAAAAAAGGTGTTGCAGTTGTTATACCACCTGTTTGTTGAGTATCTGTTTGTGCATTAATTTTTAAACTTACTAAAGCACAAAGTGCCATACAAAATACTATTTTTTTCATTCTTAATTTTCTTGTTATTTATTACAAATATCTTCTTTTTATTGAAGTATTACTAATTTTTCGTATTTCTCTGAAACTAAATTACTTGTTGTAGATGTTACTTTTAATTTATAAACATAAACACCTTTACCTATTTTATTACCAAAATCGTCTAAACCATTCCAAGTAATATTTCTAGATAAATTACCTGTTGTTTGCACATTTTGATTAATCGTTTTTATCAATTTACCAGAAACTGTAAAAACTTGAACTTGCACTTCTAATGGCTCATTAGGCTTATTATGATTAAACCAAAACTCTGTATAATTTACAAAAGGATTTGGATAATTCAATACATTTTCTAGATTTAGAATAGCATCACTTACAACCACAAAGTTTAACGTAGTTTCTGATGAGTTATTGTAAGTATCCCAAGCTTTAATTTTTAAAGTATGTGAGCCAACTTCTAAATCTCTTAGTGTATAATTTACTTTTCCATTCGTATAATCGTCTAATTCTGTTTGATAAAAATCATTTAAAATAATTGGGTTAGATGTATCTCCATCTAAAATCCCAACAATATCATGATCTACTGCAGTTATGGAAGTATTAATACCATTTGTGTCTGATAAAACTGCAATTAAATTAGGTGATGAATTTGTATTACCACCATCAATAAAAGATTCGTCGTTCATAAACAAACTTATTTCTGGCCCTATATTATCTTCGGGTGCGTTTTCGTTAATTCCACCTACAACAACATCAAAATTTGCACCTGCTTTATCTGTTTCGCCATTTTCTGCATAAAAACTTAGTTTCCCTTTTCCGTAGGCAATTTTAATATCTTTTGGCACAATAAAATCGAAAGTAAAAGTACCATTTGTAACTGTAGATTTACCTCTAAACAACTTACTATCTTGTGTATCAAAGATTAATTCTATTCCAAAACCATCATTATCTAAAGTAGTTTTATCTATAGATTTATCGAAAATTGTTGTAGATAAGGTACCATTAAAATTGTTTAAAACTGCATTAACATCATCTGTAATAACGCCTTCAAATTTTACTTTTGATAAAGCTTTTATCGTATCTAGAGATTGAGTTACATCAACATCATTCATTTTTGTAATACGTATATTAGGCTCTGGAATTGCTAATTTCATTGCAGGATCTCCAAAGTGAAAAATAAAGAATTTTTGTGTACTTGTAAAATTGTTTTTTGTTGCTGCTAGGGCTTCTGCAATGGTATAATCTTGATCATTAAAAGCTAATAATTCTCTTACTAATTGCTCATTAAAACGTTGGCCTGTAGATATAAAAACTTCTCTTGTTGTGGTAATCATACTTGCAGCTCCACCAGTATCACTTTTAAAAGTTAACTCACCTGCTGTAATTCTATTGGGGTTATCGAATCTAGAAAAATCACAGGTTACTGTTATTAAAAGCGGCAATGTATTTGGGTTATTAAAAGATTGAATTTGTGGTACATCTAAAATTCTTTCTGAGGCAAAACCATCTTCTCCTCCATGACCAAAATAATCGAAAATTAAAGTCCCTTTTTCTATAGCATTTGTAATGGCTTCATTTACTTCTGGGTAACGTTCACCTCCTGAAGAGTTTTCTTGCACAAAAGCATCAACATAAATTTTATTTACATTAAAAATGGGTTTATTATTTTTAATTTCATCTGCAATAGATTCTACACCTTGTTCAATTACTTCTTCTCCAGAAGCATCAATATCATCTGCTAAAAGTGTAATTGTATTTCGCCAATCTCCAATTGCTTCTTTACTATAATAATTTAAAATCTTATCTATAACAATAGTAGCTTCGCTAATTGTAGAAACTGGAATTCTACTAGACACAACATCAACTGTGTGATTGCTAGACATTGTACCTTCATCATCTTCTAGCATCACAAAAAAATCATCTGTAACCCAAGAATTTGCCAAATTAAAACTGATATCAGATAATTTTACAGGAATTATATTATTATTACTCGCAATTCTATCTTTATAATCGTAAGAAGAATCACCAAAAAAACAAACATATTTAAGCTTTGTATCTTCGGATGAATTTGTGGTATACACATGTTTTATAAAATCTCGAATTCCTGTAATGTCTTTAGAGCCTGAAGAAAATTCATTATAAATTTCATCTAAAAGCACCACTTTTGTAGTTAAATCTGAATTAGTTTGATGATAATCTGCCAATCTTTGTGCTTGACCCGAAAGTTCGGAATTTGTGATTACCATATAGTTTACATCTTTTATAGCGTGTAAATTTTGGTTGGTTATTCTAGAATTATCAACAGTTTCTGGCGTATAAAAATCATTTTCATTTAAAATGATGTATTCTCTTAACTCACCTCCATTATCTTTAAAAGAAAAATTTGTAGCTGTACTTTCATTTAAAATGGTTTGTGGTTCTATATAGTTGGTAACATCCCAAACTTGAAAAGCCGAACTTCCGTTTTCTATTTGATACTCAACAACACCAGCTGCATTTGCTTGTTCAAAACTTCTGAATGAAAATTGAAAATCACTAAATCTTAATTGCTTTTCACCAACAACTTCTATATAATCTAAAAAAGCATTAGCAGACGGATTTCCATTATTATTATAAGTAATAGAAATAGCTATATTTTCTGATGAATTTACAATTTTTGCACTTCTTTGTATGGCATAAGCTTTAGTTAAAGAACCCGAATTTACTGCTGGGTAACTAATTGAATAAATCGCTTCTCCATTTACATTAACATCCATAGTAGAAGAAACCACAGAATTAGAAACGCCACCTATTTCTACAGAAATCTCTCCATTTGCAACTGCATCAGGAAAAGGAATATTAAAAGTTTGGGTCTTTTCTATATTAAAATCAGTATTAAAAAACCATTGAGTACCTACAGCCAAAATACTATTCTCTTCTTTTTCGTAAAAAGTATAGTCATTAAATTTATTTAATTGTGTTGTTGCATTAGTTGTTACCCCAGGTTTATGTTGGACTCTTTTTCCATCTTCATCATTAATCATAATAAAGTAATACGACTTATCTGTATATATATTCTGGTTATGAGTTGCTGTACTTAATGTGGTATTTACTGTCCAATTATGAGGGCCTTTTGCGTAAAATAAAATATAATCGTTAGCATCAAAAGAACCATCATTTTCACCTTGAACAAAAATGGAGTTTTCTTGTAAATCATCATATCTAAATTCGCTATTTAAATCTGGCAAAAGCTGACCACCATTACCATAAATGTGAATTTTCTTCGGATTTAACCCATTTGTAGAAACACCAATTTGTTGTAGTAAATTTCTATCAATTTTAAAGACTCCTGTTGTATCTACAGAAAATTTAAACCAATCTCCAGAAGCAAGTACAGAGTTGCTAACTTGAGCATAGTTTTGTTGCATTAAGAAGACGCAAAAAAGAAGTAAAAGCTGTTTTTTCATTTAATTATTCAAATAACGTAAATAAAATTTAGATATTTTATGGCAAACAAAGATAAATTATACTAAAGTAAAAAAGCAATCGTTTATTAAAATATGTACAAAAATGATGCGTTAAAACTTGGTGATTTGCTTGTAAGAAAGTATATTTATCGTAAATTCGCTATGTAAAACCCTATCAATTTTAAATTAGGAAATGAAAAACATATTTAAAATCTCTTTAGTTCTCGTAACAATTTTATTGTTATCAAACTGTAAAAGTTCAAATTCAAATAAATCTAGACTTACAGGTTTAAATTTTAATGATGAAAAAAACGGTGGCTTTATTAGAAATAATTCTTTTAGTGGTCAAGAAACACCTCCAGGAATGATAGGTGTAGAAGGTGGTTCTTTTACAATGGGTCAAGTACAAGATGATGTAATGTTCGATTGGAATACAACTCCTAAAAAGATACACGTTCGTTCTTTTTTTATGGATGAAGCCGAAGTTACTAACTCAGAATATTTTTTATATGTACAATATATAAAAGATGTTTTTCCTCCATCAGATGAAAATTACAAACACATTTATAATTCTGTTTTACCAGATACTTTAGTTTGGCGAAAAAGTTTAGGAAACACAGATATTTTATCAGAAAACTATTTTCGTCATCCTGCATACGCAGATTACCCTGTTGTGGGTGTAAGTTGGTTACAAGCAAATGAGTATTGTAAATGGCGTACTAATGCTGTAAACCTTAAAACATTAATTGACAAAGGACACATCAAAAATATTTTTGAAATAGATTCTATTAAAATACCTTTTGATACTGATGCTTTTTTAACAAGTCCAGATCAAGTATTAGACAGTACATTAAACGTTAGAGGTATTGGAAGAACACCTAGAAAAAAAGGAGAACCAAAACCAAGTAGAGATGCTTACCAAGGAAGACCAATTACCAAAGCTGATGGTATTTTTGTACAACCTTTTAGATTACCTACAGAAGCTGAATGGGAATTTGCTGCAAAAGCAAATATCGAAAACAGAGAATACAATAATATTAGAGGTAGAAAAAAATATGCTTGGGATGGTAAATATACCAGATCTAAAAATAAAAGAACAAGGGGAGATCAATTAGCCAACTTTAAACAAGGTAAAGGAGATTATAGTGGTTTACCTGGTTGGAGTTCTGATGGAGCAGATATACCTAACAAAATTAAATCTTACCCACCAAATGGCTTTGGTTTGTATGATATGTCTGGTAATGTTGCTGAGTGGGTTTCTGATGTTTACAGACCAATAATTGACAATGAAGCTAATGATTTCAACTATTTTAGAGGTAATATTTTTACTAAAAAAATGATTGATGAAGAAGGTAATGTGGTTATTGCTGCAAATGATCAAGCTCCAGAAGTAGCATATGACACTTTACCAAATGGTAAAATCTTTACAAGACAATTACCAGGTTCTATTAAATACATTCCTATTACTAAAGATGATGCAACAATGAGAAGAAACTTTATGGTTGCTGATAATACAGACATTAATGATGGTGATGCAAATTCTAGTAGATTTTTTGATGAAGAAGAAGATCAAATAGCATCTAAACCTAGCATGTATAATTCACCTAAATCACCTACAAGAGAAATTGACCCAGAAACAGGTGAAGAGATTCTAGTAAACGACAAAGAAAGAAGAACAACTTTAATTAGTAATAAAACAAGAGTTTATAAAGGGGGTTCTTGGTCTGATAGAGAATATTGGTTAGATCCTGCTCAAAGAAGATATTTACCAGAGTACATGGCTACAAACTATATTGGTTTTAGATGTGTTTCTGATAGAGTTGGCCCAATGTCAACTGGTAAAAGATCTGCTAGAAACCCTAGTAGATAATATAAAACATATAACAAACTTAAACCTCATTGTTTTATAATAATGAGGTTTTTTTTATATTTATAAAATGCAGATTTCAACATTATATCAAATTTATTCCGAACATTTTCTTGTTGATACAGACACTCGAAATATTAGAGAAAACACCCTCTTTTTTGCCTTAAAAGGGGATAATTTTAATGGAAACCAATTTGCTGAAAAAGCTTTAACACTTGGGGCAAACTATGCAATTGTTGATGAAATAGAATATAAAACTCAAGAAAATATAATTTTAGTTGATGATGTTTTAAAAACACTTCAAAAATTAGCAAATTATCACAGAGTTCAGTTAAATATCCCAGTTATTGGTTTAACAGGTAGTAATGGAAAAACTACAACAAAAGAACTAATAAATACGGTTTTAAACAGAAAGTATAATACGCTTGCTACCAAAGGAAACCTCAACAATCATATTGGTGTTCCTTTAACTTTATTGTCTATAACACCAGAACACGAATTAGCCATTGTAGAAATGGGTGCAAATCATCAAAAAGAAATAGAATTTTTATGTACTATTTGTGAACCAGACTTGGGCTATATCACCAATTTTGGAAAAGCACATTTAGAAGGTTTTGGAAGTATAGAAGGTGTTATTAAAGGTAAAAGTGAATTGTATACCTATTTACAAGAAAATAATAAAATGGCTCTTGTAAATCCTGAGGATGAAATTCAAGTTCAAAAAACGAAAAATATAGCATCTCTATTTTTTCCTAAAAATGATTTAAAATTTATTGATGCTAATCCTTTTGTAAAATTATCATACAACAATACAATTATAGAGAGTAATTTAATCGGAAAATATAATTATACAAATATTGCAGCTGCAATAACTATAGCTGAATATTTTAAAGTTTATAAAAGTGAAGTTAAAGAAGCTATAGAAAGCTATACACCTACTAATAATCGCTCTCAAATTATTAAAACTAAAACCAATAAAATAATTCTTGATGCTTATAATGCAAACCCTTCTAGCATGAAGGTAGCATTAGAAAATTTCGCTTCTTTAAAAGACGAAAATAAAGTAATTATTTTAGGTGATATGTTTGAATTAGGAAGTGACAGTTTAAAAGAACACCAAAATATTGTTGATCTATCTAGTGCTCTAGATATTAATAATCAGTTTTTTATTGGTGAAAATTTCCTACAAACGTCTGCTACACATCAACAATTTAAAACTTTTGAAGATTTTAAATTTTACCTCAAAAATAATCCCCTAGAAAACCAATCTATTTTAATAAAAGGTTCTAGAGGAATGCGTTTAGAAAGAGTTTTAGATTTAATGTAATGGGTTCGTTACTGCCTACTACCAACACCATAAAGCATAAAGCATAAAGCATAAAGCCAACTAAACCATCTTATTTCTATGATGTTCTAGTAAATTATCAATTGGTCTCTGAATAACATCTGTAACTTTAAGCTTGTAATTTTCTGCGACTTCTTCTAAAATATCTCTAAAATAAAATGCTATTGAACCTATAAAATACAAAGGGGTTTCTGATGTTTTATTAAAAGGCAACACTCTGTATTCAAAAAACTCTTTAAAACCATTTCTAATGATTTTATGAATGTAAGCTTCTTCTTTAAAATCGAACATAAATTTAGCAAATGAAGCCAAATACATATTAGGGTTAGGTTTTCTATATAAGTTTTGTTTGATGTAATCTGCATCCAAATTAAATTCTTCCTCAAATTTAAGCATCATTTTAGCCGGCATTTTTTTATAGTAATATTCTCTTAACAAAACCTTACCAAAGTAATTCCCACTGGCTTCATCCATTAAAATATAACCTAATGAAGGTGTATTCATTAACACATTTTCTCCATCAAAATAGCAACTATTAGAACCTGTACCTAATATACAAACCAAAGCTGGTGCTGCACCTGTAGCAGCGTAAACAGCAGCTAACATATCTTCAGCCACATTAATTTTAGCATTTATAAAAATAGCTTGTAAAATATCTTCTAAGATTTTAGCAGGTTTAAGTGTTCCACATCCAGCTCCATAAAAATGAATTTCAGTTACATCTTCTTTAACGTTAATTAACTGAAACATATTTATAATTCTATTGTTCAACTCTTCCTCTGAAACAACAGCAGGATTTAAACCCAATGTTCTTACTCTAAATGCTTCACTTTTATCACTATTTATAGCAATCCAATCTGCTTTTGTAGAACCTCCGTCTGCGATTAAAATCATAATATATCTATTTTATTCCAAAGATATTATAACAAAAAATGCTGTACAAGTATCTGAGAAACTTCAATCGTTTTCGTTTCAAAATATAATTATAAATTTTTAAAATTGTAAATTTGTATCAAATACAAAACAATGTTTTTTTTTAAAAGTAAAGAAATCCCTTTAAACGAATTTTTTCCTGAAGGGTTTATAGATATACATTCACATTTATTACCTGGTATAGACGATGGTGCCAGAGATATAAATAATTCTATGGAATTGATTCAAAAAATGGCTTCCTATGGAATTAAAAAATTTATTACAACTCCACATATTTTAGGTGATGTCTATCCAAACACACCAGAAATTATTCGAGGTCAATTAAAATTAGTGAAAGAAGAGCTAAAAAAAAGAAACCTAGATGAAATACAAATTGAAGCTGCTGCAGAATACATGATGGACGAGCATTTTTTAACCCTGCTGCAAGAAGATAAAGAAATATTAACCTTAAAAGACAATTTGGTATTGGTAGAAATGTCCTATTTCAGTCCACCAAACAACTTGTTCGACATTTTATTTCAACTGGGTTTAAAAGGTTATAAACCAGTTTTGGCACATCCTGAACGTTATGTAAGTTACCACAATAATTTTCGTATTTTTCAAAAACTTAAAAACGCGGGCTGCTTGTTTCAATTGAATTTATTATCTCTTACCGAAAACTATGGCAAAGGCGTTCAAAAAACAGCAGAAAAATTATTAAAAGAAAACCTCTATGATTTTGTAGGCACAGATACCCATCACTTTGAGCATTTAAAATTGTTGCAAAAAATTAGTACTAAAAAGAATTTAAAAACTTTACAATCTCTTTTGCTTAATAATGCACAGTTTTTAAGCAATACCAATTAAAATATATAAAAATTTTAAATATATTCGCATAAAAAAATTATATGATTTTTAATTCTATAGAGTTTTTAATATTTTTCTTGATTATTTTTATAACATATTGGTGTTTAAATAAAAAACCATTAGTATTTCAAAATATTTTACTATTAGTTGCTAGTTACTTTTTTTATGGTTGGTGGGACTGGAGATTTCTCGGACTAATAGCTTTTAGTACAATAATTGACTTTTATATAGGAAAAATATTATCTAAAACAAAACAATCAAAAAAAAGAAAGATTTTATTATTTTCAAGCCTAGCAATTAATTTGGGATTTTTAGGTTTTTTTAAATATTTTAACTTTTTCATAAACTCTTTTGAAGAATTATTACAAAATTTAGGAATAAATTTTGACACTTGGACTCTGAAAATCATTCTTCCTGTTGGAATTTCTTTCTATACATTTCAAACTATGTCATATACCATTGACGTTTACAAAGAAAAAATAAAACATACTGATAACTTTATTAGCTTTGCAGTTTTTGTTTCTTTTTTCCCTCAATTAGTAGCAGGTCCTATAGAAAGAGCTTCAAATCTATTACCCCAGTTTCAAAAAAAAAGAAAGTTTAACTTAAAACAATCTATTAACGGGTGCAGTCTAATTGTATACGGTTTCTTTAAAAAAATAGTAATCGCAGATCGTTTAGCAATTTATGTGAATTCAGTTTTTAATAATGTTGAGACAGCAAATACAATTTCATTAATAATAGCAGCAGTATTCTTTGCGTTTCAAATTTATGCTGATTTTTCTGGTTACTCCTTAATAGCTAGAGGAATTTCTAAATTAATAGGTTTCGAATTAATGATTAACTTTAATAAGCCATATCTTGCTACAAATATTTCAGATTTTTGGAGAAGATGGCATATATCATTATCAACATGGTTTAAAGACTACCTATATATTCCTCTTGGAGGTAATAGAGTGTCTAAGAAAAGAAATTATTATAATTTAATGATTGTATTTGTAACAAGTGGTTTATGGCATGGAGCAAATTGGACATTTGTAATTTGGGGATTTTTACATGGATTATTTCAAATTATTTATCTCAATTTTATTAGAAAAAGTAGAACTAAATCTTCAGAAAACAAATTTCGTAATTTTATAAAAGTTGTATTTGTATTTACAATAGTAACGTTAGCTTGGATATTTTTTAGAGCAGAAAACCTTAATCATGCTATAGTATATTTTGAAAAATTAATTCAATTTGATTTATCATTTAATCTTAATCAAATTACAGCACAAAAAGGTCCTTTAAATTTATTATTAAGTTTTTTAGCCATTATATTACTTTATTTAACATATTTATTTCCTAAAGATTTAAAATTTAAAAAGGAAGGTCAGAATATTACTTTTATTATTATTTTTATATTATTAATTTTTATTATTGGTGTTAATGGAAAAGAAGAATTCATATATTTTCAGTTTTAGTATTTTTATTTTTAAAATATTTTTGTTTTTAATTATTTTTGGTTATTCTTTTAATTATTTTTTTGAGAATCAAATAATATTTAAAAGTGAAATAAGTGGTGCTAGTAAGGTTAATAAAATATTAAAAGTTAATAATAGTTCTGAAATACCCATATTTGGTTCTTCACGAGCACAAGGAAATATTGTACCTTCAATACTAGGTAATAACTATTTTAATTATGGTATTGATGGTACTCAAAGTAATATTTGGTTGTATTTTTTAGAGCATGAATTAAAAAAAGAGAAAAACACACCTATTATTATAAACTTTGATTTAAAAGGTTTAATATATTCTGATGGTGATTTAGGTAATTTTATACCTAATTGGAGAGAATCAAAGCAATATCTTAATGATAAAGGTGAATTTTACTATACTATACCGTTTATAAAATATTTTGGACGTTTTGAAAAATATTTTAAATATTTCATAAACAATAAGGTGAATTTAACAAAAATTACTGATAAAGGAGGGAGTTTTGAAAAATTTCAGGTTACAAAAGAGATTTTTAATAAAGATATTGAAAAAAGAATGAACACTGAAACTAAATTCAAAATAGAACCTGAATTAAATAGACAATTCAATAATTTAATAAAATCAACTAACAGAAAAATAATCTTAATAGTTACACCTTACCACGAGTCTTGCTTTAATAAATTCGATAATATTAATATGGCAACAAACTATTTAAATAAGATTGATTCATTATATAATAATGTAGAGGTAATTGATTTTAAAAACGGAATTAAAGAAGATAATTTATTTAAAAATACAACACACTTAAATTATAATGGAGCAGTTAAGATAACTCAAAAATTAAAAAATCACTTCAAAAATTAACAAATAACAAAACATAGAAGATTAAGTCTTCTTTCTAAATATTTAATAAAAAGTTAAATAAACTTCAAAAAAATCAACTTAATATAAAAGTAAAGAAAACAATTAGCCAAAATATTTTAATTTACATCAAAAACCTTCTAATAAATATAAATAACACCAAAATATATAGTTATTTTTTATTTGATTTCAGATCTTATTATTGATAAAATTCGCATACTTAATAATTAAAATTTTAACTATACAATCGTTATTTTAAAAAAATAGTTCAGATTTAATTAAAAACAATGAAAAACATTATAAATTAAAAAAATAAATTGTTATTTATTTATAAAGTAAAAATGATTAAATAATAATATTATAACACAAATACGATATCATTAAATTATTTTTTAATTTATGTAAAAGAATTACTTCTCTCTATTTTTTTTAGTCCAAAGAATAATGGAATTTAGATTTGAAATAAATAGATAATTAATAAATTCAACTTTTAATTTGAACTTAAAAAAGTTATCAATTCTAAATCAAAGAGAACTGAATCCTAAATTCAACTTTCTTTAAGGTTCAAGTTACATCAAACATAATAGATTTATTTTCAAAAAAGTTAAAATTCAATAGAGTTAGATATTTACTAATAAAAGATTTACTTAAATTGAAACTCTTTTAAAGAAAAGTTACAAAAAAAAAGTGGAGTTTTGCACTCACTCCACTTTTTTTAACACCATTTATGATTTAAACATTCGTTTATACCATGGTACTTTTTGTGCTTCTTCTAAATAACCCACTCCATAACCATAACCATAACTATAACCATAACCATAACCATAACCTCTAGTCATGTCTGTATCGTTTAATACAATGGCCATATTATTTAATTTTTGTTCGGTATATAAGTTTTGTGCTACTTTTAGCATGCGTTTATCTAAATAATTTGCTCTAGATACATATAAAGTAATGTCTGCATATTTCGAAATTAAAAAAGTATCCGTTACCAAATTAACAGGTGCTGTATCCACAATGATAAAATCATAATCTTGTTTCACCTCTGCAAATAATTGTTTAATTCGATCTCCTAACAATAACTCAGCTGGGTTAGGTGGAATAACACCAGAAGCAATAATATCTAAGTCTTTAATTTCTGAGATGGTAAACTTAATGTCCTCTAAAGTCAAGGATTCATTCGTTATAAAGTTTGTAATCCCTTTACGTTCTGGAATTCCTAAATATTCCGTCACTTTAGGCGCTCTTAAGTCTACCCCTAATAATAATACCTTTTTATTCGATAAAGATAAGGCTGCTGCCAAATTGATAGAGATAAACGATTTCCCTTCTCCACTGGTGGTTGAGGTTACAAAGATCGTTTTCCCTTTTTCATTGGCTTTGGAAGCCAACATAAAATCTAAGTTAGTACGGATCAATCGAAAAGCTTCTGCAGTACTAGTTCTCGAATCACTTTTAATCACTACCTTTTCATCAGTTTCCGAGTGAGGAACATCGCCTAAAAATGGAATGGTGGTAAGGTCTTCAATATCTTTACGAGAATGAATTTTAGTATCCAATACATTTTTAATGTAAATGACAACTAATGGTAATAGAAAACCAATGAATAAAGCGACTAGATAATTAATTTTCTTTTTTGGAGCAACAGCTAAACCATTAGAATAGGCATAATCAATAATTTTAGCATTAGGCACAGTGACCGCCAAAGAAATATCCGTTTCTTCTTTTTTCTTTAGCAGATAGGAATACAATTCTGAATAAATTTCTTTTTGACGTTCTATATCAATCATCCCTCGTTCAATCAAAGGAATATTAGAGATTTTAGCAGATACCTTTTGAGCTTCTTGCTTCAATTGTTCCAATTGTATTTCTAAAGATTTTTGCAAATTCGATATACTCGCCAATAGACTTTTTTTCAAGACCTCAATTTGTCTGTTCAATTCAATCAATTGCGGATTCAACTTCCCAGCAATCACGACTAATTTATTTTTTTGTAAAACCAATTCATTGTATTGCGCTATAGAAGATGTTATTGCTGCGTCTGTAAAGCCCAAGTTGGTAGGTATAATTTCATTAGTTTCCGATTCTTTCCCCAATTTTTTTAAAATCCAATTTGCCAAACTCAATTGACTTTGAATATCTACAATTTTAGTATTATTTAAAGAAACTTGTTCCAAAGCCAATTCTCCTTCTAATGAAAGTCCAGTAATTCCGTATTTGGTTTTATAATCTTTTACATCATCTTGAGCCAAGGCCAAATAGCCGCCCACCGTTTTTAAGCGTTCATTAATAAAATTCTTGGTTTTTTTAGAAACCAAATTTTTATCATTGATGGCATCCATATTGTATTGTTTCACCAATTCGTCTAAGATAGCGGTAGCCTTAGTTTTTACGGCATCAATTAAATTTAACTTTAGCACACTTGAATTTTTATCGATAGTGCTGATATTAATTCTTCCTCTATAATTGTCAATCACTTTGTCTCTTGATGATATTGCAACAACAATTGGTTTATTAAAATGAATTGATTTTAAATCTTCAGTTTTAATAATTTGAAAGGAATGCTTTGTATTCCCCAAATTTATATTAAACCCTGTTGTAAGAGATTGCTCTTTTTCAATATCATTGATTAATAATGTTTCAGCATCTTGAATCGTTACGACAAAAGTAGTATCAATTTTATTCTTTGAATATGATTTGCCTAAAAATTGGATTTTGAATGGAAGGGAACCAAACATTTCTATTGTTTTGACTCTTCCCTGATAAAAGTACTGTATTTGTAAATCTAAAGAATCTACCACATGTCCGATAATCTTGCGAGACTTTAAAATTTCAATTTCATTTTCCGGATTGTTGGCAGAACCTCCCCCGATGATGCCCAAATCCTCAAAGGCAGCCAATTCCGTAGAAATCCCCGATTTTTGATTGTCCTTAATCATAATTGAACCAGTTGCACTATAAGTAGGAGTAGTATAACGCAAATACACAAAAGCCAACCCTAAAGCTAATATGAGAGATAATACAAACCATTTCCAATAAATTAAATATTTGTCAATTTCCTCCCTAAGATTCATCGAATCATTTTCTTCCAATTGATTAGTCATCATAAAATTACTATTGTTTTCTTGCATAATTTATCGAATTAGCAAAGTGATTAAAGAAACCAATAAACCGGTTACAGAAATAAAAAGTGAGGTATTAGAATTGGCGGAAGCAGACTGAATTTTAGCATAATTGGGTGCCACATACACCACATCATTCTGTTGCAAATAGTACACGGGTGAAGTAAAAATTTCTTTAGACAATAGATCCACTTGATACTGTATCTTCTTACCATTCTCTTCACGATTGACCACCACATTGTGTCTTTGACCGGAAATGTTTAAATCTCCTGCCAAACCTATGGCTTCCAAAATCGTAATTCGCTCATTAGGCACTGTATAACTTCCAGGTATACGCACATCACCCAATACGGTTACTTTATAATTAGTGATACGTATATTTATGTTCGGGTTTAAAATATAATCCGGTTCAAGTTTTCCTTTTAAAAAGTCTATTAACTCATCTCTAGTCAATCCCCCTATTTTTAATTTACCTAAAACCGGAAAATCAATTTCCCCATTGGTATCTACCAAATAACTTTGCTGTTGTGCCACCCCAATGGCAGAATTGGAAGAAGTAGAATAGGTTACGGCTGACAAGTTAAAAGGACGTACCGCTTCTGTATCTAAAGCAGTAATGGTGATTTGTAATACATCGTCGGGTTTGATGATGGTTTTGTAACTGTTGGACACTTTAGACTGATCTATTTCGTCATTTTGAAAATAAATAATGTCTTTTTTGGAGACACAGGAAGACATCAACACAAAAACAAAGATTCCTAGAAAATACGTACTCTTTTTAATCATAAATTAATTTTTTGCTAAAATAACATAAATTTTAAAATACTATCTAATTTTATCTTTTTAAACATTAAAATAAGGTTTGTACAGGTGCTTTCAATTTTTAAAGCGTTGGTCTCTGCATCTAGATAGGTCAGTTCGAGTGATTTTATTATTTTATCAACATTCTTTCGGCATCTCGATACAAATTGCTTCCTTTCGTCATCAATTCACTCGATGTGACACTCCCTTTACTTTTATCCAATAACAACCAAAGCTGTCAGTTCGAGTGATTTTGATTTTTCATCAAAATTGTATCGAGAACTCAGTACAAATTGACTCCTTTGATCATCAATTCACTCGATTTGACAACCATCCTATTTTTATCTAATCACCATTAAAAGGCATTTTCATCCTTCTTAAAAAACATGGACCAGGCCGTAATTACTACAATTTTTACATCTAAAAAAAAGCTCCAGTTTTCTACATACCAAATATCGGCATTGGCTCTATTTTCCATGTCTTTAACTTGTTTGGTTTCTCCACGGTAGCCATTGATCTGTGCCCAACCGGTTACTCCAGGTTTAGCAAAGTGTCGCACCATAAACTTGTCTACCAAAACCCGGTATTCTTCGGTATGCTTGAGCATGTGGGGTCTAGGCCCCACCAAAGACATGTTGTTGAGTAATACATTAAAGATTTGTGGTAATTCGTCAATACTGGTTTTACGCATAAAAGCCCCAAACTTAGTAACTCTCGAATCATTCTTGGTAGCTTGTACTGAATCGGATTCTTTGTTTACGGTCATGCTTCGAAATTTAAAGCAATCAAAGGCGTTGCCATCTTGTCCTGTTCTTTTTTGTACAAAAAAAACAGGACCTTTACTTGTCAACTTGATAATAATTGCAATGACTGGGAATAACCACGAAAATACGAGCAATACCACTATAGAAGAAAAAGTAACATCAAAAGCCCTTTTAATAAAACGATTGGTAAAACTCTTTAAAGGCTCACTTCTCAATTTCATAATCGGAATTTGCTGAATGTAATTGATGGAAAAGCGTTGGGACAAATACTCCGAAAATTCTGGAATCACCCGTACCCGAATCATATGATTATCCGCATAACGAAACAAATCATTGATCAATTTGCTTTGATGGTAAGGCAAAGAAATGATAATTTCATGCACATGGTTTTTTTCTAAAAAATCAAATATCTGGGATAATTTCCCCTTAAAATGGGCTTGTAAATCATCGGTGATGTTTGCATCCGTAAACAAACCCGAGATTTTAAACCCGTAATTGGCATTGAAATAGACGTTATCAATCAATTTCAGGATGTTTTCATTCATTCCTACCAACACAATCTTGCTATAATTATAACCTTTTCTTCGATACACCTTCACCAAAGTATAGGAAACAAGGCGCCAGCATAAAACCAAAACAGAAAAAATCAATAACAAATACAAAAAGAAGACCCGAGAAAATTTATAATCGGTAATAAAAAAAATAAGCCCCCCACATAAAAAACCGAAAGTGACTAGTGTATATAAATTCTTCCCCAATAATTTGTGCATGTATATAATTCTGGGTGCTTCGTAGATATCAAACTTTAAATTAAGCCCCACCCATAAGAAACAACCAACTACAATAAAGCTATTGTAAAAAATTAAACTTGGAATTCGCCCTTGAAACACCCAATAATTCGCCACAAAAAAGGCAATCACGAATAGCAATACATCTACAATCGAGAAGATTAAGGGAATAAATTTGGATTTATTTTTTTTCATACTTTTTTTTATTAGTCATAAAGATACATTTTAACATAACTCGTTGCATGCTAAGAGGCATAACCCTTTATTTTTGGTAAGGCATATTGCTTTACTTTACGTGAAATTTTAAAAATTAAAGTCAAAACGCCACATAATTGATATTTTTGAATGATCTGCAAATCTTCTGTAGACTTTTTCTTTTGCAATTTTAAGGTGGTGCTCTTACCTCCCAAACGCATTTTTACAATAAAGTCATCTAAAAAATATTTTTTGATCTTATCATTAAAGAACCATCGTAAAGAAATTTCGTAATCACTGGCGATGCGATACGATTCATCATAAAGTCCATAGCTTTCAAATACGTCTCTTTTTACATAAATGGTGGTATGCAAAGGGATCCATCCATACTTCAAATACTTTTTTTGATAGGGTTTCCCTGGATAGACCCGTTTAATATGATCAATCGCATCCCGTTCTACATACAATCCATGGGCATACAACAAATCGGCATTTGATTGTTGAAAACCTTGAACTACCTTTTCTATGGTGGTGGATTCATAAAACAAATCATCCGAATGTAAAATACCAATCACATCCCCTGTGGCTACTTGAATCCCTTTGTTTAACGCATTGTACAAGCCTTTGTCTTTTTCAGATTTATAATAGCCCAATTGAGGAATAAATGGTTCTATTACCTTTTGTGTACCATCCGTTGACCCCCCATCGATGATGATGTGTTCTATGTTGGGATAGCTTTGCGCTAACACCGATTGTATACAGCTTTCGATACAAGCGGCATTGTTATAGACAATAGTAATGATGGATACTTTCATAATTATTTTATTTGATATTTTTCTTTGATATATGCAATCAATTTTGTCTCATCATTCTTAAAATTAAGTTTTAACTCATAAATCTTGGCATCTACTAAAAAACGATACCAAAAACCTTGTAAAATATGCCATACAAAACCCGATTTACCATCTAAAAAACCTAATTTCAAAAAATAACGGTATGAAAAATAGATAAAAGGACGTACAAATAATGGAAATTTTAAATAAGCCAATTTTAAAAACCGCTTACGTTGTTCTCCAGTGCCAAAAAATTTAGGTTCTACACTGCTTTTAGAAAATATCTGATATTGGGTATCTAATAAATCAACAACTTCTCTTGTAGCGTAATGGTTGTGTTTCTCTGTCCACCAGGTGAGATCATTCAAATTTTCATCAACTTGAACTATGTTAATTTCGGCAGTTATACCTTCAGTTAATTTTATGTGCTCATCCATCCATCGATTTTCGCAAAAACCTTTACCAAATTTCCATATTTTTAAGTGCCATACTGGAAACCAACCTCCATGTAACAGAGGCTTATCCATAAAAATAATTTTTCGTTTGATGTAGACACCTGAAATCTCACTACTTAAGTTTGCTAATTCTTGTTTTAAATCTATATTCGAATTGGATTCATAATATTCATCAGCATCAATACGCCAAACCCATTCCGATTGAATGTTGCAATTTTGTAATGCCCAATTGAATTGGGTTGCATAGTTAACCCAAGGGTTTTGATAAACTTTAGCCCCTAAACGTTCTGCAATAGCAACTGTATAGTCTTTGCTAAAAGAGTCTATAATGAAAATTTCATCTACCGAATTTTTTATCGAATTGATACAGCGCTCTATATGTTGTTCTTCATTATACGTTAGTATGATTGCGGCTATGGTCTTTGTTTGATTCATTCTTTTAAAACTCTTTTTTTGATGTATTTTGCAGGGTTACCTCCTACTATAGAGAGCGGCTCAATACTTTTAACAACTAAGGATTTTGCTCCAATTACAGAATATTTTCCTAAAGTAACTCCTGGCAATATATAAACTCCTGTGGTTACCCAACATCCGTCATTGATAACTATAGGACTTGTCACCATTTCAAAACCGACACTATTAACATTGTGACTACCCGTTATTAAAAAAGAATATTCTCCAATACAACACTTTTCTCCAATTGTTATTTTATCTAAACAATAAGCCCAAGATTTGTGACCTAAACTTGATAGATGCCCCATTTCTAAATTCCATGGATGGTCAATTTTTGCCGTTCTATTAATATTTACTGTACTACTTAATTTAGCCCCAAACAATCGCAATAAGTAGATTCTAGGTTTTTTAATTTGATTAGGAAAAAGCTTAAAAATAGTCATATTTACTATTTTCCATATATGACTTTTTACCTTTTCTTTAAAACTAAAAGGTGTTGTCTGTACTGGGTTGTATTCAAAATCACTATCCATTTCGTAACTTTCTATTTTTTAAAAATTTAGCAGGATTACCGCCTACTACTGTCCATGTTTCCACATTTTTAAATACGGATGATGTAGCACCTACCACAGCTCCTGTTTCAATAGTTACCCCTGGACCTATAAATGCATCTGCTGCTACCCAAACTTGATCTTTTATGGCAATTGGTTTTAAAATTAAATTATTTTGAGGGTCTGTAATATCATGTGTAGACGCACACAAATAACTTTTTTGAGAAATTGTAGTATTAGAACCTATGCTAATTTTTCCTTGATTATAACAATCTACATTTTGCCCTAGACAGGTAAATGTACCCACTTCCAAATTCCAAGGTGCCCAAATTTTTACATTGGCATGAATAATAGTCCCTTTACCAATTTTTGCTCCGAAACATTTTAAAACAAAATTTCTCCATGAATTAAATATATTCCCTTTAAAAGGTTGAAACAAAAAAAATCTAGTAATATACCATATCACCCTACTTACTTTATTTTTTAAACTAAAGCTATGATTATATTGAGATAAGTCAACTTTTTTTAATAATTTATCATACTCTTCCACCAACAATAATTTTATAAAAGTTAAAAAAATATTTTTTAAAAAATAGCGAAATAATAGTAACACAGCCAACAAATAACCAAGGGGAAAGGATGTAAGATATCAAAAATCCAATACTATTTTTACCTAAAAAATAAACAATTAATTTCCTTACTATATTCAATGTAGGCATATGAAATAAATAGATAAAAAATGTACAAGAAGTGATATAAAAAAGATAACGATAATTTTTTATTCTAAAATGTTTAGAAAAAACAAAATCATATGCAAACCAAATTGCTAATAAACCTAAAAAAATTATCGGTACTTTCAAAAAATACCAACCATGCCATTTAAATGTAAATAATTCTAATAAGCATAATAAGATAAATAAAAATATAGTTACTTTTTTGTTTAAAGAAGTTGTTGTTTCTTCAATATTAAATTTTATTAAATGTATAGCACCTCCTAAAGAAAACCAAAATAATGAATAGGCAAAAGAACCTTCCGATAAATATATTGCTAAAAGACCAATTAAACCAACCCAAAACCAATTGAACCATTTATACAAAAAAAACCATAATGGGGCTAAAAACACTAACAATATTAAATCTCTTAAAAACCATAGATGAAAAGCTATTGGAGTACCACTACCAGAATTTACAAATGTATTATAAAGTAGAGTAAGCATATCTTTTTTAAATATTAAAGAAATATTACCGTTTATAAAGTGTGAAATTCCTTGAATTTGAAGCAAAATATATAGAAATAAAACAACAAAAACACAACCTATTATATAAGGAATAACCAAACTTTTAAATCTCTTTTGCATTTTTATAAAAATTGACTCAATATTTATAGTGGTAGATAAAAAGAACAGAAATCCTGAAATTACATAAAACATAGGGACAGCACATCTTCCAATCATGTCTCCTAAAATCATTTGAACATAAAAATTCACCTTCATACCTTGTATTTCTTCTGTATGAAAACCAGAATGTATATATAGAACTAAAAGTATTAAAAAAAAAGAAATCATTCTAATTTTATCACTTACATATTTTTCCATTATATTTAGAATTAAATTAACTCTTTTACAAACCTTTTACCTACTTGATGAATTTCAAAATATTTTAGAAAAACACCTTTGGCATTCTGTTCATAATATTTTTTTAATTCATTTGAATAATTAAACCAAGTTTTTAATGATTTAAAAATTGATCCAGTATCATCATTTTGTACAATACCTGCTTTATTTTTTTCAATTTCTCTCCAAATGTTTACTTTGTTAGAAATCAAAACAGGAGTTCCACAAGCTAAGGCTTCCACTACTGCAATTCCAAAATTTTCCTGATGACTTGGTAAAATAAAACATTCTGCTGCATAAAAAGCTCCCCATCGAGCATCGCCTGTTAACATACCTGGAAAATAAATATTTTTAGAACTTTTAGATTTTTCTAATACCTTTTTACCGTATTCTGTAATTAATCCAGGTCCTGCAATAATCAATTGTGGTAAATCAATATTTTCTTGCTCTAACTTTGTGTAAGCTTCAATCAATAAATCTACTCCTTTTTTTGGGTGTATTCTACTTAAAAATAACCAAAAAGGTTTTCCATTCCATTCAGGTACTATTAATTGTAATTCTTCCCTCATTTTATTTGTTTCAATAGGAGGTAATTCAACCCCTAGACCAACAACTTTTTCAGATTTTGGATTATACATAGGAAAAGTCGTATTTGCCAATTTCTTTTCTTCTTCGCAAGTAAACAACAAACCCTTTGCATTGTTTATTAATTTTTTTTCTATAAACTGCCAAAAAATTCTATTTCTAATCGCCTTTAGCTTTCTTTCTTTAGCTATTTGAAAATATGGATCTAACATTCCATGAGGCATTACATAATAAGGTATATCTTTAGATTTTGCTATTTGTGCAACTACAAAACTTTGATATTGCCATAAACCGTGTACAATTAATAAATCATAATTTTTTATATGTTTTTTCATCCAAGGTAACAATTCTTTACTATAACTCCATCCTGTTTTATTACTTCCTAAAGAAATTGTTAAAAAAGTATCTGCAACCAAATAATCTGCAGTTTGAGGATCTAAACATAAAACTTCATTTATAATTTCTGGTTTTATAATACGCATACCTTCAATAATATCTCGTACTGCTTTACAAACCCCTCCTGTTTTTGGATCCATCGTACTAATTACATGTAATATTTTCATTACTTAGATTCTTTTTTTAACAGATTCTTCTAACTTATTTCTAGTAAACATATCCAATAATCCTCCTTCTGTTAAGTTTATTATTTCGATACCTTTTTGCTTTGATGCTTCTGCTAGTTTTTGTAATTCTCTTAAATGCCTGCTATGCATATATAAATCTATTACATAATTTTTACTAGTTTTGATATTATTTTCTTCATTTACACCATAAAAATGACTTTGATGATTTATCAACTCATAAGCCAGACCGTTAGCATCAAACCCTGTAAAACAGATCTTCTTATATCCACAAAACATGGATGCTTCAAAACAATACCCAGAAACTCCTATACATTTAAAAGGTGTATCTAAAGACATCCATAGAAATTTCACTCCTTTTTCTTTATAAGGTTTTAACATTTCTAAATGATACCAATCTACCGGCATTATAAAAGTAATATCGGGTACCATTGTTAATATTTCATCCAACCAAGTAATCGGCCATTCTCCTGTCTTTAGCTTAGCATCTACAAATACATGAAACTTTGGTTGCAACAGATGGTACAATTCATGTTTAAACCCTCTATTTACAAACATTATATCTTGCCCTTGTAATACAGACAAATCTTGTTTTTTAAGTGAAGGTCCATTTAAAATAATGTAAACTTGATTTACATTGGTGCTGTTTTTATACTGCTTTTTCATTCTCAATAATACTTTTTGCTTCCCAAATGACAAACGATTTTTTAAAGTGACTATGCTGTTCATAGTTTTAATGATAAAATCGTCTTTTCTGATCATTAATTGCCAAAACCCCATATTATAATTTTTCTAATTCTTTATTTAATTTTTTGTATAAACTTACGTATTTTTCTGTAACTGTTTTTACTGAAAATCGTTCTAAATTATAACTCCCATTCTTTATTAATTCATTTCTAAACACTGTTTCAGTTTTCAACTTCTGTAAAGCTTTCTTAATTTCA
The DNA here is from genome assembly GCF_018861005.1 of Polaribacter vadi. Taxonomy (GTDB): domain Bacteria; phylum Bacteroidota; class Bacteroidia; order Flavobacteriales; family Flavobacteriaceae; genus Polaribacter; species Polaribacter vadi_A. The sequence goes on from NZ_JAHKQL010000004.1 coordinate 52,159, forward strand.
TTAACATTAGTAGGGTCTACCAATAGAGCTCCATCACCAGCGACATCGTTCATTGGTGCAATATTGCTAGTTATAATTGGCTTTCCTATTTGTTGTGCTTCTAAAATTGGAACACCAAATCCTTCATGAAGAGAAGCAAAAAAGACTATATCACAGTCGCAATAGCATTTATATACCTCTTCTCTTGTTAAATTATATCTAAACTCATATACAATATTTGCTTCATCTAAATCTTTCCTTAAATCTGCAGTAGGCTTTCTTAATAGTAACAACTTAAAACTAGTCCCTTTTACGGCCTCTATCAATCTAAGTAAGTTTTTAACAGAGCTACCTCCAATTTGTAAAACAAGAGGCTGTTTATTATTAAACTCCTTATAAAAAGGCTTAAAATCAGAACTTGCAGGATTCGGTATTACTAAAACCTTCTTAGCATCTATTTTACAAGTAGTAATTAATTTTTGTTTAGTAAATTCTGAAATTGTGGTAATATAAGCCACTTTTTTAAGAGGCCATTGCAGCCATAAATATTTTATAATTATTTTACGTATTCCTGATAAATTTCTTTCATAACGACCAATATCATGTACTGTTAATATTGTACGTTTCCCTTTTAAAAATAATGCAATGGTATGAATGTCTCCAGTAATGTGATTGATTTCTCCCTGAAATTTACGTGCTTTTACAAAACTATCATAACGTTTCCATTTATGTGAACACAAGTACTCTTTCTTTTCAATTTCTTTGGGTAAAAATTGAAATAATTGTTGAAAAACAGTTTCAATACTAAATACACCATCCATTTTTGGGCGAAAAAAATAAGTTATTTTCATTAGCTTAAAATTGTTTTTTTTAATTTTAATTGATTAAATAAGGTTAGTTATTTACCTATAATTTATCCTCAAATAATTTTTTTTATTAATTTAACTATTCTATAAATTATTATGTAAGTTATTACACTTTGCCAATAATAGCGAACACAATACCCAAAATCTATTAATATACCATTTGCATTTCTAAACATTCCTAAAAAAACAAATGCATTCATTAAACCAAATAAAGAATAATGTACTTTATAAGCTTTAATATAAACAAAGGTATTGAGTAAATAAAAAACAAGTATATTTAGAATGAATTGTATTGGAAAATAAAAATAACTAAAAGTTGCTAAACCATCACCAACATGACTAGTTACTACAAAATTACCAAGAGTGCCACCAGATAGTAAATCACCTCTGCTGTATTTATTACTTTCTTTATTAAATTTTACACCAAAAAAATTTAAAAAAGGACTAGGAAAAACTAATATTAATTGATTCCAAAAATCGGTCTGTAACTTTTCACTACCATAGCCTAATCTATTTGCATGATATAATGTTTCATCAGATATCCTCATATTAGCATATCGATTTAACATAAAATTATCAATGTATTTTTCTGTCCAGCCTAAACTATAAGAACTAACTTCATTAGACCTTTCTTTTCTATCAAATTTAATTTGCTCTAATAATTTTTTATTGTTATATGTTTTTAAAGTTTTCTGTAGTAATTCTGTTTTAGAAACGTCAGACCTTATTGATCTATTATATAACATAGCATAGGACATATCAGACAACATATCCAAACCAAAAACAACTAAAAAAACTAAAACTAACAAAAGGCGAGGTGAAATAATTTCTTTAATTTTTAAATTATTTTTTACTAAAAATAAAAAAAACAAAAGAAAACATACGCCTATAGGTGCAATCATTGCTGCTCTGCTATTTGAGGCTAAATTAACTATAAAAATAATTACAAAATAAATCCAAACTAATTTCTTATATCCATATCCCTCTTGACCTATTAACTTTGGAAAAAATAATATTAATGGTGCATAATATAAATAAAGAATACCATCTAAAAATTTACCTCCCACATTACCATACTCTGATTGTCCAGCACTAAATATATAAAGCCTTACTAAAAAACCTATACTCCCTAACAACCAAATAATTTTTGGATTGGTATCAAAAAAATTATTTTTATTTAAGATTTTTTGAAGTGCATTATTTTTATATTTCAAATTTGCAGATAAATAAAAGGCAAATGAACTGATAGAAAAGAGCAATAACTCGAAAATAAAAGTTTCAATAGGTCTTTCAAAACCGAGAGATATTGGGTTACCTTCTATTAATGTTGCAATTAAAGGAAGGTATCTGTACATAAACATTGAAAGATAAAAAAAGAAAGCAAAAGGTGTGTAAACTACATATTTAACTCTTAAAAAATTACGAAATATTAAAAAACTAAAGAATGTCATTAAGCAACCTAATAAGTTTGCTAAAGACGGGAAAAGTAATAACTCTAAAGTAATGGATATAATTAAAATTATACCAAGCCATTTCCGTAATTGTTTAAGAATAAATATTTTATTTTTATTTTTCATTCTTTCCTAATACTATTTTCATCATTTTAGCAATAGTTTTCTCGTTAGAATAGCCAGATTTTTCACATCTCTTAATACCTGAATTAATAATAGCTAACCTGATTTCTTTATTTTCTTTCTTTAAATAATAATTACATTTATTCAGCAATTCCTCATTTGTACTAAAATACTCAGCTTCTTTACCTTCTTTAAATAAAATCTGATGTTCCTTTGTTCTTTCTGCCATCATAAAACCACCACAAGCAGGTATCTCCATTGTTCTTGCCGTTTGCTGATCATTATTCATCTTTCTTAAAAAACATAAAGAAATTTTAAAAGCTCTTAAGGCTTTTGGGTAATTGTCTGAAAACAAACCCTCTCTAATTTCTAAATTTGGATGATAGTCGATGTATTCTTTCCATTTTTTATTTCCAAAAACTTTTACCTTAATACCGTTATCAACCAAATATAAAATACTATGACAACGCTCTTCTTCCCAAGCACCTATAAAACCAACATCTCCTCCTAATTCCTTTTCTTCAATTAAAGTAAGTTCTCTAGGATAATGAAATTCTTCATGATAAGTTTTATTGATAAAAAAAACATTCTTAAAACCTAGATCTTTCAAATCCTGGACTATAAATGATTTTGTTGTAAATGTATAATCATATAGAAATCTGCAATTTAAAAAATTTTGGCTTTGATTAAATCGCATCATCATATTGTCTGGAGAAAAACTAACAATTTTACAATTTGGTTGCAATTGTTTAATAAGCTTTAATGTTTTTTTTTTAATAGTTAAACCTTTATCAATCCATACAATATCATATTTATTTTCTTGAATTAATCGAGATATTTTCTTATTAGATTTTTTAGAGTCCGGTAAATTGATAGGAAAACCTAAATTAAATAGCTTATTTGTTATTTTATAAAGTAATGACACTTTTGTATTTGCAGTATCTACTTCATGCACAGTATTTGCATTCTTTTTTATTGCATTATGCCTATGCAAACAGGTGTTACTTTTTCCATATGCACTTAAACCACCAATAGATAAAACTCTCAAATTACTATTTTTTATTAATCCCATTTAGTAACCTAGTTGAGTTTATTATAATTGTCTATTACTAGTTTCCAACGATCACCATAAGAATCCCATCCTCCTATTCCTTTAGCTTTTTTTTCAGCATTACTACTCATACGTTTTTGTATTTCTGGATTATCAGCTAAAAGTTGCATTTTTTCTAGTATGTCGTCAGAAGAACGTATAGGTACAATAAAACCTTCTTTACTATCATCAAACAAATCTACACCTCCACTATTTGTTGTGGTAATAATTGGACAGCCACACGCTAAGGATTCTCCTAACACCATTCCAAAACCATCTTCTATACTTGGCATAACAAATACATGCGAAACACTATAATAGTCTTTTAGTACTGCATTACTAACATTTCCTTTAAAAATTATCTTATCTAAATTTTCATTAGTTAATAAAAATTTTATTTCTTTGGAGACACTTCCAATAATTAAAAATTCTTTATTTGGATGTTCTAATCTTTGAAATGCTTTTAACGCATACATAAACCCCTTTCTTAAAGATACGCCACCAACCCAAATTACTCTAAACACATCTATTGGTGTTATTTTAGTCTTTTGGAATCTTGATAAATTTATACCATAAGGAATTTTAGTTATTTTATTTTCATTAATACCTTTATCTATATAAGAGTTCTTTGCAAATGTAGAGGGTATAGTTATCTTGTCTGCAAAATTATATTCTTCCAACTCTTTGTCAATTATACGAGGATCGATCCCTTTATAAACAAAACCCCATTTCTCATATTCTTCTCTCAGAATTTCATCTTGAAATTGAATATGTGTTGATCCTCTATCACAAATATATATACCACCTTTCTTTTTTGCAACTTTACCTGCTTTTAATCCTGTTCCGGAAAGTGCAATTAATATAGTAGGCTTATCTATTTTAGAAGCGGCATAACTATCTACTAGAAGCTTATCATACCAAACCCAAGCTTTATTCAACCAATCGTACTTATCCAAGCCTATCACGTTTCTTTTCATATACGGTGCATGTAGATAAGGAAAAGTTTTAATTTTATTTATATCTATTCCTTTCTCATCTTTTAATTTAAATTTAGGATACCCTGTAAAAACTTTATCTAATAGTCCAAATCTTTCCATTTGCCTTGCTAGATGAAAATGATGAAATCTACCAATTGATATTTGAGTTACTTTCATGACAATTACGTTATTGATATTTTAAAATGAGAAATATTTTATTTTTTACTTACAATTTTTTTTATGGCCATATTTAAATTTAATCCTTGAAAAATCTCTATAAATTTCATCTCCATCATACTTATACTTTTAGGAATAATTATAAATGCCATAATTATATCTAAAATAATAGCTCCTATTGCTGCACCTAATAAACCAAAACCTGAAGATAATAGATAAGTAAATATTACAGATACAATTGCGCTAATTACACCTGCAATAGCAAAAACATATGGTTCATTTTTTGCTCTGAATATAGGTTCTGAAGACCACCAAAGAGAATTAAACAATATACCTATTAAAAAAACATACCATACAGACGGTTCTACATACAATTGTTTTTGTGTCCATATTCCATAAAACCACAGACCAAACACTGCTAAAAATATTACTCCTAAAACAGAAAGTATAAAAGAAGAAAGTACACCTATTTTAAAAATTTTATTCGCTTTAGATGTATTTCCAGCACCAATTTCGTATTGCAATTCAGGAAAAATACTAGAACTGATTATATTTAAAACTTGATTTACAGACCTACTTAATGTGCGTACTGTATTAAATACAGCTACTGACTCAGGTCCCAAGACAATTCTAACCACAAAAGTAGTACCTTGAAAATAAATAGCTTGCCAACCTGGAAACAACATGTATCCAATACCTTTGGATGTTATATTTTTTATTTCTAATTTATCTTTAATTCCTTTGTATTTATGAAATCCTTCCAACATTTTACTCCCTCTATACCAATAAAAAAAATTAAAGAATACGATTACAATTAACTGAGAAATAGCAAAAGCAACTATACCATATCCAAATAAAAGTACTAACATCCCTGCACCCAAATTTAACAAAGATTTTAAAGTTTGTAAGTTAATACTTAAAGATGCTTTTCTTGCTGATCTATAATAGGATTCTATAAGCTGCGTGTAAAAATTTAAAAATCTAGCTAATATCAAAACAGAAACAGCAATTATAGCATCGTATTTTTCAATAATCGATTTTTCGAAAACATCAAAATGATTAAGTATCAATAATACTACTACGCTTACAAACATTGCTATAACTAACATAGTAGAAATTATCCTAATAGCTGCTTTGTTTATATTAGCGGCCTTTTGTTTTTGACCCGATGCATATGCTAAAACAAAACTATTGGCAGCTGCAGAACCAAAACCTAAATCAGAAAATGCAAATACACTAGGTATTATTGTAAGTGTTAACCATTCACCATAGTAAGCAGCACCCCAGCTAGTGATAAAAAAAGGCACTAAAAATAGCTGTTCTAACATTCTTACACCTCTTGTAAGTATAGAAGCAAAACCATTTTTTAAAATATTTTTTTTTACTGTAGACATAAAATTATTAAAAATTAGTGTTTAAAACATTTAAACTAGGAATATATCCTCCATCTAATTTATTTAATTCTTTATTATTATACCCATAGAAATGAATATTATTGGCCTTAGCAGCTTCATAATCATTGATTGAATCTCCAATTAAACATGTTTCTCTTAAAATATAATTATGATTTTTTAATAAATTTTTAACCAATACTTTTTTGGGAGTAGGTGAACCTTCAATAGATAAAAAATAGGGTGTCAAACCTAATTCTTTACATAAAAACCGTAATTCTTCTCCGTCAGAACCTGAAACAATATGAAAATGATACTTTTGATAATTTGATTTGATAAATGATACAGCATCTAATATTAGATTTTTAGGGTTTGTTAATTCCTTTTTCATTAACACAGAAAAATTTTCTGCATAAAGCATTACTTTTTCTTCTGTAATACTTTCACCCAAAATATTTTCATAAAAATATCTGATTTTCACATATCTAGACAGTCCTCCATTAGCACGATGATATTTTAATAGTTCTGAAACTTGTTGAGCATCAAAATTTTTAAAAATCTCTTCGAAACCCCAATCTCTAACAACCATCGAATCTAAAATGACACCATCAAAATCCCACAATATGTTTTTTTTATTGAACATCAACACTGTATTTTAATTTGTACACCATTTCTGCTAATAAAAAATCATCGGGCCAATCTACATCTATTTTTTCATAGCCTTCTGATTGTAACAAATAAGGTTTATGACCAATTCTATCTTTTAAATTTATGTAATTATCTCTTTTATTAATAAAATAACCACTATTAATTTCATATAAAGGAGCTAAAGTTTGTGTTCTAGGCCACTTTTCTTTATCTCTGTCATAATTGTTGGGTTTACCATCTTCATTCCATAAAAAAGTTTGAATTTTATTCACCGTCATTAAGCTATCGTAACCTTCATCTAAATTTTCATAATATTTTTTAATTCCTCTGTTCAATGAATCGGAAGTAATAAAAGGAGAAGTTACGTGAGTCCATAAAATGTGCTCATCTTCAATTATAGTCGGTACATAATCTACCAAATCATCTGTACTGGTAGATGATAATGCTAAATGTTCTGGTCGAATATCAATTGAAATTTTCTTGTGAGGAATAGCTTCTGCAATATCGATAACTTTTTGGTCATTGGTAGAAAGAACGATTTTATCAACCAAAGTAGCATTAATTAAACTACGTAACTTTACTTCTAATAACCCCCCTTCGATACCAGCAAATTCTTTGGTATTCTTGTTGGGTATCCTTTGGCTACCTGCTCTACATGGTAAAAATACGGTCATAGTAATGTGATATTTGTTTACTTATAACAAAAAAAAATGGCCTTAGATTTTCTTATTATTGATTATATATTCTATTTCTTATTTAACTGAGTTACCACCTTTTTAAATGCATCTAAAACAATACCCACATCTACTGCATAAGAAATATATTGCACCCCTATTTCTTTCCACATTTTAGCATCTTCAAATGATTCTGTAAAAGTACCCATCATTTTTCCATTTTCCTGTGCAATATTTATTGCTTTTTTCATTGTTTCTATAACTTTGTTGTGTTTTATTTCACCGGGAACACCACATGATTGCGACAAATCATAACATCCTATAAAAATAATATCGATTCCTTCTACTTGAACAATCTCCTTTAAGTTTTCTATACCTTTTAAACCTTCAATATGAATAATGGTAGCTATAGAATTGTTTGAGTTTTTAAAATAATCTGCACTACTTACATTCGTATATTCAGCAGCACGAACATATCTACACATACCTCTATTACCTATCGGATAAAATTTGGTACACTCAACTACTTTTTGAGCATCTTTTACCGTTGATACTTGTGGCACTTGAATGCATTTTACACCTATATCTAACAGTCGTAAAATAAGTGTTTCGTTATTTTCCGTTACACGAACTACCGGTACAATTCCTTTAGCTTCAGCTGCTCTTATCATATTTTGTACGGAAGTAACATCATGCGGCCCATGTTCCATATCAATAATAATAAAATCAAAACCGCTTAAAGCCGCAAGTTCTATAATTGTAGGATCTTGCATTTTACAAAAAGGTCCATAAAGAAATTTTTGATTAGTTATTTTATCGATAAGTATGTTCTTTTTCATATATATTTAAAAAGTAGTCAATAGGCAAGGTCTTCTTTATTTTTCTATCTCCCTTTCTATATCAAACTATAAATAGAAGATACGTTTACATTTTTATACTTCGTTGGTGTCAAAAATTCTATTTGCACACCTCCTGTATTCATAACATCTTCCAAGATAATTTGATTTTCTCTTGCCATTACAAACTGATTTTGATTTAAACTTAAATCGTATCCATCAAAACCAATATAGTACAAGTGATTCACCCCTAAATCAATGGCTATTTGAGTTGCTATAGCCATAGGTGATTCTGTATCTAAATCAGTAAAAGTAATTCTTTCCAACTCTTTTGATACTTTTATTATGCTATCAGGGATAGTTGTTCCCATTTTACGAGGGAAAGGAGGATACACACATACTTGTGTTACTTTAGAAAAATCACCAATTTGTTTTAATAACTTTTCACTTTCAAAACCTACCAAACCATAGTACTGGTCACAGTCAATGTCTAAATATTCTGTTACTTGGCGTGTACCCGCATGAATTAAACACGCATCTTGTCCTGCACCTTCAAAAAATTTCTTTACAGCTGTTTTGTGTTCTTTGGCAGTTTTACCTCCTCCTAAAATTATAGCTTTACTATATTTAGACTCTTTTTTTAATGTAGCTAACTTTAAATTATCTGCGACTTCTTGTTTTTTATTATTTAATGCATTGATAATACTACCCAAAGGATAACGATTCATCCCCACCCATTCCATCACTTGTTTTTGTGGCAAAGATTTGGCTCCAGAAAACATATAAGGCAAACTTGTACCCCATTGATAATGCTTACGCATCTCTTCAAACTCACTAACTACACTACTTAACTCATTATACGCAATCGGTAAGTTTTCTGCACTTTCTAAATAGGTAAGTAATAATTCTGTTTTTAAATTTCCTGCTCCACGTCCCATACCCGTAATTGTGGCATCTAAAATCTCACAACCAGCCTCTTTTGCTGTAATAGTATTGATAAGTGCCATTTCTAGATTATCATGTCCATGAAAACCAATGGGTACACTTGTTTTACTACGGACCATAGTAATGGTATCTTTTACATCTTGTGGCATTACTCCACCATAAGAATCTACCATATAAAAATAATCAATCACATCATCTACCCCAACTAAAGCATCTAAAAAAGAAGGATCATTTTTCCAATTAGACATGTACATTACATTAAATGCCACCTCAAAACCGGCCGCCTTTACTGTTTTTGCCAATTCAATTGCACGCACCATATTTTTAGGATCAATCGCCATACGAACCATAGCTACATATGGTTTACAAGGATCTAACAATCCCTCATCTATATGCGAAGACCTTATATCTTTTTCATTTAAGATAATGACCAACTTTTTATTAGGCATTAAACTTTTTAGTCGTTTCAAAACATATTCTGGACAGTAAAAGTACTCGCCTAAATATCCTTTCATCGCCATACTTCGATATCCTACTTCCACATAATCAATGGGTAAAGCCTCCATTGCTGCAGCATACTCTGCCACCAAAGCTTCATCAAAATCCCAGTTCGTATAATAACCTCCATCTCTTAGTGTGCAATCTAATAATTTCATGTTTTTTTATTTGTAGTTTAATACTAACTTATATTTTGATTAAACAAAATTCTACTCAACCTGTTTTAAAATTTCATGCCCAGCTTTTAACAGATCTACATCCTTTTTCATAAGTGCTACATCACCTTCCATCATATCTTTTACCAAACCTGCTAAATCATATTCTGGCACCCAACCTAATTGTTCTTTAGCTTTTGTTGGGTCTCCTAGTAATAAATCTACTTCTGTTGGACGGAAATAAGATGGATCTACAGACAATACTTCTTTACCTATTGCTACTTGAAATTCTTCTTTATTACAAGTAACTACATAGGCTTTTTCATCTACACCTTCTCCTTTAAACTCTACTTCGATACCCACTTCACTAAAAGCCATACGAACAAAATCCCTTACTGTAGTCGTTACTCCTGTGGCAATTACCCAATCTTCTGCTTTGTCGGCTTGTAAAATCATCCACATCATGCGTACATAATCTTTGGCATGTCCCCAATCTCGTTTGGCTTCTAAATTCCCTAAAAAGACTTTATCTTGTAAGCCTAAGGCTATTTTTGCTACGGCTCTAGTAATCTTTCTAGTTACAAAAGTTTCTCCCCTTCTTGGCGATTCGTGGTTAAATAACAACCCATTACAAGCAAACATGTCATAGGCTTCTCGATAGTTCTTAGTGATCCAAAAACCGTAAATTTTTGCTACTCCATAAGGAGAACGTGGATATAAAGGTGAGTTTTCATCATAAAAACCTCTTTCGTTTTTATTTTCTGGCAAACCACCAAATAATTCTGACGTAGACGCCTGATATATTCTGGTTTTTTTGCTTAAACCTAACAAACGAACAGCTTCTAAAACTCGTAAAGTACCTAGTGCATCTACATTACCTACGTACTCTGGCATATCAAAAGAAACCTTTACATGAGACATCGCCCCTAAGTTGTAAATTTCATCCGGCTGGCATTCTTGAATAATACGGGTTAGATTCATAGAATCTGTTAAATCTCCATAATGTAACTTTAATCTTTGGTTTGGATCATGAGGGTCTTGGTATAAATGGTCAATACGATCGGTATTGAACAGAGAAGATCTTCTTTTTATACCATGTACTTCATAGCCTTTTTCTAATAACAACTCTGCTAAGTACGATCCATCTTGACCTGTAATTCCTGTGATTAATGCAACTTTCATATTTTTTTTATTTCGTTGTTCGTGTTTCGTTTTTCGATGGACGAGAAACAATAGAGGATTATCGACTCTACATTTTTACTTGTTTAATACTTTCTATATTTTCTAAAAACCAATCATAGGTTTTTTCTATACCTTCTTGCAATTCTGTGGTATACTGCCAACCTATGGCTTTCATTTTAGAAACATCCATTAATTTTCTTGGTGTTCCATCAGGTTTTTCAGAATCCCAAACAATTGTTCCTTGATGACCCACTGCTTTCTGTATAGTCTCTGCCAATTCTTTAATGGTAATGTCTGTACCTGAACCTACATTGTACAAATGTTCTGGCAATTGGTTTTCTAATGCATACACCACGGCTTCTGCCATATCATCTACAAACAAAAACTCACGCATTGGCGTTCCACTTCCCCATAATACAACATCAGCGTTATTATTAGCTTTTGCCTCGTGAAACTTACGGATCATCGCTGGTAATACATGGGAAGTCTTTAAATCGAAATTATCAAAATACCCGTATAAATTGGTTGGCATCAAACTTACATAATCCTTACCAAATTGTTTTCTGATCGCTTCACAAGCTTTTACCCCAGTAATTTTGGCAATGGCATACCACTCATTGGTCGGCTCTAAAGAATCTGTTAATAAGTACTCCTCTTTTAATGGCTGTAGCGCGAATTTTGGATAGATACAAGAACTCCCTAAGAAAATAAATTTTTCAACACCTGATTTTAAAGCGCCATCTATCAAGCTGTTCTGTATTTGCATGTTCTCCATGATAAACTGATATGGAAAATCATTATTAGCTAAAATACCACCTACTCTTGCAGCAGCATCGATAATCGCATCAGGTTTCTCTTCTTGAAGAAACTGAAAAACGGCTTCTTGATTTTTTAAATCTAGCTCCTTACTAGTTCTCCCAATTAAATTAGAATATCCTTTTTGCTCTAAGATCCTCCAAACTGCAGATCCCACCATCCCACGATGACCTGCAATGTATATTTTTGAATTCTTTTCCATATATTAAATATGCTTCTACTTTTTACCTATTTGATAATATTCAAAACCTTCTTTGTCTAAATTAAAGGCATTGTATTGATTTCTACCATCAAAAATGATAGGTGATTTTAGTTGTTGTTTGATTTCGTGGAAGTCTGGAGAACGAAATTCTTTCCATTCTGTTAAGAGAATCAAAGCATCTGCCCCCAATAAAACTTCATATTTGGAATTACAATATTCTAAATTAGCAACTCCTTTTAAATAAAAATGTTCTGCTTCTTCTCTAGCTTTAGGGTCATAAGCTTTAACTTTTGCTCCTCTTTTCACCAATTCTTTAATGGTATAAATAGAAGGAGCTTCTCGCATATCATCGGTACCGGGTTTAAAAGCTAAACCCCACAAACCAAAGGTAAATCCAGACAAATCTTCTCCAAACCTCGCTACAATTTTCTTGGCGATGGATAACTTTTGAGCGTCGTTTACATTTTCTACTGACTCGATTAAATTCGCTTTATAACCGTTTTCTTCAGCAATCTTTTTTAGAGCTTTAACATCTTTAGGAAAACAAGAACCTCCATAACCTGCACCAGGATAAATAAAACTATACCCAATTCTTTTATCAGAACCAATTCCTATTCTTACTTTATTTGCATCTGCACCCACGCGCTCACAAATATTTGCAATCTCGTTCATAAATGAAATTTTGGTCGCCAACATGGTATTAGCAGCATATTTTGTCATTTCAGCAGAACGAATATCCATGGTTATAAAACGATCATGAGTTCTAAAAAACGGCGAATACAATTGCTTCATTTTATCAAAAGCATACTCAGAATCCGCACCAATTACCACACGATCGGGCTTCATAAAATCATCAATCGCTGCGCCTTCTTTTAAAAATTCTGGATTTGAAACCACATCAAATTCCAAGGCCACCTCTCTTTTATCCAATTCAGCTTGTATAGTAGCTTTTACTTTATCTGCTGTTCCAATTGGCACTGTAGATTTATCAACCACGATCAAACGTTTTTGCATGGTTTCTCCTATCGATTTGGCAACTGCTAATACATATTGCAAATCCGCAGAACCATCATCTCCCATAGGCGTACCCACAGCAATAAAAACAATAACAGCAGTATCAATGGCTTCAGCTAAATTGGTAGTAAAAAACAAATTTTTATTTTTAACGTTTTTCAATACCATGCTTTCTAAACCTGGTTCAAAAATTGGAATAATGCCTTCTTCAAGTTTATCAATTTTTTTTTGATCAATATCTACACAAGTAACTTTGTTTCCCATTTCTGCAAAACAAGTCCCTGACACTAAACCTACATATCCAGAACCAATAACAGCTATATTCATGCTTTATGCTTTTTTAGACTTTACTTCCTCTTTTAAATTTTCTTTTTCTTGTACTTCTCTTCGTAAACCACTGCTCGAAAAACGGTGCTCTCTTTTATTGTAAAATAGTTCTATTCCAGATTCTTCGCAATATTTACGTCCTGTATATTGTTTGTTCATATATTCATCCCCAACAATACGCACATCTATTTTAAAAGAACGTAACACATCTTCTAAATCTTGCTCTGTAGCATAAGGTACAATCTCATCCACAAACTTGCATCCTTTTAATTGGATGTAGCGTTCTACTACAGATTGAATCGGTCTATTTTTTTCTGGACGATCTAAGGTTGGGTCGGTTTGCAAACCACAGATTAAATAATCACATTCTTGTTTTGCGTCTTCTAACATTTTTACGTGCCCTGCATGAAACAAATCGAAAGCACTGAAAGTAATACCAATTTTCATATTAATTTATTTTTATTCTTTTTGGTTGATAATTTTTGATTTCTACTTGTTACTCCTTGCCTTTAAGCAACCAGGAAGAAGATTGTATTTTGTCACCTAAACCATCGATTAAGGCTACACCCAATTCTTTACATGTAGGCACTTCTGGAATAGAGTTGTTATTTTGATCTCCACCATTAGCAAAAGCAAAATCATAGGCATCCCCATATTCTTTGACCAAATGCGCAATACTTGCACAAACAGTACGATCTTGATCTACAGAAATAATCGCATTGTCTACGGCTTTGATATTACTAACTATAATCAAACGTTCGTCTTCTTTTTGAAATGCTTTAGAACCTTTTAACTCCCTTTGTAAATCACTGTTTACAATTACAAATAGCTCATCAGCTAAGGATTTGGCATTATTGAAGTACTCTAAATGCCCTTTATGAATAGGATTAAAATAACCAGAAACGATAATTGCTTTCTTTTTCATTGTTACATTTTTAATTAATACTGAGACAAATATATGTTTATTTATTTAACTACAAAATGGATGTTTTTCCCCTTTTTTAAGAATTGTTAAATTCCTAATGTCATGTACTATTTTTATAGATTCTTCAGAATCAACCAATCCGAAACCGTTTCCTTTTATGATTTCTTCATAACTACGATTGTGCAATTCTGTAAATCCTGAACTGAACTCAATTTCTTCTTCATTCACGGTGATCGATCTATAAGTTCTTTGCCCTTTTTGCTTAACCGCTTCTGGTAAAGAATTTTCATCGATAGACAAAAACCAACGTACTCTGGCTTTTTCAAATTCTAAATAACCAGAAGCCTTATTTTGCGTCCTTAAATGTACAATATTTTCTTGAACTGCTCCAAAAATCCAAGAAAGCATGTCGTAAAAATGCACCCCTATATTAGTTGCTATCCCTCCTGACTTACTTTCATCCCCTTTCCAAGAAATATCATACCAACGTCCTCGAGAAGTAATATAGGTTAGGTCTACTTCGTATTTTTGATTGGAATTAGCAGCGTCTACTTTATTTTTTAAAGCAATGATACTCGGATGCAATCGTAATTGTAAAATAGTATTTATCTTCTGCCCCGATTCTTTTTCAATATCTTTTAAAGCATCTATATTCCATGGATTTAAGACCAAAGGCTTTTCACAAATAGCATCTGCTCCTCTTCTTAATGCCATACGAATATGTGAATCGTGCAAATAATTAGGTGTACAGATTGAAACATAATCCAAGTGTATACCATTTCTTTTTAATTTTTCGATATGACGATCAAAACGCTCAAATTCTACAAAGAAATCTGCTTTGGGAAAATAACGATCCATGATCCCTACACTATCAAACTTATCTAAAGCCGCAATTAAGGTATTATTGGTTTCTTTAATGGCTTGTAAATGCCTTGGAGCGATATAACCAGCTGCCCCTATTAATGCAAAATTCTTCATTTTTATTTTTCCGCTTTTTTGCTGCACTTATTCGTGATTCGTTTATCTATTGTTCGTTATTGAGTTCTAATTCCAAACCACTTACTTCCAACACTTAACCTTTTTTTTTATTTCAAGACTATCTTCTCTTCCTCCTATTTGTCATAATTCGTAATTTATAATTCCCCTTATTTTTAACCAAAAACTAAGACTGAGAACTGTGAACCTACAAACTCTTATCCTTAACCTTTAAAAAATTCTTAATATCATAAATTACAGATTTACTTCTTTGTAATTCACTTATATCAATTTCTTTGAAATCATTGTGTGCTACTGCCAAAACAATAGCTCCGTATTTATGTTCAGTTAAACCCTCTAATAAACTGATTTGATACTCCTCAAAAACCTCTTCTTTTTGTGCCCAAGGATCGTATAAATCAACATCTACTCCGTAACTTTTTAAAGCATGATATAAATCGACCACCTTTGTATTTCGAATATCTGGACAGTTCTCTTTAAAAGTAATCCCTAAAATTAAAACCTTAGCACCTTTAATTTTTACCTCTTTATTAATCATCAACTTGATGACCTCAGAAGCAATATGACTACCCATACTATCATTTAATCGTCTACCTGAGAGTATAATTTCTGGATAATAACCAAATTGCTGTGCTTTTTGCGCCAAATAAAATGGATCTACACCTATACAATGACCACCTACTAAGCCTGGCTTAAAAGGAAGAAAATTCCATTTTGTTGTGGCTGCCTCTAAAACATCACTGGTATTAATGTTCATTAAACTAAAAATCTTAGCCAATTCATTTACAAAGGCAATATTAATATCTCTTTGGCAATTTTCTATAATTTTAGCAGCCTCTGCCACCTTTATTGAAGGTGCTAAATGTGTTCCGTTTTTTAATACAGACTTATATAAATCATTCACTTTTTTTGCAGTTGCAGGAGTAGAACCAGAAGTTACTTTTAGTATACTTTCTACCGTTCTTACTTTATCTCCAGGACTAATTCTTTCTGGTGAATACCCAACAAAAAAATCTTCGTTAAAACTTAAATTAGAATGTTTTTCTAAAACAGGAATACAATCTTCTTCAGTTGCACCTGGATAGACTGTAGATTCATAGATAACAATATCTTCTTTTTTTAAATATTTTGCGATGGTTTTACTAGCTGATAACAATGGCTTTAAAACAGGCTGATTGTTTTTATCTACAGAGGTAGGTACTGTTACAATAAAGTAATTGCAAGTTTGCAAACTATTCGAATCTGTAGTAATATACAAACCCTTTGCAGCACGTTCTTCATTTACAATAACTTGCTTTAAAAGCGCATCATCTACCTCCTGGGTTTCATCGATTCCTTCTTGCAGTTTTGCAACTCTTTGCGTATTAATATCAAAACCAACCACAGGATATTTTGTAGCAAATAATCGCGCTAGTGGTAAACCTACATACCCTAAACCAATGATTGCTATTTTTATTTTTTGCATTAACTGACGAAATAATTATAAGTCTACGAATGTACAAAAAAGGTTTTTTATGTATGAATGAAAAGCAAAAAATTCGAAATAAAAAGACACAGTTATTTTAAACAACTCTTAAAAAAAAAGAATAAAGTTCATGTTTTTTTTTACTAACTATGCTATATATGAAATTTACACATCGCTATCTAAAAAACAAGACAATTTTAATTCCCCTCATTACATTATTCAATAAAACAAATAACATTCACTTCTCAATACCTAAAAAAAATGATTAAAAAAAAAGAACAAATTTAAAACTTAAATTTACAAATTGCTATACACAAAAAATCACTATAATTATATTTAGCGAACAATAAATGTAGCAATAAACTTTTACCTTATTGAAGAAATTGAGAGATCCTTAAGTTTTTAAAGTTGCTATAAATTTTTGAATGGCTTTTTTACTTTTCCAATTATCACTTGTCGTTCTCAGTGCAATGCTTTTAATCATTCCTCAAACTTTTCACGACACACAATAATTAAAACCTCAATGCTCAAAAGAACACCTTTTATGACTAGAATTGTGCTTTCAAACTATACATCTAACATCTTAAGTTCCTCTATACAAATCTATCGAGATTTTTAAGTATTAAATACATCAGAAGCAATTCATAGCTAAATAAAAAATCCTTTACTATAATAGTAAAGGATTTTTGAAGTGGGCAATAAGGGATTCGAACCCCTGACCCCTTGGGTGTAAACCAAGTGCTCTGAACCAACTGAGCTAATTGCCCTTTTATATTTTGATTCCTAAGGTAGGAATTTAATCACTTTTATAATTTTAATTTTTCAAAACCAAAATTGATAACCTCTAAAACAACTAAGACAATTACCTTAAGCGGTTGCAAATATAACACTGTTTTTGAATCTGACAAACAAAAAATGAAATTTATTTTAAATTATTTCTGCAACCACAAAAGTACTCCCACCAACATAAACTATACCTTGCTGATTTGCATTTATTAAGGCATCTGCATACGCATTTTTTACAGATGAATATTTTTTTCCTTTTAAATCTAAGTTCATTGCTTTTAATTGTAATTCATCTTCAGGAAGTCCTCTTGGGATATTAGGTTTACAAAAATAATAGGTAGCCGTTTTTGGGAAAAGAGGTAAAACATCATCTAATTTCTTATCAGAAACAACACCTAACACAATATGCAACTTTGTAAACTTTTCTTTTTTTAATTGATTCAGCACTATTTTTAAACCTTCTTTGTTGTGGGCAGTATCACAAATAACTTTTGGGTTATCTTGTAAAATCTGCCACCTTCCTTTTAAATTGGTATTTCTTACCACATTTAATAACCCTTTTTTAATATTTTCTTCTGAAACTATAAATCCATGTAGTTTTTGTATTGTTAACACTGCTGTTTTCGTGTTTTTGTGCTGATAATCACCCAATAAATCACTTGTATAATTTTGTATAATATCCGAAGCAAAAAAGAGTGCTGAATTTGTTTCTTTTACTTTTTCTAAAAAAACTTCTCTAACCTCTTTTTGCTCTTCACCAATAATTACAGGAATCTTATCTTTAATAACCCCTGCTTTTTCAAAAGCAATTTCTGGCAAGGTTTCTCCTAAAAACTGTGTATGATCTAGACCTATATTTGTAATTACTGAAATTTCTGGCATTATAATATTAGTAGAATCTAACCTACCTCCTAAACCGACTTCAACAATAGCTATATCTACTTTTTCTTTTGCAAAATAATCGAAAGCTAAACCTACTGTCATTTCAAAAAAAGATAGTTTTTGGGTTTCTAAAAATTCTTTATGGCTATTGACAAATGACATAACTTTACTTTTCGGAATTTCATTACCATTAATACGAATTCGCTCTGTAAAGTTTTTTAGATGTGGTGATGTATATAAACCCACCTTATAACCTGCTTCTTGTAAAATTGAAGCCAACATATGAGACGTTGATCCTTTACCATTTGTACCCCCAACATGAATAGATTTAAACTTTTTTTCTGGGTGCTCTAATTCTTTAGAAAATGCTAAAATATTAGTTAAGTCTTTTTTGAATGCAGTTTTACCTTCTTTTTGATACATGGGTAATTGAGCAAACATCCATTGTAAAGTTTCTTGATAGTTCATAATTCTGATTTTAGATTCCTGCTTTACAGGAATGACAGAATCAACAAAAATAAGCATTATTTAGAGAGAGAAAACTTATAAATAATAGTTCCTGTTTGATTTGAAGGTGCTTTATCATCTGCATTCCAAGTGGTTTTTAACGCAGCTTCTTTTGCTGGCTTTAGTAAACAAGCAGCCGTATTTGTAGAACCTTTTACTCCTGGAACAGCGCTAATTACTTTTCCATTTTTATTTACTGTAATTCTTACCACTACAATACCTTCTTCTTGGCAATTTGGTTGCTCTTTGGGTTTAGACAATGCTTTTCTACCAGCTAAATTATAATTACCACCAGAACCACTACCCGTATTTCCATAATATTTATTGGATTCTGGATCGCCATTTAATTTTCCTTTTACACCTTCTTTATTATCATCTCCTTCACCTTTAGGAGCACCATCAGAAACATTACCATTTAACAAACTATTTAATGCATCTGTTGTTTCTTTTGATGGTTTTGGTTTCGGTTTTGGTTTTGGCTTCTCTTCTTTTTTTACAACCTCTTTAATAGGCTCTTTTTTTACTTCTTTTACTTTTTCTACTACAGGTACATCCTCTACAGTTTCTTCAGTAATAATTTCTTCTTCTATAATTTCATCAGGAGTTTCTTCTACAACCTCTTCTTCTATAATTTCTTCTTGTTCTTCAACCTTTGGAGTTGGTGCTTTTTTGGTATTTAAAACTGGCTCTCCACTACCATAATCTGTATCTCCAAAATTAATGGCAACTCCATATTCTTCTGGCGGATCTAAATATTGCATACCATAATTAAGTATACCAAATAGCAATAACATTAAAATTATTAATGTTATTATTGCTGATTTTCGTTTATGTTTTGTGTCTAATATTGGCATTATTTATAAAGTTCTCGATACAATTTTCTTTATTTCAATCAGAAAATCACTCGAACTGACAATTGTATTTACTTTCCTTTTACAGCTAAAATCATTTTTAACTTATTCTTATTTGCAATATCTATTACCTTCATTACATTTTTATAAGGTACATCTTTATCACCTCTAATTACAATGGTTTTCTGTTTATCTGTACCAACACTTCTTAAAATTTCACTTTCTAGACTCGATGAACTTACCTCAGTTTTATCAATATAAAAAATAGATTTACTGGTAATCGTTACAGCAACTGACTTACTGTTTTCTGTTTTTCCACCAGCCTTGGGCAATAAAACATCTATAGCACTTACAGTAACCAAAGTAGAGGTTAGCATAAAAAATATCAGCAATAAAAAAACAATATCTGTCATTGAAGACATATTGAATGATGGATCTACTTTATTTCTTCCTCTTAAATTCATATTTGGATATTCAAGGTTTAACGTTTAAAATTCAAAATTGAGCCTCAAAAATTAGTTTGTAACTTTAAACTCTATACTTTAAATTTTGAACTTGTATTAGACTGGCTCATTAAGTAAATCTAAAAACTCAACTGATTTTGCTTCCATTTGATAGACAACTTTATTGGTTCTGACTACTAAATGATTGTAGGTTATATAAGCGATAATACCCACAATTAAACCTGCAACTGTTGTTGTCATAGCTGTATATAATCCGTCAGAAAGCATTTTTATATCTATTTGCCCACCAGCATTTGCAATTTCATGAATGGCAATGATCATACCAATAACAGTTCCTAAAAAACCAATCATTGGTGCTGCACCTGCAATTGTAGCTAAAACAGAAACATTTTTTTCTAGTTGATACACTTCTAATTTACCTGCAGTTTCAATAGCTGTATTGATATCATCTAAAGGTTTACCAATTCTAGAAATACCTTTACCTATTAATCTTGCTGTAGGCGTATTTTTACTTTTACATAATGCATTTGCAGATTCTAAATTACCATTAGAAATAAAATCTTTAATTTGATTCATAAAGTTCTTATCTACTTTAGAGGCCGATTTTATTGCAAAAAAGCGTTCAAAATAAATATATAGAGCAACAGCTAACAACACAAATAGCAAAGCAATAATTATTTGCCCTCCTATACCACCATCCATAATTAACTTATAGATAGAGAGTGTTTTTTCTTCTTGTACAGCTTCTTCTAGTAAGTCTTTATTTTCTTGAAAAAATGAAATCATTCAACTAAGTTTTTTGGTTTTATATATTAACGACTGTTCTTTTTTAAAATTGTTTCAAGGTAACAATTCAGTTTTAATTATAGCAAAAAAAAAAATGCCATTTTGTAAATTAACAAAATGGCATTTTAAATTTTATTAAAATTATGTTTAAATAAATGCTCTTAGTAAAACAAATGATAAAGACCCTACTAAAAACCCTATTAAAGCTAACCAAGATATTTTTTTCAAATACCAAAAGAAATCTATTTTTTCCATACCCATTGCTACAACTCCAGCAGCAGAACCTATAATTAACATAGAACCTCCTGTACCTGCAGAAAATGCAATAAAGTGCCATAAAGGATTATCTAAACCTTCAGAAAACATTCCTAAACTTGCAGCTACTAATGGTACATTATCGATTACTGCAGAACCAATCCCTAATAATATTACCACTAAATCAGAAACTACTGTACCTTCTAACTCAGAACCAATTAAAGGAATACCTTGTTTTAAACTATCAGCAAAATTAAATAGAATACCTAAAGATTCTAAAGCTGCAACTGCCATTAAAATACCTAAGAAAAATAAGATACTTGGCATTTCTATTTTAGATAAAGATGCATGTACAGGACTGTGATGTGCTTCTGCTTCATGTTCTTGAGCTTGCTCTCCTTCTACTTTTGACAAAGCAAATTTAGAATTACTATAAATTTCAGCAAAGGTTGCTACAATACCTAAAGACAACATCATACCAACATAAGGTGGTAAATGTGTAACTGTTTTAAAAACTGGCACAAATAAAATTGCTCCTAACCCTAAATATAACATAGTTGCACTGTGCTGACTTTTAGGCTTTTCTACTTCGTTTTCATCAAAATCAATTTCTCCTTTAAAAGCAGGTAAAAAAGTTGCAATAAAAGTAGGCACAACCATACATAATAATGATGGTAAAAATAAATAGGTAAATAACATACCTGTACTTACTTTATCTCCAATCCAAAGCATTGTTGTTGTTACGTCTCCAATAGGTGAAAAAGCACCACCTGCATTTGCTGCTATAATAATTAAACCAGCAAACCAAATTCTATCATCTCTAGTTTTTACAATTTTCTGTAAAATAGAAATCAAAACAATTGTAGCTGTTAAATTATCTATAATTGCTGATAAAATAAAAGCTAGAATTGCAAACATCCATAAAAGCTTTTTCTTTCCTTTAAAATTCACGTAACTTTTAATAGTAGAAAAACCATCAAAATAATCGATAATTTCTACAATTGTCATTGCCCCTAAAAGGAAAACTAGAATTTCTGCTGTTTTACCTAAATGATGTAATAACGTTTCTTCTACTAAATGTAATTTATCATCATGCCCCATTGTTGCAAAACCGTCTACTAAACCATGATTTGCAGAATCGAACCAATTTGTAAAGTTGTCTACACCAAGTGCAACTAGAGCCCAACAAACTGCCATCATAACCAAGGCAGGTATTAACTTATCTAGTTTTAAATTATGCTCTAAAGTAATGGCTAAATACCCCATTACAAATACAATAATAATTACTGATTCCATTTTTATTTATTATTTAAATTAATTGTTTTAACGCTATTTCGAATGCAGTTGAACAGATTTTTGTTTTAGACGCACTCTTTTTAAATGTTTTTTGTAATGCTTTTTTTATGATGTTAGATGTGTCATTAAATATAGCTTTATCTTGCATTGGTAAATCTACTTTTGCCTCCATTAAATATGCAAAAACTCTTGCTATACCACAATTGGAAATAAAATCTGGCAACAAACTTAAATGATTATCTGTGTACTCCATAATTGGGCCAAAGAAAATTTCTTTATCCGCAAAAGGAACATTAGCTCCTGGAGATATTACTTCTAAACCTGCATCTATCATTTGTTGTACTTGATCTTGAGAAACCAATCTAGAAGCTGCTGCAGGAACAAATATTTCTGCAGGTAAGCTCCAAATTTTCTCATTTATTTCATCAAAAGAAATCATATTTTTTGATGTCAATTTATTTCCATCTTTAGACAAAAATAAATCAGTCATTTCTTGTTGCGAAAATCCTTTTTCGTTTATTAAACCACCATCTCTATCAATAATACCAACAACTTTTGCTCCTAATTTTGTTAAATAATAAGCTGCAGCTGCACCTACATTTCCAAAACCTTGAACTATGGCTCTTTTGTCTTTAACTTCTCCTCCGTAAATATTGTAATAATGTTTTACAGCTTCTGCAACTCCATACCCCGTTAACATGTCTGCAATTGTATATTTTCTAGACAAATCTGGTGAAAACGTTTCATCTTCAATCACCTTAATTACGCCCATACGTAATTGGCCAATTCTATTTATCTTATCTGCTTCAGTAGGTTTAAAATGCCCATTAAAAATACCTTCTTGAGGATGCCAAACACCACAACTTTCGGTAATCGGAATAACATCTTTATCTGCATCTACATTCAAATCGCCTCCTGTACCATAATAATGTTTTAAAAGCGGAGTAACTGCTTTATACCAACGTTCTAAAACACCTCTTTTTCTAATATCATTTGGATCGAAATTTATACCTGATTTTGCTCCACCAATTGCTGGACCAGAAACTGTAAACTTAACTTCCATAGTTTTTGCCAAAGACAAAACCTCATTCATATTTAAGCCTTTACGCATTCTTGTTCCACCACCTGCTGCACCTCCCCTTAAAGAGTTTATAACTGTCCAACCTTCTGCTTCAGTTTCTTGATCTTTCCAATGAAAAACAATTTCTGGTTGTTTGTTTTCGTATATTTTTAATAATTCTTTCATTTTAAAATTTTAATGACTACTCAACTTCGATTTGCTATTTTCTTTTCCCTTTTTTAATTAAAAACTATATGGAAAAAGTTAAAGTTGATTCATTTTTAAAATTGATTTTAAATTATTATAAAATATTGTGATATCCCTACAAACTTACAGTAAAAAAATGATTGTTCAAATTAATTTTATAACGAACTAACCGTTAAAAAATAACGCCAGAAGAGTGGTCTTTTTGTGCACCAGTTACACTTGCTAAGCAATTTACCTGATTATCAATCTTTAACAAACCTAACAATGCAAATATCAATGCCTCTTTAAAATGGATTAATTTACAATCTGGTAAACCAATTTTAACATTTGAGTAACAAGCAACCTGCTCCATTAAAAAAGTATTAAAAACTCCACCTCCTGTAAACAAAAGTGATGTATTATCTTTTATAGCTACACTAATTTGTATGGCAACATGCTCTACAACAGTTCTTAAAATATCTGGCACATTCGCCTCTAACTGATCTATCATTGGAAAAACATTCTGCTGCACCCACTCTAATCCTAAAGATTTTGGTGGATTTTTCTGATAAAATTCTAAAGCGTTTAACTTGGCTAGTAGTTGATGATTAATTTTACCTGATTTTGCAATTTCTCCTGATGCATCATACTCAAATCCCAATTTATTGGCATAAAAATTTAAAACAATATTTACAGGACAAATATCATATGCAATTCTTTGACCATCCTTTTTAAAGGAAATATTTGAAAACCCACCTAAATTGATACAATAATCATAATTTGAAAACAATAATTCATCTCCAATAGGCACCAAAGGTGCTCCTTGCCCACCCAATTTTACATCTTGAGTTCTAAAATCACAAACAACTTTTTGCTTGGTAATTTCGGCAATTTCTTTTCCATTCCCTATCTGAAGTGTAATTCCTTTTTCTGGTTGATGTAAAACTGTATGTCCATGAGAAGCTACAAAATCAATATTTATCAGTTTAAATTTTTGAATAAAACCATTTATTATACCTCCTAAAAGTTTACCATAATTATTATCTAATTCTTGTATTTCTTTACCAGATAAATCTATTGCAAACTGTAATCTTTGCTTCCATTCTTTAGGGTAACTTACTGTTTCTGAGTTTAGAATTACAAAATTTTTATAATCATTTTTATCAAACTTAACATATACTAAATCTACACCATCTAAAGATGTTCCAGACATTACACCAATAACAAAAACTTCATTTTTAATCATATATGTAAAAATAATAAAAGTATATTCAAAATATATTACGAAATCGATATATTTGTAGTCTTAAATTACGAATATAATAAAAATACAATATGGATTTTAGCTTAACAGAAGAACACATAATGATACGTGATGCAGCAAGAGACTTTGCTAAAACTGAATTATTACCTGGTGTTATAGAAAGAGACAACAAACAAGAATTCCCAGATGAATTAGTAAAAAAAATGGGAGCACTTGGTTTTATGGGTGTTATGGTTGATCCAAAATATGGTGGTAGTGGAATGGATGCCATTTCTTACGTATTAATTATGGAAGAATTATCTAAAATAGACGCTTCTGCTTCTGTTATGGTTTCTGTAAATAATTCTTTAGTTTGTTATGGTTTAGAAGCATATGGAACTGAAGAACAGAAGAAAAAATACCTAACAAAATTAGCATCTGGAGAGCAAATAGGTGCCTTTTGTTTATCTGAACCAGAAGCAGGATCTGATGCAACCTCTCAAGCAACAACTGCTATTGATAAAGGCGACCATTACTTAATAAACGGAACAAAAAACTGGATTACAAATGGAGGACGCTCTGACGTATATTTAGTAATTGCACAAACAGATAGAGAAAAAGGCCATAGAGGAATTAACGCTTTTATCGTTGAAAAAAACACAGAAGGTTTCCATATTGGCCCTAAAGAAGATAAATTAGGAATTCGTGGTTCAGACACACATACTTTACAATTTAACGACCTTAAAGTGCCTAAAGAAAATAGAATTGGCGAAGATGGCTTTGGTTTTAAGTTTGCAATGAAAACACTTTCTGGAGGTAGAATTGGTATTGCTGCACAGGCTTTGGGTATTGCTTCTGGCGCTTATGAATTGGCTTTAAAATACTCAAAAGAACGTAAGGCATTTGGTACAGAAATCTGTAATCATCAAGCCATTGCTTTTAAATTAGCAGACATGTACACCGAAATTGAAGCTGCAAGAATGTTGGTTATGAAAGCTGCTTGGGACAAAGATCAAGGAAATAATTACGACATGTCTTCTGCAATGGCAAAATTATACGCATCTAAAGTTGCTATGGAACAAACTGTAGAAGCCGTACAAATTCATGGAGGAAATGGTTTTGTAAAAGAATATCATGTAGAACGTTTAATGCGAGATGCAAAAATTACTCAGATTTACGAAGGTACTTCAGAAATTCAAAAAATTGTTATTTCTAGAGGAGTTATCAAGGGTTAAAAGTGGCCTATATATAATGTATAAGAAATCCATCTTTTTAAGGTGGATTTTTATTTTGGCATGTTTTTGTGAAAAACAAAAATCGCGCTATCCATTATATCTTTTTTTCATACCTCAAAAAAGGATGCCATTTCTATCGCTCATGCAAATACTTGCAAACAAAATCAAAACCCCTTAAATCAACTTTTTTTAAGATCAATAGAATTCAATTATAATAAATAGGTTATCATATTTACAATTGCAAATCTATAGTATACAGTTGCAAACCAGAAGCAGGCGCAATATTTCTTAAAGACTTTCTATCATTATCCTCTTTTAAAGAAGCTTCAATAAATTCTAAGCTTAAATTACCTTTACCTAACTCAAACAAAGTAGCCATCATTAATCTTATTTGATATCTTAAAAACCCTTTTCCCTTTACTTTTAATATATAAGACTTTTCAGGAAAAAAGTTAGCTAATAAAACATCATTCTCTACAATTTCACAAGAATGTATTACCCTCTTAAAAACTGTATTCTCTGATGGCTTAGTACAATATTTATGAAAATAATGCTCGCCTTCAAACAGTTTATCCCCTTTTTTCATTAAATCAATATTTAAATCAGTATCAACATTTACAATAAAAGGAGCAGCAAAAGGATGGTTTTCTTCTCCAAAAGAAAAATAGTAATGATACTCTTTTATCTTATCAGCATTAATAATATTAAACTTTCTATCTACGTTTTGAATAGAAATAGCCCTAAAATCCGCAGGAAAATTAGAATTTAAAGACTTCAAAAACAATTCTGGTTCCAAAATCGAATTTGTAAAAAGCTGAAAATAATAACCATTAGCAGAAACTTTTGCATCTGTTCTACCAACACCAATCGTTTTATAATCACCTTCTAAAAGTATAAAAGACAAAGTTTTATCAATAATTTCATGCAATGTTTTTGCATTTTTCTGTTTTTGCCAACCAGAAAACCGAAAACCAAGGAATTGTAAGTAAATTAAGTAAGAAACTGAATATTTCATAAGTGCAAATGTACAATAATTGCATTTTTTTTTACAAAAAGTGCATTTTTATGAATATCTCAAAATTATAGGCAACTTTTTTATGAACCTAACATTTTTTACCTTAAATAAACGTTAAAATAAAGTTATCTCAAATTAACCCCTATTTTTTTAAGGGGTAAACCCTTAAAAAGTATGTTTTGAAAATTTACCCCCCTTGTTAGATTAAATTAAATATTTACATTTGGAGCGTTCAAATAATAAAAATCAATAAAAACTAAAAAGAACATCATTATGAAAAAAATTATTTTTACTTTGTTATTAGCAAGCGGATTGTTAGTAAATGCACAAGAAGAAGAAAAAACATTTACATTAAGTGGTAGTATAGACACTTACTTTAGAGGTAACATCAGTGGTGGTGAATTTGACACTGCTCCTGGTAGTTCTTTTGCAAACTTACCTGGTTTCTCTTTAGGTATGATTAACTTAGTCGCTGCTTACGAAGGAGAAAAAGTAGGATTTGTTGCAGATATGGTATATGGTCCAAGAGGAGCTGATGCTGTTTTTAACTCTGTTGGAAACTCTTCATCAATCGTAAATCAGTTATATGCTTATTGGAATGTAAGCGAAAAAGTAACACTTACAATTGGTAACTTTAATACTTTCTTAGGATATGAGGTAATCTCTCCAACTGCAAACTTTAACTACAGTACTTCTTATTTATTTTCTTATGGTCCATTTAGCCATACAGGTATTAAAGCAGATTTCGATTTAGGTGGTGACACTTCTTTAATGTTAGCTGTTATGAATCCAACTGATGCAACTGAGTATAACCCAAATGGTAGTTATGCTTTTGGAGCTCAATTAGGTTTTTCAGGTCAATACATTAACTTCTTATATGATCAAGGAGCTTATGAATTAGACTTTACAGGTGGTTTTGATATCTCAGAAACTTTCTTTTTAGGAGTTAATGCTGCTTATTTCTCAGGTGATGATGCTCCAGGATTTTATGGTGCAGCAATCTACCCACAATGGACAACTTCTGAATCTTTTAAAATTGGTTTAAGAAGTGAATTTTTCCAAGAAGATGGCGCTTTTGGTGCAATTGGAGGAGGAACTGATGCAAGTGTAATTGCTACTACATTAACAGGTAACTATTCAATTGGTTCTTTAACAATTATTCCTGAATTAAGATTAGACACTGCTTCTGACCCTGTATTTGTTGGAGATAAAGCACTTAGTTCTTTCGCTTTAGCTGCTGTATACTCTTTCTAAGAAGAAATTCAACTATTAATTACTAACTAATAAATATATAATATGAGTTTATTTTTAACATTATTTCAAGATACTCCATCTGAAGCTGCTCAAGTTTTAGAACAAGTTAATGGAGACATGGGAATGCTTTGGATGCTAATTGCAGGTATCTTAGTTTTCTTAATGCAAGCAGGATTTACATTAGTAGAATCTGGTATGACAAGATCTAAAAATGCAGTAAACATAGCAATGAAAAACTTGCTAGACATCTGTGTTGGTTCTATAACTTTTTGGTTAGTAGGTTATTCTTTAATGTATGGAGACACTTCTAACGGATGGTTCTTTTGGAGTGGTTTATTCCAAGGAGAAGGAGCTGATTTATTCTTCCAAACAATGTTTGCTGCAACAACTGCAACAATCGTATCTGGAGCAATAGCTGGTAGAACAAAATATACAACTTATATTATATTTTCTTTAATCATGACTGCGATCATCTATCCAATTTCTGGTGGATGGGAATGGAATGGTGGATGGTTAAACGATACAGATGGTATTATGCCAGCTGAGTTTATCGATTTTGCTGGTTCATCTATTGTACACTCTGTAGGTGGTTGGGCTGCTTTAGTAGCTGCATTTATGGTAGGTCCTAGAATAGGTAAATACGTAGATGGTAAAGTTTTACCAATTCCTGGTCATAACCAAATATTAGCAACTTTAGGTGTTTTTATCCTTTGGTTTGGTTGGTTTGGTTTTAATGGTGGATCTCAATTAGCTTGGGGTGGTGCTGATGCAACTGGTGCTTCTAACGTAGTATTAATTACAAACTTAGCTGCTGCAGCTGGTGGTTTAGGTGCATTAGTTACAACATGGATCTGGTATGGTAAACCTAACTTAGGACAAACATTAAATGGTTGTTTAGCTGGTTTAGTAAGTATTACTGCTGGTTGTGGTAACATGACTGCTGGTGGTGCTGTATTAGCAGGTTTAATTGGTGGTATAATTGTTGTATTCTCAATTGAATTTATTGAAAAGAAATTAAAAATTGACGATGCAATTGGTGCTGCTTCTGTACATGGTGTAGCTGGTGCATGGGGTACTTTAGTTATAGGTCTTTGGGGTGTAGATGGTGATACTGCAATTGGTTTATTCAATGGTGGTGGTGCAGCTCAATTAGGTGCTCAAGCAATTGGAGTTTTAGCTTATGCTGTTTGGGCAGTAGCTTTATCTTTTATTATTTTAGGAATCTTAAAAGCAACAATGGGATTACGTGTAACTAAAGAAGTTGAAATCGAAGGATTAGATATTTCAGAACACGGATCAATCGCTTATCCTGGAAAAAGAGTAAGAGAATTTGATACTGATAAATAGAGTATTGCTCTAATAATTAAGATTATAATTTATAAATCACGCAACTTTAAAAGTTGCGTGATTTTTTTGTTATAATATTTTTTTACTATTTTTCACAAAATTATAAAATTAATCAATCATAATTAGCATGAAGAAAATCGAAGCAATTATTAGAAAATCAAAATTTAGTGCCGTAAAAGAAGCACTTCATGAAGTTGACGTAAACTTTTTCTCTTATTGGGATGTAACTGGTTTAGGCAACGAAAAGGAAGGACATGTATACAGAGGTGTAAGTTATAGCACTAGTGACATACAACGTAGATATTTATCTATAGTTGTTAATGATGATTTTGAAGAAGTAACCATAAAAGCACTACTTAATTCTGCTGCAACAGGAGAAGTTGGTGATGGTAAAATTTTTGTATCAGACATTACAGAAGCTTACAGAATAAGAACAGGAGAAAAAGGAGGCGAAACTTTAAAAAAAATATCAAAATAATAAAAAATGGAAGGAATTTTTACAGCAAATAATGTATGGATGATGATCTGTACAGCATTAGTTTTCTTTATGCACACAGGTTTCGCATTTTTAGAAATCGGATTAACTAGACAAAAAAACACAATTAACATACTATTTAAAAATATATTTATAATAACTGTAGGTTTACTGCTATATTACATTGGTGGCTTTAACCTTATGTATCCTGGTTTTGAAGAAGGCTCTGCTGGTTTTATTGATTTTGCAGGTTTTGGTATTTCTGCACCAGAAAACGGAATGACAACAGAATACGCAGATGGTGGCTACACATGGTGGACAGATTTCTTATTTCAAGGAATGTTTGCTGCAACTGCTGCAACTATAGTTTCTGGTGCAGTAGCTGAACGTATGAAAATTGGTCCGTTTATGATTTTTACAATTATCTATGTTGGTTTAGTTTACCCAATTACTGGTTCTTGGAAATGGGGTGGTGGTTTTTTAGACCAAATGGGGTTCTATGATTTTGCAGGTTCTACACTAGTACATTCTGTTGGTGGTTGGGCTGCATTAGTTGCTGTTTGGTTACTTGGGCCGAGAATAGGCAAATTCAAAAACGGAAAACCACAAGCAATACCTGGACACAATATACCTCTTGCAACAGCTGGTGTTTTAATTCTTTGGTTAGGTTGGTTTGGTTTTAATGGTGGTTCAGTACTATCAGCAGATCCAGAATTAACATCTTTAACACTAGTAACAACTTGCTTATCTGCTGCAGCTGGTGGAGTTGTAGCTGCATTAGTATCTTTCTTAAAATACAAAAACCTTGATTTAACAATGTTTCTAAATGGTATTTTAGGTGGTTTAGTTGGTATTACTGCTGGTGCTGATGTAATGACGCCAGAGAGCGCAATAATTATTGGCGCTATTGCAGGTACCTTAATTGTTTTTGCTGTAGCTTTTGTTGACGCTATAAAACTAGACGATCCTGTAGGGGCTATTGCAGTACATTTAATTTGTGGTATTTGGGGCACATTAGCTGTAGGAATTTTCTCTACAAACCCAGAACACACCTTCTTAATACAATTAAAAGGGGTAGCTTGTTATGCAGCTTTTTGCCTAGTATCTTCTTTTTTAATTATCTATACTCTTAAAAAAATAGTAGGAATTAGAGTAAGTGAAAAAGAAGAATTAGAAGGCTTAGATGTCCATGAACATGGAATGGATGCTTATCCAGACTTTAGACTAAACGAACATTAAAAGTTTACATTTAAAACAAAATCCGCCTTTAAACTTAACATTTTAAAGGCAGATTTCTTGTTTTTATGAATTTGACAAATATAAAACATTAAAATTATCATAAATATGTTTTTTCTACCTTATTTTTAATTTCATCATAAAAATTACATCAAAGATCTCTTAAAACTGAATTATATTCAACAAAATACATAGCTTTGTAAATATAATTGAATATAATATGGAGAAACAAGGACTGTATTTACCAGAGTTTGAACATGAAAATTGTGGAGCTGGTTTTATATGTAATTTGAATGGAGAAAAGACAAATCAAATTATACACGATGCTTTAGAAATCCTAGTAAAACTAGAACATAGAGGTGGTGTTAGTGCAGATGGAAAAACTGGTGATGGAGCTGGTTTATTAATAGATATACCTCACGATTATTTTACTCGTGTTTGTAATTTCTCTCTGCCAGATCAAAGAGAATATGCTGTTGGTATGGTATTTCTCCCAAAAGTTTCAAATCAATATAAATTTTGTAAAACTACTTTCGAATCCGAAGTAAAAAAACAAGGCCTTTCTGTTTTAGGATGGAGAGAAGTACCTGTAGATTCTACTCAACTGGGTGAAATTGCTTTAAACTCTGAACCAAATATAGAACAACTCTTTGTTGGTAAAACAGAAGACATTGATGAAGCCACTTTTAAAGCAAAATTATATGCTGCTCGTAAAATAGCTGAACACGAAATTAGAAATTCAAAAATTTCTGAAGCTGATTATTTTTACATACCTAGTTTATCTATAACTACAATTATCTACAAGGGTATTATAATGCCAGAAGATATTGGCCCATATTATAAAGATCTTCAAGAAATAGATTTAGTTACTCGTTTAGCATTAGTACACCAACGTTTCTCAACGAATACAATGCCAACTTGGGAACTTGCTCAACCATTTAGACACATGTGTCAAAATGGAGAAATAAATACTTTACGTGGTAATGTAAGTAGAATGCGTGTACGTGAAGAAATCATGAAAAGTGATGTTTTTGGAGATCAAATAGACAAACTTTTTCCAATAATATTACCAGGAAAATCTGATTCAGCTTCTATGGATATGGTTGTTGAACTATTAACACATACAGGTCGTTCATTACCAGAAATTATGATGATGATGATACCTGAAGCTTGGGAAAAACATAAAACAATGCCAGATGCTCGTAAAGCTTTTTACGAATATAATGGTTGTATTATGGAACCTTGGGATGGACCTGCTTCTGTACCATTTACTGATGGAGATTATATTGGAGCATTATTAGACAGAAATGGTTTAAGACCATCTAGATATACGCTTACCAAAAGCGGTAAATTAATTATGTCTTCTGAGGTTGGTGTAGTAGATATTGATCCTTCAGATATAAAAAAACATGGTAGATTAGAACCGGGAAGAATGTTTTTGGTAGACATGAATGAAGGTAGAATTATTGATGATGAAGAAATCAAAAATAAGGTAGTTTCTGAGAGACCTTATCAAGAATGGTTAGATAATACTCGATTACATTTAAAAGACGTTCCTTATACTAGCGAAACTTGCCCAATTGAAACGATAGATATAAAAACACGTCAGCGTTTATTTAATTATACTTTCGAAGACATTCAAGAAGTAATTACACCTATGGCACAAGGTGGTAAAGAAGCTTTAGGCTCTATGGGTATAGATACACCTTTAGCAGTTTTATCAGATAGGCCACAATTAATCTCTAATTATTTTAAGCAATTATTTGCACAAGTTACAAACCCTCCTTTAGATGGTATTAGAGAAAATATTGTAACTGATATTAGTTTAAACTTAGGAAAAGACAGAAATATTTTCAGCATAACAGACAGACAATGTCGTAAATTAAGAATACAGAATCCTGTAATTTCTAATGCTGATTTAGAAAAAATTAGAAATATAGATATTGAAAGTTTCAAAGCAGAAACTATTCATATGTTATATCCAAAATCAAAGGGTTTAAACGGTTTAGAAGATGCTTTAGATAATATTATAATTCAAATAGAAAAAGCATTAGAAAGAAAATCTAATATTATTATCCTTTCAGATAGAGGTGTAAATCAAGAAAATGCACCAATACCAGCTTTATTGGCTTGTTCTTACGTAAATCATCAATTAAATAGACTACGTAAACGTTCTCACTTTGATATTATTATTGAATCTGCAGAACCACGTGAACCACATCATTTTGCAACTTTATTTGGTTATGGAGCAAGTGCTATTAACCCATATATGGTAAACGAAATTATCAGAATGCAAGTTAAAGAAGGCTTTATTACTGATATGGATGAGCAAAAAGCAGTAGACAACTTTAACAAAGCTATTGGTAAAGGTGTTTTAAAAGTGATGAACAAAATTGGAATCTCTACTTTAAAATCTTACAGAGGTTCTCAAATTTTCGAAATTGTAGGTTTTAATTCTCAATTTGTAGAAAAATATTTCCCATATACAGCATCAAGAATAGAAGGTATTGGTTTATATGAAGTTGAAAAAGAAATAGATCAACGTTATAAACAAGCATATCCAGATAATCAAATCGATAAAAATTTAAGTTTAAATATTGGTGGTGATTATAGATGGAGAAGAAATGGTGAACGTCATTTATTTAACCCAACAACTGTTTCTAAATTACAGCAGGCTGTTCGTTTAAGTGATCAAAAAAGTTACGATGTTTATGCAAAAACAATAAATGAACAAGCAGAAAGTTTAATGACAATTCGTGGTTTATTCGAATTTGATAACTTAGACCCAATTCCTTTAGATGAAGTAGAACCTTGGACAGATATTGTAAAGCGTTTTAAAACAGGTGCAATGTCTTATGGGTCTATCTCAAGAGAAGCTCATGAAAATTTAGCCATAGCAATGAACAGAATTGGTGGTAAATCAAATTCTGGTGAAGGTGGTGAAGACAGAAGACGTTTTCAAAAAGATATAAATGGTGATAGTAGAAACTCTGCCATTAAACAAGTAGCATCTGGTAGATTTGGGGTAACCTCTCATTATTTATCAAACGCAAAAGAGATTCAAATTAAAATGGCACAAGGTGCTAAACCTGGTGAAGGTGGACAATTACCTGGCTATAAAGTTTTACCTTGGATTGCAAATGCGAGAAATTCGACACCATTTGTAGGTTTAATTTCTCCTCCTCCACATCACGATATTTATTCAATTGAAGATTTAGCACAACTAATTTTCGATTTAAAAAATGCAAATCGTGAAGCTAGAATTAATGTGAAATTAGTTTCAGAAGTTGGTGTAGGTACAATTGCAGCAGGTGTTGCTAAAGCAAAAGCAGATGTTGTTTTAATTTCTGGTTACGATGGTGGTACAGGAGCTTCTCCACTTACCTCTTTAAAACATGCAGGTTTACCTTGGGAACTTGGTTTATCTGAAGCACAACAAACTCTAGTACTTAATAATCTAAGAAGTAGAATTGTTGTAGAGTGTGATGGACAATTAAAAACAGGACGTGATGTAGCTATTGCTGCTTTATTAGGTGCAGAAGAATTTGGTTTTGCAACAGCTCCTTTAGTCGCTTCAGGTTGTATTATGATGCGTAAATGTCATTTAAATACTTGTCCTGTTGGTATAGCAACTCAAGATAAGGATTTAAGAAAAAACTTTAAAGGTACACCTGAACACGTAATAAACTTTTTCTATTACGTTGCAGAAGAATTAAGAAAAATTATGGCACAACTTGGTTTCAGAACTTTAGCTGAAATGGTTGGACAAACTCATAAAATTAATGCAAATAAGGCAATTAAGCATTATAAAGCAAAAGGATTAGATTTATCAAGTATTTTACACAGACCTTCAGTTTATAGAAGTTTAACTGTTAAAAATACTGAAAAACAAGATCATAATTTAGAAAACGTATTAGATTTTACAATATTAAAAGATTCTCATAGAGCTTTATATCGTAAAGAAAAAATGAACCTAGCTTATCCTATTAATAATATAAATCGTACAGTAGGAGCTATAGTTAGTAACGAAATTTCTAAAATATATGGTCACTTAGGTTTACCTGAAGATACTTTAAATATCAATTTTACAGGTTCTGCAGGTCAAAGTTTTGGGGCATTTGGTGCTTACGGGTTAACTTTTACTTTAGAAGGTAATACAAACGATTATTTAGGTAAAGGTTTATCTGGTGCAAAATTAATCGTTAAAAAACCAAAAGAAGCAGATTTTATTGCTGATGAAAATATAATTATTGGTAACGTTTGTTTATTTGGTGCTGTCAATGGTCAAGCATATATAAACGGAATTGCAGGTGAACGTTTTGCTGTACGTAATTCAGGAGCAACAGCAGTTGTAGAAGGTGTAGGTGATCATTGCTGTGAATATATGACTGGAGGTAAAGTAATTGTTT
>NZ_JAHKQL010000004.1:93182-207839 GCF_018861005.1 Polaribacter vadi
GTCCTTCATCGCCTCTGAGAGCCTAGGCATCCGCCATACGCCCTTACTTAACTTATTGTACTTTTTGCTACAGTATAAATACTGCAACGAGCTCTTTTATATTTTTATAAAATTTTGTTTAAAACATCTCTATTTTAAACTCTCTATCTTTTTGATTCTTACGATATCATTTTACCAATATGTCAATGAACTTGTGGTCTATTATTAAAATTGACCGTCGTGGAGAATATCGGAGTCGAACCGATGACCTCTTGCGTGCAAGGCAAGCGCTCTAGCCAGCTGAGCTAATCCCCCATTATGAAATTCAGAATAAATCCTAAATTATGAATGTAGAATCCTCTTACTTCCAGAATTTCCTTTCAAATATCAAAATTTTAGTAGTCCCGGGCAGACTCGAACTGCCGACCTCTACATTATCAGTGTAGCGCTCTAACCAGCTGAGCTACGAGACTATAATAGCTTTGATATTCTTATATTTTAAAATTAACAGCAAAGAGTAAAATTTACCTTTTGTAACTCACCATCTTTCTCTAGAAAGGAGGTGTTCCAGCCGCACCTTCCGGTACGGCTACCTTGTTACGACTTAGCCCTAGTTACCAGTTTTACCCTAGGCGGCTCCTTGCGGTGACCGACTTCAGGCACTCCCAGCTTCCATGGCTTGACGGGCGGTGTGTACAAGGCCCGGGAACGTATTCACCGGATCATGGCTGATATCCGATTACTAGCGATTCCAGCTTCACGGAGTCGAGTTGCAGACTCCGATCCGAACTGTGATATGGTTTATAGATTCGCTCTCTGTTACCAGATGGCTGCTCATTGTCCATACCATTGTAGCACGTGTGTGGCCCAGGACGTAAGGGCCGTGATGATTTGACGTCATCCCCACCTTCCTCGCGGTTTGCACCGGCAGTCTCGTTAGAGTCCCCATCTTTACATGCTGGCAACTAACGACAAGGGTTGCGCTCGTTATAGGACTTAACCTGACACCTCACGGCACGAGCTGACGACAACCATGCAGCACCTTGTAATCTGTCCGAAGAAAACTCTATCTCTAAAGCTGTCAGACTACATTTAAGCCCTGGTAAGGTTCCTCGCGTATCATCGAATTAAACCACATGCTCCACCGCTTGTGCGGGCCCCCGTCAATTCCTTTGAGTTTCAATCTTGCGATCGTACTCCCCAGGTGGGACACTTATCACTTTCGCTTAGTCACTGAGCTAATGCCCAACAACTAGTGTCCATCGTTTACGGCGTGGACTACCAGGGTATCTAATCCTGTTCGCTCCCCACGCTTTCGTCCATGAGCGTCAGTACATACGTAGTAGACTGCCTTCGCAATCGGTATTCTGTGTAATATCTATGCATTTCACCGCTACACTACACATTCTATCTACTTCCATATGACTCAAGTCAACCAGTATCAAAGGCAGTTCCATAGTTAAGCTATGGGATTTCACCTCTGACTTAATTGACCGCCTGCGGACCCTTTAAACCCAATGATTCCGGATAACGCTCGGACCCTCCGTATTACCGCGGCTGCTGGCACGGAGTTAGCCGGTCCTTATTCTTACAGTACCGTCAAGCTGCTACACGTAGCAGTGTTTCTTCCTGTATAAAAGCAGTTTACAACCCATAGGGCAGTCTTCCTGCACGCGGCATGGCTGGGTCAGAGTTACCTCCATTGCCCAATATTCCTCACTGCTGCCTCCCGTAGGAGTCTGGTCCGTGTCTCAGTACCAGTGTGGGGGATCCCCCTCTCAGGGCCCCTACCTATCGTAGCCATGGTAAGCCATTACCTTACCATCTAGCTAATAGGACGCATAGCCATCTTTTACCGATAAATCTTTAATTAAAAACCGATGCCAGTTCTCAATACTATGAGGTATTAATCTTCATTTCTAAAGGCTATCCCTCTGTAAAAGGTAAGTTCTATACGCGTTACGCACCCGTGCGCCGGTCGTCATCTGTAGCAAGCTACAATGTTACCCCTCGACTTGCATGTGTTAAGCCTGCCGCTAGCGTTCATCCTGAGCCAGGATCAAACTCTTCATTGTATATTTTAAATATGTTTAATGAATAAGTTTCAAAAGAATTTACATTAATAAATTAATGCGGTTATTCTACTCTTTGTTTACGCTGTCAATTTCAATATTTTCAATGAACTAATCTAAGTTGATTCAATAAGCGTTTATCACACCTCTTATCTCCTTAATTTTGTAGAAACACTAGAATCGAACTAGTTGATTTTTTTTCAATCATTCCAAAATCTCTCTGAACTTTTTCGCTGTATTTGTTAGCGGATGCAAATATATAAACTATTTTTAATCTGACAATAAAAAAAAGAATTTATTTTTTTATTTTTTTTCAACTTAAAAATCAAAATTTAATCCCCCGAAAATTTCGGAATGCAAACCTACAATTAATATCCCTCCTAACACTAATAAATTAAAACTATTTTAATATTTATTTTTTTAAATTAAAAATTAAAACAGTTAAACTTCATCTAACAAAAACAATCTCTCAATGAACTCTGATAAACTAATAAACTAACATAAAAATGTATTTCGTTTTTCGCTTAGCGGGTGCAAATATACAACCCATTCTTAACCTCACAAGTGTTTTTATGAAAAAAATTTAAATTTATTTTTAACCTTTCTATAACTGCATTAAAACAAGATATTTAACTCATAAAGTATTTTTAAAAATTTAATCCTTTTTTTTAACATAGTGTTTTTCTTTATCACAAGCCTAGCTCAAACGACTAACCTTGTGTTAAGGATTGTAGCAGTTGTCTGAGCTCTTTTTTTGTTATCTAAGGAAATTTTAGTTCGTTTTATGTAAATTAATCTATAATAAGATAACTCAATACTCCAAAAAGAAACAAAAAAAAGCGAGTGCGGAAAGCCTGACCCGACTAAAAGAAGGGGAACACCATAAAAAAATTAAAAATCACAAGTAAGTACATATATATATTGTAGGAAAAATAGTTTTCTAATATCTTTGTAGCCTTAAAATAAGACACATTAAATGATAAAAATTACTTTACCTGACGGAAGTATTAAAGAGTTCACTGCAAACAGCACTCCTATTGATGTTGCTAAAAGCATAAGTGAAGGATTGGCAAGAAACGTAATTTCTGCAAGTTTTAACGGAGAAACAGTTGAAACAACCACACCTTTAACCACAGATGGAACTCTAGTTTTATTTACATTTAACGATGCTGAGGGTAAAAAAGCTTTTTGGCATTCTTCTGCACACGTTTTGGCAGAGGCTATATTAAGTTTTCATCCGAATGCA
The DNA here is from genome assembly GCF_018861005.1 of Polaribacter vadi. Lineage (GTDB taxonomy): Bacteria > Bacteroidota > Bacteroidia > Flavobacteriales > Flavobacteriaceae > Polaribacter > Polaribacter vadi_A. The sequence goes on from NZ_JAHKQL010000004.1 coordinate 96,480, forward strand.
AAATTAACTATTGGACCAGCTATTGATAATGGTTTTTATTATGATTTGGATTTAGGTGATGAAATCATTTCTGAAAAAGACTTTGCTGCAATTGAAAAGAAGTTTCTTGAAATTGCTCGTGGTAAACACGAATTTAAAATGCGTGAAGTATCTAAAGCTGATGCTTTAGCTAAATATAAAAAAGAAAACAATCAATATAAAGTTGAGTTAATAGAAAACTTAACTGATGGAGATATTACTTTTTGTGACCATAGCACTTTTACAGATTTATGTAGAGGAGGCCACATACCTAATACTGGTATTATAAAGGCTATTAAAATAATGAATGTTGCTGGTGCTTACTGGAGAGGTGATGAAAAGAATAATCAGTTAACAAGAATTTATGGAATAAGTTTTCCGAAGCAAAAGATGTTGACTGAATATTTAGCTTTATTAGAAGAAGCTAAAAAACGTGACCATAGAAAGCTTGGTAAGGAATTAGAATTGTTTACTTTTTCTCAGAAAGTTGGTGCTGGCTTACCTTTATGGTTACCAAAAGGAGCTGCTTTAAGACAACGTTTAGAAGATTTCTTAAAGAAAGCTTTAAAAAAGGGTGGATACGAAATGGTAGCAACCCCACATATTGGTCAGAAAGAACTATACGTAACTTCTGGACATTATGAAAAATATGGAGAAGACAGCTTTCAACCTATTAAAACCCCTAAAATGGATGAGGAGTTTTTATTGAAACCTATGAACTGTCCACATCATTGTGAAATCTATAATTTTAAACCTTTTTCATATAAAGACTTACCTAAACGTTATGCTGAGTTTGGAACAGTATATAGATATGAACAGTCTGGAGAATTACATGGTATGACTCGAGTACGTTCTTTTACACAAGATGATGCTCATATATTTTGCACACCAGATCAATTAAAAGAAGAGTTTAAAGCTACTATTGATTTAGTACTGTATGTATTTAATTCTTTAGGTTTTGATGATTTTAAGGCTCAGATTTCTTTAAGAGATCCTGAAAAACCAGAAAAATATATTGGTAAGGATGAAAATTGGGTAAAAGCAGAAGCTGCGATTATTGAAGCTTCTGAAGAAAAAGGCTTATCTACAGTTATTGAAACTGGTGAAGCTGCATTTTATGGCCCAAAGTTAGACTTTATGGTTAAGGATGCTTTAGGCAGAAGTTGGCAATTAGGAACAATTCAAGTAGACTATAATTTACCAGAACGTTTTGATTTGACATATACAGGTGCAGATAACCAACAACACAGACCAGTAATGATTCATAGAGCTCCTTTTGGTTCTATGGAGCGTTTTATAGCTGTTTTATTGGAGCATACAGGGGGTAATTTCCCACTTTGGCTTACTCCAGATCAAGTTATCTTATTGCCAATCAGTGATAAATATCAAAAATATACAGAAAAAGTTTTAGAATCGTTAGAAAATTCCGAAATTCGCGCCCTCGTAGATAACCGAAGTGAAAAAACTGGACGTAAAATACGTGATGCAGAAGTGAGCAAAATACCATTTATGGTGATTGTAGGTGAAAAGGAAGAACAAGATGGTACAGTTTCTGTTAGAAAACATGGTGAAGGAGATATAGGTACTTTTACAATTGAAGAATTTATTACCTTAATAAAAGAAGAAGAATACAAAACATTAAAGAAATTTTAATATATTAGGGTTTCATCAAAAAAGTACATACTGAGTAACATCAGTAAAAAAAATAAATAAGTTAAATTTAAATTTATAAGTCATAGCAATACGTAGAAGCAGGTCGAGAAGACCACTAAGAGTAATCAAAGAAGATCAACATAGAATTAATGAAAAAATAAGATATGTTGATGAAGTTCGTCTGGTAGGCGACAATGTTGAAGTTGGTGTATATCCTTTAGCTAAAGCTAGAGAATTAGCTAAAGAACAGGAATTGGATTTGGTAGAGATTTCACCAAAAGCAAAACCACCTGTTTGTAAAATTATTGATTACAAGAAGTTCTTGTATGAGCAGAAGAAACGTGAAAAAGCTTTAAAGTCTAAAGCAACAAAAGTGACTATTAAAGAAATACGTTTCGGTCCTCAAACAGATGAACACGATTATGAATTTAAAAAGAAGCACGCCATTAAGTTTTTACAAGATGGAGCTAAATTAAAAGCATTCGTATTCTTTAAAGGACGTTCTATAATATTTAAAGAACAGGGGCAAATTTTATTATTAAAATTAGCACAAGAATTAGAAGATTATGGTAAAGTAGAGCAGTTACCAAAATTAGAAGGTAAACGTATGATTATGTTTATTGCTCCCAAAAAAGTAAAATAAAATAGAGTTCTTAAAGTATAAAAGTTCTTAAAGTATCAAAGTTTTGTGCATACTTAACATTGATGCTTTATAAACCTTCAACTTTAAAACTAAAAATATTAAGCAAGTTAAAACGAAGGAGAAATGCCTAAAATGAAAACAAAGTCTAGCGCCAAAAAACGATTTAAAGTTACTGGTACTGGAAAATTAAAAAGAAAGCACGCGTTTAAAAGTCACATCTTAACAAAGAAGTCTAAAAAACGTAAATTAAAGCTAACTCATGATACTTTAGTACATAAAGCAGATGAGCCTAGCATTAAACAAATGTTAAACTTAAAATAATAAGTTTAACCAGGGAATTTTATTATTAACCATGGAGTTAGGCAAAAAACAAAGTATTCTTAATTGAATCGCCTACTACAAAACACATTGAAATTATGCCAAGATCAGTAAATTCAGTAGCCTCAAGAAATAGAAGAAAAAAAATCTTGAAGGCAGCAAAAGGTTACTTTGGACGTAGAAAAAACGTTTATACAGTAGCAAAAAATGCGGTTGAAAAAGGTATGCTTTATGCATATAGAGACCGTAAAAACAACAAGAGAAACTTTCGTTCATTATGGATTACGCGTATTAACGCAGCAGCTCGTTTAAACGGAATGTCTTACTCTCAGTTTATGGGAAAAGTAAAAGCTAACAATATCGAATTAAATCGTAAGGTTTTAGCAGATTTAGCAGTTAACAACCCAGAAGCTTTTAAGGCAGTTGTAGATAAAATTAAATAAATAATAATACTTGCTTATATTAAAAACCCAAACATTTTGTTTGGGTTTTTTTCATAAATTTACACTTTTAATAACAACATTATGAGATTTAAAACACTGTTCTTTTCTGTACTTTTTATAAGTACTTCTATATTCTCTCAACAATCTGAACAACAAACTAAGCCAGAAGACACTTCTTTAAAAGGTCAGTTTGATAAAATTTATAGAATTTCTACCACTTACCAGGTATACAAAGTTATAGATAAAGAAAAATTTTTAAAGCTTAAAAGCAATGTTTTAGATTCTTTACAAGATGCTAAAAACTTAATCTTAGAAAAAGAAAACTTACTAAAAACCGAAAGAGAAAACATAAAAAAGACAAAAGAAACTCTCGCTAAAACAAAAACAGATTTAGAAGTATCTAATTTAAAAGAAAACTCTATTTCATTATTAGGTATACAACTTAGCAAAGTAACATATAACCTTGTACTATGGAGTATTATTGTTATTTCATTATTAGCGTTATTTTACTTTATATTTAAGTTTTCTAGAAGTAATGTTTTAACAAAACAAGCTCAAAATAATTTAATTGATGTTGAACAAGAATTTGAAAATCATAGAAAAAAATCTATAGAAAGAGAACAAAAATTACGAAGAGAGTTACAAGACGAAATTAATAAACACAGAAATAGCTAATTCTAGTTAGAGATTACAACTTGATCAAAACAAAAATACAGTATAAATAATAGTGAAAACTATAAAATTATTAGCTTGTAACATTCATTTAATTTCTTATAATAAATATAATTATTTAATAAAATACTACAATAATTTAATAATGATATATATCATATTATAAATCAATTTTCATTAATATGACAATAAAATTAAAGCATAATTAAATTTATATAAATAATTTAAAACTTTACTATTAATAAATATAATTTTTGTAATTTTAAATCAGAAATTAAAAATTATATTTTGAATATATTACATGTAAGTGCAGAATGTTATCCTATTGCAAAAGTTGGTGGTTTAGCAGATGTTGTAGGAGCTTTACCTAAATACCAAAGAGAACTTAATGTAAATAGTAATGTTGTAATGCCTTTTTACAACAACAAGTTTACCCAAAACAATAGCTTTGATATAGTTCATGATAGTAAAATAGTTCTGGGTTACGATACCTTAAATTTTAAAATACTAAAACTTACTAATAACGATTTAGATTTTGATTTATATTGTGTAGATATACCTGAATTAATATATAAAGAGTATGTTTATTCTTCAGATGATACAGAGCGTTTTTTAGCTTTTCAAATTGCTGTTTTAGATTGGATTTTATCTTGGGAAGAAAACCCAGATATTATTCACGTTCATGATCATCACACAGGTTTAATCCCTTTTATGATTAAACAATCATACAAGTATAAACCTTTACAATTTATACCTACTATTTTAACCATTCACAATGCACAATATCAAGGATGGTTTTCTCATAGAAAAGTGTATTTAATCCCAGAATTTAATTTTCAAAACGTTGGTTTATTAGACTGGAATAGTATAATAAATCCATTAGCAGCAGCAATTAAATGCGCTTGGGCTGTAACTACAGTTTCTCCTTCTTACATGAACGAGTTAAAACAAAACGCAAACGGATTAGAAACACTACTAAATCATGAAAGTGACAAATGTTTAGGAGTTTTAAATGGTATTGATTGGAATGTTTGGAATACAGAAACTGATAGTTATCTCATAAAAAACTACACAAAATCAACAGTAGTTTCAGGTAAAAAGGCAAATAAAGAATGGCTTTGTAACGAGTTTAATTTAGATATAAACAAACCTCTTTTTGCTTTTATAGGAAGATTAGTTGGCGAAAAAGGAAGTGATCTATTCCCAGAAATATTTAAAAAATCTTTAGCAGAGAATGATATTTCTATACTCTTATTAGGTTCAGGTAATAAAGAAACAGAAAAACAACTTAAAGCTTTATTAAACACAGATAATTATAACGCCTATATTGGTTACGATGAAAAACTCTCTCATATTATTTATGCAGGTGCAGATTTTATACTTATGCCATCTAGAGTAGAACCTTGTGGTTTAAATCAAATGTATTCTTTAAGATATGGTACAATGCCAATTGTAAATGCAATTGGAGGTTTAAAAGACACAATAATAGATTTAGAAGAAACCAATGGTTTTGGTATTACCCATAATGGTGTTTCTGTAAATAATGTTACAAATGCAATAAGTAGAGCAAATACCTTTTATCAAAAGAAAAAAGAATTTATAAAAAATTCAAAAAAAATAATGTCAATCGATCATTCTTGGAATAATTCTGCACAAGAATATATAAACTTATATAAATCTTTAAAAAAGTAAACTATGATTAACAACAGTGTATTATCAATAATTTTAGGTGGTGGTCAAGGTTCTAGACTATATCCGTTAACAGCAGACAGGTCCAAACCTGCTGTACCTATTGCTGGTAAATACAGATTAGTAGATATACCAATTTCTAATTGTATTAATTCTAACATTAAAAGAATGTATGTATTAACACAATTTAATTCTGCTTCTTTAAATAAACACATAAAAAACACATATCACTTTAGTTTTTTTAGTCAAGCTTTTGTTGATGTTTTAGCTGCAGAACAAACCATGCAAAGTGATAAATGGTTTCAAGGTACTGCAGATGCTGTAAGGCAAAGTATGCACCACTTTTTAGAAAATGATTTTGAATACGCTTTAATACTTTCTGGAGACCAATTATATAACATGGATCTGCAAGACATGGTTAAAAAACATAAAGAAAGTGGAGCAGAAATTACAATTGCAACTTATCCTGTTACAGCAAAAGAAGCAACTGGTTTTGGGCTTTTAAAAACAGATAACGAAAATACAATTACATCATTTATAGAAAAACCAGACGAATCATTATTACCAGATTGGACTTCTGATGTAAGTGATGAAATGAAAAGTGAAGGTAGAAATTACCTAGCCTCTATGGGTATTTATATATTTAATAGAGACCTTTTAGTTGAATTAATGAAAAACCCAGATACTATAGATTTTGGAAAAGAAATAATTCCGAATGCTATACATAATCATAAAACAACAAGTTATCAATACGAAGGATATTGGACAGACATTGGTACAATAGAATCTTTCTTTGAAGCAAATTTAGGATTAACAGATGAAATTCCTAAATTTAATTTATACGATGACAATAGAATTTATACAAGAGCAAGAATTTTACCTACATCTAAAATTTCTGGAACATTATTAAATAAATCTGTAATTTCTGATGGATGTATTATACATGCAGATAAAATTGAAAGAAGCGTAATTGGAGTAAGATCAAGAATTGGTAAAGGTTCTGTTGTTACCAATACTTATATGATGGGTAATGACTCTTATGAATCTTTACAAGACATAGAAAATAATAAAATAGAAAACCTTTTAGGTATTGGAGATAGATGTACAATTAATAATTGTATCGTAGATAAAAACTGTAGAATTGGAGATGATGTTACTATAAATGGTGGCCCTCATTTAAAAGATAATGAAACCGATAATTATTTAATTAAAGACGGTATTGTTGTTGTAAAAAAAGGTGCTACAATACCAAAAGGAACATCTATTTAATAATACCTACTTATAAAAAAATACATGCCAAAAGTTAAAGTACACAGTTTATTTACAGAGTTTGATATAAATTTATTTAAAGCAGGTAAACATTATCGTTTATACGAAAAATTTGGATCTCACATAACCACACTTGATAATGAAAACGGAACTTATTTCGCTGTTTGGGCACCAAGTGCTAAATCAGTTTCTGTAATAGGAGATTTTAATTTTTGGCAAGAGTCAGATCATCAATTAAATGTTAGATGGGATGGAAGTGGAATTTGGGAAGGCTTTATACCAAGTATTGGTAAAGGAACTAAATACAAATACAAAATACAAAGTTCATATAATAATGTAACCACAGAAAAAGCAGATCCGTTTGCAAGAAGATGTGAGCACCCTCCAAGAACAGCATCAGAAGTTTGGTCAGATGATTACAAATGGCAAGACAAAAAATGGATGAAAAACAGAAAGAAAAACAATGCACTAGATGCACCTTTTTCTGTTTATGAAGTTCATTTAGGCTCTTGGAAAAAACAAATAGAAGAAAATAGATTTTTAAGTTATAGAGAACTTGCAGAAGAATTAGTAAACTATGTTGCAGACATGAATTTTACTCACGTAGAATTTATGCCAATTATGGAGTATCCTTATGACCCAAGTTGGGGATATCAATTAACAGGATACTTTGCACCTACAGCACGTTTTGGTTATCCAGATGATTTTAAATATTTAGTAGATAAATTTCACGAAAAAGGAATTGGAGTTCTTTTAGACTGGGTTCCTTCTCACTTTCCTTCAGACGATCATGGTCTAGGTTATTTTGATGGCTCTCATTTATACGAACACCCAGATAGAAGAAAAGGATATCACCAAGACTGGAAAAGTCTAATTTTTAATTATGGGAGAAACGAAATAAAAGCATTTTTAATTAGTAATGCCATATTTTGGTTAGATCAATTTCATGCAGATGGCTTAAGAGTAGATGCTGTAGCTTCTATGTTATTTTTAGATTATTCTAGAGAAGAAGGTCAATGGGAAGCTAATAAATATGGAGGAAGAGAATACTTAGAAGCCATAGATTTTATCAAAGAAATGAATACAGAAGTTTATGCATCTTTTCCTGATGTACAAACTATTGCAGAAGAATCTACTTCATTTTCTAAAGTCTCTAGACCAATTTATGATGGTGGTTTAGGTTTTGGTATGAAATGGATGATGGGTTGGATGCATGATACTTTAGACTATTTTAAAAAAGAACCAATTTACAGACAACACCATCAAAATGAGTTAACCTTTAGTTTAAACTATGCATTTACAGAAAACTTTATGTTACCTCTTTCTCATGATGAAGTAGTATATGGTAAAAAATCTATAGTTAGTAAAATGCCTGGTGATGAATGGCAACGTTTTGGAAATTTAAGAGTGCTGTATTCATTTATGTATACTCATCCAGGTACAAAATTATTATTTCAAGGTGGTGAATTTGGACAAACAAGCGAATGGAATTTTCAAGGAAGTTTAGACTGGCATTTATTAGAGTATGATGTACATAAAGGTGCGCAACAACTAGTAAAAGATCTAAATACTTTTTACAGAAAAGAACCAGCTTTGCATCAAAAACAATTTTCTTATTTAGGTTTTGAATGGATAGATCTTGGCGATCATAAGAATTCAGTTTTATCTTATATTAGAAAAGGCGAAGATGAAAAAGATAATATAATTATCGTTTTAAACCTTACACCTGTTCCTAGAGAGAATTATAGAATTGGTTTACCTAAATCAGGTAATTTAAAAACAGTTTTTAATAGTGATCAAAAGAAATATTTTGGTACTGGTAATTATAAAAACACAAAATTACAATCAAATACTTTAGAATGGAATAATCGTGAGAATTCTATAGAATTGAACCTACCTCCTCTCAGTATGTTAGCTTTTAAATACAAATAGAAAAAAAACCACTCTTTTTTCATCAAAAATCACAGTGAAAAAAGAGTGTTTTTTATATACTTCTTAAAAAAACTAACCAATATTATCACAATATAAATTATACAGCAAAAAACTTAAAAGATATTGTATTCGGTTTATTTTTAAATAAATAAGCAATATTTTTGTTTTTAACATACCTTATATATTAAGGTAAATTTATCTTATAAAGATACCTTAATACATAACTAAAAAAATCAATTATGATTGTAAATACTGAATTAGAACAAAAAGGAAATTTATTTCCTTCTAAAATAATAGGTTATAAAAAAGATGTAGATACTCTCTACTTTACAACTAAAAACAACGTTGTTTTACAAGTTACAGTTGTAAGAGATAGTGTAATTCGATTTAGATATGCAACAACAGGAAAATTCGAAAATGATTTTTCTTATGGTATTACTATACACGCATCTAGAGGATATAATTTTTTAGAAATTACAGAAGATGAAACTCATTATATTATTACAACATCTAAATTAGTTTGTAAAGTAGAAAAGTTAAGTTTACAAGTAAGCATTTATGATGCTATAGATATGGTTTTAATCAATGAAGATGAAATAGGTTTTCATTGGGAAGAAAGCTATGAATATGGTGGAGATATTGTGAAAATGAGTAAAATATCTCAAAAAGCTGAAAGTTATTATGGTTTAGGAGATAAACCTGTAGATGTAAATTTAAAAGGAAAACGTTTCGAAAACTGGGTAACTGATTCTTACGCATTTGGTAAAGACACAGATCCAATATATAAAGCAATACCATTTTATACATCTATCTGTAATAATAAAGCTTATGGTATTTTCTTTGATAATACTTTTAGAACTTATTTCGATTTTGCACAAGAAAGAAGAAATGTAACAAGTTTTTGGGCACAAGGTGGCGAAATGGATTATTATTTTATCTATGGACCAAAAATGCAAGATGTAGTTGCCAATTATACAGATTTAACAGGTAAACCTCATGCATTACCACCTTTGTGGGCTTTAGGTTTCCATCAATGTAAATGGAGTTATTATCCAGAAAGTAATGTAAAAGAAATTACAAAAACTTTTAGAGATTTACAGATTCCTTGTGATGCTATTTATTTAGACATCGATTATATGGATGGTTTCCGTTGTTTTACTTGGGATAAAAATTATTTCCCAGATCCAAAAAGAATGGTAACTGAGCTAGAAGAAGACGGTTTTAAAACTGTTGTTATTATAGATCCAGGAATAAAAATAGATTTAGAATATGATGTTTTTAAAGAAGCATTAGACAAAGATTATTTCTGTAAACGTGCAGATGGGCCATATATGAAGGGTAAAGTATGGCCAGGAGAATGTTATTTTCCTGATTATACAAAACCAGAAGTAAGAGAATGGTGGTCTGGTTTATTTCAAGAATTAATAGAAGAAATTGGTGTAAAAGGTGTTTGGAATGATATGAATGAGCCAGCTGTAATGGATGTGCCAAATAAATCTTTCCCAAATGATGTACGTCATGATTATGATGGTAACCATTGTTCGCATAGAAAAGCACATAATATTTATGGTATGCAAATGGCACGTGCCACTTACCATGGATTAAAAAAATACTCATATCCAAAAAGACCTTTTGTAATTACAAGAGCAGCATATTCTGGTACTCAAAGATATACATCAACTTGGATGGGTGATAATGTTGCCACTTGGGAACATTTAGCAATTGCAAATAATCAAGCTCAAAGAATGGCAATGTCTGGTTTTTCTTTTGCAGGATCTGATATTGGTGGGTTTGCAGAACAACCTCAAGGAGAACTTTTTGCAAGATGGATTCAATTAGGGATATTTCACGCATTCTGTAGAGTACATTCTTCTGGTGATCATGGAGATCAAGAACCATGGGTTTTCGGACATGAAATTACAGATATCGTAAGAAAGTTTGTAGAATTAAGATACCAATTATTACCTTATTTATATACAGCTTTTTGGAAACACATAAATCATGGAACTCCAATACTTAAATCTCTTGTTTTATTCGATCAAGAAGATGCACAAACACATTATAGAAGTGATGAGTTTGTTTATGGAGAACAAATTTTAGTTTGCCCAATACAAGAACCAAATGCTAAAGGAAGAAGAATGTATATACCAAGAGGAAAATGGTATAATTTCTGGACAAATGAAGTAGTTGAAGGAGGTAAAGAAATTTGGGTAGATGCTGAACTAGACAGTATGCCAATTTTTATAAAAGAAGGTGCTGTTATACCAAAATATCCTGTACAACAATATGTAGGTGAAAAGAACTTCGATGAAATTACATTAGATGTTTATTACAAAGCTGGTAAAGAAAAGTCTCAATTATATGATGATGCGCATGATGGTTATGACTATAAGAAAGGACGATATAGTTTACGTACTTTTAAATTAACTGGTAAAAAGAAAGAATTTATTTTACAGCAACACAAAGAAGGTACTTTTGATGCTAGTTATACTAAGTTTAATGTAAACTTACACAATTTACCTTTTAAAATTACATCTGTACAAATAGACAATGTAGAAATTGAAATAAATCAATCAGAATCAATTGAATCACAAACAATTACTGTTCACAAAGAATTTACTGAATTACATTTATTCGGACAATAATTTACATTTTTAAAATCATTTCTTTTGAGAGTCCTCCCTATAAATGGGGAGGAATCTCCCCATTTATAGGGAGAAAAAAATTTCACCATTTATGGGGATTGTATAGTTTATAAATCTAATGTAAATTTGAACCAGTATTATAAATCTAACCCCCAAGATTATAATAAATCCAAAACTAGTTTTCTAGTTAATTGTTTGTAAAAAAGAGAGCGATGAAAGATAAATCTTATCATCGCTTCTTTTTTTTATTCCTTTTTGTGACTCCAGCAGGATTCAAACCTGCAACCCTCAGAGCCGAAATCTGATATTCTATTCAGTTGAACTATGGAGCCATTTTAATATTACAATGCAGTTGTTAACTCATTAAATGCTTTTTAACTAAAGTAGAAATTGTTTTTCCATCTGCTTGCCCAGCCAATTCTTTAGAAACTACTCCCATAACTTTACCCATATCTTGCATTCCAGAAGCTCCTAAATTTGTAATAGTAGCTTTAACAATTTCCTCTACTTTTTCTTCGGATAAAGCTTCTGGTAAAAATTGTTCTAAAACAGTAATTTCTATCAATTCTGGTTCTGCTAAATCTTCTCTACCCTGTTTTAAAAAAACAGCTGCACTATCTTTTCTTTGTTTAACTTGTTTCTGTATAATTTTAACTTCTAGCTCTTCAGTTAACTCTTTTTGAACACCTGTTTCAGTTTTTGCTAATAAAAAAGCAGACTTAACAGCCCTTAAAGCTTGTAAAGCAACAGTATCTTTTGCTTTCATAGCTTCTTTCATTTTATCCATTACTTGTTTTTGCAAACTCATTTTATTTAATTTTAAATTAATTATTTCTTTGTCTTTTTTAGATATAAAATATTCTTATTATAATCTATAAATGCTTTTCCTTTTTGTAAAATATCTGCACCTATAATACCATGTACTTTTTTAGCTTTATGCTGTACTAAAGCAGTATTAACATGCGATAAATCAAACAAAACCAAATGACATTTTTTTGTATTCCAATCACCTATTTTTAAAACATTATTTTCTGATAATTGGGTTTCCATATCTGTAGCACCTGCTCCTGCTGCTTTGGTTTCACTTTCTTTTGCATCAAGATTAAAATATTCAATTAAATCTAATCCTACACAAGAATTTGAAGCTCCAGTATCTAAAATAAATCTACCTTTTATACCATTCAAAGTTGCTTTTAATTCCAAATGGTTGGTTTCAATACGCTTTAATTTAATTTTGATGTATTTATTCTTCTTTAATATTTTTTGAATATTTTTCATTTTTTGAAAATAAGATCATCAAAAATACAATATAAAAGGATGAAAAAAAACCAGCATAAGTCTTATTTAATTTAATTCTATAAACTATACTAACATTTGATTTAGTAACAAAAATTTAGTATTTTTAGATTGATAAAAAGCAATAGTATATGAAAACTACAAAAAGACTTGAACAAGCTCTTCTTAAGCTATACAATGCATATCATAATAATAGATTAAATCCTGAGGATTGTACTGCTTGTGCAGTGGGTAATATATTAGACAATCATGATAGTTGGAAACATTTATCAAACAATCATGGTTCTTTAGAGCTTAGTTATGTTGGCAGAGTACATCAAAATTTAGGAAGAAAATTTAATGGCTATTCACCAAAAGAAATATTACAAATAGAAAAAGTATTTTTAGATGCCTGCGGATTTAAAACTCCTTTATGTCATTATAACACTAAACCCGAAAACCCTAGTTCTAATGAAGTATTATTTAATGGTCTTTCTAACGTAGTTGAACTATTATGCAAACTTGATAACATTCCTAATGTTATGGATTATTCAAAGATTTTTGAACAAGAAGATGGTGAGCCAATTTATCATCTACAAACATTTTTAGCATAAGTAAAACAATAATTATATTAAATAACGAACAACAAAAAACCGATTCATAATAATTGAATCGGTTTTTTGTTGATTAATGATAACAGTTTGGTTTATCCTCCAAAGTCATCAAAACGAATATTTTCATCTGCAAGACCAAAATCTTCACCCATTTTCTGAACAGCTTTGTTCATTAATGGTGGTCCACAGAAATATAATTCTAAATCTTCAGGTGCATCATGAAGACTTAAATAGTTATCAATTACACAATTATGAATAAAACCTGTAAATCCATCACCAGTTTCATCATGAATATCTTTTTTAACTTTCCAGTTATCAGCTTCTAAAGGATCTGATAACGCTATATAGAATTTGAAATTAGGAAAATCTTTTTCCAAAGCTCTAAAGTGTTCAATATAGAATAACTCTGCTTTAGAACGACCTCCATACCAATAAGTTACTTTTCTACCGGTTTTTAAAGTTCTGAATAAATGATATAAATGAGAACGCATTGGAGCCATACCTGCACCACCACCAACATATAACATTTCTGCATCTGACTCGTTAATGAAGAACTCTCCATAAGGACCAGAAATTACACATTTATCACCCTTCTTTAAATTGAAAATGTAAGAAGATGCAACTCCAGGATTTACATCCATCCAGCCACCTTTTGCTCTATCAAATGGTGGAGTTGCAATACGAACATTTAACATAATTTCTCTACCTTCAGCTGGGTAAGAAGCCATAGAATATGCTCTTTCTACAGTTTCAGTATTTTTCATTACTAATGGACGTAATTTAAACTTATCCCATTCAGCTTCAAATTTATCTGGTGTTTCATGTTCTTCTGGGTGAGCTGTAATATCCATTTCTGAATACTTTACTTCACATGGAGGAATTTCAATTTGAATATATCCACCAGCTTTATAACCCATATCTTCAGGAATCTCAACTACAAACTCTTTAATAAAAGAAGCTACATTGTAATTTCTAACAACAACTGCATCCCATTTTTTTATTCCGAAAACTTCTTCTGGAATAGTAATGTTCATGTCTTGTTTAACTTTAACTTGACAAGCTAAACGTATACCTGATTTTAATTCTTTTTTTGTAAAATGTGGCACTTCTGTAGGTAAAGCTTCTCCTCCACCTTCTAAAACGTGACACTCACATTGAACACAAGAACCACCACCACCACAAGCTGATGGTAAAAATATTTTCTCGTTTCCTAATGTTGTTAAAAGTGTGCTACCAGAACCAACTTCTATTTTCTTTTCTCCATTAATGGTAATTGTTACTGGACCAGAAGGAGATAATTTTTGTTTTACAAATAGTAACAATGTTACCAATAACAATGTTATTAATAAAAAGGCTGCTACTGTTGCAATAATGGTTCCTGTTGTACCTGCTGCTAATATCATTCTTTTACTAGTTTATATTTGTGTTTTCAGCTACAATTTCTTTAGCCTTTTCTTCTTTTACTTTAACCTCTTTCACCTTTGCTTCTACAGCTGGTTTTTCTTCTTTCTTTTCATCTCCACCAGTTAACATACCTCCAAAGCTCATAAAACCAATAGCCATTAAACCTGTAATAATAAAAGTAATTCCTAAACCTCTTAATGCTGGAGGAACTGAAGAATATCTAATCTTTTCACGAATAGCTGCAATGGCTAAAATTGCTAAAAACCAACCAATTCCAGAGCCTACACCATAAGTTAAAGCTAAGCCTAAAGAAGGGATTTCTCTAGATTGCATAAATAAACTACCACCTAAAATAGCACAGTTTACGGCAATTAATGGTAAGAAAATACCTAATGAATTGTATAATGATGGTGAAAATTTTTCAACAATAATTTCTACCAATTGTACCATTGTTGCAATAGTTGCAATAAACATAATAAATGATAAGAAGCTTAAATCGTACTCTGCATACTCTTCTCCTAACCAAACTAAAGCTCCGTCTTTTAATATATATTGATCTAATAACCAGTTTAAAGGTACAGTAACTGCTAGTACAAAAATTACAGCAGCCCCTAAACCAACAGCAGTAGATACTTTTTTAGATACAGCAAGGTAAGAACACATACCTAAAAAGGTAGCAAAAACCATGTTATCTATAAATATCGATTTGAAAAATAATTCTATATGTTCCATATATTTTTTAGTTTTCAGTTTTCAGTTTCAGTATTTAGTTAGCATTTGACTGCAAACTGTGACTGCTTACTGCAAACTAATTTTAATGTTCTTCTATTAATGATTTGTTCTTAGTTCTCTGTACCCAAATAATGATACCTACAACAATTAATGCCATTGGTGATAATAACATAAATCCGTTATTTTCATATCCTATAGCATATAAACCTGTTTTTTCAATTGGGTCTCCCAAAACTTTAAAACCTAATAAAGTTCCTGAACCTAATAATTCTCTAAAGAAACCAACTGCAATTAAAATTACACCATAACCTACTGCATTACCAATTCCGTCTAAGAAAGATCTCCAAGGTCCATTACCTAAAGCAAAAGCTTCAAAACGTCCCATAATAATACAGTTTGTAATAATTAAACCAACAAAAACGGATAATGTTTTACTTAACTCATAAGCAAAGGCTTTCAAAACTAAATCAACAATAATTACCAATGTTGCAACAACAATAAGTTGCACAATAATTCTAATTTTTGATGGAATAATGTTTCTCATTAAAGAGATAACCACGTTACCAACTCCTAATACGAATAATACAGAAATTGACATTACAATAGAAGCTTTTAGCTCTGCAGTAATTGCTAATGCAGAACAAATACCCAATACTTGAATTGTAATTGGATTATTATCTAATAACGGATCTTTAATTAATGCTGCGTCTTTTTTTGATAAAAGTCCCATAAATTATTTTTTTAATGATTTAAAATAAGGTACATACAATGCTAAATCTTTCTTTATCATTGCAGAAACACCATCACCAGTAATTGTTGCACCAGCAATTGCATCTACCTCATAATCTGTTTTTTCTTCGTTTTTAGGATCGTTATTTCCTTTAGCTACTGTAATTCCTTTAAAAACTCCAGCTTTTGTTAATAAATGCTCTCCGTAAAAATCATCCATAAAATAACGTTGTTTAATGTTAGCCCCTAATCCTGGTGTTTCTCCTTTATGATCAAAATAAGCTCCTTGTACAACCATATTTTCATCCATAGAAACATAACCCCAAATAGCGTCCCATAAACCTTTACCTCTAATTGGAGCTACGTAAAATGTTTTACCTTCTTTTTCTCCAATAAATAAAGGCAATTTTCTAATTTTACCTTCTTTAGCATTTGCTTGTTGCTTTTTTACATCTATTAAATACGCTTCGTCATTTTCAGAAATTTTATCTCCTTCTATAACAATTTGCTTTTTAATGTATTTTGCAAACTCTTCTCCTGCAACTGATGTTGATACGAATGTAGCACTAGACTCGTCATTTTCGTTTACACCCATAGCATACAGAATATTCTGTTGCTTTTCTATTCTTTCATTTTCTTTAATGGCTGGTTTTAAAGACGAAGCTAAAAAAGCCAATAAAGAACCAACAATTAACACCATTACAACAGCGAAAATCATTGTATAACTATTACTATCTGTTCTCTTACTCATAATTAGGCAGTTTTAACTTTAGTACGTTTTAATCTCTTTTTTATGTTTCCTTGAACCACATAATGGTCTATAGTTGGTGCAAATACATTCATTAACAAGATTGCTAAAAACACACCTTCTGGGTAAGCAGGATTAAATACACGAATCATAATTGATATAAAACCAATTAAGAAACCGTAAATCCATTTTCCTTTATTTGTTTGTGATGCTGTTACAGGATCTGTTGCCATAAACACAGCCCCAAATGCTAAACCTCCAATTATTAAGTGTTGCCACCAATCAGTGCTCATTAATCCGTAGAATTTACTAGATTCTGTAATGATATCAGCATTTACAATTCCGTTAAAAATTAATCCCATTACAGCTGCACCAATAAAAGTTGATACAATAATTCTCCAACTTCCTATTTTTGTAAAAATTAAGAAAGCTGCACCTAATAAGATTAATAAAGTTGATGTTTCACCAACAGAACCAGGAATGAATCCCATAAACATATCCCAAGTAGAGTAAACTACATCATTATTTTGTGCGTAACTTCCTAAAATAGTTTCTCCAGAAATTGCATCTTCTGTACCAGTTCTTTTTACTGCATCGTAAACCCAAACTTTATCTCCAGACATCCAAGTTGGATATGCAAAGAATAAGAATGCTCTAATTGTTAATGCAGGGTTTAAGATATTCATACCTGTACCTCCAAAAACTTCTTTACCAATAACAACTCCAAAAACAACTGCAACAGCTAACATCCAAAGTGGGGTATCAATTGGTACAATTAAAGGTACTAACATACCTGTTACTAAATATCCTTCTTCTACTTCATGACCTTTAATAACTGCGAATATAAATTCTACAATAAGACCAACTCCATAAGAAACAATTACTAATGGTAGTACTTTTATAATTCCAATCCAAAGGTTATCCCAAGTAAAAAAGTTAGCTATAACATCAGTTCTTAAAGAACCATCTATTGCAGCATAATGCTGATAACCTGCATTAAACATACCAAATAACAAACAAGGTACTAAAGCCATAATTACAATGTTCATTGTACGCTTTAAATCGTCTGCTGCTTTTATATGAGTTCCTCCATGAGTAACTTCATTTGGTAAATATAAAAAGGTATGGATTGCATTAAATGCAGGAGCCATTTTTGTCCCTTTATATTTTTCTTTTAAATTATGTAAATTTTGTTTTAAGCCCATAATCTTATCCTAATTCTTGTCTCATTAAATCTAAACCTTCACGAATTATTTTTTGGTGTGGTTGTTTAGACACACAAATAAATTCGGTTAATGCAAAATCTTCTGGAGCTACTTCATAACCACCTAACGCTTCCATTTCATCTAAATCTTGTATCATAAATGCTTTTAACAATTGCATTGGATAAATATCTAAAGGAAAAACTTGTTCATAAGCACCAGTTACAACAAAAGCTCTATGCTCTCCATTTGTATTGGTATCTAAATCGTACTTTTTCTTAGGATTTAACCAAGAAAAAGTTAATGCTCTTGAAGTAGAGATTTTATTAAAGATTGGCTTATTCCACCCAAAGAATTCATAATCATCTCCTTCTGGAATTGCAGTTATTTGGTTATCATAAAAACCGATAAAACCATCTGCTGCAACTTGCTTACCAGATAAAACGTTACCACTAATAACTCTTGTATTATCAGCAATTAAATTATCTTTTGTAATATCTTCTATTGCTGCTCCTGCAATTGCAGTTACATATTGTGGTTTACTAAATTTAGAACCTGTTAATGCAATTGTTCTTTCTGCATTAAACTTACCTGTTAACAACAACTCACCAATTACAACCAAATCTTGAGGCGTTACAACCCAAACAACTTCTCCTTTATTAATAGGATCTATGTTTGCAATTTGAGTACCTACATTACCTGATGGATGTGGACCAGAAACTTTATGCAACTCTACACCTGTTAATTTTGATAAAACTGAATTAGAGTTTGCACCAACTGAAAGATGTACTTTGCCTTCTGTTAATTTAGATACTGCATTAATTGCAGCTTGTAACTCAGCTTCTTTACCAGCTAAAGTATAGTCTAAATCTGCAGCTAAAGGTGCACTTGCATAACCAGAAATAAATATTGCTTTTGGGGCTTGATTTGGATTCGCAACAACATCATAAGGACGTTGTTTTATAAATGGCCAACAACCTGAAGTAAACAAGTGATTTTTCACTTCTTGCTCAGACATTTTATTAACATCTACTACCCCAAAGTCTGTATAAACTTGAGAAGCATCAGCAGCAATTTTTATGGTTAAAACTTTTCTTCTTGCTCCACGAATTACCTCTACAACTTTACCAGAAACAGGGCTAGGAAATAAAATGCGTTCGTCACTTTTTGAATAAAAAAGTGTTTCTCCTGCTTTTACTTCTGCTCCTTCTTTGGCAACAAGTTTAGGTATAATTCCGTGAAAATCTTCTGGCTTAACTGCATAAACACTACTTAAAGTACTTTTTGTAGTGTTTTTTTCTGCAATACCAACAAGCTTAATATCTAAGCCTTTTTTAATACGAATGTCTTTTGACATAGTAAATTTGGAATTTTAATTATCTAAAAAAATCAAGCAAATTTACGGATTTTACATCTTCTTTTTGATACTTTTTAAAGCTTAAATTCGCTATTTATATTTATTCTAAATAAATATATTTAATGAAAACGTTATCGTAATAATTTTTGGCTTAAAATTTGATATTTCTGAAAAGTGAATTCTTATTTTTGTATAATGTTAAAGAAATTTCTACCTTTATTATTAAGCTTTTGTTGCTATTTATCTTACTCTCAAAGTATAAAATCTATTCAACTAAGAACTTTACAAGAAAATAATTATTCTTCAATTGTACCTTTAGGCACTCTTTTAGAATTGTCTTTTGATGATTTAGATGCTGATGCTAAAGACTATAGATATAGAATTGAGCACATGACTCACGATTGGAAAAAAAGTAGATTGTTATCTAGTCAGTTTATAGATGGGTTTGATGAAAACTCGATTATAGATGTAACAAATTCGTTTAATACTTTTCAGAGTTACTCTCATTATTCAGTAAAAATTCCGAATATAAATACAGTGATTACTAAAAGTGGCAATTACCTTTTATCAGTTTTAAATGATGATGACGAAGTTGTTTTTACCAGAAAATTTGTACTTTATGAAAGTGCAGCTATTGTTGCTGCTAATGTTACCAGAAGTAGAAATGCAAAAACTACAAACACACAACAAACTGTACAATTTTCTATAAATCACCCTAATTTACGCATCAACAATCCATCACAAGAAATAAATGTTGTTGTTTTAAAAAATGAAAACTGGAATGAAAAAATAACAGATTTACAGCCTACATTTTTCAAACAAAATCAATTATTATACACTTATACTAATAAAACCAATTTTGACGGTGGCAATGAATATTTAAATTTTGATAGCAAGCTCATCAGAAATAGAAGTGTAAATACAGTTAGAATTGAGATGAAAGATATTTTTCATCATTATTTATACCCTTATACATATAATGAGTATTTATCTTATAGATACAATCCTGATATTAATGGGCAATTTGTAATTAGAACCTTA
Organism: Polaribacter vadi; assembly: GCF_018861005.1. Classification (GTDB taxonomy): domain Bacteria; phylum Bacteroidota; class Bacteroidia; order Flavobacteriales; family Flavobacteriaceae; genus Polaribacter; species Polaribacter vadi_A. The sequence continues at coordinate 116,864 of NZ_JAHKQL010000004.1, forward strand.
GAAGGTACTGATACAAATACAGAAGCAGATTATGCAATGATGCATTTTACTTTATATGCTGATACTCCTTTTTTAGACAAAGACGTATATATTTATGGTGCTTTCAATAATTTTAAAATTGATAAAAATGCCAAAATGGAATATGATTTTAAAGATCTCAGCTATAAAGGAAGCATTTTACTAAAGCAAGGTTTTTACAATTATACTTTTGTAACTGTAGATAAATATAACAAAGTTGATACGAATGCTATAAATGGTAATTTTTATCAAACAGAAAACCAATATACAGTTATTGCCTACTACAAAGCTTTTGGAGGTTTATATGATAGAGTTATTGGAGTTGGAACTACTTATTTTGATCAAAATAGATAATTACAAAAACTAAACTAGCAATTTTATTCTTTTAGATTTAAAATTTAGATAATTATTCTAATTTATGAAATCATTAAAACAGAAATTTACTTTTAAGGTAATAATAGGTTATATAACACTTAGCCTTTTAGCTGTTGTTTCTGGTTTTTTAGTGCTTTCTGAAATAAAAACTTTTACGCAATTACAAAAACAAGATGTTACTGATAGAAATGTAATTGTAAAAACTGGTACTTTAATTGCTAATATTTATAAAAATGAGAGTTTAGCTAGGGCCGCTCTTCAATTTAATTCTAGAGAAAAATTTAACGAGTACCTTACTGAAAACAAAAAATTAATATCAAGATTAGACTCGTTAAATCTTAGTATTTCTAATAATTCGCAAGAGTTTATTTTAGATAGCATTAAATTAATTATTGATAAAAAATTAAAAAATGTTATCGATTTACATAATTTAAATCGTAAAAATGATACTGATGAATCTATAAATAATGCAATTAACAAACTAACTTCTATAGACTCACTTCTAGTACAAATTAACACAAACGATTTTGTAAATAACCAATTAAATTTAGACAATGAAACTAAATTAAAACTAGAAGATTATACAGCTTCTTTAGATAAAAATACACCAAAAGATTCTATCACTAAACTTGGTGAAACAGAAATTGACACTCTAGTTTCTATTTCTAAAAGGATGTTAAAAGAAGCTAAAAACAAAAATGATAGTAGGCGTTTTTATCTTCAAAGAAAACAAAAAGAACTTATTAAAAATGATTTAACCATTTCTAGAAAACTCTATGAACTTTTAGACAATCTTGAAAAAGATATTATTCTTTACACAACTGATATGAATAATCAGCGAGAAGAAACAATTAATGGAAGTAGAAAAATTATTTTGCTTGCTGCAGCTATCAGTTTTATAATCATCATATTTTTTTCTATAATTATTTTAAATGATTATTGGAAAACGCAACGTTATCGTAATCAATTAGAAAAAGCAAACTCAAAAACAACATCACTTTTAAAAAGTAGAGAACAGCTAATTTCTATGGTAAGTCATGATTTAAGAACTCCTATAAACACCATTTCTGGTTTTAGTGAATTACTTCAAAAAACAACACAAAGTACAAAAGACAAGAATTATATAGACCATATTCGCAGGGCATCTGGTTATATGGGGCAATTAGTAAACGATCTTTTAGAATTTTCTACGCTAGAAAATGGAAATATAACCATAGAATCTATTCCTTTTAACCTAGAAAATTCTATTGATGAAATTAGTGAAAACGCAAAAACTTTTATCAAAAATAAACCTGTAACTATTATTGTTAAACATGATAAATTGATCAACAAACTTATAATTAGTGATCCTTTTAGAATTAAACAAATATTATCTAACCTTATTATTAATGCTTGTAAATTTACCCAAGAAGGAACAATAACTATTGAAAGTTTTTTAAAAAATAATACTTTAGAAATTAAAGTAAAAGATACAGGAATTGGCATCAGTAAAGACCAAAAAGAAAATATTTTTAAAGCTTTTAATCAAGCAGAAAACAAAAACAATACTATTAAAGGCTTTGGATTAGGTTTAACCATTTCTAAAAAACTTACAGAATTATTAAAAGGTTCATTAACTCTAGAAAGTAAAATAGATGTAGGAAGTACTTTTACCTTAAAACTACCTGTTACACTATCAAAAAAAAGAATTACAAATATTAAAGAAGCTAAAAACAGTATTGCTACTTTTAATTTAACTGCTATTATTGTAGAAGATGATGCTTCTTTAAGACAACTTTTAGAAGACTTTTTAAAGCAACTTAAAATAAAACCAATACTTTTTAAAAACGCTCAAGATGCCATTAAATCCATTGATAAAATAGCTTACAGTTTTGTTTTAACTGATATTCAATTACCCAAAATGAATGGTATCCATTTTATGGAAACACTTAAAAATAGCACATCTTACAAACAGCAACCAGTTTTTGCAATGACAGGTCGTGAAAATATTACTAAAGAAGATTTAATAAAAAGCGGTTTTTCTGATGTTTTAATAAAACCTTTTAATTCTAAAAAATTGCAAAATACTTTACTTCGCTTTTTTGATGCAAATATTACAGATCTTAATAGTAACATCAATAATAATGAAGAGAAAACTACAGAAGGTTTTAATCTAAAAACACTAAATTCTTTTTTAAATAATGATGCTGATGCTGTAAACAACACCTTACAGACTTTCTTAAAAGACACTGAAAATAATTCTATTTTATTAAAAAATGCACAAGAAAAAAAAGACATATATACCTTAAATGAGGTAAGCCATAAAATGTTGAGTATGTTTAAACAATTAGAAATTAAAACTGTAATTCCGCATTTAGAATTATTTGAAACTGCTAATTCTTTTGATGATGAAGTTTTTACTGATTTTATATATAAATTAAATACAATTGTAACATCAATAAAAAAATACCTTAATTAAGATTATATTCTTTCATTTTATTATACAATGTTTTTCTGGTGATGTTTAATAGTTTTGCAGCTTGAGTTTTATTATTCCCAACTTCTTCTAAGGCATTTATAATAAGTATTTTCTCGTTTTCTTTTGTAGAAAACTTTTTAGCAGTAGATAAAACTGAAGCAGACTCTTTAACCTGAGTTAACTCACTTGGCAAAGCATTCACATCAATAATTTCTGATTTAGTTAATAATGTAGCTCTTTTAATTACATTAGATAATTCTCTTAAATTACCTGGCCATTGATAATTTTGAAAAATAGTTAATACATTTTTAGAAAAACCAACAACTGATTTATTCAATTGTTGGTTTGCCTTATTTAAAAAGAAATCAGCATATAGAATTAAATCGTCGCTTCTGTCTTTTAAGTTAGGCACTTTAATAGAAAACTCATTTAAACGATGATACAAATCTTCTCTAAAATCGCCTTTATCTACAGCCAAAAGTAAATCTTCATTGGTTGCAGTAATTAAACGAATATCAACATTAATCTCTTTGCTACTACCAATTGGTTTAATTTTTCTTTCTTGTAAAGCACGTAATAATTGTATTTGATTTTCGTAAGTTAAATTACCTACTTCATCTAAGAAAAGTGTACCTCCATTTGCGGACTCAAAATGCCCAATTTTATCTTCGTTAGCACCTGTAAAAGAACCTTTTTTATGACCAAAAAACTCGCTAGAAGCAATTTCTCTAGGAATTGCACCACAATCTACAGGAATAAAAGGCTGATCTTTTCTTGAACTTTTTAAATGAATTGTTTTTGCAACCACTTCTTTACCAGTACCACTTTCTCCTGTTATAAGTACAGACATATCTGTTGGTGCAACTAAATCTATGTATTCATATAAAATTTTAGAAGAATTACTAATCCCTTTTATAAATTCTGTTGCGACTTTGTTTGTTCTTTTTTCTTGCTTCTTTTCAGAAACTACTGTATTAACTTCCGGTTTTTCTACTAATGCATTACTTATAACCTCTAAAACTTCATCAGGATTAAAAGGTTTTGAAATATAATCGAAAGCACCTTGTTTCATTGCTTGTACTGCAGTAGAAACCTCTGCATAACTTGTCATTAAAACTACAGGAATTGGCTTTTTACTGAGCTTTATTTGTTTTAACAAAGTAATTCCATCTCCATCAGGCAAACGTAAATCTGTAAAAACTAAATCGTAGTTATGATTTTTTAACTGTAATAAAGCACTTTTTATAGTATAGCTTGCATCAACAACATATTTATGTCGTACTAAAAAACGCTTTAACATTTCTGAAAAAGTTACATCATCTTCAATTAATAAAATCTTTTTCATAAAGCTTATAGATTTATTACAAAAATATCAAGATAAATTGATTGATATAAAAAAAAGGCATTTTAATTAAAAAATGCCTTCCCCCCTATTTGATTAAAAAAATGAAATTTTAGATAATTACATCTTTAATTTACTACCTTTTTCTGTAATAATATCTTCTTCTTTTAACCAACTACCTTCTTTATCTGCATAAACAACAGTTTCTTTTTCATCAACTTTAATTTCAATTTTATATTGCTCACTAGCATTTACATATACTTTTGTTACAGTTGCTGATTCAAAATCTTTTGTAATTGCTTCAGAAACTGCTGCTGGTAAATCTGCAATGGCAATTTCTTTAAATTCGTTATTTACAACTGTCTTAATAATTTCGTTTGGATTATTGTTATTGTTGCTTTCTAAAGCATAAATTGATACTCCACTTGTTAATACTGCTAATGTTACTGTTAAAACTAATTTTTTCATAATATTGGATTTATAAATGTGTATGTATTCTTAAAAATTCTTTTACTTATGTACTAATCTATTTCTTAGTCATAATTTCTTTTTCCTCTAACCAGCTTCCTTCTTTATCTGAATATACAACACTTTCAGCACCATCCATTGTAATTTCAATTTTATACTGCTCACTTTCGTTTACAAAAGCTTTTGTTACAGTTGCAGATGCAAAATCTTTTGTAATTGCTTCAGAAACTGCTACTGGTAAATCTGCAATGGCAATTTCTTTAAATTCGTCATTTACAACTGTCTTAATAATTTCGCTTGGATTGTTGTAATTGTTGCTTTCTAAAGCATAAACTGATACTCCACTTGTTAATACTGCTAATGTTACTGTTAAAACTAATTTTTTCATAATGATAAGTTTTTAAATTAATAATTATTTTCGATTAGGTATATTGAAATAAATATGCCGTAAAAAACCTATTATAGATAAATATTCATAAAACACTAATTAACAGCGAACTAAAAAACAACCACGTCAAAATACCGTAAAAAAGAATGTGTAAAACATGTGTAATTCTCAATATAATTGGGTAAATTTTACCCAAAAACCGACAATTACTACTTTTATAAACATTGATTCTTAAACAAACTTTTTAAATTAAGTTTTGACTTGTATTTTTTATTCAAAAAAACTACATTTACCCTGAATGGTAGAACAAATAACAAAAGGCATTAAAATTTCTGTCAAAACAAAATACAATGGTACAAGCTATAGAAATAACAGTTTGTATTATGTATTTGCATATTTTATTACTATAGAAAATTTCTCTACTGAAACTGTAAAATTAACAGATCGTTTTTGGCAAATTTTTGATTCTTTAAATAAATCTGAAATCGTTGAAGGCGAAGGTGTTGTTGGGCAAACTCCGGTTTTAAAACCAAATGACACATATTCATATAGTTCTGGTTGTTTTTTAGAATCTAATATTGGAGCTATGAAAGGTTTTTATGCTATGGAAAACATAGAAACTTTAGAAAAATTTAATGTTATAATACCCACATTTCAACTCATAACAAAAGTCTTATCAAACTAAAAAAAAGAAAAAATAAAGTTGCTAAAATTAAAGATCCAGAATGTCTGAATTGCGGCTTTCCTTTTTCTGGCTACGAAAAATTCTGTCCAGAATGTGGCCAAACTAATAAAGGAAATAAAATTACTTTTAAAAGTTTTATTCACGAAGTTTTTAATGGTTTATTCAATTTTGATGCTAAGTTTTGGAAAACTATTGTTCCTCTTTTAATAAAACCAGGTAAAGTTTCTAGAGATTATATTGATGGTAAAAGACAACGTTATTCAAATCCTTTTCGTTTTTACTTAACTGTTTCCATTCTTTTCTTTTTAATTGTAGGTTTATCTAAATCTATAGATAAATACGAAGAATTAGCCAAAGAAAGTGTAGCAGAAATTACTGAAGTAGTTAAAAAAGATTCTATACAAAAGAAAAAAGAAACACCAACTGATGCAGAAATAGATTCAATTAAACAAAAATTAGATAGCCAATTAAAAAAATCTTTTGTTCCTATACCAGCGTCTGCAAGAAAAAAAATATTAGAAGAAGTAGAAAAAGAAGCTAGAGACACTACTACAACCAATAAAAAAGATGATATCAGTTTTAATTTTGGTGGAATTACAAGGTTAGATAAATTTACTGATTATATAAAAGAATATCCAAATTCTAAAATGGATGTAGCTTTAGACTCTTTGGGTTTTGAGAAAAATTTTACAAATCGATTTTTATTTACAAGAGCAAAAACTTTATATTCTTTTACTGAGGATGAAGATAGTAGAGATCAATTTTTTAGTCAAATTTTATCTTCGGGCTCTATTTCTCTATTTATACTTTTACCCTTTTTTACATTGTTTCTAAAGTTCTTTTACATCCGAAGAAAATTTGGCTACATAGATCACTTAATCTTTGTTTTTCATATACAAACTGTATTTTTTATGCTGTTTGCTATTTTCTTTTTATTAAAAATTTGTGGACTAAAACCAGAACTCTGGATTTTTACTATTCTCTTTTTACTGTATTTAATTATTGCAATGAAAAAGTTTTATCAGCAGGGCTATATTAAAACTTTTATGAAGTTTATGTTATTGAATTTCAGCTATTCTATAGTAGCTACAATTGGTATTATTTTTGTTTTTGTGATATCTTTTGCGCTGTTTTAAACAAAAACTATACTTCCATTTTAGCTAAATCAAAATAATCAAACGTAACACTATCTACTATTTTTAAGATTGATGTAACACTAACAGTTTCTACAAATTCGCGTTTCATTTTAATTGATGTTCCTACACTTCCCAAAGTAGAATTATTATGAAATTGTAATATTTTTTCTTGGGTAAATAACCTATTTTTCGCTAACCAATCTGCAAACCAAACTTGTCTTAATCGTCTCATATCAGAAGTATATAACGTAGACGAAGACCAAATTTTTGGTTCTTGTGGCAATTTATTAAAATGTTTTTTTAATCCGTCCCAAACTAACTCATAAGTTTCTAAAGAGCTATTCCAATCAGCGAGAATTAGCGTAAAAGGCTCAATATTATTAAAATCAAAATTATTTATATACGCTACTGCATCATCCGCAGAAAGTATGTTTTTAACAATAATACCTCTACTCATTTTATAAGGCAATTCCCTTTTATGATTTTCAAAACCTCCATTTAACAAGCAAACTAATCTATTCTTATTGCTTGTACCAATCCAAGTTCCACCTGCTAATTCATCTTTTGGGTAGGTAATTTCCACACCATTTTCTAAATAAGTTTTTGGCGGAATTGTTTTTCTTAATGGAGTTTCATCTCTATTAGAAGTTAAAATAAAATTATTTCCTCCTAAAGGAAGATAGGTAACTGTACACATAAAAATCTTTTAAAAAATTATGATAAATCTTAAATATTGATATAGTTTTTAAATTTTCCTTAACAAAAGACACCTAAAAACCATTAAATTTATTGAAACAAAAACTGTAACTTTGCATAGACAAAATTAGTCGATTCAAATTTAAAAAACATACAAAATGGCAAGAGGATTTTTTAATGTTCCAGTTGCAGTAAACGAGCCTGTAAAAGGCTATGCACCTGGCTCTCCAGAAAGAGAAGAATTATTAGCAACTTACAAAGAAATGTTTAATGGTTCTATAGATATACCTATGCATATTAATGGTGCAGAAGTAAGAACAGGAAATACAAAAAATGTTACACCTCCTCATGATCACAAGCATATTGTTGGCCAATATCATACAGCAGAAAAAAAACATATAGATGAAGCTATTGAAACTGCATTAGCAGCAAGACAAGCTTGGTCTTCTGTTTCTTGGATGGAAAGAGCATCTATATTTTTAAAAGCTGCTGAGTTATTAGCAGGACCATATAGAGCAAAAATGAATGCTGCAACAATGATTGCACAATCTAAAAATGTACACCAAGCAGAAATTGATGCTGCTTGTGAAATGATTGATTTCTTTAGATTTAATGTACAATACATGACTGATATTTTTAAAGATCAACCAGCATCTGCACCAGGAATTTGGAACAGAGTTGAGTACAGACCTTTAGAAGGCTTTGTGTATGCAATTTCTCCTTTTAACTTTACTTCTATTGCAGCAAATTTACCTGCAGCAGCAGCTTTAATGGGTAATGTTGTAGTTTGGAAACCTTCTGATCATCAAGCATATTCTGCACAAGTAATTGTAGATTTATTTAAAGAAGCTGGTTTACCTGATGGCGTAATTAACGTTGTTTATGGAGACCCTGTAATGATTTCTGATACTTGTTTATCTTCTCCAGATTTCTCTGGATTACATTTTACAGGTTCTACTTTTGTTTTTAAAGAATTATGGAAACAAATTGGTACAAACATCCATACTTATAAAACATACCCAAGAATTGTTGGTGAAACAGGTGGTAAAGATTTTATTTGGGCACACAATTCTGCAAATCCTTTACAAGTTGCAACAGGAATTACAAGGGGTGCTTTTGAATATCAAGGTCAAAAATGTTCTGCAGCTTCACGTGCTTACATACCTGCTTCTATTTGGGGTGACGTTAAAGCACATTTAATTGCACAGACATCAGAATTAAAAATGGGCTCACCAGAAAACCCTGATAACTTTATAAACGCAGTTATACACGAAGGTTCTTTTGATAAAATTGCAAAGTATATTGACTTAGCTAAAGCTGATGAAAATGCTGAAGTAATTATTGGTGGTAATTATGATAAATCTGTTGGTTATTTTATTGAACCTACAGTTATTCTTGCAAAATCGCCAACATTCTCTACAATGACAACTGAACTTTTTGGCCCAGTAATGACAGTTTATGTTTACGAAGATGCTGAATGGGAGGCTTCTTTAAAATTAGTAGACAAATCTACAGAATATGCATTAACAGGTGCAATTTTTTCAACTGATAGATATATTGTAGAGCAAGCATCAAAAGCATTAGAAAATGCTGCTGGTAACTTTTATATAAATGATAAACCAACAGGAGCTGTTGTAGGTCAGCAACCATTTGGAGGAGCTAGAGCTTCTGGAACCAATGATAAAGCTGGTTCTGCACAAAACTTATTACGTTGGACATCTGTAAGATTAATAAAAGAAACTTTTGTTACGCCTACAGATTATAAATATCCTTTCTTAGGATAAATAAAAACAACATATTATTTAAAAACCGTATAAAATTTTATACGGTTTTTTTTATTTCTTATTTTTAGACAAAAACTTTATAATACTATGGAATATAAATATTTAATGTACGCTCATTTGGCAACTGTGGTTCCTTGTTTTTTTATTGGTGCTTATCTTTTATCTGTAAAAAAAGGAACTCCATTTCATAAGTCATTAGGTAAAATATATATGGCTTTAATGATGATAACTGCAATAATCACTTTGTTTATGCCTGCTTATGTTGGCCCACAATTTTTAAATCATTTTGGCTATATACATTTATTTAGTTTTTTAACTTTATACTCTGTACCTACAGCAATTATCGCCGTAAAAAAAGGACAAATCAAAAAACATAAGTTTAAAATGATTTTTCTTTATTTAGGTGCTATCATTATTGCTGGCGGATTTACTTTTACTCCTGGTAGATATTTACACACTTTCTTTTTTGGGAGTTAAAACAAAAAACCACATCATGTATTATGGTGTGGTTTTTAAAATTATTTTTTATTTAAATGATTATTCAATCATTAATTTTTTAGTGGTTTGTAGGTTTCCATTTATTATTTTCAATAGATATAATCCGCTAGCAACATCATAAAACTGAATTTTTCTAGAAAAATAAGAACTTGTATTTTCATATCTTTTTTCACCTACAAGCATACCTCTAATATCATATAATTTTAGATTAACCTCTTCTTCATTGTGCATATCAAAATTCAAAGTAAATGCTCCTTTAGTAGGGTTTGGGTATAAATTAAAATTAGAAAAAGAGGTGTCTTCTATAGATGCTGTGTTGTCTACAATTACACTATAATCTTCTGTTTCTCCCCATTCCCAAATATGATCTGCTAAACAAGCACCTAAACCATAACCTTCATTAGGATCATCGTATTCAATAATTACTCTCATTCTTGTACTTCCAAATCTTGCATCATCAGGTACTGTTATAGATGCTGTTACAGTACCAATATCTTGTGTAACACTTCCTAAATCATATCTTTCTGTATCATTATCAAATACATAATCTTGATTCCAATCAATAAAAACAAAACAATGATCTTGATAACCTGCTGTATCCATAGTTACAGAAATTTGATGTGTATCTCCTCTTTTAACATTTGTTGATATTTTTGTGTAATTTATATAACCATCTGCAGTGTCATTACCAGAATCATTCTCAATGGTATTAAAAGTAACATTTTGTATATGTTCTGAACCACCAGTTTCATCTGTAAATATAGACTCGCAGTAACTTGGTGATAATGTTGTAAAACTATACACAGTAGAATAAGAACCTTCTCCACAATCATTTTTAGGTTTTACTCTCCAAAAATACTCTGTTAATCCAGATAAATTATCTGTTGTGTAAGAATTGGTAGTTACATTACCAGAAGAAACAATGTTTGTAAAACCTGTTTCTGTTGCTACTTCAACATCATAAGAGGTAGCATTTGTATTGGCTCCCCAAACTAAATCTCCTGTTAAAGCAATGTTTGTGTCACCATTTGTTGGTGAAGTAAGTTTTAAAGTACCAAATTCAGGTGATGTTAATTTTAAGTCCAAATCTAAACTCTGAACTATACTTAATGAAGACCCTAAAACTGATAATACATAATCTTGTGCAGTTTCATCATCTAAATTAGAAACCGACATTGTTACATTACCATCACTATTTATAGTTGTCGGATTAAAAGTTACTACAGATCCAGTAGGTTGACCAGTAGCAGAAAGTGTAACTGTTTCTGAAAAACCATTAACAAAATCGAAATTTAAAGTATAACTAACAGTTTCATTACCAGAATTACAAGCAATTTGAGTACCACTATTATTATTCATTACAAAAGTTGGTGCTGTAGAATTTATTGTAAAATTTGTACTATTTACATTGTAAAAAACATTGTCTGCTGCTTCTACCATAATTCTTGCGTTAGATGTTGCATTATCTGGAATTATAATATTTTCTGAACCGTCATTTGCCGTATTTGTTTTTAATAAAATAGGAAAAGTAATTCCACCATCTGTAGACAATTTGATATTTACCAAAGTAGAATTAATTGGTGCTACATCTGTTGTACCTTTATTCCAGGTAATGGTTTGTGTAGAACCTACATCCCAAATAACAGCAGAATTAGGAGTATTTACTGTAAATGCAATAGCATCTGTAACTGTAATTTTAACATCATCTCTTGCTGTGCTTCCACCACCAATATTATTATCTCTAACTAAAAAAGAAAAGTTTAAATCTCTTGCAACAGAAGGCAATACCTCCCAAGTTGTAGAAGAATTCCCTGCAACTATAGTTGCCAATTCTGGCATATATCTAATTGGTGTAGTTTTCGATGGCAAAGATCTAAACATTGGGCCAACATCGTTTGTTGCAGAAGGTGGCATTGTACCTACTTCGTTGTCTATCTGTTCCCAATTATAAGTTAATGAACTTAAACCATCTGCATCTGTTGCTATACCTTCTAATTTAAAAGGTGTAGATTTTGGTATAGAATAATCTAAACCTGCATTTGCTGTAGGTGCAGTATTATTTGTATTTGAAGTAACTGCACAACTACCAGAAGATTGTATGTGGCTCCACATTTGAGCTATACTTACTGTATGAAAATAATCATCGCTATTACCAGTAGCTGAACCTGTACCAATTACATTTGGCGAACAAATACCTGCATAACCCATAATTGTAGAACCACTACCAGGCTCTACTGCTGTAGAACTTGTTCTATTACAATCGTTATTTTGTGTATGAGTTGCACCAAATTGATGTCCCATTTCATGAGCAACATAATCAATATCATAGGGATCTCCAACAGGAGAACCAATACCAGTTACACCTCTTGCTTTTTGACCAGAAATACAAACAACTCCTAAACCAGCTAAACCATCTCCACCAACACTAAAAATGTGTCCAATATCGTAATTTGCAGTACCTATTTGAGTATCGCAAATAGATTGTACTTCATCTATCATAGTATTAGCATTACCATCAGTGATGTTGTCTGTATCTTCATCTAAAAAAATAACATCATCATTATTACCCACAATAACTAGTTTAACTGATAAATCTTTTTCGAAAACACCATTTATTCTTGTCATTGATGTATTCATTGCTGATAAAACTGCCGCTTTTTTTTCTGCATCTGTTGCTGCTGATGAAACATTTTGTCTTGTTAAATGGAATTGCGCATACTCTCCACTACAAACTAATGCCAATCTAAAAGTTCTTAATTTACCATCGTCTGCATTTTTTGCTGCATCAGAAAAAACAAGCTCTTTATTTGCAGTTTCTTCTACCATACATTGAAAATCGGCTTCGTCTTTAGCTATACTATTTTTACTATAAACAATATAATCTTGTTTGTCTTTTGAGTATGGATCTATATACATTGTTTCTTGATTACCAGAAAAAACAATTCCATGTAAACCATCTGTACCCATACTTATTTTTGCAATTGCTGTAGGATCATCAATTCCTTGTGCTGAATATGATTTTATCTCAGGAAATTTCTCTTGTAATTCAACTTCAAAATTTGAAGATTCTTCTAAACGAAATTTCTGCAATTTTCCATTTGCATCTGGTAACTTTATAATATTGTTAGCTTTTTTTGATTTTGATTTAAGATTAGAAGCAAAACTCTCTAAGTTTAAAGAAACCAAATTATATTCCTTTGGAAAATGTTTTTTACTAAAAACAGCAGTTTCATTCTTATCATATTTTGTTTTTGAAACCTTTTGCCAATTGTCTTGAGCATTGATTTGAAAACCTATCAAAAGGAACAATGTTAATAATAAAAAAAGAGGGCTTATATTTTTCATAATATCGTTTTAATATTAGCTCTCCAAATATAATGAAATATTTACCTTTGTACTTTAGATTATGAATAGAAACATCGAATTAAAAGACTTATTAGTTAAGGATTACAAGGAAACTTGGGATTATCAAACTGAATTACTACAAGAAACTGTAGACGTTAAGATTTCTAATCGTAGAAATGACTTACAAGAAACTACAAAAAATCACTTTTTGTTTGTAGAGCATCCTCATGTGTATACATTAGGAAAAAGTGGTGATATGAGTAATTTGTTATTGAATGAAAATCAACTTAAAGAAAAAGGTGCTACTTTTTACAAAATAAACAGAGGTGGAGATATTACCTACCATGGGCCAGGACAAATTGTAGGTTACCCAATTTTAGACTTAGAAAATTTCTTTACAGATATTCATAAATACTTACGTTTATTAGAAGAAACCATAATTTTAACCATTGCAGAATATGGAATAAAAGGTACAAGAAGTAAAGGAGAAACTGGAGTTTGGCTTGATGTTGGAACACCTTTTGCTCGTAAAATTTGTGCAATGGGTATTCGTTCTTCTAGATGGGTAACCATGCATGGTTTTGCCTTAAATGCTAATGTGAATTTAGGTTATTTTGATAATATTATTCCTTGTGGAATTAAAGGCAAAGCAGTTACTTCTATGGAAGCTGAATTAAATAGGAAGGTTGATTTAGAAGAAGTAAAAACTAAAATTTTAAAGCATTTTAAAACGCTTTTTGAGGTTGAAGCTTTTGTTGCTTCATAAAATACGTTATTGCGAATTTGCGAAGTAATCTGCAAAATTTATTAAACAGATTACTTCACTATCTTTTGTAATTACAAATAATTATTTCTCTTCGTTAAAATACACTTTGTAATATTTCATTTTTTTCTCTTCATCATAACCTCTTTCTAAATATTCTGAGGCTGCATCTGGTGCATCTACATCTAATTTTATGTTGATGTTTGTATCTAACTTAATTTCTGTTTTTAACTTGCTTTTTTCTTTCTTTAAAACAACTCCTGAAACATCAAAATTATTACGAATTAAAACATCATTTAAATCTTCGTAATGTTTTTTATAATCTTCGAACAAATCCTTGTGTTTATCTTCTTCGAAAATTTCGTCTTTAAAATCGTGATAATCTACAGCTTCGTGTTCTTTAAAATAATCTACGGTATTTGCTAAGAAATTACCTTGCTCGTGTTTTCCAAATTCTGGTTTTATTACTTCTTCAGAAAACTCTTTACACAACTCTAAATAGTTCTGTGTATGCGAATTATAATCATCAGCTAATTTTACAGAAAGAAAATTCTTAATCCAATATTGTGCATCGTAGTTGTTATTATCTACAGAAAAAACAACTGTACCTTCTACATCTGATGTATTTAAAATTAAACATCCTTTATCTATTCTTTTTGTTGATATTCCTTTTTGTACAACAACATCAAAACTTTCATTATCATCTAAATACGTTTGAAAAAAGTCAACTTTATTTTCGATTTTAAAAACTCCAATTGCCTCTGTTAAAACATCTTTATATTCTATACCTTCTATAAAAACAACAATTACATCTCCTGTTTTAATTTGTGCAGAATTCGATTGTTCGTACAAATGATTTACGATGTTTTTAGAATATTCTATAAACGTATTTTCGTCTTTAAAAACTTCTGATGCATAATTATTTAACTCATTTAAACGTACATCTGCATGATGAGAAAAGCGATAACTTTGTGTTAAACTACCAAATGGTTTTAATAAAAACCCTTTCATTAAATCGTAACCTTCTTGATCAAAACGAATTAAATCTTCTGAAAGCACATTTTGACCACTATTGAATTTATTAGCGACTTTGTGTAAAATGCATTTGGTGATTTCGGCTCTTGTTTTTTTAATCATCATCTAGAAATTTGGAGCGTAAAAATAGTTGAACTTTTTTAAATAATTTGAAGTTATTTACTAAAGTTTGCAAACAAGTTTAGCCCTGATTGAACGACTTGTTTGAGCTCTTTTTTGCTTTTTGGAGCAAAAAAAGCGAGTAGTGAAAGCAGGAAATAGCTTCTAAAAAAATTACAATTTCATTTTTAATTGTTCTGGCAACAACTTAAATGTTTTTCTGTGATATTTTGTGGCACCAAATTCGCGAATGGCATTTCTGTGTTCTTTAGTTGGATAACCTTTGTTTTTTTGCCAATTGTACATGGGTAATTCTTGATGAATTTTAGCCATATACTCATCTCTATACGTTTTTGCTAACACAGATGCTGCTGCAATACTCAAAAATTTGGCATCGCCTTTTACAATGGTTTTATGTGGTATGTCTTTATAATCTCTAAACTTATTACCATCTATAATTATAAATTCTGGTGTAATTTTTAGTTGATCTAAAGATCTGTGCATTCCTGTAATTGAAGCCTGTAACACGTTTATTTCATCCACTTCTTCTTGCCAAATAAAAGAAACCCCAAAAGCCAAGGCATTTTGTTCTATAAAAGGTCTTAATTCGTCTCTCTTTTTTTCTGATAATTGCTTGGAATCATTTAAAAAAGGATGCGTAAAATCTTTAGGCAAAATTACGGCTGCTGCCACAACAGGACCACATAAACAGCCTCTACCAGCTTCGTCTGTACCTGCTTCTAAAGTAAAACCACTATAATTTGATTGTAACATTTTACAAATTAACAGATTTCAGCATAATTATTAACTATTCTTTTCGTTTAATTATTTTACATTTGCTCTTGTATTTATCTACTATGAATAAAACGTTTTTTTACATTTTTTTACTGCTTATCTGCTCTAATAATTTATTTGGACAGCGACTAAAAGAACAAATTGAAGGAGGGTCTTTTGGAAACTCTAGAAATGATACCATAAATAATTCTAACGAAACTAAAGTAATTTTATCTGGTAAAACAAAGTATACAGATTACAAAATATTTTCTCATAAGAGAGACACTTCTTACATAGACACTACTTTAACTTTACAAAAAGAATACAAATTCAATTATCTTAGAAAAGATAATTTTGAGTTACTTGAGTTCCATAACCAAGGGCAAACTTTTAATAATTTAGGGTATAGTTTTGATAATGTTAGTCAATTTCCTGATATTGGTTTTAGCGCAAAACAATTTAGTTATTTAGATGTTGAAGACATTAAATATTATGAAGTGCCTACACCAACAACCGAAATTTTATACAGAACAGGCTTACAACAAGGGCAAGTTGTTGATGCACTCTTTACTCTAAATTTTTCTAAAAGATTAAACGTTTCACTTTCTTACAAAGGCTTACGTTCTTTGGGAGAATACAGACAATCTTTGGTAAGTAATGGTAATTTTAGAGGTGCTTTTCATTACAGAACTAAAGAAAACCAATATGAAATTAGAGGGCATTTAACATCCCAAGATTTTTTTCACGAAGAAAGTGGTGGCTTAACTGCTGATGCTTTAGATTATTTTGTTACTGAAGATCCTGATTTTACACAACGTTCTAGATTAGATGTTAATCTTGAGGATGCAGAAAGTCAGTTTGATGGTACTAGGGTTTATGTAGAACATAGTTATAAAATACTATCTAGCAAAGACACTATTAATGATAAAGATTTTACTAATTTAAAAGTTGGTCACGTTTTTACTAGCGAGAACAAGTTTTATAGCTTTAATCAAACCTCAACTACAACAGATATTTTTGGTAGTGCAAATGCTTCTGATGCTACAAATAACGAAGCCAAAAGTTCTATAACCAATAATGAATTAAATCTTGAATTTAATTCGAAATATGTTTTAGGTAAATTTAAAGCAAAAGCAAACCTTATTAACTATTCTTATGGTTATGATACCATTTTAAATACGAGTAGTTCTATTAACAAGTTAAAATTAGAGGGTAGCGCAATTTCTGTTGGTGCAGACTGGAATGCAAGAATTAAAAACTTTCAATTAAATGCTGATGCAGCTTTAACTCCTGGTTCTGGAAGATTATCTGGAAGCCATTTACAAGGTGAAGCTGTGTATTTAAAAGACAGCCTTTTTGGCTTAAAAGGAAGTTTATTATTAAGTTCTAAATCGCCCAATTTTAATACATTATTGCATCAAAGTAAATATGATGATTATAATTGGCAAAACGATTTTAGTAACGTAAATACAAGAGATTTAGGTTTTGCTTTTACTTCTAAATTGATAAATGCCAATTTAAACTTTACAAATATTGATAACTACACTTATTTTGATGAAAGTAATTTACCTCAGCAATATGGAAGTCAAATTACATATTTAAAGGTTAAAGCAAACAGAGAGTTTAAATTCTGGAAATTAGGATTAGACAACACTGTTATGTATCAAAATGTTACTAGTGGTGCAGAAGTTTTTAGAGTACCCGAATTTGTTACTAGAAATACTTTATATTATACTGATGAGTGGTTTAAGGGAAAACCAATGTTGGTAAATATTGGAGTTACGTTTAAGTATTTTACAAAGTATAATGCCAATGCTTATAACCCTTTATTGGCAGAATTTACGCTACAAAATACGGATGAAATTGGCTACCCAACTTTTGATGTGTTCTTTAACGCAAGAGTACGTAGAACTCGAATTTACTTTAAGATAGATAATGTAACTTCTAGCTTTTCTGAAAAAAATTATTTTTCTGCTCCTAATTATCCTTATAGAGATTTTACTATTCGTTTTGGTTTGGTTTGGAATTGGTTTATATAAAAACCTTAAGCTGAATCATTTTTATTTAGACTTCGTTAAACACTAAAAAGGATTTTAAGCAGATTTTTGAATAAAATGTTATGTATATACTTTTATTTATTTTCTTTATTATAGCAATGTGGTTGTTTAGTATTTACCTTTTATCTTATTGGAAATATGTATATTGGTATGCTTTTTTAAACCTAATATTAATTGCAATCTATTTTAGTATAATAATATATGGAGGCAAATCTTTATGGGGATATGATGAGTATGGATTAGGTGCTTTTTTTAGATTAATATTTGCACTAATTCTACACACAATAATAGGGGTTGTTTTTGCTATTTATAAAAGTTATAAACTTAAAAAGAATGAAAGATCAACTTAAAAATAATTGGAAACTTTTTTTAATTGCGAGTTTAACTTTAGGACTAGCCCCTTTTAATCCACCTCATATTTGGGGTAAATTACAATGGCTTTTAGGTGGAAATGCGTTTGATGCTCAGAAAGGATTACAACCACAAGATTGGTTCGATGTTCTTTTACACGGTTTGCCTTGGTTGTTATTATTAATTTCTGGAGTTTTGAATTTAAAGAAATAACATCTTTTATTCTTTCAACAAAATTCTTATTGGTAATTGATATTTTGTAGTTACAGGAATTCCTCTTTTAACAGCTGGCAGAACAGTTGGTAAATTATTAATAGAATTACGAATTATACCTTGTAATTCTGGTAATTGCATTTCTATATTTTCAGATTGTAATCCATCAAAAACTATTTCGCCTTTGGCATTGATAATTAAATCAACCAAAACAGTTGTATCAATAGAATCTTTAATAGAATAGATGTGTTTTTGTAACTCCTCTCCTATTTTTTGATGAATTGTGTTTCTAAAACAATCTTGCTTTTTAATTTTATCAATAAAAGAATCGCAAACTTTAAAAGACGGAAAAGTATCTACAGAAGTATAATCTACAATAGTATCTACAACTTGTACATTCTTATTTTTTGAGAAAGAGAATTTATCACACGAAGTGCAAAAAATCATTAAAATTAAAAAAGAAAAAACGCGCATTTATAGTTTTCTTATAAAGCGTAAACTTACTAAATTTTAATGACTTTTATTTTAAAGTTTCTCCTCTTAAAAAATACTCTTTTTTTATCTCTTTTATTCTGTTTCTTACAAAAGCAGACATCCCTTCATCTATTTCATAAAAAGTTTCGATATATTTTATATAATGCTTGTAGGCTATCTTTTTATCTTTATAATAATCATCAGAAAGTTTGGCTAATTGATATAATGCCCTGTAATTTCTATGGTTTTCTTCAAAAGCATTTTGATATGCATTTATAGCTTGTTTTGGCTTTTTTAATTCGTAAAACACTCTTGCCATTCCATAATATTCTTCGTCTCTACTTTCTTTACCAATAAAAGTAGCCATCATATAATTCATTCTTGCTGAATTATATTTCTCTTGCTTAAAATCGATATGCCCTAAATATGTATGTGCTTTAAAGTTTGCTCTATCTTTAAATTTTAATTTGGTAAAATATTTTTTGGCTTTTTCCAAACTATCTATATTGTAATAGGCTTTACCTAAAAGTGATGTACTATAAGTTTCTTTTTTATATAAAGAATCGATATTTAATAAATAGGGAATACTTTCTTTGTACTTTTTGTCTCTAAAAAATTGATTAATCTTTATTTTATTTAAGTCTAAATCGTTTGGCGAAATTGCTAAACCTTTATTTACAAACAATTGGGTTGAATCTAAATCTTTTAATTTAAGGAAACTTTTAGCCAATCTAGAAATTGCTCTAATATGTGTAGAATCTTTTTGATATGTATCTATAAAACTATTTATCATAGGATCTCTTTGCCCATTTAAAGCATAAGATAACCCTAAATGATAAGAATAATTTGGATTTTCTGTATCGTTTTTAATTAAGTAGGTAAAGGTTTCAATAGCTTTTTTCGGTTTTTTATTGATGATGTAAAGTTTACCTAATTGATATTTTAAAACTAAATTTAAAGAGTCTATGGCTAGAATTTCTTCGTAAATAGGAATGGCTTTTTTTGATAATTTAGAAGCTCTATAAATTTTAGCTAATTTTAATTTTGCCTTTTCATCATCTTTAAAAGTGATGGCTTTTTCTAAAAAATAAGCTGCTTTTTTATAATTATCTATAGATTCATAAATAACTGCTTTTTTGTAGTTGGACAAAAATGAGGCTTCTTTGGTGTCTAATTCTTTTAAAGCAAGTTTATATCTTCCTTTAGCAAACAAACTGTCAGCAACAGAAAAAGTTGAGGTTTGTGCCTCAACTTTAACAATTGCAAATATTAATATAAATAAAATCTTCTTTTTCATAAATCGTTTATTCTATAAATAAGGTAAAAGGTATTGAATATTTTACTGTTATATTTTTTCCTTGGTGTTCACCTGGAATCATTTTTGGTAAAGAATTCATTACTTTTAATACTTCTTCTTTAATATCATTATGAGGAGCTCTAGCTTGTACATCAACAACATCTCCTTCTTTATCAATTTTAAAAGCGATAAAAACTCTTTTTCTACCTGGTTCTAAACCTAATGTTTTTGGCATATCTGCATCAAAGTTTCTTGAAAAATGCTTTTGAACCATTTTAGAAAAACACTTTCTATCTCCCTCATCACAACCAGGAAAAGTTGGTACTTTGTCAATATTTATAAAAGAAATTTCTTCAGTTTCAGTTATATCTGTCATAGAACTAACTCTAGCTTCTTCTCTTTCTTTTAATTTATCAAAATTAAAAAAAAGTCCAGATGCATTTCTTCCATTTGGCATTTTATAAAATTTAAAGCTAACCATATTTTCATATTCAGGTTTAGATTCCATAAGTGCAACCATTCTTTCGTTCAGTGTATTAAATTCATTCTTTTCTTCTTCAGAAAGTGATTCAAAAGAGATTTCTTTTACACCAATAGGTTCTTCAACACCTATATAAGAATCCAAATAAGTTTCTTTACTCCCTTTTGTACCTACTAATTTATCTTCTTTTATACTATATCTTGTTTCTAATTGTAATTTTGATAATTCAATTTCGCTTGAATCTATATCTGAACAAGAACTATAAAACAACATACTTATTAAAACAGGAACTAATACTAAATACTTTAACTGATTCATTTTTTTAGATTGATTCTTTTTCATCATAATTATTCTTTTTTTAATTAAACTCTTTTTATAAAATTGATTTACAAACTCAATATTCTCTACCTGAAAATAACCAGATAACAAATTGTTGATATAACTTTCTTTGGTTTCTGATTTACTAACTACAGCATCAGAAATATATTCGTGCACTAAAGTGATTCTCTTTTGATAGAAATAAATCATTGGATTAAACCACATCAGAATTTTTAGCACTTCAAAAAATATTAAATCTAAAGAATGCTTTTGTTGGCTATGTACCAATTCGTGTTTAATTATTTTATCTCTGTTGATTTCTTTAATGGCAGATCCTAAAAAAATATAATTGAAAAATGAAAAGGCTTTGGTTTCATTAGGAATCATTATCAAACTAAATTCGGATAGTTTTTGAGCTCCATATTTTTTGATAAAATTGATAATCTTAATCAATTTTATCAAAAATAAAACCGAGAAAAAAGCGGCTCCAATCCAAAATAAAATATTAATATAATTGATAGAATCTGTAAAACTTATTGTTGTAATGCTTTCTTTAATTATTTTATCTGGGTTTAAAACAATTTCTGGTAATTGAATAAAAAACTCTTGTGGAACTGCTTTTTTAAAGGTTGGTATTTTTATCAAGGGAATTAAAAAAGACAAAACTGGTGTACTTAATAAATACCATCTATTCTTTGTAAAAAAGGTTTCTTTGCTTAAAAAGAAGTCATAAATAGCCAAAAATAACACTTGGAATAAGATAACTTGAAGGATGTAATTAATCATAGATTTTTTTTTAAAGTATAATTGTAAAAGGCAATATGTATTTCGCCTTTATTGGTTTTCCATATTTTTCTCCACCAGTCATTTTTGGTAAAGAAGCTATAACTTTTTTAGCTTCATTTTTAATCGTTTCATTTGGTGCTTCTACTGAAATATCTCCTACATAACCATTTGGATTAATATTAAAATCAACCAAAACTTTTACTTTTTTTGTATTTAATTTTAAACCAGTTAAAGTTTTTCTATCAAAATTATCTAAGAAATGTTGTTCTAGTTTTTCTAAAAAACAATCAGAATCTCTTTTTGAACAACCAGGGAAAATGGGTGACTTAGTTAATTTTATGAATAACAATTCATCCCCAACTTTATCTGGATGAATGCTAGTCAAATTATCTCCAATCATACCATGAGCAATTCTTCCATCAGGTGTTTTAAAATATTTATTGAATTTATAAAAAGATAAAAACAATTGATTTCTTTCACCTTTGTTTCTGAATTTTTTAAACCTATTATACTCTCGTTCTTTAATTTCTTCTGGCAATTCTTCTAAAGGTATTTCTTCTAAAAGCCCTTTTGGATTAGGACCATAGTAAGTGTCTAAACTTGATTCTTTTTCTCCTTTGTAACTAAATAACTCTCCATCAGCAACACTATAATGCGTTACAATTCTTTTCTTTAACCTACTATCAAAAGATGCGCAAGAACTGTAAAAAAGCATACTGATTAATATTGGTACTAAAACCAAATATTTTAATTGTTTTACCGCTTTTGATTGATTCTGATTCATCATCAGTATTCTTTGTTTTATAAAAGATTCTTTACAAAATTGATTTACAAACGATATATTTTCTACTTGAAAAAAGCTAGATAACAAATTATTGATATAACTTTCTTTGGTTTCTGATTTGGCTACAATTGCATCAGAAATGTATTCGTGTACCAAAGTGATTCGCTTTTGATAGAAATAAATCATTGGGTTAAACCACATCACAATTTTTAATACTTCAAAAAAAAGTAAATCAAAAGAATGCTTTTGCTGGCTATGTACCAACTCGTGCTGAATTACGTTTTCTTGTTGATGTTTGGGCACTTCTTTCCCTAAAAAAATATAGTTAAAAAATGAAAAGGCTTTGGTTTGATTTGGAATTAAAATTAAAGTAAAATCAGATTTATTAATCGTTTCATTATTTCTAATAAATGAAATAATCTTTATCAATTTTATCAAAAACAAAACCGAGAAAAAAGCGACTCCAATCCAAAATAAAATATTGATATAGTTAATAGATTGTTCTATATTTGTTTCTTGAATTGTTTGCTGGATTACTTGATCAGGATTTAAAACAATTTCTGGTAATTGTATTACAAATTCTTGTGGAACTGCTTTTTGAAACGTTGGTATTTTTATCAATGGTAACACAAAAGATAAAATTTGTGTACTTAACAAATACCATCTGTTTTTGGTAAAAAAGGTTTCTTTGCTCAGAAAAAAATCATAAACAGTCAAGAATAACACTTGGAATAAGATAACCTGAAGGATGTAATTGATCATAGCTTATATTTTATAAATTAGGTAAAGATGCTTTTCCACATTGCGCAAAATCACTATCTCTCTTTACATTAATTTTAGCATTATTTGCAAACTCATTAACGAGCTTTTCGTACTCAATAATCTTATCTTCACTTATATCTTCTAATATTTTAAAAGCGTATACTTTTATTTTTCCTTTTTTAGTAAAATATATTTTGTTAAAGATCTTAATGTTTTCTTTTTTAGAATTCCATTTAAAGTTATGGTCTTTTAAAAAATGATATAAATCTGAATGCAATTTTGTCCAAGACTCCACTACTATTTCAAAATCCAGATTACTAATATCAGGATTTAATAAATTTGGATGATTTTTATCTAAATTCATTTTTAAAAAATCCTTTTGTTCTATTTCTGAAATAGTATTTAAATTAATTACTAAAACATTTTCCTCTTTCGATTCTAACTTACATCCATAGCAAAAACAGAAAATTATTAAAAGTGTGAACGATAAATTTTTCATCACTTTATTTTTTATTCACTTCTTTTAAAATAGATTCCAATTCAGCAACATCCATATTATTTTCTTTTACAAAAAAGGAAACCATACTTTTAAATGAGCCATTAAAATAACCATTCATTAATTTATGTAAACTTTGGTTGCTATACGTTTCTTTTTCAATTAATGGGTAATACACATAACCTCTACCTTTTGCTTTATGTGCAACAAATTCTTTAGTTTCTAAAATTCTAATAATTGTAGATACTGTATTATAAGCTGGTTTAGGTTCAGGTAATTTTTCTATGATTTCTTTTACAGAAGATTCTTCCAAATTCCATAAAACTTGCATAATCTGCTCTTCTGCTTTTGTTAATTGTTTCTTCATAATTTTCAACTAAACTTTTAGTTTAACGACACAAATATAACTAAAAAACTAGTTTAAACTAATTTTTTAGTTGTAAATATTATTGTTTTATATCACATCTCTCTTTAAAGCATAAAAAAAGGCTTGTAATTCAATAAATTACAAGCCTTTTTTAAGTTTTTATCAAAAAAAAATTATTCCTTTTCTGCCATTTTCTTTACATAATCAGTAATAATTACTATTTGAGTTGGCCCAACTTTACCTTCTATATATTTTGCATTTTCATGATCTAAAGAAATTCTACGAACAGCTGTACCTTGTTTTGCAACCATACTAGAACCTTTTACTTTTAAGTCTTTTATCAACACAACAGAATCGCCTGCTTGTAAAATTGCCCCATTTGCATCTCTATGAATAATCTTTTCACTTTCTGATAAATGATCTCCTGTTTCTTTTGCAAAACGGATTTCTTCATCTTCTAAATACATCATTCCTAATAAATCTTGTGGCCAACCTTCGTTCTTTAAACGATGTAACATTCGCCAAACTGTAACCTTTACAGGTGTAAATTCGCTCCACATAGAATCATTTAAACAACGCCAATGATTTGCGTCTACTTCCTCAGGATTTTCAATTTGATTTATACAAGTTTCACAAGCCAAAATACTACCATCAAAACCACCTGTAGATACTGGTTTAACTTCGTAAATAGCTAAATTATTTGTTGCTGAACACAATTCGCATTGATTGCCACTTCTCTTTTCTAAATCTTGTAATAAACTCATTTCTATGTTTTGATTGTACAAAAATAATCAAACCCTTTTATTTTATGATGATTGATAGTATTAAAAAAAATATTTAAATAATGCATATAAATATACTGCCCTAAAATTACTTCTTAAATTTGCAGTATAAAATAAGTTATGATTACATCTTTTTTAAGATATATAAAAAGTATTCAATTTTTAAAAGCGGTTTTAGTTGCTTTAGCCATGACAATTCCTGTATTTATATCTATCTATTTTTTTGATAGTATGGATATTGGTTTTAGTATTGCTCTTGGTGCAATATTAAGTTTGCCTGCAGATATCAATGGTAGTTTAAAACATAAATTCTATGGTATTTTAGCCTCTATAATTCTAGCTTTTACAATAACTCTAATGGTTGGTTATTTTAGTAGTTACTTGTTATTAATAATTCCGATTTTAATAATTTTAGTTTTTTCTGTTTCGTATATTTCTGTATTTGGTTTTAGAGCTTCTTTAATTTCTTTGGCAGGTTTATTGGCTTTGGTTTTGGCTTTTGCCTACGATAGTAATGAAGTTTCTTTGTTACAACATGCTTTATTTATTGCTCTGGGTGGCTTTTGGTATTTATTTTTAACGCTTTCTACTCAATTGATTTTCCCTAAAGTTCAAACCGACTTTTTATTTTTTACATTAATAGAAAAAACAGCTAGTTTTATAAAATTAAGAGGTGAATTATTAGTAGAAAAAGAAGATAGGACTTTACTATTAGAGAAAAGTTTTAAACTACAGATTGATATTAATGAGCTACATGAAACCTTAAGAGAAGTAATTTTAGAAAGAAGAACTAATGCTGGTTTTAGCAACAGAATTAGACGTCAGCAATTAATATTTTCTAAACTCATGGAAGTTTATGAGTTAGCCATTTCTAACCCTATTAATTATAAAAAGTTTGATGTATTATATAAAGATCATCCAGAAAAAATTGATGAATTTAAAGTTTTAATTATTGAAATTTCAGAAAGACTTTTACATATTTCTAAAGTTATTTTAAAAGAAGAAAAACTTTCGTTTACAAACAATTTCAAAATATTATTAAAAAAAATAGAAAATCAGATTGATCTTTTTGAGCTACAAGTAGGTTTACCAGAATCTAGAGAAGATGTAATTCTGTTATTAAATTACAAAACATATCAAGAAAAGCAAATTCAAAACTTAAATGATATTGTTAGAATTTTAAGCAAATACTCTAAAAATGATAAAATTAGAGGTATAAAAAATGCAGAACAGTTTATTACTCCTCAAGATTATGATTTAAAAAAGCTAAGGGCTAATTTTAGTATTAAATCGCCAATCTTTAGGCATTCTTTAAGATTAACTTTAACCACTTTAATTGGGTTTATTGTTGGTCATATTATTGAATTACAACAATCTTATTGGATTCTTTTAACCATAATCGTAATCATGAGACCAAGTTATAGTTTAACAAAAGAAAGAACTAAAAACAGGGTTATTGGTACAATTATAGGTGCTTTGGTTGGTGTTGCTATTGTACTTATTACACAAAACACAATCATTTATGCATTTATTGCAGTAATTTCTTTAATTATAGGCTTTTCTTTAGTGAAACAGAACTATAGAAATGGCGCCGCTTTTATTACACTTTATGTAATTTTTATGTATGCTATAATTTATCCAAATGTATTAGAAGTTATTCAATTTAGAGTTTTTGATACATTAATAGGAGCATTATTAGCGTATGCAGCCAACCATTTATTTTGGCCTGCTTGGGAGGCTAGAAACATGAAAGATTTCTTAAAAGAATCTACCAATAGTTTTTCTAATCTTTTAAACGAAATAAATATCTATTATCATAAAAAAGGGGAAACATCAATCAATTATAGGTTAGCAAGAAAAGAAGCTTTTTTAAAGGTTGGTAATCTAAATGCAGCTTATCAAAGATTTGTCCAAGAACCAAAATCTAAACAAGAAAATAGTGCAATAATTTATGACTTGGTATCTATTAGTAATACATTTTTATCTTCTTTAACTTCTTTAGGGATGTTTATTAGAAGTAACGAAACAGGTATTGCACCAGAACAATTTGAGATTTACGTAACCAATATACAGACCAATTTAAAAAGTGTAATTGACACTACAAACGATAAAGAAAATAATAATTCTTTAAACACAAAAGAATTAAAAATTGCTGAAAAAAATTACAAAAAACATTACAAAAACCTTTCATCTACAAGAGATGAAGAAATTGAAAAAGGGATTCCTATTTCTAATGAAATGAAAGTTGCTTTACACGAAACTCAATTGGTTTTTGAACAGGTAAAATGGTTATTTAATTTATCAGAAAGTTTAGTGAAAAAGATTAATAAGATTTAAGATTTAATCGATTTCTAATGATGTAAACTGAAAACTTGTTCCATCAAACAGACCTTTATCAGATAGTTTTAAAGACGGAATAACAAGCAAAGCCATAAAAGACAAACTCATATAAGGTGCTCTTAATTGGCTACCCATTTCTTTGGCCATTTTATCTAATTCTGCATAAGCTTTACCAATTTCTTTGGCTGGTTTATCAGACATGATACCAGCAACTGGCAATGAAACTATTTTTTCTTTGGATGATGTTACAGCACAAACTCCTCCTCTATTTTCGATTATTAAATTAACGGCTTTGCAAATCATTTCATCAGAAACTCCAATTGCAATTATGTTATGAGAATCATGCCCAACAGAACTTGCAATAGCACCTTCTTTTAATCCAAAATTTTTGATAAATGCTATTGATGGTTCAGCATTTTTATAACGATTTACGACTGTCATTTTTAAAATATCAGTCTCAATATTCGAAACTAAATTTCCATCTTCAATTAAAGATGCTGCTTCTATTTTATTGGTTACTAACTCACCATCTAAAGCTTCAATTACTTTAATTTTTGCTGCTGATGATGCAAATCTAAAATCTTCAATTTTCTTTATATCTGTATTAAAATTATTCAAAACTTCGAAGTCAACATCTTTTACAAATGAGTTTCCATTTTTGGCAACTAATTCTCCATTTATGTAGGTTTCTAAAACATTAAATTTCTCTAAACTATCAACCACAACAAAATCAGCAAAATCATCTTTTTTTAATAAACCAACATCTAAATTATAATGTTTTACGGGGTTTATACAAGCTGCTTGTAACACTTTAAAAACATCAATTCCTTTAGCAACTGCTCTTTCACACAATTGATTTATATGGCCTAACAATAAATCATCTGGATGTTTATCATCTGAGCAAAACATCATATGATCATAATTATCTGGCAAAAGATCAATTAAAGCTTCAAAATTTTTGGCAGCAGAACCTTCTCTTATAATTACTTTCATTCCTTTTTCTAGTTTCTCTTTGGCTTCATCAAAAGAAAAACATTCATGATCTGTAGAAATACCTGCAGCAATATATTTTGTAGCATCATCGCCTCTTAAACCTGGTGCATGACCATCTATGGGTTTGTTGTTATTTTTTGCGTGTTTAATCTTTGCTAAAACTTCTTTATCATCAAACAGAACACCTGGATAATTCATCATTTCTGCCAAATATTTAATGTCAGAATTTTCCATCATTTTTTTAATGTCATCTGCATTAATAATGGCTCCTGCACTTTCAAAAGAAGTTGCTGGCACACAACTTGGTGCTCCAAAATTGAATTTTAACGGAACTTTTTTTCCGTTTTCAATCATAAAATCAACACCTTTTACACCTAAAACATTGGCAATTTCATGCGGATCAGAAACTGTAGCAACAGTTCCATGTACAACTGCAATTTTAGCAAACTCAGAAGGTACTAACATCGAACTTTCTATGTGAATATGAGCATCTATAAAACCAGGTAAAATATAATTTTCTATATCGTGATTTACTTCACGAATAGCAATGATTTTATCATCTTTAACCTCAACTTCTCCTTTAAAAATGGTTTTATTCTGAATATCGACAATGTTTCCTTGTACTATCATAATTTGATGCTTTAACACAAAATTACAAATAATAAAAAAAGGATTTAGAATAAGGTTGATAAAAATAGTCAAGAATTATTTCATTTTAACTTACTTACCTTGTCAACTACTATCAAACAAAATAAAAAATATTTGTAAGTTCAATTCAAAGACTTATTTTTGATAATGGATGAAAAACAACGCTATCAAAATTTTATCAATTGGGCTAAAAACCAACAATTATCTTTAAAAGAATTATTCCCAACAATTCAGAAAACAGCACTTTATCCTATTGATTTAAGCATTTACAATTCCACTGTAAAAACAGAGGCAGAATTCAATAATCCTACTTTTTTTGAAGCTCAATTATTCGCTATTCAAAACAAAAATCCAGAGAAAATAATTGCTGGTGGTTATTTAGAAAAACGTGCTTTATACACTTCTGATATTTATAATGCAGAAAATTCATCAGAAAAAAGAAACATTCATTTGGGTGTTGATTTTTGGTTACCAGAAAATACAGCTGTTCACGCAATTTTAGATGGTGAAATTGTATGCGCTATTCATCAAAAAGATTTAAAAGGTTATGGCGGATTTGTCATTCTAAAACATCAGTTTCAAGATGTTGAATTTTATACTTTATATGGACATTTATCCGAAGAAAGTATTTTAAAATTTAATTTGAATGATGTAATAAAAGCAGGTGAAAAAATTGGTGATTTAGGAAATTATAACGAAAATGGTGAATGGGTACCTCACTTACATTTTCAAGTAATTCTCTCATTACTAAATTATAAAAATGATTTTCCTGGTGTTGTTTTAGAAAGTGAACTTGATTATTGGAAAAAGATTTGTCCTAATCCTATTTTATTATTTAGAAGTACTGACTTTCAAAAAATTAGCCGTTAATAAACGAATATTTAATTTCATTAAAATAATTAATTCGTGAATTCGTAGCAAGAATAAAAACCTTACATTTATAAAGTATAATTTTTAATCCAGATCAATTATGTCTAAAAATATATTACTACTGCTTTGTTTAGCGTTTTCGATACAAATCAATTCGCAAGAAAAACCTAAAAAATGGGATGTTAATAATCCGCATGAAGATTGGAGATACAATTCTTTTCAATTGAGCACAACAGAAGGTACTTGGATGAATTTAGACGTTTCTCCTGATGGAAAAACCATTGTTTTCGATTTGCTAGGTGATATTTACAAAATGCCAATTTCTGGAGGTACAACTACTCGTTTACGTTCTGGTTTAGCTTATGAAGTACAACCAAGATTTAGCCCAAATGGAAAATATATTTCGTTTACAAGTGATGCTGAAGGTGGTAATAATATTTGGGTGATGAAAGCAAATGGTAATGATGCAAAATCGATTACCAAAGAAAAATTCAGATTATTAAACAATGCAGTTTGGACACCAGATGGAAAATCTTTAGTAGCTAGAAAACACTTTACTTCTCAACGTTCTGTTGGTGCAGGAGAAATGTGGCAATATCCACTTTCTGGTGCAGCAGGTTTGCAATTAACCAAAAGAAAAAACGATCAACAAGATGTAAATGACCCATCAATTTCGCCAGATGGAAAGTATTTATATTATGCAGAAGATATGTATCCTGGAGGATTTTTTCAGTACAATAAAGATCCTAACAAACAGATTTATGTGATTAATCAATATAATTTTGAAACCGGAAAAACAGAAAGAATTACTGGTGGTCCTGGAGGTGCAGCAAGACCTGTTATTTCTAAAAATGGTAAATTTTTGGCATTTGTAAAACGTATAAGAACAAAATCTGTTTTATACATTCACGAATTAGAAACAGGTAAAGAATGGCCTATTTACGAGAACTTAAGCAAAGATCAAAGTGAGGCTTGGGCTGTGTTCGGAGTGTATCCACATTTTGCTTGGATGCCAGATAGCAAAGACATTATTATTTGGGCTCAAGGTAAAATTAACAGAATAAATATTGAAACAAAACAGATTCAGAATATTCCTTTTCAAGTTGATGAAGAAATTAAACTGGCCAAAACTCACAGCGTAAAAAGAAAAGTTTTTGAAGAAAATTTCACATCAAAAATGATTAAAAATGTACAAACTTCTCCTGATGAAAAAACGATAGTTTTTACAGCTTTAGGTCATATTTACAAAAAAGTTTTACCAGAAGGAATACCTACTAGAATTACAACTTTATCTGATTTTGAAGCTGAACCTAGTTTTTCTTCGGATGGAAATTCGATATTATTTGTAACTTGGAATGATGAAGAATTAGGGAACATTTACCAAATAAATTTGGATGGAACCAACTTAGTTAAAATCACAAAAGAAAAAGGAATATACAGAACCCCTGCTTTTAATAGTACTGATTCTAAAATTATATACAGAAAAGAATCTGGAAATGGAGATCAAGGTTTTGATTACACCAAAAAAACAGGAATTTACTTAGCTAATGCAAATGGAACTGATCCAAAATTAGTTTCTAAAAATGGAGAATTTCCAAGTTTTTCTGTGGATGATAAACGTATTTTCTTTCAAACTGGAGGATCATTTTTTGGTGGTTTAACAAAGAAATTAAAAAGTGTAGATTTAAATGGAAAAGAAGAAAGAAGTCATTTTTCATCAAAATTAGCCAACAGGTTAGTACCAAGTAACGATAATAAATTTATTGCTTTTATTCATTTGCATAAATTGTATGTTGCTCCTTTTGTTAAGAACGGAAGTGAAATTAATTTAGATAACAACACACAGTCTTTTAATGTAGAAAGCTTGTCTATAAACGCTGGTATCAATTTACATTGGGCAAAAAACGATTCTAAAGTATTCTGGACTTTGGGTGATGAATATTCATCGAAATCAGTAGTAAATAATACAACAGATCCTTTTGCAAAAACAAATTTAGCAGCAACAGATGTTACTAGTATTAAAATAAATCTAACTAAAAAATCTGATGTTCCTGAAGGTAGAATTGCGTTTAAAAATGCCAGAATAATTACTATGAATGGCAATCAAGTAATTGAAGATGGTACCATTATCATCCATAAAAATAAAATTGAAAAAATTGGTAAAACCAATGATATTGATATTCCTGCTGATGCTAAGGTTTACAAAATGTTAGGTAAAACCATTATGCCTGGTATTGTAGATGTACATGCACATGTTGGCGCTTTTAGAAACGGATTAAGCACTCAAAAACACTGGCAATTTTATGCGAATTTAGCTTTTGGAGTTACCACTTCACATGACCCTTCTGTGCATACAGCTGCTGCTTTTACCTTAGAAGAATTACAAAAAAGTGGTGATTTAGTTGGTCCTAGAATGTTTTCTACTGGTTTTATTTTATATGGAGCAGAAGGCGATTTTAAAGCAGTTGTTAATAATTTAGATGATGCTCGTTTTGCAATTGCAAGAACTAAAGCTTTTGGTGCAAAATCAATTAAAAGTTACAATCAGCCAAGAAGAGAACAGCGTCAACAAATTATGCAAGCAGCTAGAGAATTGGGTGTAAATGTGGTGCCTGAAGGTGGTTCTAATTTTTTCTCTAACATGTCTATGATTTTTGATGGCCATACAGGAATTGAACACAACATACCTGTTGCACCTGTTTATAAAGATG
Source organism: Polaribacter vadi (assembly GCF_018861005.1). Taxonomy (GTDB): domain Bacteria; phylum Bacteroidota; class Bacteroidia; order Flavobacteriales; family Flavobacteriaceae; genus Polaribacter; species Polaribacter vadi_A. Next base: position 149,458 of record NZ_JAHKQL010000004.1, read on the forward strand.
TAATATCGCTTTGGAAAAACAGTAAAACTGGTTACACGCCTACTTTAATTGTAAATTATGGTGGTATGAGTGGTGAATATGAATGGTATCAAAAAACAAATGTCTGGGAAAACAAAACCTTAATGAAATACACACCAAGATATGTGGTTGATTCACGTTCTAGACATAGAACTATGATACCTGAAGAAGAGTATAAAAACGGACATGTTTTAACTTCTGAAACTGTTACTGCTTTAGCAAAAGAAGGTGTAAAAGTTAATTTAGGTGCTCATGGGCAATTACAAGGTTTGGGCGCTCACTGGGAATTATGGATGCTACAACAAGGTGGTTTAAGTAATCACGAAGCTTTAAAAGCAGCCACCATAAATGGAGCAAATTACATTGGTGTTGCTGATGAAATTGGTTCTTTAGAAAAAGGGAAATTAGCAGATTTAATTATACTTGATAAAAATCCTTTAGAGGATATTAAAAACTCTAATTCTGTAATTTACACTATGGTAAATGGTCGTTTATTTGATGTAGATACTATGAATGAAATTGGTAATTACGATAAAAAAAGAACCCCATTTTATTTTGAAATGGAAGGTTACAACCAAGGGGTTCCTTTAAATATGAATACGAATAGTTTTATGACACCTACTTGTAGTTGTCATGAGTAAAAAATGAGTTATAAATTATTTATTACTTAGGATAAATAACAAAATCCAAAGGAATATCAAACTCATAAACATCAGAAATATTCGAAATAGGTTTAAAGAAATTTAAACCTATTTTTTTTGCATCTTTTCTACAATTAGATAAAAATCGATCGTAAAAACCTTTACCATATCCTACTCTGTAACCCATTTCATCAGAAATTAAAAGAGGTACAAAAACCAAATCTATTTCTGTTTCTAAAACTTGTTCTGCATTTTTGGGTTCAGGAATTCCGTATGTATTTACTTCAATTTCTGTATCTTTTTCTAAGTAAAAATGAGTTAAGGTATTGTTTGTAAAATCACTTTTAGAAACTACAATTTTTATCTTTTTATCTCTAAAATAATCAATAATTGGTTTCGTATTAATCTCTTTAAACTTTTCTAGCGAAAGAAAAATATGGATGATTTTAATGTTAGAAATATCCAAAGTATAAATTTGATTGTAGATACTTTCTTGAAGTTGACGAATTTCATCCGAAGATAAATGTTGTCTTTTTTGTTTGTATATTTTTCTAAGTTCTGCTTTTTTCATTTTACAAATTAGCTAATTCAGCTTTTGCTTTTTTAGTTAAACCTTGTACAACTAAATCGTAAGAATGATTTATCAACTCAAAAACCATAGCATCAGAAACATCAGCAGTGTTGATTTTTACGGTGTTCCAATGTTTTTTATTCATATGGAAACCTGGGTAAATACCTTCGTATTCAGCACGTAGTTCTAAAGCCTTTTCAGGGTTACATTTTAGATTGATTTTCTGTTCTCCTTTTTCCCAATTATTTAAGCCAACCAAAGCAAACATTTTGTTCATCACCTTAAAAACAAGCGTTACATCATCAAAAGGAAAATGTTCTGTTACTCCTTTTTTAGCGATACAAAAATCTCTTAATTGTTCTATATCCATTTTAGTTGTTGGTTTTAAAAAAGTATCTTTATAAAACCAAATCTACAATTAATTTTATAATGGAGAAGGAGTTTTTAAAACAGACATCATTAATTAGTTATTCTGAAAATAATTATCAAAAAAATAAATATGATGCTATTTCTGATATTATTTTATCGAACAAAATACCTTCTACAGAATGGATAAATACTTATGGAAACAAGTATTCAGAAATTTTTAAAATAATCGTTAATCAGAATAAATTAGACGATTTTTTGATAAAATTATTTATGGATGATGAGCATTCTAATAAAGTTATTTTGTTAGATGATTTGGTATTTGTGTCTACTCGTGTATTAATTACCAAAAGCGAAACTTTAGAATCTGAACAAATGCTTTTTGTAGTTTCGTCTAGTTATTTGTGGAGTATTCAAGAAAAAGAAGGCGATTATTTTGATTGGATTCGTGAGCGTTTAGAAGCAAATAAAGGCATTGTTAGAAAGAAAAAAACAGATTATTTATTGTTTTTAATTTTAGAATCGATAGTAGATAATTATCAAGAAACTTATCAAAAAAATGCAGCTTTAAGTGCAGATAAATTAAACTCTACTCAAATAAAACCCACACCTGAATTTACATCCTTAGTAGAAAAAAGAAAACAAGAATTATTCAACTTTAAGAAAGCTACAATGAGTTTAAGAGATACTATTGTAAAGCTAGAAAAGATTGAAATTACAAATTTTGATGTAAAATATTTTAGTGAATTAAAAGAACAATCGAATAATTTAATTTCTAATATAGATTTTGAATTACAAGAGTTAGAAAGTAAAATAAACTTGATTTTTAGTATACAAGGTCATAGATTAAATGAGGTGATGAAAACACTAACAATTTTATCTGTAATCTTTATTCCACTTACATTTTTAGCAGGTATTTACGGAATGAATTTTGAGTATATTCCTGAATTAAAATATAAATATGGTTACTTTATTTTATTAGGAATAATGGTGTTAGTTACTATTGCTGCTGTTTGGTATTTTAAACGTAAAAAATGGTTTTAATTTTTCTTTTTTTCAACGATTAGTTTTATCAGAAAAATTAATGAAATTAAACTAAATAAAAAAGCAGCGAATTTGGCAATATTAATTGCTACATAAACTCCAATAGCTCTATTTGAACTACTTTCTGCTAACATTGTAATTGTATTATTTATTCTTACTGAAAACTCCATATATAGATAAATATATAGTGAAGTTATAAATACAAGCAAAAGTCTGGTATTTTCAAGAAGTGCTTTCATCAATAAAAAACCCTTTTTACAAAAGCTAAAATTACTTTATAATTTCATACAAAACAGGCTTACTTGGTGTAGCATCATTCTCAAAAGGTGCAATCATTAAGTTTAATAAATACTCACCATCTTCAACATCATTTGGTACATAAATAAATTCTGTAATTGTGGCATCCATTCTTATTTCTCCTGCTGTATTCCAAAAAGCATTATGAGACAATAGTTGACCATCATCTTTTTCTTTATCTACAGATGGTAAATCTATTAACAAATGTTTTACGCCTTTTTCTCTTAAATAAATTGCCGCTTTTTCTGACAAATAAGTAGGGTTTGTATTTGAGTATTTCATACTCTTTTTATCCTCTAAATTAGGTAAAGTTCTAATAACTATAGCATCTCGTTTCTTATTTCTCAAAGCAGTTTTTAATTGTTTTACTCCAATTAAAAAATCTCCATTATGAAACAAAGGTGCAATTGTAACCACCTCTGCCAGAAAGATAAAATACTTTAAATTTTGGTTTACAGAATGTACTTTTTCTGTAATATGACCAACACATTCTGTATGTGTAATATGTGAATGTGGATTGAATTGTATGCTATTAAAATTTACTACAGCACCATTGGCAACACTTATTTCATAACCTTCTTGTGTTTCTGCAGAAATTTTTGGACCATCTGTATACCAAGCATTTACACTCTCTTTTGCAGGGTCTATTGGAATTGAAATATCTATAGGGTTAGAGATATCTACTACTATTTTTCTTGAGTTGTATTCTACTGTTGCTTTCAAATAATATTGTTTAATTTAAGTTTAACATAAAAAGGTCAGCTGCAATTCCATCTGACAAAAACTTTCCTTTTTTTGTGGTTTTTAAAGTTTGGTTTTCAAGATACAACAATTCTTGTTGAATGTATTTTTTTGATTGATTTTCTAAATAATCAACAAACTGAACACCAAAATCATTTTTAATTTTCGCTAAAGAAACTCCCCAAATTGTTCTTAATCCTGTCATAATATATTCATTATATCTGTCAGTTTTAGATAAAATTTCTCTTTCTATTGGTAATTGGTTTTGCTGAATTTTTTTTATATATTTTGAGTTATTTCTAACATTCCAACTACGTTGATTGTTACTAAAAGAATGTGCTGATGGACCAATGCCTAAATAAGGTTTACCTAACCAATAGGCAGAATTGTTTTTACTAAAAAAACTTTCTTTACCAAAGTTTGATGTTTCATAATGTACAAAATTTGCTTTTTCTAATTCCTCAATTAAAATATTAAATTGCTCCTGTGCTTTTTCATCATCAACATTTTTAATAATTCCTTTTTTGATAAAACTTGCTAACGGAGTTTTTTCTTCGACAGTTAAAGCATAGCTAGAAATATGTGGAATATTAAAACCCAAAACAGTTGCTATATTTTCTTGCCATTGTTCGTTTGTACAATCTGGAATTCCGTAAATTAAATCTACAGAAATATTTTTAAAATATTTAGTTGCAGTTTGCAAACATTTTTTTGCTTCTGATGCATTATGAGCTCTATTCATCAACTTTAAATCTTTTTCAAAAAAAGATTGCACACCAATACTCAATCTGTTTATTGGTGATTTAGAAAGTTCAATTATTTTTTCTTCGGATAAATCATCAGGATTTGCTTCGAGCGTAATTTCTGGATGTTCTACAACATTATGATTTTGATAAACAGCATTTACCAACATTTCTATTTCTTTAGTTGATAACAAACTCGGAGTTCCACCACCAAAATAAATGGTTTCTATTTTTGATTGATTTAGCTCTTCTTTTCTAATTTCAATCTCTTTAATTAAACACGAAATTAGCTCCTCTTTCTTTTTTAATGATGTAGAAAAATGGAAATCGCAATAATAACAAGCTTGTTTACAAAATGGTATGTGAATGTAGATTCCTGAGGCCTCTCCTAACCTCTCCAAAGGAGAGGAACTGTCCTCTTTATGGAAATTTATATTTTTATCCATTAAATTGTTATTTCTTCTTCCTTAAGTTTATTGTAAGAGAATTTTTTGATCCCCCTTTGGGGATTTGGGAGCTATTCTGTTTTACAAAACTTGCCCAACCCGAATAATTTTTACCACCAACAACTTTTCCTGAATTATAATAATGGCAAACTGCAGCTGCCAAACCATCTGTAGCATCTAAATTTTTAGGCAAAGTTTTTAAATTCAATAACGATTTTAGCATTAAAGCTACTTGTTCTTTACTTGCATTTCCATTTCCTGTAATTGCCATTTTAATTTTCTTTGGCAAATACTCTGTAATTGGCACTTCTCTAGATAAACCTGCAGCCATTGCAACACCTTGTGCTCTACCTAACTTTAGCATAGATTGTACATTTTTACCAAAAAAAGGTGCTTCAATAGCAATTTCATCTGGATGATAGGTATCTATTAATTCTACAGTTCTTTCAAAAATGAGTTTTAATTTTAGGTAATGGTCGTCGTATTTTTTTAAGATCAATTCATTCATTTGAATAAATTCCATCTTTTTACCCACAACTTTTATGATACCAAAACCCATAATTGTTGTTCCAGGATCTATGCCTAAAATTATTTTTTCTATTGCCAATTATTTAGAATAAAGAATTTAAAAGTGATTCTGCATTAAACCATAAAAATAAAGCCAATGCTAATAATAAAATTAAAAAAAGCCCTTTTGTAGGTTTTGTTTTTTTTTGTCTTCCAAATTTTCTTTTGAACTCCATTTTTACTTGAATTATTTCTTATTAATTTTAAAAGTTCTTACTGCAACGTTTACAAACTAAAAATATTAGATTTTTCATTGAAATCTATTTTTAGAAAACTTTTAACTACTTTTTAGTTGCTCTTAGCATTTCTCTTTTTCCTGGTGGGCCTGCTAATCTTTCTACTGTAAAACCAACAGTTTGCATTGCTCTTCTAACACTACCTTTTGCAGAATATGTTGTTAAGACTCCTTCTTTTTTTAATGCTTTATACATTTTTAAGAAAATAGCTTCTGTCCATAACTCTGGTTGATTAGTAGCCCCAAAAGCATCAAAATAAATAATGTCAAATTTATTTACATCTTCTATTTGCTCAAAGAATTGTTTCCTTTTTGTGAGCTTAAAATCATCAGAAATCAACTGTTTTTCATCCCAAGAAACTGAATGTATTTTATCAAATTCTGGTTGATATTCTGTTGCTTTTAATTCTGAAACATAATTTAGCTTCTGGATTTCATCATCTAAAACAGGATAAGCTTCTACACCCACATAATTAACTTTTAAACTCTTTTTTTTACCTTCTAAAAAAGTAATAAAAGCATTTAAACCAGTGCCAAAACCAATTTCTAAGATAGAAATTTCGCCTTCTGTTTTTTTATCAGAATTAGAAATAAAATCAGCATAAAAATGCTCTAAACCTGCTTTTATAAAAACGTGATATGCCTCTTGTATAGCTCCGTGTTTAGAATGGTATTGTTCATTCCAATCTGGTAAATGTATGGATGTTGATCCATCAGAAGTTATTATTATTTCTCTCTTCACTACTCTTTAATCAATAGTTTTTTTATTTTAGGAATAGGACCAATACAAGTTGTTTTATGACAAGCTATACAACTGTTAATTGTGTTATTATAACTTATTTTTAAAGAATCTTTTGGCGACTCAAAAAGCATTTCGTAATTCTTTAAGTAAAATTGAGAAAACCCTTTAAAGGCTGCGTTTCTATCTGTAGAATCTGTAAGTTTTGCTGTATGAATATTTAAAAATTCTTGATTAAATTTTTCAGGAAACTTGCCCTCTAAAATCAACTTTTTGTTTTCTAAATTTTCTGCATACATTTTAAGCATTAAAGCAGCCATTTCTGACTGCTTGTATTCTTTATTCTCTGTAACTACTACTTTGTCTTGTTTTTTTTGAGAACAAGATAAAGTGAGTAAAAACAGTAAAAAACAAAATGATTGCTTCATTATTTTTTCATTAAAACACCATTTGCTTCAAAAGCAAATTCTTTTTTAGGTGCTGTAATTTTAGCTATTTCTTCTTCAGATTTACCTGCATCTTCTGCATAGTGTTTTAACTCATCTACAGAAGTTTCTTTTAAAAATGCTTTACCTTCTACAATAACTTCTCTGTCTTTAGAATCTAAAGGCATAAAAAAACCATAGTCTTTAAAACGTACCATAGTTTCAGTTTCGCCAACAGGTAATTTCATCCAACATCCTTTTTTAGAACAAACATCATTAATTTTAGATGCAAATTTTACGTTTAAAGTATCACCAATACTTAATGTATTAAATTTTGCCAACATTTCATCTGAAGACATTGCTTTATCCGAAGTAATTTTATCACCAAAAGAATCGAAATTCATTGCCAATTTTTCTTCTTTAACCTCTGTAGTTTTTTCTTCTTTTCCTTTTTTACAAGCTGTAAATACTAAAAGGAATACTGCACAAAATTTTATTAAATTTTTCATCTTATATTTTTTTAATGGATTCATCACAAAAGTACTAAATTTAATAAGAAATGTGAATTTACTTATGAGTTTTGAATAAATAAATTGCGTACATTTGCTTTTACATAATCAACAAAAAATGACATCAAGCATAGAAATTCAACGTGTTAAAAATTCGAAGATAGCTTCTGTAGATTTTGATAATTTACCTTTTGGAAGTGTATATTCTGACCATATGTTAACTTGCGATTTTGTAAATGGCAAATGGCAAGAACCTAAAATTGTGCCTTTTGCACCTATAACCTTAGACCCTTCTGCAAAGATTTTTCATTATGGGCAGTCTATTTTTGAAGGTATGAAAGCCTATAAAGATGCAGATGAAAATGTGATGCTTTTTAGACCTTTAGATAACTGTAAACGTTTAAACAAATCTGCTGAGCGTTTGGTAATTCCGCAAATTCCTGAAGATATTTTTATGGACGGATTAAAGGCATTATTAGAAGTTGATAGTGATTGGATACCTACAAACGACGGAAGTTCTTTATACATAAGGCCTTTTATGTTTGCTTCTGGTAATGGTTTTCATGCATCACCTGCAGACGCTTATAAGTTTATTATTTGTTCTGCTCCTTCTGGACCTTATTTTGCAGGTAAAGTAAAGGTTTTAATCGAAGAAAAATATGCACGTGCTGCAAATGGTGGTGTTGGTTATGCTAAAGCTGGTGGTAATTACGCTGCACAATTTTACCCAACACAATTGGCTATAGATAAAGGTTACAATCAAGTAATTTGGACAGATGATAACTCGCACCAATTTATTGAAGAAGCTGGTGCAATGAATATTTTTGTAAGAATTAATGATACTTTAATTACAAGCCCAACAAGCGATAGAATTCTTGACGGAATTACCCGTAAAAGTATTTTACAAATTGCAGAAGATAATGGAATTGACACCGAAATTAGAAAAATTTCTGTTGGTGAAGTTGTAGAAGCTGCTAAAAATGGTAGTTTAAAGGAAATGTTTGGTGCAGGAACTGCTGCTGTAATATCTCCAATTTCTGGTTTTGGTTATAATGATAGTGATTTTGATTTACCAGAATTAGAAAACCCTTATGCTGCTCAATTAAAAAAATTAATTACTGACATACAAACTAATAAAACAGAAGACCCTTATGGTTGGAGAGTTTTTGTATAAAGTAATATTTAAATAAATTCTAAAAGCATCAACTTAATGTTGATGCTTTTTTTGTAGCTTTAAAATCTAATTTTTCTTTATGAAATTATTCTTAACATTTTTAAGCATCTTCCTTTTTACTTCTTGTAAGCAACAAAACAAAGTAGCAAAAAACTTAAAAAATAAAGCAAGACACAACCAATATGTAACAATTCTAGGAGTTGCACAAGATGGAGGCTACCCACATATAGGCTGCCAAAAACAATGTTGTAAAAACTTTTACAATGATGTAAATGAAAGAAAAAGTGTAGTTTCTTTGGGTTTGGTTGATATAGAAAATCAACAAAAATATTTATTTGATGCTACACCAGATTTACACACACAACTAGCTACATTAGAACAACATCATCTAAAAAAAGAAAAAATTATTGATGGAGTATTTTTAACGCACGCACATATTGGTCATTATACAGGTTTAATGTATTTTGGTAGAGAAGCCTATGGTAAAACTAATATTCCTGTTTTTGCGATGCCTAAAATGACATCATTTTTAAAAAACAATGGTCCTTGGAGTCAATTGGTGTCTTTAAAAAATATTAAACTTAAAAAATTACAAAACGATTCTACAATTGTACTAAGTAATAAATTAAAAGTAACTCCTTTTTTAGTACCACATAGAGATGAATTTTCTGAAACTGTAGGCTATAAAATTGAAGGGAATAATAAATCTATTTTATTTATACCAGATGTTGATAAATGGCATAAATGGAAACACTCTATAATTGAAGAAGTTAAAAAAGTAGATTATGCCTTTTTAGATGCTACTTTTCTAAATCAGCATGAAGTTAAAAGAGCGATGTCTGAAGTACCACATCCATTTATTGAAGAAACTGTAAGGTTATTTGTTAATGAGGCCATAACAACTAAAAATAAAATATATTTTATACACTATAATCATACAAACCCAACTCTGCAAGAGAATAGCCCTGCAAGAAAAGAAATAGAAAAATTAGGCTTTCATTTTGCTGATGAAGGCATGCAATTTCAGTTGTAAATGTTGCCTTTTATTTTAATTTAAATTCCATAAAAACTGGTAAATGATCTGAAGCTTGTTCAAATTCATTCAATACTTTTCCTGAAATATATTCTATTGAGTTTTTGGTATAAAAAATATAATCGATTCTTTTTACAGGCGCTTTAGAATCAAAAGTATTCTTAATATCTGATTGATTAAAAGCCGCATTTCCAATATCTTTTAATGCAAACATTTTTTGAATAATAGCATCTTTATCTCTGGCTTCAGAATTAAAATCACCTAATAAAATTGTAGGATAGTCTTTTTTATATTGATTGAATAATTTTAAAACCTCATCAAATTGTTTAACTCTGGTAACTTTATCAAAAGCTTCTAAATGAATATTTATTAAAACAACTTCTTGTTTGTTTAAAGTAACTTTTACTATTTGTGCCAAACGATCTAAATAAAAAGCATTTCTATGAAAAGGTGCATCTGCAACTCTTTGCAAAACAAATCTCTGTTGATCTTTTAAAGGATATTTACTAATAATAGATTGCCCTGAAACCACTTTACCAAAATGCATAGAAATGGGCCAATAAGGAAAGGGTAAATAACGTTTGTCCCAATTAACAGCTTTTGCTCTAAAACCATAACCCAAATTGGCTATTTCTTGTTCTTGATTTATGTTATAAGAACGAGAAGCATCATAATCGATTTCTTGAAATGCAATAATGTCTGGATTGATCTTTTTTGTTTCTGATAAAACTTTCTTCAAATTCGTATCAAACAAAGACTTTGGTTTTGCAACAGGCAAGTTATTCGTCATTCCACTTAAATAACCAATATTATAAGTAACAATGCTAAAAATAGAATCATTTTCTGTTTTTTGATCGGCATTTATAACATTTAAATCTTCATACTCACTTTCGTTTAAGGTAGATGATGAAGCCCAAAAAAAGAAAAGTACACAGGCTACTATCAACAGTAAAAAAAATCGAAAAATAATTTTAAAAAAACGTTTCATTAGCTTTCTGGTGTATTTTCTGGTGGAGTATCATTTCTAAAATTCTCTAAAACTTTATCTAAAGAATTTTTTATTTTTTCTTTATCTGTATTGTATTTTGGTGACAAGTTACTTTTATCTGGAAATTGCTCAATAGATACAGTTGTAGACGGAAATGCGAACTCTACACCCAATTCTGCTGCTAATTTTAAAATAGCCATATGCAATCTGTGTTTTGATGATTGTTCTGTGCTCCAAGCCAAACTTTTAAAATAAACATTCATCATTACCAACAAAGCAGAATCTCCAAAACCTGTAAACTCTACATTATAAGAATCAGATTTTGTTTCTGGATGTTCTTTAATAATAATACGAACTCCGTTTACAAAAGCCTCAATTAATTCTGGTGGTGTATCATAACGCAATCCTAAATTTGTGTTGTAACGTCTGTACAAACGCAAACCACTATTGTTAATTACCATTTCTGCTAATTTACTGTTTGGAATTTGATACACAGTTGTATCTGCAGCTCTAACTCTTGTAGATCTAAAACCAACTTCTTCTACTGTACCTGTAACTTCGCCTGCAGAGATCCAATCATCTATATGAAAAGGTTTGTCTAAAAATATGGCAACTGTACCAATAAAGTTTTTTACGGTATCTTGAGAGGCTAATGCAAAAGCTAAACCTCCAATTGTAGCACCTGCTAAAATAGTTGTTGTATCTACACCAAATAATTGCAAAACTTTAAAGAAACCAAAAATTAATACAACACCTGTTAATAAATTATTTAAAATTGGCACTAATTGGTCATCTAATCTATTATCTGTTTTTGAGGTAAATTCTTCATAAATCTTCATTATAACTTTAACCAGCTTTAAGAAAACATAAATCCAAAAAACAGTTTCTGCAATATTTATGGCTAAAAACACCCATTTATTTACAGTTAAAGAAAATTGTAAAGACGGAAAAATAGTATCTATAAATTTTATAGCAACTAACAAACTTATAGGGTGTGCTAACTTTTTTAGTACTGTATTTATGGCTAAACTAGAATTACTTTTAGTTATATAATGTTGTAGTTTTTGTAAAATAGAATAAGTAATTTTCTTAAAGATTAAGAAGATTACAAAAGCTAAAATAAATAAAATGATAACTGCTACAAATTGCCACAACTCAATGCCTAACACTTTTGTATAACCCGAATTCGGAATAAAATCCTGAAACTTATCTACATACCAAGGAAAAACTTCTTTGTAAATTCTATCTATACTTGCTACAGTTTCTGAAGAATAGTACCAACTATTTTCTACCTTTTCTACATAGATACTTGGCATTCTTTGAGGAAACAAAACATACTTTTCTTTTGAGTTATAATCTAAGGTATCTTTATAATTAGCATTTGTTGGCAACCTATTAAAATCTATAAATAAACCTTTACCATCTAAAACTTTTTTAATTTTTATTGCTTTTTCTATTGCTGTTTTTTCTGGTAAACCTAAGATAGTTTTTGCAGCTTTTTTTGGTTGATAAGAATCGTTTTGCAAAAAATAAATATGCGTATAAACCGCTGATTTTGGACTACTTAAGTCCACCTTAACAATCTCTTGCGCATTTACTAAAAAAGATAAAAAATAGATTAGAACAAGTAGTTTTTTCATAAGAGTAATTTGTTAAGCAGCTGTTAAATAATAAAACAAATTTAAACCTTTTAATTTTTTTGATGTCAAAGAAGCGTAACAAAAAAATAATTTAAAATCATGAAAAAAATAATAGGTATCGTAGTTTTAGTATTCGTTTTTACTTTAACAACACAAGCACAGAAAAAAAGAGGTAATAAAGGACCGCAAATGACTGTTGAACAGCATACAGATTTAACAGTTAAGAAAATGACATTAGCTTTAGATTTATCTGACAAGCAACAAAATCAAATTAAACCTTTGATTAAAGCACAAGCAGAAGAAAGAAAAGCAGGAATGGAAAAAAGAAAAGAGGCTAGAAAAAGTGATACAAAGCCAACTGCTGATGAAATGTATGCGATGCAAAGCAAACGTTTAGACGATCAAATTGCATTTAAAAACAACATGAAAAAAATCTTAAATGATGAGCAATTTGAAAAATTTGAAAAAATGAACAAAGGCAGAAAAATGAAGGGGAAAAAGAAAGACTCAAAAGAGCGCAGAATGGCAAAAGAAAAAAGAGATTAATAGTAACTGATTTGGTTGATTGGTTTATATATGGCTCAATTTCCTTTAGAGGAAATTGGGCTTTTTTATGCTTTTAAAACAGCTTACTAATCTTGCAAAACCAGAAACTTTTTTAATACCTTTTTCTTAATTTGATGTTTTTTATGAGAATATTGGCGTTAAATTCTACTCTTTAAACCAACTCGAATATTTTAAATAATTATTAGCAATTCTATCAATTTCTCCAGAAATTAATTCTTCTGAAATGTCTTTTACTTTTTTAGCGGGTACACCTGCATAAATACTACCACTTTCTACTTTTGTATTTTTAGTAACTACTGCACCAGCTGCAATTATAGAATTAGATTCTATAATACAATCATCCATAATAATTGACCCCATACCTATTAAAACATTATCGTGAATTGTACAACCGTGCACAATTGCATTATGCCCAATAGAAACATTATTACCAATTGTTGTTGGCGATTTTTGATAAGTTGCGTGGATTACTGCTCCATCTTGAATGTTTACTTTATTGCCTATTTTGATGAAATGTACATCTCCTCTAATCACAGCATTAAACCATATAGAACAATCTGAACCTAAAGAAACTTCACCTAAAATAGTAGCATTTTCTGCGATATAACAATCTTCTGGTATTTGTGGATAATTTCCTCTTACTAATTTTATGATAGGCATATTCTTTTGTCTTTTAATTTAGCAGTAAATGTAAAAATTAAAAAAATATCTTAATAGAAATTTGATGAAAAATCAAATTAATTCCAATCTACATTCTCTACCCTTGGGGAAGAATAAGATGAGCTTTTTTTATTTAAAATAAGACAGCAAATTACTCTTTTGCGAGGCAGAAACCAAAATTTCTTTTCCATTAGAAACAATTACACTTCCTCCTTTTCCTTTTTTGTATTTGGTAATTGCGTTTACATTTACCAAATACGATTTATGAATTCTTGCAAACGTATATTCTGTTAAAACTTCTTCAAAATACTTTAAGGTTTTGCTCACTAATTTTTTAGAATTTGCCAAATGTATTTCTGTATAATTATCATCGGCTTTACAAAAAACAATGTCATCAATATTTAAAACTTCAAAACCATCTTGTTGTGGAATGGTTATTTTACCTTCTGCAGATTTTGTTTTTGGCGCCAATATTTTATGCTGTAATTCATTTTCTTTTTCTTTAATTTCTGATACAATATTTACAGCTTTAATCAACTCATCAATAGAAATTGGTTTTAACAGATAATAACTTGCATGGTTATTTAAAGCCTCTATTGCATAATGATCATAAGCAGTTACAAAAACTGTTTCAAAAGTTCTGTTTTCTACTTTTTCTAACAAGTCAAAAGCATTGCCAAAAGGCATTTCTACATCTAAAAACACTAAATCTAATTCGTGTTTATTGATTAAAGAATAGGCTTCATCAATATTACTTGCTTCACCTAATAAAGAAACATTTGGGCAATATTTACCTAAATAATTACGCAGAATTTCTCTACTTATTTGTTCGTCTTCTACTATTATGGCTTTTAATTTCATTATTGTTTTTATTTACTTTTTAGAAGCTGTTTCCTGCTTTTCGCACTCGCTTTTTTTTTGTTTGTTCTCGATACAATTTTTCTTCCTTTGTCAGAAAAATCACTCGAATTGACACTAAAAAAAGAGCTCAAACAATTGCTTCAATCAAGGCTAAACTTGTTTGCCAACTTTTTAAAATCTTAAAATTAATATCAGCATATATAAGAGTCTACTTTTACTGAAAACTGCAACTGAATACTGATCATTTTTTCTTTAGTAACAACTCAACTTTTGTTCCTTCTCCATTTTCTATAGCATCAGAAACATTTACAGCTATTCGTTCTTTATACATATCATTTAGAATAGCAATTCTATTTTTAATAGTGCTCATTCCTTTTGATTTCTGTTTCAGTTGATTTTTTGTTTTTAATTCCTGCGATTTTTTACGTCCAATTCCATCATCAATAATAGAAATTGAAACAGTTTCATCATCTTTTTTATGAATTGCTATTTCTAAACTCCCTTTCTCTTTTTTATAACGTAATCCGTGCCAAATTGCGTTTTCAATATAAGGTTGCAATAACATTGGCGGAATTGAAAATTGTTCTAAATCGATAGTTTTATCAACAGAAATTTTATAATCGAACTTATCTTTAAAACGATTGTGCTCTAATTTTACATACAATTCTAGCAACTCAATTTCTTTATTTAACGAAATAAAATCTTCATCAGAATTTTCTAAAACCGAACGCATTAAAACTGAAAACTCACTTAAATAACGGTTTGCATTTCGTTCGTCATTTACAGCAATAAAACTGTTTACAGAGTTTAGTGCGTTAAAAATAAAATGCGGATTCATTTGCGATCGCATTGATTTTAAAGCCAATAAATTGTTCGCTAATTTTTGTTGTTTATTTGTTCTAAACATAAAATAGGCCAGCAAACTCATCAATAAAAAACCACCAATTAAAGAGTAAATAATTAAACGTTGTTTTTGATTACTTTCTTCTGATAATTTTTGATCTACATAAGCCAAACTGATTTTACTCTGCGACAATTCTTTATCTTTCTCTAAACTTGCAATTCTATTTTGATTGTCTGCAATTTTCTTAGAAAAACGTTTTATTTGCTGAATTTCTTGTTCTTTTCTTACATACAAAGAATCTACCAAAGCCACATATTCTTTATAATTTTTAAGCGCTTTTTCATTATCACCTAAACTAGCAAAAACCTCAGAAATTTTTCTTGTAGCATCTTTTTCTACAACAATATCATTCTTTTCTTTGGCACCTTTTTTACTTTTTTCTAAAAACGGAATTGCACTTTTATAATCCTCTTTTAAAAGATAAGCGTTCCCGATTTTATAATTAATTTTTTGAGCTGTAATTGAATCTTTTTCTTTTGATAATTTTCTAGAAGAAGAATTGCTTTCTGCCTTCTGTAAACTCTTTTTACGAATGGCAATTTCTTCATCAAAACGTTGATTAGAATTGTAAAAATCTGCTACTTTTTCTTCTTCTACTAAAGCTCTTTCTGGATTTTCTTTTTTCGCAAAATTTAAAGAATTTATAAATTGATTTTCAGCTTCATTTACCTTTCCTTGTGCAGCTAAAACATCAGCAATTTTAGAACTTATATCTGTAATTTTAGGAGTAACTATATTCTCTTTCGCAATTTCTAAGGCTTGTTGATAATTAGTTTTGGAAAAACTCCATTTTTTTTGAGCAAAATTCACATCACCTAAACCTTCATAAACCAGAATTCTTTCGTAATTACTCAGTTTTTTTGATATTAATTCTAGATATGATTTTTCGCTATCTGCATACTCTTTTTGTAAAAACTGTGCTTTTGCCAAAGCCAATTTAGTTGCTAAATCTTCTTTAATTTGATGCGATAATTTATAGTTATAAACTGCTAAATCGTATTGTTTCCAGTACAAATAAACATCTGCAAGCAATTTATATGTAGCTGCATTTCTTTCTTTATTTTGTTTACTTTCTAATGCCTTTTCTACAAATGACAAACTTTTTTCAATGTCTTTTTTCTTGTAAAATTTAACGGAATCTAAATGCTGTAAATACAAATCTTGACTTCTAGTTTTACTTAAATATTTTGAATCTCGGTTTCTAGTATTCCCAGAATTTTCTATGAGAACCTTAATATCTTCACTAGAATTAATTGTATAATAAATGGTTTCAAAATCTGGGTGAGATACCCTAAGTTCATCTCCAACTCTGGCTTTTACAATATATCTACCACTAATATCTGGGTAATTATAATTAATTCCGTTTACAGAAACTTCAGCATTTTTTACTTTTTCGTTAGTGCTATCATCAACAATTGTAATTCTAACAGAAAACTCGACACCTTTTTCTGTAATTATAATTTCTTGACTGCATATTGTTGCAAAACTGCACAATAAAAAAGTGAATAATATGTACGTTCTTTTTAACATTTAATATCTTCTGTTTTCCTTTTTTCTAAAAAGGTTTCCAATTCTTTTAAAAATATTTGGTCTTTTTATAGTAACCATTCCAACAGTTACAATTTCTCCTAAAAGTTCATTAGTTTCTTCCATTTCAATTATTAGCGGTTTTTTGATTGATAAAACATCAATTTCTTGTGTTTTATACCCCAAATAAGAGATAACTAATATAGTTGACTTTGCCTTTTTATTAGGTATTTTGATGGAAAAATTTCCATCAAAATCGGTTTCTGTACCTAAAGTGGATTCTTTTAACACAATACTAACTCCAGGTAAAACATCAAAAGAATCTTTCACTTTACCTGTAATGATAATGTCTTTTTGGATAGAATCATTCTCAACAAAAACTTTACCCAATCTAAAACTTAACACTTCTACATTTTCTTTTTTTGATTGCGTAAAAACAGGTTCTGAAGCCGAAATTGCAGAAATTAAAGCTAACCCAGCAGCAACTTTCGATAAATTATTTTTCTTTATTACTTCTAACTCTGTGTTTAATTGGTTGTCTTTAAAACGACCACAAAGATTTTTATCCTTGCTTACTTTTTTAGCAATTTCTGAGTTTGATAAATTTGTGAAATCAACAACTTCTTTACTACAACTTTTACAAAACTTTCCTTTTTCTGTTGATGTCATTATGTTCCAATCTTCATGACAAGGTTTTGGTATTGTAATTTGATATTTCATAGTAAATCTATTTAAATTCTTTGTAAACATAGACACAAATTAGCATCCAAAAAAATCATTAAAGTGTGTTATAGCCTATAAAAACAGTCAAAAAATAGAGTTTACTCATTTTGCAATCTTGTTTACTCATTCAATGAACCACTTTACTCATTCTGGTTTTATTTAGAAAAAAGTTGGTAGTAATATTGGATAACATTAAACACCGAACTTTTAATCAAATTATAAATCTTAAAAAACATTAATTATGAAATCTCTTGTATTAAAAGTAACCTCAATTTTATTTGTTTTAGCAAGTACTTTTAGTTTTGCTAATCATCA
The DNA here is from genome assembly GCF_018861005.1 of Polaribacter vadi. GTDB lineage: Bacteria > Bacteroidota > Bacteroidia > Flavobacteriales > Flavobacteriaceae > Polaribacter > Polaribacter vadi_A. The sequence continues at coordinate 167,192 of NZ_JAHKQL010000004.1, forward strand.
AACAGATAAAGAAACTGTAAAAAACCAAACTATAAAAGTGGCACTTTTATTAGATACTAGTAATAGTATGGATGGTTTAATAAACCAAGCAAAAGCACAACTTTGGGAAATTGTAAACGAACTTTCTTATGCTAAATACGGCATGCAAAAACCAGATTTAGAAATTGCTTTGTATGAATATGGAAATTCAAATTTACCTTCTAGAGAAGGGTTCATTAGACAAGTTTTACAGTTTAGTAACGATTTAGATGAAATTTCTGAAAAACTATTTTCACTTACCACAAATGGTGGAAATGAGTTTTGTGGACAAGTAATTTCTACTTCTTTAAAAGAACTTTCTTGGGGTAAAAACAAAAATGATTTAAAATTATTATTCATTGCTGGTAACGAACCTTTTACTCAAGGAAAAATTAATTATAAAGATGCAATTACTGATGCTAAAGAAAAGGATGTGGTAATCAATACCATTTTCTGTGGCAACTATTCTAATGGAATTTCTGGAATGTGGAAAAATGGTGCAGATTTAGGTGGTGGAGATTATATGACAATTAATCAAGATAAAAAAGTAGTACATATAATTACTCCTTATGATGATGATATTATCATTCTAAACAAAAAACTAAATGCCACTTATATTTACTATGGAAATGCAGGTTATTCTAAATTTTCGAATCAAAAAACACAAGATGAGAATGCTTTAGAAATGAATGAAGCTGTTGTAGTAAAAAGAGCTGTTAGTAAAAGTTCTAGATTGTATGAAAATTCGAATTGGGATTTAGTAGATGCTGATAAAAAAGAAAAAGTAGATTATAAATCTATAGAAAAGAAAAAATTACCAAAAATTTTACAAAACAAATCTGCGACTGAAATAAAAAATTATGTAAAACAAAAAGCAAATGAAAGAGCTGAAATACAGAAAAAAATTAAAGAATTAGATATAAAAAGAAGGAGTTTTATCGCAAAAAAACAAAAAGAAGGAACTCAAAAAGATGTTTTGAATAACGTAATGATTAAAGCGATAAAAAGACAAGCTGAGTTAAAAAACTATACTTGGTAGAAACAGGTAAATTTAATGTATAAGTATTATCTATTTTATGTTGATGATACTTATACATTACTAAGACATATAATTTACTAATTAATGTTTAGTTAATCATCAATATAAATTTATTGTATTAGGGTCTTCTCTAAATATTTTAAATAGATTTAGTACTAAAATACAGAATACTACCCAAATAAAGCCGGCTACAAAACCACCAACAATATCCGAAGGAAAATGTACACCTAAATAAATTCTACTAATTCCTATACTTAAAATTAGAATTGTAAAAACCGTAATTAAACAAAATTTTAAGAATTTATTGATTTTAAAGGTAACGATCAAATAGATTAAAAAACCATAAAAAGCCATTGCTGTCATTGCATGACCACTTGGATAACTCAATGTTTTTACTGTTACCAAATGCTCTAAAGTTGGTCTTTGTCTGTTTATTAATTGCTTTAAAATTAAGTTAGAACTTAGCGCTAATATTAAAATTGATAACAATTGTAATACATATTTCCAGTTCTTAAAAAACAGATAAAACAACAAACTACAAAGAGAAACAACAACAAAATAGCCTAAAGCATCACCAACATCTGTAACAAATTTAAAATAGCTTGTTAAAAGGTCTGATCTAAAACTTGTAATATAATTGCTTACTGAAGTATCGAATTCTGATAGAACATCTGTGTGTAAATTTTTAGTAAGTTTTACAAAAAATTTAATACCATAAACAACTATTATTGATGTAATTAATACGGTTACCAAATAAGGAATTTTACCATCGTATTTTTGGAATTTTTTAGATAAAAACTCTTTAAATTTAGAAATAAAAATCTTTAGTTGTTTGTACATAAAATATTGTTTTTTTGTAAAATTTTATTGATTGTTTGATAAATCTAGTTTCATAATAGGCAAAAAACGTCCAGCTATTGAACTTTGTTTTTTATCTATAATTAAAAAACCTTTAGATTTATAAAAAGAAACTGCATTTGGGTCTGATAATAAAGTTATAGATTCAACCTCAAGAAATTTTGCTTTTTCTACTGCGTGTACTAACAATTGTTTTCCTATTCCTTTGCCAATAAAATCAGGAAGTACAAAAAGCATTTCTAATTCAATTGTTTTTTCCTTTGGCAGATTTAAAATATAAAAACCAACAGCTGTATCATCAAATATAAATTGATAGACAAACAGTTCATCAATCATTTTTTCTGACACTGTTAAATCTGGTTTCCAACTTTCTAAATCATCAGCAGAATACTTCCAATAAGCTTTAGATTTTAATGCAATTTCCGTGAGTATTTTTGCATCAGAAATTGTTGCAACAACAATCATTATTTACCTTTAATCATTCTAATTTTTAGATTAAAAGCAGCAAAAAGTAATGTCATAAAAGGACTTAACCAGTTAAAAATGGCATATAAAAAGTATTCTCCTACTCCAACTCCTAAAACACTAGATTGATAAGCACCACAGGTATTCCAAGGAATTAAAACCGATGTTACAGTACCAGAATCTTCTAAAGTTCTACTTAAATTTTCTGGAGCTAAACCTTTATCTTCATAAGCTTTTTTGAACATTTTACCCGGAATTACAAGAGCCAAATATTGGTCTGATGCTACAATATTTAATCCTAAACAACTTACAACTGTACTTGCAAATAACCCGAAGATTGAAGAAGCAATAGACAACAAACTTTTGGTAATTTTAGCTAAAGCACCAATAGCATCCATAACCCCACCAAAAACCATTGCACAGATTATTAGAAAAATAGTCCAAAGCATTCCATTCATTCCACCTGAAGAGAATAATTTTTTTAACCTTTTTATTGTAATTAATTTATCTAAATTATAAACTTTTTCAGCAATTATTGATTCATTATAACTTTTTTCAGGAAAATAATCTGATAATAATTCAATTGTAAATACTCCTTTCAAATCATTTCCATCAATAAATAAATTTTTTATTTTTTCATCTTTTTTAAGTAAATTCAATTCATTTTCTGAAAACGATGAAATAAATTTCGAGTTATCTATTTCAATTTCTGTATCTGATAACACAGAATTAATAATTACTTTTGATTTATTATCTGAAATATTTTGAATTAAACTTGATTGAAAAATAAAAGCAAAAATTCCGGCCATTATGACACCTGTGCCTAAAGCTATTAAGGGTTTGGTTTTAAAAAGTATTAATACAATTACAGTAATTGGAACTAAAAACAACCAAGGTGTTATATTGAAATACTTATCAATTGTTCCTAATATAAAAGTAGTATCTACATCTCCAGACGCTTCCAAGTTCGCACTCAAAATTCCGAAAACGATTAATGTAATTACAATTGTAGGCACTGTTGTAAATGCCATATATTTAATATGTGTAAACAAATCTGTACCAGCCATTGCTGGCGCCAAATTTGTAGTATCAGAAAGTGGAGACATTTTATCCCCAAAATAAGCCCCAGAAATTACGGCTCCTGCAATCATACCTGTTGGTATACCTAAAGCACTACCAATACCAATTAATGCAATACCAACTGTTGCAGAAGTTGTCCAAGAACTACCAGTTGCAATCGAAATTATAGCTGCAATGATTACTGATGCTGGTAAAAATATTGTAGGACTCAAAACTTGTAATCCATAATAAACCATTGCTGGTATTATACCACTTACCAACCAAGTACCTGCTAATGCACCTACTAAAAAAAGAATCATTATAGGCACAAAAACACTTTTCCAGTTTTCCCAAACTTCAGAAATCATTCTTTTAAAAGAAACTTTATTATAAAAACCAACAGCTGCTGCAACTACGCCACCCATTAATAATATATATTGATTTGTGTAACCACCTAACCATTCTTGGTCTTCAACCAAAAAAATATTGTATGCTAATAAACACATTAAAATAATTACCGGAATTAGAGATTCTAAAAGATTCAATTCTTTATTCTCTATAATTTTTTGATCTTCTATTTCTATTTCAGATAAGTTTTTATTGTTCTGCATTTTCTAATTTTTCTAGTGTAATGTTACGATTTTAGTAGATGTTATGCAAATTGAATTGATAGTACTATCTATTTCGTTGAATTTGTTTGATAAATATTTAAAATTGTAATGATTTCATAAATTTATAATTATCATATTCAACAGAAAGTATTATTTATAATGTTTAAATTTTTAATTTATTTTGATGAAATATAATGACTGTAATTTCTGCCTTATCTAGAAACCTATAATTAAAAATAAGCTTAATGTTTTTCAAAAACTTTTATCCCTGCTTTTATCTCTATATCTAAATGATTTTTTCTTGGTGTTAATGGGCAAGAATATTTATCATTATAAGCACAGTAAGGATTATAAGTATTATTAAAGTTTAAAATTACTGTTCCATCTGCATTAATATCGTAAAGCATTACATCCATATAACGTCCACCTCCATAAGATTCATCTCCAGAAGTATCATCAGTAAAAGGCACAAACAAGTAATCTTTGTATTTTTCATCTTCTAAATCATCTTGACTTTGATAAATAGTTAATTCTAAATCTTTACCTTGTATTGTAAAATTTAGCTTGCCATATTCTTTATACAAAGGAGTTCTGTCTGTAGTTGTTGCCATTTTAAAAATAGGCGCATCTACAGTTATATTTAGTTTTGCAATTACGATAAATGAAGAATCTACAGGAAAAAAATCTAACCCTTTAAAGTTTTTTAAATCCTTCTTTTTTAAGGGTGATGTTGTTGCGTCTTTGTAACTCGAATTTAATTTTTGTTGATATTCTGTTTTACCAACCAAAGGTCTTTTACCTTGTGAGTTACAAGAAATCATAGTTAACAAAACTAATAATAAAAGTATTTTTTTCATTTTTTAATTAGGATTAAAACCTGGCGTTAAAGGTGTTTTTTGATAATTTTGAATTAATTTAGATGACAAGTTTTCAAACTGATTTGTTTCTGATAATTCTTTAATTCTATTTGGATTGAAACGTCCTTTTAAATAAAAAACAGATGTTTTATCAAGTGTTGAATTGAAAACAATAGCTTGAGTAACTACATTACCATCTTCTTTTACAGAAACAATTTTTGTTTTTTCTACTGTATTTTTTCTTAATACATCTGTAAAATTATTGTTGGTTACTAAATTCATTTCAGAAATTAATAAATTTTGTTTTTCTCTGGAAATGGCATCAAAAGTGATAAATTTAAAATCACTAACATTACCAAATAAATTATTTAATTCTGGTGAAATATTTTGTACTAATGACATCATAAAATTAGGAACCTGAAAAGCTGTAACTCCTAAATCTCTTTTATGATCATTAAAAAAACTTTGAAAAGATTTACCACTACCACAAGAAATTGCAAGCACTAAAAAACTAAAAGTCAGAATTATTTTTTTCATTTCATTAAAAATTTCACTTTTCAAAAATACAACATTCATATATTTTATGTAGTTTTGGAACATTAATAAAAATGAAAACTGTCATTATTTTATGTACTCAAATTTCGTGGAAAAACCACAAAGTTCGGTCTGTAAATCTATTTTGATAGTTTCTCTATAAAATATAATAATTACTAAAAGTCCGGCTTAAAAAAGGAAATCAAGGGGAATATATGGCTATGTATGCTATGTCTTTTTCTTTAGCTAGTATATTTAGCCATAATACAGGTATGCAAATGTTTGATAAGTTTGGCTATGAATTTACTTGGTATTTTATGACTGCTTTTGCAGTTTTAGGAGTTGGTATTTTAGTTATTCTACTTAAAATACTTCAAAAAAAAGCAACTAAAGCTAAAGTAAGTTTACAAAGTTAAATAAATAAAAACACAATAAGCAATTAACAAAACACTACCATTTTTCCAATTTAGAGAATATTTTTTAGGAAGTAAAACCATTGGTAAAACAATAAATGAGATACCTAACATCCAAAAAATATCGCTAGTTAATAATCTCTGATCAGATAAAGAAATAGGTGTAATTATAGATGTAATACCAATTACTGCTAGGATATTAAAAATATTAGAGCCTATTAAATTACCTAAAGAAATGGCCTTTTCTTTTTTAATAACTGCAATAATAGATGCTGCTAATTCTGGGATACTTGTACCTATAGAAACCACAGTTACACCAATTACACGTTCTGTAACTCCAAAATCTAAGGCTAAAGCTGTAGCTCCATTTATTAATAGTTCAGAACCTCCCCAAAGACCTAAACCTCCAATAACTAGATAAATTGTGGTTTTAAAAACTGTTAAAGGTGTTTCTTCTTCTAATTCATCTAAATCAATATTTTTTTGAGAACGTAAAAGGTAAATTAAAAAAATTATTAATAGCGTAAATAATATAATTCCTTCATATTGCACAATGATGTTGTCATTAGCTAAAAAGACAAAGAGTAATGCAGAAGCAATAATCATTACAGGCCAATCTACTTTATAAAAGTTTTTTGCTACTTCCATTTTACCTAAAAGTAATGTTATACCTAAAACCAAACCTAAATTTGCAATATTAGAACCAATAACGTTACCTAATGCTAAATCTGATGAACCATTTAAAGCAGCATTAATACTAACTATTAGCTCTGGTGCGGAAGTTGCAAAAGAAACAACTGTCATACCCACAACAACTTTAGAGATATTTAATTTTAATGATAAAGCAACTGCCGATTTTAGCAACCAGTTTCCACCTAAAATTAATAAAATTAAACCTCCAATAATTAGTAAAAAATTCATTTATTTTCTTTTTTGCGAAGATACATTTTTATCACTTTCTAGCGAGAACAAAAAATCAAAAAGCTAAATTACCCCTATTAATTAATGGGTTTTACATTACTTTTTAAAAAACATTCAAAAATACCCTTTACTTAATTACAGTATTCCTTTATTACACAAAATAAAACAACAAACAGAAACCTTTTTGTAGTTATAACTATTACACATTACAACTATATGTATTTTTTTAGTTTTATATGTAAAATCAATTTAAATAATTTAAATATTAACTTTTGGTTATGTGATTTCAATCATTGTATATTCAAAAAACATTTAAACAAACAACCAAATTTACTAACTTTAAAACTCTATTATCATGATTGTTCTTGCTCTAAAATTCATCAAATTTATTTCTACTCTTATATTTCTTTTATTTTTTTAAAAAGACTTAAAAACTAACTAGAAAACCTACAACAACCAAAATAAAATCAACTAAATAAAAATAAGAATATGAAAGAGTTATTTTACAAGAACAACACTTTATTAAAATACTGAGTTGTTATTTTTCATTAAATTTGACGACTAATCAAACCAGAATGAAAAAACAAGTTTTTAAAACTTTAGCAAAAATTAATAAAGCTATTTTACCTTCTTTTACAAAAAAGAAGTTGGACATCTCTAAAGCTACTAAACTGCAATTGGCTATAATTGGTTATAGAGCTTTTGTAACAATAAATTCTCTTAACTAAAAACTAAAATTATGAATGCAACATATGTTAAATTATTTACAGATACTAATATAATTGTACATGGTTTACAGAATATATTAGAAAATAATAATATAAAATATATTATTAAAGACAGATTTGAATCTGCTAGATTAGGAGGTTTTGGAGAGTCTTTAGGAGCAGTAGAAATACATGTTTTAAATAATAAACTTGAGAAAGCTAATGAGATACTTACTAAATATAAAGAAAAAATTAATTCATAAAAATATAATATAGATTTTCTAATTCGAAAAAATGATATTATATTTGCAGCCGCTTAAAGGCCATGTGGCGCAACTGAATAGCGCACTTGATTACGGCTCAAGAGGTTCTAGGTTTGAATCCTAGCATGGTCACAACAAAACCAGCAGTTTACTATAACATTAGTAATTGCTGGTTTTTTATTTGCCTATAATTTTCAGAAAAACTCAATTTTAAATATTTTGAGAAAGAAAAATAGGGCAAAATTACATTTAAATACTGTTCTATTGTTTTTAGGTGTTTTTATATAATTGTCCTATTATTTATTATTGAATTTTAATCAAAACCTTCAAATTACTAACAATCGTAAATCTTTACTTCCATTTCACTGAACAATCAATAATTTAATGTCATTTAACGAATTAATAACATTAAAAAACTTGTACAAACTATTATTATTATATATATTTGAAACGTACATTTATCTGTAATAATTATAGATAATTAGTTATTAAAAGAATCCAATCCCCCCAATTATGGATATTATAAAAACTAATTTTACTGAAAACTTGTTTCAAGTGGTTGAAAATCAAATTTTTAACCAAATATTCTTTTTTGAAACAAAAACATCAAACACAAAATTTTTTATTTTTATTTTTTTGGGGGCAGTTAAAACTGTGCTATTTATGTTTTTAGAAACATTTTCTAATTTTATTGCTTTTGATATTAAAAACAATATTCAGAATAAAAATAGCGTAGTAAAATCATTAGATTTTAAATTTATTTTTGCAAAAAATAGATTTTTTAATTGTTTAACTTTTTTATTATCCCCTAAATTAAAAGCGAATGAAAAAGTTAGCCATAAGATCTAAAAAGGTATTATTTAAGTTTTCTAGCCTAGAAAAAAAGCATAAAATAATTACTTATATTTCTTTGCTATTTTTAACGGTTTCTACTTATTTTTTGAGAACTGAAAACCAAAATGTAAAGGTTAATTACGCTATTTTAAAAGAAGAAAGTAGTAATTTAAAATACAATATGGTTCTGTTTAATAGAAATTACGAAGGTTTTCCTTTACCTGTTTGGCAGAAAATAAAAAAAGGCAATGAATTTATTATACAATATATAAACCCAGAATATGTAAAAGAATTTGGTCATATTTTTAATAATGATAAATATGAATTATTAGGTAAAAATAATTTTGAACTTTTTCCTGATAAAATTGCTCAAGAATATTTTGTTCATGATATAACAGTTTCTAAAACAGGAAAAAAAATAGAAGGCTTAGAGAAAGTGGTAGACAAACATGGTAATATTATTACTCTAAAAGTTATAAAATGGCGAAAAATTAAAAGTAATAAAGACACATTAGTTTATGGGATGGTAAAAGAGATTCTACCTTACACAGAAACTAATAAATAGTAAATGTATTTAACAATCCAAATCCCCCTTAATATGGATACAAAAACTTATAGTACTCAATTTTTGTTTTCTAATGAGAATGACAAAATAAAATGCAGCAATTTTATTTTGAATTCTAAAACAGCAACATTATGAGTAAACTAGCCATAAAATCTAAAAAAATTATATTTAATGTTTCTAATTTAGAAAAGAAACATAAAATAATAACTTATGCATCATTATTATTTTTAACTGTTTCTACCTATTTTTTAAGATCAGAAAACCAAACAGTAAAAATTGAATATGCGACTTTACAAGAAAAAAGCCATAATTTAAAACAAAATATGATTATCTTTAATGGTGATTATGAAGATTTTCCTTTACCTGTTTGGCAAAAAGTAAAAAGAGGAGACAAATTTATTTTACAATATGTTAATAAAGCTTTTATAGAATGTTTTGGTCACTCTTTTGATTATAATCGTTATAACATAATTGGTAAAACCAATTTTGAATCTTTTAATAAAAATATGGCACAACAATATTACGAAGCTGATATTGCAGTTTCAGTTACTGGCGAAAAATTACATAGCAAACCAGAATACATTGATAAAGAAAATAAAATTCATAGAATGAAAGTTTTAAAATGGAGAGAAGTTGTAAATAATAAAGACACTTTAATCTATGGTATAGTTAAAGAAATAACAAAATAGTTTTATACCCTTAGTATAAAATAGAAAAGGCTCTTAACATATGTTAAGAGCCTTTTCGTCTAACCAAACTTAGTATAAAAACTAACTACTATCTTTATTTACTTTTTCTTTTATCGTTCTCTATTTATAAGACACAACAAAATTTAATAAGTCACATTTAATTTTATAAAAACAAAAAAACCTAAGAAATTCTCAGGTTTTAGTTTAAATATTGCTTTATCGCTATTCTGTGTTCTGGTATACTTTTATTGTAATTTTCTACCAACAACTCTACTATTTCTGGAGGTTTAACACCAATATCTTTTCTTTGCTGATATTTAGAAACATATAAATTATAGGTTGTATTATTTTTTTCGAAAATTAAAAAATGAGTTGCATTTAATTCGGTATATGCAATTTGATTTCCAGAAAAAGCTGAAGAATTATCTTTAAAAAACTCAGAGAATTCATAATATTTTAAAACGTTTTCCATAAACCTAAACCAATTCTGCAGACAAACCCAATTGTAATAATTTAGAACACCTAGGTTCTAAATCTTTATACTCGCCAGATTTTACTGTACATTTACCTTTATAATGTACTAAAATAGTACACTGTTCTGCTTGCTCTAAAGTGTGGTCGCAAATATCTATCAAAGATTCTATTACAAAATCAAAAGTATTAACCTCATCATTATGCAATACAATTTCATGTTGATTTGTTCTTTGTTCTAAAACGTCTACTTCTTCTTTAATTTTTTCTTTTGTACTCATATAAACAAAATTACAATTTATTGTATTTCAATGCAACCCAATTATTTCTTTCAATAAATGTCTCTAACTTTAAATTATATTTAGAAACTTCATTATCTATAATTGGTAGATCTTCTTTGTAAAAACCACTCAGTAATAAGACTCCTTTATCATTTAAACAATTGGTATAAATTTTCATATCCATCAACAAAATATTTCTATTAATGTTGGCAATAATAACATCGTACTTTTTATCATTTAAAAGTGATGCATCACCTTCATAAACGGAAATATTAGTACAATTATTACGTTGTACGTTTTCTAAAGAATTTTCGTAACACCAATTATCAATATCAATAGCATCAATAGGTTTAGCATTTTTCATTTCTGCAAAAATTGCTAAAATTCCTGTTCCACAACCCATATCTAAAACAAATTTATTTTCTAAATCTAATTGTAATAAATGCTGAATCATCATATGTGTAGTTTCATGATGACCAGTACCAAAACTCATTTTTGGTTCAATTACAATATCATATTTTAGATTTGGATTCTCGTGAAAAGGAGCTCTTACACTCACTAATTCATCCACCTGAATAGGTGTAAAATTCTTTTCCCATTCTGCATTCCAGTTGGTTTGTGCAACTTCTTTCTTTTGATATTCTATCTGGAATTCATCTGAATTTAAAACAAAAATATCGTTTAAAATATCGTCAGAATATTCGTCTTTTTGAATGTAAGCTGTTACTCCGTTTTCATTTTCAACAAAACTCTCAAAACCCACATTACCTAATTCAGCAATTAAAATTTCTGTAGCTGGTTCTTTAGGTATTACTGTAAAATTGTATTCTATATATATATTATCCATCATAAAAAAAGCGTCAAGAATTAAATCTTGACGCAAATTTATTAGTTTTAAATTTAAGTTCTTTTAAATCGCTTTTATAATTGCAGAAAAATCTGATGATTTTAAAGCTGCACCACCAATTAAACCACCATCTACATCTGGTTTAGAAAATATTTCTACTGCATTTGCAGGTTTTACACTACCACCATATAAAATAGAAACATTTTCTGCAACTTCTTTATTATATTGTTTTTCTACAATACTTCTAATAAAAGCATGCATTTCTTGTGCTTGTTCTGGGCTTGCAGTTTCTCCTGTACCAATTGCCCAAACAGGTTCGTAAGCTAAAACAATACTTGCCCAATCTTTAGCTTCTAAGTGAAATAAAGCATTTTTTAACTGACTTTCTACTACATTAAAGTGATTATCAGATTTTCTATCTTCTAACAATTCACCAAAACAAAATATAGTCTCTAAATCATTCTCTAAAACTGTATTTACTTTTTCAGCAAGCAATTCATCAGTTTCACCAAAATAAGTTCTTCTTTCTGAATGCCCTAAAATAACAGATTTAATACTGATTGATTTTAACATATCTGCAGAAACCTCACCTGTGTAAGCTCCACTTTTTGCTTGATGCATATTCTGTGCAACAACTTCTATTTTAGAATCTTCAGTATTATTAACAGCAGATTCTAAATTTATAAAAGATGGAGAAATGATAACTCTAGTGTTCTCTAATGCTAAATCTTTAATTTCTTCTTTAATACCATTAATAAGTACTTGAGTTTGATTTTTATCATTATTCATTTTCCAATTTCCAGCTACTATTTTTTGTCTCATAATTATATACTTTTATTACTTTGTAAATTTAAGAAATGAAACCTAAATATTGAGTAGAATTAGAAATAGTTACTAAAACGATTTTTTACTATTTTTTAAGAGCTTCTTTTATTTTTTTATCTGATGCAATTGTAGCTTTAAATAAAGAAATTTCTCCCTTTTCATCTATAACCATATACCTAGGAATCCAACCAAGGTTTATAAAATCGACGAAATCACCTTCATTTTGTCCTTTTGGTAAATTATAATGAACACCTTTTAAATTATATTTTTTAATGGCACTTTTCCAAGAAGGATTACTTCTATCAACAGATAAAAATAAATAAACAACATCTGGAAATTCTTTTTGCAAAGCTTTTACTTTCGGGAAACCAACAATACAATCCTTACACCAAGAAGCCCACACATCTATTAAAATTTTTTTTTCTTTATGTTGATATAAAACTTCTCTTAAAGTAATTTTAGAATTATCTAAACCAATTAACATTTCTAAGTTTGCTTCTTCAGAAAATTGTTTTGGATCTTCTGAGCAACTCAACAACATTAAAACAGCAAATAGAATAAAGATTTTTTTCATATTTAATTTGTCCATTAAAAAATTACTTTCTTACAAACCTTAAAAGTTTAAAATAGTATTTTTGTAAACTGATAAACAAAAATAATGACAACAGCACAACTTGTATCACAAATAAATCTAAAAAAATCATTTTTATGTATTGGGTTAGATGTAGATTTAGACAAAATTCCAACTCATTTATTAGATTTAGAAGATCCTATTTTTGAGTTTAATAAAGCAATTATTGATGCTACACATCATTTGTGTGTTGCCTACAAACCAAATACAGCTTTTTATGAGGCTTACGGAATAAAAGGTTGGTTAGCTTTAGAAAAAACGATAGCCTACATTAATAATAACTATCCAGAAATTTTTACAATTGCTGATGCAAAACGTGGTGATATTGGCAATACCTCAACTATGTATGCCAAAGCTTTTTTTAACGATTTAGCTTTTGATTCTGTAACTGTTGCTCCTTATATGGGTAAAGATTCTGTTGAGCCTTTTTTAGCTTTTAAAGACAAGCATACTATTATGTTAGCTTTAACGTCTAACAAAGGTGCTTTTGATTTTCAGACCAAAAAAGTTGATGATAAAGAATTATACAAACAAGTTTTAACGACTTCTAAAAACTGGAAAAACTCTGAAAACTTAATGTATGTTGTTGGTGCTACAAAAGCCGAATATTTTAAAGAAATAAGAAAAATTGTACCCAATTCGTTTTTATTAGTTCCTGGAGTTGGTGCACAAGGTGGTAATTTACAAGATGTTTGTAAATATGGTTTAAATGATACTATTGGTTTATTAATTAATTCTTCTCGCGGAATTATTTATGCATCAAAAGATAAAAATTTTGCAGAAGCAGCTGCTAAAAAAGCTAAAGAATTACAATCTGAGATGAGCTTATTACTAGCCTAATATATTAATAAAAACAAAAAAGCCTCGCATTTGCGAGGCCCTTTTGTTAAACTCTTAAAGTACGATTAATAATAGGAAACCAAGTATAATAAGTATTACACTTATCACACCCATAACTTCTTGTACCTGGAATCATCTTTACTACCGCTTTTCTTTTTAATCTGTGCCTAGACTCAGATTTACATCTTGGGCAAGCTTTCATAGGTTAGTTTTTATTTGTTTAGACTTAACGAATATACTTAAAATCAAACAATTAAATAGAACCTTTTTAATTATTAAAGATTCTTTAATAAAGGCTGCTTATTTTTCCATTCTATCCACTTTTCACCTCTAAGCCTACGCATAACATTATCTATTGAGCGCATTATAAGGACATTACAGATAGCTTTTCCTAAATTTTTCGGATTTCTTGCAATTGCTCTTAAACTCAACGAAAAACCAGGTGTAATGTATCTCATGTAATGCCAATAACCTTCTGGCATGTATAAAACATTACCATGATTTAATTTAGTAACATAACCTTTAGCATTTTTTAATTTAGGCCATTTATCGAAATCAGGGTTATTAAAATCGATATCTTCTCTAGTAATTAAAGAATAAGGAATTTTATATAAATGTTTATTTTGTTTTTGATCGAATAAAATAACTTTCTTTTCACCTTCAAAATGAAAATGAAAAATATTAGCTAAATCAATATCATAATGCATAAAAGTATAAGAATCTCTTCCACCAAAAAACAACATTGGTAACCCTTTCATTAAGCGCAAGCCAAAATCTGGGTAAGAAAAGTCTTTTTGTAAAACTGGTACTTCTTTTAAGATATTCCACAGGAAAATTCTATATTTAGTAGGTTCACGTTTTAATAAATCTACATAATCTGCCATTTTCATTTTAGCATGTGGCTCGTTAAAACCTTCTTTATAATCTACAGGTCTATCATCATACAAAGGCACAGTTTTATTGCCTGCAACTTCTTTTATATAGTCTAAATTCCATTTTTTATACGCAGGCCAATCTTCTATAAATTGTTCTATAACCACAGGTTTTTGTGGTTTAAAATATTTTTTTATAAAGTCTTCTTTTGTAATTGTTTTTACTCTATCTATTTGAGATAAGTTTAAACTCATGCTTAAAAAATTTTAAAAAGCAAAGTTAAGAAAACGTTATGAAAAGTAATAATCTAAAAAAGTCACGCAATTTAAATTGCATGACTTTTAAAGATATTCATTAAGATTGAATTAATTTTTAAGAGATTACATCATCTGTAGATTCTTTAATTTCTTTTGTATCTATCTCTTTTCCTTTTAAATATTCTGGCAATTGCATACCTGCCATATCAAACATTTCTTGTAAAGGTGGCACTGCTTTATACATACCAGAAATAAAGTTAGAAGTTGATGTTTTTCCATCTTTTCCTCCTCCATTTTCCCAAACAGTTACTTTATCAATTTTAATATTTTTAATTGCTTCTGCTTGTGTTTTAACTAATTCTGGCAATTTATCTGCAATTAATAATAAAGCTGCGTTTTTAGAATCGTTACCTGCAGCTTTTACAATTTCATCTAAACCTGCAGCTTGCTTTGTTAATACTTCATATACACCTTTTGCCTCTGCTTCTGCTTTTAAGAAAATAGCATCTGCCTCTCCTTTAGCAATTCTTCTTATGTTTTCTGCTTCTGCTTCTGCATCAATCTCTACTTTAGATTTTGCTATTTCTGCAGGAATAACGATATCTGCATATTTTGTAGCTTTATCTCTAGACGCACGTGCATTTTCTGCTTCTTGTTCTGCTGCATATGCTTCTTCTAAAGCTTTTGCTGCTTGCACTTTTTCTGATGCAATTGCTCGTTTTTCTGCCTCTGCTTCTCTTTCTCTTCTTAAAGCATCTGATTCTGCAATAGAAATTTTAGCTGTATTTTCTCCAGTAATGGCACGTGCATTGGCTTCTGATGTTTTAATTCTTTCTGATTTTAGAGCTTCTGCTTCTCCAATTTTAGCTAGTGCTATTGCATTTGCGGTTTGTACTCTTTCATTCTGATTTGCATTAGCTTCCCCAATTTTTGCTTCTGCCATAGAAGCTGCTACTTGAGTCCTTTCATTTTGAGCTGCTTTTGCTTCCCCAATTTTTGCTTTTGCCTGTAACTCAGAAACTTTAATCCTTTCATCTTGTACAGCATCTGCCTCTCCAATAGAACCATCTCTATTTTTTTCTGCTACAGATTTTCTTGCAGCATTAATTGCATGCGCTGCAGCTTCTTTACCTAAAGCTTCTATATAACCAGATTCATCTACAATATCTGTAATATTTACGTTGATTAATTTTAAACCTACTTTCTTTAACTCAGTTTCTACACTTTGAGAAATATTGGTTAAAAACTTATCTCTATCATTGTTAATTTCTTCTATATCCATAGATGCAACCACCAAACGCAACTGCCCAAATATAATTTCTTGTGCTAAGTCTTGAATGTTATCTTGATTTAAACCTAACAATCTTTCTGCTGCATTTTGCATAATTCCTGGTTCTGTAGAAACCCCAATAGTAAATCTAGAAGGAACATTTACACGAATATTTTGCTTAGAAAGTGCATTTACCAAATTTACTTCTATAGAAATTGGTGTTAAGTCTAAAAACTCATAATCTTGTATTACAGGAAAAATAAATGCAGCTCCACCATGAATACATTTGGCAGATTCGCCTCCCCCAACTTTACCATACACTACCAAAATTCTGTCTGATGGACATCTTTTGTAGCGTTTTATCATGGCAACTATCAATATAAAAATAAAGAGAATTGCAATTCCTATTCCTACTAAACCCGCAAATGGGCTACTTTGTAATATCATTAAATTTAGCATAGTAATTTATTATTTTTGAGGTTCTATTATTAAAATTCCGTTGTTAGTTACTTCAATCACTTTTATAACATTTCCTTGCTTTAAGTCTTCTTTATAATCTGTTAAAGCTTCTAATTCTCTTAAAGCTCCCTGTACTTTTACCTGTACTTTGCCTATTCTAGATCTGTTTGCGCCTACTGTTAAATAAACTTCACCAATAGAATTTAAAGCATTTTGCATTTTTAAGGTGCCACTAGAAGTTAGTTTACTGATGTAATAAAACATTGCTGCCATTACAAACATCATTGCCAAACCACAAAGTAAGGAAACAATTATTGTGGTAGATCTTGAGTAACCTGCATCTATACACGCTATTCCACTCCACCCAAAAATAGCAAAAAAGGCTACTACATTTTTAAAGGTAAAAAATTGAAAACTTGCTCCTGTGTCTGCATCAACCTCCATATCTACATCACCAATATCATCTGTATCAGCACCAATAAAGGTGGTGATTAAAACGAATAGAAAAATAAGTGTAGAGATTCCTGTAATAATCCAATACGTTTTAGGGAAGGACGCTAATTCTTGAAACCATTCCATCATAGAAAATTAATTTTAAAGTGAATAAATATACTGCTTTTTGCGTTTATAAACTGACTTTATCTTCGGCAAAAAAGATCAATTTATATTCTTGAAAAAATAAAAAAGTGATTGTATATTATTAGTAGATAAAAAATATATTTTGTTACAATAATAGACAAAAAAAAAGCCCTGATAAAAAAAATTATCAAGGCTTAAAGTAAAAAAACGGGAATTTTAGATTCCTTAAAAATTGTATCTCAATCCAAATAAAACATTGCTTGGAGGCATTGGTACAAAACCAGATTCTATATAAT
Organism: Polaribacter vadi; assembly: GCF_018861005.1. Lineage (GTDB taxonomy): Bacteria > Bacteroidota > Bacteroidia > Flavobacteriales > Flavobacteriaceae > Polaribacter > Polaribacter vadi_A. The sequence continues at coordinate 184,654 of NZ_JAHKQL010000004.1, forward strand.
CTGCATTAAAAATATTATTAGCTGTAATTGTAAAGTTAATTTTATTTACATCAACAATAATAGATGCATCCCAAACATTATAAGAAGTACCAACTGTACGTTCTGCATGTTTGTAAATAATATTCTGACGCACATTTTTAAACAATTTACTTGTAAAACGTGTTGTAAATTGATGTCTTAACGTATTTAAAGAATAACGAGATAAATCTTTATTTTGATCTAAAATATCATCCTCTAAAAAAGTATAGTTTGTAGAAATAGTTTGAGTATAACTACCTATTTTAAAATTATAACCTGCATCTAATTCAAAACCTTTGGTATTAACTTTTGTAATATTTGTTGCTGTAAATGCACTATTATCTGTATTTTCTCTTACATAATCTATCAAATTATCAGAATCTCTATTAAAGAAAGCAACTGAAGTAGAGAATTTAGCATCATCAAATTTAAAACCAATTTCTTGTGCAAAAGCTTCTTCTGGCTCTAAATTTTCGTTACCCACTGTTACAGGATCACTATAAAATAAATCTGTGTAAGTTGGTATTCTATACGTATAACCAATGTTTCCGTAAGCTTTTACTTTGTCTGATATTTTAAACCCTAAATCTAATCCTGGAAAAGCATGGAATTTAAAATCAGAAAAATAAGTAACTGCAATACCTGGAGTAATGTCTAATTTATCATCAGCCAAACTAAAACGATGCTCTAAAAACAAATTAGCCATTGTTCTATTTCTATCACCTAAATTATTACTGCTAATAGAAACTCTAGAAACATCTATTCCAAAACCAGTAACACCTACATTAGATGTGTAAGCTGCATTTGTTTCTACACCTACTTTATTGGTAATGTGCAAGTTTCTGTAAAAACTAGGATCGTCTCTTCTTAACAAGAAAATATCTTGACCTCTTCTCCAATACACTCTTGGTGTAATTTTTAATTTTTCTGATTTAAAAGTAGTAGAGACACCAATTACACTATTCTGAGTTTCTTCGTATTCGTGAAACGTTTCGTTAGTGGTATAAAAGTTTTCTGCTCCGAATTTTTTATCGAAAAAAGTAGCCAAAACCTCTATTGGTTGGCTCTTTTTATTAAAAACTCCTTTTAAGAAATAATTGTAATTGTTATAATCTGAATTTTCTCTATAACCATCTGATGTTAATGCACCAACGTGTGCTATTATTGATGAGTTTTCAAATTCTTTGCCCACAGTTACAGAACCATTTAATTGCCCAAAAGAACCTGTTTCTACATTTACAGAAGCAACATTATTCAATTTCTTTTTAGTTACAATATTTATAGCACCTGTAAATGCATTCTGACCAAAAACTCTTGCTGCAGGTCCTTTTATTACTTCTATTCTTTCAATAACTTCTATTGGTAAAGCCGCATTTAATGTATGATGCCCTGTTTGAGAATCGTCCATTTTAATACCATCAATTAATAGTAAAGTTTGATCAAAACCTCCACCTCTAATGTATAAATCTGCTTGGCTACCAGCAGTACCTCTTCTTCTAATATCTACACCTGCAACTTGTTGTAATAAATCTGCAACATTAGTAGCTGCACTATTTTTAATATCTTTGGATGAAATAACATTTATAGTTCTAGAATTTGCTTTAAAAGGCAAATCTATTCTTGTTGATGTAATAACAACCTCTTTTAAAGTATCTCTTTTTATAACTTTTTCTTGTGCTTTTACTTGTAAAACGGATAACATTCCAAGAATTACTAACGTAATTTTAATTTTCATAAATAGTGATTTAAATAGACTGCAAAAGTCGTAACTTTATAACCGCTTAAAATAGTCCGGTTTTTAAATGAGAGATAGTCCACTTTTGTCAATAATCCAGAAAAACGTCACTTTTGATAAATCTAAAACACAAGCTGTTTACATACAAGTTGCGCAAGCATTTGTACACTTGTTTCAGAGGAACATCATCCTAAAAAAAACAAAATTACCAGGCACTAGAGCTCTTGCAAAAACATTACAAATTCATAGAAATACTGCTGTCGCTATTTATGATGAATTAGCCTCTCAAGGTTGGGTAGACATTAAACCAAACAAAGGCACTTTTGTATCTACTAAAAAAGTGAGATTCACTAATAAAAACCGAAAAACTGAATTTATAAATCATCAAAATTTAGCCAAAACTACTGGTTTCGAATTTCAAAAATCGTTTCATTTGGCATCTACTGTGCAATTAACAGAAGCTAAATATTCTATAAATGATGGCAAACCAGATTTGCGTTTACATCCTGTAAATCAATTTACAAGATGGTATAGTGCAGCTATGAAACGTAAAACTTTAATTCAAAAATGGAACAGACCTCAAGAAGCATCACTCTCTATGTTTCAAACACAACTGTGTAATTATTTAAATGCCACAAGAGGATTACATGTAGGCCCTAAAAATATAATTAGTACCAGAAGTACAGAAATGAGTTTGTACATTGTTTCTCAACTTTTAATTCAAAAAAATGATGTTGTTTTGGTTGGCGATTTAAGCAATTATGCTTCTAATATGATATTTCAGCAAGTAGGAGCTCAACTAATTACAATTCCTACTGATGATGATGGTTTAGATGTTGAATTTATCAGAAAAAACTTTATAAAAAACAGTATTAGATGTGTTTATCTTTGTGCGCACAGAGATTACCCAACCACAGTTACCTTAAGCGCAACACGTAGAACTGCATTACTAAAATTGGCCAAAGAATTTGGTTTTGCCATTATTGAAGATGATTTTGATTTTGATTTTGATTTTCAGTTTGATAATTCTCCTGTTTTACCAATGACAAATTCTGATGAAAATGGAATGGTCATTTATCTAGGCAAATTGGGGCAATCTTTGTTTCCTAGTTTTCAAATCGGATTTGTAATTGCACCAGAAAATTTAATATCAGAAGCTAAAAATTATTTGTATTTATTAGATGAACAAGGAGATTTAATTCAGCAACAAATGTTATCAGAATTAATTAATGAAGGAGAAATATACAGATTAATGCAAAAGAATATTGTTATTTATAAAAAAAGAAGAGATTATTTAAATCAATTACTATCTAAATATTTTGATAAAATTGCAGCTTGGAAAATTCCTGAAGGTGGTTTGGCAATTTGGTTAACATTTTACCCAACCATACCTTTAGTTAAATTGGCTGAAGAAGCAGAAAAAAACAATTTATTTTTACCCAAAACTATTTTATATCAGAATAAAAACACTTGTGCAATTCGCTTTGGGTTTGGTCATTTAAATGAAAATGAAATCGAAATTGTTATTCAGAAATTAAAAAGCGCTTATAAAAATCTGTCTTTAAGTTAGGTTGATAATATTCTGCTTCTTTTACAAATTAAGATATTAACAACGCAATTTTGTCTGCTATTTTTAGGTATTTTTATACCATGTTTGCACTTGTAGATTGTAATAATTTTTATGCTTCTTGCGAGCGAGTTTTTAACCCAAACTTGCAAAACAAACCTGTTGCTATTTTAAGCAATAATGATGGTTGCGTAATTTCTATGAGCGATGAAGCTAAGAAATTAGAACTCCCATTTGGTGCTCCAATTTTTAAATGGGAACAATTTTGCAAAGAAAAAAACATTACAGTTTTGTCTTCTAATTATCCTTTGTATGGGGATATGAGTGCAAGAGTAATGAATATTCTGGCCGATTTTTCGCCAGATATTGAAGTGTATTCTATTGACGAATCTTTTTTACAATTAAAAGGTTTTGATAATTATGATTTACAAGAATATGCTACAAAAATTAGAAGTAGAGTTTTAAAATGGACAGGCATACCAACTTGTGTAGGAATTGCGCCCACCAAAGCATTGAGTAAAGTTGCCAATAAAATTGCACGTTCTAACCTAAAACAATCTAAAGGAATTTGTGTTATTGATTGCGAAGAAAACAGAATTAAAGCCTTAAAATGGACAAAAATTGGCAATGTTTGGGGAATTGGAAGACGCTTAAAAAACAGATTGCAAGCAAAAGGTTGTACAACTGCTTATGATTTTACACAATTACCAAGCGATTGGGTTTTAAAGAATTTTTCTATTGTAGAATGGCGTTTGCAAAAAGATTTACAAGGCATTTCTAAAATTCCGTTAGAAGAAGTTTCATCAAAAAAAATGATTGCCACAACTCGTAGTTTCGAATACACGTATTCTGATATCAATAATCTTAAAGAACGTATTTCTACGTTTGCTGCAAGTTGTGCAGAAAAATTGCGTAATCAAGAATCGAGCTGTCATATGTTAATTGTGCAGCTTTCTAGCAATCGTCATCAAAAAAATGAACCACAACACAGAGAGAGTAAAACCGTGGTTTTTTCGTATCCAACAGACTCTACATTAACCATTTCTAAAGCTGCTGTTGAAGCTGTAAAAAGTATTTTTAAACCCGGAATTAAATACAAAAGAGCAGGTGTAATTGTTACTGGTTTAGTTCCTAATGATAATTTTCAACTCAATTTATTTTCGCACGAAAACCCAAAACACAAGCCGTTAATGTCTGCGATTGATCATTTAAATCGTAAATTTAAAGCAGACAAAATTAAATTAGGGAATCAAGATTTAAAACGTACTTGGAAAATGCGTCAAGAAAGATTATCACCTAAATTCACCACAAACATCAATGATATTTTAATTATAAAAGCCACTAAATAAGTTTTTTTTATGAATGATAATTACAACATTTTAGCCGTTTTTGATTATTCTACAGAAGCACATGTTACCAAATCTAAATTAGATTCAGAAGGTTTAAAAACCTTACTAATGGACGAAAAAACGATAGATACTGATCCTTTGGTTAGCAATGCAATTGGTGGCGTAAAATTGTTGGTTCATAAAAACGATTTTGAAAAAGCAGCTACTATTTACAATGAAATTAGAACATATCAGAAAGATGAAAGTGGAAACGATATTTTTTGTCCTAACTGTAATTCTAATCAAATTTTAATTGCTCCTCTTAAAAGGAAAAATATATTTTTTATGTTATTTCCTTTTTTTGAAAAAACAAAACACATCTGTAATAATTGTAAAACAGTATTTTAATTCTAAAATAATAGCTAAAACATTTCAAGAAAAGTTATAATTTGCAACTACTTATGATTGGAACTAAAAATCTTACTTTTTTTACACCAAAAGCTTCTTCTGGTAATGGAGCTGTTTTGGTTGATGTTGGCATTTCTGCTGGATTTCCTTCGCCTGCAGATGACTTTAGAGAAACTAGAATTTCTTTAGATGATGAATTAATTCAAAACAAAGACGCTACTTTTTTTGCCAAAGTAAAAGGTCAATCTATGATTGATGCTGGTTTAGATGATAACGATTTGTTAGTTATTGACAGAAGTTTAGAACCTGCCAACAATAAAATTGCGGTTTGTTTTTTAGATGGCGAGTTTACCGTAAAACGTTTACGAGTTGAAAAAAATGAAGTTTGGTTGCAACCAGAAAATCCTGATTACCCAATTATAAACATTACAGAAGAGAATGATTTTATGATCTGGGGAATTGTAACAAGTGTGATTAAAAAAGTATAAATTACCTTTATTTAGTATTTTATTATTGTTTTTCGATAATTTTTATATATTTGTGATATCAAATACTATAAAATGTTATGAAAAAAATTGCCTATTTAATTTCTAAAATAACTTTTTGGGGTTTTCTTTTATTTACTTTAATTCTGATCCCTCTTTCATTATCCTCTTTTTTAGAATATTATTTTAATTGGGATATTCCTTTTGTAGAAATTGTTAAAAGAGAAGGTTTAGATTTTGCTAAAATTAAAAATATTGGTATTGAATTTTGGCTCAATTATACCATGATTTTAATGTGGGGAACAATGATTTTTTATGCTATTTATTTTTATGCATTACAAAAATTTTTCAAAATATTTATTTTTGAAAATACTTTTGATCAACATGCTGTAAAACAGCTTAATCTTTTTTACAAATTAAACTTTTTCCCTATAATTATTGGCTTTATTGGCATCTTGTATCGTTACTTTTCTTTAGGATATTTTAAATTTGATGAGCCTCATTTTTTTGTATTTATTCATTTAGTTGTTGCATTCTTTTTATACTTCTATCAAGATTTGATAAAAAAAGGAAACACTATTCAACAAGAAAACGATTTAACAATTTAAAAAACCATGAAAACACAATCGAACATTTTAAAATGGCTATCGCTTATATTTTTAATAAGACTTATCTATCTTACTTTTAAACAAATACAGAATCTATATTTAATTAGTAATAACGATAAAAAACTAAATAAAATATTTGGAATAGAGTATCCTGAAGATATTAATCAATCTTTACTCTGGATAATAAGTATTTTTATTTTAGCCAGCTTAATTTATTTAATATATCAGTTGTTTAATTTGATAAGAATAGCTCAAAACCTCATTGATAACAAGGTTTTCACTAACAAAAACGCAAATCAATTACATGCTATAGGAAAAGGTATTATAGTTTTCACATCAATTCTTATCATTGTACAAACAACTATAGACCATTCGTTTTTAGATAGTACTGTTAGCTCTAAAGAATCCAATTCTTATAACTTGGGTTACGCTCTTGGAACTAACATTGCAAAAAGAATGTACTTATACATGATCTCTCTTTTTGTATTAATAATTTCTTCATTAATTAAAAACGGAAATATTATAAAACAAGAAAACGATTTAACAATTTAAAACTATGAGAAAAATTAATATTTTAAAAGCGATTGTAGATTTACTTTGGATATTTTCTATGCCAATTATACTAATGATTTTTGGTTTTTCTATTGCGATTTTCTTTGTTGATTTAAGTGAGGTAAATATCAAAATAAATTCAGTAAATTTTAATAATGATAGTTTGTTATCAAAAACATTATTGGTTATTTCAGCACTAAATTATTTACTAATTATTACAGCTTTATATTTTTTTAGAAAAGTATTAAACTACTTTATAAGAATAAAAATATTTGAAGAAACAGTTATAACATTATTAAAAAAAACAGGAAATTTATTATCTGTTTCCGGAATTATTTCTCTCACAGTTTCTATGATTAGTAAAATTTATTTTGAACAAAAAATAACTTTAGAATTCGGATTGAATCAACATTTAGTAATTATTTGTTTAGGCTTATTCTTTTTAGTTTTAAGTGAAATATTTAAAATTGCAAAACATCAAAAACAAGAAAACGATTTAACAATATAATATGGCAATCATTGTAAACTTAGACGTAATGCTTGCCAAACGCAAAATGCGCAGTAAAGAATTGGCAGAAATAATTGGCATTACTACCGCAAATTTATCCGTTTTAAAATCTGGTAAAGCAAAAGCGATTCGGTTTTCTACTTTAGAGGCAATTTGTAAAGCTTTAGAATGCCAGCCTGCAGATATTTTAGAGTATCAACAAGATTAAAAACATCTCGATACAATTTTGCAAAAAAGCAAAATCACTCGATATTACAGACTAAAAACTTTAAAGAAATCTAATTGTCAGTTCGAGTGGTTTTTCTGACAAAGGAAGAAAAATTATATCAAGAACTTTTAAATTCAACCAAAAAAAACTCCGAATTTTCATTCGGAGTTTTTATTTTATAAAACCTATAAACAGTTTTATCTATTCATTGGTTTGTCTAAATTCATAAACATAAAATCTGCACTTGTATTTTCTTCACCTAACAAATATTTACTAAAATGATCTGCTCTTAACCAAAAAGAATATTCTGTCATATTACCAAAACCATGTCTTTGTCCTGGCATAATCATATATTTAAAACGTTTATTTGCTTTAATTAATTCGTTTGCCATTCTTATGGTTCCTGCAGGATTTACGTTATTATCCATATCTCCATGAATCAACATTAAATGGCCTTTTAGGTTTTTTGCCAAAGACTGATTTACATCAATTTTATATTTATAAGAACTTTTCCCTTTCTCGTCAATTTCTTCTTTTACACCATGATGCGTTTCACTCCACCAAGAATTGTACACATTGTTATCATGATTTCCTGCTGATGAAACTGCTGCTTTAAAGAAATCTGGATACACTAACATTGCAGCTGTAGACATAAATCCACCTCCTGAATGACCGTAAATTCCTACTTTTTCGATATCGATAAATTTATGTTTATTTGCCAATTGTTGCGCAACATATTTTTTATCCGCCAAACCATAATCACGCAAATTACCATAACCATAATTATGATACCATTTAGATCTATCTGGATGTCCACCTCTGTTTCCTAACGTAATTACAATAAAACCAACTTGCGCCATTCTATCAACTCTATCCATTCTGTAAGAAAAAGATTTGTTAACAGCTTCTGTTTGTGGGCCAGGATACACATATTCTAACAACGGATAAACTTTGGTAGAATCCATATCAAAAGGTTTGTACATTACTCCGTAAATATCTGTAATTCCATCATCTGCTTTTACTTTAAAAGGCTCAGGAAATTTATATCCTGATGCAAATAATTGCGATAAATCTGCGGTTTCTAAATCCATAACTTTACGTCCGTTAGCATCTCTAACTTCCGATTTTGGAACTGTATTAACTCTAGAAAAATTATTTACAAAGTATTGATTAGAATCAGACATACTTGTTCTTGCAGTAAAATTACCAGGATTTAAAGTCTTTAATCCTGTACCATTTAAATTGATACTATAAGTATGAGCATAATAAGGATCTTGTTCTTTATTTACTCCATTTGCAGAAAAATATAAAGTTCTAGTTTTTTCGTTTAAACCCTCAAAATTAGACACATGATAATCGCCATTTGTAACTTGGTTTTTTAAATTACCATTGGCATCATACAAATAAAAATGTGCCCAACCATCACGTTCTGCCCAATGTAACATTTCTGTTTCATTATTAAATAAAACCAAAGGTTTAGATTCTATATAGGTATTAAAACGCTCTTCGATTAAGGTTTTATATTCTCCTGTATTAATATCAGCAACATTAATATCGTATTTTTTACGATCTCTAGATATTACACTAAAATATACTTTCCCTTTTTTAGATAAAAGTAAAGAAGGTCTAAAATCGTCATCTCTTTCAGACTGTTTTCTTGGCGCTCTAAAAACAGAAATACTTTGTTGTTTAATAGTATCTAAAGGAACTCTTACATGTGTTTTTGTAGGAATATCAAAAATTAATAATTCTGATTTATAATATTCTTGCTCTCCTGGCATGTGATATTTGTACGTTTCTAACGTTGGTCTTTTTTTACCTGTAGAGTTAATTACCCATAAATCTTTAATATGTCTAGAGTCTGATTTTTGAAAAACAAACTTTTTAGAATCGTGAGACCACATACCTCCAACTCCATTTCTTTTATCTTTATTTTTTTCTATATCTTCATTATCTCGTCCTCTACCACCTCTACCATAACCATAGTTTTTTTCACCATCTTTTGTCCATTGATTTTCTACAACAGTACTGTCTTTTTCATCTTTAATAAACTTTTTAAAGTTTACTTTATCCATCCAATACAAATTGTAATTTTTAGAGTACAAAACGATAGAACTATCTGGAGCAATATTTGCCCAACGTTTCCAAGGTTCTTTTTCTTTCTTTTTATTATCTAAAATGGTTAAACTATTACTACCTAATTTGTATTCTAAATAGTAAACTTTCTTTTCCTTTTTAGGTTTTTTAGGCTTTGCTTTTTTACCTTTTTTGGTTGATGTAGAATCTTTTTTAACCTCTTTTTTTTCTTCTATAACCTCTACTTCTTCTGTAGAAGTTACATAAAAACGAATTGCATTTTCTGCTTCGTTAAATTTAAAACTGAAACGTGGCAAATGTTTTGCATCGTAAGGATCTTTGGTAATTTCTGTTAACCATTTTGCCATTTTTATGTTATCAAAAAGTGTTTTTTTAGTTTTTCTGTCTAAATCAACTAAATAATAATTAGAACCTTCTGATGTTTTGTAAGAATACCAAAAACGGTTTCCTTTTTTTAACCAATGAGGATTTACACTGGTTGAATGTACCATTTTTGCTAAATTTTTAGGCGAATATTTAGCTGCAGCTCTGTAATTGGGTTTTGGAGTTTCTTGTGCAAAACTTATTGAAACAGTCAATAAAAACACAAAAAACAAGATGAAATTTTTCATTTGTAATGTTTGATTAAATTTGAATTAACCCTAAAGTTGATTAAAACAAATTACACTACAAATTTTTTAAGAAGAGTTTGTTAAATATTTAACAGTTTACTTTTAATTTAGATTACGTTTTTCGATAAAGAACCGTTTTAAAATTTGAGAACATTCGTTTTCTAAAATTCCTGATACAACTTTTGTCTTCGGATGTATAGTAGTTTTTAAATTTACAAAACCTCTTTCAGGTTCAGAAGCACCATAGACAATTTTACTTATTTGTGCCCAATAACTTGCACCTGCACACATTTGGCAAGGCTCTAAAGTTACATACAAAATACAATCTTTTAAATATTTACCACCTAAAAAATCTGCAGCTGCAGTAAATGCTTGCATTTCTGCATGTGCTGTTACATCATTTAAAGTCTCTGTTAAATTATGTGCTCTTGCAATTATTTTATTCTTTAAAACAATAACAGCACCAACAGGAACCTCGCCTTTATCAAAAGCAATTTCTGCTTCTTGATAGGCTTTTCTCATAAAATAAGTATCATCAAAAGGTTGTATCATAATTTAAAGAAAATAAAAATCAATATTACAAAAAAGGATTATTGTATTTTTGTAGAATGTCAAAAAATTTGTTGGACAACATATCAAATCCTTCTGATTTAAGAAAATTAAATCCTAATCAATTACCTGAATTAGCTAAAAATTTAAGGGAATTTATTATTGATATTGTATCAACTAAAGAAGGCCATTTGGGTGCAAGTTTAGGTGTTGTAGAATTAACAATTGCTTTGCATTATTTGTTTGATACACCTAATGATTTATTAGTTTGGGATGTTGGTCATCAAGCCTATGGACATAAAATTTTAACTGGAAGAAAAGACGTTTTTCATACCAACAGACAATTTGGTGGTATTTCTGGTTTTCCGTCAAGAAAAGAAAGTAAATTTGATGCATTTGGTGTTGGCCATTCTTCTACTTCTATTTCTGCTGCTTTAGGAATGGCAATTGCATCGAACTTAAAAGGAGAAAAAGAAAAACAACATATTGCTGTAATTGGTGATGCTTCTATTGCAAGCGGAATGGCTTTTGAAGCGTTGAATCATGCAGGAGTTTCTAAAGCAAATTTACTCATCATTTTAAATGATAATGCTATTGGAATTGATCCTGCTGTTGGTGCTTTAAAAGAGTATTTAACTAAGGTAAAATCCGATAGAAAATTAGCAGCTCAAAATAATATTATAAAAGCATTAAATTTTAATTATTCTGGACCTATTGATGGTCATAATTTACCAAAACTATTAACTGAATTAGAACGATTAAAATCTGTAAAAGGTCCAAAATTTTTACACATTATAACTACCAAAGGTAAAGGTTTACAAAAGGCTGAAGAAGATCAAATAACCTATCATGCACCTGGTAAATTTGATAAAATTTCTGGAGAGCGTTTAAAGAAAGAAGCTAGTTTATATACAAAGTATCAAGATGTATTTGGAAAAACCATTGTTGAACTCGCAGAAAAAAATGATAAAATTGTAGCAATTACACCAGCAATGTTAACTGGTAGTTCTTTAAACTTAATGTTAAAAAAGTTTCCTAACCGAACTTTTGATGTTGGTATTGCAGAACAACATGCTGTTACTTTAGCTGCAGGAATGGCTACACAAGGTTTAGTGCCTTTTTGTAATATTTATTCCACTTTTTTACAACGTGCTTACGATCAAGTTATTCATGATGTGGCTTTGCAAAATTTACCAGTAATTTTTTGTTTAGATAGAGCTGGTTTAGTTGGCGAAGATGGTGCTACACATCATGGTGTTTTTGATTTGGCATATTTAAGATGTATACCAAATCTAATTATTTTTGCTCCAAGAAACGAAATTGAATTGCGTAATATTTTATATACAGCTCAATTAGGTTTAAAAAATCCGATTGCAATTCGTTATCCTAGAGGTTTAGGTAATATTGTTGATTGGCAAAAACCTTTTCAAAGAATTGATATTGGTAAAGGTATTTGTTTAAAAAATGGTAAAACTATTGCTATTTTGAGTGTTGGTACAATTACAGAAAATGTTTCTAAAGCCATTGTTTTATCAGAAAAAAAATTAAATAATGAAAACTCAATTTCTTTAATTGCTCATTATGATCTGCGTTTCATAAAACCTTTGGATGAAAATTTATTGCATACCATTTTAAAAAAACATCAAACCATAGTTACTATTGAAGATGGAGTTTTAAAAGGTGGTTTTGGTTCTTCTATTTTAGAATTTGCTGCTGAAAATTATTATCAAAATAAAATTAAAATTTTAGGTATACCTGATGATTTTATTGAGCAAGGTTCTAAAGAAAGATTACTATTAAAAAACGGACTAGATTCAAGAACTTTATCAGAAGTGTTTTCTAGATTGATATAAAACAAAAAAAGACGCATTTCTGCGTCTTTTTAATTTATATATTATTGTGGTATACCAATATCTTTTTTTTCTAAAAGAACTTTAAAATATTTCTTTTTTTCTTTTATCATATAAACCAAAACTGCTTCATTTGATTTTAATTGAAAAGGAAAATCATCTTTTAAAACCTCTTTAGTTTTTTCATCTTTTATAGAACTATTAATAGCATCTAAATTTGTTTCTTCTGACTTTTTTGTTCTTATAAAAGCTGTATAAATATTAGGCTCATTAAACTTTAAATTGGCATATTTTTCTTTAAAATAAACACCTGAAAGTTTTTTATCCTGTTCTAATTTATCACTTATAGAAATATGAACATTAAAACCAGCTCCACCTCCTTTTATTCCTGATGAATATTTAGAAAAGTAGGCTTCTTTAATTTCTACTAAAGGTTTATCTTCTAATTTCATATTACCACTAGCGCATCCAAAAAGGAAAATAAACATTAAAAGAAAGCTGTAGAACTTCTTTATCATATTTTTATTCTTTAATAAATTTAACAGACTGCTTTAAATCTTTTGATTTTATATTCAAAATATAAGCACCTACAGTTAAATTTTCTACATTAATTTGAGCATCTTTAAGTTGTCCTTTTTTTACAGATTTACCAATTAAATTATAAATTTCATAGGTAACATCATCATTTGAATCTATTAAACTACTCTTTAAGAAAACATTAGTTGCAACAGGGTTAGGATATATTGATAATTTTAAATCATCATTAAAAGAACTAACAGAAAGTGTTTCTTCTATAGTAGTTTCGTACATACCATTTCCATGAGTACCAATTAATAATTTATTATCTGAAGGACGATAAACTAATGAACTAATAATAGCTAAACCTAAATCGTTAGCTCCTTCAATAGCCCAATCTATACTTGTTGGATCTGTAGAACTATATAATCCTTTTGCTGTACCTACAAAGTATGTTATTTCTGAACCTACTTGTGTAATTGCTGCAGATCTTATTGAATGAACATCTAAATTTCTTTCTACTAAATCCCAAGTTGGAGATGCAGCAGTTGCGTTTGTTGTTAGGTATATATTATTAATTCCGTAGTTTGAATAAACTGCTAATACAATATCTGGATTTGTAGGGTGAATAGCAATATCACTTACAATTGACCCACTTGCCTTACTTGCTGAAGCTGGAGTTATATTTACAGCTGAAGTAGAAATAGATGTTACATTTTGAGGATCTGACACTCTAAAAATTCCACCACTTTGACCACCAATATAAATGTGACTTGTTGCAGCATTATATGTACCTCTTGTAGTTGCTATAGTTCTAATAAACTCGTTAGTACCTGGTAAAGTTCCTAAATTAGTCCAAGTTTCACTAGTTATATTTTCTGCATCATTGGTTACAAATAAACTAGATTGACCTGCATAATATAATGTTTCATTATTATCTGGATCTAAATAAAAATAAGTAACAAACTGACTAGAAGAATCATCTGGAGTTATTTCTAAAAACCCATTTTTTCTTTGATAAATTGTTCCGTTTTGAAAACCTAAATAATATCTAAGTGCATTACTATTTCTACCTATTCCAACAGCAACTCCATCTCCACCAGCCATACTAACCATTGTTGATTTATCAGTAATTGCTGAACTAGCATAATCTAAACCACCAACAGTAGTTCCATTATCTTGTGCACCACCTAAAACAATATCTTTCCCAGATTGTGGATCCATAGCAACATGATAATATTGATATGTTTGATAGTTATTATTTAAGCTTGTCCAAGCTACACTTGGCACCGTAACTAATGCTTTATGAATTCCACCATCTGTACCACTGTAAAGAGTTGTTGGATCTTGAGGATCGAATACTAATTGGTGTATATCTGGATGATGATTTGTACCACCAACACTATATGTACCATAACTTAAATTATTTACATAACCTCCAATTCTTGAAAACATAACATCTGTAGTAATATTTTCAATTTTATATGGATTTGTACCACCAACAACAACAAAATTCTCATTATCTGGTTTAACAGACACTACTAAATCATACCCTCCTTGAATAGCAAAAGGGTCATTACCTTCTGAGTTCCCTCCAGATTCATCTGGTAATTTATCTGAGTAATTTGTCCAAGTAGAAGTTGATAAATCGTATTTCCATAAATCTGCTTCTATTTCATAAGTATCTGAAGAAGCATCAGATGTTTTTCCATTATTATATAATGCATAAAAAACATCATTATTACTAGGTGCAACAGCTAAAGTTATTCTGCCTGCAGCAGACCAACCTGTTGGATTACCATTTCTTGCTAAAAGAGTCCAAGAACCATTTCCTGTAGGAGAAGTTGTAACACCTGCTGTTTTAGATGTACCTTCTATAGCTGCAAAAACTCTACCATTACTTGCAATTTTAACATCTGTCCAACCTGTAGCATCATCTGCCATCTCTAGTTCAACATTCATAGTTGTACCATCATATCTATAAATTTTACCTGTAGCTGCAATAAATAATTCTCCATTAATAGGACTTACTTCTAAAGCATTTACATAATCGAAATAAGAATCAAAAGCTTCATGAACTGAATTTGTTAAAGCAATTTGAGACCAATTAAGACCACTATCAATAGATTTCCAAACACCTTGACCTCTATATGCAGAACCCAATGACGCACTATTTCCAGACCATTCTCCTGTTGCATAATACCATATATTTTGAGAATCTACTCTTGTATCTTGCGCAATTGCTGTAACATTATGTATTTCATCATTATTAGATACTTTGGTCCAGTTTGCACCACCATCAGTAGTTCTAAAAACACCACTACTTACACCACCAGCGATAATTGTATTTCCTGTAGGGTCTGAAACATCTATTCTTAAAGCTCTTGTTCTTCCTCCTAAATTAGAAGGCCCTCTAGAGATAAAACTTCTACTTGCAACACTACTTTTAGATTTTGTATTTAATAATTTATAGGCGGTATTGTATTCTTGCTCTTTCTCTTCTAAAGGAATTTTACCAGTTGTTGGATTGATTTGAAACCCTAACTCATACAATTCTCTTTCTTTTGCATAAAGCATTTTCTCTTCTATGGTTTTCTTTTTCTTTTTTATCTTTTTTAAAGATGCTACTTCATTATTAGCTTCATTTTTATCAGATAATAAAACTATACCAACAAAAGCAACCAAAACTAAAGCTAGTAAACCAAGTACTTTTTTTCTCATAAGTGTTAAAATTTTAAATATAGAACCACTAATTTAACTATAATTGATTAATAATTATGTTAAATTTTAACGTTTCGTTAATAAACTATAATAATTAAATAATATTACCTGTTAATTTTTTGTGCATTCTAATTGCATAACTGTCTGACATTCTAGAAACATAGCTACAAACCTGCATTATTCTATCATATAAACACTCACTTTCTAATTGATATTCTTTAGGCATTAAATTAAGTACCAATTTGTCAAAATTAGATTGATTACCATCAAACTTATTATTTAAGGCATAAACAAAAACATTTAATAAATCTGCAATTATTTTATAACCTGCAACTTCTTTTTCTACAACCTCATTGCTTTTATAAATTTTATCGATACTAATTTTAATAATATCGTTTATTTGTGCTTCGTATTTGCATTTATCAAGTAAAGATTTTTCAAAAGACCCGCTTAAAATAGCTTCTTCATTTGCTAAAAATATGGCTACAGCTTCATTAATTAAAACACCAATTGCTAATGCTCTTAAATAACTTACCCTATCTTTTTTGTATTGTAAAGAATGGTATTTTTTACTGTCAATAGTATCTTTTACTAGCTTAATCATATACTCTAAAGCATAATCTTCATCAATTAAACCAAGGTTTATACCATCTTCAAAATCGATAATAGTGTAACAAATATCGTCTGCGGCTTCTACTAAATATGCTAAAGGATGTCTGTAAAAAGAGTTATTTTCTAACGATTTAGGTTTCATTCCTAATTCTTGCACCACATCTAAAAACTCATTTTTTTCTGATTGAAAAAAACCATACTTTTTATCAACTATATGACTTGTTGGTTTTTTAGGTAAACTTTCTTTTGGATATTTTAAAAACGCGCCCAATGTTGCATAACTTAAACGTAAACCACCAGAAATACCTTCTCTAGATTCTGTAAGAATTTTAAATCCGTTTGCATTACCCTCAAAATCTATTAAATCTTGATACTCCTTTGCTGATAATTGGTCTTTGTATTTAGCACCATTTCCTGTTTTAAAATACTCGCCAATAGCTTTTTCTCCTGAATGCCCAAAAGGTGGATTTCCAATATCATGAGTTACAGATGCTGCAGCAACAATGGCTCCAAAATCATTAAAAGTATAACCTAAATTCACCAAATTTGGATGACGTTCTAACAACACTTTACCTACTCTTCTACCCAAAGTTCTACCAACAACAGAAACTTCTAAACTATGTGTTAAACGTGTGTGTACAAAATCGGTTTCTGATAATGGTATTACCTGTGTTTTATCTTGTAAACTTCTAAATGCTGATGAAAATATGATTCTATCAAAATCTACATCAAACCCTAAGCGTGTTTCATCTTGTGCTATTCTTGGTCGTTTTTGTGTATCACCAAAACGTTTTAAAGAAAGGAGTTGTTCCCAATTCATTTATTTCTTAATTTACTAATGCAAAACTCATAATTTGAGTTCAACATTTTATTTTATTTATTTTCACTTACTAATTCTAATGAAGTAATTAATTCTTGAAAAGAATTTAACTTCTTTAAGATTACTCCTTCATCATTTATATATAAATAAGTTGGAAAAAGTTTGATTTTATAATCCGTTTTAATTTCATTTTCTTGAGAATATTGATTATAATTTTTCCAATTATATTGATGTTTATTGATATAACTTATCCAATTTTCAAGGTTCCTATCAATAGAAACACCAATAACTTCTATGTTATTTTTAGCAAGTAAATTTTGATGCTCTTTAATTTCCTGATGTTGTTTTACACAAGGAGGACATTCTAAATACCAAAAATCTAAAATATATTTTTTGCCTTTTTCTAATTCAATTTTTTCTTGCTGATTGTTAAGAGTATTAAACAAATAGTTATCAAAATTTATTTGATTTAAATTAATACTATTTTCTTTTTCGATGATGATATCGTTTTGTTTTATATCATTTTTTTTACAAGAATAAAAAGACAAAAAAACAAATAAATATATTATTTTTTTCATTTTTCGAAAATACAAAAAAAGAGAAGTATTTCTACTTCTCTTTTTGTCAATCTATAATATTAAAATTCTGCATAAAGCTCAATGTAATAACCTTTTATTTAAGAACCACACATTTCGCAATCATCTGGCTCTGCATTTCTAGAAGCGTCTACCATTGCTTTAAATTCTGCAGCACTCATTGGCTTTTCTATTTCTTCTTTTTTCTTTTCTTTAGAAACTGTAAACTGAATTGCATTTACTGCAGATTTTGTTCTTAAATAATACATTCCTGTTTTTAAGCCAGATTTCCAAGCATAGAAATGCATTGATGTTAATTTACCATAATCTGGATCTTTCATAAACAAGTTTAAAGACTGAGATTGATCAATGAAATAACCTCTATGACGTGCCATATCAATAATATCTTTCATACTCATTTCCCAAACAGTTTTGTACAATTCTCTTAATTCTGCAGGAATTTCTTCTATATGCTGTATAGAACCATTTGCACGCATAATGCTTTCTTTCATATCATTATCCCACAAACCTAATTCTACTAAATCTTCTAGTAAATGTTTGTTTACTACAATAAACTCACCAGATAAAACTCTTCTTGTATAAATATTAGAAGTATAAGGCTCAAAAGCTTCATTGTTTCCTAATATTTGAGATGTAGATGCTGTTGGCATTGGTGCAACTAACAATGAGTTTCTAACTCCATGTTTCATTACGTTTTTACGTAATTTATCCCAATCCCAATTTCCACTTAATTCATCATCTTTAACTCCCCACATATTATACTGGAATTCTCCTTCTGACATTGGAGATCCTTTAAATGTAGAATATGGTTCTTTTGCTTTTGCAATTTCCATAGATGATGTTACAGCTGCAAAATACATTGTTTCAAAAATATCTTGATTCAGTTTTTTTGCTTCTTCACTTGTAAAAGGCAAACGTAAATTGATAAATGTATCTGCTAAACCTTGTATACCTAAACCTACTGGTCTGTGTCTAAAGTTAGAGTTTTCTGCTTCTTTTACAGGATAAAAGTTTGCATCAATAACAGTATCTAAATTACGAGTTACTTTCTTAGTTACATCGAATAATTTTTTATGATTAAAGTATTTTTCTCCATTTTCTCTTTCAGAAACAAACATTGGCAATGCAATAGAAGCCAAGTTACATACAGCAACTTCATCTTTTGCAGTGTACTCCATAATTTCTGTACATAAGTTTGACGAACGAATTGTACCTAAATT
Organism: Polaribacter vadi; assembly: GCF_018861005.1. Classification (GTDB taxonomy): domain Bacteria; phylum Bacteroidota; class Bacteroidia; order Flavobacteriales; family Flavobacteriaceae; genus Polaribacter; species Polaribacter vadi_A. The sequence goes on from NZ_JAHKQL010000004.1 coordinate 203,663, forward strand.
TTTCTGATTAGATTTTCTGTTTGCTGCATCTTTATACAACATATATGGTGTACCTGTCTCAATTTGAGATTCTAAGATTTTCTCCCATAATTCACGAGCTTTAATGGTTTTTCTTCCTTTACCTGCAGCCTCGTAACTTGTGTACAAACGTTCAAATTCTTCGCCATAAGTATCAAATAAATGCGGACATTCATGAGGACACATTAAAGTCCATTCAGCATCATTTTGAACACGCTCCATAAATAAATCTGAAATCCACATGGCATAGAATAAATCTCTTGCACGCATTTCTTCTTTACCATGGTTTTTCTTTAAATCTAAAAAATCGAAAATATCTGCATGCCAAGGTTCTAAATACATTGCAAAAGATCCTTTTCGTTTTCCTCCTCCTTGATCTACGTAACGTGCAGTATCGTTAAAAACACGTAACATTGGTACAATACCATTAGATGTACCATTTGTACCAGCAATATAACTACCTGTAGCTCTAATATTATGTAGAGACAAACCTATACCACCTGCAGATTGAGAGATTTTAGCGGTTTGTTTTAATGTATCGTAAATACCTTCTATACTATCATCTTGCATTTGTAATAAAAAACAAGAAGACATTTGTGGTTTTGGAGTACCAGAATTAAAAAGAGTTGGTGTTGCGTGTGTAAAATATTTTTTACTCATTAACTCGTAAGTAGCAATTGCTTCATCAATATCATTTTTATGAATACCTATAGAAACACGCATTAACATATGTTGTGGACGTTCTGCAATCTGGCCATTTAACTTTAATAAGTAAGAACGCTCTAATGTTTTAAAACCAAAATAATCGTAATTAAAATCTCTGTTGTAGATAATCGTAGAATCTAATTTTTCTTTATTGTCTTGAATAATTTTATAGACATCATCTGCCAATAAAGGTGCTTTTTTTTCTGTACGTGGATTTACATAGAAATATAAATCATCCATAGTATCAGAAAAAGATTTCTTTGTATTTTTATGTAAGTTAGAAACAGCAATTCTTGCAGCTAATCTTGCATAATCTGGGTGAGCAGTTGTCATTGTTGCAGCAGTTTCTGCAGCTAAGTTATCTAATTCTGAAGTTGTTACTCCATCATAAAGACCTTCTATAACACGCATTGCTACTTTTACTGGGTCAACAATTTTGTTTAAGCCATAACACATCTTTTTAACTCTAGCTGTGATCTTGTCAAACATAACTGGCTCTCTCTTGCCATCTCTTTTTAATACAAACATAATTTAGATTTACGATTTAATTATTTACGATTATTCACTAGTTATTACAGCCAACAAAAACTCCAAATTTTGGAAGGCTCTTTTTTATGATATACTTATTTAAGTATTTATTATTTACTGATAGAAAAGATTCTTTAAATCTTAAAAATCTGAATCGAAACTGATACTTCCAGTTCCACCAGATTTTACACCAGCTTTTTGATATTCTGACACTCTTTTTTCGAAGAAATTTGTTTTTCCTTCTAAAGAAATCATTTCCATAAAATCGAAAGGATTTGTAGCATCATACACTTTTTCACATCCGAATTCTAACAACAATCTATCTGTTACAAATTCTAAGTACTGTGTCATTAAACGCGCATTCATACCTATTAAACTTACTGGTAATGACTCTGTCACAAATTCTCTTTCAATATTTAAAGCATCTACAATAATTTCTTTTATACGTTCTGGTGCTACTCTGTTAACCATATGGTTATTATGTAAATGCACTGCAAAATCACAATGCATACCTTCATCTCTAGAAATTAACTCGTTAGAAAACGTTAAACCTGGCAATAAACCTCTTTTCTTTAACCAAAAAATTGAACAAAATGCACCTGAAAAGAAAATACCTTCTACTGCTGCAAACGCAATTAAACGCTCTGCAAAAGAATCTGATTCGATCCATTTTAAAGCCCAATCTGCTTTTTTCTTTATGGCAGGAAAAACTTCGATAGCTCTAAATAATTGATCTTTTTCTACTTCGTCTTTTACATAAGTATCAATTAATAAAGAATAGGTTTCTGAGTGTATATTTTCCATCATTATTTGAAATCCGTAGAAAAACTTAGCTTCAGAATATTGCACTTCATTTACAAAGTTTTCTGCTAAATTTTCATTTACAATTCCATCTGATGCTGCAAAAAATGCTAAGATGTGTTTAATAAAATAACGCTCATCATCAGTTAACTTGGTAGTCCAATCTACAATATCTGAATGTAGATCGATTTCTTCAGCTGTCCAAAAACAAGCTTGTTGTTTTTTATACCATTCCCATAAATCGTTATGTTGAATAGGAAAAATAACAAATCGATTGTTATTTGGTTGTAAAATTGGCTCTTGTTTAGACATTATTGTGAAAAATTTGAGTGTTTATGAATGTTATTTAATCGTTAAGAACGACCTCTACAAAGATTGGATTTTTTACTAAAAAAAGAAAGCCCTACTTATTCACAAAACCCTTGAAGTTTTTAACAAAAAGAAACTTTTAACATATTTTATGTGATTTTTTTAAAAATATTAAACACTGATTTACAGCTACTTAAAATACTAAAAGCTTTCTAAAGCCTACTATTGCTGACATTCTTAAAATGATTTTTTATTTGAACTTTTTACATCAAAAAAGAATCATCAAAATAAAAATATATTCTAAATAATCTTATTGATAATTATTTAAAGCAAAGAATTGTAAAACTTACTACATATAATCTTATATTTGTGGTATTATTAACATTTATTATATATCAAAGTGAAAAACGGAACAGTAAAATTCTTCAACGAATCTAAAGGATTTGGATTTGTAATTGAAGACGGTTCAAAAACAGAGTATTTTGTACACGTATCAGGATTAATTGACGAAATTAGAGAAGGTGATGCAGTAGAATTTGACCTGAAAGAAGGTAGAAAAGGTTTAAACGCAGTAGACGTTAGAGTTATCTAATTATATTATTTAGAATTTTTTTACATAAGACACAAGTCGCTTAATTTATTTTAAGCGACTTTTTTTTGCCGTATTTTTGCAAAAACATTTTTTTTTGATGAAAACAAGATTTCCTAAAATTGTTCAAATTTCTATAATATCTCTTTATCTTATTTTTTTAGCTGGTTCTGTAGTTAGAATGACAGGCTCTGGAATGGGTTGCCCTGATTGGCCTAAATGTTTTGGCTATTACATACCACCAACTTCTGAAGAACAAATTACTTGGAAACCAAATACTGAATTTAAAAAAGGTTTTATCATTATTAAAGATGAGGTTTTATTTGTTGCTGAAAATGATTTAAAAACATCTTCTGAATTTAACGCGAATAATTGGGCTAAATACACCAAACACGATTATAATAAGTTTAATAAATATCACTCTTGGACAGAATACATTAATAGATTAACTTCTGTTTTAGCTGGTTTTGTATTTCTATTTTTAATTTATGGAGCCACCAAATTCTGGAAAGAAAACAAAACAATTACTTACTTATCTTTTGCAGCTTTCTTTTTAATGCTTTTTGAAGCTTGGTTAGGAAAAACAGTGGTAGACACTAATTTAACTCCCGCAATTATTACAATTCACATGGTAATTGGCTTAATTATCATTGCCATTTTACTAAAGTTAAAATTTATTCTTTCTGACAAAAAAACTTATAATTACAACTCAACTTTTAATAAACTATTAATTGTTTCTGTAATTTTCTCTTTGATACAAATTGCAATGGGCACACAAGTTAGGCAGTTTATTGATGAGCAAGTAAAACTTTTTGGTTTCGAGAACAAGAACTACAGTTTAATGGAACCTAGTTTTAAATTTTACTTTCATAGATCTTTTACTATTGCTATTTTGCTAGTAAACTTTGGGATGTTTTACATCAATCAAATAAAAAAGTTAGGCTATAAATTAGTTAATTGGATTATCTTTTTACTATTCTTAGAAACCTTAACTGGTATTTTAATGTATTATGCTGAATTCCCTTTAGGCACACAAGCTACACATTTATTAGCAGGCGCCATTTTATTTGGATTACAATTTTATTTATGGTTGCAAAGCAGGAGAACTGTTAAGGGGTAGCAGTTAGCAGTTAGCAGTAGCAAAATAAATTTAAAGTCGAAAATCAAAGAAAAAAACAACTCTTTTTACCACACCAAAACACTGAACACTGAATACTGAATACTGAA
>NZ_JAHKQL010000004.1:208126-243325 GCF_018861005.1 Polaribacter vadi
AATACTGAATACTGAATACTAAGGATGTGCATTTACCCAAACTTCTCCATCAGAAAAATATTCTTTTTTCCAAATAGGTACAGTTTCTTTTAAAGTATCTATTGCAAACTCACAAGCTAAAAATGCAGCTTTTCTATGTTTTGATGAAACTGTAATAATAACAGGAATTGCACCAATTTGCAACATGCCTTCTGCATGATGAATGGCTATTTTTTTGATTTCGAATTTCTCTAAAGCTAAATCTGCAATTTTTTGCATTTCTTTAATCGCCATTGGTTTGTAAGTAGAAAAATCGAGCTGTTTTACTTCTTTGCCTTGTGTATCATTTCTTACAGTGCCTACAAATGCTGATATTCCTCCACAAGAATCATCTTCTACAAAATGGTAACATTCTTGTAAATCTAATTTTTCTGATGTAATTTTTATCGAAGTTCTCTGCATAGTTTAACAAAAGTAATCATTCATAATGTATCTTTGTACTTTATTATTTTTAGAACATCAAAATGAAAAGTATATTTAGAATTGTTAGTTTTTTAGAAGGAATATCTTACCTGCTTTTATTATTTATTGCAACACCTATTAAATATCTTCAAGGTGATGATAGTTATGTAAAAATGTTAGGCATGCCTCATGGATTACTTTTTATGCTTTATATAGTTTTAGCTATTGTAATTAAAAAAGAAATGAACTGGAACAGCAAAACGTTAGGTATTGTTTTACTTTGCTCAGTTATCCCTTTTGGTACTTTTTATGTTGATAAAAAGTATTTAAGATAAAAAATCTATTACAAGATTTTAACCTCCACTTACTGGCGGAATTACAGCAACAACATCACCTACTTTTAAAAGAGTTTCATTTTCTGCATATTCTTCATTTACAGCAATTGCATAAGAATTGATATTTTTTAAAGCAGAGAACTCATCTTTTAAAACAGATTTAAAATTTTCTACGGATGAATTTTCATCAACCTCAATTTGTAATTCTGATGCACTCACCAAATCTGATGTAATTCCGAAAAAAAGTGTTTTTATTTTCATAATCAACAAAGATAAATGATTAGAAAGACATATTTAAACCAAACAACCATCCACTTTTTCGATTACCACCATTTACAGATCTCACATAATCAACTCGTAACAAACGCCATTTACCAAAACCAATATTATCTAATCCAACAGCATATTCTGAGTAAGGTTTAGCATCAGACATAAACATTGTTTTTGCACTACCTATTAAATGAAAGTTCAATTTATTTATCAACGGAATTCTACCTAAAATAGCGCCTTTAAAATTATGCTCTATATGCGCTTCTGCATATTTATCATTTGTGTAATATTGATAATAATCTAACAAACCAAAATTATTTTTTCTGTTAACATCCGTTACAAAAAACATTTCATTCCCTACAACTTGTAAATTATCCATAAACGGTATATCCTTCTTTTTTAAGAAAGCACCTGCTCTAATTTTATAAAACAACTCACCATAATTACCTGTATTTACATCTTGTCTTAAAGTAGCAATTAAAACATCTGAATTAAACTCAGCATTATCAGCTGCAAATGTTTTTCTATAATTTAAACTTAGTGTAGGATATTTTTCATTTCCAATATTAAACTTACTATCTGGATAGGTTAAATATTTTTGACCAAATACAAATCTTAACCCCATATTTAATGTTGCAATTTTATGTGCTGTAAAAACAGAACTTGTAAAATTATCTGGTTCTAAAGGATTATTAGAAGTATAAGGTTGGTATTTTTCTTCGGATACAAACGAATAATTGGTAGTATTAAAAAGTGGTTTTCTATTCGCATATTCTAAAGAAGACGAGAAAAATACACCGTTTTTAATTTCTTCGGAAAAACCAATTCTTGCAAATTCCTTTTCATAAATCTTAAGTACATTTTGTCTTCTAAATAAAGATAATACAAAATTATCTAATGGTTTAACTGCATTTCTTCTATTAAATTGAGCTGTTGTAACACCTCCTGTAATGTACATTCTAGGTCTAGAAAAATTATTCCATTTTTTACTAAAATAAAAAGTAGGTCTAGCTCTTTTATCAGAAAAACCATAATCTACATCAAAACCTACACTCCACCATTTTCCTTCATCATTTAACCTTTTATAATAACTTGCTCCTAAAGAAGTCTTAAACCCCTGAACAGTGTTAAAACCAAAATCATCTATTAAACCACTAAAAGACAAAGACCATTTTTCGTAAGTATCTCTATAACTATAACCAGTTATTGGAGATAATAATTTGAATTTATTAGATCTATTATCTAAGGAATCTAAAAACTTCTCTGATTTACGAACTACTTTTATACTATCTTTTAAAGCATAATCTTGAGACTCTTCTTTGGTCAAAGGCACAGGTCTTAAAGTGTTCCAAAAAACAGAATCTTTTTTTGTGGCATTTTCTTTAAATGACAAAACTTCGTTTGTAAATGTATTCTCATTAAAACTAGGATTAAAATTATAATCAGAATACACATAAGAAAATTTTCCTTGGGGTTTAAACCCTAAAAACTTAATATCAAAAGCTATAGTCTGCGTTACTAGAACCCAAGCATCAACTTTATCAGAATAATTATAGCTTTGTTTTACACCTAAAGAATTTACAAAAGGCAAATTTACTTGAACTCCTGTAGTTGTTAAATCTGAACCATACAAAGCCCAATCATCTTCTACAACATAAATAGAACCTTGAAAAACACGATCATTTTTACGTTTTGGTATTAATTTTATTTTGTTGATGAGTTTACCATTTTTATCGTAAAAAGTACCTTCTAATTTATAACGATAATAACTAAAAGCATTCGTAGAAATAGGCGAAATTAAATTGTTAAAAATCTCTATACTATTATCATATAAATTAATATCAGATTCTTCTGCCCTATTAAAACTTACTCCATTATCCTCTCCAGAAACCTTAGAAGCCGTTATTATTTCTTTAAACTTCTTTGGTTTTTTCTGAAATGATATATTAGAAAAAGTTTCTGATAAATAAACAATTCCACTTCTTGTAGAGTCTAATCCTCCACCTAAATCTCCCATTTCTTGGCCAAGAAACTTCTTAGGTAAATCTTTAATTCTGGTTAATCCTCTAGAATAAAATTTAGCAGTATAATTTGCATATTTATCTGTATTTTTATCTTTATTAGCTATTACATTTCTAATAATTCTATCTGCAGGATTTTCTTTGGTAGAGATAGAAATTTCATCTAATTGAATATTTTCTTGTTCGAGTTTTACATTTAACTCAAAAGGAAAAGAAGTAATATTTACCTCTTTTTTTAATGTTTTATATCCTAAAAACTGAAAAACGACAACTTGTTTCCCTAACTTATTGGTTTCTAAAAAATAATCTCCATTATCATTAGAAGTTGTACCTTTTGTAGTTTTATCTAAATAAATACTAACAAAAGAAAGTGGTTCGTTTTTAGCATCTGTAATTTTCCCTTTTACTTGAGCTACTGCTATTAATGAAATCAATAACAGAAATGGTAGTAATGTTTTTTTCATAGTTTAGTTTTGGTTGATTTTCACAAACTTAAAGTTTCTTGCCTAAGCAAATCTTTAAAATTTGTTAAACAACTTACAATAATTTCTTAAAAATAAGACACAATAACAATACCAAAAGTTGCCTGTACTTTTAAATTGATAAAATTTGATGTTTAGTTACGTATCAAATGGAATAATTTACAACAAAATTAGATCTTCTAAAAAGTTAAAAATAGTTTGCTCTTTATATGAAAAGCCTATATTTGTGAACTACTTAGAAATATAAAAAATTCATGAGCGATTCTAGAAAACGACACGAAGCTTTACTGTACCACGCAAAACCAAAACCAGGTAAAATAGCAGTGGTACCTACTAAAAAATATGCAACTCAACACGATTTAACATTAGCATATTCGCCTGGTGTTGCAGAACCTTGTTTAGAAATTGAAAAAGATAAAAACAACGTATATAAATATACTTCTAAAGGGAATTTAGTTGCTGTAATTTCTAACGGAACTGCAGTTTTAGGTCTAGGTAATATTGGCCCTGAAGCTTCTAAACCTGTAATGGAAGGTAAAGGTTTACTGTTTAAAATCTTTGCAGATATTGATGTTTTTGATATTGAAGTAGACGCTACTGATGTAGATAAATTTGTAGAAACTGTAAAAGCAATTGCACCAACTTTTGGTGGAATTAATTTAGAAGATATAAAAGCCCCAGAAGCTTTTGAGATAGAAAGAAGATTAAAAGAGGAATTAGACATTCCTGTAATGCATGATGACCAACATGGAACTGCAATTATCTCTGCTGCTGCACTAAAAAATGCCATAGAAATAACAAAAAAAGATATTTCTAAAATTAAAATGGTAGTAAATGGTGCTGGAGCTGCTGCAATTTCTTGTACTCGTTTGTACCTAAAACTTGGTGCAAAAAGAGAAAACATTATCATGTGCGATAGCAAAGGTGTTATCAGGCAAGATAGAGACAATTTAACATCACAAAAAGCAGAATTTGCAACCTCACAAGATTTAAATACTTTAGAGGAAGCTATGCAAAATGCAGATGTTTTTATTGGTTTATCTATGGGGAATGTTGTGACACCAGAAATGCTTTTATCTATGGCAAAAAAGCCAATTGTTTTTGCAATGGCAAACCCTACTCCAGAAATTGAGTACGAATTAGCAATTGCTACTAGAGATGATATTATTATGGCAACTGGTAGATCAGACCATCCTAACCAAGTAAATAATGTACTTGGTTTTCCATTTATTTTTAGAGGCGCTTTAGATGTTAGAGCAACTAAAATTAATGAAGAAATGAAAATGGCTGCTGTACATGCATTAGCTGATTTGGCTAAAAAAACAGTTCCTGAACAAGTAAATATTGTTTACGATGAAGTTAGTTTAGCTTTTGGTGAAGAATATATTATACCTAAACCTTTTGACCCTAGATTAATTTACGAAATTCCACCAGCAATTGCAAAAGCTGCTATGGATTCTGGAGTTGCTTTAGAACCTATTACAGATTGGGATAGATACAGAGAAGAATTAATGGAACGTTCTGGTTCTGGTAGTAAAGAAATACGTTTAATACACAATAGAGCAAAAAGCAATCGTAAACGTATTGTGTTTGCAGAAGCAGACCATTTAGATGTTCTTAAAGCTGCACAAAGAGTACATGAAGAAAAATTAGGAGACCCTATTTTATTAGGTAGAAAAGATGTAATTCTTGCTTTAAAAGAAGAAATTGGTTTTACTGGTGATGTGCCAATCTTAGACCCAAAAACAGACCAAGAAAAAGAAAGAATAAATCGTTTTGCAGAAGCTTACTGGAAAACAAGACAACGTAAAGGAAGAACATTAAATGAAGCAAAAAAATTAATGCGAGAGCGTAATTATTTTGCAGCAATGATGGTTAATGAAAACGAAGCAGATGCCTTAATTACTGGTTATTCTAGACCTTACCCAACTGTTGTTAAGCCAATTTTAGAACTCATTGAAAAAGATAAAGGTATCTCTAAAGTAGCTGCATGTAACTTAATGTTAACTAAGCAAGGCCCAATCTTTTTGGCAGATACTACCATAAATATTAATCCAAGTGCTAAAGATTTGGTAAAAATATCGCAAATGACATCTAATCTAGCAAAGATGTTTGGTATGAAACCTAATGTTGCAATGTTGTCTTTCTCTAACTTTGGATCTTCGAACACAGAAACATCTAAAAAAATTAGAGAAGCTGTTTCATATATTCATCGTCATTTCCCAAACGCTGTTGTAGATGGAGAAATCCAGGCGGATTTTGCATTAAACCCAGAAATGTTAGCCAAAGAGTTTCCTTTTTCTAAATTAAATGGTAAAAAAGTTAATATTTTAATTTTTCCTAATTTAGAGTCTGCGAACATAACATATAAATTATTAAAACAAGTAGAAGGTGCTGAATCTATTGGACCAGTAATCTTAGGTTTAAATAAAGCAGTACACATTTTACAACTAGGTTCTAGTGTAGATGAAATGGTAAATATGGCTGCTTTAGCTTGTGTTGATGCACAGCAGAGAGAAAAGAATAAAAAATAGTACTTTAGAGCCAAGAAAAAAACTATGATTACACAAGTAAGAGGAAGATTAGTAGAAAAAAACCCAACAGAAGTTGTTGTAGATTGTAATGGAGTTGGGTATTTATTACATATTTCTTTAAATACTTTTTCTAGTTTACCTGCAGATGAAAATGTGGTTTTATACACGCATTTATCTATTAGAGAAGATGCTCACACGCTTTTCGGATTCATCAACAAAACTGAGAGAGAAGTTTTTAAACTATTAATTTCAGTTTCTGGTGTTGGCCCAAGTATTGCAAGAACAATGTGTTCTTCTATGACATCCGAAGAAATACAAAATGCAATTGCATCAGAAAATGTAGCTCTAATACAATCTGTAAAAGGTATTGGTGCAAAAACAGCACAAAGAGTTATTGTAGACTTAAAAGATAAAATTTTAAAAACGTTTGATATTGATGAAGTTTCTGTTAACACAAGCAATACGAACAAAGATGAAGCGTTATCTGCTTTAGAAGTTTTAGGTTTTCATAAAAAACAATCTGATAAAGTTGTAAACGCTGTTTTAAAAGAAAACCCTGATGCATCAGTAGAAAAAATCATAAAACTAGCTTTAAAAAACTTATAGTCAATTGGTTAAATTATTAAAAAAAATAATTGCAATAGTTCTTTTTACTTTTTCGGTAAATTTATCAGTATACGCACAAACTACACAAAGTAAAGATTCATCAGAAGTAAAAAAAGACACTTTAAACCTTAGATACGATTTTAACAACACCCAAAAAGGAGGTCTTTTCTTAGATGATTTAGCAGAAAAGGAAGTCATTTTTGATAAAGCATTAAATAAATACGTAATTATTGAGAAAATTGGTGATTATTATACCAAAACTCCTATTTTTTTAACACAAAGAGAATACGCACAATATCGTTTAAAAAGAGATATGTTGCAGTACTTTAAAGACAAAGTAAGTGCTACCAATAGTAAGAAAAAAGGTGCTGCAGCTGCACAAAAAGATTTACTACCAGAATATTATGTGAATTCTAAGTTTTTCGAATCTATTTTTGGTGGTAACACTGTAAAAGTAACACCAACTGGTAATCTGAATTTAAAACTAGGTGCTATTTATCAAAATACAGAAAACCCACAAATATCCGAAGAAAACAGAAGTAGTTTTACTTTCGATTTTGATCAACAAATAAATGCAAGTATTCGTGCAAAAGTTGGTGAACGTTTAGAGTTTACTGCAAATTATGACACACAATCTACTTTCGATTTTCAGAACTTAGTAAAAATTGATTATTCACCTACTGAAGATGATATAATTCAGGGTATTGAAGCTGGTAACATTGCAATGCCAATTAAAAACTCTTTAATAAATGGAGCACAAAGTCTATTTGGTGTAAAAGCACAATTACAATTTGGTAAAACAAGTGTTACTGCAGTTTTTTCTCAACAAAACTCAGAAAGTAAAACTGTTGTTTCAGAAGCTGGTGCTTCTATAGAAGAATTTGAATTATTGGCCACAGATTATGATAATGACAGACACTTTTTCTTATCGCAATTTTTTATTGATAATTATGCCAATTCTCTTAAACAATATCCATTAATTAGTAGCCAAGTTAATATTACAAGAATAGAAGTTTGGATTACTAATAGAACTGCTACAACAGAAGATTTTAGAAGTATTGTTGCTCTTGCAGATCTTGGTGAAACAGACAACCCAAATGCAAATAATGATTTTTATAGTAATTTGGTAGCAGATTCTGGTAATGTTACAAACTCTACTAGCCCTATTAGTATTAATGCAAGTGGTCAACAATTATATTTACCTCAAAATAATGCCAATAATATTTATACTGATGCTGTTTTAGCAGGTATTAGAGATGTTTCTGATGTAGAAAACACCTTAAGTAGTAACTTTAACATGACTTCAGGTACAGATTATTCAATGCTAGAAAATGCTAGAAAATTAAGTACTAGCGAGTACACTTTAAATTCTCAATTAGGTTATATCTCTTTAAATAGAAGATTAAATGATGGTGAAGTTTTAGCAGTTGCTTACGAATATACTGTTGCTGGTTCTGTAAACGGAACTACTGAAAAATCGTTTAAAGTTGGTGAATTTTCTAATGATGGTATACAATCTCCAGATAATTTAGCTGTTAAATTATTACGCTCAGAAATTTTAAAAACCAATCGTGAAAATACAACTACAGGAGAAACAGAGTCTTTTCCTACTTGGCGTTTAATGATGAAAAACGTTTATGCTTTAGGTGCATATCCTTTAGAACAAGATGGTTTTCGTTTCGAGATTCAATATAGAGATGATGATACAGGTATAGCATCCAATGTTTTACAAAATGCAAATACGGCTAACATAGCTAATCTACCATTAATTCAAGTTTTTCAATTAGATCAATTAGATCAAAGTCAATATAGAACTGCAGATGGTTATTTTGATTACCTAGAAGGTATAACAGTAATCTCTGAAAACGGTTATGTTATTTTTCCAGAACCTGAACCTTTTGGTAATGATTTGGTTTTAGATACAAGTAATTCTAGTGATATTGGTTTAGATGAAACTGTAGACAGTGAATACCTTTTTAAAGAGTTATATTTAAACACCAAAACAAACATTAAAAACAACTTTCAAACCAAAGACAAGTATTATTTAAAAGGTTACTTTAAATCAGAAAGTTCAGGAGGTATATCAATTGGTGCATTTAATGTGCCTAGAGGTTCTGTAACAGTAACTGCTAATGGAAGACAATTAGTAGAAGGTATAGATTATGTGGTTGATTATTCTTTGGGTAAAGTACAAATTCTAGATCCAGGATTACAAGCTTCTGATACACCTATAAATGTATCTACAGAAAATAATGCTGTATTTAATCAACAAAGAAAAACCTTTATGGGTGTTGATGTAGAACATAAATTTTCTGATGAGTTAATTGTTGGTGCAACTGTATTAAATGTAAACGAAAGACCATTAACTGCTAAAATTAATTTTGGGTCAGAACCTATAAACAATACTATGTTTGGGTTTAATATTGATTATTCTACAGAAGTACCTTATTTTACAAAACTAGCAAACAAACTACCTTTTGTAGATACAGATGTGCCTTCTAATTTATCTGTTAGAGCAGATATGGCCTATTTATTACCAGGCACACCAAGTGGAATAGATGTTACAGGTGCTGCAACTTCTTATATTGATGATTTTGAAGCTTCTCAAATACCCATTAGTTTATTATCTGCCTTAGATTGGTATGAAGCAAGTACACCAAGAAACGAAACCGATGATAAATTTAATGGTAATAGTAGCGATTTAGATTACAATAATAATAGAGGGAAATTAGCTTGGTATAGTATAGATCAAATTTTTTATGGTTTAGGTGATACTCCATCTAGCATAAATGCAGACGAACAATCTAGAGCAGAAACAAGACAGATTAATTACAGCGAACTTTTTCCTAATCAAGAATTTGACATCACACAAAATACTCTTATAAGAACTTTAGATTTAGCTTATTTTCCACAAGAAAGAGGTTCTTATAACTTTAACCAAAACACAACTGAAGCAAGTATTGATATTGCCAATAATAAAGTTACATTACTTAAACCAGAAGAAAATTGGGGTGGAATTATGCGTCCTTTAAACACCAATAATTTTGACCAAGCTAATGTTGAGTATATTCAGTTTTGGGTAATGGATCCTTATCAAAATTATTCTATAACAGAAGCAGAAGGATTACCACAAGGTGTAAACCCTGATGATGTTTCAAATCAAGTTGGTGATTTATACATCAATTTAGGTAACATTTCAGAAGACATTGTAAAAGATAATCGTAAAATGTTCGAGAATGGTTTACCAGAAGATGGAGCTAAAACAAATACGGTTAATGTAAACAGAACAATTTGGGGAGATGTACCTAAAAACCCCTCAATTATTTATGCTTTTAGCGAAGATGATACAGCAAGAACAAATCAAGATGTTGGTTTTGATGGTTTAAATGATCTTGAAGAGAGCACCTTAGCAAACATTGGGGTTTATGGTAGTTTAGCAGATCCTGCAGCAGATAACTTTCAATTTTTTAGAGGTGGTAATTTAGATGCTTTAAATGCATCTATAATTAGTAGGTATAAAGATTATAACAACACTCAAGGTAATTCACCTACTTTAAATCAATCACCAGAAACCTACCCTACTTCTTCTACAACTTATCCAGATGTAGAAGACATCAACAAAGATCAGACAATGAACACTGTTGAGAGTTATTACGAGTATAAAATTTCTATGGATAGAAATGAATTACAAGAAGGTAGAAATTATATTGTTGATGAAAAAACAACTTCTGTAACTCTAGAAAACGGAAATACACAAGAAACAAAATGGTATCAATTTAGAGTACCTATTAGAAACGGAACTTCTGTAAACGGAATTTCGGACTTTAATAGTATTCGTTTTGTTAGAATGTATTTAACCAACTTTAAAATGCCAGTTGTTATTCGTTTTGGAGAATTAGATTTGGTACGTGGAGATTGGAGACGTTATACAAAAACTATAGACCCAGCAATTGATCCAGATATAGATTTAGACCAAACCCAATTAGAAAATTTTGAAGTTGGTGTGGTAAGTATAGAACAAAATAATGGTAGCTACATACAACCACCAGGTATTGAGCGTGAACGCTTGCAAGGTTCTACATCTGTACAATTACAAAACGAGCAATCTGTAACCTTAAGCGTTACAAACTTAGAGCCAAATAAAACTAGAGCCATTTACAAAAACATAAGTGTAGATTTAAGGCGTTTTAAAAACCTTAAAATGTTTATGCATTTAGAGGGTGATGAAGGTTTTGCAGGTATTATTAGATTAGGAACAGATTTAACAGAAAACTATTACGAATTAGAACTCCCTTTAACTGTAAGTTCTGGTGGTAATAGTCAATTAGATATTTGGCCAGAAGAAAACAATTTAGATGTAATCTTAGAAGCATTAGGTAAAGTTAAATTAGAAAGAGATGCTATAGGAGCTGCAATTAGTGAACCTTATACTTCTGTAGAACAAACTGATTTATCTTATACAATTACAGTAAAAGGAAACCCAACTTTAGCACAATTAAAAACAATTGTATTAGGTTTAAAAAACACTAGCCTTATTAATAAATCTGGAGAAATTTGGTTTAATGAATTACGTTCTGCTGGTTTTGACAACGAAGGTGGTTGGGCTGCAGTTGTTAATGCTGATGCTAATTTTGCTGATATTGCAAATGTATCTTTAGCTGGTAGTATGGAAACTGTTGGTTTTGGTAATGTAGAAGATAGAGTTAGCCAACGTACTTTAGACGAAACAAAACAATATGATGTTTCTACAAGTATTAGCTTAGGTAAAGTTTTAACTCCAAAAAAATGGGGAATTCAAATACCAATGAGTTATAGTGTAGGAGAAACTTTTATAGATCCAAAATACGATCCTCAATACCAAGATGTAGAATTAGTAGATGCTATTGAACAAAACCCAAATAGTGAGTTTTCTAGAGATTACACTAAAAGAACTAGCATAAGTTTCATCAATGTAAAAAAGAACAGAAACCCTAATTCTAGTAAAAAACCTAAGTTTTATGATGTAGAAAATTTAGCGGTTTCTTATTCTCATAACAAAGAATTTCATAGAGACTATAATATAGAAAAATACATTAACGAAAATGTAATGGCTTCTGCTGCTTACAATTTTAACTTTAACTCTAAACCTATAGAACTCTTTAAAAATTCAGAGAAATTTAAGAGTAAATATTGGAAGTTCATTAAAGACTTAAACATAAATCCAATACCTTCTACATTAGCCATAAACTCTAGAATTAATAGAAGTTATAATGAGCAACAATCTAGAAATTTGGTAGAAGGTTTATCTGCACAACCAGAATTAAAACAACGTCGATTTTTATTCGATTGGGATTATACAGTTGGTTTCGATTTAACAAAATCGTTACAAATGAATTTTAACGCTAGTAATAGCTACATTTATGATGCTTTTGGTAGTGATGAAGAATTACAAATTTTTGATAATTTCTTTAACACAGGAAGACCAAACCAATATCATCAAAAATTAAATGGTACTTACCAATTACCTTTAGATAAGTTTCCTTTCTTAAGTTTTATGAAAGCAGATTATGCTTATACAGCAGATTTTGACTGGCAAGTATCATCACAAGACGAAACTATAGCCGAACAAATAGGTAACGTAATTCAGAATGCAAATACACATAATATAAATACTACTTTCTCTTTCGAGAAATTATACAAAAGCATTGGTTTCGAAAAATTATTATTAACAAAATCGCAACGTAAAAATGCTAAAGGAAAAAATATTGCAAGAATAAAACCCAAGAAAAATTTACCTATTGGTAAAAAGATTTTAAAAACAACTTGGGGTATTATAACATCAGTAAAACAAGGTAAAATAAGTTACACAGAAAATAACGGACAATATTTACAAGGTTATGATGAAGGTATTGGCTTTTTAGGAGGCTCACCTACTGCATTTGCTTTTGGTAGCCAAGTAGATATTAGAAATAAAGCGCTTACAAACGGTTGGTTAGTAAATCCAAGAGCATTAACTGATGACCCAAGTACATCAGATATTGATGAAAGCGCTTATTACAACAAAACTTATAGTAGAACTCACTATAATAAATTAGATTATTCTTTTACAGTACAACCTATAAAAGATCTAAATATTGATATAAGAGGTAATAAAATACAAACCAAAAATCTTTCTCAGCAATTAGATGTAATTGAAAACGGAACTGCAACTGGAACAATAGATTATGATATTGATACTTTCGAAACAGGTAATTTTAGTACAAGTCATTCTATGTTTTCTACAGCATTTACAAATGGTGATGCTCTATTTCAAACAATGAAAGACTATAGAAGTGTAATTGCAAACAGATTCGCCACAGAAAACCCAACAGTAAATCCAGATGGTTTTGGAGAAAATAGTCAGCAAGTTTTATTACCTGCTTTTATTGCTGCTTATTCAGGTAAAAGTCCAAATAAAGTAAGTACAGGTTTGTTTAGAAATATACCAATTCCTAATTGGACATTACGTTACAATGGTTTTATGAAGATGAAATGGTTTA
Organism: Polaribacter vadi; assembly: GCF_018861005.1. Classification (GTDB taxonomy): domain Bacteria; phylum Bacteroidota; class Bacteroidia; order Flavobacteriales; family Flavobacteriaceae; genus Polaribacter; species Polaribacter vadi_A. Next base: position 221,334 of record NZ_JAHKQL010000004.1, read on the forward strand.
AAAAGAACTTTTCTTCTTTTGTTGTTTCACATGGATATAGATCATCTTACACTATTTCTAGTTTTACAAATAATTTACAATACCAAGAAGATACTGCTTTTACAGAAACAAATGCTGCTGGTAATTACGAAGCACAAAAACTAATAGCCAGTGCAACTTTGGTTGATGAATTTTCGCCATTAATTAAAGTAGACATGAAAATGAAAAACTCTTTTTCTTTTAGAGGAGAAATTAAAAGAGATAGAACTTTAACAATGAACTTTAACAACAGTACTTTAACAGATATTGCTGGTAAAGAATATATTATTGGTTTAGGATATGTATTTAAAGATGTAAAAATGAATACACGTTTTACTGGTAAAAAAACAACATTAAAAGGTGATATTAATTTAAGAACAGATGTTTCTCTTAGAGACAATTTAACACAAATAAGATATATAGATGAAGATAATGACCAAATTAGTGGTGGCCAAAGATTATTTTCTATTAAATTTACAGCAGATTATACATTGAGTAGTAATTTAACAGCATCGTTTTATTACAACCATCAAACATCTAGATATGCAATATCAACCACTTTTCCTAGACAGGCAATTAACGGTGGTATAAATATAGTTTATAATCTAGGAGGAAATTAAAAGTAAATTCAAATTATAAAATAAAATTAAAAATGAACATTCCATCAGAATTAAAATACACAAAAGACCACGAGTGGATTAAAATTGAGGATAATATTGCAACTGTAGGAATTACAGATTTTGCCCAAGGCGAATTAGGAGATATTGTTTATGTAGATGTAGATACTTTAGATGATACTGTAGATGAAGGAGAAGTTTTTGGATCTGTAGAAGCTGTAAAGACAGTTTCTGATTTATTTATGCCTTTAACTGGAGAAGTTGTTGAGTTTAACGAAACTTTAGAAGACGAGCCAGAATTAGTAAACACAGACCCTTATAACAAAGGTTGGATGATAAAAATTGATATTTCTGATAGCTCACAAATAGAAAACTTACTAGATGCTGAAGCGTATAAAGAAATTATTGCTGGATAACTTTATTATAATTGCTATTGGTACAACTCTAGCAATTATATGTTTAAGTTTAATTAAACTTTCAGGTACTGGAGTAGAAATAAAAAATATTGATAAAGTATATCATAGTATTGCTTATTTTACGCTAGCATCTACTTGGTTATTTAGTTTTTACAAAAAACCAGAAAAAAAATATTTAATTGTTGCTAGTTGTATAATATTTGGCATAATAATTGAACTATTACAGAGTAATTTAACGATTTATAGAACAGGAGATATTATTGATGTTCTTGCAAATTCGTTAGGGGCAATACTCGCTTTAATTATATTTAACCTTTTTTTGAAAAAAAAATGGATTAATTAACGTTTGCACTTGTATTTAAAGCAATAATTTAATTAAATTAGCAACCTATTATAAACTCTTTAAGAATGGAAATTAAGAAAAATCCTAAATCGAATTTAGAAAATTTCAGCAAAATATTTATGCAGATTGGTCTTGTATTGGCCTTATTTGTAACATATGCTGCAATAGAACAAAAAACGTATGACAAAGTCTATGGTGATTTAGAGGTTGTTAGTATGAATGCAGAAATGGAAGAAGAAATTCCTATTACTATGAAGCAACCAGAACCGCCAAAACCAAAAACACCACCACCACCAACTCCAGAAAAAATAGAGGTTGTTGAGGATGATAAAGAAATAGAAGAAACTGTAATAGAGTCTACAGAAACTGATGAAACTGAAGCTGTAGAAGTAGAAGAAATTGAAGAAATAGAAGAAGTAGAAGAAGTAATCGAAGACGTTAGTTTTATGATTATTGAAGATGTACCAGTATTTCCTGGTTGTAAAGGAAGTAAAGCTGAATTAAAAAAATGTTTCAGTCAAAAAGTACAAAAACATTTCTCTAGAAAATTTGATGCAGATTTACCTAACGAATTAGGTCTTTCTCCAGGAAGAAAAAGAGTATTTATTGCTTTTAAAATTGATAAAAGTGGAAACATTGTTAATATTCAAGCAAGAGCACCACACCCAAAAATTAAAAGCGAAGTTGTTAGTGTAATGAATCAATTACCTAAAATGACTCCAGGAAGACAAAGAGGAAAACCAGTAGGTGTAAAATATAGTATTCCTTTTACTTTAATTGTAGAGTAATAAAGGACTTCACATATAATTTAAAAACGTCTAGAATAATTAATTCTAGACGTTTTTTTTTGCTCTAAATCAAGTGCTGAATATTAGCTTGTATTATATTTAAACCTAATAATAACAATCGAATTATTTATTGAAATGCGAAACATCATGTTTCACTTTTATCTTCTTTCTAAACTTCTAGCAATTATATTTAATGAAAAAACCTTTAAATAGATTGTTAACTATAATAAAAATGGACTCCTAAACCATATCGTTCTATGAAAGAATTAATTGACTTAATATTCAAAAAAACATCAGAAAAAAGGAATTGAAATAAATAAACCTACTAATCATTCTGAAATTATTGACTTTGAAAATGAAATTAGATTTAAACTAGCAAACTATTTGACAGAATTCTATTTAATCTGTAACGGATTTGGTCATACTGAGGATATATTTAATATTACTCCCCTTTCTGAAATAACAGAATATCAAAAAAGATTGTGGAAAAAAATTGTTTTTCCTTTTCGGAATATATGATTTACTCAGATATGTGAGGAATTAGAATTTCCGAAATTGGAGAATATGAAATATTTAAAGGAAGTTATCCAGAAAAAAATATGACATAATCTCTTGTGGAATTTTTAAAAGGGGATGTATTTGAAAGCGGAGGACTTTATGAATGGCAAGCAGAACTCGAAATAAAATGAACTACAATTGACACCTTGTAAAATTTATTGCTTTTTCGGGTTTTTCACGTGAAAACCTCACAAACGCAAAAGTCTGTAATTATTAGCTAAATTTACACACATATACGTTATTTAGAACATTGAATCCAAGAAAAAAAGCTTTAGTATATACTCAAAACCTTGATAAATAAAGAAATAAAAAAACTCATTAGAAAACAATTTTCTAATGAGTTATAAAGAACTAAACATAAGTAAACTTATTTATTATTAAGAGCAACTTCAGAATCAGTTTTCCATGTTTTAACATAAGCTACTGAGTTATTCTTATAAGTAATTTCTTTAAGGTTTTCATTATTCCAAATAAACCATTTCCCAACTTTTTTGCCTTCGTTATAATAAGCCAATTGAATCTTTTTACCTTCTTTGTTATAGCTGGTCCATTCTCCACTTAATTTTTTATCTTTAAAAAAGCCTTGAGTTTTAATAGCTCCATCTTCAAAATAATAAGTAACTTTTATTAAATCACCTACAGTTTCATAAGTTGGTTTATTTTCTTGAGAGAATCCTATTGTTGCCATAAAAAGCAAACATATTGTTATTATTTTTTTCATGATATATATATTTAAGTTAACATTACTTTTACAAATATACAATATTTTTACCTTTCAGAAACGTTTTGGTAACATTAATTTAACATTGAGAGTTGAAATCTCATATTTTTACTGTTGATTAACAACAAAATAAAGACTAATACTAAATAATTAGAGATATTTAGTATATTATGAATTCACAATAAATACAAAAAAATGAAGTATTACCAAATTACATTAATATTACTTGTAGCATTAATACATTGTTATATAGTTTATATAGAAATGGTTTTATGGACAACTAAAAAAGGAATTAAAACATTTGGTCTTAAAGACAAGCAATTTGCTGAAAAAACAAAAGTTATGGCTGCTAACCAAGGGTTGTACAATGGCTTTTTAGTTGCAGGATTAATTTGGGCAATTATAACATTTAAAATAGATGTTGCAATATTCTTTTTAACCTGTGTTTTTATTGCAGGCTTGTATGGTGCATATTCAACAAAGAACCGTAAAATTCTATATGTACAATCTATACCAGCTATTTTAGGTATAATTTCTTTATTGGTATTTTAAATAACTTTATTTTTGCATTTCAAAATCTATCAAAAAACAAAAAAAATGGAAGAATACATTGAAAAATTTCAAGACATATTTGTAGAATATGCACCCAAAGTAGTAACAGCATTATTAATTTTAATTGTTGGTTTATTTGCAATTAAAATTGTAGTAAACTCTGCAAAAAAATTAATGAATAAAGGTGGTGTAGATATTACACTTCAAAAATTTTTAGGAAACTTAGCTGGCTGGGCTTTAAAAATTTTACTTTTTATTGTAGTTATCTCTAAATTAGGTGTAGAAACTACATCTTTTGCTGCTATACTTGCTGCTGCTGGTTTAGCTGTAGGTTTAGCTTTACAAGGTTCTTTAGCAAATTTTGCTGGTGGAGTTTTAATAATGATTTTTAAACCTTTTAAAATTGGAGACTTAGTAGAAACTCAAGGAGAAATTGGTGTAGTTAAAGAAATAGAAATCTTTACTACAAAATTTACTGGACTTTCTAATAAAGAAATTATTATACCAAATGGGGCTTTATCTAATGGTAACATTATAAACTATACAACAGAAGGTACAAGACGTGTAGATTTAGTTATTGGAGTTTCTTATGATGCAGATATTAAAAAAACAAAAGAAGTATTAATGAATGTTTTAACTTCACATCCTAAAGTATTAAAAGATCCTGCACCAACAGTTAACGTATCTGAATTAGCAGATAGTTCTGTTAATTTTGCTGTTAGACCTTGGTGTAATTCTGCAGATTATTGGGATGTTTATTTTGGTATTACAGAAGATGTTAAAATAGCATTAGATGAAGCAGGTATCGAAATTCCTTACCCACATAGAGTGAACATTAACAAATCAGAAGAATAAAACTAAAAAGTAGGTTTCTTTTTCTTTTCTGGTATTACAACAAAATCTTTTAAATAAAAAGGTTCAAAATAAGCGACATCTTCTATGTCGCTTTTTTTGTATTTAATAAAAGACAACTTTGCCATTTCTTTTGCTGATGGAAATTTATCATCAATAAAAACAGCATTTTTATGATTGATAATTGTTTTACATTTCTGAGACCCATCACCTAAAAAATAAACTTTATGCTTTTCTAAATAATCAGAAAAAGAGTTTTCATCTATAACCTCTGCTTTTATTTCTCGTATTTGTTGATGATCTTGATTATAAACTGCTGCATAAACCTCCATCCTTCTTGCATCTATCATTGGTATAATAATACCTTTATCAATAGAAATAGCATAAGATAACCCAGTTAAAGTATCAATAGAAATTAAAGGTTTATCAAAAGCAAAACATAGACCTTTTGCTGCAGAAACACCTATTCTTAAACCTGTATAAGAGCCAGGACCTTTACTTACAGCTACAGCATCTATTTCTTTAGTCGTTAAATTTACTTCTTTTAAAACATCTACAATAAAAGGATGCAACACTTCTGCATGAGAATAATTACCATTATTTAACTCTTTTAGTGCTAAAATTTCTCCGTTTTTGGCAATACTAACAGAACAGTTTTTTGTTGCAGTTTCTATGTTAAGGATAATACTCAAAATCTATTTTTATTTGCAAATATAAATCAAAAAGAAAACCTCACTAAAAATAGTGAGGTTCTAAAACTTATTTTTTTTTATTTATTCTAAAACTAAGTCTCCAGCATAAAACTGTAAAACTTTTGTTTTAAAAACATAATCGTATTTAGAACGAATTAAAGTTGATTGTGCATTTACCAAACCATTTCTAACTTGATCAAAATCGAACTGTGTCATTGCTCCAAAATTATAACGTTCTTGGGCATTTTTAAAAGACTCCTCTTGTGCTTCTAAAGAAATTTTAGCTGCTTCATAACTTTTTAAAGCAGTTTTAACATCTAAAAAAGACTGCTCAATAGTTTGTTTTAAATTTAATTTTTCGCTTTCTAATTGGGTTTCTGAAAGTTGTTTATTAATAACTGTTTTTGCCACATTGTTTTTTGTTTGAAAACGATTAAAAATAGGTACACTTAATGATACACCAATATTATAACCTAGATTATCATTTAATTGTTTAAAGAAATAATCATTAGTAAAGATTTCATTAAATCTATGACTGTAACCAGTACCCATACCACCAAATAAAGATGCTGAAGGTAAAAAAGCACCTTTAGCTATCTCAATGTTAATATCTGCATTTTCTATTGCTAATTTAGCTCTTTCAATCTCTGGCATTCTATCTAAAGATTTAGAATAAATTACATTAGAATTTTTATAGAATAAATTTGCAGAAGGTGTACCAACATCAATTGGCATAACATCAAAGCCTTCTGTTGGCTCTTGTAATAATTGTGCTAAATTAAGTAAAGCTAAGTCTAATGCATTTTCTTGACTTATTACTGCTTGTAAGTTTGTTGCTGCTGTAGATTGCGTATTTAATAAATCTCCTTTTGGTATAACACCAGATTTAAAACGAGCATCTGCTGCTTCTATTTGAGTTTTGCTAATTTCGTATTGTACTTTTGCTGCTGCTAAATTTTCTTTTGCAAATAAAATATTTAAGTAACCATTTACTACAAATAAAGAAATATCATTTTCTATTTTCTTTAAATCTAACACACTACTTTCTACACCTAGCTGTGCTTGTTTGTATGTATTTGTATTTCTAAAACCATTAAAAACAGTAACGCTAGAACTTAAATCGAAAGAGGCATTAAAGTTATCTGTAGATATTCTTGAATTACTAATATTATCGATAATAGAACCAAAACCAAATCTACCAGAAGAACTTCCATTTAAATTTGGTAAAAAATTTCCTTTAGCAATTTCTACATCTTTTTTAGCAAGTTCTAAACTTAGTTTATTTTGCTGTATAGATATATTCTTTTCTAGAGCTTGATCTACACATTCTTTAAGGGTCCATTTTTTTTGAGAAAATGTAGCAATAGAAGTAAAAAAAGCTACAAATAGAATAAATTTAGTTTTCAAAACGAGTTAGTTTATGGTTGATTTATTTGTGTTATTGTCTACAAAAGAAGATTTTATTCTTTTGATAGTGCTTATAAGACGACTAAAAGTAAAATTTGTTACAAGAATTTACTCTTATTGAAATGTTAATTTTTCGTTTGCTTTCTATATCTGTATAATGCATAAAATAAAGCACCAATTAACAAGTACGGAAAAACCATTAAATAAGAAATTCCGTTATTAACACCTTCAGCCATAGCAACATCTCCATTCTCTACAACTGCCTTACACATAGCACATTGAGCAGAAGAATATTTTACTGAAGAAAATATCAGTAATAAAAAAAATACTATTTTTTTATTAAACATAATAAGGAGATATCATTAAATATACTATAACACCTGTAACTGCAACATATAACCATAAAGGAAAAGTTTTTTTTGCAATTTTTTTATGATCTATAAAACTACCTAGTTTAGCCTTCATATAAGTAATTAAAACAAAAGGAATTACAATTACTGATAAAACAATATGTGTTATTAAAATAAAATAGTATACATATTTAATTACACCTTCTCCACCAAAAGAGGTAGAATCAGATGTCATATGATAAGCTATATACATCAATAAAAAAGCCAAAGAACAAGCAATTGCAAACGTGTTTAATTGCTCATGTAATTTTCTATTACCTTTTTTAATAGCAACAACAGCTGCTATTAAAAGTATTGCTGTTAAACCATTAATCGTAGCATAAATTGGTGGTAAAAAAGTTAAAGGTTCTACATCAAAACCTAATTGTCTTAAGTTAACACCAAATAAAGCAGCAACAGCGATAGGAATTATTATAGATAAAGCTGTTATAATTTTTTTATATTTTTTTTCTTCTGCTAGATTACTCATTTAATAATAGTTTAATATCTTCTTTTAATTCTATAATTTGATCTGGAAAGGTTTGCTCTTGTAAAGCTCTATAGTACATAATAGGGTTGCCAAATTCATCTTTTCTAGATCGTATATAACCGTTTTTATCTACCAAAGCAAATAAACCTGAATGTTCAAAACCAGCATGTGATTCATCCCCTTTGCCTGCATACAATTTAAAACCTTTGTTTGATAACGCATACACAACATCTTCTGATTTACCTGTTAGCAAATGCCAGTTCTTATGGCTAATACCATTGTCTTTTGCATAATCTTTCAAAATTTTGGGAGTATCTATTTCTGGAGTTATTGAAATTGAAGCAATACCAAATTCTGGATTTCCAAAAAATGCGTCTTGTAAGGTTAGCATTTTTTTGTTCATTAAAGGACAAATAGTTGGGCATGTAGAAAAGAAAAATTCTACAACATATACTTTACCTTTATAAGTTTCATTAGTAATTGTTTTACCTTCTTGGTTTGTAAATTCGAAATCTGGTACCTTATCAAACTTTACTAAATCAGAATCTTTAAAACGATCTACTACTTTTGGCACAGTATAAATACCAAACAATAATACAATAAATGCAATACCTACGTAAGAATACTTTTTTCTCATAACCCTACTTCTTTTCTATCAGCGTTATTCTTATTTTTTTCTTTAAAAGCTGCATAATATTCATAATACAAAACTTTTACATCGTCTTTTAATTTTCCGTTTAATTCTGCAACAGAATTCATATTGTAACCATAAAGTCTATTACCTGAAGCTTCATCATTTAACCTACCTCTTAAACTTACATCTTTATCTATTAAAAATGCTTTGGCAGAAGCTAGGTTTACTAAAGGTTCATTAAACTCAAAACTAGAATAAAAAGCTTCTATTTCTGCTTTAGAACTTGCAATAAATCTCCATTTTTGCATATCTGTAAAAGCACCAATATCTTTCTTTAACTTTTGTACATCTTGTTCTTTTCCTTTAGGATAAATACCAATAATTTGAAACTGTTTATAATCTGTAAACTTCTTATAAACCTTTTCATTTAAATTAAAAAGACCAGATTTTATAGCGTTGATATCATCACCTAAAAAGCAAATAATAGTAACATTATTTTTTAATTGAACTGATTTAGAAGCGTCTATTTCAGAAACATCTATTACGTTTTGAGTAAGTACAGGTAACTTTTTAAAATTATTTTCTCCTGTAGATAAAAACAAGAAGCAAATTAACGGGAAAATAAAAAGTAAAAATAAAACAACTCTTTTTTTTGTAAAAAACTTCATATACCAGAAATTATTTTAAAACTGAATTAACACATTTTTAAAGTAAAAAAAAAGGTGGTTAAAACCACCTTTATATTTTAATTACCATTTTACTAGTGGCCCTAATGTTTCGTATAAATAATCTCCTTCAATTAAGAGTAAAGTTACTAAGTAACAGATTAAGAAAACTGCTGTCCAAACTACAGAACGTCTAAACCATTTCTTTTCACCTTCCATGTGCATAAATGTCCAAGTAATATAGTATGCTTTAAACAAAGTTAATATAATAAATATCCAGTTTAAAGGGCTTGTACCTAAAAAACTAGTTAAGTGTAAAAAACCTGGTTTAACAATACCTAGACCTACTTCTACAATTGTAACTAAAGACAGTAAACCAAATACCATCCATATTCTTTTTACATTAGATTCGTGTGCGTGTGCCATTTTAATGCTATTTTTTTATTAAACTAAATAGAAGAATGTGAATACAAATACCCAAACTAAATCTACAAAGTGCCAATATAATCCTACTTTTTCTACCATTTCATAGTGCCCTCTTTTCTCGTAAGTACCAAGAACTACATTCATAAATATGATAATGTTTAGTACTATACCAGATAATACGTGAAAACCATGAAAACCAGTAATAAAGAAGAAGAAATCTGCAAAAATAGTATTACCATACTCATTTGCTTTAAGATTTGCACCTTCTAAAACCATTTTTCCTTTAGTTAATTCTGATAGACCTTTTTCTCTTGATAAAATAATCTTTTGTTTTTTATCTAAGTCTATCTGTTCACTTCTAATTTGTATTGAAGGGTCTGCTTTATAAGAAGCAATAATTTGAGCAACAGAGTACTGAGAAACAGCTTCTCCACTCTCAAACCATAATCCGTTCTTTTTGGTATCAGATTCTCTATGATCCATCCTTTCACCAACAACAAAATCAGACAATGCTATTTGATGCCCATCTTTTACAAATTGTAAAACCTTACCATCTGTAGTTTTTACAGCTCCATAAGAACCTTTAATAAAGGTATTCCATTCCCAAGCTTGTGAGCCAACAAATATTAAACCACCAATAATAGTAGCAAACATATACCAAGCTACTTTACTTTTTTGCATTTTATGACCTGCATCTACAGCCAAAACCATTGTTACTGAAGAAAAGATAAGTACAAATGTCATAAAAGCCACATAATACATAGGGAATTCTCCATGTATAAAAGGTATGTGGGTAAAAACTTCATCTGCAATTGGCCAAGAGTCAATGAATTTAAAACGAGTTAAACCATAAGCTGCCAAAAATCCTGAAAAGGTTAATGCATCAGAAACGATAAAAAACCACATCATCATTTTACCATAACTTGCGCCAAATGGTCTTACAGCACCACCATCCCAAGTGTTTTTTCCGTCTGAAGGTATAGCAATATTTGCTTCCATAAATAATATTTAATTAAAATCTTAAACGTTTTGCCAAAAATAGCTAATTTTCATCACTTAATAAAAGAGAAAAAGAAAAATAGATAAATCCATAATATATCTACAAAATGCCAGAAAATTGCACCTAGTTCAAAACCAAGCATATCATCTGATTTGTATTTGTATTTAAAATGATTATAAATTACAACAAACAGTACAATTACACCTGCAAGCAAGTGTAAAACATGCATAAAAGTAATACCAATTATAAATGATGTTGATACTGTACTCTCTGGTCCTGTAAAAAATAATCCTATACTTTTTAATTGATTAAAACCAACATATTGTTGCCAAATAAAACCAAGACCTAAAATTAAGGTTATTACAACCATTATTAAAGATAATTGTCTTTTATTTTGTTTTAAAAATCTTTGCGATAAAAATAATGTTATACTACTTGCTACAATTAAAAAAGTACTTATGTAAAATGCCTGAGGTAAATCAAAAGAAACCCAATCATCACGTTTCATACTAATAACGTAAGCACTTGTTAAACCTGCAAAAAACATAACCATACTTATCATAGAAACCCATAACATTGGTTTTGCAGATTTCTTTTTTGCAACTACATATTCTTGTTTTAAAGCTTGCTCTCCTATCATCTTTTAATGTAAAAATTTATCAACTACATAAACAACTTGTACCACTGTAATATATAAAACGCTAGCCAACATTAATTTTCTAGCATCAGTATTTTCTTCGGATTTATGCAATTTTACTCCATAATACAACATAATACAACCTAATAATGCTACTAAAATTGCTGTTGCAGGATAAATATAAAAATTACCTGATACTTTTAAAACTGGTGCTATAGATACTAAAATCATTATAGCAGTATAAAAAATAATTTGTTTAACAGCTCCTTTATCTTTAGTATTCATTGGTAACATATTATAACCTGCTTTTTTATATTCTTCAAATTGTAACCAACCAATTGCCCAAAAATGTGGAAACTGCCAGAAAAATTGAATCATAAATAAAAAACCTGCTTCTATACCAAACTCATTTGTTGCTGCTACCCAACCTAACATAAAAGGTATTGCACCTGGTATTGCACCCACAAAAACAGTTAAAGGTGTTACCGCTTTTAATGGTGTATAAACACATGTATATATAAAAATAGATATTGCACCAAATAATGCTGTTTTAGGATTTATACTATATAAAATTGATAAACCTAAAATTGTAAAAGCAACAGCTATTGTTAATGCAAAATTAACAGACATTCTACCTGTTGGTAAAGGCCTGTTTTTTGTACGTTGCATAACTGCATCTGTATCTTTTTCTATAATTTGATTAAATGCATTAGATGCACCTACCATAAAAAAACCACCAATTGCTAAAAGTAAAAGTGTTGTATAATTAATAACATCTACAGCCAACAAATAACCTGCAACAGAAGAAAAAACCACACTAAAAGACAGACCAACTTTTGTTAGCTGTTTTAAATCTGATAGAATTGTTTGCATTGAAGAATTTGTCTCTGAAATTGCTGTTGAATTCATATTACCAATAATCGTTTGCAAAGATATTTGATAATTATGAATTTACAATGTTTTTTAAAGCCTTTTGTTGATTAAAAGCATAAAAAAACCCACTCAAAACTGAGTGGGAAAATTGCTATGAAAAAGAAAAAGTGTGGTTTTAAAAAACCACATGCAAATATAAAGATTATTTTCTATATTTTTTTAATAAAAAAATGATTTTCTTTTAAAATCTTCTTAGAATTGACAACCTCTTAATTTAAGGCGCTAAAAATTAATTATTTAATGTAAAATTTGGTAAACCAGTATATATAGGATTTAATCTTTGATCTACTTTATTATAAATATATACATCTCCAAAAACAATATTACCATCTATTTTATTTGTTTTATAAAAAAATAGAGAGTCCATTTTATATTCGTAAGTTCCTTTTTCTACACAATAAGAATTTTCGTAAATTGTTTTAAACTCAAAAGTAGCATCATCAAATAAAATAATTTCTAGCAATGCTTTTTCTTTAGAAAAACTATTAAATATTTGAACTTTATCTTTAAAAATAGCTTTATCATGATATTCTAAAGCTCTGTTAAATACTACCGCAAAAACAGCTGTGATTATTAAAGGTGTAAAATTAAATAATTCTTTCTTTATGGTTATTTTGTATAGGTTGTAAAAAAATATTGCTAAAAAAGTAATAATAAAAATAAGCGTAAGCCCACCAATAATTACCAAATCTACATCACCAAAACAATAATCTTCTTTATGATATAATTTATAAAAAGGTAATAAAGCTAGTAAAATGAGTAAAATATATCTTTTTCTTAGTTTCATTAAATCCCTTTTTCTTTTTTCTTTTTAATTAATATGTCTGCTATAGTAAGGTTTTCTGGACAGCTTTTAATTTTTTCAAATTCATCTCCCACTTTAACATACCCTGTTTGAATAACTTTGAAATATACACCACAAAAAGTTGTATTCCAAAATTGTTTTATAATTTTCATGTTATTAAAACGAATTCCTAATTTATAGCAAGGGCTTCTTTGCACTGTTGCTTCTAAAATTGCATCACCAACTTTAAAAGTATCACCCGAATTAATTTTAGTTTCATCTAAATCATCAATCGTTAAGTTTTCACCAAACATACCTAAACTCCATTCTAATTCTGGGTATTTAGGTTTCCAGAAATCATAATGTTTTAAAGAATAACCATAAACTGCTTGTTTTATACCTCCATGATGTTCTCTATCTGAAATCTCATCTCCTTTTACTTCTTCTATATCTAAAAAAACAGGTTTATCAACAGGATATTTAAAAATACCTGTAATCACTTTTTTGTTTTTATATGTGATTTCTTTTCGTTCTCCTATATTTGTTGATACAATTCTCATTTATTTTGTTTTAACACTGAATCTAAATCAGCATAAACTTTTCTTATTTACTTTTTAGAAAATCTAGCCAAAGTATTTTTAGTAAATTCAGACAATACTAATTCTCCAGAAATTTTAGCCCTTTCTATTAAAAGATTATCCCAGTGATTAGTATTTTGCCACAATACTTTTTTCATTTTAGCTAAAGCTGATGGATTATAACTTGCCAATTTTTGAGCAAATAAATCTACCTCAATATCTAACTCTTTTATATTTTCAAACACTTTTGCATACAAACCTTTTTCTTTTGCCCAATAAGCATTTTTCCAGCTTGTGGCATCTAAAGTTAATTCTGATGTTGCTGCTAAACCAATTTTTCGGGTTACTGCAGGCTCTATTACAAAAGGCCCAATACCAATAGTTAATTCTGATAATTTTATTGATGCTGCTTCAGTTGCTAAAACGTAATCGCAAGCGGATGCTAAACCTACTCCACCACCTACAACTTTACCTTGTACACGACCAATAATTAATTTACTACAAGTTCTCATAGCATTAATTACATTCGCAAAACCTGTAAAGAATTTTTCGCCATCTTCTAGATTAGCAATTGCAACTAATTCATTAAAAGAAGCACCAGCACAAAAAGCTTTTTCTCCTTCAGATTTTAGAATGATAAGTGCAACTTCATCATTTAAAGAAAGTTTTTTTAATTCTTTGGTTAACCTCTCTAACAATTCACTTGGAAAAGAATTACTTGCAGGATGACCAAATTCTATGGTAGCAATATTGTTTTGAATATTAGTAAATAAACTTCCATTTTGCCTAGTAGTAATCATAGAATTCAAATAAGTTTTACCAAAAGTAACTTTTTATAGATTAAAAATCAATCTTTGTAATAAAAGTTAACCTTTAATTTTTTTACGCCATTTTCTAAGTGTTGGCGAGCTTATAAAAAATAAGTAAAAGCCAGATAAAATAGTTAACAAACCTAAAACAGAAAAAGCTCTTAACACCCAATTGGTTATATGGTCTCTAGTTTCGAAATCCATCACATGGAGCATCCATAAAAAATCGAATTTACGCCAATTATCATTTCTTACTTTGGTGATTTTTGCTGTGTTAGGGTGCACATAAACTGTTGTGTTTGTTTCGTGTTCTAAGGTAATTGCAAAAACTGGTAAAGGGTTCCCTCTATATTCGTGTTTATTGGTAATTTCTTTTTCTGTTAAGTATTCTGTTTGTTTTACTGGCAATGCATTATACAATCTGCTCTTTACAAAGGCAATACTTTCTTCTTTAGTTAATGCTTTTCGAACTTTGTATTGGTTTTTATTTAAATTTAAAAAGAGAATATCATTACTTCTTGTTACCCGTAATAAACTGTCTTTATTTACAACAATGGCTTCTATATTTTTAATAGGTTTAACATCTGTTTCTTCTAAGAAATTAAAGAGCTTTCTAATAGGCTCGTTGTAAGAAAAAGTAAAGGTATGTTCGGTTTTATCTAATAACGTTTCTCCATGCACGTCATCCATATCATTCCAACTAAAATATAAACCTCCAATTGTCCAGAATAAAAATTGTACACCAATAAATAAACCCAAATAACGATGTATTTTTCTTGTAAACCTGTGTGTTTTTCTTCCCATATCTAAATAAAAAAAAGCCATTATAGATTAGTATAATGACTTTTAGAAACGTTATTTTTTATATTTTAAAATTAAAATCCCCAAATAAAGCGTTGATAAAGCTGTTATAGCATTTGCTAAAATTATGGATAAACTCTTTAAATATATGCCATAAATTAACCACATTACACTACCTATAAAAAGCGCAACATACATAGTTAAAGATAATGACTTTGTATCTTTAGTTTTATATGCTTTAAAAACTTGTGGCAAAAAAGACGAAGTTGTAATAAAAGCAGCAACCAGGCCTATAATTTCAAAATTGTTAATCAACTTTTCATTTATTTAATTATTTACTAAACCTGCTTTTATATTTACAAATCTGTAGAGTTAACCTACAATATTTACAATTTTACCAGGTACAACAATTACTTTTTTAGGAGTTCTACCTTCTAATTGTGCAATTGTTTTTTCGTGAGCCATTACTGTTTTTTCAATTTCTTCTTTGCTTAAATCTAAAGACAACTCTAAAGTAAAACGCATTTTACCATTAAAAGAAATTGGGTAATTCTTTGCACTTTCTACCAAATGTTTTGGTTCAAAAATTGGAAAAGGCACAGTTGATATACTTTCTGTATGCCCTAACAACCTCCATAGTTCTTCTGTAATATGTGGAGCATAAGGAGATAATAAAACCAATAATGGTTCTAAAATTTCTCGTTTATTAGATTTTAATGCAGTTAACTCATTTACAGCAATCATAAATGTAGAAACAGATGTATTAAAAGAGAAATTCTCTATATCTTCTTCTACTTTTTTGATTGTTTTGTGTAACGTTTTCAACTCATCTTTGGTTGCATTTTCTTCTGAAACCTCAAATTGATCTCCTTTAAAATACAATTTCCAAAGTTTTTTCAAGAATGATGAAACACCAGATATACCAGAAGTTTTCCAAGGTTTTGTTTGCTCTAAAGGACCTAAAAACATTTCGAATAAACGTAAAGAATCTGCACCATATTCTGCAACAATATCATCAGGATTTACAACATTGTATTTTGATTTAGACATTTTTTCTACTTCACGACCTACTTTGTAAACATCGTTTTCTAAAATGAATTTAGCATCTTTATAATCCGCATTTAAAGGATGACTTTTAAAACCTTCTACATCTAGTTCATCAGAAGCATTCACTAAAGAAACATCAGAATGTATATTACTTTTTATAATAGTTAATAATTCTGACTCTTGCTGATTAACAATTTTCTGATTTAATAAATATTCTATTACTACATTTTCAAATTCATCATCATTCGAAAACAAATCTTTAGAAACAAATATTGTAGGAATTTTGGCTTTAATGTCATCAAAAGAACTACTTAAAGAACAACCTGATTTTACAAATGCATCAGCTTTATAAACAAAAGCACTCGTTCCCAAAATCATACCTTGGTTAATTAGCTTTTTTGCAAACTCATCCACAGGAACAATTCCTTTATCAAACAAGAATTTTTGCCAAAAACGTGCATATAATAAATGACCTGTTGCGTGCTCTGAACCACCAATATATAAATCTACTTCTTTCCAATAGTCTAAAGATTCTTTACTTGCAAATTCAGTTGAATTTGTAGCATCCATATATCTGTTAAAATACCAAGAAGAACCAGCCCAACCAGGCATTGTGTTTAATTCTAAAGGATAAACCGTTTTGTTTTTTAACTTATCGTTTGAAACAACTTTCTTTCCACGAGAATCCCAAGCCCATTCAGTTGCGTTTCCTAAAGGTGGTTTTCCATCTTCAGTTGGCAAATATTTTTCTACCTCTGGCAAAACAATTGGCAAGTGTTTTTCATCAATCATTTGCGGCATTCCATCTTTGTAATATACAGGAAATGGTTCTCCCCAATAACGTTGTCTGCTAAACACAGCATCACGTAATCTGTAGTTTATTTTGCCATAACCAAAACCTCTTTTTTCCATTTCATAAATGGCAAGTTTTAGTGCTTTTTTATATTTTAATCCTGATAAAAAGTCTGAATTTGCAATTACAGTTCCTTCTTTATCTGTATGAGCAGCTTCAGAAATATCTACGCCTTCAAAAATATTAGGAATAGGAATATTAAAATGCTTTGCAAAATCATAATCACGCTGATCTCCACAAGGAACAGCCATTACAGCTCCTGTTCCATAAGATGCTAAAACATAATCCCCAATCCAAATCTGCACTTTTTCACCAGAAAAAGGATGAATTGCATAAGCCCCAGTAAATGCACCAGAAATGGTTTTTACATCTGCCATTCTATCACGTTCAGAACGTTTTGCAGTTGCTTTTATATAAGCTTCAACTTCTGCTTTTTGAGCATCTGTTGTAATTTTAGAAACCAATTCATGTTCTGGAGCTAAAGTCATAAAACTTACTCCGTAAATTGTATCTGGTCTTGTTGTAAAAACATCAATTTTATATTTATTTTCATCTTTTACTTCAGTTTCTTCTGCAGACTCACCAATTACTTGTGGAAACTGAATTGCAAAATTAATTTCAGAAACAACTTTTACTACATTTTGTAAAACCTCTTCATTTGTAAAACGGATAACATTAAAGCCATTTTTATGAAAAGATTCAGTTCTTGCCTCTTCATCTTCTTTACCTGAAAATTCAACAATTAAGTTTTTTGCAATACAAACATAATCTACTAGAAAAGTAGCAATTGTATATTTTTTTCTAAATTTTGATGCTCCTTTTTTATTTTTTAATTCATTCCAAAGCGTAGTTTCAGCTTTAGATAAATTTTGACGCAATTCTTTTAAAGCTTCTAACTCTTTGTAAGATAATTTTACTTCTGAAGTTGATTTTTCAGATGCTACATCAACTTGAAAAGAAACCATTGCTCCTTGGCTTCTACCAATCCAATTGGTTTGAGAATCTTTTAAAGGTTGTGGCCAATCAATAGTATTTAAACCATCTAACAAACGTTGTGCATAAGCAGAAATTCGCATAGACCATTGTGTCATTTTTTTACGCACAACAGGATGCCCTCCTCTTTCTGAAACTCCGTTTACAATTTCGTCATTTGCCAAAACAGTTCCTAATGCTGGGCACCAGTTTACTTCTGTATCAGACAAAAATGTTAGTCTGTATTGTAATAATATTTCTTCTTGTTCTGTTTTTGAAAATTCTTTCCATTCATCCGCAGAAAAAACAGTAATATCTTCATCACAAACTGCATTTACAGTTGCATTCCCTTCTTTCTTAAAGACTTTTTCTAAAGTTGAAATATCTTCTGCTTTATCTGAATCTTTGTTATACCAAGAATTAAATAGTTGGATAAAAATCCATTGTGTCCATTTATAATATTCAGGATTTGAAGTCCTTACCTCTCTACTCCAATCAAAAGAAAAACCAATTTGATCTAATTGTCTTCTGTAAGTTTTTATATTTTCTTCAGTAGTTTTTGCAGGATGTTGACCAGTTTGAATAGCATATTGTTCTGCTGGCAAACCAAAAGAATCGTAACCTTGTGGATGCAAGACATTAAAGCCTTTATGGCGCTTGTAACGTGCATAAATATCACTTGCAATATACCCTAAAGGATGCCCAACATGCAAACCTGCTCCTGAAGGATAAGGAAACATATCTAACACATAATATTTAGGTTTTTCACTTTCATTGCTGGCTTTAAAAGTTTGGTTATCAGCCCAAAATTTTTGCCAATTCTTTTCTATCTCTTTATGATTATATTGCATTATTTCTACTTTTGAGGGTGCAAATTTACGTTTATTCTTTAGAAGATTAAAGTAAAAAAGAACTTGCTTAAATTGATGTACTTATAAAAAGTAAAATTAATTGAAACCAAAAAAGAAAGGCTCTTCATTTTAAATGAAGAGCCTTTCTTTTTGTTGATGTTTTATTTAAAATTGATAATCCTAAAGTTATTTAAAAAGCAACATTTTTAATATCTGGATTTTAACAAAATAGAGCGTAGCTTCATCTTTTTATTTTAGTACTTTTAAAGCTGTAAATTCAAATCAAATGAAAAAAATATTACTAACACTTTTAGTGGCAACTACTTTTTTAAGTTGCAAAAATTCATCCGAAGAAAAACCTCCTGAATTAAGTATTAATTACAAAAAAATTGAATTAGAAAATGGCTTAGATGTTGTTTTTCATGTAGATAAATCTGATCCAGTTGTTGCTGTAGAATTGATGGTTCATGTGGGTTCTGCAAGAGAAATTGAAGGTAGAACAGGTTTTGCACATCTTTTTGAACATTTATTATTCTTAGAATCAGAAAATTTAGGAAAAGGTGGCTTAGATAAGATGAGTGCAAGAATTGGTGGTTCTGGCGCAAATGGATCTACGTCTAGAGACAGAACAAACTACTTACAAACGGTACCAAAAGATGGTTTAGAAAAAATGATTTGGGCAGAAGCCGACAAATTAGGTTGGTTTATAAACACAGTTACAGACCCTGTTTTAGCAAAAGAAAAAGAAGTTGTTAAAAACGAAAAAAGGCAACGAGTAGACAATTCTCCTTATGGCCATAATAGATATGTAATTGGTAAAAATTTATATCCAAAAGATCATCCTTATAATTGGCAAGTAATTGGTTCTTTAGAAGATTTACAAAATGCAACTTTAGATGATGTAAAAACATTTTTTAGAAAATGGTATGTTCCTAACAATGCAACTTTAGTGTTGTCTGGTGATATTGATATTGAACAAGCTACAAAATGGGTGCATAAATATTTTGATGAAATACCTAAAGGAACAGAAGAGATACCTACAATTGAAAAAAGACCAGGAAAAATAGATGAAATTAAGTCTTTATATTTTGAAGATAACTTTGCAAGAGTACCTCAATTAACCATGGCTTGGCCAAGTGTAGAACAGTTTCATGCAGATTCTTATGCTTTAGAAGTTTTAACTCAGTACTTATCTGATGGAAAATCTGCACCCTTAAATCAGGTTTTGGTTGACGATTTAAAACTAACATCAAATACCACAATGTATAATTATGCTTCTGAATTGGCAGGAGAAACTCATTTGATTATTAGAGCTTTTAACAACGTAAAATTAGATAATGTAAAAGCAGGAATTGAAAAAGCCTTTGCAAAATTTGAGGCAGAAGGAATTTCTGAAAAAGATTTAATCAGAATAAAAGCAGGACAAGAAACTCGTTTTTACTCAAGTTTATCTAGTGTTTTGGGTAAAGGAACTCGTTTAGCATCTTACAATACTTATACAGGAAATCCGGGATTTGTAACCGAAGATATTAAAAACACATTGGCTGTTACTACAGAAGATGTAATGCGAGTTTACAATCAATATATTAAAAACAAAAATTATGTAGCTACAAGTTTTGTACCTAAAAACTCAGCTAAACTTGCTTTAGAAGGAGCTGTTTTGGCTGATGTAGTTGAAGAGCAAATTGTAATTGGTGCAGAAGAAAAATTCGATCCTAAAATTGCTGCAACTTATGAAAAAACGCCTTCTACTTTTGATAGAAGCATTGAACCTCCTTATGGAGAAACTCCATCTTTGGCTGTGCCAGAAGTTTATGAAAGCAGTTTAGACAATGGTTTAAAAGTATTTGGAATTGAAAATGACGAAGTGCCTTTGGTTCGTTTTAATATTACTATTGATGGTGGCCAATTATTAGAATCTATGGATAAATTAGGTGTTGCTAATTTAACTGCTGATTTATTAAACAAGGGTACAAAGCAAAAAACTGTAAAAGAATTAGAAGAAGCAATTCAAGAATTAGGTGCTTCTATTTATGTGTATTCTGATGTTGAAAACATTACTTTAAGTGGTACAACATTAGCTAAAAACTATGATAAAACTTTAGCTTTAGCTCAAGAGATTTTATTAGAACCAAGGTTTGATGAAAATGAATTTACTCTACTAAAAAAAGCAACTATAGCAAGATTACGTCAGCAAGAAGCGAGCCCTAATTCTGTTGCAAGAAATGCTTATAATGAGTTGATTTACGGAAAAGACAACATCCGTTCTAAAAATATTTTAGGTAGTTTGGCATCCGTAGAAAAAATTACCATTGAAGATTTAAAAGCATATTATAGCAGTTATATTTCTCCATCAGTGACAAAAATATTGGTTGTAGGTGATATTTCTAAAGATAAAGTAACTGCTTCTTTAGCATCTTTAAATAATAATTGGGCAGCTAAAGAAGTTACAATTCCTGAATATAAAACACCAGATACACCAACAAAACCAGCTGTTTATTTTTATGATATTCCTAATGCAAAACAATCTGTTTTACAATTTGGGGCACCAGCTTTAGCTGCAACTGACAAAGATTTTTATGCTGCTTCTGTTATGAATTACATTTTAGGTGGTGGTGGTTTTGCTTCGCGTTTAACACAAGAATTACGTGAAGGGAAAGGATATACTTACGGAATTCGTTCTGGTTTTTCTGGCACAAAAGCAAAAGGTGCTTTTACCATTTCTAGTGGTGTAAGAAGTAATGTAACTTTAGAATCTGCACAATTGGTAAAGAAAATTTTAGAAGAGTACCCAACTACTTTTTCTGATAAAGATTTAGAAACCACCAAAAGTTTTTTAATTAAAAGTAACGCAAGAGCTTTTGAAACTTCTAGAGCAAAATTAAATATGTTATCTAATATTAGTGATTATGGCTGGAGTCCAGATTATGTAAAAGACAGAGAAAATACAGTTAATAATATGTCTAAAGCACAAATAAAAGCATTAGCTAATAAATATGTAAACCCTAATAAAATGATTTGGTTAGTTGTTGGTGATGCAGAAACACAATTAGACAGAATGAAAGAATTAGGTTATGGAGAACCAATTTTATTAAACGAAAGACAAGAAAAAGTAAAGAATTAAATTCAATAAAAAAACATAAAAAAGTCCCAATTTCA
>NZ_JAHKQL010000004.1:243458-498862 GCF_018861005.1 Polaribacter vadi
TGAAATTGGGACTTTTTTATTTAAAATATTTTTGTATTATTCTGCTAAAGCAGCTCCACTAGCAGTAACAGATCTATCGATTTTACGCATTAAACCTTGTAAAACTTTACCTGGCCCAACTTCTATAAATTCTTTTCCACCATCTGTAATCATTGCTTGTACACACTGTGTCCATTTTACTGGTGCAGTTAATTGAGCAATTAGATTTTCTTTAATTTCCTCTGGATTTGTAACTGCTTTTGCAACCACATTTTGATACACAGCACAAGTTGGCTTGCTAAAAGTTGTTGCTTCTATTGCAGCAGCTAATTCTTCTCTTGCAGGCTCCATCATTGGCGAGTGAAATGCACCACCAACTGGTAATAACAATGCTCTTCTTGCTCCTTTTTCTGTTAAAACTTCACAAGCTTTTTCTACTGCTTCAATTTCTCCAGAAATTACTAATTGACCTGGACAATTGTAATTTGCAGCTACTACTACTCCATCAATTTCTGCACAAGTATCTTCTACCACTTTATCTTCTAAACCTAAAACTGCTGCCATTGTTGATGGTGCAATTTCACAAGCTTTTTGCATTGCTAAAGCTCTTTTAGAAACCAATTTTAATCCGTCTTCAAAAGATAAAACTCCGTTTGCAACTAAAGCTGATAATTCTCCTAAAGAATGACCTGCAACCATTTCTGGTTGAAAAGAATCACCTAAAACTTTAGCTAAAATTACAGAATGCAAAAAAATTGCTGGTTGTGTAACTTTGGTTTCTTTTAATTGTTCAGCTGTACCTTCGAACATAATATCTGTAATTGAAAAGCCTAAAATATCGTTTGCTTTTTCAAAATATTCTTGTGCTAAAGGTGATTTTTCGTATAAATCTAATCCCATTCCTGTGAATTGAGCTCCTTGACCTGGAAAAATATATGCTTTCATTTATTTTTTGTTTAATTTTTTAACTTGTAATCGCCTGCGAAAATAATCAATTTATAAATTAGATTAGGCATCTATAGAAATAGTTCCTTTTGCATCTAACTCAATTGCATTTAACAACGCTTCTAAATGGGGTTTTCTAACTTTTAATTTTGTAGCTGCGTGTGCTTTTTTGTTTAATTTAGAAAACATATTTGCTACCTTAATTGCAGTTGGTAATAAAGCTTCTTCTGGAACAATTAGATCTAAAAACCCAGCTTTTACAGCATCCTTTGAATTAAATATTTCTGAATTATTTACAGCTCTGTTTAAATATACTTCTGATAAACGAGAATTTGCAATGGCAATACCAGCATTATGCATTGTCATACCAATCATAACTTCGTTTAAACCGATTTTAAAATCGCCATCTACCCCAATTCTATAGTCTGCTGATAATAATAAAAAAGCTCCTTTTGCAATTGCATGACCATTACAAGCAACAATAATTGGTTTAGAAAAAGACAACATTCTTAATGATAGTTGCGAACCTTTTGTAACCAACTCTAATGCAGATTCAGGTGATTTTGTCATCACTTTTAAATCAAATCCTCCTGAAAAAATTCCTTGTGTACCTGTGAGAATTACAATTTTATTTTCTTGTTCTGCTTTGTCTAAACTTGTGTTTAAACCTTCAATAACTTCATGAGAAATGGCATTTGCTTTTCCGTTATTAATGGTAATTATTGCGTAATTTTCATTAGGTTGATAGGTTACGAATTCATTCATTTATTAGGATTTTAATTGTTCTCGATGCAAATTTATTCATTCTTCATAAATTCACTCGAACTGACATTTATATAAATTTCACCAAATACATTCCTGCAAAAACAGCCAAAAAGCCAACCACAAAACTTGCTATTGTGTAAAAGGCAAAAGAAGTAAAATCTCCTGATTTTAGAAAGATATGGTTTTCATACGCAAAAGTAGAAAATGTAGTAAAACCACCACAAAAACCAGTTGCTAATAATAAAGTATGATTTTGGCTAAGTGCATTATTTTTGGCAGCGTAACCTAAAATAAACCCTATAAAAAGACTACCTAAAATATTGGCTACAAATGTGCCATAAGGTATTCCGTTTTCTGAATTATTTAGCCATTTACCAATTAAAAATCGTAAAACACTACCAAAACCACCACCAATAAAAACGAATAATAAACTTTTCATTATAGTTCTATATCGTCAATATCTGACCAGTTTTTCTTTTCTGTAACTGTTCCGTTTTTTAAAATCATTATTCCAGGATTTGCTCTAATCATTGTTTTTAGAGTGGTTTCATCACAGAATAAAACCTCGAAAGGTAAATTGTATTTCTTAATTGTTAAATCAATAATATCAGAAAAAGAGGCAGAAGCACCATAAACTTTGTAACCTTTTTGCATGGCTTCTTCAGAAATCTTTTTTACCTCTGGAAAAGCATTATAATCCGATTTTTCGAAACTAGACATAATAATTAGCATTACTTTATCCATTTTTAGAATTTGAGGTGCTAAATCATTTTGTGCATTTTCTAACATAAAATCATGAACTGGAGGTATTTCTCCATCATCTTTATACTCCATTCCTTCTGGTAAGTTTTTACCAATAGCATACGCTCTAAAATCGATTATTGGTAAATGTGCTAAGACATAATAAGTAATAAATGAAGAAATAATTAGCGAAACAAATACAATCTGAAAAGGAATAAACTTTTTTGCTATCGGTTTTATGTACTTAATTTTAAAGCCAATAAAGAAGATTAAAATTGTAAGAGCTACGTCTTTATAAAATGTTTCCCAAGGTTTTAATTTTATAGCATCACCAAAACAACCACAATCTGTAACTTTATCATAATAAGCAGAATACCAAGTTAAAAACAAGAATATTAAAATAATTATTTTTAAACTTATTACTGTAAATTTCGGTTTCCAGCCCACTAATAAAGCTACCCCTAAAACAATTTCTGCAATGATTAGAATAATAGAAAATGTTAATGCATAAGGAATTAGAAATTCCATATTTAAAACACCTTCAGAAAAATATTCTTCGAATTTATATTGAGAACCAATTGGATCTACCAATTTTACAAATCCTGAAAAAATAAATAAGACACCTACTATAATTCTTGCTAATTGTACGAGTATTTTCATAGTGTAATAAAATCTTGATGATTAGAAATTTAATTAAATGAATGATATTACAAAGATTGCAAAAATTCTTGTTTTAAATGTTTAATAAAACTTAAAATATTAGTTTAACGTATTTATAAAACATTTACATCTTCCATACATTTTTTCATCATTTTATAAGTGCGTTCAATATTATTATCTAAGCCAATAGAAAAACGAATTAAACCATCTGATAACCCCATTTCTTTTTGTTCTTTTTCTGGTATTTCTGAAGATGTAGAACTACCAGGTGCAGAAAATAATGTTTTGTAAAAACCTAAACTTACTGCTAAATAACCTAAGTTTCTTTGTTGCATTAGCTCCATTAATTCATTTGCTTTTTGCAACGAACCAACATCTATTGTTAACATTCCTCCAAAACCATATTCTACATTCATCATTTGTTTATATAAGGAATTTGAAGGATGACTTTTTAACCCTGGATATACTGTCTTTAATCCATCAGCCTCAAACTTATCAGCTAAAAATATAGCATTTTTACTATGTTGTTTTATTCTAATATGTAAAGTTCTCATATTTTTTAATATTGAAGCTGCTCTTAAACTATCCATAGTAACACCTAACAACATACTTGCACCATCATTTACATTTCTTAGAGCATTTATAAATTCTTTTGTACCACAAACTACACCTCCTACAGTATCTGAAGAACCATTTATAAACTTCGTTAAACTATGGCAAACTACATCTGCACCTAATTTTGCAGGAGATATTGACAATGGCGAAAACGAATTATCTACCACTAATTTTAAATTATATTTTTTAGCTAAAGCTGATAAACCTTTTATATCTGCCACTTCTAATAACGGATTACTTACAGCTTCACAATACAAAACTTTCGTATTTTCTGTTATTGAAGCCTCTACAACATCTAAATTTGTGATGTCTATAAAACTAGTTGCTATGCCAAATTTTGGTGTAAAGTTTTTTAAGAATGCGTAAGTGCCTCCATAAATGGTTCTGCTAGAAATAATGTGATCTCCAGAACTACAAAGTTGCAATAAAACCGAAGTTATTGCCCCCATACCAGATGCTGTTACATTTGCAGTTTCTGAACCTTCCATTGCTGCTAGTGCTTCTCCTAAATATAAATTTGATGGTGTTGAATGACGTGAGTATAAATAACAGCCATCTGCATTACCTTCAAAAGTATCAAACATTGTTTTTGCTGATAAAAAGGTGTATGTTGATGAATCTGAAATTGATGGATTAACGCCTCCAAATTCTCCAAAATATTGTAAATCTTGAATATTTTCTGCTGGGTTGAATTTCATAATTAGTAGTTTTATTTACATCAAAAAAACAACTAAAAAGAAATATTATTAACACAATACATTAAATATAGATTATTTATCTAAATTTGAGTCACTATATAGTTATAAAAACTATAAAAATTAATTGTGTTTCTACTTTTTAGAAAATTTGTTATTATGGATTCTACTGATAAAAAACTTATTAATTTACTACAAAATGATGGTAAACAAACTACAAAGCAACTTTCTTTACAATTAAACCTATCTGTTACTGCTGTTTATGAGCGTATTAAAAAACTAGAAAAGGAAAAGGTAATTGAAAAATATGTGGCTATCATCAATAGAAATAAAATTGAAAAGTCTTTTTTAGTTTTTTGCCATGTAAAATTAATTCAACATTCTAGAGAATATGTAACCACTTTTGAACGTGAAATATCTAAACTAGAAGAAGTTTCAGAATGTTTTCACGTAAGTGGAGATTATGATTATATTTTAAAAATATATGTTAAGGATATGGATACTTATAGAAATTTTATGGTTAGTAAATTAACAGCCATAAAATATATTGGAAGTACCCATAGCACTTTTACTATTAAGGAAGTTAAAAACACAACCTCAATTAATTTATAAAATTAGAATTTTACTGTTTTACTAAAACTATTTTTTCTGTCTGTTTTTGTACCATTTTACCATAGAAATCTTTTAAATATGCATAAAACTGAACAGGAATTATAGATGAATTAAATTGTAAAACAGAAACTGTCTTTATTTTATTGCCATTTTGTGTAACATGATATTTAAAAATTCCATAATTATTTGGTAATCCAATTGCTAATGTTTCTGGCAATTTTTCTACAGCATAACCATCTGGAATATTTATCGAAACAATATTTTTATCTTGCCAAGCAGTAGCAAAATCTATCGGATATTTACGTTCAGATAGTTTAAAAGGGTTTTTACGTTTTGTTAAAAACAAAGAAGGTTCAATATATAGTTTGTTTCCAATTTGCTCTATTAAATCTTCGTTTGTAAACTTTACATTTCTAATAATTTGTTTCTCTAATTTTTCTTTGTTAACTATTTTAAAATCTTCGATTTCTAAATTATTATTCTCTTCATATTTAGTAATTAATTCTTCTTCTTTAAGATGATTGTTATTTTTTCTGAAGTTTAAGGCATTTAAATTACCATATTTGGTTCTAATTAAACCTTCAATCATAAAATCATCAGTAATTTTAACCATTATCATATTTTCTTCAGTAGCATGGATTTCTGTTGATAATTTTATCCAAGAAGAATTACCATTTTCAGCTACAACTCTACCTTGCCAATTTAAAGCTCTAATTGGTAAAATATTTGGTGTACTATATTGTTCAGTGGCATCTAACAATATATTAGTATTGTTTGCCATTTGCACAACAGAAATAACATAATCGAAACCTTTTAAAGTTGGGAAAAATGGAACTCCATTTCCTTGCGAACTTATTAAAACAGGATTGGCATTTAAACCTGCAGAACGTAACATAGAAGTTAATATTAAATTGATATCTGCCACATTACCAGAATTTTCTTTATAGGCAGTTTTTACACCTTTATCTGAATATTTTCCATAAAAACCGTTCCACTTAACTTTGCTTTTTACAAATTCGAAAATGGCTACAATCTTTTGGTTTTCAGTTGTATTCTCTGCTAGAATTTTTGCCAAGTCATCTTTATAATAACTAGATTTATTGAGTTCGTTTCCAAAAGATGATGATTCATAAATTTGTTTACTAATATTTTCCCAAGTTGTGGAATAATTCTTTAAATCTCCACCAATACTTAAAAAATCGGTCTGTGCTAATTCAAATTTCATTCCTCCTCTATAGTTATATATATTCGCTACATACGACTCGTCATTTCTTAACGCTGGTATATCTTTACCATCAAAATAAAAAACATTTATCCTATATGATAAATCTCCAATTCTACCAGTTTTAGATGATTCTTTCATAGGAACCATATAATAACCTTTATTCATTTTATTAAACTTATAATACTCTGGAAACTCAACTTGACTACTTAATTTTTTTATAGGTATCCCTTTTTGAAATTGAATATCTGCAATAGAAGTTGCATAAGGTGATGAAATTTTATATTTAATATCTAAAACACAACCTTCTTTAATTTTAGGCATTGTTATTTTTACACTACTATTATATTTATTTATTTTCTCTTTAAAAATTCCTTCTTTAGAGAGTTTTTCTTTAATTAATTTACCATTTTCTAAATAAAATGTATAGCCTTTAATACTACTTACAGATTCTGAATCACCAGAATCTGGTTTATAATATTTTATTGATGTTGTAGCATAATCAAAACCTTCTTTGGTATAAATCTTAATTCTGTGATGTATTTCTGTGATTAATTGAAAGCCTTGATTTTGTGAATAATTAAAAAATGATCTTCTGTATTTATATAAATATGCAGCATCTGCTGTAGAATCTAAAGGATAAAATTCTTCTTCTAATTCTTCTTTTGATACTTTACCAAACTTATAATCTTGGGCTACTAATGATAATTGTAAAAAAACTACTAATACTACTAAAATGCTCTTTTTCATGGTTACTTTTTAATAAGTGCTATTCTTAAATTTTCTGATTTTGCAATACTTCTTCTAAAACTTCTATAAGCTTTGTAATCTTCTTTTGGATGCACACCTTCTTTCATCAAAATTTCTTTTTTGTAAGAAAAAGTAGATTCATCTATTTTATGAAAGCTTATTTTATAAGTACCAAACTTGGTAGATAATTCTTTGTTTTCTGGTATATATTCTAATTTATAAGAATCAGGAATTTTAATAGTATATTCATCTACATCTTTATAACCTCTGCTAATTTTTAAGGGTAAATTTCTTTTTCTATACCTTTTTGGGATGTAACTTTCTTTGTTAAATATATTTACTCGAAATAAATATTCGGTTTCGTTTACTGATGCAAAACTTTTTATAGAAAGCCCCAAATCTTCTGTAAAAACCACATTTTCTTTGTCGTTATTTAATTGATAAGCATCTACCTCTAAATTATTATTATAACTCCAAACATTCGATTTGTAGTTTTTAATCAATTCTTCATCAGTATAGTTTTCGAAGTAAAATTTATCATCATACTGAATCCCTTTTGATGTTCTTTTTAAAGTAGCTTTTACATCTCCTTGAGCTGTTAATTCTATTTCTCCTTTTATTGTTTGTAGGTTTACTTCGTCTGTATAAGAGGCCGTTCTTTTAATAATTCCGCCTTCTGGAGTAACCACTAATACATCTCTATCATCTGTAAAATCGCCTAAAAACCCAAAAGGCATGGTCTGACTTGTACATTCTAACCAAATATCATTACCATTATTAGGTACATTTAAGATAACATGATTTCCTTGAATGGATGAAAAATCTTTGTCTAAATTTCTTCTTTCTTTTGCATAAACTACAGTATAATAAGAAGTAACACCAACAACATCTAGCAAAGCTTTTGTGTAATTAGATAACCCTTTACAATCTCCATAACCAACTTGATCTACTTTATTTGCAGCAATAGGTTCCCAACCACCAATACCAACTTGTACACTGATATATCTGGTTTTATTTTGCATAAATTCATATACAATTTTTGTTTTTTCTACATCTGTTTTGGCATCTTTTACTAAATCTAATAATTTATATTTAGTAGCATCATCAATAACATCTCTACCTACTAAAAGCGATTCGTGCATCCATTTACCAAACTCTTTCCAATTTGTAGCTTCACCATAAACACCTTTTAAACTAAATTTGTTTAATGCAATTTTAACTATTGGTAAAATATCTCTGTAAGCAGGACTTTGATTTTCGTATTCTAAAGCAGTTTTCTTTGCCAAGGAATAATTTAATTCAGTATCAGATTCATTTTTTTCAATATTATAATCTGTAAAGTTGGTTTCTTTAATTCGCCAAGGAATAGCTTTCGGATTTTTTAAAGTATAACTACTTTTTTCTACTGATACATAGTAACCATTTACTGGACTCCACCAAGGAATAAAACCAGTTGTAGACGTTCTGTATTCTGATTCAAAAACTAATGTATAAGGATAAGAAATTGGAGTATAATCTATATATTTAACTCTAGCATCAGAATACAAAGTACCACCATCAACTGCACTTACATCTATAAAATCTCTTTCTTTAAACTTTTTAATTTCGTTGCCAAAAGCGTCGTAAATAATAGCTGTGAGGTTGGTTATTTTGGTATCATTATCATAACTCTCATAAATACCAGCGTCTGAATTACCAAGTTTATTTAGTACAGTTACTACCATTTTTTTGGAAACAACCATTCTATTTACATCTTCTATAGTAATCTCTGTAATATTGTTTCTAACAACAGCATTTGCATCTTCTTTTAATTCTGGTGGAATTGTAAATGCAGTTAACTCACTAATTTGTGAGAACGTATTTAAAGTAAGTAAAAATAATACTGCTAGCAGTGAGTTGGGGTATTTATCTTTTATCATAGATTTTTTAAATAGCAATGCAATTTAAAAAAAAAAACCAAAACTAAAAGTTCTGGGTTTAAATAATTTTAATGATAAATAAAATTTATGCCTTTGTTTTTACTTCAAAAGATAATTCCATCATATCATCTATAAACTTATCTTTTAAATTATCGAAAAAAGATTTAGATCCGTGTTTTACATTAAAATCTGCTCTGTTTATATTAAATGTTTCGCTTTTAAAAGTGGTAACACCACCTTCTGTAGAAACAGTTGCAGGTATTGTTATACTTTTAGTTACATCTTTAATTTGTAAATTACCTGTTACATGTAATTTACCCTCTTTAGGCTCTACATTAGTAATTACAAATGTTGATGTTGGGTAAGTTTCTACATCAAAAAAGTCTGCATTTTTTAAGTGACCTTCTAACTTTGCAGCACCTCCACTACCTTTCATATCTGAGTTTGTAATTGTAGTTAAATCTACTACAAATTCACCACCTTTTAAAGTACCTTCTTCTAATAACAAACCTCCACTTTTTAAAGCTACAGTTCCATCATGTGCTCCACCTGGTTTTGTTCCTTTCCAAGTTAATACTGATATAGCAGTATCTACATTATTTAATTCAGAAACATTTACTTCTACTTTTACAGCTTCGTTAGTAGCTACTTTTTCTTTTTTTTCGCTTTTACAAGCTGTTAAAACTGATGCTACAACTGCTAATGATAAAACTAATTTTTTCATTTTTTATAAATTTTAAGATTGGTTATTTATTTTCCATGGCAAATATATGTTATTTTATTTTCCTTGGAATATATTTTACTGTTTTTTAATACAAAATTAACAAACGTTAAGTTACTCTTTATTTTTAGAATCGATGATTATGGTTACTGGCCCATCATTTAATAACTCAACTTTCATATCTGCGCCAAACTTACCTGTTTGTACTTCCGTTTTAATTTCTTTTTGTAATGATGTTACAAAACCTTTATACAAAGGAATAGCTACCTCTGGTTTTGCTGCTTTAATATAACTGGGTCTGTTTCCTTTTTTTGTGGATGCTTGTAATGTAAACTGACTGACAACAATTACTTCCCCATCAATATCTAAAAGAGAGTTATTCATTACACCATTTTCATCATTAAAAATGCGAAGATTTGCAATTTTACGCACTAACCAATTGATATCTTCTTGTGTATCTTCATTTACAATACCTAAAAGAATTAACAATCCTTTTTTAATATCTGCAACTTTAACTTGATTAATGGTTACACTTGCTTCAGAAACTCTTTGAATAACAATTTTCATAGTTTATTCATTATCTTCTTCGTCCCAAATATCTGTTCTGTAGTGTTCTGTTTCTTCTTCACCTTCTAAAATTTGAAGATAACTTCTGTATCTAGACCAAGAAATTTCTTCGTCTTCTAAAGCTGCTTTTACTGCACATTGTGGTTCTTTTAAATGCAAACAATCATTGAATTTACAATATTGTTTTAGCTCGAAAAATTCTGGAAAATAATCACCTAATTCGTATTTATCCATATCTACAACTCCAAAACCTTTAATACCTGGGGTGTCTATAATTCTAGCATCGAAACTTAAATCAAACATTTCTGCAAAGGTTGTAGTATGTTGTCCTTGCTTATGCTGATCAGAAATTTCTTTGGTTTTTAAATCTAAAGTAGGTTCTATAGTATTTACCAAAGTAGTTTTACCAACGCCAGAATGACCAACAAACATAGATGTTTTGCCAATCATCATTTCTTTAATTTTATCTACATTTTTATTCTTGGTTGCAGAAACCTCAACACATCTGTAACCAATAGCTTCGTAAATATCTTTTAAGTATAAAATTTCTGCTCGTTCTTCTATTGCATAAGAATCTATTTTATTAAACACCAAAACTGTATCTATTCTATAAGCTCTTGTGGTTACTAAAAAACGATCTATAAATGCGGTAAATGTTGGTGGATTATCTATAGTAATTAATAGAAAAACCAAATCTAAATTTGCTGCAATAATATGTGTTTGCTTAGATAGATTTACAGATTTACGTACTATAAAATTTTCACGTTCTAAGATTTTTTTGATGACACCTGTTTCTTCATCTCCTTTTTTTTCTAAATCGAAAACTACTTTGTCTCCAACAGCAATTGGATTGGTACTTTTGATACCTTTTATTCTGAATTTTCCTTTTATTCTGCATTGATAAAAGATACCTTCTTCAGATTTTACTTGATACCAACTTCCTGTGGATTTGTATACGATTCCTGTCATTAATACAAAGATGCAGAATTTTATGCAAACATTAGAATGTAGGTTCGAGTGATTTTTGATTTATGAGAAAATTGTATTGAGAACATTCAGTTTTAATCATAAACTTCTTGATATAAAATTTCTGAAAAAGGAATTTTACTCTAAGTGTCGATGTTTTTCTATATAAGTGTCTAAAAAATATTTCTGACCATATAGAAACATAGAAATTAGAGTTATGAGTATAAAAAAGACCCTTCAGATTTTGGAAACCTGAAGAGTCTTTTAATATCTATAAGATAATTTTTAAAGAACTTCCTTTTGGAGTTAGCTCTTTGCGTTAAGGATTGAGTGGCCTGTTTGAGCTCTTTTTGTTTTTCACAAAAAAGCGAGTAACGAAAGCCTGACCCTTGGGTAACGCCCAAAAATTATCCGTTAATAATCTTTTCTTGATGATTGATAGATTCTTGGTGAATTGCTTTAAACATTTTTAAAACAAATTCTTCACTTAAACCTTTGCTAGTTCCTTCTAAAACCATGTTTCCAAGAATCTCGTTCCAACGTCTTGATTGTAAAACAGCAACATTTTGGTCTTTCTTTAAAGCACCAATTTGATCTGCGACATTCATTCTTTTACCTAACAACTCAATTAACTGATCATCTACTACATTAATTTGAGCTCTTAAACTTTCTAAAGGTTCTCTGTAACTTGTTGCAGTTTCTGTAGTTTTCTTAATTTTTAACTCTTCCATAATTGATTTCAATTTTGTTGGAGTTACTTGTTGTGCTGCATCAGACCAAGCATTATCAGGATCGAAATGAGTTTCGATCATTAAACCGTCGAAATTTAAATCTAAAGCAACTTGAGAAACATCTTGAATCATTTCTCTGTTACCTGTAATATGTGAAGGATCACAAATTAATGGTAAATCTGGAAATTTGTTTTGGAATTCTATAGCTAATTGCCAGTTTGGATTGTTTCTGTATTTAGATTTGTCGTAAGTTGAAAACCCTCTGTGAATTGCTCCTAAATTTTTAATTCCTGCAGTATATAATCTTTCTATACCACCTAACCATAAAGCTAAATCTGGATTTACTGGGTTTTTTACTAATACAATTTTATCTGTACCTTGCAAAGCGTCTGCAATTTCTTGCATAATAAAAGGAGATACTGTAGAACGAGCTCCTATCCAAAGTAAATCTACATCGTTCTCGATTGCTAATTTACAGTGTGCTGCATTTGCAACTTCTGTACAGGTTTTCATACCTGTTTCTTCTTTTACTTTCTTTAACCATCCTAAACCTAATGCACCAACACCTTCAAAATTTCCTGGTCTTGTTCTTGGTTTCCAAATACCTGCTCTATAATAATTTACATCAGAATCTTTTAATTCGTGTGCAATTTTTAAAACCTGTTCTTCGGTTTCTGCACTACAAGGCCCTGCTATTACTAGTGGATGATCTAATTTCATATCGTCCAACCATGTTCTTAATTCTTTTGTATTCTTCATCTTTCTACTTGTTTTGGCTTTTATTTTATGCCGTTTAAAATTTGTTTTATATAATTTGTATTCTCCATTTCGTTAAAAATTTCGGAGAAATTATCTTGTTGCATCAACTCTTTAAAATTTTGCAAATTGCTGATGTACTCTTCTAATGTTTCTATTACGTTTTCTTTGTTTTGTTCAAAAATTGGAGTCCACATTGCTGGCGAACTTTTTGCCAAACGTACTGTTGATGCAAAACCTGAACCTGCCATATCAAAAATATCGCGTTCGTTTTTTTCTTTATTAATTACTGTTTTACCTAACATAAATGCGCTGATGTGAGATAAGTGCGAAACATACGCAATATGCTTGTCATGCGAAACAGGATCCATATAACGAATACGCATTCCAATGGCTCTAAAAAGATCTAAAGCTTTTTCTTGAAGCTTAAAAGTTGTTTTTTCTACTTCGCAAATAATGTTCGTTTTCCCTTTATATAAGCCAGAAATGGCTGCTGATGGCCCAGAGTTTTCTGTACCTGCAATTGGATGTGCTGCTAAAAAATTACGTCTTTTTGGATGATGTTCAACCACTTTACAAATTGCTTCTTTTGTTGAACCTGCATCTACAACCAAACCATTATCTGATATTTTATCTAAAATTGTTGGCAGTAACTTTACAGTAGCATCTACAGGGATTGATACAATTACCAAGTCTGCATTTTCTAAATCATCTAAGGTTGCTTTTTTATCAATTAAATTTAATTCTAAAGCTTTATTTAGGGTTTCGTCTTTTCTACTAATTCCGTGAATGACAGCTTCTGGATTGTGGTTTTTAATATCGATAGCAAAACTACCACCAATTAAACCAATACCAATCATGTATATATTTTTCATAACTTATAATCTTGATATTGCTTCTTTAATTACATCTGTGGTTACACATAATGAAAATCGGATATAACCTTCTCCTTGAGAACCAAAAATGGTTCCTGGAGTGATAAAAATATCGTTATCGTATAAAACTGAATCTGTAACTTCTTCGGATTTTTTTCCTTCAGGAATCTTTGCCCAAACAAATAATCCTGTTGCATTTTTATTATAAGTAGCATCTAATTTATCTGCCAATTGCCAAATTAATTTTCTGCGTTCTTCGTAAATTTTGTTTTGATCAGAAAACCAATCATCAGATAATCGTAAGGCTTCTATGGCTCCTTTTTGAATTCCGTAAAACATACCAGAATCCATATTAGATTTTACTTTTAAAACTTCGTTTATTAAAGCTGAATTACCTAATAACATACCCACTCTCCAGCCAGCCATATTAAAGGTTTTACTTAAAGAATTTAATTCTAAAGCAATATCTTTTGCACCTTCTACTTGTAAAATGCTGATAGGATTATCGTTTAAAATAAAACTATAAGGATTGTCATTAATAATTAAAATATTATGCTTTTTACCAAATGCTACCAATTTTTCAAACGTTTCTAATGTTGCGTCTGTACCTGTTGGCATGTGTGGATAATTTATCCACATAATTTTTACATCTGATAAATCTTCATTTTCTAATGCATCAAAATTTGGCTGCCAATTTGTAGCATCACTTAAATTATAAAAAAGAGGTTCTGCACCTACTAATTTTGTTACTGATGTATACGTTGGATAACCTGGGTTTGGAATTAAAACTTTATCACCTTCATTTAAAAAAGCCATGGAAATATGCATAATTCCTTCTTTGCTTCCCATTAAAGGTAAAATCTCATTTTCTGGATTTGTATCTACAGAAAATTTGTTTTTATAAAAACTTGAAATTGCATTTCTTAATTCTGGTAAACCTTGATAAGATTGATATTTATGTGCGTTTGCATCTCCTAAACTTTTAGAAATTGCTTCTAAAACTTTTGCTGGTGGTTGCAAATCTGGAGATCCAATTCCCATATTGATAATTGGTTTTCCTGCAGCAACTAAGCCTCTAACTTCTCTTAATTTTTTAGAGAAATAGTATTCTTGAACTGTGTCTAATCTTTTGGCAGCTTTAATCATTTTCTACCGTTTTTATAGGTTCCTAATATTTTAAATTCTTCAGCCATTATTTCTATAATTGCTTCTGCTTTTTTGTAATCTTTATATTCATCAAAAGTTATATCAACAAAAAATGAATATTTCCAAGGAGTTTCTATGACTGGTAAAGATTGAATTTTAGTTAAATTCATTTTACAATCACTCAATACATTTAATATTGCTGCTAAACTTCCTCTTTTATGATTTAATTGAAATTTTAATGACGCTTTATTTATTTGATCAACTCCGTTTTCTGGTTTTTCAGTTTGTACAATTACAAATCTTGTTGAATTGTCTTTTATAGTCTGTATTTCATCTTCTAAAACATCTAAATCAAAAATTTCTGCGGCTATTTTTGGTGCAATTGCAGCAATACCATCTAAATTTTCTTTGGATATTCTTTTAGCAACTTCTGCAGTATCTACATCTTCTACCAACTTAATATGTGGATGCTTTTTAAAGAAATCTTTACATTGCAATAATGCCATTGGATGAGACCAAACTTCTTTAATATCTGCTATATTTTGCCCTTTTAACGCCATTAAATGATGATGAATACTTAAATATTCTTCATTTGTAATGTGTAAATTATGCTTATCTATTAAAGCGTAATTAGGTATTATAGAACCTGCAATAGTATTCTCTAAAGCCATTACACCTAAATCTGCAGATTTATCTAACAAACTGTCTACCAAAACATCAAAAGACATACATTCTTTTAATTTAATTTCGGTTCCGTAAAAGTCGCGAGCAACTTTATGGTGGTTTGAGCCTTCTGCTCCTTGTATTGCGATTGTTTTGTTCAACTTATTTGGTAAAATTATATCAAAAAAAAAGTCTCGAATTAAATTCGAGACTTTATATATTATATATGTTTCTTAACAACATACAAAGTCTCTGCTCTTATTGTAAAAATAAAAGTAAAAGAAGAAACGAGTATAGTTGTTATTTAACATTGGTTCTCTTTGTTTTGAATAGCAAATCTAAAGATTAAATTCAGATACACAAATATTATTAGTAAAGTTTCAAAATTTTTATGAAATAAAATGAAATTGCAAATTTATTTTAAATATTTTACAAGGTATTCTTTAAATAACCTAAAATTCTATAAATTTTAATGTTTTATCATTTTATGTTTTTAAAAAAATTACAAGTTAAAAATCATAGCTTTACACTGCATTTAAAATATAACTTACATTATTTAATTTATTTGTACCAACTAATTCTTCTGCAAAAGCAATTGTTTTTTTATTGGTAAAATTAGATTTAGCAACATAAATAGTTAGATCTGCCATTTCTGAAATTAAAAGCGTATCTGTAACTACAGAAGTTGGTGTGGTGTCTAAAATGATATAATCGTATTTATCTTTTAAAGAATTTATTAACTCTTCTAGTTTTTCATTGGCTAACAATTCTGCTGGTGCATTAGGAATTTCTCCTGTAGTTAGAATATCTAAAACTGTTTTTCCTATTCTAAATGATGATATTAAATCTTTAAAGTTTTTAAAATCTCCTTGTAAATAATCTGATAAACCTTTATTAGAGTTTCTTTCACTTTTTAAATAGTTCTGAATTTCTGGTTTTCTAAAATTAGTATCTAATAACAATACTTTTTTATTTAAAACAGCGTATGAAATAGCTAGGTTAATGGCACAAAAAGTTTTTCCTTCTCCTTCTTTTGTAGAAGTTACCATAATTACGTTTGCTAGCTCTTTTTCTGGTTGATTTTTAAAAACATAACCAATATTAGTTCTTAACATTCTAAAACCTTCTGCTAAAATAGAATTATCATCTTTACCACTAAAGAGCTTTTTATCCTCGGAAAATGGTATTGCACCAATTACTTGACTTGTTGTAATATTTGCAATTAAATCTTCTCTGGTTTGTATTCTTGTATCTAAAAAGAAAATAAGGTAAAATACTATAAAAGGGATAACCAAACCTGCAATAAATGCTTTTAGATAAACCATTTTTGGGCTTTCTGAAACCGGAATTAAATTAGTTATTGCATAATCTACTACTTTTAATGTTGGTGCAGTGATTACCAAATTTATAGCTGCTTCTTCTCTTCTTTGTAATAAAAAAATGAATAAATTTTCTTTAATAGACTGCTCTCTTTCTATTTCTCTTAATATTTTTTCTTTAGTTGGTAATGCAGTAAAAAAGCCTTTATTTTTTCTATCTACTATTTTAATATTATTAAGCGCTGTTTCTGACTTTTTTTGATAAGCTACAACAGATGTAAAAATATTATTCTTTAGTTGATTAATATCTTTATTTAAATTTTTAACTAAAGGGTTATTTTCTCCTCCACTTATTTTTAACTTATTATATTCTAGTAATTTTTTGTTAAATAAAGTAATTTGATCATTTACACCAGCAATACCTAAACCAATATCTACAGGTAATAATTCTGAATTATTTTTATTTGTAAGTGTTTTTCTTAAAATTCTTGCTATCTCTAACTGAGTTTCTAAATTTACTTTTTCTGTGTTAGAATTTGATTTGTCTGATAAGTTATGTTCAGTATCCATAACTATATCTGTTAATTTATTCTTTTGTTTAAACTGTTTTTTCTTATTTTCTATAGAATCTAATTCTTTGGTTAAAAACTCAAATCTTTCATCAACAAAATCAATTGTTCTTTGAAAAATAAGTTTTCTATCTGTTAAACCATCTTGATTAAATTGTGCAATAATTTCATTTAAAATTGCTTCTGATTTTGCACTACTTTCATTTCTTAAAGAAATTTTAAGTATTTCACTACTCTTACCTATATGCTCTATATTTAAACCAGAAAACAGACGCAAAGTAGCTTCTCTTGTGGTAAAAAAACGAATTTTTATCTTCTTATTTATTAATTCTGATGTATTTCTAAGAGCATCTATTTTTAGTAAAAAAGGCAAGTCTTTTAATGCTACATTCATTGTATGCTCAGATACTTTCCATTCTTTACTATTAGAATCTTTAATTATATATCCGTTTTCTAAAACTTGAACTATATACTCTCCACTTGTTGGTAAAGGTGTGAAATTATTTATTGGATAAGCTTTTAAGGGTATATCCCAAACTTGAATAAGTCTGGATGCAGTTATATGATAATACCTAACATTCAAATCTAAACTTTCAGAAACTTTTTCTAAAATTCGATAAGATTTAATGATCTCAATTTCGTTTTCTAAATTTACTTTAGCTTCTTCAAATAGTGAGTTTAAATTACCAGGTAATTCAATATTATTTACCTGTTGATTTAAAATTTTAATTCTTGCTGATGTTTCATAAACTACCGGACTTTTCTTAATTGAGAAAAAGGCAAAAAACAATAGAATTACAACAGAAATTAAAAACCATTTCCAATGTTTTGTATAACGTAAAACCTCTTGTTTTAAATTAAAGGTTTCTTTCTTTTTGGGCTGAAAAAAAGGCATCTCTTTTTTCATAGTAATTTTGCTAATTAATTACTATTAAAATAGAGGTTAAAACTAAAGATATAGCAGACATTAAAGCACCTGCACTACCTAAAAACCCAGAACTTTTAATTTTATTAGAATTTGGGTTTATAACAATTACATCGTTTTGTTTAATAAAATAAAACTCGCTATTAAACCAATCTGTTTTTGTTAAATCTATTTTTTTTGTTTTTTGAAGACCATCTATACTTCTAATAATTAAAACATCTTTTCTAGAGCCATTTATTGTTAAATCTCCTGCATAACCTATGGCTTGTAATAATGTAATATTATTTTCTGTAATAGTATAAGTACCTGCTTTATTAACTTCTCCTAAAATAGTAAATTTAGAATTTAACAACCTTACACTTACTGTAGGATCAATAACATGGTTACCATCAATTAAAATAGTTTTTATATAATTTTCTAATTCTGATGTGGTTTTATCTACTACATTAATTTTACCAATAATAGGAAAAACAATATCTCCTTCTTTTGATACTAAATAACCTTGTAATTTTAAAATTTCTATAAAACTAGTACTTGGAGATAAGCCATTTTCTATATTATAAGGTGCTACAGACTCTTCATTTAAAGCTGTAACTTTTATATTAATGATATCGTCTGTTTGAATTTTAGAATTTGAATAATTTAGTTTTCTTAAATTAATATTTTCTGCATCTTGAAAATATAATACACTTTTTTTAGTAGCACAAGAAGTAATACTTAGAACAGTTGTAAAAAATATCAGAAAATAAAAAATCTTTTTATAAGAGAATAATTTCATGATTTTTAGTTTTTAAGCCAAATCTCTTAGAGCTATAGTTTTACCTTTATGTACTTGAGCACCCTCAGAATCAGCACCTTCAGTAACATCTTGATTAGAAATATTTTTTAATTTACTAATTAAACTATAATTATTTACAACAAGAACTGTTAAACCCCACATAGCTAATAAGAAAGTTGTTTGCTTATTAATGGTTAAGTCATTAAAAAGAAATACAATTAAAACCAATGTTGAAGTAAAAAAAGTAGATAAAACTGAAATTTGCCAATGTTTTAATCCGTAATTTAAAAAAACATGATGTATGTGACTTTTATCTGCAGAAAACGGACTTTTCTTTTTCATTATTCTCAATAAAAACACACGACTTGTATCTAAAATAGGAAAACTAAATAATGCTAATATAAAAACTGGAGACTTTGTATTTTGAATTAAAAAATTAGGGTTAAAATCTACTGTTAAAAAATTTACTGCTTGGTATGCCAATAGAAAACCAATAACCAAAGAACCTGTATCACCCATAAAAACTTTTTCTTTTTTTGAAAAATTAAAAATTAAAAAAGATATTAATGAACCAACAATACAAATACTTAAAAAGAACATAGAATTATTACCATTCACATAATAGAAAAAACCAAAAAATACAGTTACTGTAATTGCAAACATACCTGCTAAACCATCTACACCATCTATTAAATTGTAAGCATTAATAAGTAATACAAAAAAGAAAATTGTTAATAAAGTAGAAACAACATAGGACAACTCACCTATACCCATAAGCCCTTGTAAATCAGTGATTCTTAAATCTGAAATTAAAATCACTGCTGTAGCTGCTATTACTTGTAATAATAATT
The DNA here is from genome assembly GCF_018861005.1 of Polaribacter vadi. Classification (GTDB taxonomy): domain Bacteria; phylum Bacteroidota; class Bacteroidia; order Flavobacteriales; family Flavobacteriaceae; genus Polaribacter; species Polaribacter vadi_A. The sequence goes on from NZ_JAHKQL010000004.1 coordinate 263,229, forward strand.
TACTTTTTGGTTTAACACCTACTAAATCGTCTATTAAACCTGTAAAAAATAAAATGGTAATAGAACCTAAAAGACTTAACAGTGTGCTATCTTCAAAATAATTACCTAATAAAGTAATAATTAAATTTATGGCTAAAAAAATACCAATACCTCCTAAATTTGGAGTTTTAAAACGATGAACACTTCTGTGATTGGGTTTTGCCATTAACCTTTTAGCTTTAGAGACCCTAATAATTATAGGATAACATAGGTATGACAAAAAAATTGATAAGAAAAAAACAATTGCTGGCCAGAAAAAACCAAAATCTAAACTTACACTTACTGTGTGGAATGATAAACTCATAATAATGGGGGAATTATTAATACTATTTCTATAAAAAAACTACTAAAGCTTCTTTACTACATTATAAATATACAATAATTTTTAACATAGTTTAATTTTTTTTCAAAAACTTATATACTTTGATCTAAATAAGTACCATAAAAACATAGGTGTAGACACAAAATTTCTTCTCCATAACCTTTTTGGCTCTCTTAAAAGTCTTGGTAACCACTCTAAACCTAAATTTACCCAAAAAGAACTTGACCTTTTTACAGTACCTGCATAAAAATCAAAAACTGCACCTATAGATACTGTAATAGTAGCATTTAAATTGTCTTTGTTTATTGTTACCCATTTTTCTTGTTTAGGAGCTGTCATCCCTACAAATAAAACATCTGGATTAAAGCGATTTACTTCTTCAATCATTTTATTTGTATCTAATTTAGAAAACTCTGGTTTGTAAGGTGGTGAGTAACTATTTACTTTTATATTGGGGTATTCTTTCGCTATTCTTGCTTGTATTAACTGTAATGTTCTTGGTGCAGCACCTAAATAAAAAACACTTTTTTTATACTTGTTTGCATCTTCTAATAAATATTGATGAATATCTGCGCCTGCAATTTTTTTTATATTTTTTTTTCTCAAAAACTTAGCTGCTAAAACAATTCCTGAACCATCAGGTAATAAAATATCGCTATTTAATAGTGCTTTCTGAAAATATAAATCAGTTTTAGAAACACAATAAGAATGCGGATTTATAGTATTAATTATGGTTTTTTTATTTAAATTTATAGCACTTAAATCATCAGAAAAAATGTGATTATCAATAATTTTTAATAGGTTCATAATTTTTATAATTGGGGGTTATTATATTCTTTTGATATGCTTCTAATAACATATCAAAATAAAATTGTTTACTATAATTTTTAGTAACTTTTTGAAATCCGTTTTTTCCAAAAACTTCTAATTTTTCTTTATCAGTCCAAATAGATACAATCTTATCTGCTAAATCATTACTATTTTGTGGTTTAAATAGCAATCCATTGTAATTGTGTTCTACAATTTCTGGATAGCCAGCTAAATCTGGTGCTATAATTGGCAATTTATAAGCCATTGCTTCTGGAAAAACCATAGGAAAACCTTCGTAACAAATACTTGTATGTACTAATATTTTCGCTTTTTCATAAAAAGTTTTCATTTCATCTGCATTTAACATACCTTTTAAAATTACATTTTTAGGTATTTCTAATTCTTCTCTATAGCCAGGTCTCATTAAACCTGCTAAATGAAATGATATTTTAGGTAATTTTTTAGCTGCTGCTAATAAAATTGGCAACCCTTTTTCTGGACTAATTCTACCAGCAAATGCTATATAGTTTTTATCAGAAATATCGTAATTTTTATCTTCTAATTTCTTATTAAAAAAATTAGGAATCACTAAACATTTACTTTCATCAAAACCATTTTGCACCAACTTTTCTTTTTGAAAAGAAGTTAAACACAAATAACTATCTATATAATTCTCGTATTTTTTTGTAATTCTAGACCATAAATTACGCAAAGCGTAACCTGAACTTTTTAATATAGATCCTTCACAATTATTTATAATACTATTCAATTCTCTTTTAGGGCCTGTACATTTTTCGCAAACTGCTCCTTTTGTAAAGAATAATCCATTTGGGCAAAGCAATCTATAATTATGAATTGTCATTACAATTGGCACTCCCATTTTTTTTATTACTGGTAAAATAGCAGGAGAAATAATTGGATATAAATTATGAACATGAGCTAAATCTGGATTTTCATCTTTAATTATTTGGGTAATATCTGCTATGGCTTTGCTGTTTTTTAATCCTAAGAAAAAAGCTTTTGCTTTACCTAGAGGCATGGTTTCTAATTCTTCGCTACTTCTAAAATAAGTTACAACTTTATGCCCATTTTCTTCTAATAATTTTATTTGAGCATAAACCACAGACTCTTCTCCACTGTGTTTACCATATTTGTTATGTATCATTAAAATTTTCATACTACCAATTTTTGATAAACTTCATTTAACTGATCAATTTTACTATCCCAAGAAAAATCTTTTGCTCTTTTTAAAGCTCCTTCTGAAAGTGATACTCTATAACTCTCATTTTCATATAACTTTTCTAATGCATTTTTAAAATTGATGTAAATGTTATTTGGATTATCTACAGGAATTTTAATTCCACAAGTATCATCAACCACAAAAGAAAAACCACAATGATCTAAAGTAACCACTGGTAAACCTAAAGAAATACCTTCTATAATTACAGATGACGTTAAATCTTTTAAACTTGTTATTGCTAAACAATGCCCGTTTTTCATGATTTGTAGGGCTTCACTTTTATCTAGCCAACCATACCAAAAACAATTTTTATTTATATCTAATTTCTTAGATAATTGTTGCCATTTTTTGGTTTCTTTTCCAACTCCTAAAATGTGTAATTCCCAAGAAATTTCTTTATTTAATAGCACTAAACTTTTTAATAAAAGATGTAAAGCTTTACCTGATGTGTGTTGCCCAGACCAAACAATTTTTAATGGTTTGTTATGATCTCTTTTCGTAATATTTTTTTCTGATAATTCTACTGCACCAACTTCTGGAATTACAACAGCATCACTATTCCATAATTTCTTAATCGATTTTTTAATATCTGGTGTAGCTGCAATTAAACTAGATTTTTTATGATTTGCTGCCAACTTTGGTCTTGTAAAAAAACTTCTTTGATAACTGTTAATGATATTTCTACCACCATAAAATATTTTACCATAAAAACTGAATAAAGAAAACAATTTCCATGGTATATTTTCTGTACCTCCTATTGGCCCCCAAACAAATGGTATATCCATTTTCCATAAAAACCCAGGTTCTCTATAACCCACCATATTTAATTGATGAACTGCATCAAAATTATGCTTCTTTTCTAATTTCTTTGCTAAATTATAAGCCTCTTTTTGCCAAATTTTATAAAACCAATAATAAGAAGGTGGCCAAATTTTACGTAATAAACGATTCCTTTTTTTATGAATAAAATAGAACTTTAAATTCTCATTTTTATACTGTTCTAAATAAACTTCTATGTCTTTTTGCCATTTTTCTTTTTCAACAATTACATGCACTTCATGCTGCTTACTTAATCCTAAAACAAAACTCCAACCCATACCTGGTTCTGACCCTCTTTTAGGACTACAAGCATAACAAGAAATTAATATTTTTAATTTTTTAGGCATTGATAAAGTTTAACATTTGTTTTTCAAAATCTGCTGATTTCTTTTGTTGAGAAGCGCTCATAATCTCTTTTAAAAGAAACAAAGACAGTATTTCTTTTATTTCTTTAATATTTATTTTCTCTGATATGTGTTGATATAATTCTTCTTCATTTTTACCCTTTAGCAATCTACCAACTTGAAAATGGTATTTTATTATATCTAAATATTCTAAACCTCTTTCTGCAAAATATTCAAAATCGAAAGCAGCTAAACCTTCTTTTGTTTTTACAATATTCCAAGGAGCAAAATCACCATGCTCATAAACTTCATGATAATATTCTGTAGATGATTTAACAACACTCTCTAAAATTTGTAATTCTAAAATTAAATTTTGTTCATTAAGATAGTTTCTAATTTCTAAAACTCTAGGTTGTTCTTTTAATTTTAAACGCACTTCTTTTTTAAAAGATTCTACTAATTTTAAAACTTCATTGTCAGGAATATTTGCAATATTACCTTGTAATTCTGGCAATATAAAAAACGGAGTTCCTTTAAACTCAAAGCTTTTCATTTGTAAATTAAGTACTCCTTTTTCTGATAAAACTTCTATGGCTTTAATTTCGTTTTTAATGTTTTTTAAACCTAATTTATCTATAGGGTATTTTACATAACCAAAAATTAAACCTTCTGATTGTAGCTGAATTACAACTTTATCTTTTAAAGTAGCATTGTAAATTGAGGCTGTAAATTTAATCTGAAACTTATCATTTAAAAACTTAATAAATTCAGAGTTTTCGTTTTTATCTAAATCAAAAATTGTTGTTAGAATTGTATTAAAATTGATAAAAGAAAAACGAACTATTTTTTTAAACAACTTAGCTTTTAATGAAAATGGATTGTAAATTTTAACCGAATTTTTAGCCATAGTTTTATTACCAACTGCTAAAATTACCTTCGGATTTTTGCGGTTAGGAATACTCAAATAAGTATCATCAGAAAAAAAACTAATACCTCTCATTCATCTTAGTCATTAAAATTCTTGAAACATTTTTAACAATTAAACTTGGTGATTCATTTACATCTATTTCAAAATATCTTTGATTATCAACTAAACTTCTGTACTTAAAAATCTGACTTTCTAACTCTGTAAAAGTTACTTCTTGTTTTCGTTGATAAATGGTTTTTGCATCTGTTACTAAAACAAAATATAAAGAAGGTTTTTTTATAAAAAGACGAAAAAATTTCGCCATATAATTTTTACCTCCATATCTATATCTTTTATTATCGGCTATTAAATCATCAAAATATCTATCAAAAATAATTAATGATGATTTTATTTTTAACGGGATAATATTTTTAAGCCAACCAGAATTATATTGACATAAAAAATAAAGTAATTTACTATACGATTTTAATTTATTATATGGCTTAAATTTATGCGGATCTGTTGTAACTCCGCCAACTTTATTCTTTGTATATACTGGTTTTAAATGAAAATAATCCGTTTTTCTAAATGGCAGAAAAGAACTTGTTAAACCATTAATAACTGTAGTTTTACCAGAACCATCTGGCCCTAAAAAAGCAATAGAAATACCTGTTGGATAACAAATTCTTTTTAAAATTCTTAGTTTATCTTTTAACCTATAACCAACAGTTACACTTCCTTTTTTTACATCATTAAGAATTTGATTTCTATAGGCTATTATTATTTTTAAATCATTATTTAAAAAAGCATCTTCTACTTTTTTACTGGTATTTTTAAGTTGATATTCTAATGTTTTAGTACAGTTAATTTTATCTTGAAGATATAATTCTCTTAAATATTCGAAAACGGTATTTGATAAATCTTTCTTTGTTAACTTCTTTAAGAAATAGTGAAAAAACTCTTGATGTTTTGCTAAAATTGAAATTTCTTTATAAAAGCTTCTATTTTTAAATATTTCATTTTCTGTAAAGTATTCGCAGTTGTTTTTATGCAGTTTTCCGTAAATATCTAGATTAAGAATTTTTTGTGTTTTGTTACTATATAAAAAGATGTTTTTGGCATACACTTCTTGATGATAAATTTGAACAATCTTAAAGTCTTCTTTATCACAAAAGTCTTTAATAATTGTTTCTATCTTTAAAAAATTACTCTTGGTAAATAGAATATCTACATCACTTTCTGATGACAAATTTGTAAACAAATCTTTATAGCCATTTGTAATTACATAGCTTAAATTTCTGTTTGTTAAATATTTTAAAAATGTGTGTATCATTTATTTTATAATTTTTGATAAAACAAATTATAATTATTCACAAAGTTTTTTACTGAAAAATCTTGCTCTGCTTTTATTCTTGCATTTTTTGCTATTTTATTTGCTAAATCTTTATTCTTTTTCAACTCTAAAATAGCTTTTTGCCAATCTTCAGCTTTAAAAGGGTTTACTAAAAAACCTGTTTTTTTATGTTCTACAATTTCTGGTAGAGCACCAGAATTAGAAACGATTACTGGTTTTTCTGCCATCATTGCCTCTACTACAGATAAACCAAAACCTTCTATATAACAAGGGTGTACTATAACATCAGCATTTGCTAACAGGTTGCCAATTGCTTTTTGTCTTCCTAAAAAATGAACTCTATTTTCAATTTTATGAGCTTTTACTTTTGCTTCTAATTCTTTTTTATGAACACCATCACCTGCAATAAAAAGATGAATATCTTGTTGCTTATTAATTGATAAAAGCTGCATCATATCAATTAAAACATCAATATTTTTTATATTGATTAAACTAGAAACGCTTAATAATGAAAAGTTGTTTTCTTTATTAATTGCCAAAGTTTCATCTACTTTTAATTTGTCTGTACCATTATAAATTATAAGTGTTTCTGATTGTTTTAATTGCGGAAAAACTTTTTCTTTTTCTGTTTTTACATATTTAGAAATGTATATAAAAGCATCTACTTTTTTATAGATTAGTTTTTGAATATTTCTTTTTATAAAACCTGCAGACATTGCACCTTCAAAAGTTACAATTAGTTTAATATTCGGCTTTAAGGCTTTTAAAATTCCGCCTAAAAGTTCACCAAAAAAAAATTGAGTTTGTATAATTTCTATATTATTTTCATCAATAATATTAATTAACTTTTTTATGTGTTTTAGCAGATTTCTACCATAATTACCTTCAAAAATCTTTTCTGTTATGTTTTTAAAACCATCTTTGAATTCATTACTATAGGCTGTAGACCAAACATATAAGAAACTATTATTATTAGAATGCTCTATTAAATCGAAAGTTTTTTTTGGAGTGCCAGAAAACCTGTTGTAGGAAGACAATATGTAGAGGATATTTTTTCTCATACCAATTCTAATTTATCATCTTCTAACTTTAAATCTTGATACATAATTATAATGTACATAGCAATTGCACCAGGAATTATACCATGCGAAAATGTATAAACAGACCACGTATAATTTACAAATAGGTATTGAATTAAATAGAAAGACATTGCTAAAGTGATGTGATTTCTGAACTTTCTGAAAAAGCCAAACAGAAAAAATCGGTTTAAAACTGCCAACATTATTCCTGTACCTAAATAGCCAAACTTTATTAATAAATCTACATAACCAGAATCTATTACTGTAAAACGTTCCATAAATGCACTTGTACCACTCAGTTTAAATTGATTCATTAAACTTGAGGATTGGTGTATAAAACCATAGCCAAATGTTTTCTGATCATTTATAGCATCCCATCTAAATTTGTTATATAAATCTCTTGTACTTAATGCTAAATCTTCACTAAAAACTACTGCTCTTACTTTATCTACAATACCATCATACAAACCATTAATAAAAATTAATGCTAATGAAATGCAAAAAAAACCAATGCTTAATAGTTTTGCAATTTTTGTTCTTTTAAATCTTAAATCTTCACCAAATGCAAATAAGTATAAAATTGCACCTAACAAAGTCATTACTGTTAATGCTGAATGTTCTGCTAAAATTAAACCTAAAAAAAGAAAAGCAGTTAAACCATATTTTTTATATGATTTCTCTTCTTCAATCTTAATTTCAATTAAATAGAGAAAAATAGCTAAACTTATATACGTAGGAAAAAAAGTTCTAACATGAAAACCACCATCATAAAAAGGAGGAATTATAGCAGGAAACACAAATAACAACAAGTAGTTCACTGTAAAATAAACACTTACACCTTTTATGAATTTTATTAAAAGTTTTAAATCTATATTATCATAATAGACAAATAAGTAAATAAAAATAGCGTAAAACCAAGTATCTTTACTTGCAATAACTGCTTGTTTTACAGAAGAATAATCATTAATAATTGGCCTTGCAATTCCATAAATTAATAAGGCAGCTATTAGAATAATAATTGTGATGCTATTTTTAGGAAGTTCTACCCAATTTTTCTTAAAAAATATACCAAATATTGCCATCAAATTCAAACCAAAATAACCAACTTCAATTCCGCCAACAATAAAAGTTGCAGGATCTATGTAACCCAAAAATTTAGTAGATGCCAAAATATAAAACAATACAAAAGACATTGGTCTGTTTGCGGCTAACAGAAAAGCAAAACCATAAAAACCAAGTAGTAAAACTATCATACACTTATTTGTTTTTGTTTTGAATTCTCTATTATAAATGCACAAAAAATAACCAAAGCATTTATAATTAAACTGATACCATAAGCATAAATAAATCTATAAATAATTTCTACATCACTTAAAATAAAAAAGAAAATAACAGAGGTTATTGGTACTGTTAGCTTCATTAAAAATGCTTTTTGTAATTGATTATCGCCTAAGAAATATCTGTAAAAAACCTCTACTACAGCTACACTACCTAAAGATATTAATAATACATAAATAAGATCGTAAAGCACATCTAAATTACTTACAGACAAGCGTAAATAAGACAAAATTATTTCTCCAAAGAAATGATAACCTGCTAAAACAACTAAGTAAACTACTAAAGAAATATAAAAAATATTAAATGCTATTTTAGACATTTCTTTAGCTTTTTCTTTTATCATTTTAGAAAAAACAGCAAACATTGGCACTGATAATGATACAATTAAACTATTTGCCAACATTGCAACTTTAAAAGAAAGATCAAAAATTGCATATAAACCAACATCTGCAACCATTAAAATAAATAAATACCTCATTACTGGCATTATTACACTGTTAATTATACCTAAGTTTAAAAAACGAAATGAGCATTTTAAAACAAATTTTATATGTGATTTATCTACTTTTACCAATTTAACATTGGTTTTTGTTTTTATAAAAAACACATAAAACACAAAAAGACAAACAGTTATAACTAAAGGCGTTATAATATAAACAGAAACATTATCAGTAAAAAAACTTAACGAATAAATAGTAATATATAATACTGGCGTAAATAAAGCTAAACTAAAGTTTACTATATGCATAAAATAATTTGCTTCTAAAATAGATTTACAAATATTATTTAAAAGCATAAAAACTAGAATTAGAAAACTGGTTACTAACAGCCAATATTTTTCTGAATCGTTAAGATTTATATTTTTCCCTAAGAAATCTACACCTAAATAATTTAAAAACACAAAACCAATACTAACAATAGTTATAATTGTTATATTTATATAAATTGCTGATGTAACTACCTGATTTGAAGTTATTTTATCATTACCACTTAACAAAACTATTGCTTGAGATAAACCTAGATCCATTAAACTAGAAACACCACTAAATAAAAGTGTAAGACTTATAATACCATATAAATCTAACCCAACTTTTTGGATAATTATTGGTAATAAAAGCAACGTAACAGATGATACTGTTAAGATTTTTCCAACAGACGCAAATACGTTCTTTTTTAAGTAATGTTTTATGTTCATAAAATTACCTGACTTTACAACTAAAAATGCCTCCATTTTCAGTTATAATAGGTAATTTTTCAAATTGCAACTTTGTTGATGTTCTAAAGAAATCATCCATCAAAAATTCTAAATTATATGTAAAAAAATTAGTATCATTATAAAATGACATCTTTTTTAATAATAAAATAAAATTAGATTGCGTTTGTAAAAAAAAGCTTTTACAAATTGTTATTGAAAGAATATTACTAAATATAAAATTCATTTGGGGGAATTAGTAATTAAAGAGTAAATATATAAATTTTTCTTAAACTTTCACTAATTCCCTTAAATAATTTGCAATACTTAGAGTTTTATATTAATAATCTTAACTACTATGTCTGCTATTATGATAGTAATCTTACAAACTTGTATCTTGCATTATTTTACTTTCTTAATGTTTTTTTTAGAAGTTTAATTTACCAAATACGTTACTTCATCTCTTGCAATTAAATTAATTGTACAACGTACATAAAACCACAATTCATCCTTCTTTTTCTTAAAATATTTTTTGTTTTTAGTTAATAATTTTTAAGTTCCAGTTAATAGAGTGTGTTCTACCTGATTCTAAAACTTGTAAACCTATTTTATTATTAAAAGAGTTAGAAATACCTGTAGTTGGTTCTATTGCAATTACTGGTATATCTTTTGGCTTATACAATTGTAAAAAATTATTTGCAGACCTTTGAGACATTTCTACTTTATAATCTGGTGTTGTAAATTGAATAATGTTATCATTTAAAACAAAACAATCATCTATTTGTTTAGTATCTATTTTAAAGGTTTCTGGTGTTTTTTCATCAAACACTTCTTTAGTTATTAAGTTTTCATCGAACTTAACTTTTTTATCACTTTTAAACGATAAATAACTAGTTTCAAAATCGCTACAATTAAAATATGGATGCCAACCTAAAGTAAAAGGAAAGGCTTTTTCATCAGTATTTTTAACTGTTACATTTATTTTTAAATAATCTTCGAAAAGTGTGTATGTGACAGAAAAAATGTAAGTAAAAGGGAACCCTTTATTTAACTCCTTTTCATAATAATTAAAAGTTGCAAAACAAGTTTTTTTGTGTTCTTCTGGCTCAAAAAGATTAAATTTTTTATTATAAACTAAACCATGTAAAGCACTTTTACCTGCATCATTACAGTCTAACTCTAGTTCTTGTCCTAGAAACTTATACTTACCCTCTTTAACCCTACTTGCAAAAGGAAATAAAATTGAGGAAGCATAAGAAGAAGCATAATCAAAATCTGGTTGTTCTTTTATTAAATAAACATCGTTAAATTTTAACTCTTGCAGTCTTGCTCCTTGGTCTAAGCAAATTTTTGCTGTTGTGGTTCTTGTTGAGTTTTGTAATTCTATAAAACTCATTCCGTTTTCTGTAATGGTATTGATTTTAAACACTTTTAAATAGATTTTATTAAGATTAAACTAATAGGATTTTCATTTTTTACTTATTCTTTATTCAATATCATTTCTGCTAATCTATTACCCAATAAAGTTCGTAGTAATTGTGGTTATACCATATTTTACTATTAGTTTTAATAAATTATTATTCACAGAAATAACACCAATATCATTTGCTAAAGTTATTTTTTTTTCTTGATTTTTTTCATGATTATTATCATCTAAAACAATATAAACCCCACCTTCTTCTGGCATTCTATTTTTAAAAGACACTATTACTATTGATGTTATACTATACTGATTACAAGGCAATTGAAATCTTTTAAAATATCTTTAGTTGCTTTTCTTCAGAACATAGTAAAGTTACTTTTTTTGTAATTCACAATATTGATTAACATTAAGGGAAAATCTTTAAAAATATCTTTATTAAAGTGATGAAAAAAATCTACTTGTATATTGTCTTCTAATCTTTGTAAAAAAGAATTAAGTTCATCTAAAAGTAAAAATATTTTCTGGAAAAACATAATAAACTTTATCAACTACAGAATGTATAATTCCTCTATTTTTTATCTGATTAAAGGCAGACAGAATAGTATCTCTAGAAAGCGACTGTTGATTATTAATTTTATCTAAAGATGGCAATCACAATCTTTAAAACACCAACATTAATAGCCTTTCTATAAAGGTTATTATTTGTTTGTATTTAGGATATCTGAACTGTTCTTTAGAAGGACAATAACCTAAACAAAATACTGCTCTGAACTAGTAGGTTCTTAAAAAAAATCATTAATTATCTATAAAATAAATGTTCTCTTAACCTTTTTTAACTAAAATAAGAGCTTGTATTTAAGAGTTAAAGCCAGATTAATTATTACTTTTATCAGCCAAAATAACATCAAAAAAATACGTAAATGATTCAATACTCTAAAAAAAGCTTTTTCTATATAACTACTATTTTTATTTCATTGACCTTATTAGTTACTAGTTGCAAAAATGAAGCTAAAAAATCTTCAAAAAACAAGGTTGAATCAGAAATAAAAACCCCAGAAAATATGATTTGGGTAGAGAGCAAAACTTTTTTAAGAGGCGCAAAAGCTTCTGATAAATATGCTATGCCAAGAGAAAAGCCTGCTCATAAAGTTACTGTAGATGGTTTTTATATTGATGTAAATGAAGTAACCAATAAACAATATACTGCTTTTGTAAAAGCAACAGATTATATAACAGTTGCTGAGCGTAAAATTGATTGGGAAGAAATGAAAGCTCAATTGCCTCCAGGAACCCCAAAACCTCATGATTCTATTTTACAACCTGGTAGTTTAATTTTTAATAAGAACATAAACGCAGTTGCAAACATGAACAACTATCAACAATGGTGGACTTGGAAAATTGGAGCTAACTGGAAACATCCTTCAGGACCAAATTCTACTATTGAAGGTAAAGACAATTACCCTGTTGTACATATTGCTTTAGAAGATGCTTTAGCTTATTGTAAATGGGCAAACAGACGCTTACCTACAGAAGCTGAGTGGGAATCTGCTGCACAAGGAAACAACGAAAACACTATTTATACTTGGGGTAATGATTCATCAATCTTAAATTCAAATGCAAATACTTGGCAAGGTGTTTTTCCTACAAAAAATGAATCTAAAGATGGTTTTGAATTTATTTCTGCTACCAAATCTTACTCACCAAATAGTATTGGCTTGTATGATATGTTAGGTAATGTTTGGGAATTAACAAGCGATTTATTTAATGTAAATCATTATAAAGAGTTAGATATTTCTCAACCGCTTTTAAACCCAACAGGAGCTGAAAAATCTTACAGCCCCAGTAATCCTTATCAAGTAGAACATGTTATGAAAGGTGGTTCATTTTTATGTCACGAATCGTATTGTGCAAGCTTTAGAATATCAGCAAAAATGGGGGTTTCTACAGATTCTGGTTCAGACCATATGGGTTTTAGAACTGTTGTAACCCCAGAAATGTTAACATCAAAATAAATTATAATTAAGAAAGTCTAACTTCTTTTTTCTTTAGGCTTTCTTTTTCCATTATTTAACCTGTGGGTATAACTTAAAACTACATATCTCCCTAAACTCTGACCTATTGTTTCTTCAAAAAAATTATCTGTACTTCTTCTAAAAACATCTACGTTTTTATTTAACAAATCTATTAGTACCAGTTTTACAATATTGTTTTTTGGAGATAATGAGTAAGACATTGCTGCATTCCAAATAGGTAGTTCTTGATGAATATCAAATTTATCATCATTATAAATTATATAATCTAATTGAGTGTTTAAATTAAGTCTTTGGGTAACATCAACATCTACCATTCCAAAATATTTTTGGGTTGTAAATTTTCTATCTAAATCTTTTTCTATGGAAAAACTTGTATTATTTACGCCGTAAAAAACACCTGCTTTTAAATCTACTTTTCTCTTTCTTGTATTCTGAATTACGAAATTTGTAGAAATATCTTGAGATTCATTTTTATTTAAATTAAAATTGACAATCGAGTTTGTAGAATTGTAAAAAAATTGATTATTTAAATTAAAACGTATTCCTAATTTATTCAGTTTTTTAGAAAAACGAACTTGAGCATTTAAACGATGTCTTTCTCCATTATTTTGATAGCTACTTGTTCTAATATAAGCATCGTCTATAGCATAACTTCTAATAATTGCATCCGTAGAATAATTGTATTGTAATTTTGTATTAAAATTCATTGTTAAATTTGCACTGTTTACATTGTAAAAAGAAACAAATGAATGTACTTTTTCTGGCTGTAAATCTACATTACCTGTTCTAATAAAATACGGGCTTAAATCGTTTATAAACGGATTGGTTTCACGTAGTCTTTGAGCTCTAATTATATTCTTATAAGTAAATCTTAACTTTTCTCCTCTTTTTGGTTTGTATTGAAAGAGAAAAGAAGGAGTTATATACAATTTCTCTTTTATATAAATCTGATCAATTTCTTGCCCAAACTCTCTTCTTAAATTATACAACTCCATTGTTGTAGAAATATTTATTTTAGACGTATTGTAACTATGAAATAATTTAGAACGCATTATATTCTGAAAAAATGCATAATCGAACTTTAAAAATCTTCTTCTGTTGTAGTTTTAATAGTTGTTCTAGATTGATCTGTACTTTCATCAGCTTTATAAAAACTAGCATTAACCTCAGCATTTAAATAATGATTACCACCTAATGGTTCTGTGTATTTAAACCTTAAATTAAAATTATTAGAGTTGCTTATCTCATCTCTTAACGCAATTATTTCTTGATAAGTAGGTGTATTTGTATTAATATTTCTGGTGATAAAAGTGTGCTGATCCTTTTCTTTATCGTAATTATTTACACCCCAATTAAAACCTGTATTAAAACTTCTTCCTTTTTTTAGCAAACGTCTGTAAAAGTTAAAATTTAAATTTCCGAACTTTTTAAAAGTGGTATTTTTAGATAGTTGATTGTTTTCTGTTACAATCTCTTGATTTTCATTTTCATAAATTCCTTTTCTATCTAAATTATTCGTTCTATTATCAGTATAAAATCGACCACGTAATTTTATCGTAAAAGTTTTGTTGGATTTGTTTTCGTAATTAAAATTAAAATTATGATTGTTTGTTGTATTTAAATAATCGTTAATAGAATTAAAATCAAAGTTGTTGGTATTCGTAAAATTAATTCTGTTGGTTTCTGAAATACCTCTATTTTCGGATGCATTATAAAAATAATCTGCATTTAAAGACTCTTTCTTTTTTAACTCTCTACCATAATGCACACCAGTAACTTTGGTTTCTAAAAAACCACTTAAACTCTTCTGTTTTAAATTAAAACTACCATTAGTATCATCTTCTGATTCATCTGCAACCCCATCTGCATTCTCTAAAAAACCTTTAATATTAGAGCCTGTAATATTAATATTATTAAATTTACCAATTACAGAAAGTTGCGTTTTAGAATTAAATTGATTGTAATTTAGATTACCAAAATAACGATTATCTAAACCTAAACCTGCTGATACTTTTCCAAAACCACGATTTTTTTTCGTCTTCTTTAAAGTAAAATTAATTACTATTTGTTTGTTACCATCGCTAACACCTGTAAGTTCTGCTTCATCACTTTTTTTGTCAATTACCTCTACTTTTGCAATTGCATCTGCAGAAATATTTTTTAATACGATGGATGGATCACCACCAAAAAATTCTTTACCATCAATCATAATTTTGGTTACAGCATTTCCTTGCGATATTATTTTACCATCCTCAATTTCTATACCTGGTAGTTTTCCTAATAAACCTTCAATATTATCATCATGATTTACTTTAAAAGAATTGGCATTATAACTAACTGTATCTTTTTTTATTTGAATAGGAACAACTGCTGCAATTACAATTTCATCTAAACTACTTACATCATCTTCTAAGATTATGGTTTTTAAATCAATTAAACTATTATTATAAACCAACTTTTTTGAATACTGGATAAAGCCTAATAAATTAAGCTGAATTATAACCCTATCTTTTGGCACATCTTGTAAATGAAAGAACCCTTTTAGATCTGTTGTAGTATAACTTAAAAAAGTAGAATCTTTAGAGCTTAAAACAGCTACAGAAGCCATTTCTAAAGGTGTTTTTTGATTATCTACAACAACACCTTTAATTCCGCTATTTTGCGCTTGAAAAGCTATTGAAAAACTTACAAAACTTATTAAAAGTAAATGTTTAATTATATATCGATTTAAAAATAATTTCTTGCATTTCATATTGAAACAAAGTTTCTCAAAAAATAAAGAATTTTAAATAAACATTTAACTTATTTCTGCATCATTTTACCTAAATTTTAAAATAAATGATTCTAAACTTAGAACTTTACGAACTTAATATAAAAACAAAAAAAAAGCTCTTCAAAAAATGAAGAGCTTTTTGCGGTCTGGACGGGACTACAGTTTATATTTCCAATTATTCAACATTCCAACAATAACAAGCCAAAAACCTAATCATATTAACACTTAACAAATAACTAAAAACAATAATATACAAACGAACACAAAATATGTTGCCACTTATGTTGCCACTCTTTAAAGAATAAACTACATTTACATAGACTTCAAAAAGAAAAAAATGGCAACTATCAATTTTAATTTAAAAGACCTTAAATCTAAAATAGAAACCCCTATAAACTATTACATAAGCATAAGCAGAGGCAATAGAATAAGAGGAGGTACTTCTTTTAGTATCATTCCTAAATATTGGAATGATGAAAAACAAGAAATTAGACCCATTGCAGAAATAACTAAAAAAAGAAAAGAGGTTAACAAATGGCTTAGAGAGTTTGAAAGTTTTGTTTTAGACACTATAGACGAACTAAAAGCCAAAAAACTAGAAAACGATACTATTAAAAACACCCTTAAAGAAGAAATAAAAAAATATCAAAATAAATCAAAACCTCAAAAAAAAGTAGATAACTCTTTTTATCCATTTTTAGAACGCTTTAAAGAGCAGTCTAAAGGCAGAATTATAGAAAAAACTGGTAAACCTATTTCTTTAAGAACTATTCAAGATTATCAAACGGTTTTAGACCATATTAAAGATTTTGAAACTAAAGAAAAATATAAAATTACATTTAACACCATCAACTTAGATTTTTACTATGCATTTAAAGACTATTTAGAAGACAAAGACTATGCTTTAAATACTATTGGCAAATATTTTAAAGTGATTAAAGTATTTATGAATGAAGCCACAGAAAGAGGCGTAAACATAAACTTATCATACAAATCTAAACACTTTGTAAAACCTACTGAAAAATCAGAACAAATTTACCTCAACGAAAAAGAACTTAAAGACATTATAAAACTAGACTTATCAGAAAACGAACAACTAGACAATGCCAGAGACTTATTTATTATAGGTGCATATACTGGTTTAAGAGTTTCAGATTTTAACGGTTTAACTAAAGACAATATTCACGAACATAAAGGAGTAAGAGTTTTTAGGTTATATCAACAAAAAACAAACACCTATTTACCCATTCCAATACACCCAGAAGTAGAAAAAATCCTTAAAAAAAGAAACGGAAACCCTCCAAACAAAATGCCAAATCAAAAAATTAATGATTGTCTAGAAATTATTGGAGGCAAAGCAAAAATAGACGAAATCATAACCACCAAAAAAACCAAAGGAGGCAAAGTAATTACTAAAATGACTGCTAAAAATGAGTTAATTAAAAACCATACTGCCAGACGTTCTTTTTGCACCAATGCCTATTTATCTGGAATGAACACTTTAGATATTATGGCAATTAGTGGACATCAATCAGAAAAAACCTTTTTAAATTATATTAAAGTCTCTAAAGATGAAAGAGCCATAAAGATTGCAGAAAGTGCCTTTTTTAAACCAAAATCAAGTTTAAAAGTTGTCTAAAACATAGGTTATCTGTTTTACTTTTGTACTTTTAAAGCTACAAATTGAAAAAGAACAAATGACAATAGATAGCTATATTGACAACCTCAACCAACGTTATACTTTAGGCAATGCCACAGAACACACCTTTAGAGGAGACTTACAACAACTTCTAGAAACGCTTTTACCAGAAGTAAGAGCCACCAACGAACCAAAACGACAAAAATGTGGCGCACCAGATTATATACTTACTAAAAAAGATATTCCTATTGGTTTTATTGAAGCCAAAGACATAGGCGACAAAGATTTAGAGGGTAAAAAGAGAACAGGAAACAAAGAACAGTTTACCAGATATAAAGCCAGTTTAACCAATCTTATTTTTACTGATTATATCGATTTTCACATCTATCAAGATGGCGAATTTATTACCAAAATAGCTATTGCAGAGGTTGTAGAAAATCAAATAAAACCACTACCCCAAAACTTTGCAACGTTTACCAATTTAATTAAAGATTTTGCCACCCATATAGGGCAAACCATAAAGAGTTCTAAACGTTTGGCAGAAATGATGGCAGGTAAAGCTCGTTTATTATCAGACGTTATAGAAAAGGCTTTAAATAGTGATGTAGAAAACCTAGAGAATAGTACACTTAGAGAGCAAATGATGGCTTTTAAAGAGATATTAATTCACGATATAACTCCCAAAGGTTTTGCAGATGTTTACGCTCAAACCATAGCTTATGGCTTATTTGCAGCACGTTTGCACGACCCTACTTTAGATACATTTACCAGACAAGAGGCATCAGAATTAATACCAAAATCGAACCCTTTTTTAAGAAAGTTATTTGGTTACATAGCAGGTGCAGACATAGACGACCGTATAAAATGGATAGTAGACAATTTAGCAGAAATCTTTTTGGCTTGTAATGTAGAAGACATTTTAAAAAACTACGGGAAATCTACAAAGATGGAAGACCCTATCATTCATTTTTACGAAACCTTTTTAGCAGAATACGACCCCAAACTTAGAAAAGCCAGAGGAGTATGGTACACCCCTGCTCCAGTTGTTAATTTTATTGTTAGAGCGGTTGACGATATTTTAAAAACCGAGTTTGGTTTACCACAGGGTTTGGCAGATAGCTCTAAAACCAAAGTAAGAGTAAAAACAGATATACCTAATAAGAATTTTAAAAGCGGATATAAAGAGGTTGACAAAGAATTTCATAAAGTACAAATACTAGACCCAGCCACAGGCACAGGAACGTTTTTAGCAGAGGTTATAAAGCACGTACATAAAAAATTTAAAGGACAAGAGGGTATTTGGAGCAGTTATGCAGAAAACAACTTGCTACCTCGTTTAAACGGTTTTGAGTTGTTAATGGCATCTTATGCAATGGCACACTTACAAATAGATTTACTATTAAAAGAAACAGGCTTTAAAGCCACCAGAAACCAACGTACAAAAATATATTTAACCAATAGCTTAGAAGAGTACCACCCAGACACAGGCACACTATTTGCCAATTGGTTAAGTAGTGAAGCAAACGAGGCAAACCATATTAAAAGAGATACACCAGTTATGTGTATTATTGGAAACCCTCCTTATGCAGTTAGCAGTACAAATAAAGGCGACTGGATACAAAATCTTTTAGTTGATTATAAGAAAAACCTCAATGAACGTAAAATAAATTTAGACGACGATTACATTAAATTTATACGTTATGGACAACATTATATAGAGAAAAACGGAACTGGAATTTTAGCCTATATTTCTAATAATAGTTTTATTGATGGTATAACGCATAGGCAAATGCGTAAAAACATTTTAGAAACTTTTGATAAGGTTTATATTTTAGATTTACACGGAAACGCAAAGAAAAAAGAAACTGCACCAGATGGAAGTGCAGACCAAAATGTATTTGATATTATGCAAGGAGTTTCTATAAACATCTTTGTAAAAACTGGTATAAAAAAGAAGAAAGAACTAGGACAAATTTTTCATTCTGAATTATTTGGTAAGAGAAATTCTAAATATGAAGATTTAAACAACTTAAAACCTAAAACGATTAAATGGGAAAAACTAGAAAATAAAAAGCCTTACTACTTTTTTGTACCTAAAGATTTTGAAGCAGAAGAAAAATACAATAAAGGACTGAAAGTTAATTATTTACTTAACCTAAATTCAAATGGAGTCGAAACCAAATGCGACGCTTTAGCTATCCAATTTCAAGAAAAGCAATTACAAAACATTATAAGTGATTTTCAAAATGAAACTGTAGAAAACTTAAAAGCAACTTATCCAGAAAAAAAAGATTCTAGTGGATGGACTTTTTTTAAGGCAAAAGAAAGTATTTTAAAAGATACATTTCAAAAGACTAAAATAAACTATCGCCCTTTTGATGTAAGAGAAACAATTATAACAAAGAAATCTGGAGGTTTTATTGGACGTTCAAGATTTGAAGTTATGCAACATTTATTACAACCAAATATTGGTTTAATAATACCTAGACAAACAACTCAAACATACAGGCATAATTTTATAACAAATAAAATAATCGAAGGAAATTTTACAGCAAGTGCAAAACTATTTGGAACAGGTTGCGTTTTTCCTTTATACCTTTACCCAGAAAAAACCAACCAACAAACCACAGAAGACACCCCAGAAAGAATACCAAACCTCAACTTAGAGATAGTAAAAGAGATTAGTAAAAAATTAGAATTAACCTTTACTAATGAGAAAGAGCAAACCTCAAACACCTTTGCTCCTATTGACATTTTAGATTATATCTATGCAGTATTGCACAGCCCTAGTTATAGAGAAAAATACAAAGAATTTTTAAAAATAGATTTTCCTAGAGTGCCATACCCAAAAGAACAAACTACTTTTTGGCAGTTGGTAAAATTAGGCAAAGAAATTAGAGAAGTCCATTTACTAGAAAGTGAAACCGTAGAAAATTACATAACCAGTTACCCAGAAACTGGAGACAATATAATTACTAGAAAATTAACCAAAACCGATATTGGTTACGAGCCTATTTCAGATACTTTAGGCAAAGTTTGGATAAATGATAATCAATATTTTAACAACGTGCCTT
The DNA here is from genome assembly GCF_018861005.1 of Polaribacter vadi. Taxonomy (GTDB): domain Bacteria; phylum Bacteroidota; class Bacteroidia; order Flavobacteriales; family Flavobacteriaceae; genus Polaribacter; species Polaribacter vadi_A. Next base: position 283,615 of record NZ_JAHKQL010000004.1, read on the forward strand.
TAGTGGCTTGGGAGTTCTATATTGGAGGGTATCAACCTGCACAAAAATGGTTAAAAGATAGAAAAGGCAGAGAGTTAACTTTTGAAGACATTTTACACTATCAAAAAATAATTGTTGCCCTATCAGAAACAAATAGAATAATGCAAGAAATTGATAGTATTGAAATTGAGTAATTATGAAACAAACTATCAAAAGTTTATATGAAGACATAAATATTCACGCAATACCAGACAATATAAAAGAATATTTCTACCAACTAACTTTTTTAAATAGGGAGCTTTGCGAAATAAAACCTTTTAGCTCTTCTCATTCTTATGATAATATCGAGTTTTATTTATTAGAGAGAAACCATATAGAACTTAAACGATATTTAAAGCAAAAAAAGATAATTGACGAAACCAATACCATACTTGATATTGAAACCATTGCACCTTATTTGGTTGAATATGGAAAAGGGTTTCATAAAGGATATTCAGAATATGAATCAACTTTAAAAACCGATAAATCACTATTTACTATTAGCAACAAAGAAACTGCTTATCAGATATTTTCTAAAATCCATTCATTTACTCCAGAGCATAATCGTGGTCAACTTCCATCACTTTACATAGCCAATATGGACGAAATGCTTGACTTTGAAAATGATTATAAAGGCAAAGTACTTTTTACAGCCACTTTAAAAGATTATTTTTTTTTGGGCAAAGATGGTGGAGAGTTTTATAGAGCTTGGCAAATCATACTACAAAACCCTACAATTTTTGAAGATATTTTCAACAAACACTTTCAGAAATCAGAACCAAAAGAAGAGAAACAAATAGAAATCCCAGATTTATCAATAAAAGATATACCTAAATTTAATCTATTACAACGGTTTTACCTTTTTAAACTACTAGGCGTAGAAACTTCCATACACCAACTAAAAACAGACATTCAAGGTTCAAAATATAAGGTATTAGCATCTATAATGGGTATTAGTCCAGATAATGCCAAAAAGCTAATTGGCAACTCTTATAAGAAAGGTATTACAGAAAAAGACAAAGCAGAAGTAAAAGACTTTTTATATCGAAATAAAATAGAATTATAACAAAGGGGTCAAAATTATACGACCCCTTTTTAGACCCTCACATTATTTGTATCAAACAATAAAAAATACGTTTGATATGAAATTAATACAAGTAACACCAGAAGAGTTAACAACATTAGTAAATGACATTTTTGATAGTAAGTTTGAAATACTCTTAAATCATTTACAACCCACCACCAAAACAGAATATTTAAGCAAAAAAGAAACCAGTAAACTTTTAGGAGTTTCAATTGGTACTTTAGACAATTGGAGCAAAAGCGGAATTTTAGAACCTCTTTACATTGGCAATAGAGTTTTATACACCAGACAAGCTATTGACAAAAAATTAAGTCAATAATGCCAGTTGACTTTATAAAAGCCAGATTGTTAAATGTTGATATACCTAAATTAATTAGTGATAAACGTTTCAAACAAAAGTCTGAAACATACATAGACAAAGACGAGGGCGAATGTTCTAAATTGATACTAGAGTATAAAAATTTAACAATTACCATCATTAAAAATAAGATTGTCATTTTAACTGGTAGTATCCATTATTTCTATAATGACGGCATACACAATTACAACAATTTTACATTTACCAATTTAATAAATACACTAGATGAGGTTGCCAATTTATTAGAGATAGAATTGTATCACTTTAGATTACAAAATATAGAGTTTGGGGTCAATTTAAAGCTACCTTATAACGTTACTAACATAACCAACAACTTACTTACCCATAACCAAAAAGAGTTCTTAAAACCCTATAATTTTGATTATAAAGTTACCAAACATCAACGCTATTGGGTTAAAGTTTACAACAAAGGCAAACATTTTAATAGACCAGACAATATCTTAAGAGTAGAGCTGAAATATAAAAAAATGATAGACTTAAATAAAATAGGTTTACATACTCTAAAAGACCTACAAAATAAAGACCTCCACCATCAACTTTTAGCCATTCTTTTAGAACAATGGAGCAAAGTACTACTCTATGATTTTACAATTAATAAAAGCCAATTAAGACCACTTTATAAAAGCAAATCTTTAGAATATCAAAATCAAAACTTTTGGTTAAACTTAACCAGTCAAGAAAGAAATAGACAAAAGAAATCACTACAAACTTTGTCTTTAGAATATGGAGCAAACACCCACCACCAAATAAGCAATTTAATAGAGAATCAATACAAATCATTAATGATTTAAAATGTATATAAATTAACTACTTATTATATTGGTTAAAACATATACAATTCTATAATTACCCCTATTCTCTATTAACCCCTTTTTACCGTTATAAAAACACTTCTATATTTTAAAAATCAGATTTGTTTTAGAAACGCTAAAAAGAAAACTAAACTTTGAAAAAAACTTGATTAATCAAATCAGTTTAATTCAGTTAACTAAAAATCGACTGCAATAATAGATAGAATTAAAAATTAATTTTTATTAATTAATTAAATACAGAAAAAAGGAGATTTTAGAGGCTAAAATGTAAGTTTTTAAACTAATGTTGCCATTTATGTTGCCACTCTTAAAAACAAAAAGTCCTTAACTCTCTATTTATTAGATTGTTAAGGACTTTTAAAGCGGTCTGGACGGGACTCGAACCCGCGACCCCCTGCGTGACAGGCAGGTATTCTAACCAGCTGAACTACCAGACCGTTGCTTTTAGCGGTTGCAAATATAACACAGTTTTTTAGATCTGCAAACATAAAATGAAAAAATTATTTATTTTTTTTTCTTTGTAGTAAATAAGTTGTTAAAACATCATTGTAACCTTTGTTAATATCTAAAGGAACATAATCAATTTTATATTGTAAACACTTATTTTTCAAATCTTTGAAATACAATTGAGCTAATTCTTTATATTTTCCTTGTACATTCTCTGCAAAAACATTTATTTCTGCTCCAGTTTCTACATCTACAAATTTCTTTGGTGAATTATCAAAATTAAATCCAATTTCTGTTTTTTCATCGTAAGTATGAAACAAAACTACTTCGTGTTTATTATATTTTAAATGCCTTAATGCATCAAAAAGTGCTTCATCTTCTTTAGAAGTCTGAAACATATCAGTAAAAAGAAAAATTAAAGATCTTCTGTGAATTTTTTCTGCAATCTCATGTAAATATTTATAGGTTTCTGTATTTGATTTAGAACTTGAAACTAACAATTGCTCTAATTGATTCAATAACATTTTTCTATGACGCTCACTTCCTTTTTCTGGTGCGTAATATTCGTATTTATCAGAATAAATACTTAAACCCACTGCATCTCTTTGTCTTTTTAGAATTTCCATTAAAGAAGCTGCAGCAATTGCTGAAAAACCTACTTTATTTAGTTGATTAACTGTCTGCTTTTTTATAATTGGATAATGCATAGAAGCAGAATTATCAATAATAATATGGCATCTTAAATTGGTTTCCTCTTCGTATTTTTTGGTGTAGAGCTTTTCTGTTTTCGCAAATAATTTCCAATCTATATGTCGTGTACTCTCACCTTTATTGTATAATTTATGCTCAGAAAACTCTACAGAAAATCCATGAAACGGACTTTTATGAATTCCAGTAATAAAACCTTCTACTACTTGTTTTGCTAACAAGTCTAGATTTTTAATTTCTGATGATTTTACTTCAGAGAGCTTCATTCTACTTTTCTAATTTTTTCTGCTTTAAAACTATCATCTGTACTTTGTAATAATTTATTGATTAAAACAGGATTATAATTAGGGTTTTCTCTTCTAAATTCTTCTACAATATCATTTGCTTCTATGGATGAATAATGGCCAAATGACGATGTTAACCATCTTTTAGGAAAGAAAATATCACCTGTAAGCTGTACTTCTTCTAGTTTTGCCAACATTGGTCTTAAATGTTTAGATGCTGCAGTTTGTCTTAAAGGATGATGAATATTGTTTAAAGCAGCTAATACCCAAGATTCATTTTGTCGGTTTTCTTTTAATAGCAAAGATTCCATAAAAAGATCTCTATCTATAGATTTTGGCGCTAAAGATGGTAAAAGCCAACTAAATCGTTTTGCTCTATCAGGATTTGAGATTCTTGTTAATTGTTGCTCTAATATTTCTTTTGATTTTGGATGCTCGTAAATTGCCAACTTCATTGCTAAAGCAGTGTAATCATTTTCATTTAAAAAGAGGTTTTTAACCTCGCCTTCTTTGCTCCAAAGCGCATACAATGTTTTTTGAGAAGAAGAATTATAACCGACTTTAGCTAACAAATTATAAACTATTTTCTTAATGTTTTTAGGCTTGTTTTTAGACAAAGCTTCTTTTAGAACTTTTTCTGTAATTGATAACCAATCTTCTCTTTGTTTATCATTCAAAAACTTCCAGAAAATTGTATTTAAACCATTGGTAATGTAACTTAATATTAATTCATTTTCCTCTACCCTGACATCCTCTAAATAAAACTTATATACTTCAATTGGATCGATTTCTCCAATTAACATATTCTCATATAAATTTATAAATTGATATCCTCTAGAAACCTCATCTTTAACATCTTTATACGTATAAACTTCATCTTTATAAATAGGGAAAACTCCATAACCAAATCCGTTTGTATTGTACAAAATTTGCCCTGGTTTAAAACCTTTTGCAGCCTCTGTAATATCAAAAGATTTGCCCATATTTTTTATGTTGATGTTCTTTATAAAACCTCTTGCATCTCTTAATTGTATTTTAAAAGATTGTGTCCAAATTTTATCTGAACCATCTTCTGCATTTTGATGAAGGATAAATTTTGTAACATTACCTCTAGAATTGTATTCGATTTCTTCTGTAAAAATGGGTCTACCTGAAGAATTTACCCAAACATCTGACCAAGTTTTAATATCATCTGTAGATTTTTTATCTAAAATAGCAACCAATTCCTCCCAATCTGCATTAGAGTTTTTATAGGTTTTTATATAATCTTGAATACCTTCTTGAAAAGCTTCTTTACCCAACAAATTCTCTAACTGACGCATCATAATTGGTGCTTTGTTGTAGATAATTCTACCATATAAAGAACCTGCGTTTTTAAGATTGTCTAAGTTTTGACGAATTGGGTTTGTACCTTTTGTTCTATCCTCTGAATAGGCACTTGGATAATGAGACATCATAAAACTTAATGTGTGATTTATCTCTGGATAAACAGGATTTACAATTTTATCTGCCATAAAATTAGCAAAAACTTCTTTCATCCAAACATCGTTAAACCAACGCATTGTAACCAAATCTCCAAACCACATGTGTGATGTTTCGTGAGCAATTAATTTTGCTCTACTTAACTTTTGATTTTGAGTTGCATTTTTATCTAAAAACAATGAAGATTGTCTGTACTGAATTGCACCTACATGCTCCATTCCTCCATATTGAAAAGGCGGAATTGCAGCAAAATCCATTTTTTGATATGGGAATTTTTCATCAGTATATTTTTCTAAAAAATCTATTGAGTTTTGATGTATTTTATACACTTTATCTACACTTTCATCAATCTTTTCTTTGCTGTTTTCTCTGTATAAAAAACGCATATCAAAAGCACCAGGGTTCTTAGTTTCTTCTGTAAACTTACCTGCTACAAAAGAAAATAAATAAGTACTCATTAAATCTGAAGTTGCAAAAGTATGCTCTATAAAATTATCAACTTCAATAGCACTTTCTTCGAAAGCTCCAGCCAAAACTTTCCAGTCTTTTGGCGCTGTAATTCTTAAATTATATTTCGCTTTAATATCTGGTTGATCTAAACAAGGAAATAGTGTACTTGCTCTATCAGGCACTAAAAGTGTATATAAAAACTCATCATTTCTATTCAAAGATTGTTCACCTGCATCAAAAGATATTTCAAGTGTATTATTACCTAAAATTAGATTTGTTTTATCAATAATAATATGCTCATTAAATGCATCTAGCTCAACCGTTTTTCCGTTTACATTTAGCGATTTAAGTTTTGTAGCTTCTTCGTTAAAATCTAAAAGAAAATTTTGTTTTAAATCGTTTACCGTAAAAAGCATTTCTAATCTAGATGCTATTGCAGCTTGCTTTTCTTCTGGTATCTTGAAATGTAAATTATAAACAACATCAGAAACTTGCTGTTTTCTGTACTTTGCTAATTCAAGAGAAATTCCTGTTTCTATATTATCTTTTGTGTTATCCTGAATTTTATCACAAGAAATAAAAAAAAGTAAGCACAAAAAAAAGATGTATTTATTCATTCAAATAATTTTATTTAACCACAAAATAACATCGTATTTTGTGCTTATTATATAAAAGTTCTAAAATAAAAAAAGGTTTGACGTTAGCCAAACCTTTATGCTATTATAAAACATAAACTACTAAATAGCAGCATCAATTTTACCTGTATAAACATTTTTTGGTGCTACACCTACTTGCTTATCTACAACTTCTCCGTTTTTAAAGATTAAAACAGTTGGTATATTTCTTACACCATATTTTGCAGCAAATTCTTGGTTAGCATCAACATCAACTTTACCAACTACAGCTTTACCTTCGTATTCTGCGTGAATTTCATCTACAATAGGTCCAACCATTCTACAAGGTCCACACCAAGCAGCCCAAAAATCTACTAATACTGGTTTGTCTGATTTTAATACTACTTCATCAAAATTTGCGTCTGTAATTTCTAATGCCATTTTTATATTTTTTTATATTGTTATTTCTTTTTTAAACCACAAAAGTAAACATTTTATTTACTTTACCATTTTTTAAAAAATTGCTTTTTACTATTTGTCTATCAATTGTGCTTATGCTTACAAAAAGGAATAACTTAGCTTTTTTATTTTTTTGCTATTAAAAATGGAAGTAAAGTCTGAAACTTATCTAATAAAAACAAATGCAAATTTATCTGAAGTTAGGAGTAAGATGAATGCACTTTTTAAAGAAAAACATACTTTCTTTAGAGGCAAATTTGTTGGTTCATTAAAAGACGATACTTTTTATGGAACCACAAATTACAGTACGCAAATTAGTGTTAAAGGTAAAATTTATGAGAAAAATTCAGAATCATTTATAGATTTAAGAATTGTGGATTCTAGCCCAAATTATTCATTGATATTTAAAACTCTTCTCTTTGTGTTTTTTTTACTTGCATTAGTTATAGTTATTGCTAATAAATCTACAAACATTAAAATCTATTTAATTCTTATCGCTGTTTTTGGATTCACTTTTTTAATTCTTAAATTCAAAACTATTATATACAAGTTATTAAAACCTAAATTAATAGGTTCTGCAAAAATTATAGCTAAAGAAGTAAATGGTTTTATTATAAAAAACTAAGCCTAAAACAACTCAGAAGCAATTGCTTGAATATTATCGCTTTTACCCATAGAATAATAATGTAAAACAGGCACACCAGCTGCTAACAATTCTTTAGATTGTTGTATGGCAAACTCTACACCTACTTGTCTTACAGCCTTATTATCTTTACAATTATCTACAGCATCAATTAAATCTTGAGGCAAATCAATTTTAAAAACTTGGGGTAAAATTTGTAAATGTCTTTTTACAGCTAAAGGTTTAATTCCTGGTATAATTGGCACGTTAATTCCTATTTCTTTTGCTGCTTTTACAAATTCAAAATACTTATTGTTATCAAAAAACATTTGAGTAACTACATAATCTGCACCAGCATCTACTTTTGCTTTTAAACGTCTTAAATCAGACACTAAAGATGGTGCTTCCATATGTTTTTCTGGATAACCTGCAACACCTACACAAAAATCTGAATAATGCTCTACAACAACATCATCATGTAAATATTTACCTTTATTTAAGTCTGATATCTGTGAAACCAAATCACTTGCAAAAGCATTACCACCTTTAACTGGCACAAAATAAGGTTCGTCTTTCATAGAATCTCCACGTAAAGCCATAACATTATCTAACCCCAAGTAATGGCAATCTACCAAAACATATTCTGTTTCTTCTTTTGTAAAACCACCACATAATAAATGCGGAATTGCATCTACCTTATATTTATGCATTATAGATGCGCAAATACCTACAGTACCTGGACGCATTCTGGTTTTTCTTTTATCTAACAAACCATTTCCTTTCTCTAAATAAACATATTCTTCTCTAGAGGTTGTTACGTCTATAAAAGGCGGATTAAACTCCATTAAAGGATCTATATTGTTGTATAAATCTTGAATGTTTTTTCCTTTTTTTGGCGGAATTACTTCAAAAGAAAATAAAGTTTTTCCGTTTGCATTTTTAATATGGTCTGTTACTTTCATTTTATATTTCTTGGGCGTTTCCTTTTAGGTCGCGCTTTACATTATATCTTTTTTCTGAAAAAGAAAAAAGGATGTCATTTCAATCGCTAACGCAACTTGTTTGCCAGCTTATTTTCTTTCTTTTTCTAGTTTCGTTTTTATTAGAAACCTTAAAGCATATTATTGACTAGCCAAATTAGGATGCAACCATTTTCTAGCTTTCTCTTTTGGTATTCCTTTTCTAGTTGAATAATCTTCAACTTGATCATCAGTAATTTTACCTAAACCAAAATATTTTGCTTCTTTATTGGCAAAATAATAACCAGAAACTGCAGCTGCTGGCCACATTGCTAAACTTTCGGTTAACGTAACTCCTATTTGATTTTCTACATCTAATAAATCCCAAATTGTTTCCTTTTCTAAATGATCTGGACACGCAGGATAACCAGGTGCAGGACGAATACCTTTATAACTTTCTTTAATTAAATCGTCATTAGTTAATTCTTCATCAGCAGAATAACCCCAATGTTTTGTTCTAATTTGTTTGTGCAAATATTCTGCAAAAGCTTCTGCAAAACGATCTGCAATGGCTTGTGCCATAATTGCATTATAATCATCTTCTTTGGCTTTATAACTTTCAGCCAATTCTTGTGCTCCAAAAATACCTACACAAAATGCACCCATATAATCTGTTTTACCAGTTTCTTTTGGAGCCACAAAATCTGATAAAGCAATATTTGGTATCCCTTCTCTTTTCTTTAATTGCTGACGTAAAGTTCTAAAAATAGCTACTTCTTTTCCTTTTTTCTGAATAGAAATATCATCTTCATTAATTGTGTTTGCCTCGAACAAACCAAAAATTGCTTTTGGTTTTAAGAGTTGTTTTGCTATAATTTCATCAATCATAACTTTAGCTTCGTCAAACATAATTGTTGCTTGTTCACCAACTACTTTATCCGTTAAAATATCTGGAAATTTTCCATGTAAATCCCAACTTCTAAAAAACGGACTCCAATCTATAAAAGGCACTAATTCTTTTAAACTTAATTGCTCTAAAGTCTGAATACCTAATTGGTTTGGCTTTACAATTTCTGATGTTTCCCAATCAATTTTGTATTTACGTTTACGAGCTTCATCAATAGAAATATAAGATTTTTCTTTACCTCGTTTTAAAAACTTAGTTCTAAATTCATCATAATCTTTCTTTAGTTTTGCAACGTACTCATTATTGGTTTTCTTATTTAACAAATCACCAACAACTGTTACAGCTCTAGATGCATCATTTACATGAACCACTGCATTTTTATATTGTGTATCAATTTTAACAGCAGTATGTGCTTTAGATGTTGTTGCACCACCAATTAACAATGGTAAATCAAAATTTTGACGTTCCATTTCTTTGGCCAAATACACCATTTCATCTAAAGAAGGTGTAATTAATCCACTTAAACCAATAGCGTCTACATTCTCTCTTTTAGCAGCTTCTATAATTTTTTCAGGTGGTACCATTACACCTAAATCTACTATTTCATAATTATTACAACCTAAAACAACACTTACAATATTTTTACCAATATCGTGAACATCACCTTTAACAGTTGCCATTAAAATTTTTCCAAGCGCTTTTTGTTCTTCTCCTTTTTCTGCCTCAATAAACGGATTTAAATAACCAACCGCTTTTTTCATTACCCTAGCAGATTTTACAACCTGAGGTAAAAACATTTTTCCTGCTCCAAATAAATCTCCAACTACATTCATCCCAATCATTAAATTACCTTCAATAACTTCAATTGGTTTTTCAGCTTCTTGTCTTGCTTGCTCTACATCTTCTATAATAAAAGCATCAATTCCTTTTACTAAAGCATGTGTAATTCTGTCTTGTAAAGGGTTTTCTCTCCAAGATAAATCTACTGTTTTTTCTTTTGCTGTTCCTTTTACAGTCTCTGCAAAATCTAACAAACGTTCAGTGGCATCATCTCTTCTATCTAAAATTACATCTTCTATATGTTCTAATAAATCTTTAGGAATATCATCATAAACCTCTAACATTGCTGGATTTACAATTCCCATATTCATACCTGCTTGTATTGCGTAATACAAGAAAACAGAATGCATTGCTTCTCTTACTCCATTATTTCCTCTAAACGAAAATGAAACATTACTTACACCTCCACTTACAGAAACGTTTTCTAAATTTTGACGCACCCATCTTGTAGCTTCTATAAAATCGATTGCATTTTTTCTGTGCTCATCCATTCCTGTTGCTACAGGAAAAATGTTTAAATCGAAAATAATATCTTCTGATGGAAAACCTACTTTATTTACTAAAACATCATAAGAACGTTGTGCAATTTCTATTCTACGTTTGTAATTATCTGCTTGACCAACTTCATCAAAAGCCATAACAATTACAGCAGCTCCATACTTTTTTATTAGTTTAGCTTCTTTTATAAATTTGTCTTCACCTTCTTTTAAAGAGATTGAGTTTACAACACATTTACCTTGTACAACTTGCAAACCAGCTTCAATGATTTCCCATTTAGAACTATCAATCATCATTGGTACACGACAAATATCTGGTTCTGCAGCAATTAAATTTAAAAAACGAACCATAGCTTCTTTACCATCAAGAAGTCCATCATCCATATTAATGTCCACAATTTGCGCACCACCATCTACTTGATGTCTTGCAATATCTAGAGCTTCATCAAATTTTTCTTCTTTAATTAAACGCAAAAACTTACGTGAACCTGCCACATTTGTACGTTCACCAACATTGATGAAATTACTGTTTTCGTTTAGAATTAAAGGTTCTAAACCAGACAATTTCATATATTTTGTTTGTTTTATCTTCATTACTTATAATGTTCTACTGTTGGAAAAGGTTCGTAAAAATGATGCAACAAAGCTTTCCATTTTTGATATTCTTCAGATTTTCTAAATCCAATTTCGTGATCTTCTAAGGTTTCCCAATTCACTACTAAAATGTATTTATCTTCTTCTTTAACAGATTTTTTTAGTTGATGAGAAATGTATCCTTTCATTGATGAAATGATACTTTCTGCTTTAAGAAAATTAATTTCAAAAGCTGAAGATTGACCTTGTTTTATATTTAAGATAGCTACTTCTAAAATCATAGTCTAAAATACAGACCTTTCTGGTTTAAAAATCCTAAAAGGTCTTTTTAATTTAATTCTGAAACAAATTCAGAATGATGTCTTGGTTTATATTTTGCTGCAATATCTGCAATTACACGAATATGACCTGGTGATGTACCACAACAACCGCCAATAATATTAATTAAATTCTTTTTTAAATATTCTTCAATCTGTTCTCCCATTTCTTCTGGAGTTTCATCATACTCACCAAAAGCATTTGGTAAACCTGCATTAGGATGTGCAGAAATGGCAAAATCTGTTTTATTGGCAATTGCCTCTAAATGGGGCTGTAATAAACTGGCTCCTAAAGCACAATTAAATCCTACTGAAAGTAGAGGAATATGAGAAACAGAAATTAGAAAAGCTTCTGCAGTTTGCCCAGACAAAGTTCTACCAGAAGCATCTGTTATTGTACCAGAAAGCATTACAGGTATCTCTACTTTTCTTTCTTCTTTTACTTGTTCTATTGCAAATAAAGCTGCTTTTGCATTTAAGGTATCAAAAACAGTTTCTACTAATAAAATATCAGCTCCACCATCCATTAAAGCTTCTGTTTGTTGTTTATAAGCTATTCTTAATTCATCGAAAGTTACAGCTCTATAACCAGGATCGTTTACATCTGGAGACATACTTGCAGTTCTGTTTGTAGGGCCTATTGAACCTGCTACAAAACGTGGTTTATGTGGTTCTTTGGCTGTAAATTCATCAGCAACTTCTTTGGCAATTTTTGCAGATTGATAATTTAGCTCGTATACTAAATCTTCCATTTGATAATCTGCCATTGCAATTGTAGTTCCAGAAAAAGTGTTAGTTTCTATAATATCTGCACCAGCTGCAAAATATTTTCCATGAATGGTTTTTATAGCTTCTGGCTGTGTAATAGATAACAAATCGTTATTACCTTGTAATGGTGTTGGATAGTCTTTAAAACGTTCTCCTCTAAAATCTTCTTCTGTAAATTTATAAGCTTGTAGCATAGTACCCATAGCACCATCTAAAACTAAAATTCTTTCTTGTAAAGCTTTGTATATGTTTGACATATTTTATTATTCTATCATATGTCATCAGGAAAGTGGTAATTTTCGCTGTTATCTGTCAATTACTGTTTTGACAAATCATCAAAATAGATTGTAGAATGTAGCACCTTTCTCATTTCTAAGAGGTTGCCAAAGCTTCATTGGGTCTAATCCCTCTGCCTTTCGTGATAACGTATTAATAAGTTTATGAACTAAATTCGCTACAAAGTAACGAACTTTTTTTTTGATTTTATAGCAAATACTTGTTTTACTTTTAAATTACTGATAGATATCTGATGATAAGTATCTATCTCCTCTATCACAAATGATTGCTACAACAACTCCTTTATCTATTGAGTTTGCTACTTTTAATGCTGTTGCAACAGAACCTCCACTACTCATTCCTGCAAAGATACCTTCTTCTTTTGCTAAACGTATAGTCATTTCTCTTGCTTCTTCTTCACCAACTTCTAATACTTGATCTATTTTATTTAAATTAAAAATAGCTGGCAAATATTCTTCTGGCCACTTTCTTATACCTGGTATTTTAGCACCGTCTTTAGGTTGCGCTCCAATAATTGTAATATTTTCGTTTTTTTCTTTTAAAAAATCTGAAACACCTGTAATTGTACCTGTTGTTCCCATTGCAGAAACAAAATGCGTTACTTCTCCTTCAGTATCTCTCCAAATTTCTGGACCAGTAGTTTTATAATGTGCTTTTGGATTATCGAAATTATCGAATTGATTTAATCTAAAATATCCTTTTTTGTATTTTAATTTTAATGCATGGTCAATTGCTCCTTCCATACCTTTTTCTGCAGGAGTTAAAATTACTTTCGCACCATAAGCACGCATTGTTTTAACTCTTTCAATAGTTGAGTTTTCTGGCATTGTAATTACCATATTTACCCCCAATACTTTTGCCATTAAAGCTAAAGCAATACCTGTATTACCACTTGTAGCTTCTACTAAAGTATCTCCTTTTTTTATATTTTTTCTCTTAATAGCTTCAGAAATCATGTAATAAGCAGCTCTATCTTTTACACTTCCTCCAGGGTTGTTACCTTCTAACTTTAATAATAAAGTAACACCTTCTTTTTTAAAAATATGTTGCGCTTCCACCAAAGGTGTATTTCCTACAAAATCTATGATACTTTTTGTCTGCATTGTTTAATTTCTTTTTTGAAAAATATTATTTTCTGATTGTACAGTTACTACAGAATTTTCTAAAATTGTTTCTGTAACACAAACATTTGCGCCAATTACAGAATTTGCACCAATAACTACATCACCACCTAAAATAGTAGCATTTGCATAAATTACAACTCCGCTTTCTATGGTTGGATGTCTTTTTGTTGATGCCAAACTCTTTTTAACTTGGATGCCTCCTAAAGTTACTCCTTGATAAATAGAAACATCATTTTTAATAATGGTTGTTTCTCCTATTACAATACCTGTTGCATGATCTATAAAAAACGAATCGCCTATTTCTGCTCCTGGATGAATGTCTGTACCTGTTGTACTATGTGCAAATTCGCTCATCATTCTTGGTAAAACAGGAACTGCTAATTTTAATAATTGATTACTTAAACGATGTACAGCAATTGCATAAAAACCAGGATAAGCTAAATATACTTCTTCTAAACTTTTACAAGCAGGATCGTTTCTTTCTGCAGCAATTGCGTCTAAATCTAATTTTCTTCTAATTTCTACAAAGAAACTTTGATACTCGCTCCATAGATTCTCTCCATTTTCTACAGATAATCTTTTTAGTATTTGTAAAAATTTATTTCTGGTATCTGCACCACTTTCTGCTAAATCATTTACATCGAACAAATTATTAATTAATTGTTTGGTAAAAACCTCAACTGCGTCTCTTAAACACATGCTGTAATTTTTAGCTCCAATTAATTGGGTTGTTTCTTTTATTTGTTCTGATTGTTTCATTTAAACTCTAGCTTTCTGGTGCTAATTCTACTTCTAAACCTTCTAATTCTGGTGTCATTTGTATTTGACAACCTAACCTACTGTTATCTTCTACATCAAATGCTTCTGCTAACATTGCGTCTTCATCGTCTGTCATTTCTGGTAATTGATGATCTGATATTACATAACATTGGCAAGAGGCACACATAGCCATTCCTCCACAAATACCAATTGTACCTTCTTCTGCAAGCTCGTAAGAACGAACAACTTCCATAAGGTTCATTGCCATATCTGTTGGTGCAACAATTTCATGTGTTTCACCATTTCTATCAGTTATTTTTATGTTGATATCTACACTCATTTTTATTTATTTACCAAAGACCAAAATTAATGAATTTGGATGATTTTAAACCTTACAAATTTTAAAAACTTGTTTAGTTTTACACTTTTAAATTTGCCTTTTATTGCAAGAAATCAATTGATTTTTAAACAAGTTTAGCCCAGATTGAAGCATTTGTTTGAGCTCTTTTTGCCTTTTTAGGTAAAAAAGCGAGTGCTGAAAGCTGGAAATAGCTTCTTAAAAACATTATTTTTTTTGAGTTTAAAAAGCTATTTAACGAATATTTACAAGGTTTTTATACCCCTGCAAAAAGTTTATTCTATTGCTTTTACTACTGCTTTTGGTGCTTCTTTCTTTGTACCATCAAAACCTTCTACACCACCAACTGTTGTGTATTTCATTACGTATTTTTTGTCTGGAAAAATTCTTTTATATGCACTTTGACACATTAAAGTTGCTTCGTGAAAACCACAAAGAATTAATTTTAATTTTCCTGGGTAGGTGTTTACATCTCCAATAGCGTAAATTCCTGGAATATTTGTTTGATAATCTAATGCGTTGTTTACTTTAATGGCATTTTTTTCTATTTCTAAGCCCCAGTTTGCAATTGGCCCTAATTTTGGTGATAAACCAAATAAAGGGATAAAGTGATCTGTATCTATAATTACAGCATCTTCGCCTTTTTTCTCTACAGCAACACCCGTAACTTTATCATCACCAATAATTCCTTTTACTTCTGCAGGTGTTATAATGTTAATTTTACCCAAGTTTTTTAATTCTTGTGCTTTTTCTACTGAATCTAAAGCGCCTCTGAATTCGTTTCTTCTATGAATTAAAGTTACTTCTGATGCAACATCTGACAAGAAAATTGCCCAATCTAAAGCAGAATCTCCACCACCAGAAATTACTACTTTTTTGTCTCTATATAATTCTGGTTCTTTAATAATGTATTCAACTCCATTATCTTCGAACTTTTCTAAGTTTTCTATTTTTGGTTTTCTAGGCTCAAAAGATCCTAAACCACCTGCAATTGCAACAATTTTTGCGTGATGCTTTGTTCCTTTATTTGTAGTTACAATAAAAGTACCATCATCTTGTTTATCTATTGTTTCTGCTCTTTCTCCTAGAGTAAAACCTGGCTCAAACTGCTTTGTTTGTTCCATTAATTTATGGGTTAAATCGCCTGCTAAAATTTCTGGATAAGCAGGAATATCATAAATTGGTTTCTTTGGATAAATTTCTGAACATTGACCACCTGGTTGTGGTAATGCATCTATTAAATGACATTTTAATTTTAATAAACCTGCTTCAAAAATTGTAAATAACCCTGTTGGTCCTGCCCCAATAATTAATATATCTGTTGTAATCATTTTATTTTGCTTTTGGCTTTTCTTTGGTTTTTTACTAATTGCAAAAAACTAAAGATTATTCGCCTTTTTACTTTTATTTTTCTACTAAACTTTTTGTAAATTCATTTAGCTTTTCTACTTTTTCCTCAAAGTCTCCTTTAATGGTTTTTCTATACTCGTTTAAATTCTTTACTAAATCATCAATATTTTCTGGAATAACTTCTTCGAAAAATTGACGTAATCTTTTAGCGGTTGTTGGCGATTTTCCGTTTGTAGAAATTGCCACTTTTACGTTTCCTTTGGTTACAATTCCGCCCATATAAAAATCGCAATAAGGTGGATTATCTGCAACATTAACCAAAATGCTTCTCTTTCTGCAATGACTGTAAACTTTTTCGTTAATTTTAGGAATATCTGTTGTTGCTACAACAATGTGTTTCCCTTTTAAATACTTTTTACTGTATTTTTTTTGAATAAGTTTTACATTCCCTTTTTTTGACAAAGTTACTGTACCTTCTCTAAACATTGGTGATACCATTGTTACATTAGCATCTGGGCTCGATTTTAACAAAAAAGTTAATTTTTCTTCTGCCACAAAACCTCCACCAACAATTAATACTTGTAGGTTTTTGGTTTTTAAAAAAATAGGATATAAATTATTTCTTTCCATTAAACTACTACTTTATATCGCTTGCATATTCTTGTTGAATATCTAAAATGGCTTGACGATGTTTTACAACATTACCCAAAACAATAATTGCAGGGTTTCTTAATTCGTTTTCTGCAACCACATTTTCTATAGTATCTACAGTGCCAATCCCTATTTTTTCATTAACAGTTGTACCTTCTTGAATAACAGCTACTGGTAAATTATTTTTACCTTCTGCCTGAAATAATTTTACAATTTGAGGTAACTTACTCATACCCATTAAAACTACAACTGTTGCATTAGACTTTGCTGCCAACTCAACATCTGATGATATTTTATGCTCTTTAGTTGTACCTGTAATAACCCAAAAACTTTCTGAACTTCCTCTTTTAGTTAAAGGTATGTTTTGATAAGCAGGTACTGCTAATGATGATGAAATACCTGGAACAATTGCAGTCTCTAAACCATTATTTGCAGCATATTCCATTTCTTCTGCACCTCTACCAAAAATAAATGAGTCTCCACCTTTTAAACGAACTACGTGTCCAGAAGTTTTAGCTCTTTCTACAATTAATTCGTTAATCTGCTCTTGTTGATAACGATAACATCCTCTTCGTTTACCCACGAAAACTTGCTCTGCTTCTGGGTTGATATAATCTAGTAATTCTTCATTTACTAAAGCATCATACAAAACTACATCTGCAGTTTTTAAAACTTTAATAGCTTTTACTGTTATTAAATCTATATCTCCAGGACCAGCGCCTACAACCGTTAATTTTGGTGTTTTTAAACTCATGCTTTTTCTTTTAAGCTTTTTACTGCGTAATTGCAGTTTCTGCTGCTCTATATGCTCTAACTTTTTCTAAAAAAGTATTGGCATCATTAATATACTTTTGTGCAAATTCTGCTGTTGGTGCAAATTTATTAATTTGATAAATTAATTCTGAAAAAGATGTACCTAATTCTATTTTACTACTTTTTACAAATAAATCATCGAATTGAGAAATAATACTTGCGTGTGTATTTGTTTTCTTATTTTCTGCTAATAAAGATGCTTTTGCCGAATTTACAATTGATTGATATGTATAGTAAATTGAACCAGAATATATTCCATTTTCTAAAGCTTCTTTTGCGTTATCAATTTTCTCTTCACTTTCTAAAAACAAGGTAGCAATTAAATCGATAACAACACCTGCACATTCTCCAATTCCGATTTCTTTAACATACTTTTCAGATTCTCCCCAATCAATAAAATCTTCTTGAGTTAAATTAGTTGCGTCTTGTAAATCATTTAAGAAATTATAGAAATATTTTTCTCCTTTTTCTTTATAGTACTCTACAAATTGTTTTCCGTTTGCATTTGCTTCAAAATCGTTTAAAATTCTTCTTAATGCTTCTGGACCTCTTCTACTTGGTACTTTTACAACTTTGTCTGCAAAAGCTCCATTTCCATTTCCTAAATTACCTCCACCTAATAAAACTTGCAATGCTGGTGCAACTAATTTATCTGGCGTTCTTACTGTCATCCCTTGAAAACCGATGTTTGCCATATTGTGTTGACCACAAGCATTCATACACCCACTAATTTTAATTACTAGATCTTCATTTTTTAAATATTGAGGATATTCTGCAGCAATTACTTTTTCTAATTCTTCTGCAATACCTGTACTACTTGCAATACCTAAATTACATGTATCTGTACCTGGACAAGCTGTAATATCTACTGCTTTGTTATAACCAGCTTCTACAAAACCTAACTTTTCTAATTCTTGATAAAAATAAGGTACTAAATCTTCTTTGACAAACGGAATTACAATATTCTGACGTAAAGTTAATCTGATTTCTCCTGCTGCATATTCATCTACTAAATCTGCTAATAATCTTGCTTTATCTGTATAAAAATCTCCTAACAACACTTTTATTCCGATTGCAACAAATCCTTCTTGTTTTTGCGGAATTAAATTTGTCGATTTCCATAATTCAAATGCTTCTTGGTTTTTAATTGCAACCTGAGGAACATCAACAGAAACTGGAGTTGAAGCAACATAAGCATCTGCATCTATAACAACTGTTTTTAATTCAATTGCTTTTTGTTCTTGAGCAATTAAATCTTTAAAAGCTTCTAAACCTATATCTTTTAATAAGAATTTCATTCTTGCTTTGGCTCTACTTTTACGTTCACCATATCTATCAAAAACTCTTAAAACACCTTCCATTACTGGAATTATTTTATCTGATGGTAAAAAGTTATATAAAACTTCTGCATGTCTTGGCTGTGAACCTAAACCTCCTGCTGCCATTACTTTAAAACCTCTTACGCCATTTTCAATTTTAGCAATAAAACCTAAATCGTGTAAATAAGACAAACCTGTATCTTCATCAGTAGAAGAAAAAGAAACCTTGAATTTACGACCCATTTCTTGACAAATTGGGTTACGTAAAAAGAATTTATATAATGCATCTGCATAAGGAGAAACATCAAAAGGTTCGTTTACATCTATACCTGCAGTTTCAGAAGCAGTTACATTTCTAACCACATTACCACAAGCTTCTCGTAAAGTAACATCATCTCTTTCTAATTCTGCCCATAATTCTGGAGTTCTATTTAGATCTACATAATGAATTTGAATATCTTGACGAGTTGTAATATGCAATCTTCCTCTAGAATATTCATCAGAAACTTCAGAAATTCTACGTAATTGATTGCTTTTTACTTTACCATAAGGCAACTTAATACGAATCATTTGCACGCCTTCTTGACGTTGACCGTAAACACCTCTTGCTAAACGAAGACTTCTAAATTTTTCTTCATCAATTTGTAGGTTATTGAATGCAGCAATTTTATCTGCTAATTCAATAATATCTTTTTCTACAACCGGATTTTCTATTTCTGTTCTAAAACTTTGCATGCTAATAGCCCATCCTAACCTTCTAAAATGAGAAGGGATTTTTACTTGGGCAGTAAAAATATTGTTAATTATTTTTTTTATTCTTTATTCATCAGCTTAATTATTTTCCTTTTTAAAGGATTAAATAAGCTTTTATTTTATGAAACCAACACCAACAGTGTTATTCGTTTTTGGGTTGATTAAAATAAATGAACCATTTGATTTGTTATTTTTATAAGCATCAAACGCTAAAGGTTTACTCAATTTTAATTGTACATCACCAATTTGATTTAATTCTAATTCTGATGGATTTTCTTCAATACCAGAAAAATCGGTTTTAATGATGCTTGATAATTGCGTAATTTTTGCTTGTGCATCATTTACACCATGTTTGATATAGTATTTTTGTGATGCTTGTAAAGGTTCTTTATCCATCCAACAAATTGTTGCGTCTAATTGCTTTGCAATTTTTGGCTCCTCATTTGTTTTTACTAACATATCTCCTCTACTTACATTTACATTATCTTCTAAAGTTATGGTAACTGAGCTTCCTCTTTTTGCTATTTGATATTCTTTATCGAAGAAATTGATTGTTTTAATTTTCGATTTTGTTAAAGAAGGTAAAACTGCTACTTCATCTCCTACTTCAAAATCTCCTCCGTAAATCTTACCTGCATAACCTCTAAAATCATGGTATTCTTCTGTTTTTGGCCTGATAACAGTTTGTACAGGAAAACGTGTTTGTGATTCGTCATTAATATCTTCTGTATCTAAAGCTTCTAAGTGATGCATTAGTGTTTCTCCTTGATACCAACTCATATTGTCAGATTTTGCAACTACATTATCTCCTTTTAATGCTGATAAAGGAATGAAAGTTAAATTCTGACCTTTATATTCGCTTTTGCTTGCTAAATACTCAATTTCTCCTTTTATTACGTTGTATTTTTCTTCTGAATAATCAACTAAATCCATTTTGTTTACAGCAATTACAACATCTTTAATCCTTAATAGATTATTGATAAAAAAGTGTCTGTAAGTTTGCTCTACAACTCCATTTCTAGCGTCTATTAAAACAATAGAAGCTTGTGCTGTAGAAGCACCTGTAACCATATTTCTTGTATATTCTATATGACCTGGTGTATCTGCAATAATGAAACTTTTGCTTGGTGTAGAAAAATAAATGTGTGCTACATCTATTGTAATACCTTGCTCACGTTCTGCAACTAAACCATCTGTTGCTAAAGAAAAATCTAAATAATCAAAACCTCTTTGCTGACTTTTTTCTTCTATGGCTTCTAACTTATCATCTGTTAATGATTTGGTATCGTATAAAATACGACCAATTAAGGTACTTTTACCATCATCTACACTTCCTGCTGTTGCTATTTTTAGTACTTTCATTTTTTTTGAGCTGTTGGCTTTTCGCTAAATAGCTATTCGCCTAATTTTATATTCTTTTATTTATACTGATGGCTAATTGCCAAAAGCGAAATGCGAAAAATTTGTAAAACAAATTTTTAAAAATATCCTTGTTGTTTTCTTTTTTCCATTGCTGCTTCAGAACGTTTATCATCAATTCTTGCACCTCTTTCTGATATAGATGAATCTCTAATTTCTTCTACAACTTTATTGATGTCTATTGCATCTGATAAAACTGCTGCTGTACAACTCATATCACCTACTGTTCTAAAACGAACCATTCTTTCTACAACTTCTTCTTCTTCATCTCTATAAACAACTTCATCGTCTGCAGACCAAATCATACCATCTCTTACAAATGTTTTTCTTTTGTGTGCAAAATAAATAGATGGAATTTCGATTTCTTCTTGTTCTATATAAGACCAAACGTCTAATTCTGTCCAGTTTGATATTGGAAAAACACGTACATTCTGACCTAAATCTATCTTACCATTTAACATGTCAAAAACTTCTGGACGTTGGTTTTTTTCATCCCACTGACCAAAATCGTCTCTTACAGAAAAGATTCTTTCTTTTGCTCTTGCTTTCTCTTCATCTCTTCTGGCTCCTCCAATACAAGCATCGAAACCAAATTCTTCTATAGCATCTAAAAGTGTTTCTGTTTGCAACATATTTCTACTTGCATACCTACCTGTTTCTTCTTTTACTCTACCAGAATCGATATTATCTTGTACGTTTCTAACAATAAGCTCTACACCTAATTCTTTTGTTAACCTATCTCTAAATTCTATAGTTTCTGGGAAGTTATGACCAGTATCTATATGCATTAAAGGAAATGGAATTTTTGCAGGATAAAATGCTTTTTGTGCCAAACGCACTAAAGTAATACTGTCTTTTCCTCCAGAAAATAATAACACTGGTTTTTCGAACTGCGCAACTACTTCTCTAAAAATATAAATTGCTTCGCTTTCTAAAGCATCTACTTGTATTGTTGTATGACTCATGTCTTATTTTTTATATATGTAAACCACATTCGCGGTTACTTTCTACTTTTGTTGGATCGAAATAAGTGAATTCATTTGGTAAATTCTTTTCTTCTAAATACGCATCTAATTGTTCATCTGACCAGTTGTAAAATGGACTTACTTTTACAATTCCGTCTTTACTTTGAGATACTATATCTATACTATTTCTGAATGCAGTTTGCCCTTTTCTTAAATTTGTAAACCAAACATCTGGTTGATGTTCTTTCATTGCTCTTGCAAATGGCTCTAATTTTACTTGCTCTGTAAAAGTTGCATGTTTAGAATCTTCTATTGATGGCACTCCTAAAACTACATTTCTATGAGAAGCAGTTTGCTTTGGCACATATAATTGAATGTTTAAACTTAGTTTTTCAATTATATCTTCTGCGTGTTTATAGGTTTGTACAGTATTATAACCTGTATCGCACCAAATTACTTTTATATCTTTTTTCACTTCTGTTACTGCATTTAAAATTGCAACTTCATAAGGTCTAAAATTAGTAGTAATTACTGCATTTTTTGCTAAAGAAATAGCCCACGAAATAATTTCTGCAGGGCTTTTATCTTTTAATTCTTTGTTTATTTTATCTAAATCTAGGCTCATTATTTTCCCCATTTTATTTTATTCCAAATTCTTTCGTGAAAAAAGTATAAAACTAATTTCGTTAAAAAATCTACGGATGCTATTGATGCTGCTAAGGCTATTTTACCTGTTAAAAAATAAGATACTATTAAGGTATCTAAAGTACCAACAACTCTCCAACTTAATGCTTTTACAATACTTCTTACAGGTTTTTCTGAAGTTACATCTTCTTCGAAACTTTGTTTTGCTATCTTTTTGCTAAAAATCATTTGATCTGCAATCATAAGAATTCATTAATATTAATACCCTATTTATTTAGTAGGGTATGCAAACATACATCATTTACAAACAAAAAGTCGAGATAAAAACATAAAAATTACTTAAAGCCTACTGAATTAGTAGATTAATAATAAATGAAGCTAATAATTGTGAATATTTTATTACTAAAAGGTTGTAGTTGAAAATATTTTACCCTAATTTTATGAAAAATATAGTGTAGGTATCAATGTTCTAAAAAGTTTTACCAAAAGTTAATTGAAGAGGTATTGCTACTCCATCATTTTTAGTAAAAATATTTCCATTAGAATAATGCATAATACGCAACTCTAAATTGTATTTTCTTTCTTTACCAAAAAACACACCAAAACCCATTGTATCTTGATAAGTGCTTTTGGGACCAGTTTCTGTGTTATCTATATTACTTTTAGAAATATAAGTTGGTCCAATTATTGAATAATTTGTATAAAAATCATAATCTTTTTTTCTTAACAAATAGAAGCGCAAAACAGGAAAAATTGAAAATGCAAATACATCTGTTTTTCCTCTTGTAGATTGAAAATAAGTAGCACTCACACCCCAATCTAAAGAGAATATTTTCTCTGACCTATAAATTAATCTCTGGTAAGTTAAAGATAAAGCATGCTTTGCTTTTATTTCTCCAACCCAAAAAACAGGAATCCCAAAACTATCGAAATTACCAACCTTCATACTCATGCCAAAAAATTCATTTACACCAAAACCAATGTCTCCTGTACCATAACTCACTTGAAAAATGTTGTTCGGAAAAAAATAATCGTTATTTGAATACTCCTCTGCAATTTTATCATCAACCTGTTGTAAATGATATTCAAAACCTAAAGAAAACTGAGAAATTAATGGTTGATTTTGTTTTTCTGATTTTGGTAAAAAGGTTCCGTTTGCAGATAATCGCCATTTGTTGGTTAACTTATATTGTAAGCCAAGACCGTAAATTAAACTTGCATAATGTGCATCATTATAAATAACTTTATCATCTATAGAAAAACCAAATCTGGTTAAATTAGCAATACCAGCTTCTGCATAAAAAGAGGTTTTGTTTGACAAATAAAAATCTTTTTTTAGTGATAGAAACCAAGCATTAATCCATACACTTCTATCATAACCAATATTATTTACATTATCGTATTTAAACCAAGAAGCAGGTCTCATTGTACCAAATTGTGCAGATAAATTGTCAGTTATTTTATGACCTAACATAAACCTACCAGAAAACCAGTTTTTACTAAAGCTATCTGTTTTATAACCATCAATTAAATTATCATTTGAAAAAGGATAAAAAATACCACCGAAATTGACACTATAATAGGAGTTGGCTAAAAAATTAGTAAATTTTGTTCTTTGTTTTTCTTGACTAAAAAGAGAAAGTGAAATAAAGAAAATTAGGACTAGAGATCGATTTTTATTTTTCATTTAATTTGTAGCAATTTCATCAAAAATAAAAAAACTAATATTAATTATTGGTTAAATCTGCTAATGTTGTATTTCTAAAAATTTGCAGAGTATTGTCTCTTACTTGGGTCATTAATTTATGAACTGTACAGGTATTTTCATCTGGACAATCGTCACATTTTTCATAAAAATTAAGACTCACACAAGGCACCATTGCAATTGGCCCTTCTAAAATCCTCATAACATCTGTCATTTGAATTTCTGATGACTCTTTAATTAAATAATAACCACCACCTTTTCCTTTTTTAGAACCTAAAAAACCATTTTTACGAAGTGTTAAAAGGATACTTTCTAAAAATTTAAGGGAAATATTTTCACTTTGAGAAATTGTAGCTATAGATACAGGTATTTTATCTTCCTGTTTTGCTAAATAAGTAAGCGCTTTTAACCCGTATTTTGTTTTTTTAGATAGCATATTACAAAACTACATAATTTAATGCAATTACTATACTAAAACACTAGGATAAACTTTAAACCTAAAGTTATAACTAAATACTAATAAGAAAAATTGGTGTCTAAAAAATTTCTTAATTTGTGGTATGAGATTTTTCTAATGCGTAAAAAGTAGCTTGCACATAGTCATCAGCATCACCAGAATTATTTTGGTTATAAACACCTGCCTTAAAATACATATATTGCCCACTTACATTAAACCCACTATCTTTCATATCAACAGTTTTAACAACATTTTCTTTACCTTCTCTAATAATTGTTACAGTTAAACTATCTCCAATAACATTAATTGTGTAACTAAATTTTTCATTAAGCGCAATTCCATCAGAAGGATTAGAAGCACTACTACTTCTAGAACCGATCATTTCGTACCATTGTTCATTTCCATTACCTTCTGTTGGTTCGTGAGCAAAGTAAATTGAGCCCAAAGTATTATTAGCTAATTTCCTATAATAAAGACGAATGGGTTCATCATCATTTGCATGTATTTGCCCTACAATAACACGCCCTTGCTGACTAGAATCTCCTGTAGTCGTTACATAATTTACAGAAAGAGTTGCAGACATTTCTCCATCATAAGCAGCTGCAGCATTTATATCTGCTTGCGGTGCAGAACCAAAAACCCAATTATTTTTATTTACACCTTGCGTACTAATACTTGTATCTGTCCCTCTTAACATTTCTCTCAATTCAACCCTGGTGTAACTCGTATTTTCTGATGTTTTAAATCCATCTACTGGACATTTAAAAACCATACCTCCATCTTCTGCTGTATAAAAATAATTGCTATTTACATACGCACTATTAATTTCACTTACTGTAATTGTTGTTGCTATACCATTACCTTTATCTTCAGGAATACTTAAATTCCAAGTGGATAAATCAAAATTTTCTGATGGTGCTTTATTTGCATCCAACTCACCTGTATTTTCTTCTCTGGCAGCCTGTGTTACTGTTATCGTTTTTGTAAGATTACCGCCTTTAACAGTAATGGTTCCTGTTCTTTTTTCGTAGATTGTATTTGATGATACAGTTACTTCTACTATAGCGTTATTGGTTCCATATCTTGGTTCTATTGATATCCAATTCACATCAATCTCTGTAAACCAATACATATTTGCAGTAATATTTAGTAATTGAGTTTCTTGATACGCAGAAAACTCATTAACTGTAGTTACCTCTAAAATTTCTGTTAACTCTTCTTCTGTTTCGCTAGAACCACAAGCAGAAAAAGACATTAATAAAAAACTAAGAAAAAGTAATCTGTAGGCATTTTTCATAAGACAAATAATAACTTTATAATTGATTTTTTAAAAATACAAAATTGGTTAACCAATTTATGTTATTTTTAAATAAAATTATTATTTAGCTATATAAAAACCTTATCATAGATACTTTACTTTGAGAAAAGTAATGTTGTAAATTACTAATTTTCTAAAGCCTGACTTAAATCTGCTATAATATCACTTGCATTTTCTAGACCAACAGAAACTCTTACCAAACCGTTTGTAATACCAACTTCTAATCGATCTTCTTCTGACAAACGTCCATGAGTTGTAGAAGATGGATGTGTGACAATAGTTCTAGTATCACCCAAGTTTGCTGATAAAGAACACATCTTAATTTTATTTAAGAATTTTCTACCAGCTTCAATTCCGCCTTTAATTTCGAAAGCAACAATATTGCCTCCTAATTTCATTTGTTTTTTGGCAGTTTTGTACTGTGGATGAGATTCTAAAAAAGGATATTTCACCAACTCTACATTATTATTTTCTTCTAAAAAAGAGGCAACTTTTAAAGCATTTTCTGAATGTTTTTCTACACGTAAAGACAACGTTTCTAAACTTTTTGATAACACCCAAGCATTAAAAGGAGACATTGCTGGCCCAGTATTTCTAGCAAATAAATAGATTTCACGAATCAAATCTTCTTTACCTACTGTAACTCCACCTAAAACTCTTCCTTGGCCATCCATTAATTTAGTTGCTGAATGGACTACCAAATCTGCACCAAATTTTATGGGTTGTTGTATATAAGGTGTTGCAAAGCAATTATCAACAATAAAAATTAGATTGTGTTTTTTGGCAATATTACCTATCAACTCTAAATCTAAAATATCAACAGCAGGATTTGTTGGTGTTTCTATATAAAGAATCTTTGTATTTTCTTTAATTAAACTTTCTACCAAATCTACTTCATCAACCTTAAAATAAGAAGTTTCTATATTCCATTTTGGCAAATATTTGGTAAACATACTGTGTGTAGAACCAAAAACAGATCTACAAGAAACAATATGATCGCCTGCATTTAACAATGCTGCAAATGACGAAAAAATTGCAGACATACCAGTTGCAAATGCGTAACCAGCTTCTGCACCTTCCATTTTTACAACCTTATCTACAAATTCTGTTGTATTAGGGTTTGTAAATCTGCTGTATAGATTACGTTGTTTTTCTTCTGCAAAAGAAGCACGCATGTCTTCTGCATCATCAAAAACAAAACTTGATGTTAAATATAAAGGTGTAGAATGTTCAGAAAATTGACTTCTTTCTGTTTGATTTCTAATTGCTTCTGTTTCGAAATGTTTACTCATTATTATGATTTTTGGTTGATAGTTTTTGATTGATGGTTTTTACTAATAACCAAAAACTAAAACCCTTTTTTAGTTGTTATGTTTTGCTAATCTTAATATGTCTCCAAAAACACCTCTTGCTGTTACACTTGCTCCTGCTCCTGCTCCTTGAATTACAATTGGTTGTTCTCCATAAGATTCTGTATAAATTTCAAAAATTGCATCAGAACCTTTTAAAGAACCTAAAGGTGTATTTTTGTTTGTGGAAACTAATTTCACCTCTAAAGTACCTTTATTTTGTGATAAATCTCCACTTAATTCGCCAATATAACGTAAAACGTTGTTAGGTTCTTGATTTTCTTTTATGGTTTGATATTCATCGTTCAATAAGGCTAATTTCCCTAAGAAATCTTCTGCAGCACCTTCTCTTAAATTTTCGGGAATTAGGTTTTTAATTTTAACCTCATCAAACTCGTTTTCTAATTCTAACTCTCTTGCTAAAATTAATAATTTTCTGGCAACGTCATTTCCTCCTAAATCTTCTCTTGGATCTGGTTCTGTAAATCCTTTATCAATGGCTTCTTGCAAAGTTTCTGAAAAAGATACATCTTCAGCAGAAAAAGTATTAAAAAGATAACTTAAACTTCCAGAAAAAACACCTCTAATTTTAGTGATATTCTCACCAGATTCATGTAATAAACGAATGGTATCTATTAAAGGTAAACCTGCACCAACATTGGTTTCGTATAAATATTGTTTTTTATATTCTTTTAATTTGGCTCTTACTTCTTTGTAAAAATCAAAAGATAACGTATTGGCAATTTTATTACAAGAAACCAAATCGAAACCTGACTCTATTAACGGAATATAATTGCCTACAAAATTTACACTTGCTGTATTATCAACCGCAATTAAATTTTCGAAATGATTGGCTTTTGCAAAAGCAATAATATCGCTAACTTTTACATTTTCTTCACCATTTTCTAAAAGATTTTCTTTCCAGTTTTTAGAAACTCCATTTTTATTTAACAATACTTTTTTAGAGTTTGCAACTGCAAAAACATTCAATTGTAATTTGCGTCTTTCTAAAACAGATTGTGTATTTTCTATAATTTGATCGATTAATGTTCCACCAACCAAACCTTTACCAAAAATAGCAATGTTTATCTTTTTGGTTACCCCAAAAACCTGACCATGAATTACATTTACAGCTTTATACAATTGCTCTTTTTTAACCACCAAACTCACATTTTTACCTGTAACTGTGTTATTAAATAAAAGCGGTACAATTTGATTTTTAATTAAAGCATTGTATGGATGATGAAATTGACTTAAATCTTGTCCAATAATAGAAATTACAGAAACTTCATCAAAAACTGTTATTTGATTTACATCTTGTGCCTGAAAATCACTTTCAAACTCATCTTTTAATGCATTTACAGCTCGTAAAGTATTTTCGGCATTTATCACCAAACCAACACCTCTTTCAGAGGAACCTTGTGCAATAATATTAACACTAATATCTTCTTTACTTAATGCATTAAAAATACGAGCATCTACACCAACTTTACCTAATAAACCTCTACCTTCAAAATTAATCATCGCCATATTTTCTATGGTAGAAATTGTTTTAATCCCTTGTGATGCAGAAGTAGATGAAATTAAAGTTCCTTTATCTTTTAAATTAAAAGTATTTAAAATTCTAAGGTTTATGTTTTTTTCTATTAACGGAATAATTGTTTTAGCATGTAACAAATTTGTACCAAAAGTAGCTAGCTCATTAGCTTCATTAAAAGACAATTGATCTATTTTTTTAGCATCTGCAACTAATTTTGGATCAGCAGTATAAATACCACTTACGTGTGTATAATTTTGAAGTTCATCTGCATCTAAATAATTTGCCAATAAAGCTGCAGTATAATTGCTTCCATTTCTACCTAAAGTGGTTGTTTCTCCTTTTTTGTTTGATGAAATAAAACCTGTAACAATGTTAATTGTAGATTTGTTTTCTTTAAAATATTGAATTACATTTTCTTTAGAAACTCCTTGAATAGGTTGTGCGTTACCAAAATTTTCATCAGTAATTATTAACGATCTTGCATCAACAGGGTTTACAGAAATAGATTCTTTTTCTATTAAACTAGCCACTAATTTTACTGATAATAATTCACCTTGCGCTAAAACTTCATCTTTAATTTTCTGGCTATAATCACCTAACAAAGAAACACCTTCAAAAATGGTTTCTAATTTAGAAAATTCTTGAGAAAAATCAACTGCCTTATTAGGTTCTTGTTGATATTCTTTAAATGCTAAAAATTTAGATTTATATTCCTTTTTTGCAGCTGCATTTTGTAAAATAGCTTCTAAATCATTTGTAGAATTTCCTCTTGCAGAAGCAACAACCGTAATTTTATCTCCGCTTTTAAACTTACTAACTATAATTTCTATAGCATTTTGTAAGCCTTTTCCATTCCCTAAAGATTTACCTCCAAACTTTAAAACTTTCATCTTCTTTTCTCTATAATCTTTATTAAAAATTGGTTCTATAATTTTTTGTAGTTGATCATATTCCATTAAAAATGCATCATGACCATGCACTGAATTTATCTCATTATAGGTAACATTGTCTTTTGTTAATGCTATTTTTTTATGCGTTTCTCTATTTTCTTCTGCTGTAAAAAACAAATCAGAATCTACACCTATAATGTGAATATTAGCATCTATCTTATCCAAAATTTCATCAGACTTTACACCACCTTTTGTTACATCTATCGTTTTTAATAATTGATTCATTAATTTATAAGATGATAATTGGTAACGTTCTTGTAAAGATTTACCATGATGTAATAACCAACTTTCTACATCAAAAATATCTGAATCTTCTTTTTTAGATCGATGAAAACGTTCTTTAAAACTTTCTGGCGTTCTGTAACATAACATCGCGTGCATACGTGCGTCATGAACAGGATTACTAGAATTTACCAAAAATTGTTCTTGAATTTGACAATTGGCAATTAACCAATCTGTTGATTTCCAATCGGTTGCAATTGGTAAAAAATGTTGCGTTAATTTATTATTTAACACCATCATTTCCCAAGCAATTCCACCACCTAAAGAACCACCAATTAAAGCAAATAATTGCTTAATTTTTAAAACGGATAATCCTTGTAAAAAAAGTTTTGCAATATCTCTAGCAATAAAATCTTTGTAATTATCTATCAGAAACTCATCAAAACCATTACCAGGAATATTAAAAGATAATACTGTATAAACAGTTGTATCAATGGCTTTTTCTTTGCCTACAATGTCTTTCCACCAACCATTTTTACCACCAACTTCGCTATTACCTGTTAATGCATGATTGATTAAAACCACAGGAGCTGAACCTAATTCTTTACCAAAAACTTGATAACTTAAATTTAATTCAGAGATAAGTACACCAGCTTCTGTGGTAAAATCTTTTATTTTAATATGTTCTAATGGTTGTGTCAAATCTTTTATAATTAATACTTACAAGATTTTAGAAACCTTGCAGGTTATACAATTTATATTTCTGAAAAAGCCGCTTTTAAATCTGCTTTTAAATCTTCTAAATCTTCAATACCAACAGACAAACGAATTAAATCTTGAGAAACCCCTGCACTTGCTTGTGCTTCTTCATCTAATTGTTGATGTGTTGTACTTGCTGGATGAATTATCAATGATTTTGTATCACCTATATTTGCTAATAAAGAGAAAACTTTTGTTTTATCTGCAATAGTTTTTGCTGCTTCAAAACCTCCTTTATGCCCAAAAGTTACAATTCCACTTTGTCCTTTTGGTAAATATTTTTTAGCCAAACCATTGTACTTGCTGCTTTCTAATCCAGGATAATTAACCCAAGCCACTTCTTCTTGTGCTTCTAACCAAGTTGCTAAAGCCAATGCATTTTCTGAATGCTGTTTAATTCTAACTGATAAAGTTTCTAAACCTTGAATAATATTAAATGCATTTGTAGGACTTAAAGCACCACCAAAATCACGTAATCCTTCTAAAATTAATTTAAACGTATAAGAGGCAGCACCCAAAACTTCGTGATATTTTAACCCATGATAACCTGCAGAAGGTTCTGTAAATTCTGGGAATTTTCCATTTGCCCAGTTAAAAGTTCCTGCATCTATTATTGCACCACCTAAAGAGGTTCCTTGACCACCAATATATTTTGTTAAAGAGTGAATTACAATATTTGCTCCGTGTTTAATAGGATTTAATAACGCTGGTGTAGCCACAGTGTTATCAACAATAAAAGGCACTTCTGCAGCTTTAGAATGCTCAGCAATTGCTTCTAAATCTAAAACATCTAACTTCGGATTTCCTAAAGACTCTACAAAAAATGCTCTTGTATTTTCTTGAACAGCATTCTTAAAATTATCAGGATTAGAAGCATCAACAAAAGTAGTTGTAATTCCGAATCTTGGTAAAGTAACACTTAATAAATTATAAGTTCCACCATACAAACTACTAGAAGCCACAATATGATCTCCAGCTTTTAATAAAGTTAACAAACCTGTTGAAATCGCTGCTGTTCCTGATGCAAAAACTACAGCTCCAATTCCGTCTTCTACAGCTGCTAAACGATCTTGTAAAATTTGATTTGTTGGGTTGTTTAATCGCGTGTAAATAAAACCTAATTCTTTTAATGAAAAAAGATTAGCTGCATGTTCTGAATTGTTAAAAACATAAGATGATGTTTGATAAATAGGCACAGCTCTTGTGCCTCCATTTGCTTTTACATCATGACCTGCGTGCAACGCATTTGTTGCTAATTTTTGAGTACTCATTTTTCTATTTT
This sequence comes from Polaribacter vadi, assembly GCF_018861005.1. GTDB lineage: Bacteria > Bacteroidota > Bacteroidia > Flavobacteriales > Flavobacteriaceae > Polaribacter > Polaribacter vadi_A. The sequence goes on from NZ_JAHKQL010000004.1 coordinate 315,891, forward strand.
TTTGAGTTAATTTAGATTCCTACTTTCGTTGGAATGACATTTTCAAAAGAAACTCAATACGTTGTATTGTGAATCGCTTTGAGATTAAAACAAAAGTCAAATTCATCAATTTTTGTTGATGTTTTTACTAGAAAAATGTTATTAAGAAAACTAAATATTCAAACTTGGAATATTCTTTTTTGTTATCTATCCAACTAAAAATAGTTGAGTAGAATTTAGCACCTTCTTTAAAATACAGAATAGATTTCTGCATTACAAAGGGTTGCTAAGGCTTCATTGGGTCTAATCCCTTCACCTTTCTTGATAACATTTCAATAAGTTATTGAACTTTGTGAGTACAAATATTGCAATAGAAAAATTTAATATCCAAGTAAAATGCAATTTATTTTATATTATTTAACAAATTGATAGTATTTTACGAATTAACCCTAAAAAAGAATATTTTTTTTATATAAATGCAATTATTTATAAGAATGATGTAAATTTGCATTTCAATACAGAGGAAAAATTTGAACTGATTGCAACCTCTTAAAAAAAATGCTAAAGCAGTAATTACCTACTTCTTTTAGCGACAAAGCAATCATTTATTATTATAATTTATTTAAAATACATATAAATTTATGTCGTATTTATTTACATCAGAAAGTGTTTCAGAAGGGCATCCAGACAAAGTTGCAGATCAAATATCTGACGCTTTAATAGATAACTTTTTAGCTTTTGACAAAGAAAGTAAAGTGGCTTGCGAAACTTTAGTAACAACAGGTCAAGTAGTTTTAGCTGGTGAAGTTAAATCTAAAACCTATTTAGATGTTCAAAAAATTGCAAGAGATGTAATCAATAAAATTGGTTACACAAAAGGCGAATATATGTTTGATGGAAATTCTTGTGGAGTTTTATCTGCAATTCACGAACAATCACCAGATATAAACCAAGGTGTAGACAGGTCTAGCCCAGAAGAACAAGGTGCAGGAGATCAAGGAATGATGTTTGGTTATGCTACTGACGAAACTGAAAACTATATGCCTTTGGCTTTAGAATTATCTCACAGATTGCTAAAAGAATTGGCAGAAATCCGAAGAGAAAATTCAGATATTACGTATTTAAGACCAGATGCAAAAAGTCAGGTAACTATAGAGTATTCTGATGATAACGTTCCACAAAGAATTGATGCCATTGTAATTTCTACTCAACATGATGATTTTGATCCTTCAGAAGAAATAATGTTATCAAAAATCAAAAAAGACATTGTTGAAATTTTAATACCAAGAGTTATTGCAAAATTACCTGCTCATATTCAAAAATTATTTACTGATGATATTACGTATCACATAAATCCTACTGGAGTATTTGTTATTGGTGGACCACATGGAGATACTGGCTTAACAGGTAGAAAAATTATTGTAGATACTTATGGTGGAAAAGGCGCTCATGGAGGAGGAGCATTTTCTGGAAAAGATCCAAGTAAAGTAGATAGATCTGGAGCTTATGCAACAAGGCATATTGCTAAAAACTTAGTTGCTGCTGGCGTTTGTAAAGAAGTTTTGGTTCAGGTTTCTTATGCTATTGGTGTAGCAAAACCAACAAGTATAAATGTAGAAACTTACGGTACTTCTAATATTAATTTAACAGATGGAGAAATCAGTAAAAAAGTAGCTTCTATTTTTGACATGCGTCCTTATTTTATTGAGCAACGTTTAAAATTAAGAACACCTATTTATTCAGAAACTGCTGCTTATGGACATATGGGAAGAACATCAGAAGTAAAAACGGTTACTTTTTCAAATCCTATGGGAGAAACTGTTTCTGAAGAAGTAGAAACTTTTACTTGGGAAAAACTAGATTATGTTGACACAATAAAAGAAGCTTTTAATTTATAAGTTTTACTACTATTTAGAACAATTATAAAGACCCTTTAAAACAAAGTTTTAGAGGGTTTTCTCTTTTATTCCTTTAACAAAAATTTAAGGTTTAGGTTTTTATAGTTTGCGTAATTTCGAAAACAATTCAAATCACACATTATGACAAAAAAAATATTTTCGAGAGTACTTCTTTTTGCTCTTGTTTTAGGGTTCTCTGCTAATGCTGAAGCTCAAATTTTTAAGAAGAAAAAAAAGAAAGAAGAGCCTAAAAAAGTTGCTCCGAAACCAAAACCTAAAAAAGGTGCAATTCAGCCTTATGCTAAAGTTGTTACCAAAGAACACAAAACAGACGAAGGTTTATTTAAAGTTCATCAAAAAGACAACACTTACTTATTCGAAATTCCAGATTCTCTTTTAAAAAGAGAAATGTTAATGGTAACAAGAATAGCTAAAACTGCAACCGGAATTGGTTTTGGTGGTGGAAAAACAAACACCCAAGTTTTACGTTGGGAAAAGAAACAAAAACAAATTTTATTAAGAGTTGTTTCTCATAATATTGTTGCAGATACTATTTTACCTGTGCATGAAGCTGTTGTAAACTCTAACTTAGAACCTATTCTATTTGCTTTTCCTATTAAAGCATTTAGCAAAGATTCTACAGCAACTGTAATCGATGCAACTTCTTTATTTTCTACAGATGTAAAACCTCTTGGTTTCCCAGGGTTTTACAGAAAATTTTACCAAGCTACAAGATTAGACAACACTCGTTCTTATATTGATAGAGTAAGTAGTTATCCTCAAAATATAGAAGTAAGACACGTAAAAACTTATTTTGCTAACAAAGCACCTTCAAACAGTTCTTTAGGGTCTATTACTTTAGAAATGAGTAACTCTATGGTATTATTACCAAAAGTACCTATGAAACGTCGTTATTTTGATGAAAGAGTTGGTTGGTTTGCACGTGGACAAACAGATTATGGTTTAGATGCACAAAAAAGTAAAACTGTTGCTTATTTAGATAGATATCGTTTAGAAGTTAAAGATGAAGATATTGAGAAATTTAAAAGAGGTGAATTAGTTGAACCTAAAAAACAAATTGTTTATTATGTAGATAGAGCTACACCAGAAGAATGGGTTCCATATATTATACAAGGTGTAAATGATTGGCAAGTTGCTTTTGAAGCTGCAGGTTTTAAAAATGCAATTATTGCAAAAAGAGCACCTACTAAAGAAGAAGACCCAGAATATAGCCCAGAAGATGTTCGTTATTCTGTAATTAGATATTTAGCTTCACCTATACCAAATGCAAATGGACCTCACGTAAGTGATCCACGTTCTGGAGAAATTTTAGAATCTGATATTAACTGGTATCATAATGTAATGACTTTATTACACGACTGGTTTTTTATTCAAACTGCAGCAATCAATCCTGATGCAAGAAGTAATAATTTTAAGACAGAAACAATGGGTGAGTTAATTAAATTTGTTTCATCACATGAATTAGGGCATACTTTAGGTTTACCACATAATATGGGTAGTTCATCTGCTTTCCCTGTAGATTCTTTACGTTCTGCATCATTTACAAAAAAATATGGAACTGCACCATCAATTATGGATTATGCTCGTTTTAACTATGTTGCACAACCAGAAGATAAAGATGTTGCATTAATGCCAAATATTGGGGTGTATGATAAATATGCCATTTCTTGGGGTTATAGACCAATTTTAGATAAAACTGCAAAAGAAGAAAAACCAATTTTAGATTCTTGGATATTAAAACATGCTGGAGACCCAATGTATAGATTTGGGCATCAGCAAGCAGGTGGTGTTGTAGACCCTAGTTCTCAAACAGAAGACTTAGGTGATGACGCAATGAAAGCTTCTATGTACGGAATTAAGAATTTACAGAGAATTTTACCAAGATTAGAAGAGTGGACATCTGAAAAAGGTGAAAACTACGAAAATCTATCTACTATGTATGGCCAAGTTTTAAGTCAGTTTAATAGATATATGGGGCACGTTTCTGCTAATATTGGTGGTGTTTACGAACATTACAAAACTACAGACCAAGAAGGTGCAGTGTATACTCATGTAGATAAAGCGATTCAAAAAGAAGCTTTAAAGTTTGTAGTTGATGAATTGTTTAAAACTCCTACTTGGATGTTAGACGAAAATATTTTTAGCAAAACTGAATTTTCTGGTTCTGTAGAAAGAGTTCGTGGATTACAAGCTAGAACTTTAAACAATATTTTAGACGCTGGTAGAATGGCTAGAATGATAGAGAATGAAACTTTAAACGGTGCTTCTAAAGCATACACACTTGTAAATATGATGAGTGATGTAAGAAAAGGAGTTTGGTCTGAAATTTATTCTGGAGCATCTATAGATACATACAGAAGAAATTTACAAAGAGCACATTTAGATAGATTAGATTATTTATTGAATAAAGCACAAGATCAAAGAGGTACTAACAGTGGTTACAGAAAAAGATCTGGAATTACTATAAACCAATCTGATGTAAAATCTGTAGCAAGAGGTGAGTTAAAACGTATTCAGAGAGATGCTAAAAAAGCAGCTTATTCTGGTAATACTTTAAGACGTTACCACTTACAAGATGTGATTGATAGAATTGATATGATTTTAGAACCTAAATAATCATATTCAAAATATAGTTTAAAAACCTCGCAAATTGCGAGGTTTTTTTGTTCAAAAACAATTAATATTATTAAAATAATGATGAATAGGTTTCTAATAAAATGCAATTAACAAATGTATTTTTATCTTTGATAAGTAAAAACAAGAAATTTTATATAAAACTCTTTAAATTTAATCAACTTATATAAATCACAATTTGAACGAATTCCCTAAGAACATTAAGTTTAAATACAACTGGAGAAAATATCAAAAACGGGTACTTAATGAATTACAAGAACATTTAACTGACCAACATTTACACGTAATTGCACCTCCTGGTTCTGGTAAAACAATTTTAGGTTTAGAAGTAGCATTAAGACTTAATAAACCTGTTTTAATTCTTGTACCAACAATTGCTATTCAAAATCAATGGATACAACGTTTTTGTGAACTTTTTTTACAAACAAATTCAACGCCAAACTGGATTTCTAGAAATATTAGAAATCCTGAATTTATGACTGTAGTTACCTACCAAGGCTTACACTCTGCTTGTAATGACTTTAACTCTAAAGAAAAACAAATTGAAGAAGAGGAAGAGTTTGTAGCAAATAATGAAGTTATTAATGCCTTAAAAACTAAAAATATAAAAACTATTATTGTTGATGAAGCTCATCATTTAAAAAACGAATGGTGGAAAACATTAACAAAAGTAAAGGAACAGTTAAAACCTGTAATTGTTGGCTTAACTGCAACACCTCCTTATGATGTAACTTATAATGAATGGAATAGATATATTGAATTAAATGGCCCTGTTGACTCTGAAATTTCAGTACCTGAATTGATAATTGAAGGTAATTTATGCCCACATCAAGATTATGTTCATTTTACTTTACCTACAGACGAAGAGCACAAAATTATTATAGAATTTAGAGAAAATATAAAAAAAGTATTCAACGAAATAAAACAAGATGTAATAATTATAAAAGCTATTGAACAACACCCAATTTGGATAGAGCCTACCAAACATTTAAATTGGATTTATAAAAATCTTTCTTTCTATTCTGCTTGCTTAATTTTTCTTTATGCTAACAAAAAAGAGATTCCTAAAATACATCTTGAAATTATTGGTGATTCTAAAATTAAAATCCCAGAACTTGACTATAATTGGCTAGAAACACTTCTAGATTTCTATTTATTTCAAGACGAAAAACATTTTACACCATTTGAAGAACATCAAAAAATAATTTTAAATAAATTAAAGAGAAAAGGTGCTATCGAAAAAAAACGCATTAACCTATCTCATAATAATCTTATTACAAACTCTTTAAAATCTAGTATAAGTAAACTTAATGGAATTCAAAAAATTGTAGATTTTGAACACGAACAACTTGGTAAAAACTTACGTATGGTTATTCTTTCTGATTACATACGTAAGGAGTTTTTTGTTAATGCTGATGAAAACAATTTAGAATTAACTAAAATTGGAATTATTCCGATTTTTGAAAAATTAAGAAGAGAAAACCGTAACAATAAAAGAATAGGAGTATTAACTGGTTCTATAATCATTATTCCTAAAACAGCTTTTAAGGCTTTTAAAACGTTGGCTTATCAATATGGAATTACCAAAATAAACTCTTCTCAAGTACCTTATGATGATAACTATATTTTAATTCATCAATCATCACAAATAAAAAATGATATTATTAATATAGTAACTGAAATTTTTAAAAATGGGGAAATTGAAATTTTAATAGGCACAAAATCCTTATTAGGTGAAGGTTGGGATGCACCTGCAATTAATACTTTAATTCTAGCAAGTTTTGTTGGTTCTTTTGTTTTATCAAACCAAATGCGTGGTAGAGCAATTAGAACACAGAAAGATAATTTAAAGAAAACTAGTAATATTTGGCATTTAGCAACTATAGACCAAACATCAGAAAATGGTGGAGATGATTTAGACATACTTAAAAGACGTTTTAAAAGTTTTGTTGGTGTTTCTTTTAAAGAAGAACCAAGTATAGAAAATGGAATTGGACGTTTAAACTTACCAAATAACATTACTTTTAAAGAAGCAATAGAAAAAGAAAACTCAAAAATGTTTTTATTTTCTAAGGATAGAAAATCTCTTAAAAAAAGATGGGATACTGCTCTAGAATCTGGTATTACTCTTATAGAAGAAATAAAAATTCCTTTTTCTGAGAAAAAAGAATATCGAGCCGTAAAATCGATGTATTTAAATAAAACCATAGCAAATCTTATTGCGACCTTAAGTTCTAGTCTTATAGGTTTTACGCAAACAGGCTTAGATCTTTTGAATCGAATTTCTAGACATTTTAATTCTGTAGAACAGTATTACAATTTTCTTATTGCCTTGGGAATTGTTGGTGTAATAATTTACGGAAGGTTTACATTTGTTACTCTTCATCTTTATATTAAATACAGAGATATCTCTAAAGACATTCAAAAAATTGGTGATGCTTTACTACATTCTTTAATTAAAGCTGAGTTATTGCATACAAATAATTCAGAACTAAAAGTAGAAACTACTATAGACAAATGGGGGGCTGTCTATTGTCATTTAGAAGGAGGTACTACATTTGAAAAATCAATTTTTATAAACGCTCTTCACGAAATTGTGGTTCCAATAGAAAATCCAAGATATGTTATTATCAGAAAAAACAAATTTATGTTATTCTTTAGCCAAAAAGATTATCATTCTGTACCAGAAATACTAGGCAGAAATAAAAAATTAGCTCAGTATTTTGAAAATCAATGGAAAAAACTAGTTGGTAATTGTTCCCTAATTTTTACGAGAACAATAGAAGGTAGAAAATCTTTACTTGAATTTAGAATAAAAGCTTTATCCTCACAGTTTCAAGATAAAGTAGATCATGTAAATAAATGGAGATAGTATTTTCTTATTTCCCTAAAATTTTAGTAAAATCTGGTTTAAAGTAATTAGGCCCTTTTAAAACCTTACCATCTTCTCTGTAAATTGGCTGTCCATCTTCGCCTAATTTACTCATGTTAGAACGTTGAATTTCATTAAAAACTTCTTCGATTTTATCTTGCATACCATGTTCTATAATTGTGCCACATAAAATATACAGCATATCTCCTAAAGCGTCTGCAACTTCAACTAAATCATTGTTTTTTGCTGCTCCTAAATATTCTTCGTTTTCTTCTTTCATCAACTCAAAACGTAGTTTTTTTCTATCATCAGAAATATCTACAGTTGGCTTATTCTGAATATTTAATTTAAACGCTGTGTGAAATTCGTGAACTGCTGCTATTTTGTTTTTCATTTAGTCTACTTTTATTTGTAATTTTGCAAACACAAGATATAGAAACTTTATAATAATTTAAAGAGTTTTATATTGGATTAATTTAATACTTATTAAGAATAAAGATGATGTTTATAAATGCTTATTTTACTACTGGAAGAATAATTTTTATCGTCTTTTTTGTTTTAATTTTCGGTACCTTAATATTTATTAGCTACAAGAAAGATATTAAAAACCACGAGCGTTATTATAAAAATGCTGGTAAAAAAGTAGCAATTTACGGTGGATTGATTATTGCTGTTTTTATCGCTATTCGTATTATTTTTGGTAATTAATTCTAATTTCTATAAATACTTCTAGGATAATCAGACATTCTAATCTCTTCCTTTTTAAGTTCTGTTAAAGCATTTTTGGCAATCCAAATAGCAGATTTACTTTTCGTTTTTAAAAGTTCTTCTGCAATTTTTATGGCTTCTTTTTTTAAATCGATATTTCTTTTACCTATATTTCTTAAAGCCCAATTAACTGCCTTTTTAACATACAATCTTTCATCTGATGATGCTTTTTTTATCAACCTAAAAAACTGACTAAAAAGTTCATTTTCAGATTTTTTATCTGCCATACAGTATGCAGCCATAATTGCAAATGCAGCTCTTTTCTCGAACTCTTTTTCCCTATCTGACCATTCTAATATTTTGGTTAAAGCTAAATCACTTTTCGCAAAAACTCCCATAGAAAAGCTATCACAAACTTCCCAATTTTCAAAAGTTCTTACCCATTTTTCCATCAAGTTTTCAGTTAAACCTTTTGGATTAAATATTTTACTACACAATATTCTTGCTTCATAAATTCCGCTATCAAATAATTCAATAGCCAACTGATTATCTTTACCAATTTGTTTAGCAATTAATCTCAAATCTTTATGATAGATTCCTAAAGAATTGTTAGAAATAATACCAAATTTTTGTGCTTTAAAAATCACTTTTTCTTGATTCTCTAATTCGTAAAGCTTTTCTATTATTTCTTCGTAAGTCAAATTCAATTATTAATATTTTTAAGTCTATTCCATGCTGTTTTATAGAGTGCCATATAAAACACAAAACAACCAATATCTAAAATAGAATAATTTTATACCACTTAGTATATTGTGGTTTGGTTAAAAATCCAAAAACTATTTCTGGCCATTTCCAACTCCCAAAAGGAGTACTTTCTATTTCTAAAATAACAATAAAAAAACAGTTATAATCTGTTTTAATTCTGGTTTAAGGATTTGTAAAACCTTAATTAATTCGGATATTTAAAGCAATCTGTTGTATGATCATTTACCATACCAACAGCTTGCATATAAGCATACATTATGGTTGAACCCGTAAATTTGAAACCACGTTTTTTTAGGTCTTTAGAAATTTTATCAGATATAGGAGTTGTAGCTGGTACATCTTCCTTTTTATGAAACTCATTTAGAATTGGTTTTCCATCAACATAACTCCAAATAAATTTAGAAAAAGAACCAAATTCATTTTGAATATCCATAAACAATTGTGCATTAGAAATAGCACTTCTTATTTTTAATTTGTTTCTAATAATACCTGCATCTTGCATTAATTCATTAAACTTACTTTCTGAATATGTGGCTATTTTTTTATAATCGAAATTATCAAAAGCTTTTCTAAAATTTTCTCTTTTATTTAAAATCGTAATCCAACTTACACCTGCTTGAAAAGTTTCTAAAATTAAAAACTCAAACAAAGTTGCATCATCAAAAACAGGTTCTCCCCACTCAAAATCATGATAATCTTGATACAACTTACTATCTGTAACCCAAAAACATCTTTGTTTCATTTAGTTGATTTTAACTTAAAAATAAAAATTAAAGATTTAAAAATAATACAATTTGGAATAACTTTTGAGCATTTATTTCTGTTTACTCATTAAAAAGTAGTTTTTACTCATTCTTGTTTTTCTTTACAAACAATCTAACCTACTTTTGAATAAGATTAAATGGATGTATTATCCTTTTTAACAAAAAACCTATATAAATTTAATATATTTAGATATTATGAAAACTTTAAAACAAATACTAGTATTATTCGCTGTTGGTGTCTTTTTTTGGGCCTGTGGATCATCACCCATAAATAAAACACTAACAAAAAAAGAAGAACCAGTTGTTATTGCAAATGACAGCTTAGAGTACGAAATTACAATTATTGATATTGGTTTTAATAACTTTTTAAATTCTGTTGCAAAACCAGAAGGTTTTTATTCGCAACAATATTTAGAAGCTAGAAATAAAATATGGGTAGTTACCTGGAACCAAAGAGCAAATAATCCTAGACAATTTAATGCGAGCATCTACGAAAATATTATTGATTACCAGTCATTTGTAGATTATGGCTATGAAGTAAATTATAAACTATTCAATTACTTTTTATTTGCACAACAAAAATATAAAATGAATTTAGGTGGGGGTTTTAGACCCAATAGAATTAATTAATTTTTTTCGAAACGTAAGAAACTAAAATCATACTTGTGTTTTTCGTCTGCTTTAAAATCTTCTTGTTTTACTACTTGCCAAACATCAGCATCAATTTCAGGAAAAAAAGCATCTGCTTCAAATTCATGATGTACTTTAGTTATATCTAAAGCATCAACTAAATTATTTTTCATGGCATAATTATACACTTGTGCACCACCAATAATAAAAATTTCAGGTTTGTCTTGTACTAATTCTAAAGCTTCTTCTACACTATTAGCAATTAAACATCCGTCTTTTATATAATCTTTATTTCTGGTAATAATTACTGTAGTTCTGTTTGGTAAAGGTTTACCTATAGATTCAAAAGTATTTCTACCCATTAAAATGGGATGACCAGAAGTTACTTTTTTAAACCTTTTTAAATCTGCAGGTAAATGCCAAATTAAGTCATTATCTTTTCCTAAAGCATTATTTTCTGCAATTGCAGCTATTATTGTTACCATATAATCCTCTTCATTTTACACAAAAATAACAGAAATGTTCATTTAAATTGATGTTTTAGGTTAATTTTAAACTATGTTTTGCTTACACGAATACGTTTTAGTAGTAAAAACCCTGAAAATCAAGTAAAAAGAACACCCCTCATTTTTATATAAACAATAATTAAGATATATAATTATTTTGAATTATCAATATTTTGTATGCTGTTATTATTAAACTGATAAATCTTAAATCTTATTGCCAAATAGTGTTTGCTATAAACATCTTCTTGCATATTTTTACACCATAATTTAACCTAATAATTATGGCAATTAAAAAACAATTTTTAAAAAGTAAACCAGTTTGTAAAGTAACTTTTACTGTACCAGCTGAAGAAGCTAAAAGTGTTGCAGTTGTAGGAAGTTTTAATGAATGGAATGTTGAGGCAATGCCGCTTAAAAAATTAAAAAACGGATCTTTTAAAGGTACTGTTGATTTAGAATCTGGTAATTCTTACGAATTTAAATATCTAGTTGATGGTGAATATGTAAACGAAGAAGCTGCTGATAGTTTTGCTTGGAGCGATTTTGCAGGAGCAGATAACAGTGTTTTAAGTTTATAATTAACTTATTATGATAAAATAAAAAAGAGCTTTCAATTATAAATTTTGAAAGCTCTTTTTTGTTTCTTTTAAACTGCAACCACACCTTTTATATGTGGATGTGGATTATAATCTAACAGCTCAAAATCATCGAAAGTAAAGTCTTCGATATTTTTGATAGATGGATTCATTTTCATTTTTGGTAAAGGTCTTATATCTCTAGACAATTGTAAATTTAATTGTTCTTTATGATTATTATAGATATGTGCATCACCAAAAGTATGAATAAATTCGCCTGCTTCATAACCACAAACTTGTGCAATCATCATTGTAAATAAAGCGTAAGAAGCAATATTAAAAGGAACTCCTAAAAATATATCTGCACTTCTCTGATATAGCTGACAGGATAGTTTACCATTAGAAACGTAAAATTGAAAAAATGCGTGGCAAGGTGGTAAAGCTGCTTTACCATTTGCTACATTTTCTGAAAATGATACTGAAGTATCTGGCAATACAGAAGGATTCCAAGCAGAAACCAACATTCTTCTAGAATTTGGGTTTTTCTTTAAAGTATCAATAACTCCTTTTAATTGATCTACTTCATCACTATTCCAATTACGCCATTGATGACCATAAACTGGACCTAAATCTCCATTTTCATCTGCCCATTCATTCCAGATTCTTACACCATTTTCTTGTAGATATTTAATATTTGTATCACCTTTTATAAACCACAAAAGTTCGTAAACAATACTTTTTAAATGTAACTTTTTAGTAGTTACCATTGGAAAACCTTCACTTAAATCGAAACGCATTTGATAACCAAAAACACTTTTTGTACCTGTTCCTGTTCTATCGCCTTTTTCATTTCCGTTTTCTAAAACGTGTTTTACTAAATCGTGATATTGTTTCATAAAAGTGCGTATGCGTTTAATTGAATATTATTGTAAGTTAAAAAAAACTGTTTGTAAAAATAGAAAAAGGTTGAAACCATTTAGGTAATTTTATTTTAAAAATATTTAAAAGTTATTAACGGTAAGAAACTCCTAAATTTTAATTTTAGCAATAATTTCTTCTTTATCTTGTTTTGTTAATCTAATTACTCTAACTGTCTTTTCTTCATTTTCTTTTCCTTGATTTTTGTAAATCGTTACTTTCATAAAAGTTGGTGTTTCTATTTTTTGTTTTCTATCTCCATAATATTTGATCTTTATATAGTAAAACCCTTTTTTAGCTTTCTCTAATACAAATTCTTCTGGTCCAAAACCTTGCGTCATATCACTAGACATTCTACCTCCTTGTTGGGTTTTTGAATGTTTGTAAAAACATTCCTCTAGATTGGGGTCTATAATATGTAAATCTATATCAGTATCATTTTGATTCCAATCTAACACAACTCTTAAGTCTAACTTTTTAACATTTGATAAATATTCTTTAGGTATTTTTTCTAAATCTAAATCATCTTTATATTTATCTATCAAAAAAATTATTTCTTGCTTTGCAATATCTTGTAAACCCTTAAAAACTCCTCTGTGTTTATTGTTGTCATAAATGGTTTTATTAACAATATTTAAAAACAAATCAAATGCTTTCTGACATAAACCAACACTTTGATATGCCAAAGCTAAATCTCTGTAAGATTGTGCATCTTCTGGTCTTAGTTCTAATATTTGCTGATAAATAAAAAGTACAGCTTCTTTTTTGTCCCTTTCTTCTAATTTATAAGCAAAAGCTCTTAAAAGCTCATAATTACCCGCATCAAATTCTGCCACATTAGATAAAATTCGATCAGAATATTCCCTATCATTAAATTTTCTATAAAAAAAATCAGATACATCAATATAGTAATGTGGAGTATCCTGATAACTTTGTCTCTGAGTAAGGTAAAATAAATACGCAGATTCTTTATCTTTAAAAAATGATAAAGAAGTTAAATAAGGTGTTTTTAGAATTCTATCTACAACTTTTAAATCTCCTTTATATAATTTAAAAGGTTTTCTTTGAATTGATGTTCTTTGATTTTGTGTATTTGAATAAAAAACAGGGCTTTGAATCTTTCCTGAATTATCGATTTGTATTGTTATAGGCATTGTATATTTTACATCTACAGGCATACCATTTTGTTTTCCTGGAATCATTCGAGGCAATAAATTAAGAACTCTTATTATTTCATTCTTAATGCTAAGATGTGGTGCTCTAACTCTAATGTCTTGAATTAGCCCTGTTTTAGAAATTTTAAAAAGAACATGAATTCTTTTTCTACCAGAAGTTAAATTTAATAAATTAATTAACTCTAAGTTCAAAGTATTTTGAATATGTCTTTGCAATTCTTCATTAAAGCAGTCTTTCTTTTCTTGGTTATTACCTGTACAGTTAGGAAATGTTGGTGCTTCTTCGATTATCATAAAAGGAACATCATATATAACCTCTTCTTCTACTACTTCAACAATATCTTCAATATTAATAGACTTACCTTCATCACTTTCTGTCGATTCTATAACGGTTTCTTCAATTTCCCTTTCATCTTCAACAACTTCTATTCTTTCTGAAAAGGAAAATGATAATTTATCATCAAGAGGTAAATTAGCTATATTTCTAAACTTTTTTTTAGTATTTTTTAGTCGATTATATTCAACTAGTAATTCTTTTGGCGGAATAATATTATACTTAATATAATCTTGTACGTTCTCTAAAACAATTAAGGATGTATAATCAGTTACTAAGCTATAACTAGTAGCTAAATCAATAATTTTTGTTTTATTTTCTTTCTTTTTATCAAGTAAAGTTGCTAATTTATTTTTTGCCCAAATTCTATTTATTATATTTTCATCTTTTACTTTTTCTGTTTTTAAAATAACTTTAACTTCTTCTGAAACAACATTTCCATACCCAAATAAAAAAGATATTTTTTCTCCATTAAGATAATTTTTACCAGCAACCGAAAAATCTAATACTCCTTTAGATGATAATGATGGATATACTTCAATATTTTTGTTATTTGAATTAAATCCCAAATATTGAAAAGCTAAATTATTTAATACTGATAAACCTTTTTTAATGCTAGTTATATTCAGGTTAACAATTCCTCCTTTAGACTTTTTTGCGATATAATTTAATGCATTATGTGCAACTTCTGTATTACTATTTATAAGAAAAACTGGTGTTTTTTTATTAAATGAAGGATTACTCAATGTGGTTAAGCCATCTGAACTCAATATGATTACATCAGATTTAGTATTTAGATTACTTATTTCTTTATAAGAGGTTGCTCCATCATAAATTGATTGCCCTAATTTATTTTTTAAAGTTGTCCAATTTCCATTTTTAATATGATATTTTTTATTACAGATAATTGTATTACTAAATAAAACTAATTGTACTTCAACATTTTCTAACTCTTTAAAATATGCTTCTAATAAATCAGTTTCTTTATCTAAATTTCTATTTTTCATAGATAAAGAAACATCCCAAAACAGGGAAACTGATTTTGGTTTATCACGCTTTTTAAGTTTTGGTTGTATCGTTTTATAGAAGTAAAAATAATTTGGTGTAGTAATTAATTTCTGTTTTTTTAAATCAACTGGTATTTTTATCAAAATACTTTTATTGGGTATATAATTTTCTTTTTTGAATGAAGTTTTAAATGAAGTTTGCCAAGTTGAAAAAGATATTGATTCTTCCCCTTCAACAACAATCGGTTTCTTTTTTTGATTTAACGCTACTATACTAAGATTAAAGGTATTTATAGCGTCTTTAAAATTAAAAGGTAAATGATAATAATATGCATTATCTTTAAATAACAATTCTTGCTCATAAGCAATAACAACTCTTTTGCTTCCTCTTGCAGGTATTGGATACACTCTCAAATTATAAGTATTGCCTTTCCCTTTTTCAAGCAAAGCAGGGTCTACTCTTCTTCTAACAATTTCTTCAAAAGCAATTCTACCTAACTCTTTTTCTACAACAACTGCTTCTCTTAATATACCATTCATCTCTAAAGCAAGCCTGGAAACTTCTTGATTTTCTCCTAAAGGGAATTTCAAGCTTCCTTCTAAAACTCTTGAACTAGCATTATAGAAAGACATATCAAAAGTTGTTGTAGCAATATTTCCTACAATTTTAACGCTTATATCTAAGTTAGAAAGTTCTAATTGTTTTTTACCAATGTATAAAGCTGGTGATTTTTGACTGTATCCTTTTATTACATAAATAAAAAGAAGTAATAAGGTTATCTTTTTCATTTTCTGGGCTGGTTTAGGCTTATCAACTAAACAAAACGTATGCCAAAAAAATGTTAAAATATTTTATGAGGTAATAAAATGTTACAAAACAAAAAATTAGTAAGAACTAATTATCCAATAATCATCCCAGCAATTGTTGCAGACATTAAAGAAGCAATTGTACCACCAATTAAAGCTTTTATACCAAATTCTGACAATGTTTTACGCTGACCAGGAGCTAAAGAACCAATACCTCCAATTTGAATACCTATTGATGCAAAGTTTGCAAAACCACAAAGCATATAAGTAGCCATAATTATAGATTTATTAAACGTTAAATGAGTAACACTAGTTACATTTTTTAATTCAGCTAGTTGTATGTAACCTACAAATTCACTTGCAGCTAATTTAATACCTAATAATTGCCCCATTAAAGCCATATCTTCTGATGCAACACCAATTAACCACATTAAAGGCGCAAAAATATAACCTAAAATAAATTCTAATGAAAACTTGTCATAACCTGTATTTACTGCTATAATTTCATTTAAAGTTGTTATTTCTCCTGCCCAACCTAGAATTCCATTAATCATTGCAATTACAGCTACAAAAACCAATAACATTGCACCAACATTTACTGCCAAACGTAAACCTTCTGTAGTACCGTTTGCAATTGCATCTAAAATATTAGAACCTATTTTTTCTTGAGAAACAGTTACATCTGTATTTACTTCTTCTGTTTGTGGATACAAGATTTTCGAAATTACAATTGCTCCAGGAGCTGCCATTACAGAAGCTGCTAATAAGTGTTTTGCAAAAATTAATTCTAAAGTTTTATCTCCACCTCCTAAAAAGCCTATGTAAGCTGCTAAAACTGCACCTGCAACTGTAGCCATACCTCCTATCATCACCAAAAGCATTTCTGACTTATTCATTTTTTCTAAATACGCCTTAATTAAAAGTGGTGCTTCTGTTTGACCTAAAAAGATATTACCAGCCACAGACAAACTCTCCATACCAGAAATACCTAAAAACTTAGACAAACCAATTGCTAATATTTTTACTACTTTTTGAATGATACCTAAATAAAACAATAGAGAAGTTAATGCTGAAAAGAAAATAATAGTTGGTAAAACCTGAAATGCAAATATGTAACCAAATGTATTTGTATCTGCAACAATACCAGCAAATAAGAACTCGCTACCTGCTTTTGTATATTCTAAAATTTCGATAAAAATACTACCAATAAATTCGAATATTTTCTGAATAAAGCTAACTTTTAAAACACCAATAGCAATTAATAATTGTAAAGCTAAACCAACACCTACTTTTTTCCAATCTATGGCTTTTTTGTTACTGCTAAATAAAAAAGCGATAAGAATAAGTACAAACATACCAAGAATTCCTCTCCATAAACTTGTAAATGAAAAACCTTGACTAGGTATTATTTCTGCGGTTGCTACTAAAGTTTCAGTCTCTTGAGCAAAGATTGAAGCTGAGAAAAAACAAAGAAAAACAATGAGTGTTTTTTTCATAATGAAGATATTTTTTTTAAGAACGTTTACTAATTTCGTCTCTTATTTTGGCTGCCAATTCATAATTTTCATTATCAACTGCATTGTTTAATTGATTATTTAATTCACTTAAAGACAAGGTAGAAAAATCGCTCTTATCATCAGAAGATTCTAATTCAAAATCTATAGGAATTTCTTGTGACTCTTGTTTGTTTTCAATGGCCATTTCTTCCTCAACTTTTAAATAAATACCAGCTTTATCTAAAATGTTTTCATAAGTAAAAATAGGTGCATTAAAACGAACAGCTATTGCAATTGCATCCGAAGTTCTAGTATCAATCACCTCTTCTACACCTTCTCTTTCACAAATTAAGCTAGAAAAGAAAACTCCATCTACTAATTTATGAATGATAACTTCTTTTACTAC
This sequence comes from Polaribacter vadi, assembly GCF_018861005.1. Classification (GTDB taxonomy): domain Bacteria; phylum Bacteroidota; class Bacteroidia; order Flavobacteriales; family Flavobacteriaceae; genus Polaribacter; species Polaribacter vadi_A. The sequence goes on from NZ_JAHKQL010000004.1 coordinate 333,386, forward strand.
AATAGTAAAAGTATCTGCAAAGGTTTTAAATAAATCGTGTGTTAATGGTCTTGGTGGTCTAATTTCAGTTTCTAAAGCTATTGCAATAGATTGCGCTTCAAAAGCACCAATAATTATAGGTAAAGTTCTTGTTCCTTCCATTTCACTCAAAACTAATGCATACGCACCACTTTGTGTTTGACTGTAAGAAATTCCTTTGATGGTTAGTTGTATTAAACTCATATATCTTCTACAAATCTAAAAAGTAATATCAAAAAAAAACAGATAATATTTTACACTTTTTAGAGGGCACAATTTAATAAAAATAATAGATTACTCCTTTATTTTTAATAGTTTTTACTAAAAAAAGAAAAAACCTATTAGCTATTAAACTAATAGGTTTTCATTAAAAAACTGTGTTTGAATATTTGAATTAAGCTTGCTTAAAAGCTTTGAGCTTCTCTATTAATTTAGGAACAACCTCAAAAGCATCACCAACAATACCATAATCTGCAGCTTTAAAGAAAGGTGCTTCTGGATCTGTGTTAATAACAACTTTTACTTTTGATGCGTTAATACCTGCTAAATGCTGGATTGCTCCAGAAATACCTATTGCAATATATAAATTAGATGCAACTGGCTTACCTGTTTGACCAACGTGTTCTCCATGAGGTCTCCATCCCAAATCTGAAACTGGCTTAGAACAAGCTGTTGCAGCACCTAAAACGTCTGCTAACTCCTCTACCATTCCCCAATTTTCTGGTCCTTTTAAACCTCTACCTGCAGAAACAACTATATCTGCATCTGCAATAGTTACTTTACCTGTAACTCTTTCTACTTTTGTTGATGTTACTCCTGAATCTGCAATTGTTGCCTCAAAAGTTTCTGTTGTACCATCTACAGGGTTTTCAAAAACTCCATAAGAATTTTTAGCAACACCTATTACTTTATTTTCTGTTGATATTACTGTATTACTAAATCCTTTGTTAGAAAAAGTTTTTCTTTTTACTGTAAAAGGACTAGTAGAACTTGGCAAAGCCACCACATTTGATACATAACCTGCATCTAAAGCTACAGCCAAAATTGGTGCTGCATATAAAGTATCTATACTTGAGTCTAAAATAACTACTGATGAACCTTCTGCTTCTGCAACTTGCTTTATTACAGATGCATAACTTTTTGCATTAAAGGTTGCCAAACTATCATTAGAAACAGTAACAACTTTTTCTGCACCATAGGTATATAATTCTTCGTTATTACTACTATTTATGGTTAAAGCAACTAAATTACTACCCAATTCTTCAGCAACTTTTTTTCCGTAAGAAACTACTTCAAAAGCACTTTTCTTAAATTTCCCTTCTGCTGAATCTGCAAAAACTAAAACTGACATATTATTTAAATTTTAGATTTTTAGACATTAGATTTTTAATTAGACTTAAAAACTATCCTAAAAAATTTTTATTAATTTATTAAATTCTGAAACAAGTTCAGAACGATATAATTTACGATTATATCACCTTTGCTTCATTATGTAATAAGCTAATTAACTCATCTACATTATCTGCATCTACTAATTTTACAGCTCCTTTTGGTGCAGGTTTTTCAAATGACTCTATAGATGTTGCACTTTCTACTGCAACAGGCTCAACAACATTTAAAGGCTTTTTACGAGCCATCATAATACCACGCATATTAGGTATACGTAAATCTTTTTCTTCTACAATACCTTTTTGGCCTCCAATTACTAAAGGAAAAGAAGTGCTTAAAGTTTCATTACCTCCATCAATTTCTCTTATTGCTGTAACAGAAGTTCCATCAACTTCCATACCTACACAACCATTAACAAAATTAAAATCTACTAAAGCAGCTAACATACCAGGAACCATACCTCCATTATAATCAATAGATTCTCTACCTGCTAAAACTAAATCGTAACTACCATTTTTAACTACTTCTGCAAGTTGTTTTGCAACAGACAAACCATCTGTAGCATCCATATTTACACGAATTGCATCGTCTGCACCAATAGCCAAAGCTTTACGTAAAGTTGGTTCTGTAGATGCACTACCTACATTAACAACAGTTACACTTGCACCTTGCTTTTCTTTAAACCACATTGCTCTTGTTAAACTAAACTCATCATAAGGATTGATTACAAACTGCACTCCATTTGTATCAAACTTTGTATCATTTTCAGTAAAATTAATTTTTGAAGTTGTATCTGGAACGTGACTAATACATACCAATATTTTCATAAATTCTATTTTTAGTTTAAATTATCTGTTACAAAACTACGTCTTTTTTTTAAAAAATACTATGCATGCATAATAAATTTTTTGAAATAAAAATAAATCACTTTAAAATTGAGAATTATTTTAAAGTATGTTTTAAGTATAAACCTTTACTCATAAATAAATTGAAATTTACTATAACTCACTTTAGTTTTTGGCCCTGAAACCTGAGTATATGCTCCTGCTTTAAAGTAAAAATTACCATCCATCTCTTTCCAAAGATCACTTACATTATACGTTTTTGATTCTGCTTTATTTTGAGTTATATTTTTTACATAAACAGTAACTTTATCATCAGATTCATTGATTTCTATTTTACATTCTACCTCATCTTTATTCTTAAATGATGTGAAAAAGTCATTTTCAACATTCCCTTCATTTTTAATATAACTATCTGTAACAATTACTTTAATTGCATTTCCACCAGCAATTTCTACTCTTAAAAGCGGTCTTTTAACACCTTTTGTATCATTATGAATTTGCCCAATAGTAACTCCTTTTCTTTCATTAGAGTCTGGTGCATTTTCGAATTTTCCTTTAAAATACATTGCACTATAATCATTTAAACTCAAGTTTTTATCTTGTCTAATTTCTGTTCTATCATTTTTATGTCCTGTAGAAATTAATACCATTAGATTATTACAGGTATAAAAATAATTTGCATCACAAACTTCTTCTGCTTTTTTTAAGTCTAATTTGGTTTTACCATTGTTTGTATAATAATGGAGTTTAGAATCTATTAATGCAGCTTCAAATTCTGAAATTTTACCTGGCAAAGTATCACATAAATTACACTTAGATTTTTCTGATTGATTTTGACCAAAACTTGAAAAAATCATTAATAGAAAAAAAGTAATTGACAAGTAAAATCTTGATTTATTCATTGGATATAAATATTTAAATTATTTTAATTTATCAGTAAATATAATTAATTGTAAAGTTATATCAACACCAAAATGCATACCAAAATTTTAAAATAGATTTTTAATCTAAGTAAATTTAAGGTTCCTTTTTTTTAGGAATCTAGTTCTTGAGTTACAATAAGTAGAAAACATATTAAAATCTAAAGATTTATAGCACAAAGAAGTGTTTTGTTTACATCAAAATTTCTTACTTTTGTTTCTGAACAATAAACTACTAATTAAAACAAATGAAAACAGTTCAATTTAGAGAAGCTATTTGCGAAGCAATGAGTGAAGAAATGCGCAGAGATGAAAGCATTTATTTAATGGGTGAGGAAGTAGCAGAATATAATGGTGCTTACAAAGCTAGTAAAGGAATGTTAGATGAGTTTGGTGAAAAAAGAGTGATTGACACTCCTATTGCTGAACTTGGTTTTGCAGGTATTGCAATTGGTTCTGCTATGAATGGTAACAGACCTATTGTAGAATATATGACCTTTAACTTCTCTTTAGTTGGAATTGATCAAATTATAAATAACGCCGCTAAAATTAGACAAATGTCTGGTGGGCAGTTCAATTGCCCAATTGTATTTAGAGGACCTACTGCTTCTGCTGGTCAATTAGGTGCAACTCACTCTCAAGCTTTTGAAAACTGGTTTGCAAACACACCTGGTTTAAAAGTAATAGTACCTTCTAATCCTTATGATGCAAAAGGTTTATTAAAAGCTGCTATTAGAGATGATGATCCAGTAATTTTTATGGAGTCTGAACAAATGTATGGTGATAAAATGGAAATCCCAGAAGGGGAATACATTATACCAATTGGTGTTGCAGATATAAAAAGAGAAGGTACAGATGTAACTATTGTTTCTTTTGGTAAAATTATTAAAGAAGCTTACAAGGCTGCAGATGAATTAGCAAAAGAAAATATTTCTGTAGAAATTATTGATTTAAGAACTGTAAGACCTATGGATCATGCAGCAATTTTAACATCAGTAAAAAAGACAAATAGATTAGTAGTTTTAGAAGAAGCTTGGCCATTTGCAAGTGTAGCATCAGAAATTACTTACAGAATTCAAGACGAAGCATTCGATTATTTAGATGCACCTATTAAAAGAATAACTACTGCAGATACTCCTGCACCTTATTCTCCAGTTTTATTAGAAAAATGGATACCAAATTCTAATGATGTAGTTAAGGCTGTAAAAGAAGTTTTATACCTATAAGAGTTTAGTTTAAACAATATTAAAAAGACCTTTTTATTAAATAAAAAGGTCTTTTTTTATGATTAAAAAATATATTATTTTTTAACTTTTTATAAAGAAAAAACTGTTTCTTTATTTGTTCTTTTATCCTTTTAAAAGTAAATGAAAATTAAACTATTTTTAATCTTTACAATTCTACTAAGCACCTCATTACTAGCACAAACTAAAGTAAAAGGAATTGTATTAGACACTAACAAAGAACCAATACCTTATTGTAATATACAATTTAAAGGTTCTGCAGAAGGTACTACTAGTAATGACAATGGTTCTTTTTATTTAGAGTCTGATAAAACTTGGCAAGAAATAAGTATATCGTTTATTGGTTATAAAACTTTAGATTATAGATTAACTAGCAACATTCAGTTTAATTTAGTTCTTACTTTAGAAGAAGAACAAGAATCTTTAAACGAAATTACTATTGTTACTGGTAAACAACCCAAAGAAAACAATCCTGCAATTGATATTCTAAGAAAAATCTGGGCTCAAAAGCGTAAAAACGGATTAAAACATTTTAATCAATATCAATATAAAAAATATCAAAAAGTAGAATTTGATTTAAATACAATAGATGATAAATTAAAAGACAAAAGAATCTTTAAAAATTTAGAATTTATTTTTGATGATGTAGATACTTCTAACATTACAGGTAAAAGTTATCTACCAGTTTTCTTAAACGAATCTCTATCTAATGTTTATGGAGACAATACTTTAAATAAAGAAAAAGATATTTTAATAGCAAACCAAAACTCAGGTTTTAGTAACAATCAAGAACTAATTGCTTACATAGATGATTTGTATGCAGATTATAACATCTATGATAATTATATTAAAATTTTCGATAAAAGCTTTGTGAGTCCATTATCTAAAACAGGAATAAGCAACTATAATTATTACTTAGCAGATAGTGCTTTTATAGACAAAAAATGGAGTTATAACCTAGTTTACTATCCAAGAAGAAAAAATGAATTAACCTTTAAAGGAGACTTTTGGGTAAGTGATACTACATTCGCCATAAAGAAAATTAATTTACAAGTTGTAAAAAATGCAAATATCAACTGGGTAAAAGATGTTTATATAGAACAAGAATATGACTTATTAAACGATTCTATTTTTGTACTAAAAAAAGATTATTTTTTATCTGATTTTTCACTTTCAAAAAAAGAAAAATCAAGAGGAGTTTATGGTAAAAAAACAACAATTTACAAAGATTATGTTTTTAATAAACCTATCAAAGACAAAGAGTTTTACGACAAAAAAGTGTACAATATAGGTAGTGATTCTCTTTATAATAAACCCAGAAGTTTTTGGGATGAAAACAGATTTGAAGATTTAAACAAAAATGAGCAAGGAATTTATCAGTTAATAGACACTTTAAAAACAGTTAAAAAATTTCAAACCATAAATAAAGTTGGACAATCTATCTATTCTAGATATTTTTTAATAGAATATTTAAACTTCGATTACGGACCTATTTTTTCTACTTTTGGTTATAATGATGTAGAAGGTTTACGTATTAGAGCTGGTGGTAGAACTTTTAAAACTTCTAACGATTTATTTAGAGTAGAAGGTTATGGTGCTTATGGTTTAAGAGATCAAAAATTTAAATATGGAGTACAAGCTAAATGGCTTTTAAATAAAAAAAATAGATTCACAATTTCTTTAGGTAAAAGAGATGATGTAGAACAGATTGGTACTTCTTTAACAGCTACATCAAATGTTTTAGGGCAAAGTGATGGATCATCTTCTTTAGTAGGTACTGGCACAAATGACAAGCTTACTAAATTAAACTTAACTAATTTTACATTAGGTTTAGAGCCAATACCAAATATAGAATTTAAATTATCTGCAAATTACAAAACACTTAGTTCTGCATCTAGTACATTTAGTTTAGATTATAACGATTCTGATGCATCAACAGGCATCTCATCTCAAACCAATCAATTTGAAACTATTTTTTCTGCAGGTTTTTATCCAGGGAGAAAAATGTCTGGTTATGGAGTTCATAGAGAATTTGCTAATCCATATTTCACAAAGTTTTATACACAAATTACCAAAGGATCCAAAAACCTATTTAATAGCGATTTCGATTATACCAAGGTTCAGTTTTCATTTTTTAGACTTTGGAAAATTGGTGGTTTTGGTAGATTAACCACTTCTTTAGAAACTGGTAAAACTTATGGTGCAGTTCCATTATCTTTATTAAGTGTAGCTCCAGGAAATCAAACTTATTTTATGTATGAAAACACATTTAATTTGCTAGATTTCTATGAATTTGTATCAGACACTTATGCTTCTTTTCATTTAGAACACAATTTTAATGGTCGAATATTTTCGAGAATTCCTTTATTAAAAAAAGCCAACTTAAGAACAATTATTGGCCTTAAAACATTTTGGGGAAGTTTATCAGACCAAAATATAGCACTAAATACTACTGGTAATAATTTTGAAATTCCATTAATTGCACCAGATTCTGAACCATATTACGAATACAGTGTTGGTGTATCTAATATTTTTAAAATATTACGTGTAGATTTTAATTTTAGAGGTAATTATTTAGAAAAACCAGATGCTAGAAATTTTGGTATTACAGCAGGTTTAAGGTTTAAATTTTAAGTATTTTTACCTATTAAAAAAAATTACACTAAAACCATTGCGTAATTTATAACGTAAAATAATTGGATAAACTTCTTTATTCGTTATTTTTGTAATCTGATCAGTTAAATTTAAAAAGATATAATGACTAAAGAACAAAAACAAGCAGTAACATTTGATGTGTTAATAGAAATCCCTAAGGGAAGTAGAAATAAATATGAATACGATTTTACTTTACATAAAATTCGTTTTGATAGAATGTTATTTTCTTCTATGATGTATCCTGGTGATTACGGATTTATTCCAGAAACTTTAGCTTTAGATTCAGATCCATTAGATGTTTTAGTACTAGGTCATCAACCAACTTACCCAATGGTTGTAATGGAAGTAAGACCAATTGGTGTTTTTTATATGACTGATGAAAAAGGACCAGATGAAAAAGTAATTTGTGTACCTGTTTCTGACCCTATTTGGAGTAAAAAAACAGATATTGCTGATATTAATCCTCATAGATTAAAAGAAATCGAACATTTTTTCCAAGTTTATAAAGATTTAGAAAAGAAAAAAGTTGATACTGGTGGTTGGGGAAATGCAAAAGCTGCAATTAATATTTATCATGAATGTGTTAAACGTTATGATGAAAGTGAACACAAGAAAAAAAGAACGTTTACAATCTAAAATAAACGAAAATTAATAAAAAAACATCTTATTCATTAAGATGTTTTTTTTTGCAATAAACTTTTCTAAAGAATCTATATAGATAATAATTATCTAAACATTTATTTACCATATTTAAATTCAATATAACATATAAAAAAAACTGACTTTAATCATAGTTTTATTAATATAATAATTTAAGTAGCTTATAAATAAATAATCTTTAAATTAAGTAAGCTTTTTTTATCAATTTAATTTTATTACTTTTAACATCGTTTTAAAATTTTTAATTAAAATCAACTAACTAATATGGAAACAGTAGTTAAATTTTTACCGCTTTTTGGTGTTCTAGCCTTGGCGTTTGTGTTCATTAAAAGCGCTTGGGTATCCAAGCAAGATGAAGGTGGAGACCGAATGAAAAGAATAGCCAAAAATATTGCAGAAGGTGCAATGTCTTTTTTAAAAGCTGAATATAAAGTTTTGGCAATTTTTGTGGTAGCTGTAGCTATCTTATTATACTTTAAAGGATCTTCTGAAGAAGGTTCTAGTGGTATTGTTGCAGTATCATTTATTATTGGTGCAATTTGTTCTGCATTAGCAGGTTTTATAGGAATGAAGGTTGCTACAAAAGCAAATGTTAGAACCACACAAGCTGCAAGAACATCATTAGGAAGAGCTTTAGAAGTAGCTTTTGCAGGTGGTGCTGTTATGGGGTTAGGTGTTGTAGGTTTAGGTGTTTTAGGCTTGAGTGGTCTATTTATTATCTATCAAAATATATGGCCAGGAGCAGAAAACCTAACACTAGTATTAAACGTACTTTCCGGTTTTTCATTAGGTGCATCATCAATTGCATTATTTGCTAGAGTTGGTGGTGGTATTTACACAAAAGCAGCAGATGTTGGTGCAGATTTAGTTGGTAAAGTAGAAGCTGGTATTCCAGAAGATCATCCTCTAAACCCTGCAACAATTGCAGACAATGTTGGTGATAATGTAGGTGATGTTGCTGGTATGGGTGCAGATTTATTTGAATCTTATGTAGGTTCTATTATTGGTACAATGGTTTTAGGAGCTTTTATCATAACTCCAGATTTAAATGGAATGGGAGCTGTTTATTTACCTTTAGTTTTAGCTGCAACAGGAATTATAATGTCTATTTTAGGATCATTTTTTGTTCGAGTAAAAGATGGTGGAAACCCACAAACTGCTTTAAATATTGGTGAGTTTGGTTCTGCTGGTTTAATGGTTGTTGCTTCTTATTTTATAATTAACGCTTTAATTCCAGAAGCTGTAGCAGGTTTACCTTTTGGTTCTATGGGTGTTTTCTGGGCAACAATTGCTGGTTTAGTAGCTGGTTTGGCTGTTGGTAAAGTAACTGAATATTACACTGCTACAGGTAAAAAACCTGTGCTTTCTATTGTTGAACAATCTAAAACTGGAGCTGCTACTAATATAATTGCTGGTTTAGGAGTAGGTATGATGTCTACAGCTATTCCTATCATTTTAATTGCAGCTGCAATTATTGTATCTCACCATTTTGCAGGTTTATATGGTATTGCAATTGCTGCTGTTGGTATGCTTGCAAATACAGGTATTCAATTAGCTGTAGATGCTTACGGACCAATTTGTGATAATGCTGGTGGAATTGCAGAAATGGCAGAATTACCAAGCGAAGTAAGAGAACGTACTGATAAGTTAGATGCTGTTGGTAATACAACTGCTGCTGTTGGTAAAGGTTTTGCAATTGCTTCTGCTGCTTTAACTGCTTTAGCTTTGTTTGCTGCTTTTATGAAAACTGCAAATGTTACTGCTATTGATGTTTCTCAGCCTAAAATTATGGCGGGTTTATTAGTAGGTGGAATGCTACCATTTGTATTTTCTGCATTATCTATGAATGCTGTTGGTAGAGCTGCAATGGCTATGATTGAGGAAGTTCGTCGTCAATTTAGAGATATTCCTCAGTTAAAAGCAGCATTAGAAGTAATGAGAGCTGTAGATTCTGATATGACAAAAGCAACTAAAGAACAAAGAGCAATTTTTGATGCTGCAGATGGTGTTGCTGAATATGATAAATGTGTAGACATTTCTACAAAAGCATCTATTAAAGAAATGGTTTTACCAGGTTTATTAGCAATTGCTGTACCTGTTGCTATAGGCTTTATAGGTGGTGCAGAGATGTTGGGTGGTGCTTTAGCAGGTGTTACAACTTGTGGTGTATTAATGGCCATTTTTCAATCGAATGCAGGTGGTGCTTGGGATAATGCTAAGAAAACGATAGAAGAACAAGGCAGAAAAGGGACAGATGCTCACAAAGCTGCTGTTGTTGGTGATACTGTTGGTGACCCTTTTAAAGACACATCTGGTCCTTCTTTAAATATACTTCTTAAATTAATGTCTGTTGTAGCTTTAGTAATTGCACCCAGTATTGCAATGAATTCTGCTGATGTTTCTAATTACAATACTAAAAAAGAAGTAAAAGTAGAAATCAACAAAACTTCTGGAGATTTAGCTATGGCAACTATTACTACAACAAAAACTGTAAATGGAGAAGTTACTGAAGATGTTCAAAAAATAGAAGGCACTGTTGAAGAAATTGAACAAAAAGCAAAAGAAGCTGGTAAAATAATTACCGTAAACGTTTCTAAAAATAAAAAAGAAACTAAAGAAACAGTAGAAGTAATAATTGAAAAAGAAGAGTAAAAAACTCTATTAGAAAGAACAAAAACACCTCTAAAAGAGGTGTTTTTTGTTTTACATTATAGTAACCTAGAGTTAATAAAGTTCTTTTTATAAGGTAGTAATTTTAAGCTTCTAAAAAATTAAACCATAATGAAAAAAACTACTTTATTTATTGCTTTATTAACAAGCATTATCTCTTACTCTCAAATTAATCTTAAAATAACAGAAATCTTTGCTGGTCAAGAAGGAACTGACTTAACAGAAGATTGGTTTGAAATTCAAAATACAGGAACAACAGCTTGGGTATCTGGCATAGACCCAGATTTATATTATGATGATGACTCAGCAGATGCTGATAAAGCAGTTCTAATTAACGGAATTACAGACTTACAACCAGGTGAAAGAGCAATTGTTCTAATAACTGATAATACAGGCAATGAAATTGATACTTTCAGTTCAATTTGGACCCCTGTAATTAACTTGTCTAATATAGAAATTGGTTACACAGATGGTTCTGGTTTAGGTGCAGGTGGTGATGCTGTTACACTATGGATAGGAAACCCAAATAATAGTACATTTATACTTGCAGATTTTGGCACTTACCCAGACACAGCCGCTAATGATGGCCAATCTTACGATTTAGAATTAGCCGCTTTTAGTACTATAGGCAATACAAGTTACGCTTTTGAAACTTCTGCTTTAGGAGGTGATGCCAATAACGTACCTAACATTGCTTCTCCAGGAAATGTTGTTAGCCTTGTAAACTTAGTAATTACAGAAATTTTTCCAGGTCAAAAAGGCACAGATTTAACTGCAGACTGGTTCGAAATTCATAATACAGGAAACAAAGCTTGGGTTTCTGGTACAGATGATGATTTATATTATGATGACGATTCTGCAGATCCTACAAAAGCAGTTGTTATACAAGGTATCACAGATATTCAACCAGGAGAAAGAGCAATTGTTTTAGTTACAGATAATACTGGCAATGAAGTAAATACATTCAATACAGTTTGGTCTTCTGTAGTAGATTTAACAGGAATTAAAGTAGGGTATACAGATGGTTCTGGCTTAGGTGCTGGTGGAGATGCTGTTGCTCTTTGGATGGGAGATCCTTCTACAACATCTACAATAGCAATAGGTGTTTACCCAGATACAGCTGCCAATGATGGGCAATCTTACGATTTAGAACTAGCATCTTTTAGTACAATTAACAATACTAGTAATGCAATTGCTACACAAACTTTAGGTGGTGACAATAGTGATGTTCCTAATATAGCATCCCCAGGAAATATTTCACCTCCAATACAACCAATAATTGAATTTAATGCAAGTTATATTTCAGTTTCTGAAGCTGATGCTAATGTAAACCTCACCTTAAAAATTTCATCTGCTCCTGCAACAACAGCAACTGTAAATGTTTCTCTTTTACCTGTTGGTTCTGCAACAGAGGGTTCTAATTTTACATTTTCTACTTCGCAAACTGTAACTTTTTCTGCAGGTAACACAGATTCACAAACGCTTACAATTCCTATTCTAAACAATAATACAGATGATTCTGATTTATATTTTATGGTAAAATTAGAAAATCAAACAAATAGTATTATTGGTAGTGCTGATACATTTTCTGTCTATATTTTAGATGATGATACTAATGTACCTACAAGTGATGACTCTATTTTAAACGCAAATTATTTAGATAGTTATATAGTTGATGCATCAGGAACTGCAGAAATTACTGCTTATGATGCAGTTTCACAACGCTTATTTGTTACCAACTCAAATAGTATAGAAATTTTAGACTTTTCAAATCCAAGTGATATAAAACCTATTTCAACAATAACATTACCAGCAAACACTTCTGGCGTGCAAAGTGTAGCTGTTTATAATGGACTTTTAGCTGCTGCAATTGCTGCAAACCCAGCAACAGATAATGGTATAGTTTTATTTTCTGATATTGATGGTAGTAACCAAATATCTGTAACTGTTGGTTCTTTACCAGACATGTTAACTTTTACACCTGATGGCACAAAATTACTTGTAGCAAACGAAGGACAACCAAATGATGATTACTCTTTTGATCCTGAAGGAAGCATTTCTATCATTGATGTTACTGGTGGTTTAAATGGCATTACACAAACAAATGTAAATACGCTAGATTTTAAAGCTTTTAATAACCAAGAAGCTGCCTTAAAAACTGCAGGAGTTAGAATTTTTGGACCAGGATCTACAGTAGCTGAAGATTTAGAACCAGAATATATAACTGTTTCTGATGATAATTTAATGGCATATGTTTCTTTACAAGAAAACAATGCATACGCAGTAATTGATTTATCAACAAATACAATTACCAAAATTTTGCCTTTAGGTTTAAAAGACCATAGTTTAGCAAAAAATTCTTTAGATACAAGTGATGAAACTGACTTTATCTTTAATGCTTCTTGGCCAATTTACGGAATGTATATGCCAGATGCTATTTCTTATTTTAATATAAATGGAACATCATACATAGCAACTGCAAACGAAGGTGATGCAAGAGAGTATGGAGGATTAGTAGAAGAACGTAAATTAAACGATTCTGATTACACTTTAGATCCTGCAGTTTTTGGTGATGCAGATATTTTAGCTTTATCTACAAATCTTGGAGATATTAATGTTACTAATGCTTCTGGTAATACAGATGGTGATGCTGAGTTCGAAGAAATTCACGTATTTGGCGGTCGTTCTTTTAGTATTTTTGAGGCAAATACTGGTAATATTGTTTACGATAGTGGAAACGATTTTGAAGTAATTACAGCTGCAGACAATACTTATGGTAGTATTTTTAATGCAAGTAACACCAACAATAGCTTTAAAAATAGAAGTGATAACAAAGGCCCAGAACCAGAAGGTATTTTGGTAAAAGAAATTGAAGGTTCTTATTATGCTTTTATTTTATTAGAAAGAATTGGTGGAATAATGATTTACGATGTAACCAACCCAACATCGCCTAAATTTTTACAATATCTAAATAGCAGAGAAACCACAACTGATGGTGGTGATTTAGGCCCAGAAGGTATTGTTTTTGTTGATAAAAACGAAAGCCCTAATGGAACAGCTTTAATAATAGTTTCTAACGAAGTTAGTGGAACTTTGAGTATATATTCTTTAGACAACGTTTTAAATACAGGAGATTATATTGCAGGTAATAAAACTTTTAGCATGTTTCCAAACCCTACAGATGGTTATGTAAGTTTTAGTAAAGAAGACGATTACAAAATTTATGATTTATCTGGTAGATTGGTAAAAGTATCTAAAAACACAAAATCTATAGAAGTTAATAATTTAACATCTGGTATATATGTAGTAACAAATACTAAAGGTTTTAGTCAGAAACTTTTAGTAAAATAACACTACTTCTTTAAAATAATTAAAGCACTTTTTATATGAATTTAATATTCACATAAAAAGTGCTTTTGTTTTATAGCTTTACTATTATTTGGATAATTGATAACTATATATAAATAAGCTTGTAATTTATCTTACTGTTCTACCTCTAATTAATGATATAACAAATAATACTAAAAATACAAAGAATAAAATTTTTGCGATTCCTGCTGCAGCTCCTGCAATTCCTCCAAAACCTAAAACTCCTGCAATTAAAGCGATTACTACAAATGTGATTGTCCAACGTAACATAATATATATTTTTTTAAGTGAGCATTTAATTCATTTATAGATGCTAAATGCTTTACATCCTAAAAGTGTTTTATTACTTTTCTTACACTTCAAAGATACTTTGACAACAGACCTGTTGTTAGTGCATGCCATTTAGTTTTTAACTCATATCAAATAAATTATGATTTTATTTAAGAATTTAGAACTAATTTTAAACTACTTTTACTAAAATTAACTGATGCTATTCATTAGCAATTATTTATATAGCCATTACTATGTTACATATTGAAATTATTGCTGATAGTCCTAAGGACTTTTTAGAACAACTACAAGAAGCAATTGGAGGTGAAGTTACAGAACGTTGGAGCGAATTTGTACTGAGAATAAATAATGAAAACGCTATTGGTAGCATAAGATTTATTCCTTTTGATTGGGGGGTAAATTTCATAGATTTTGATATAAAATTTCATAAAGAGATTTTTATGCACACAAAAGCGCATGACGAGTTTAATCCTATTCGTTTTATTTATCCTTCTTTAGGCAGTATAAAACATAAATTTGGCATTCATAATAACATTAAAGAAGTTAGTCAATTTCAATCTTTAATTTATACAAATAAAGATGGTGGTTATAATGATATTATCTTTCCAAAAAACGAACAATTAAAAATTAATGTAATTCAGATTGTTCGTAAACATTTCTTAAAAAAGAGAACTACAAACGTTTCTACTTTAAATCAAAAATTATATGAAGTTTTTGTAGATACAGATCATGATAACAGATTTTCGAGCTATGGTACTTTAGATCTTAAAATGGCAGAATTAATAAAAAAACTGCACAATATTAAGGCAAAAGGAATGTTAAGAATTTTAAAAATTGAAGCAAAAATTTATGAAATTCTTTCTATGCACATCCAACAACACAACAGACTTTTAGCTGGTGAATCTATACCTGAATCTATAAGTAAAAGTGATTTAAAATTGGTGCGTAAAATTGGAAACGATATTTTAAAAAATCCTTCAAAACCATATACTTTAAATCAGCTTTCTTTTAAATCTGGTTTAACTCAAGCAAAATTACAAGAAGGGTTTAAGTTTTTATATAACAGAACTGTTACAGAATATATAAGACACGTTCGTTTAGAATCTGCAAGAGATATGCTAAAAAATAGCGATTTAAATATCTCTCAAATTGTGTATAGTATTGGTTTTAGTAGTAGAAGTTATTTTTCTAAAATATTTAAAGAAAAATATAACATTACACCAAATCAATTTAAAAAGAAGTTAAAAGTAGTTTTACTATAAAAGCCTTGGTATTATAAAATACCAAGGCTTAAAATCAACTAACCACTATTAAAAAAAATTAACTACTTATTTTAATATTTTCTTTATCATAAGCAAAACACCATATTTACTTAACATTTTAAATAATGAATTAATCCAATTCATTGGTTCTAAAATACCTTCGAAATTGTGTTTTACAATTTTTAGTTCTTCTTTAGCAATTTCTCTTTCAAGTTCTAACTTTTTAAGATCTTTTTCTATTTCAATAAAAGAAGTATATGTTTTCATAATGGTACTATTTTTCTGATTCAAAAAATTGATTAGACATTTCGCTAATAATTTTTTTATCAATAATTCTTTTTCTCAGCAGGTAAATTAAAAATCCTAAGAAGGCTAAAAAAAGTCCTACAATTAAGTGTCCTAAAGCAATATTACCTAAATAATTACCTAGGGCAATTGCACCTGCCACAGACACAAAAATTAATCCTATACTAAGTAAACTACCAATTAAAAGAAGTTTAGTAAATGCACTTAAAGAATAGGTTAGAATCTGAAAAGTTTTCAGTTTTCCGTATTCAAAAGAAGCATTTACATAATCTTTACCTGCATCTACTCCTTCTTCAGAATTACTTTTAAAAGCTTCAAAAATATTCATATTCTTAGGCTGTCTTTTGTAATTTTTTGTTTTTAGCTTTTAACTCTTTTAATTTTTGTTCTAAAGTTGTAATTACATCTTCTGTTTTATGACTTACATTAGAGACTACATTTTCTATTTGCGTATCTAAACTTTCTTTTTGTACTTCTAAAGTACTTGCTGCTCTTTCTTTTAAATCTACTGCTGTATCAGCAATTATATCTTTTACATGTACAGCTTCATCAGCAATTTTTTTTCTAGTTTTTGTTCCTTTATCTGGCGCAAATAATATTCCTAATGTTGCTCCAATTGCTGTTCCTGCTAATATTCCGATTAATGTGTTACTACTATTACTCATCTTATAATTTTTTAATGGTTAAACTTAATTTCTTTGCATTATTACTAAGTATGTAATAAATACACTACAAAAGTATAGGATAAGTGAAGTTGAACTTAACTCAAATAAATTGAATATTAACTCAGATACTAATTAATGAAAATTGAAAAACAGCACTCGTAGTTTTTTGTGCTAATTGATTAACCGCTTTTTCAGTAAGCTGTAAAACTCTTGGGTAACCACCTGTTACTTGGCAATCTCTCATTAAAACAATTAATTTACCAGAAGGTGTTAATTGCACAGTGCCAGGCAAAACTGCAGAAGTTAAAATTTGCGACAAACTATTTTCTATAGCTTCATTTAATTTATATCCCATTCTACTGTTATCTTTAGAAATAGTAAAAGTGGTGTTGAAGATTTCTTTTTGTTGATGGTTATTTAGCAAATCAAATTCAGGACCTTTATAACATTCGATTACCTTAGTCATAAAGTGATTTCTATTTATTTTGATGGATGCTTTTGATGTTTCAATTCCATTATCTACCTCTTTATAAGGAATGGAATCTCCTTTTCTAAGTAAAAAATCTTTGGTAATATTTGGATAAAAACTTCTACTATTTAATTTCTCTTCTGATAAAAACCCATCTTTAACAGCCAAATAACAACGAATTCCATAGTTTATTTTACTAAAGGATAAAATATCATTTGGATGAATTAAAATTCTTTTATTTAGAGAAATTGCTACGTTATTAATCGTAGGTGAAAAATCGCCACCAGAAATACAGATTGTAGTGGATTTAGTAAATTCCAATTTACAAGCACCTAATGTAATTTCTATTACTGCACAATTAACAGAATTATTTAAAATACTATTTGCTAAATCTGCAGAATAACTATCCATTGAACCAGAAATTGGTACACCAACTGAAGCAAAACCAACTCTACCTTTATCTTGAATAGTAGTAAAAAAACCTGATTTTAAAACCTTAAGCATTGTGTAAAGTTTTAATAAGTTGATATTTCTTTACTTGTATTTCTTTTTCTAGTTGATAAAATTCATCCAAAGAAATGGATTTGAATTTGATAAAATCGCCAGCTTTTGCAAAACAAGGATTTTCTTTTTCTACATCAAAAAAATTAACAGGAGTTTTACCAATAATATTCCAACCACCAGCAGACTTATTTGGGTAAACCCCAGTTTGCTTACCTCCTATTCCTACAGCTCCTTTTGGCACATTTAATCTCGGATTTGGTTTTCTATCAAAATAAATTTTTGAATCTAAACCACCTAAATATAAGAAACCAGGTAAAAAACCAATAAAATAAATTTTATATAAAGCAGATGAATGCATTTGAATAATTTCATCAATTGCTAAATTTGATTTTTGAGAAATTTCTTCTAAATCAATTCCGAAAGTAACATCATAACAAACAGGAATTACCCATTGAAAATTGTTTTGTTTTTTTTTTTTTAAAGTTGATGCATAAATTAATTTTAATTGATGAACCTCATCATTAAAATTCGAAACAAAGTGTTCATAAACGATGGTCAAAGAATTATAACCTTGAATAATATCGACAATTTCAGTATTATTTGTTGATGTAATTTTTTGTTTAAAAAGTAAAATATCTTCTAATATTTTATCATCAATAATAGATTGCCATTCAATTAGAATTGCTTTTACACCAAAAGGTTTATATGTAATATTTTTAATCAATTTTAAACCCTTCTTTTTGAATTTCTTGATGAATAAATTTTACGATTTCAATAGCATTTTCAGTATCTCCATGCACACAAAAAGTATTTGATTTTATTGGTATTTCTAAGCCAGAAATTGTTTTTACTTTCTGATGTTTTATCATCTGTAAAACATGATTCACAACCGCTCTTTTATCAACTAATAAAGCATTTTTCTGTTTTCTAGGAACCAAAGTTAAATCGTTATTATAATTTCTATCAGCAAATGCTTCATACATAATCTTGATGTTATTTTTCAAAGCAACTTTCTCTATTACAGAATTATATGGCACATATAAATAAGTTTCTTTTAAATATGGTTTTATAACATCAATAAAGAAAATAGCCAATTTTTCATCTACAGCAATTGCATTATACAAAGCTCCATGTGGTTTTATGTGATGTAATTTTGCATCAAACAAAGACAATCTTTCTAAAAATAAATTCATTTGATTTTGAATACTCTTCTTTAAGTCTTCATCAGAAATTTGCATTAACACTCTGCCAAAATTTTCTTTATCAGGAAAGGAAGGATGTGCACCAATTTTCACCTTATTTTCTTTCGCTAATTTTATAGTTTTATCAATGGTTTTAACATCACCAAAATGGCCTCCACAAGCAATGTTACAGGATGAAATATAAGGCATTAGTAAATGCTCATTTACTACACCTTCTCCAACATCGCAATTAATATCAATAATCATTTTAGAATACATTAAACACTTTTAGAATACCTTTTACACCAAGAAAAACAGCAATTAATAAAATTATAAATCCAAAAATATTCTGAGTTTTAGAATTTACAAAACCACCTAAAACATTCTTTTTATTCATAATCCATAATAAAATTCCGGCTATAATTGGCAATAACATACCATTTGCAACTTGCGCAAATTTTATAATTTCTATAGGTTTAATGCCAATTGAAGAAAACAAAACACCTAAAAACAGTACAACAATCCAAACAAATCGAAATGATTTAGATTGTAAACCACCTTTTAAACCCAAACATCCTTTTGCTACATAAGCTGCTGCTAAAGGTGCTGTAATTGCAGAAGTTATACCAGCAGCAAATAAGCCTAAAGCCAGAAAGTATTTGGCAAATTCGCCATATAAAGGCGCTAAACCTTCTGCTAAATCTGCAGCATTTAAAATATCTTTAGATGGTATTGAAGCTGCAGAAATAATGATTGCCATAGAAACCATTCCTCCTAAAATTATAGAAACTATTGTATCTTTTTTCGCGAATTTTAAATCCTCTTTTTTGTTCCATCTTTCTTTAACTAAAGAAGCATGTAAAAACAAATTGTAAGGCACAACAGTTGTACCAATTAAACCAATTATTGTTAATAAACTTTTCTCTGGAAACTTAGGAATAAACAATCCTCTTAAAATTTCTAATACATTGGGTTTGGTTACAATTGCTGTAATTACAAAAGAAAAACTCATTAATAAAACTAAAGCCACCAAAGCTTTTTCAAGAAATTTATAATTACCAATATATAAAAGCACAAAGGCAATTACACCAATTATTAAACTCATTAAATTAATGGTTAACTCACCAAAAATGAGTTTAAACTCGCCAAAAACAGTTTCTAAACCTAAAATTCCTCCACTAATATTTCCTGCTTCATAAGAAGCATTACCAATAACAATAGCAGCTAAAATTAAAATGGTAACAAAGTATTTTAAAAACGGAATTTTAATTTCTTCACGAATAACTTCTGATAATCCTTTTTGAGAAATGATACCCAATCTTGCAGCCATTTCTTGCAAAACAATGGTTGCAATAATAGACAATAACATTGCCCATAGTAAATTAAAGCCAAAACTTACACCAGCCAAAGTGCAAAGTGTTACTGTTCCTGGACCAATAAAAGCAGCAGCTACTAAAGTACCTGGTCCAATATTTTGAAACCATTTTTTAATCATTCAAAAATAATTTTTTAGTTCTTTGACTAAAGATACTTTTTTAAATAGAAAAACACCTCAAAAGAGGTGTTTTTTGTCTAAACAAACATTACTAAAAATTAATGCGCATATCTTTGAGGTCCTCCTCTGCGAATTTCTTCATTAGCAAAATCTTCAAATTGTTTAAAATTATTTCTAAATGCATTCGATAATTTAAACGCAGTTTCATAATAAGCTTCATCATTATTCCAAGTTGCTCTTGGACTCAATAATTCTGTTGGCACACCAGGACAAGATCTTGGTTGTGCAACACCAAATACAGAATGAATGTGGTAATCTTCGTATCTATAATCACCTAAATCTCCATTTAAAACAGCAGTAATCATGGCTCTTGTGTATTTTAATGGCATTCTTCTACCTACACCATATTTACCTCCAGACCAACCTGTGTTTATCAACCAAACATTTACACCTGCATCTGTCATTTTTTTGCTTAACATTTCTGCATATCTTGTTGGGTGTAAAGGCATAAAAGGCGCTCCAAAACATGCTGAAAAACTTGGCACTGGTTCAGTTACACCTGCTTCTGTACCTGCAACTTTTGCTGTATAACCAGAAATAAAATGATAGGCAGCTTGTGCAGGAGTCAATTTTGAAATTGGAGGCAAAACACCAAAAGCATCTGCAGTTAAAAAGAAAATATTCTTCGGATTTTCGCCAATAGAAGGCTCTTTTATATTATCTATATGATAAATAGGATAACTAACTCTAGTATTTTGAGTAATAGAAGTGTCTGAAAAATCGACAACTCCATTATCATCCATTACAACATTTTCTAAAATGGCTCCTTTTTTAATTGCTGCAAAAATTTCTGGTTCTTGTTCTTGAGATAAGTTAATCACTTTTGCATAACAACCACCTTCAAAATTAAAAACGGTGTTTTCGGCTGTCCAACCATGTTCATCATCACCAATTAAACTTCTGTTTGGATCTGTAGATAACGTTGTTTTTCCTGTACCAGATAAACCAAAGAAAATAGCAGTATCTCCAGCTGCACCAACATTTGCAGAACAATGCATAGGCAAAGTGTTTTTATACATTGGTAAAATGAAATTTAAAGCAGAAAAAATTCCTTTTTTAATTTCGCCTGTATAACCTGTACCACCAATTAAAGCAATTTTTTTTGTGAAATTTAAAATTGCAAAATTGTGCTGTCGAGTTCCATCAACCTCAGCATCAGACATAAAACCTGGTGCATTAATTACGGTCCATTCTGGAGTAAAGTTTTCTAACTCTTCTTCTGTTGGTCGTAAAAACATATTGTAAGCAAACATATTACTCCAAGGATGTTCGTTTACAACTCTTATATTTAATTTGTAATTTTCATCTGCACAAGCATAACTATCTCTTACAAAAACTTCTTTTTCAGATAAATAATCTACAACTTTGTTATATAATTTATCGAATTTATCTTGTTCAAAGGGTAAATTTATCTTGCTCCACCAAACTTCATTTTCTGTAATTGCATCTTTTACAATAAAACGATCCATAGGAGAACGACCTGTAAATTCACCCGTATTTATAGCAATTGCGCCTAAAGATGATTCTACTCCTAAATCTTTTTCTAAAATTTCTTTGTGTAATTCGCTAGAAGTTAATTGATAACGAATTGTTGCATTTTTAATTCCTAGACTATTTAACGAAATCGATTTCGTATTTGTATCTACCATATCAATATTTTTTGGTTTTTATAAGTAACAAAACTAATGAATATTTTAAAACAACCCATTTATTATATAACTTTTACGAATTATTTAATTCTTCCTATTTTTTATTAAGAATATTATAATCATTGAAATCCAAGCGATTATAAAGAATAATCCTCCTAAAGGAGTTATAAACCAAATTGATTTAGCTGTAATTTTTGTTAATTGAATTAAATAAATAGAGCCTGAGAAAAAAAGAATTCCTAAGAAAAAAAAGTAACTAATTGTATTTTTTTGTTTGATAGAAAACCCAACATACATATTTACAAATAACAAAACAATTGTATGATACATTTGATAACGAACTGCAGTTTCGAAACTTTGTAACTCAGCAACAGTTAAAGTTTCTTTTAAAGCATGAGCACCAAAAGCACCTAAAATAACTGCTGATAAACCTAAAAAACAAGTAATTACTAAGTTTTTAAACATTTTTTAATGATTTTGTTAATTTTTAAACAATTATATTATCTTCGTTTAAAACAAAAATACAGCTTTCTTTTATGAAAAATATACTAATAATTGGCGCAGGAAAATCGAGCTCAGCTTTAATTAAATATTTATTAGATAAATCTGATGAAGAAAGCTTAAGATTAACTATTGGAGATATATCCACAGAAAATGTGCTAAAATTAATCAACAATCATAAAAATGCTAAGGCAATTATCTTGGATGTTTTTGATACGCATCAAAGAGAAAAAGAAATCGAAAAAGCAGATCTTGTAATTTCGATGTTACCTGCAAGATTTCATTTAGAAGTTGCCAAAGATTGTATCAAACTTAAAAAACATATGGTTACAGCTTCTTATGTATCCGAAGAAATGAAAGCACTAGATAATGCCGCCAAAGAAAATGGTTTGGTTTTTATGAATGAAATTGGTTTAGACCCAGGAATAGATCACATGAGTGCTATGCAAGTTATAGATAGAATTAGAGAAAGTGGTGCTAAAATGTTGTTGTTTGAGTCTTTTTGTGGTGGTTTGGTTACCCCTGAAAGTGATTCAAATTTATGGAATTATAAGTTTACCTGGAATCCTAGAAATGTAGTTTTGGCTGGCCAAGGAGGAGCTGCCATGTTTATACAAGAAGGTACTTATAAATACATTCCATATCATAAATTGTTTCGAAGAACAGAATTTTTAAAAATTGATAACGAAAAATTTGAAGCTTATGCCAATAGAGATTCTTTAAAATATAGAAGTGTTTATGGTTTAGATGATATACCAACTATGTACAGAGGAACCATTAGACGAGTTGGTTTTTCTAGGGCTTGGAACATTTTTGTTCAGTTGGGTATGACTGATGATTCTTATACCATAGAAGATTCTGAGTATATGAGTTATCGTGATTTTACAAACTTATTTTTAGCTTATTCTCCTTCAGATTCTGTAGAATTAAAATTACGTTCTTATTTAAAAATTGATCAAGATGATATTATGTGGGAAAAATTAGTTGAACTTGATCTTTTTAATCCGAAGAAAAAAATAGCACTTAAAAACGCTACACCTGCTCAAATTTTACAGAAAATCTTAGAAGATTCTTGGACTTTACAAGAAAACGATAAAGATATGATTGTAATGCAGCACCTTTTTGGTTATGAAATTCATGGTAAAAAACTCCAAATTGAAAGCAGTTTGGTTGTTGAAGGCGAAAATCAGACCTATACAGCCATGTCAAAAACTGTGGGATTACCTGTTGCAATTGCGGCTTTAAAAATTTTAAAAGGAGAAATAAAAACTCCTGGAGTTCAAATACCCATAACCAAAGAAGTTTATAAGCCTATTTTAAAGGAACTCGAAAATTATGGTATTAAATTTAAAGAAAGAAATGTAGAATATTTGGGTTATAATCCTAATCATGTAATGGGTTAAAAAATCAACAATAAAGTTTTTAAAATAAAAATCAAACTTTTTTATTTTACTGGTGTCTAATTAAAAACAACAAACTTTATTAGACAACTTATGAAATTTCTAAAACACTTAACTACAATAGTTTTAATAACATTATATACTTCTTGCACCACAAATACAACCATTGAAGAAATAGATGATGAAATAGAAGTTACAGCAAAAACTATAGAAATAGTACTAACCACTTCTCAATTAGAATTCGATGAAATAATGGTATCTTATTATGATTTTGATTTGTCTGAATGGGTTTATGGGCCAATGCAATTTACTTATGATGATGAAGGTAACCCAGAACCTATAGTTATTACATTAAATGATTACACATATAACACAATTGAAGGTGAAGCTTACAGAAAAAATAATTTAGAATTTTCTTTAAAAGTTCAAGTTTATATTGATGAAGTTTTGCACTTTGAAACCGAAAGTATTGGTACAGAGTTAGAATGGGCACATGTAGATTTTAATTATACAATTGATGAATAATTTACATTTTAAGATAAAAATCTTTGGTTAAATTAATATACTCTTTGGTGTATTGATGACGTTCGGTTTCTATAATTAAAAGTTCTTTATTTAGTGCGGTTTCAATAAAAGAAAACTCTAACAAACTTCTTTTTATTTCTGATGCAGGATTGCCTTGAACTTGACAAATTCTATTTAGAAACAAACCTTTAATATTGGCTAGTTTAATAAAATTCACTTCCTCTTTATAAGGTATTATTGTTGTAAACTTTCCGTTTTTAGATAAGATTTTTATAACTCCAGATAGTAAATCTTCAAAAGATAGCGAACTTGTAAATCTTGCTTTATTCCTTGCTTTATCTTGGGTTTCAAAATCATCTGTATAAAAAGGCGGATTCGAAATAATTAAATCATAAGTTTCTTCTTCATCAGCAATTTCATCAGCAAATTCTTGAAAAGTGGCATTATAACAATACAAACGATCTCCCCAATCAGATTGCTCAAAATTTTCTACAGATTGTTCGTATGCATTTTCTTCTATTTCTACAGCATCTATAGTCATTGCATCAGAACGTTGTGCCAACATTAACGCAACAACACCAGTGCCAGAACCAATATCTAGAATTGAATCTGGGTAAAAATTTACAGTGCACCAAGCACCTAACAAAACACCATCTGTGCCAATTTTCATAGCTGTTTTATCTTGATTTACTGAAAATTCTTTAAATTTAAAAATTGAATTCATTCTGCAAAATTAACAATATTTATTTCTAATAATTCTTATTTTTACACTGTTTGCAGTATTTTTGTACATTACCCTAAAATCATTTAATATGAAGAGATTATTTCTTTTACTACTTGTTGTTTATAGTTGTACTACTGGCACTATACAAACAGAAGAAGAAACTACAGAAGTTTTAGATAAAACAGTTAGAATAGAAGTAAATACATTGCAAGAAAATGACGCAGTACAGATTAATTATTATGACTATATTGAAGACAAACATATTTTAAATGAATATCTGTTTAATTATGATTCATCTGGCAACGCAATACCTGTAGTTATTACTTTAGATGATTACGATTTTAGATTTATTCAAGGAAATATTTATAGAAAAAACTCTATTCCTACACAACTTTCATTAAAAATTTATGTTGATGATGAATTGATTATTGATGAAAGCAAAACTGGTGATGGATCTGAGTGGATAAATATTGAATTTAACTACGATATTTTAAAGGAAGAAAATATATAAACAAGTAATAACTTCAATTATAAAAAAGTAGAATTTTAAATAAAGATTTAAAATTCTACTTTTTTTTTGGAGGAAAAATCCACAAAACTTTCTTACATTTTATTCATTTAATGCAATTAAAAAACTAATTTATGATTTACACCTTTATCTAAATAAGAAATACTAAAATTATAATTTTTTAAGTTTGCTTCTAAATATACCCAAGAATCTTTCTTTTGCCATTCTATACTTAAAATATCAGAAGATTTATTTAAAATATTAATATCTCCAGAAAATGCTTTTAATGTATTTCTTAATCGCATTATTTTAAGTTGATTTATTACAATATCAGATTTTAACCCGTTTTTTATATCATTATTTGTAAGCGTAGTTCTATTTATTTCTTTATGACCTCCTGAACCTCCTTTGTCGGCAGCTGCATAGTTATTTTTACCAGCAAAAATGTCTAAATACCAAACCTGTGGAATACCAGGCATAAACATTTGTATGGCTCTTGCCAATAATAATTTTTGTTCATTTTCGCCTAAAGCGCTAAAAAAAGTTGCGTTAATTTGATAGTAAGAAATTTTTTTACCTGATGGGTCATAAAGGTTTTTAACTCTTCCTCCACGATCCATAATGGTATTCATTATGGTTTCTATTTCTTCATTTTCTAAAAGACCTTTATTGTAAATGCCATTTACTTCTTTTCCTTTTAAATCTAAAACCGGAATACCATCGTGGCAACCTAACATATTCACGGTTTTATAATCTTTTTCTATGATTTCATAAATCCAACGTAAAAGTGCGTTATTATTACCCGTTTCTAAAGTATGAATCATTAAACCAGGTAGAAAAAAATCATAGATTTGATAATTTTCTTCAGCAACTTCATTATGCAAGTTTAACCCATATTCTGCGTGGATTTCTGGTAGTAGAATTAAATCGTTTTTCTTTGCAATTTCATTAATTCGATCTAAATAATTCCAAGTGCCAGGTTTGTTAAAAAAATTGGTTTGCCCAATTTCTTTGTGCAAGTATGCAAAAGCATCTAAACGTAATATTTTACATCCAAAACTTTTTACTTTGGCCAGTGTTTCGTCGTAAAATTCCCAAACCAATTCAGATTTTGCATTCACATCCATTTGACCTAAATAGGTTGCTTTTCTATTTACAATTGATAAAATTTCTTCTTTATATTCGTTACAATCTTCGAAATCTAACGAATTTAAGTCTAAATTATTAGTAATAGCTAAATTGATTTTGTTACAAATCAATTCAGCATTGTGAGAAATTTGGGGGGAAATTTCACTAATATCTTTACTAGAAATTTCGTTGTATTGTATATTTTGATAAAAAGTATTCCAATACGGTTTTTCAGATCCGTCAGGAAAAGGAACTTTTAAAATTGGAAGTCCAGATTTTCTCATAAACAACTTATCTAAAAACTCTTTATTTGGAATTACAATATCATTTTCATTTTTAGTTCCATTGCCTTCCCAAAAAGTATTCCAGTTGATGAAAAAATCTTTGTATTTAGACTTTTCTCCGTTTTTTAATAAATCTTTAAATTGAGGAGAAGCTACTGATAAATGATTTAAAACAATATCAAATTTCAGCATAATGTTCAATTCTTCTAATGCTTTTAAATCTTCTTTAGAAACTAGATCTTTATTTAAATTGTAATCTATAATAGAAAATCCTCTATCTAAATCACTATTAAAAAAAGTGGGCAACACATAAAATAAAGAAAATACATCTTTAAATTCTGGCATTTTAAGCATTGCAATTGTATCACTTAAATTACTGCCAATACTATCTGGGTATGCATTTAGCATTACTCCATTAGAAATTATTTTACTTTCTTTTTTCATAATTTAGTTACTATAAAAGTTTAGATAAAATATTGATATTTTCTGGCAGTCTTCCTACATTTTGAAGTTTTAACGCTGCTAATTTTAAAGCTACTTGTAAACAATCTTGAATTGGTTTTTCTTTAATATAAGCGAATAAAAAACCTGACCAAAAAGCATCTCCTGCTCCAGTTGTATCCATTACTTTTTCAACTTTTATGGCAGGTAATTGAATAATTTTTTTATTTTTTTCTGATAATTTTACACCATTTTCTCCTAAAGTTAAACAAACTGTTTCTACGCCAAGATTATGAAAAAACTCAAAAATTTCTTGATGAGCTAATTCCTTTTCAAATAAACGCAACATATCATCTTCGCTAATTTTTATTAACGGATTAAAACTGCAGTAGGTTTTTATCACTTTTAGTGCTTCTTCTTGACTTTTCCACAACTTTTTAGCGTAATTTAAATCGATACTTAATTTACAACCTAAATTAAATGCTTCTTCTGCTTTCTTTAAAATAGTAGCCTGTGCTGGGCCTTTACTTAAGGCGAAACAAGTGGTATGAAAAATTTTAGTATTCGTTAAAGTATCTGTAGCAATCTGATCTTCTGTTATATAAGAATCAGCTTGGCGAAAAGGAATAAAATCAGGAGTTCCTTTAGATTTAGATACAAAAATTACACTTGTAGCTTTATCATCTAGTTTTTTTATATATTCTGTATTTACATTAACTTCATTCAGTCGTTTTAAAATATACTCTCCAAAACCATCATTACCAACTGAAGAAATCATTATAGATTTTAAACCTAATCTAGCAGTATTCATAGCCACATTTGTAGGTGAGCCTCCTAAATATCTATGGTAATCTCTAGTATTATTTATTAATACATCAGATTGATGACCAATAAAATCGATTAAGACTTCACCAATACATAATATATCTATTTCTTTATTATCTTTTTTCAAAATATTGTTTTGTTGTTATTGTTTTACTTGATTTTTACTTTTGATAAAAAGTGTAAAAATTGCGCTTAAGACTAATAAAACTCCAGCAAAAGTGATTGCATTTCTGGGGTCATTGCCTAAAAAGTTTTTTAAGATGTAACCAAAGGAAACCGTTTGTATAATCATAGGTATTACAATCATCATATTAATAATGCCCATATAAACGCCATATCGTTCTTTTGGAATATCTGAAACTACCATTAAATAAGGTATTCCCATCATACTTGCCCAACCAATCCCGAAACCAGTTATAGCAAAAAATAATAAGTTTTTGTTTTCTATATGTGGAAATGCTAAAAAACCAATTGCTGCGATTATTAAACAAAATGCGTGTACTTTTTTAGGACTGTATTTTTTTGCAAAACCTACTAACGCAAAGGCAACTAAAAAGGTAACTACATTGTACCATCCATTTACTAAACCTGTCCAACTTACGGCTTCACTATATAATTCTTTGTTATCTGGAGTTGCTTTCCAAACGGATAATGCAACGCTTTTAGAGGAGTTTTGCCAATAGCAAAATAAGGCATACCATTGAAACAAGTAAACCAATGCTAATTGCCACATTACTTTTGGCATATCTTTTATTGCTGAAAAGATTTCGATTAAAGGTTCTAAAACACTTCTTTTTTCTTTCAGTTTTATTAGTTCTTCTTTTGTAGGAGGTATTTCTTTTGTTTTTTTAATACTCCATAAAATTGTGGCTATTGAACAAACTGCGCCTAAAAAGAAAGATGCATATACCCAAGTTGGTAAAGAGCCTGTTGTGCCAATAAAAATTAATGGAAATATAAATAATGATAAATTTGCGAGTACTTGACCTAAACCTGTAAAAAAGCTTTGCATCTGAAAACCTAAAGGCTGTTGCTTTTCTTCTAAATTATCTGCAATTAAAGCTCTGTAAGGCTCCATAGCTGTATTGTTACCAACATCTAAAATCCATAATAAACCAGCAGCCATCCATAGAGAACTACTAAAAGGAAAAGCAAACAGTGTTAAACTGCAAAGAATTGCCCCAATTAAGAAATAAGGTTTACGACGTCCAAATTTAGGACTCCAAGTTTTATCACTTAATGCTCCGATAATAGGTTGTACTAATAAACCTGTTACTGGACCAGCAAGATGTAGAATCGGAATTTGGTCTGGACTAGCTCCTAAAAAATCATAAATAGGTGTAACTGCACTTTGCTGAAGTCCGAAGCTATATTGAATTCCGAAAAATCCAACATTCATATTTAATATTTGCCAAAAGCTTAAAGTAGGTTTTTTAATTTTCATAACTATTCGATTTTTTTGTGCAGTAGTTTTAGAAATTCCTTAAAATTACCGGTATTTAAAAAAACATCTCCTTTATTATCTATTACGGGAAGACTTAAAGTATACACAGGTATATTAGCTTTTTTTAATTTAACTAACATTTCTTGTTCTTTTGCTTTATTTATATCAATATCATAATACGTAAACTCTATATTTTTTTCTTTTAAAAAAGTTTTAGTATCTATACAATAGTGACAACTATCACTACCATATACTATTATTTTTTCTGTTTTAGAACTTTTGTTTATCTCGCCTTTTTCTTGGCAATTGATTTGAAGTGTTGATAATAAAAGAACAACAATCATTAATTTTTTCATAATCAAATTTATTTTAGAAATTAGTTGTAATGAGACGAAATTTTTAACTTTTAAAAATAGAGCCAATGTATTTGCATTGGCTCCATTTTTCATTCATATTAATAAACAATAAAAAACTTTTGTCTTAAAAACTGTATTGAAGCGTCATTGTTGTAGAACGACCAGAAATTGTTCTAGCTGCTGCTAATCCAGAGGCTATATTTCCATTTCCTTCAACTTCTGTAACACCTATTGTGTCAAATAAGTTATTTGCATTTACACTTAAAGATAAACCTTTAGTTAAACTCACTTTTGCTACTGCATTTACGTATGCATAACCTGGCATTACTAAATCGTTATCATCTTGAGCAAAAGACTCTGAAGTACCTAATATTGTGATTCCTAAAAGGTGTTGTTTTGCAGCTCCAAAAGAATAGGTTGGAGCTATATTATATACAAAATCTGCTTGCCTTCTTGGTTTGTTACCTTCATTTGCACCGCCATCAATTTCGGCTTTCGTATACGTAACAGAACCATTCAAACTAAAATCACCAAATCTATATGCTGATTCAACTTCTAAACCTAAAGCTTTAAAAGGGTTTCCTACTGTTCTGTTTAATTCGTTACTAATTCCTTCATCGGTATTACTTAAGAAACCTGTTACGTTTAAAACACCATTATCTAATCTCTTTTTTAAACCAACTTCAAATTGAGAAATTTCATCAAATTGCACATCTCCTAAACCATCTGATCCATAAGTATTTCTATCTGCAGCTCTACCAGAAGCACCTTTACTATATCTACCAAAAACGGCTGCACCATCATTTATTTTATAATTTAAACCTGCTGAATAAGAAACAAAATTATAGTCGTCGCTTATTGCTTGTCCTGGATTACCGGCTATTGTTGGTATTGTAGATTCGAAAGGACTAATTACACCATCGCTATTGTAATCGAAACCGATTAAATCTCCATTTGCATCTAAATTACTTAGTTGTCCAGAATTTATGGTTCCGTTTACATTTACATTTTCAAAACGAACACTACCATCAAAGTTTAACTTTTCAGAAATTTCAGCATCTACCCCTACATAAGGCGAGTTTACGTTGTGTACTGTATTATATTTCCTTTGACAACAGTTACCCCAAACTGGCTGACCATAAGAATAGGCACCTCCTTGAGAAAAATCTTCGAAAACACCTAATCTTGCTTGTCCATCTCCTGCAACTTCAGAAATTGCAGAACTCCATTGCCAACCTATTTTAGTGTTTTGTGTAGCAGAGAACATACCAACAGTTACACCAATATTATCATTTATTGCTTTTGTAACTTTTACATCGCTAAAAAAGTTGCTTAAATCTTCGATAGTTACATCAAAATATCTTAAATCTTGTGCCAAGCCGTTTGCAGGATTAAAAGCTGTACCATCTTGATAAGTTAAAGCACCTGTTGCACCAGAAGCACCTCTTACTAAAGCTTCTATATCTGCAACTGTACCAACATTTGCCGTAAATGGAGCATTCCATTGTCCTGAATTATTAGAATATCTTGCTTTTCCGTTTACTTTCCAATCATCACCTAAATCAAAAGAAAATTCTGCACCAATAGATTTACTAACAGGGTTATTACCACTTCTCATATCATTTTGAGTAGCATTTCCATCATACACACTATACGTATTTTGAATATTTACAGAATGAGGGGAATCACTAGTAATATCAAATCCAGGAAGATTTCCAAAAGTAGGGTCAGAATTTGTTCCTGTTAAACTCACTGGCATTGGCATATACATTACAGATTTATCGTTTAAAAATTTAAAATAAGTACGTACGTAACCATTTTTAAACTCTTTAGTAATATTTGCTTTTATTTGCCCACCTTTATTACCTTGGTAACCTATATCTCTTGGTCCTTCCCCAGTTCTCATAAAACCACCAATATGATAATATAATCCTTCACCTATTGGCGTTCCATATTCGAAATCTAACCTTGTTGATTGAAAATCTAAACCATAAGTTGCACCTATTGTACCACCTTCAATTTTACCTGTTTTGCTAATCATATTAATAATACCTGCAGGACCATTAGATGTTTGTGTAGAAGCAGAACCTCCTCTAATAGCTTCTACTCTTCCAATATTAGAATCTATTCTTAAAAAATTATCTGCATTACCAAAAGAAGTATCTCCAAATAACATAATTGGAAGTCCATCTTCTTGTAATTGTAAATACCTAGATCCACCAGAAGAAACTGGCACACCACGTACATTAAAGTTTGCATTACCTTCACCTCCAGAAGATTCTGCTCTAATACCAGGAATGCTTCTAAATAGTTCTCCTGCAGATCTTGGTGAAGCCTGTTCCATTTGCTTTACACCAACTGTAGAAACAGATATACTAGATTCTATTTTAGATTTAGGATTTACAACTCCAGTAACGATAATTTCATCTAGAGATTGTGCATTTTCTTTAATTATTATATCTAACTTTAAATTACCATTTATTGTTATTTCTTTTTTAAAACTATCATAACCAATATATGAGGCTATAATTGTGTAAGTACCATTGGTAACATTTTGAATTTCGTAGTTACCATCAAAATCAGTAATAGCTCCCTTAGCGTTTTCCTTTAATATAATGCTTGCTCCAGGAATAAGATTTCCACTTTGATCTTTTACATTACCAGAAATTGTTGACTGAGCAACAAAAGCTGTTGTTGACAGTAAAATCATCATCAACATTGTAAATTTAATTTTTATTTGTTTTTTCATCTTTAATGTGAATTTAATAAAATTATAATTAGTTTCTTAGCAAAAATATAGTTTGAATCAAATATTTTATGAATAAAATAAATCGAAAACGTTTTCGATTTTCCGAAAAGGTTTTCGAAAAAGTTAATTTACTATATTTGCAAGGTAATAAAGCATACAATTAAATCAATATTAAAGTATTATTATGGTTACGCTCAAACAAATAGCAGAAGAATTAGGTATTTCTATTACTACAGTGTCTAAAGCTTTAAAAGAATACCCAGATGTAAGTAAGAAAACAAGAAAACTAGTTAGAGAAACTGCCTCTTTATTAAATTATAAACCAAATTCTTTTGCCGTAAATCTAAGAACAAAGGAGTCTAAAACAATTGGCTTAATTATCCCTGTAATTGTGCACCACTTTTTTTCTAGTGTTATTAAAGGAATAATTTCTCAAGCAGAAAAAAAAGGATACTTAGTAATTATTCTTCAATCTGATGAATCTTACGAGTTAGAAAAAAAGCAAGTAGATTTATTATTAAGTAAAAGAGTTGATGGTATTTTAATTTCATTAGCAAATGGCACAGGAGATTATAAACATTTAACAGATATAATTGAGCAAGAAACACCACTGGTAATGTTTGATAAAATTGCTAAAATTGTAAAATGTTCTAAAGTAATTATTGATGATAGAAAAGCCGCATATACCGCAACTCAACATTTAATTGATATTGGCTGTAAACGAATTGCTCATTTTAGGGGAGCTTTATTACCTCAAAATTCTATTGACAGATTTCTGGGTTATAAAAAAGCATTACTAGATAATAACATAAAG
Organism: Polaribacter vadi; assembly: GCF_018861005.1. GTDB lineage: Bacteria > Bacteroidota > Bacteroidia > Flavobacteriales > Flavobacteriaceae > Polaribacter > Polaribacter vadi_A. Next base: position 366,737 of record NZ_JAHKQL010000004.1, read on the forward strand.
TATGACCCTTCTTTAGTTTACGTTAATGAATGTGGAGATATGAGTTTTGAAGAAGGAAAGGAAAATGCAAGACAATTATTAAAAGACCATAAAGATGTAGATGGTATTTTTATTAACACAGATTTAGTTGCCATTGGAGCAATGACAGAGTTTGTAAAATTAGGTGTTAAAGTACCTGAAGAAATAAGTATTGTTGGTTTTAGTAATTGGTTTATGTCTTCTGTAATATCTCCTTCATTAACAACTATTAATCAACCTGGATTTGATATGGGTAAAAATGCATTCAAATTATTATATAAAGAAATTAAAGCAAAAAAACAGAATAAACTATTTGCTCATAAAGAAGTGGTTTTAGAAACAGATTTAATTATAAGAGAATCTACTAAAACCTTAAATTAAATTTTAAAACAAAATAGCTTAAAAATCATCATTATAGCAACAAATTTCTAATAAATTAGGAAGACAGCAATTTATTATGGTTCTGTAATTATATTTTTTTTCATTATAAATTTGCAGAGAGGAAGGGATTCGAACCCTCGATACAGTTACCCATATACTACCTTTCCAGGGTAGCTCTTTCGACCACTCAGACACCTCTCTAATTTTTGTAATAACTGTAGAAGTTTTCTCTTTTTGTAAACTGTAGCAACATCATCTTAAAAAAGACAAGTTGTATTTATAAATACAATTCGATTAATCCTTCTGGAGTTTCAACTTGTATTTGTTTGTTTTCTCTATCCACTTTTTTGATAAAATCATCAATCATTGGAATAAAGATTTCTTTACCATCTCTATCAATTTCAAAAAGTGGTTGTGCTGCTTTATCATTGATATGAACAATATTTCCAACTTCGCCAAAATTAACATCAACAACCTTAAAACCAATCACTTCGTGAAAGTAAAATTTATCTCCAGATAATTTTGGTAATAAGTCTAAAGGTAAATAAACTCCGCATTTTAAAATTGAATCTGCCTCTTCTTCAGAATACACATCTTCGAATTGAACACGTAATTGATTGCCTTTATGTAAAGAACTTTTATCAATAAAAAATGGAACCAGATTTGTGCCAAATTCGACATAAACTGATTCCATATTTTTATACAACTCAGGTTCGTCTGTATCTAATTTGATAACAACCTCACCTTTAAAACTATATTTAGTTACGATTTTGCCTAAATAAAAACATTCTTCTTTACGCATTATCGTATCACTTTATAATTTACTCTGCTGCTTTTTCTGCTGCTTCATCAATAGTTTCAGCTGCTGCTTCAACTTCTTCAGATGCTTCTTCTGCAACTTCTTCTACAGCTGGTTTTGCTGCTTCAATTCTTGCTTCGTTAACCGCTTTTTCAGCTGCTAAAGCTTTCGCTTTTGCATCAGCTTCTGCTGCGCTTAAACCTTCTTCTTTTGCAGAAATTTTAGCTGCTTTTTCTTCTAACCAAGCAGTAAATTTAGCTTCTGCTTGCTCTTCTGTTAAAGCACCTTTTCTTACACCACCAACTAAATGATTCTTTAACATAGCACCTTTATAAGATAAAATTGCTTTTGCAGTATCAGTTGGTTGCGCACCATTTTGTAACCATTTTACAGCACCATCAACATCTAAGTTAATTTCTGCTGGGTTTACATTAGGATTGTAAGTACCAATTTTTTCTAAGTATTTACCATCTCTTTTTGCACGGGCATCTGCAGCAACGATCCAATAGAATGGTTTACCTTTTTTTCCGTGTCTTTGTAATCTGATTTTTACAGACATAATTTGTTAATTTTTTAAGGTTCTCGACCTTGATTATTAAAAATCTTACCATCTCGTGATAAGTGGGCGCAAAAATACTAACTTTTTTTGATACTAAATCACTAATAACCTATAAATTAATGATTTTTTCAACATAAAATTATTTTATAAATTCTTCGAAAGACTTTAAATTTAACTCATCTAAGAATTTTACTTTCTTTTTTATTTTCTGATAATCTACTTTAGCTACTTCAAATCGTTCTTCAATTATAGATAAACTCTCTAATTCAGAATTTGAAGGCTTATCATAACTAGTGGCAATTTTACTGTATAAATCAGACATTTTTTCTCTTAATTGAGGTTCTGCTGAGCCTACATAATTGTCTCCAGTTGTAATTACCAAAGTTTTCTTTAATGCTGTTAACTTTTCTACGATTTTTTTCTTTTTAAGCGTTTCTGCTTTTTCCAATATTGCATCTAACTCATATACCATATATGCCAATTCTTCTGTCATATTATACATTTTCATGGTGGTATTGTGTTTCACTTCTCTATCTGATGCTGATAAATTTGATTTAGGATCGTAGATTAACTCTATCTTCTGAGTAAAAGTCTCTTTACCTTTCTTTAAAACCACATTATAAGTACCTGCTTCTACTAAAGGCGAAGTAAATCCACCAAAACTAAACGTTTTCCCTTTTGCTACTTTTGGGTTTTTTAATCTATAATTCCAGTTTACAATGTTTATTCCTTTAGATTTCCCAGGACCTAATTTGCTAATTACTTTTCCATTATCATCTTGAATTTCTAAAGTCATTTTACCAAAAGTATGACGTCTGCTTAAATGATACTTTATTTGTGCAGCTCTACTTGGGTTTGCGCCTACAAACTGAGTTTCTGCTCCAAAACTTCCAGCAAAACTGCCTTCTTCGAAAATTACAGTTGGTTTTGATGTAAAGAAATGTACTTTCTCTTTTAAAACCTCTTCATTAATTTCTCTTAATGGAGATATATCATCAATAATGATAATACCTCTACCATGCGTTCCCATTACTAAATCGTTAGTTTGTTTCTGTAACTCAATAAAATGTACAGCTACAGCAGGCATATTATTTGTAAATTTTATCCAGTTTTTTCCTCCATTAATCGTAATGTATAATCCGAATTCTGTACCTAAAAATAATAAATCAGGGTTTACATAATCTTCTTGAATATTTCTAACAGAACCAACAACATCACTAGTAATAATACTTGTCCAAGTTTTTCCAAAATCTGTTGTTTTGTAGGTATATGGCTTCATATCATTCATAGTATGTCCATCAAAAACTACATAAGCTGTACCTTTATTAAAAACACTTGCTTCTATATGATATGTCCAAGTATTTTTAGGTAAATCTGGCACATTTGCAATAGTATTTGTCCAAGTTTTTCCTCCATCTTGTGTTACTTGCACATTACCATCATCTGTACCCACCCAAATTACATTTTCATCTAAAGTAGATTCTGCTATTGTAAAAATTGTAGTATGATTTTCTGCTCCTGAGTTATCCATAGACAATCCACCTGAATTACTTTGGTCTTGTTTTAAAGGATCATTAGTCGTTAAATCTGGTGAAATAATTGTCCAAGTATCACCCATATCTTCAGATTTGTGAACATACTGACTTCCCATATAAAAACGATTGGGTTGATGTGCACTTATAGCCATAGGTGCATTCCAATTAAAACGGAATTTTTCAAAACTTTTTTGTGGCAAAGGCTGAATGGTTTTTACTCTTTTTGCAGCTACATCATATCTCCAAACATTTTCTGCTCCTTGCATTTCTGAGTAAATGATATTTTTTGTTGGATGTTTTAACACTCTAAAACCATCTCCTGCTCCTATAGAATTCCAATCTCTTGCTTCTATTCCTCCAGGTGAAGAAGATGGGCCATACCAAGAACCATTATCTTGTAAACCACCATAAATATTATAAGGTTCTGCATCGTCTACACTAACTTGATAAAATTGAGAAATAGGTAAATTTTCTACAATCTCCATGGTTGTACCTCCATTTAAAGAACGATATACTCCACCATCTGTACCTGCATACATTCTATCAGAATTATGAATATCAAAAGTAATATCATGAATATCACTATGCATATTACCTAAATTTTTAAACGTTTTTCCTCCATCTCTAGAAATAGAACCACTTAAACCTCCTTTTACAACTACATCTGGATTTTTAGGATCTACCACAATTCTAGAAAAGTAAAAAGGACGCACTGTAATACCAAAATCATTGTTTAATTGTTTCCAGTTTGCACCAGCATCATCACTTCTATATAAACCTTTTCTTTCGTTTTTTTCTGCTTCAATAACCGTGTAAAGAATGTTAGAATCAGAAGGCGCAACTGCAATTGCTAATCTACCTAAACTACCTTCTGGAAATCCGTTATGAATTTTATTCCAAGTTGCACCACCATCAATTGATTTGTATAACGCACTATCTTTACCTCCAGATTCAAAAGACCAACCAGTTCTTCTAAACTCCCACATAGAAGCGTATAAAATTTTTGGGTTATTAGGATCCATTGTTAAATCTGCACAACCTGTTTTTTGATTGGTATATAAAATTTTATCCCAAGTTTTACCAGCATCCGAAGATTTATAAACACCTCTTTCTTCACTATCTCCCCATAAAGCACCTAAAACACCTACATAAATTTCATTAGAATTCTTTGGATTAACGATAATGTTTGCAATACGATCCGAATTCTCAAAGCCCAATTTATTCCAAGTAACACCACCATCAACAGTTTTATACAAACCATCTCCATAAGAAACACTATTTCTTGTCCATGTTTCTCCTGTACCTACATAAATTGTATTATCAGGATCGTTAGGATCTACTTCTACAGCACCAATAGATTGACAATAATCATCGAAAATCGGGTTGAAAGTTACACCTCCATCATTCGATTTCCATACACCACCTCCTGCAGTTCCTGCGTAAATAATTCTATTATTTGTTGGGTGATTTTCTAAATCATTAATTCTACCACTCATTAGAGCTGGCCCAATATGCCTTGCAGTTAAATCTCCAAATAATTGCTTTCCTTTTGTGTTTTTACTTTGCGCATCAACCTTTATAGAAAAAGATAAAAGTAGAACAGCCACTAATAAAAGTTGTTTTTTCATTTTGTTTGGTTTTAGTGATTAAAAAAAATCCCCAAATTTAATTTGAGGATTTTTGTAGTATTTTATGATGATTACTTTTCTTCAGGAAAAGCAAATAAAGCTGCATCAACTGTTGGATTTAGCTCGATTTTAGTAATAGTTAATGGAGCACCTGGCTGACCTTTTACACCTTGTGTCATAGAAAAAGGAAAATATAAACCTTCTACTTCTTGATAATCACTCATTGTAATTTCTGACATCATACCTTTACCTGGTCCAGATTTTATTTCTGATTGTATTGCAATTGGCACAAAATTTTCGGTATCAAAAAAGTAATACGTAATGCTATCTTCTTTTTTACCATCAATAGTAACAGGTTCTTTTGTTAATTTGATTTTAAATGTTTCTGCACCATCAATCGTTTCTTTACCTAATAATTCTACTTTATAACCTTTTTCTTTATAATCAATAAATGCATCAGGAAAATCATTCATATCTAACTTCATATTTGCTGTAGCTTCTGCATCACTTTTTTCAGCTTTCATTGTCATAAAGTTATGACCCCATAATGTTTCGCCGTCAAAAACACCTTGTTTAATTTCTTTTCCTTGAAAATTAATAACAGACATTTGTTTACCATCAGCCATTTGATAAATTTCTAAAGGAATCTCCATTCCTTGTTGATTAACAGAAGCTGTCATTTTAAGACCTTTAATTTTCTTAAGGTTTTCAATTCCGCCAATGTTTTCATAGTAAGTAGCTAAAATTTCATCTGCTGTTTGCGCGTTAGCAACAAGTCCTAAAAACATAACAGCTACTAATAGTAATTTTTTCATTTTTAAATATTTTAATTAAAAGTTCTTTTATATGTATGCCAATTTACGAAAATGTTACAAATATTTTAATTCAATTTAAAAAACAACAGCATAATTCTTAAATAAAAACTAAAAATCAAATGAGTTAAAATCGAAACCTTATGCATCAATAAAAGTTTTAAAGCTTATTTAAATTTGTATCAGCAAAAAGATGTGAAACAATACGCATCTCAAAATAATTTATTGGAATTTAAAATGAAAATGACACAATGAAGTACACAGAAAAAATTTCGAACAAATTAAACGAATTATTAGAAAAGAATTATGATGCTGAAAAAGGGTATTTAAATGCCGCCGAAAATGTAGATAGTTCTCGATTGAAAATTTTCTTTAAAAATAGAGCCTCAGAACGAAGTGATTTTGCTAAAAACTTAAGAACAGAAATATTATCTTATGGGCAAATACCAGAAGAAACTGGTACATTTCAAGGTACAATGCACAGAAACTGGATGTCTTTAAAATCTTTATTTAGTTCTAATGATGAAGAAGCAATTTTAGAAGAAGCTATTAGAGGTGAGCAAGTTAGTTATAATGAATACACTGAGATTTTAGAAGAAGATGCATTTGCACCATCAACTAGGAAATTATTAGAAGCTCAAAAACAGCAAATTCAATCAGCAATTAACAGCTTGATGGTAGAAGAAGAATTAGCATAAAAATAAATTATTTGAATTAATTTTAGAAAGTCGACCCTTAATTGGGTTGACTTTTTTTGTTGATAAGTCTCTTTACTTTTTAACCTTAAAACTTCCTTTATTTCGTACATTTAACCCTCCAAAATAATGAGCAAAAAAAATCATTTATGTACTTAATTTTTGATACTGAAACCACTGGTTTACCCAAAAGTTGGAATGCACCAATTACAGACACAGACAACTGGCCAAGGTGTATTCAAATTGCATGGCAATTGCATGACGAAATGGGTAATATATTAGAACATAACGATTTTTTAATTCAGCCAGAAGGTTTTAATATTCCTTATGATGCAGAAAGAATTCACGGAATTTCTACTGAATTAGCAGATGAACAAGGTATTTCTTTAGAAAAAGGTTTAGCTCTTTTTAACGAAGCTCTTAAAAAAACCAAGTTTATTGTTGGGCAAAATGTTGGTTTCGACATTAATATTATGGGATGTGAATTTCATAGATTAGGTGTAGAAAACAATTTAACAAAACTACCACTTTTAGATACTTGTACAGAAAAAACAGCTACAATGTGTCAAATTCCTGGTGGTAGAGGAGGTAAATTTAAATTACCAACTTTAACAGAATTACACAATCACCTATTTGGTGTTGGCTTTGGAGAAGCACACAATGCCACTGCAGATGTTGAGGCTACAACTCGTTGTTTCTTAGAATTAATTCGTTTAAGAGAGTTTACCAAAGAACAATTAGATGTTGATGCTGATTATTTTAAAAACTTTTCTGAAGCGAATCCAAAACCAATTCAAGTAATTGGTTTAAAACACATCAACCTAAAAAAAGAGAGTGATAAGATTCGTAAACGTTTAGAGAAATTAAAAGACGTTAAAGAAACAAAATCTACATCAGAAGGTTTAGCCGAATTAAAAGATGTACAATTTGCACATTTACACAACCACACACAATATTCTGTTTTACAATCTACCATGCAAATTGGCAACATTGTAAAAGCGGCTGCAAAAGATAATATGCCAGCCATTGCAATGACAGATACTGCAAATATGATGGCTTCTTTTCATTTTGTAAGCGCCATTTTAAATCATAATAAAAGTGCAGAAAACCCAATAAAACCAATTATTGGTTGCGAATTTAATGTTTGTGAAGATCATAAAAACAAATCGCAAAAAGACAATGGTTACCAAGTTGTTTTGTTGGCTAAAAACAAAAAAGGGTATCATAATTTGGCAAAAATGTCTTCCATTGCTTTTGTTGATGGATTTTATTATGTGCCAAGAATTGATAGAGAAATCATCAAAAAATATAAAGATGATATTATTGTTTTAACTGGTAATTTATATGGAGAAGTACCAAGTAAAATTCTAAATCTTGGTGAAAAACAAGCTGAAGAAGCTTTGCTTTGGTGGAAAGAAGAATTCCAAGATGATTTTTACATTGAGTTGATGCGCCATAATCAACAAGATGAAAATATTGTAAACGAAACCTTACTAAAGTTTTCTAAAAACCACGATATAAAAATCGTTGCCACAAACAACACATTTTATCTAGAGAAAAAAGATGCAAATGCACACGATATTTTATTGTGTGTAAAAGATGGCGAAAAACAAGCCACACCAAAAGGTAAAGGTCGTGGTTACAGATATGGTTTGCCAAACGAAGAATATTATTTTAAATCTTCGGATGAAATGAAAACGCTTTTTGCAGACTTGCCAGAAGCGATTATTAACATTCAAGAAATTGTAGATAAAATTGAAATTTTCACGTTAGCAAGAGACGTTTTATTACCGGCTTTTGATATTCCAGAAAAGTTTAAAGATGCAAAAGATGATGAAGATGGAGGAAAACGTGGTGAAAATAATTTCTTAAAACACTTAACTTTTGAAGGTGCTAAAATTAGATATGGAGAAATTACAGAATCCATTAAAGAGCGTTTAGATTTTGAGTTAGAAGTAATTGAAAAAACAGGTTATCCTGGTTATTTTTTAATTGTAGAAGATTTTATTCGCGAAGCCAGAAAAATGGATGTTGCTGTTGGTCCTGGACGTGGTTCTGCAGCTGGTTCTGTAGTTGCTTATTGTCTTTGGATTACAAATATTGATCCTATTAAATACGATTTACTTTTTGAGCGTTTCTTAAATCCTGAGCGTGTTTCGATGCCCGATATCGATATCGATTTTGATGATGAAGGTCGTGGTCGAGTTATGGATTATGTAATTGATAAATATGGTGCAAATCAAGTAGCACAAATTATTACTTATGGAACAATGGCTGCAAAATCTTCAATTAGAGATACAGCCCGAGTTTTAGATTTACCACTTTTTGAAGCGGATAGAATTGCCAAATTAATTCCGGGAATTAAACTAAAAAATATTTTTGGTGATGACCCAAAAAGTAAAGGTAAAGTTGATGGTTTACGAGCAGAAGAAAAACAATTAGTAGAAGAACTAAGAAACATGTCTTTTGGTTCTGATCTTGTTTCTGAAACTATTAATAAAGCTACAATTTTAGAAGGTTCTGTAAGAAATACAGGTATTCACGCCTGTGGTGTAATTATTACTCCTGGAGATATTACCAACTATGTTCCTGTTGCTTTGGCAAAGGATTCTGACATGTATGTTACCCAATTTGACAACTCTGTAGTAGAATCTGCAGGTTTGTTAAAAATGGATTTCTTAGGATTAAAAACACTGACTTTAATTAAAGACACTGTAAAAATTGTAAAGGCAAAACACAATGTTGATTTAGATCCTGAGAATTTTCCTTTAGATGATGAAAAAACTTATGAATTATTCCAAAGAGGAGAAACTGTAGGTATTTTTCAATATGAATCTCCAGGGATGCAAAAACATATGCGTTCTTTAAAACCAACCGTTTTTGCAGATTTAATTGCAATGAATGCCTTGTACAGACCTGGACCAATGGAATACATTCCGAGTTTTATCAACAGAAAACACGGAACAGAAGATATTGAATACGATTTACCAGCAATGGAAGAGTATTTGGCAGAAACTTACGGAATTACAGTTTACCAAGAGCAGGTAATGTTACTCTCGCAAAAACTAGCAGATTTTACCAAAGGTGAAGCTGATGTTTTACGAAAAGCCATGGGTAAAAAGCAGATTGCTGTACTTGATAAAATGAAACCTAAGTTTATTGAGCAAGCAGGTAAAAATGGTCATGATGAAGAAAAACTAGAAAAAATATGGAAAGACTGGGAAGCCTTCGCTAGTTATGCCTTCAATAAATCTCACTCTACTTGTTATGCTTGGATTGCTTATCAAACTGCGTATTTAAAAGCTCATTATCCTGCAGAATATATGGCTTCTGTACTTTCTAATAATATGAAAGATATTAAAGCTGTTTCTTTCTTTATGGAAGAATGTAAACGAATGGGGTTAGAAGTTTTAGGACCAGATTTAAATGAATCTTATTTAAAATTCTCAGTAAATAAAGATGGAGCTGTTCGTTTTGGAATGGCTGCTGTCAAAGGTGTAGGTGCTGCTGCTGTAAGAGCCATAATTAAAGAGCGCACAGAAAACGGAAATTATACTTCTATCTTTGATTTAGCAAAACGTGTAGATTTAAGAGCCGCTAACAAAAAATCTTTTGATAGTTTAATTAAAGCAGGTGCATTCGATTCTTTTACAGATACACACAGAGCGCAATATTTTGCAACTGATGAAAAAGGATTAACCTTCTTAGAACGTGCTATGAAATTTGGTAGTAAATATCAAGAAAACAAGAATTCTGCACAGGTTTCTATGTTTGGAGAAGCTTCTACTGTTCAGTTTCCTGAACCAGATATTCCTGAGTGTGAAACTTGGGGAACAATGGAACTTTTATCACAAGAAAAAGAAGTAATTGGTATTTATATTTCTGCACATCCTCTAGATGATTTTAAAAATGAAATGATTTTCTGTAATGCTTCATTAAAATATTTTAAAGAAGATTTGGCCAAATATGTGGGTATGAATTTATCTTTTGCAGGTATAATTACAGATGTGCAACACAGAGTTTCTAAAGCTGGTAAAGGTTGGGCAATGTTTACCATAGAAGATTATGGAGATAGTAATGAGTTTAGAATTTTTGGTGAAGATTACTTAAAAATGAAACACTTTTTAGTACCCAATTCTTTCTTATTTGTGCGTGCAACAATTCAACCTGGCTGGACAAACAAAGAAGGTGTAACTGGCGAACCAAGATTAAAGTTTACAGAAATGAAATTATTACACGATATTATGGATGAGTTGTGTAAAAAGTTAACTATTAAAATTTCTGTGGATGATATAACTGAAGAAACCATTACTAACCTACAGAGAATTCTTAGAACAAATGGTGGTAAGCAGTCTTTAAAGTTTACTATTTGGGATGCTAAAGAAAAAATTGAAGTAAACTTACCAAGTAGAAACACAAAAGTTAATGTTTCTAATGAATTGTTAGCTACACTTCAAAACCAACAAATTAACTATAAGTTGAATTAAAATAACATATTCTTGTATTATGAGCGCTATTTTTATCAATATGATGAAATAGTTCTTTTTATTTATCAAAAATTTATTTTATTATTTTTATCATTTTAAAAGCTGTTATAAATCGTTTATTTTGTAATTTTGTTTAACGAAAGTAAGATATTATGAAACAAAAAAATAACGGTACTTGGGTTAGCTGGAATGGAAATTTAAAGTATAACTACGCAACAAAGTTTGATATTACTACTGAAGATGAACTGAAAGAAGTAATAGCAAATAACGAAAAGATACGTTTTTTTGGAAGCAAACAATCTTCTGCAGATATTGCTGCTGGCACAGATGTTTTGATTGATATGACAAACTATAACAAAATTGTTTCATATGATTACAACAAAAAAACAATAACAGTTCAGTCTGGTTTAATATTAAGTGAGTTATTAGAAGCTATAGAATCTGTAGGCTGGTGTATACCTTGTTTACCAGATATTAATACCATTACCATTGGTGGGGCTTTAGCAACAGGAACACATGGTACAAGCGGAAAATTATTATGCGAATACATGACTGAATGTAATTTGGTTCTTGCAGATGGTAGCATAAAAAAAATTACTGAACAAGACAGTTTAATAGATGCAGTTCGTGTTTCTTTAGGTATGTTAGGTGTAATGTCTACCATTACTTTTCAATGTGAGCCTGCTTATACACTTCATGTAAAAGAAAGGCCAGAAAACGATAGTGAATGGTTGCCAAAAATAAAAAGCAGATTAAAAGAGCATGACTTTTTAAGAATACTATGGCTACCTCATACAGATAAAGGCTATGTAATTACTGGTGATAAAATTGATCCTAAAAAAGAAATTACTGAAAATAAAGGACCAAATTATTTAAAACATAGAAGAAACACTTCTAAATTTTTATATAAATATTCTCACAAATTTCCTTGGATCACTGCAATCGCAAACAAAATATTAGCAAAAGCTTTTTTCAGTGCTAAAAAAGAGCACAAAGGCACATTATACCAAGCTACAGTTACTAAATCTAGAGGGTCTACTTTAGAACTAGCAGAATGGACAATTGCTTTAGACAAATTTCCAGAAGTTTTTAATGAATTAAAAACAGAAATCAACAAATGGAACAACAAATCTTTTATCCACATACCTATGGATGTACGTTTTGTATATCAAGATAAATCTTGGTTAAGTTATGCTTATGGGCATGATACAGTAACTATGGGATGTGTTTCTAGAAATGCTGCAACTGCAGATACTTATGAAGCCTTTAAAAGTATAGAAAAAATATTTTTAAAACACGGAGGCAGACCTCATTGGGGCAAACGTTTTTCTGCTAAAAATGCTCAATTATCTAAAATTTACCCAAAATGGGATGCTTTTAAAGAAATTCGAGAAAAATTAGACCCAACTAACAAGTTTTTAAATCCATATTTAACTAAATTAGTATCCGCTAAAACACTTGTAAATGAAACTGCAGCCTAAAGGATTTTTATTCGATTTTGATGGAGTTATTGTAAATAGTTTTAACAGCCATTATTCTGCTTGGACTTCTGCTTTTAAAGAATTATTTAATAAAGAAATTGCTCCTTTTCCTAAAATTCATACAGGTAAAACACCTTTAATTATTGCTGAATATTTTTGCAGTGTAATTGGTAAAGAACATCAAACTGAAGAATTATATCATTTAAAAGATGAGCATTTAGACAAGTATTTTACAGTGCCTGAATTATTACCTGGTGTTCATGAATTTACAGATTTGTTATCCGAAGAAAAGATTCCTTACGGAATTGCAAGTAACGCCACTAAACAGTTTTTAAAGAACAGCATTCATCATTTAAACTTAAATTTTAAAACTGTTTTTGGTGTACAAGATTATGAAAAACCAAAACCAGATCCTGAAGCATATAAAACGCTAGCAAAAGCCTTAGGGTTTAAAAAAGAAGAGTTTAAAGATCTTTGGGTTTTTGAAGATAGCTTAACAGGTACAAAGGCTGCTAAAGCTGCAGGCATGAAGCCTATAGGAATTTTAACTCAATACTCTGAAGCTGAATTAAAAGAAGCTGGTAGTATTTTGGTTTTTCCTACTTTGTTAGAAGCTTATCAATATTTAGTAAAATAATTATTGAGTTACTTCTCTAAACAAGGTTTCTAAATTCTTATTTTCGGTATTTAAACCTAATATTTTCAATCCATTTTCTTGAGCAAAATCAAAGATTTTTGGCCTCATATCTTCATCACTTTCAAAAGTAATATACCAAGTGTTATCGTAATTATTTTTATAGGAAACTATATTTGGTAATCGATTTATAAATTGCTCTTCTATCTTATAATCGAAAGTTACAATAATAGTTTGTTGATTATTTTCTTTTAAATCTGCGAGGTTTTTATCTACTAATATTTCTCCTTTTTTTATGATGATAACTCTATCGCAAACAGCTTCTACTTCTTGCATAATATGTGTAGAAAATAGCACTGTTTTCTCTTTACCTAATTCAGAAATTAAAGCTCTAATTTCTACTAATTGATTAGGATCTAAACCTGTTGTTGGTTCATCTAAAATTAAAACAGAAGGATTGTGTAAAATGGCTGCAGCCAAACCTACTCTTTGCTGATATCCTTTAGACAATTGATTAATTTTCTTGTGAGCCTCAACAGTTAACCCTACTTTTTCGATACAAGTTTCTATTTGGCTTTTATCAACTTTAAAAATGGAAGCCTGAAATTGCAAGTATTCTCGTACATACATATCTGCATACAAAGGGTTGTGTTCTGGCAAATAACCAATAGTTTTTTGTGCTGCTAATGGATTTTTTAAAACATCTATTTCATCAACCAAAACTTCACCAGAATTTGGTTTTATAAAGCCCGTTAAAATTTTCATCATTGTTGATTTTCCTGCCCCATTTGGACCTAAAAAACCAATAATTTGACCTTTATCCGCAGAAAAAGAAATATTATTTAAAGCTTTTTGAGTTTTATATGTTTTTGTTACTGATGCTACTTTTATCGACATTAGTTTATTTAAATTAATTCTCGAAAGAAATTTAAAGTTCTTAAAAATTTACTCGAACTTACATTATTGATAACGAATTTAGTTCAAAATTAGTTTGTAACAACAGTTTTATTCTCACGTATTTTTCTGATGTTTTTCATTCTTAACCAAGTTATTTTATAACGTTTTTTATACACCCACAAACAACCTAAATCTAATAAAAAATAGAATAAACTAATTCCACTTGGTGGATTATGGCTTGGTAAAAATGGAATAACATCCCAAGCAATTGGTGGCCATTCCCAACATAAAAGACTTGTACCTATAATCTCTAAATAAGCAACAGAAACGTACATTGTTAAATAAAACAAACGTTCTCTTGGCTTGTTTCTTAAAATATATAAGGTTGCCATTGTCATTATAAAACCAAAAACATCGAACTTAAAAATTAAGAAAATACTTGCATAAATAAAGATAAAAATAGCTAAAAATATTTCAATCTTTTTTCTGTGTTTAATGATTGAGGCTGCCTTAGAAAAATACAAAACCGCTAAATAAACTAAAGCGTGCCCAAAAGGAATATAATGTGGTACATTTTCTAGTCTGTAAGTATACATCCCCAGTAAAACCGAGAAAAGATACTCTCCAAAAAAACCGATTAAAACTCCAGCAATTAAGTGTTCTCTAGATCTTTTATTTACCTTAAAATACACAATTGGAAAAACCAAAAGCATACTGATATTTGCATATAATTGTGCATTATCTGTTTTGCTAAAAATGTAAAATCCATCTAAAAAAAGACCATAAGCAATAAATAAATACAGTAATCCTAAACTTTTAAAAGTAGCGTATAAAGATGATTTTGTTGCTAATAAACTCATACTGTAAAAGTAAATAAACTAAATAAAAAATGGCTCTAAAAAAGAGCCATTTAAAAATAAATAAAATATTTTGTTATAGTTGGTAACGCAACCTTAAGCTGATGAATCTTGGCATAATAAATCTTTCATTTACATTAAATGAAATAATACTTTGCCCAACAGAAGTTTCTGAACCAGTACCTAATAAGTTACTACCTACTAATTCATATTCCATTTTAGCATCTTTATCTTTTCTGTAGGCTAACTTAGCATTCCAAATATTAAAAGAACTTTGTTTAGCACCTTCTTGCCTAACTTCATTAAAAGTAAAATCTGATGTTAGTGTTAAAGAGTTCCAGATATACGCATCAAAATTAATTGCTGGTGCATGTGTTACAGTATTAATATCTTCTGTTCTTGCACTATTTACTTGATCGTTATAAGTTAAATTATAAGACAAACTAACGTTTGGTGCTTTTCTAAAATTAGTACCAATTCTTGTATTGAATCCTCTAGATACGTTTTCGTTTGTATTCTCTAAAGAGTTGATGAATTGATAGCTTTTATTAAAAGAAAAGTTACCACCAATTCTTGCTGTAATTTTTCTGATTGTTTTGCTTAATCTTGCAGATGCAGTAAAACTCTCATTATCGAAAGGTGAGTTAATACTTGTACTACTAGAAACTACAGAATTGTCTTCGAAAATTGTATTTGAGTTTACTTGATCTATTGTTTTTCTATAGTTAACTCTTGCAAATACACTACTGTTATTAAATAAATTAAAGCTTCTATAAAATAAGCTAACATTATGAAAACTAGCATTTATTAAATCTGCATTACCTGCAAAATAAGAACTATAACTATTTGCAACAATACCTCTTGCAATTTGATTTACATCTGTAAAGTTTACTTCTTGTTTATAAGTAAAAGTTAAACTCTCACTGCTTTTAAACTGAGCAATCGTTTCGAATTCTGGTAAAACTTTAAAGAAAGTATCTTTAAAAGTTTCTGAACCATATTGTGTATTGTTAGAGTTGTAAGAGTGTACTGTAAAACCAGGAGTTATTGTAAAAATCCCTGTTTTTAGACGGTATCTTAAACCTGCATAAATATCTGTAAAATTGTACTCAGTATCATTTGTAGTTTCAGAACTATCAATTCCTGCAATAGCTGGAGTTGGGTCTACTTCTGAACCATCATCTAAAATCTGGAAAAAACGTGAATCGTAATTCTGAGAACTTAATATAGTACCAGTTACAAAGTTTAAATTACTCTTATCATTTAAAATATAGTAATAATCTAATTTAGCATCTACTTGATTTGTTTTTACGCGTCTGTCTTGTTCTAAATTGTAGTACAAATTAGATCTGTCTAAACCTAAGGTAAATGCAGTATCATCAAAACCATCTTCAGAGTCTTCTAAATCTTCGTCATTAGTTGGGTTATTATTAAAAGGATCATTTTCTAAAGAAGCAACATAAAAAGGGTCTTCATCTTGTAATAAATGTTGCACTTCTAAAGCAAAAATGTTTTTTTCATTTGCTGTATAAAAGTAGCTAAAATCTTGATTAATAGTATAAGGTGTAGCTTTTTCTGTTTCAGTAATATCACTTAAAACAAAAGAATTTACATTATCTGTTCTAAACTCATTAGAAAAACGACCAGAAACATTATAGTTTAATTGATTATTGATGTTCTTTTTATATATAGTACTAAATCTAAACAAGCCATTATTACTAGTTTGGTTTGTACTATTATCTACAACATCGTCTGGGGTATCTGGATCTATATAATCTATAGTATTTATATTTCTTTGACCATTAGAATTACCAGACCAAATTAAAAATCCGCTTAAATCTAATTTAGGATTAGGAGAGTATGAAAAGTTTAAAGCAGCTAACTTAGTTTCTATTCTGTTTGCATTTCTAGTGCTTGCATTTAAAAAACCAATACCTGCATCTGCAATGTTAATGTTTGTACCATTAGATGGACTTTGGCTCTGAAAACTACCACCAAAGCTTCTTGCATCTCTTCTGCTTAGTACAACTTCTCCCATATTATTTACATCACCAATAATATTGATTGTATATTTAGGAGTGTAATAAAATAATTTTGGCTGAAATAAATACAAACCTGTATCTGGTGAGTCTCCTGCACCTGCTAAAACATCTCCAAACCAAAAGTTCTTTTTACCCTCTTTTAATTTTATATTGATGGCAACTCTATCTTGGTTGTTTTGTACACCACTTAATTGGCTAACATCGCCATAATTTCTTAAAACCTGAATTTTATCTACAGCATTAGATGGTATGTTTTCTGTAGCTAATTTAGTATCACCACTAAAAAACTCTTTACCATCTATCATTATTTTTTCTACAGCTTTACCTTCTACTTCTATTTGTCCATCATCATTAATTTCTACTCCAGGTAATTTATCTAAAACATCTTTTAACTTACGTTCAGAACCATTTTTAAACGAATCTGCATTATAAACTATGGTATCTCCTTTAATAGTTACTGGCATTTTAGCAACAATATTAATACCATCTAGCATATTGTCTTCGAACATTGTGTAGTTTTTTACAATACTCTCTTCTTTTGTTTGTACAGTTTCGCTAATTTCTTTAAAACCTACATAACTAATTTTTACATTATAAGTAGTATTACGTTTTAAATCTAATTTAAAACTTCCACTTGCATCTGTAAAGCCAAAAGAGCTAATTGTTTTTGCAACATTATCTATAGCAATAACATTTGCCATTTCTAAAGGTTCACCAATAGAATCTTTAACAACACCTCTTAGGGTAATTTGGGCTGTAGAAACCCATGACACCATTAAAATGGTGAATAATAATATTTTTTTCATGTTTGATTTGTTTGAATTTTATTAAAAAAAGTTACTAAAAGAAGATTAGAATCTTCTTCCTCCTCTACCACCTCCATTTTGAAAGCGCTCTTTTAATTCGTCTGTTTTAACTTTAACAATTTTGTTGTATTCTTCTCTATCTACTTTTTTACCTTTTTTAGGTTTATCAATTTCTAATGCTTCAGAAGGGTTTAATACAATTTCTGTACATAACATTGTAGTTCTACCCGTATTTAATTCTAAAATTAAACCTGGCAAACCATAATAAGAATCTGGACCAGAGCTAATAGGTATTTGCGGAGAATACCAAGCTGTAACTTCTAAAGTTCTAACTTCTGGTTCTTTTTCTTCTTCCTTTTTATCTTCATTATCTGCACCTCTTCTACCTCTTCTACCAAAAATACTACCAAAATCTACACTTGTATCTACTTTTACTAAAGTTGCTTTGTAACAAGTATATTGACCAATTTTTTTAGTTTCTGAACTTAACTCCCATTTTGGTTGTTCCATATCCTCAACAATTAAAAAACGTTTACTAAACATTTCAACATCTTCAATCATTTCTTTTTCTTTAAGGTTTTTGTAAATAGCACCTTTTCCATTACTTGCTCCAAATCTTCTACCAGAAGTTCCTCCAGGAGCATCTAATTTTACATTCTCTTTAAATTCAGATTCTGTTTTGTTAAAACTTAAGGTGTATGTTTTTTCTAAAAAATTTTTCATACGAGCCATAATTTGCTTTTTCTCTTGCTCACTTCTTCCTTCAAACCTACTCATATCCATAGTAGTTTTAGACATGTAGGTTGCTTTACCTTGAAAGTCGTTTTGAGAAAATAAAATATTAGTTGCTAAAACTAATAAGAAAGTAAATACTGATTTCATCATTTTTATTTTTTTGTAAAAATATCGGTTATATGTTCAGTATGACTTAAAAAAGGTTTAAAAGTTTAAAGCTGTTGGGAAAACTTTAACACCTCTAGCCTCCTATTTTTACTTGAACTCCATTTCCCATATCAAAACCATTTCTACTTTTAAATTTCTCCATCATTTCTTTAGATTTTTGTTCCTGAATTTCATCAAACTTGTTTTGGTTAACAACCTTACCTTTTGCTGGTTCTTGAATGGTTATTTTTTCTGAAGGATTTAAAACGATCTCAGTACAAACAATCATTCTTTTACCATCGTTAATTTCTAAAATTAAACCAGGCAAACCTTGGTAATTATCTGGTCCATTATTAATTGGCACTTGCAAGGTATACCAAGCAGTAGTTACTTTAGTTTCTTTTTTTACATCTTCTTTTGTTTCTCCGTTAACAATGCTTATTTTTTTACTTTCTACTTCTTCTGTATAAGTAGCTTTATAACATGTATACTGACCAATGTTTTTTGTTTCTGTAGTCATTTGCCAATCGTATTTTGGTAAAGAGTCTTTTACCAAAAACACTTTGCCCATTATTTCTGTTTGATTTGCAAATCTTTTTTCTTGAATGTTTTTATAATACACACTTGCTGCTCCAGAACCTCCAAAAGACATTACTACAACATTATTACCCCCAACTTGTGGTTTTGGTTCTTCTAATTTTATATCTTCTTTGTAGGTAGAAGTTGTTTTATCGAATTCTAAAATAAAGGTTTTTTGATACATTTTCTGAATTCTTTTTCTTAACTCTTCTTGCATTTTATCATCTACACCTTTTTCATTATTCATTTTAAAGTTCGATTTCTGACTCGTTTTATAAATCGCTTTTCCTGTAAAATTTTGTGCTTGTAATGTACAAACTAACAAAAGTGTAAATGCTGTGATAAAAGTTTTCATAATATTTAGTTTTTATAAGGTGTTGATAATTTTATTATAGATTGTATTCCTTTTTTTGATTTTAAGATTAAAGAATCAATATTTCTAGATTCTCCTCCTACCTTTATAGAGCTTTTAATTTTGTATTTAGATTCTGGATAACTTAAAGTAAAGCTCATTTCTATTTTTTCATTTTCAGTATTTTCACTAAATACTTTTTTTACACCTTCCCAATCTATAGATTCTAATTCTTCTGGAGAATTTACCTCAAAAGCTACTTTACTCACCTTTACATTTGTTTCTTTATTATTATTCTCTTGCGAAAAACTAAATAATGATGATAAGATTGCTACCAATAAAAGGACTTTTTTCATAATAAATTATTTTGAATTATTGTTCACTACAAAGATGATAATGATCTCTTGTTATTTAGGTTAACAAGTGTTAACGAATGTTAACCGACTAAATTTATAGCAATTACAACTTATATTTGTAATATGAATACCAAAAAATACAAATGGATTTTTTATTTAATAGCCACCACAATTATTACTACAATTGGGGTTCAGTTTTATTGGAATTTAAAAAATTACCAAGAAAACAAGCAAAGAGTTGCCAATGAAATTCAATTAAGTTTAGACAATGCTATAGAAGAGTATTATTCTACTTTGGCAAAAAGCAACTTTTTAACTATTATTAATAACGATACTGATAATAAGCAAACTGTAAAAATTAAGAGCAATAAATCTTTCGATTCTATAATTTCAAAAATAAAAAACAGCTCAAATTCTAAAGAGAACGAAAAACCAAAATTTACCATTAATAGTATTCAAATTTCTTCGGATGAAAATTTTTCTCAAGAAAAAATAGATTCTATGATGTTAGACACCAAAGAATTGATAAATAATTTAAACAACAAACAAGATTCTATTTTATATGATGTTGTTAGCAAAAAAACAGGCAAACTCAACAAAGTAGACTCTATCAAATTAAAAAAATATAACATTGATAAAATCAAATCATTTACCCAATTTACAGATGATAAAAATGGAATTCATTTTGATGAAAATGGCAACAAAACTTCAGTAAAATATTTTAAAGGAAAAGCAGCTGCAGATAGTTTAAAACTAAAAACTAATTTAAAACCCATCTTTATTTCGTTTTTAGATCAATCTTTAGATTATAATAAAATTGATTCTTTAATAGAAAATCAATTAAATACTAAAGGCATTTACTTAAAAACAAGTTTTCATCATTTAAAAAAAGACACCATTTTTAAAAAAACCAAAGACACCACTTTAGTCGATAAAAATTTTTCAGCAAACTCAAAATCTACCTATTTAAAAAACAACCAATCTTATAAATTATATTATAGCAACCCAAATTACGAAGCTCTAAAAAGAAGTTTTGGAGGCATTTTTCTATCGTTAATTTTGTCTTTATTAATTATTTCTTGTTTGTTCTATTTACTAAAAATCATTAATCAACAAAAAGAATTAGCTGCTATAAAAAACGATTTAATTAGCAATATTACTCATGAATTTAAAACACCAATAGCTACAGTATCTACAGCCATAGAAGCTATAGAAAATTTTAATGTTTTAGATGATAAAGAAAAAACTCAAAGATATTTGGCAATGTCTTCTGTACAATTAAAAAAACTACATCAAATGGTAGAAAAATTGTTAGAAACTGCTACCTTAGATAGCGAACAATTAATATTAAAAAAAGAAACTGTTGATGTGGTTGAAATGACAGAAAAACTAGTAAAAAAACACCAATTATTAGCCAATAAAAAAGAGCTACATTTTTCGTGGAACTTACAACCTAATTATGTAAATGTAGATGTTTTTCATTTTGAAAATGTAATTTCTAACCTTATTGATAATGCTATAAAATATGGTGGAAACACAATAGACATCAATATAAATTCAATTCTAAACTCAACAGAAATAACAATTGCTGATGATGGTAATGGAATTGAAAAAAATCAACAAGAAAAGATTTTCGACAAATTCTACAGAGTTCCAAAAGGAAATACGCACGATGTAAAAGGCTTTGGAATTGGACTGTATTATTGTAAAAAAATCATCGAAAAACATACAGGAAGTATTACGCTTTCTTCTGATAAAAAACAAACCATTTTTAAAATCACCATACCCAATGTCTAAAATAAAAGTACTTTTAGCTGAAGATGAAGCTAGTTTAGGAATGATTGTAAAAGAAAGTTTAGAAACTAGAAATTTTGTAGTTTATCATGCAGAAAATGGTGAAGAAGCTTATCAAATTTATCAAAAAGAAGAGCCAGATATTTTAGTATTAGATGTTATGATGCCCAAAAAAGATGGATTTACTTTAGCTCAAGAAATTAGGCAAGAAAACAAAAGTATTCCTATTATATTTTTAACAGCAAAATCGCAAACTAGCGATGTTTTAGAGGGTTTTACAATTGGTGGTAACGATTATTTAAAAAAGCCCTTTTCTATGGAAGAGCTTATTGTTAGAATTAAGGCATTACTAAATAGAATTGAATTAAAAACAAATGTAGAAACCATTAAAATTGGCGAATATATTTTTAATTTCACAAAACAAACATTAACAAATTCTAATACTGTAGAAACCTTAACACACAGAGAAGCCGAATTACTTTTTTATTTATTTGAAAAGAAAAACGAAGTTTTAGATAGAACTTTTATTCTGAACAAATTATGGGGTAATGACGATTTTTTTAATGCCAGAAGTATGGATGTGTTTATAAGCAAGCTCAGAAAAAAGTTAAAACAAGATCTTAACATTCAAATTTTAAATGTTAGAGGTTTTGGATATAAATTGATTTGTTAACAAATTTAAAGTTATATTTTTTTACTTTTGTAGCTCTTTTTAATATTTTAGAACACAATATATGCACGTTGCAATTGCAGGAAATATAGGCGCAGGTAAAACCACGCTAACCAAACTTTTAGCCAAACATTTTAATTGGAAACCTCATTTTGAGTCTGTAGATGAAAATCCTTACTTAGATGATTTTTACGGAGAAATGGAACGTTGGTCGTTTAATTTACAAGTTTACTTTTTAAATAGTCGTTTTCGCCAAATCTTAGAATTAAGAGAAACAGGTAAAAACATTATTCAAGACAGAACTATTTACGAAGATGCTCATATTTTTGCACCGAATTTACATGCAATGGGTTTAATGACTAATAGAGATTATAGCAATTATAGTTCTTTATTTGAGTTAATGGAAAACTTAGTACAGCCACCAGATTTATTAATTTATTTACGTGCAGACATATCAACTTTAGTAGGGCAGATTCACAAACGTGGTAGAGATTACGAAAATTCTATAAGTATCGATTATTTAAGCAGACTTAATGAACGTTATGAAGCTTGGATTTCTACTTATACAAAAGGTAAACTTTTAGTAATAGATGTAGATAATTTAGATTTTGTTACTAACCAAGAAGATTTAGGTTATATAATAGACAGAATAGATGCTCAAATAAATGGTCTTTTTTAAGAAAACAGAATAAATATTAGATTTATATAAAAGTAAAGAGACCGTTAAAAACGGTCTCTTTTTTTGTGATTAACTCACGCATGATAGATAGTCCCCCAACTTTCTATCAGATTTTAAGTGATGCTAATGCAACACTTCAATCTTGTTATCTACTATTTCCTTAACAGGAATAATTATCGTTTTATTTTCGACCTTTAAAATTACTGAAATATTATCAATTGACTCAATAATTCCTTCAAAATTTTCAGTTTTTATTTTACTACCTATTTTTAAGTTCTTTCTAGAGTAATAACCGAATAAAAGTCTTTTTATTATATCTCTAGAGCCTAAACCAAAAGAGATTGTAAAAGCTGCCAAAATCGATGCAAATATAATAGATAAATTGTTAGTAATCAAATCTGTGTTTATACCAGCTTGGTTTAACGCTGTAACACTTACTATTACTGCAATTATGTAAAAAATAATATTTCCAACTAAGCTGCCTCCAGTAAGTTCTAAAGAAGTAAACATACTCGAAACTGCCTTTTTTACCATGTTTGCAATATAAATACCAACAGCAAAAATTAGTAAAGCACTTATTAATTTTGGTAAATAAGCAATTAAATTACCTAACTGCTCAGAAACCATTTTTAAACCTAACAACTCAGAAGCTACAATTATAAAAATAAAGATTAGTATCCATTTTATAGTTGTAATGATAATTTTTGTAGGTTGAATTTTAATAGAAGTATTGCCAAAAATTTCATCTACATTTAATTTTTCTGGTAAAGCATCTATATTTGTAAGCCCTAATGCTTTTTTTATGATGTATAAAATAAATTTAATAAAAAGCCATCCAATAATTAAAAAAGCAAGCCCTTTTAATAATTGAGGTAAAAAGTTCACAAAATTGTACCAAAGGTTTTGTAAAAAACTAAAATCGAAATCAGATTGTAGGGCTATTTGTAAAGCGTTCATTTTGTTGTATAATTAGTTATTTATCTTCTTTTTTTTGATGTATAGCACCCAAAATATTGCCAATTGTATTTGGGTATTTCACCAAAAACAAATCAGCAACATCAATTGTTAGCTTAATCATATTAATGTCATTCAGTACTTTTTCTTTAAGTACATCTGGCACTTCATGATGATGTAATATTTTTTTAAAAGGATTCCCCATATTTATAGTTCTCCGTAAATACTTACCACTTTTTGTTTTGCTCTTTTAATTCGCATTTTTACTGCACTTTCTCCAATACCTAAAGCCTCTTTAATTTCTTTAATGCTCATATCATCTTGATATTTCATTAAAAGAATCATTTTATCTTTGGGGTCCATTAAATCTAGAGCCTTAGCTAATTTATCTGACTTTAATTCAAATAATGCAGCATCATCAATTTCTTCAGATACATCATCATCTTTAATTACATCTGTAACCACAGTAACTTTTTCTTTTTTCTTATGAGTATTTCTTTGTACATAATTCACACAAAAATTATATGTAAAAGAATACAACCAAGTAGAAAACTTAGAATTGCCTTTAAACGTTTTCAACTTTACAAACAATCTAATAAAAACATCATGTGTTAAATCTTCTGCTTCTTCTTTACTTTTGGCAAAGCCATAACACTTGTTATAAACAACTTTAGAGAATCTATCATATAAAATAGCAAACAACTGAGAGTTGTTTGTTTCTACTATTTTAAAGACCAATTCTTCGTCTGTTAATTTGTTAACTATACTTGTTTTCAATACTAATTACCTTTTAGACACAAAAAAAAACAATAAGTCACAACTATTTTTTAAAAAAAGTTAGTCCGCAATTTTAACACGTTGAACGTGTCTTTTTACACTTTTAAAAAAAAATGAAACATTTTGTAACATTTACAATAATTGTTACGTATAATAAGTTGTAGCAATACATTAATCCTTTAAAAAGTCAGAGAGAATTAGATGAGACAACTTAAAATTACCAAGCAGGTTACTAATAGAGAAACTGCATCCCTAGACAAATATTTACAAGAAATAGGTAAAGTAGATTTAATTACTGCAGATGAAGAAGTAGAATTGGCACAGCTAATTAAAGCTGGTGATCAAAGAGCATTAGAAAAACTAACAAAAGCCAATTTAAGATTTGTTGTATCTGTTGCAAAACAATATCAAAATCAAGGATTAACATTACCAGATTTAATTAACGAAGGTAATTTAGGTTTAATTAAAGCTGCAAAACGTTTCGATGAAACACGTGGTTTTAAATTTATCTCTTATGCTGTTTGGTGGATTCGTCAATCGATCTTACAAGCTTTAGCAGAACAATCTAGAATTGTACGTTTACCATTAAACAAAATTGGTTCTATTAATAAAATTAATAAGATGTACGCTTTCTTAGAACAAGAAAACGAGCGTCCTCCTTCTGCAGAAGAAATTGCTAAGAAATTAGACATGACAGTTAATGACGTTAAAGAATCTATGAAAAATTCTGGACGTCACGTATCTATGGATGCACCTTTAATAGAAGGTGAAGATTCTAATTTATACGATGTATTAAACTCTGGTGAGTCTCCAAACCCAGATAGAGTTTTATTACATGAATCTTTACGTATAGAAATTAACAGAGCTTTAGAAACGCTTACTCCTAGAGAAGCAGATGTTGTAAAATTATACTTTGGTTTAGGTGAGCACCAACCAATGACATTAGAAGAAATTGGAGAAACTTTCGATTTAACAAGAGAACGTGTTCGTCAAATTAAAGAAAAAGCAATCAGAAGATTAAAACACACTTCTAGATCTAAAATTTTAATGACTTATTTAGGCTAGATTTCAAATGTACTAAAAAAGTAAAAATAAAACTCTCAGAAAAAATCTGAGAGTTTTATTTTTTAATTAAAATTCTAAATAATATAAGCACAAGTTTTTAAGAGATATATCATCTAAATATTTTATAAACTAAATTATTATATCATGAAACAAAAAAAAAATATTATTAAGTTACCCATACTTGTTTTGATTTTGTTGTCTACTTTTTCTTTTCTAAATTGTAATAATGACAGCTATGATGAAGAGGAAGATGAAACCACAACTAGTGAATCATCAATTATAGCAGAATCATATTTTAATACCAGTAGCCTTATTTCTATTGAATTAGTTGAAGCTAGATTAGAAGATGGTACAACTGCAGATTGCTATCAAATAACTTTTTCTGGAGATGCTATTGATGGAGAATTAGGTCCGTTTTGTCCAGAAACCATTGATGACATTGGAGGGATTGCTGTATATGATGGAGAAACAAACCCAGGATTAAGAAACATTTCTAGAGATTTACTTGAAGATATGGAAGCTGATGGATGGAATATTGTTGAAGATGATACTGGCCTTGTTTATAGTAATAATAATAGTGGTACTTCTAATTGTTTAGCTTTAGCATATGATGCCGATTTAAACTTTGTTTTTACTGTACCTGTTGTACCTAAATTAGCTAGTTCTAGTACGGATATAGATGAAGTTGAAAACTTAGGCTTTTCTATTGATGGTACTCCCTTAACTGGAGACCCACCATCTGCTGTTTTTGGTCCAGCAATGTTTGGTACTCAAGATATAAGTGAAATTGAGGAAATTAATTTCCCTTCAATTGATCCTTGTGGAGGGCATCCAGACCCAGCAGGTTACTATCACGCTCACTTTATACCACAAGTTATAAATCAGGTTTTAGCTGCCAACAACATAGATGAAGTAGAATGTACCATGTTTGAACAAACATCTGGTACAATTTTAGCAGGTTTTGCAAAAGATGGATTTCCTATTTATGCATATGCAGAAATGCCAGACGACCTTGATGAATGTAATGGAAGAACGGCAGCAACAACAGAATACCCAGATGGTGTTTATCATTATGTTGCTAGTACAACTGCTGTTACAAATATGCCTCCATGTTTAAAAGGTGTGGCAGTGCAAGATAGTTTTGAAATTCAGTAATTAATTATGAAAAAATTCATTCTAATTTTACTATTATATTCTAGCTACTTTTCATTAGAAGCTCACAATCCTTTAACATCTAGAGTTGAATTAGTATCATCAAGTAATAACAAAGCTGTTTTAAATATATACATGACTCAATCTGGGTTACAAAAAGCATTACTTAATGAACATAACGCTATTGATTTTAAAGAATTATCAAGAGATCAATATGAAAAATTAATTATAGACTATTTAAAATCTAGAATTAAATTGAGTATTAACAACACCCCTTTAGAACTAGGATTAAGCGCCGTAAAATTAGGGTCTCATGAGACTGATGCATTTTTTTATATAAAAAATTATCCTATAAACACTGAATCTTTAAAAGTTGATATTGATGCTTTTAAAGAAAATGGTAATCAACAAACTGTATTTTGGTGGAGATCACCTAAAAAAAATGAAAAAGTTGTTTTATCAAAAAAAAATGATTTTAAAAAAGACTTTGGTATAAAAAATAATAGCCCTTTTTTAAAAAATCAATATTTATTAATATTTGGAATATTAGTAATATCTACAATAGGTTTTATTCTTTTTATTAAAAGAAAACAGCTATTAACAAACGGTATCTAATTATACTTTTATATAAAATATTTCACTTAATTTTTCTTTAAAATCACTCTTAAAAAAGAGTGATTTTTTGTTTCATATAAAAAGTCAAAAACTTTTAACTTATCAAAATATTAGCAGATGAATACCTCATTTCATTATATTTGCAAAAAGCACAAAAATAATAATGAGTAATTTAATTGCACCTTCAATTTTAGCGGCAGATTTTGCCAACTTACAAAGAGACATAGAAATGGTAAACAATAGTGAAGCAGATTGGTTTCATATTGATATTATGGACGGTGTTTTTGTACCAAATATTTCTTTTGGAATGCCAGTTTTAAAAGCAATAAATAAGCATGCTACCAAAATAATTGATGTACATTTAATGATTGTAAATCCTGATCAATACATACAAACTTTTGCAGATTTGGGTGCAGATATTTTAACAGTGCATTACGAAGCTTGTACACATTTGCACAGAACAGTGCAAGCCATAAAAGCTGCAGGAATGAAAGCCGGAGTTGCTTTAAATCCGCACACACCAATTGCAGTTTTAGAAGACATTATTGTAGATTTAGATTTGGTTTGTATTATGAGTGTAAATCCAGGTTTTGGAGGGCAATCATTTATAGAAAATACTTATAAAAAAGTAAGCCAATTAAGACATTTAATTGAGTTTACAGAATCTAATTGTCAAATAGAAATAGATGGTGGAGTTACCAACAAAAACGCAAATAAATTAATTGAAGCTGGAGCCAATGTTTTAGTGGCAGGTAGTTTTGTTTTTGGAGCCGAAAATCCGACAGAAACTATTGCAGATTTAAAAAACATTATTGCATAATCATTTCAGATTTTGTGCATCTTTATATATAAGCCACGAATTCACTAATTTCTATTTTTGATTGCGTGGCTTTTTTAGTAAAACACAACAATAAATTGGTGACAATTTAAATTAAGTAAAAAAACATTTAATAACTCAATTTAAAAAAAGTATTGTACACTGTAGTAGACATAGAAACCACAGGAAATGGATATAAAGGTCAGAAAATAACTGAAATATCTATTTTTGTTTTTGATGGAAAAGTTGTGGTAGATGAGTTTACATCATTAGTAAATCCTGAGCAAAATATACCACCCTTTATTACCAATTTAACAGGTATTACAAATGCAATGGTTAGAAATGCACCTAAGTTTTATGAAATAGCAAAAAAGGTAGCAGAAATTACAGAAGACACTATTTTTGTGGCACATAATGTAAACTTCGATTACAATATTATTCAGGCAGAATTTAAAAGTTTAGGTTTCGATTTTAAGCGTAAAAAACTCTGTACAGTTCGTTTATCAAGAAAAATAATTCCAGGATTAAACTCATATAGTTTAGGTAATATTTGTACTGATGAAAATATACCCATTAATGGTAGGCACAGAGCAAAAGGAGATGCTGAAGCCACAACAGAATTGTTTAGAAGATTAATTGAAAGAGATGATAAATTCATCATCAATTCTTTTTTAAATCCAAGATCTAGACAAGCTACTTTACCTCCGCTTTTAGATAAAAAAGTAGTAGATAATTTACCTGAAACTTTTGGCGTTTATTATTTTAAAAATTTAGCCAAAGAAGTTATTTACGTGGGTAAAGCCAATAATATAAAGCAAAGAGTTATCAGTCATTTTTACGATAAAAAAAAGAAAGAGCAGAATATGTGTTTAGAAACTGCTGATATTTCTTATGTGAAAACTGGCAGTGAATTATTAGCGCTTTTGTACGAATCATCAGAAATAAAACATATTTACCCAAAATACAATAGAGCCCAAAGAAAATCTGGAGAAGCAATTGGCTTATTTTCTTACGAAGACCAAAAAGGAATTTTGCATTTGGCTTATAATCGCTTAAAATTAGTACCAAATCCGTTAACCAAATATTACAATGTTTCTGAGGTTAGAAATCATTTAGAAAATTTGTGTAAAGAGTTTGAATTGTGCCCAAAATACTGTCATTTACAAACTAATGTAAGTACTTGTTTCCATTATCAAATAAAAGAATGTAAAGGTATTTGTTGCAATAAAGAGTCTGTAGAAGATTACAATTTACGTGTAAAAGAAGCAATAAAATCAATAGGAATTGGAGCTGAAAATTTGGTGATTAAAGAAATTGGAAGAACTAAGAATGAAATTGGTTTTGCCTTAATTTTAGACGGAATTTACAAAGGTTTTGGCTATGTAAATAAGCATCAATCAGAACAATTAACAAATCCAGAAGACTATTTATTTTTTGTTCAACCTCAAAAAGACAATAGAGACATTCATAGAATTATTGGTTCTTATTTAAAGAAAAAAGAGAGAAACAAAGTTATCGCTAAATAAAACTAAGCAAACTCTTAATTTTAAAAAAACAAAAACCCAAAATATCCGTAAAGCGTTTTTTGAGGTTCTGTTTGTATTCATAAAAATTACTGTCTCTATTTTGCTTATTTCATCCCCCAATAAAATAAAAATTTCTAGAGCTAACTTTTACTTTAACTCCCTTAAACAATTTTATTTTCAAGCTTTTTTTTCTCTAAATTATTCTCTTTTTTAAAAGCCATGGTTAACAAAGCAACTTCTGTTAATAGTAATGCAATTTTTAGCTTTTTACTTTTACTTACAGCTGCAGTTAATCCTAAAATTTTTGTAGCAATCATAATTTTTATTTTTGGTTTCTTCAAAAGTATAAGGTTTGTACTGTGTAGATTAATGCATTTCATTTAAAAAGTAACGCAAATAAAAAATCTCAAAATGTAAAATTTTGAGATTTGAATATTTTAGAAAGAAAAGTAAGCTTAAATTCCGTCTCCTAATTCTTTTAATTTTTCTGTGTTTTCTGCTAACATTAATTCATCTATAATTTTCTGAATATCGCCATTCATAATATTAGGTAAATCGTATAAAGACAAACCAATTCTGTGATCTGTAACACGACCTTGTGCATAATTGTAAGTTCTAATTTTTGCACTTCTGTCTCCAGAAGAAACCATAGAACCACGTTTTAAAGCATCTTCTGCTTGTTTTTTAGCCAATTCTAAATCGTATAAACGAGAACGTAAAACTTTAAAAGCTTTCTCTTTATTTTTATGCTGCGATTTTTGATCTTGACATTGAGCTACTAAACCTGTAGGAATATGTGTTAAACGAACAGCAGAATAGGTTGTATTTACAGATTGACCTCCTGGACCTGAAGAACAGAAAAAATCGATTCTTACTTCTTTTGGATTAATCTCTACATCAAATTCTTCTGCCTCTGGAAAAACCATACAAGTTGCTGCAGAAGTATGCACACGACCTTGTGTTTCTGTTTGTGGTACTCTTTGCACACGATGAACGCCTGCTTCGAATTTTAAAATTCCGTAAACGTCATCTCCATTTACTTCAAATTGAATTTCTTTAAAACCACCATTTGTACCTTCTGAATAATCTACAGTAGAAACTTTCCAACCTCTACCTTCGCAATATTTTGTGTACATTCTAAATAAATCTCCTGCAAAAATACTAGCTTCATCACCTCCTGTACCTGCACGTAATTCTACAACTGCATTTTTAGAATCTTCTGGATCTTTAGGTATTAACAAGAATTTAATTTCCTCTTCTAATTGCGGAATTCGAGTATTAGCTTCATCAATTTCCATTTTTGCCATTTCTGTCATTTCAGCATCAGAACCATCAGCAATAATTTCTTTTGCTTCTTCTATATTGTTCATTAGAGTATTGTATTCAGCACCTTTCTTAACAACATCACCTAAATCTTTATACTCTTTCATTAATTGTGCATAACGTTTTTGATCCATAATGATTTCTGGCTGAATAATTAAATCAGAAACCTCATCATAACGTTGTTTTACAATTCTTAATTTATCTAACATCTTGTCCTCTTTTCTTGGATTGCGAATTTACAATTTTTATGGGTATCTTTGAAAAAACCTATCTATTTTTATGAAAAAGCTACTTATTTTATGTTCATTTTTATTGATATTTTCTTGCAACAGTAATATCAAAAAAAAACAAAAACCTACTTTTTTAATTGGTGAATGGAAACGTTTAAATGACAAACCTGGTAGCCAAACTTACGAAATTTGGAACACTAATTTAGTAGGAATGGGTTATACAATGAAAGGTAAAACTAGGTCTTTTCAAGAAATTTTGAGTATTATTACTATTAAAGATACTCTGTATTTAGAGGTTAAAGGCGTAAATGAAAAACCAACTTTATTTAAATTTATAGAACAAACTGATACTTCTTTTGTAAGCGAAAATCCGAAGAACGAATTCCCTAATAGAATAAAATACATTTTAGACAACAAGCAGTTAAAAGCATCTGTTTCTTCTGATGATTTTAGAATTGATTTTATTTTTGATAAGGTTAATTAAACCATTAATAATTTTAATAATAGTCAAAATATTATCACTTTAAAAAAAGTACTAAACCATAAAGTGTGTATGTTTATTAAGTACTTTAATCAATCAGATTCTTTGAGAAAAAACACTTAAAAATCAGGTTTATGCTATTTTAAAATGGTAAAATAAAATGTAGTTCCTTTACCTTCTTGGCTTTCTAACCAAATATCACCTTTATAATAATTAATTATTTTTTTAACAATAGATAATCCTATTCCAGAAGAAGAACTAACACTCTCTAATTTGGTGAAAACTTTAAAAATCCTATCAAAATAATCTGGATTAATACCTATACCATTGTCTTTAACAAAAAATTCGTAATATTCATTTTTATCAGTTACACCTACCTCAATCAGGCCTTCTTCTTTATCACTATATTTAATTGCATTTTCTATTAAATTGATAAATATTTGTTCAAACCTCCATAAATTTCCATGTATAGTTGGTAAATCTTTCTGAATTGTAAGTTTTACATGATCTGGTTTTGATATCCCATTAACAATATCTGAAACCATTACATTAAATTCTATATCTCTATCATCTGTATCTAACCTATCTATGGTAGAATAATCTAAAATACCTTTAATTAAGAAGTTCATTTTTTCAACATTAAAAGATGTTTCTTTTAAAAGCTCTAAAAAATCATTAGGAACATTATCTCTATTATCTTCTAAAAACCAATCTATTAACGTTTGAATATTTATTAAAGGAGCCTTTAAATCATGAGAAACAGCATGAGCATATTTACTTAACTCTTCGTTTTGTGCTGATAAGTTTTGTAATAATTCTTCCTTTTTTTGTTCTTGTTTTTTTATAAGCTCTTCTTGTTCTTTTCTTTGAATTACATTGACTAACATATTTGCAAAAACAAAAAGTATATCTTTTTCATTTTCTGCATATTTATTTATTTTTCTAACAGAATCAAAGCCTATAAAACCAATTAATTCATTGTTTTTAATTTTAGGAATTACAATTAAACTTTGTATGCCTTGTGGTTCTAAAATAGCACGTAAACCAAACTCTCCATCTTTGGGCAACTGGCTAACATCTTCTACATAAAAAGCCTCTCCTTTTCTGTGCGCTTCTAACCAATGTGTTATATAATCTATGGGAATATTTTGTAAATTTTCTATTTCTGGCTCAATTCCGTTTGCACACCATTCATAAGTATTACTTGTAGTATTGTTTACAAAATCATAAGAAAAAACATAACTTCTATCTGCTTCTACAAACTCTCCTATTTGTTTTAAAGATTTACCAACCAACTCATCTATATTCGATAAATCTGAATTGATATATTTGGTTGAAATACTAATTAATAAATCTTGAAAACGTAATTGACGCTCAATAATAGAATTGGTTTCTTCTTTTCTAGAACCGTCATTTTCTTTTTTATTTAACTCTTTCTTAGTCATATAAATTTCTTTTTCTGATAGTTTGATGTGCCTAAATTACGGTTTTTATAAAATAAAATTCATCTATTTATTGAACTTTAACAATCTTCTAAGCCCCTTTTATCTAAACTTCTTAAAATTTGCTCTAAAGATTTACCTCTATTTTTTAAACAATATTCAACTTTTGGAGGCACAACAGGATAAATCTTTTAAAATGTGTTATGTAAAAGATCCTTTTGGAATTGTTTTTGAAATCTATACTCACAGTTATGAGTTAACGTATTCTTCTGGCGCTTATCAAAAGAATTAATTAGGAATTATTTCTATAATAAAAAACCTCTAAATTGATAAGAATTAGAGGTTTTTAAATATTTTAAAATTTGGGATTATTCATAAATGAATTCACCAAACTCGCTTTTAATAGTTAACTTTTTTGTTTCTGATGCTTCTACTCTACCTACAATTTTAGCATCAACATTAAAAGATTTAGAAATAGAAATAATGTCTTCTGCAATTTCTGGAGTAACATAAATTTCCATCCTATGTCCACAATTAAAAACTTGATACATTTCTTTCCAATCTGTTTTAGATTGTTCTTGTATTAATTTAAATAATGGCGGAATTGGAAACATATCATCTTTTACAATGTGTAACTCATCAACAAAATGTAATATTTTGGTTTGTGCACCTCCAGAACAATGAATCATTCCATGTACTTTATCCGAAGAAAAATTATTTAAAATTTCTTTGATAATTGGCGCATACGTTCTTGTTGGTGATAAAACCAATTTACCTGCATCAATAGGAGAATCTTTTACTTCATCTGTTAATTTAGTACCTCCTGAATATACCAATTCTTCTGGTACAGCTGCATCAAAACTTTCTGGATATTTATCTGCTAAATACTTATGAAAAACATCGTGTCTTGCAGATGTTAAGCCATTAGAACCCATACCTCCATTATATTCGGTTTCGTAAGTTGCTTGTCCAAAAGATTCTAAACCAACAATTACATCACCAGCTTTTATGTTTGCGTTATCAATAACATCAGAACGTTTCATTCTTGCAGTTACTGTAGAATCTACAATAATTGTTCTCACCAAATCACCAACATCTGCAGTTTCTCCTCCAGTTGAATGGATTGTTACTCCAAAACCTTTAAGATCTTCAATTAACTCTTCTGTTCCGTTTATAATTGCTGATAAAACTTCGCCAGGAATTTTACTTTTATTACGACCAATGGTTGATGATAACATGATATTATTTGTTGCACCAACACATAATAAATCGTCTATATTCATTATTAAAGCATCTTGTGCAATACCTTTCCAAACAGAAATATCTCCGGTTTCTTTCCAATACATATAAGCTAAAGAAGATTTTGTACCTGCACCATCTGCATGCATTATTAAGCAATAATCATCGTCATTAGTTAAATAATCTGGTACTATTTTACAAAATGCTTTCGGAAATAAACCTTTGTCTATATTCTTAATTGCATTGTGCACATCTTCTTTTGATGCAGAAACACCTCTTTGTGCGTATCTTTTAGAAACTTCTTGACTCATATTATTGTATTGTGAATTGCAAATTTAGGTTTTTGATTGAAAAAAACAGTAGAAATCTGAATGAATGTTTACTAGCAAAGGAGCAAAGCTTTTACAAAAAGCTCAAAATATTTTTTTTTCAAAAAAAAAGTTTATTTATTAGAAAAAACCTCACATCTTTTAATAGTGAAATAAATTCAGTACAAAAAAAACTGTGAGGTATTTAATACTGTTGATTATTTAAAATTACTTCCTTTTTAGGTAAGCTATATGCGTTAGGGATTGAATGGTTTGTTTTAGCTCTTTTTTGCTTTTTCAGCAAAAAAAGCGAGTAATGAAAGCCCGTTAAAACGCCCAAAACCTCATAAACTCAATACCTAAAAGTATATTATCTTGTAAATAATAATTCTCTGTATTTTGTTAGTGGCCACAAGTTATCATCTACCATAGTTTCTAACTTGTCACAATGGTATCTAATATCATCAAAAAATGGTTTTACTTTATTACAATAGGCTTGAGCAGATTTTAATCCTTGTAGTTTATTTGCTTTTCTGCGTTCATCAATCATTTTATTGGTTAAAGCATTTATTTCTGTAATATGATTAGAGATAATCATTATCAATTCGATTTGTTCTTTAGCAATCTTCTTAAATTCGTTACCAAAAATTTCTTTTAAATTTTTGGTGTTTTCTAATAACGTATTTTGATAATTAATAGCTGTTGGTACAATATGGTTTCTTGCTATATCTCCTAAAACTCTACTCTCTATTTGCAAACGTTTCGTGTATTCTTCTAATTCAATCTCATATCTTGCTTCTAACTCTACATTGTTCATTACATTCATTTCTTCAAATAAAGCAATTGTTTTTTTAGAAACTTTTACTTTTAATGCTTCTGGCGTAGTTTTATTATTACTTAGTTTTCGTTTTTTTGCTTCTTTTTCCCAAGCATCTCCATAACCATCGCCCTCAAAACGAATATTTTTTGAAGCTTTAATGTATTCTCTTAATACATTAAATACAGCTTCATCCTTTTTTAAATTTTTACTTTCTATAAGATTATCTACTTCAATTTTAAATTCTTTTAATTGTTTTGCAACAATAGTGTTTAAAACTGTCATTGGTATTGCACAATTGGCTGATGAACCTACTGCTCTAAACTCGAATTTATTACCTGTAAAAGCAAAAGCCGAAGTTCTATTTCTATCTGTATTGTCTAATAAAATTACTGGTATTTTACCAATAATATTTAGTTTTAAATCTGTTTTTTCTTGTGGAGATAATTTACCTATGGTTACATTTTCTAACTCATCTAAAACTCTAGACAACTGACTACCAATAAAAACAGATATAATTGCAGGTGGTGCTTCATTGGCTCCTAACCTATGATCATTACTTGCAGAGGCTATAGAAGCTCTTAATAATTCTTCATTTTCGTAAACTGCTTTTATTGTATTTACAAAAAAAGTTAAGAATTGTAAATTTTTCATTGGTGTTTTACCAGGACTTAACAGATTTGTACCATCTGAAGTTGATAAAGACCAATTATTATGTTTACCAGAACCATTTATACCTACAAATGGTTTTTCGTGAAAAAGCACTTTAAAGTGATGACGTCTAGACACTTTATGCATCACATCCATTAATAGAGAGTTATGGTCTACTGCTAAATTTGCTTCTTCAAAAATGGGTGCCAATTCAAATTGATTTGGTGCAACTTCATTATGTCTTGTTTTTACAGGAATACCCAACAACATACATTCTTGCTCTAAATCTTGCATAAAACTCATAGCTCTTGCAGGTATACTACCAAAATAATGATCATCTAATTGCTGACCTTTTGCGGGTATATGACCCAAAAGCGTTCTACCCGTCATTAAAATGTCTTGTCTAGAATATGCAAGTGCATCATCTATTAAAAAATACTCTTGTTCCCACCCCAAAGTTGCATTTACTTTGGTTGCATTTTTATCAAAATATTTACAAACTGCAGTTGCGTGTATATCTATAGCTTGTAAAGCTCTTAA
Organism: Polaribacter vadi; assembly: GCF_018861005.1. GTDB lineage: Bacteria > Bacteroidota > Bacteroidia > Flavobacteriales > Flavobacteriaceae > Polaribacter > Polaribacter vadi_A. The sequence continues at coordinate 403,617 of NZ_JAHKQL010000004.1, forward strand.
TAAAGGTGTTTTATTATCTAAAGCATCCCCTGTATAAGAAACAAAAATCGTAGGTATGCACAAAGTTGTTTCGTAAATAAATGCTGGTGATGTAGGGTCCCAAGCTGTGTAACCTCTAGCTTCGAAAGTATTTCGAATTCCTCCATTTGGAAAACTAGAAGCATCTGGTTCTTGCTGAACCAATTGTTCACCATCAAACTTTTCTATAGCTAAACTTCCGTTTATAGATTCGAAAAAAGCATCGTGTTTTTCTGCTGTTGCACCTGTTAAAGGTTGAAACCAATGAGTATAATGTGTAGCACCTTTAGAGATAGCCCAATCTTTCATACTCACAGCAACTTGATCTGCTATTTTTCGGTCAATTCTTGTTCCTTTTTCAATCGCATTCATAACACTTTCGTATGCAGCTCTTGTAAGATACTGTTGCATTGCGTGTTTATTAAATACATTTTTGCCAAACAAAACCGATCTTTTTTCATTTTCTTGCACTTTTTTAGCACTTCTATTCAATATTTCTTGCAACGCAGAAAATCTAATTGTTGACATAATATGATTTTTAAAGGGTAATTTTTATTTTTTAAACAAATATACCCCATAAAAAATAGGGATAAAATTATTTTTTATTCATTTTCAATTTTTACCCCCCTTTTTTTTTGATATCAATACAAAAAAAGCCATTTTTGTAACATTAACATCACACACAATAAATAATTATGGCAAAAATTAAATTAGAATACATTTGGTTAGATGGATACTATCCAACTCAGAACATGAGAAGTAAAACCAAAGTTGAAGAACATGAAGACTTTAAAGGAACAGTTGAAGAATTAGGTAATTGGTCTTTTGATGGGTCATCTACAAAGCAAGCTTCTGGAGGAGCGTCTGACTGTATTTTAAAGCCTGTTGCAATTTATCCAGATCCTGCTCGTATTAATGGATACTTAGTAATGACTGAGGTTTTAAGTGCTGATGGAACTCCACACGAATCTAATGGTCGTGCTACTATTGAAGATGATGATAATGATTTTTGGTTTGGTTTTGAGCAAGAATACTTTATTATGGATTCTAAAACACAATTACCTTTAGGTTTCCCTGTAGGTGGTTATCCAGGACCTCAAGGAATGTACTACTGTTCTGTAGGTGGTAAAAATACTTTTGGTAGAGATTTCGTAGAAGAGCATGCTGATTTATGTATTGATGCTGGATTAAACTTTGAAGGTATTAATCAAGAAGTTGCTTCTGGACAATGGGAATTTCAATTGTTTGCAAAAGGTGCTAAAAAAGCAGGTGATGAAATTTGGATTGCTAGATACCTACTAGATCGTTTAACAGAAAAGTATGGATGGTACATTGAATACCACCCAAAACCGATTAAAGGAGACTGGAATGGATCTGGAATGCACGCAAACTTCTCTAACTCTATTTTAAGAGAATGTGGTTCTAAAGAAAAGTACGCAGAAATCTGTGAAGCTTTCCGTCCTTTAACTAAAGAACATATTGAAGTTTATGGTGAGCACAATGAACAACGTTTAACTGGTTTACACGAAACTGCATCTATTAGTGATTTCTCTTGGGGAGTTTCAGATAGAGGAGCATCTATCCGTATTCCAATTATCGCTGTAGAAAAAGGATACCATGGTTGGTTAGAAGATCGTCGTCCATCTTCAAACGGAGACCCATACAAAATTGCTGCTAGAATTATTAAAACGGTTAAACCGATTAAATAATAATCTTAAGTATAAATCAAAAAAAACGCTAACAAATAAATGTTAGCGTTTTTTATTATAACTTCTTTTGAACTATTTAATTTGCTCTGGTGGAAACCTTGAAATAATTTCTTTTACAAATAACTTAATTCGTTCTTCTTTTTTCTCTACATTATCTAGTTTTAGAGCACCAGTTCCAATACCTTGCCAAACTAATTCTTTCTTTTGTTTATCAATAAAATCGATAAACAAGGTACCTTCTGTATATTCATTTATATTTAGATTGTTGTTCATACCATTCCACCTGTAAGGATTCCATCCCCAACCAAAACCGTAACCAAAAGTATTATTCAGATTGACGTTTACCTTACGTCTCGATTTTGTAAAAATACTCACTAACATATCCGGATTTTCAGATTTTGTAAACCCTTGTGCTAACAATTCAGATTCAATTGCTCTTAAAACTCTTTTTTTATCTAAACTAGAAATTTCAGCTTTATCAATTCCTGTTTTATAAAATGCAAAAGTTTTATATTGATTAAAATCTACCTTTGTATCATAATCTGTAACCACCTTTACAGTATTACAAGAATACAACCCAACTAATAGAAATAATGATAATGATAATAATTTTAGAGTTTTCATAAGATTAAATTTAGCTATAATTTATCAAAAAATATGCCAAACTAAGAACATCAAACAAATAAAAGCTATAAAATAATTAAATATTCATAAGATTAAACTTTATTTTGAAAATTCCTTAAATTGCAAGACATAAATTAAACATTTATTACGAATGAAACAAACATCTACCTATAAACCTAATCATAAAATACGTATTGTAACTGCTGCTTCACTTTTTGATGGTCATGATGCTGCTATAAACATTATGCGTAGAATTATTCAATCTACAGGAGTTGAAGTTATTCATTTAGGGCATGATAGATCAGTAGAAGAAGTAGTTAATTGTGCTATTCAAGAAGACGTGAATGCTATTGCAATGACTTCTTATCAAGGAGGTCATAATGAGTATTTTAAATATATGTACGATTTATTGCAAGAAAAGGGTGCTGGTCACATCAAAATTTTTGGTGGTGGAGGTGGAGTAATTCTTCCTGAAGAAATTAAGGATTTAATGGATTATGGAATTACAAGAATTTATTCTCCTGATGATGGAAGAGCTCTTGGTTTACAAGGTATGATTAATGATTTGGTACAAAAAAGCGAACAAGCCCATCCTAACCTTCCCAAAGGGAAGGAACTACAATCTGACTCAAAAAATGATGGGAAAGTTTGTAATGAAGATGGTAGTTGGTTGCTAGAATTAGGAAGTGAAAAAGTTTTAGAAAATCTAAAAAATAAAGATGTCAACACTATTGCTAGATTAATATCTCTCGCAGAAAATAACCATATAGATTTCGAACAGATTTTTTCCCCTTTGGGGAAATTAAAAGGGGCCTCTACTCCTGTTTTAGGAATTACAGGTACTGGTGGTGCAGGAAAATCTTCTTTGGTAGACGAATTAGTACGCAGATTCTTAATTGATTTTCCTAAAAAAACAATCGGAATTATTTCTGTTGATCCATCAAAAAGAAAAACTGGTGGTGCTCTTTTAGGGGATAGAATTAGAATGAACGCAATTAACAATTCTCGTGTCTATATGCGTTCATTAGCAACTCGTCAATCTAATTTAGCATTGTCTAAACATGTAAATGAAGCTATTGAAGTTTTAAAAAGTGCTGAATTTAATTTAATTATTTTAGAAACTTCAGGAATTGGACAATCTGATACAGAAATCATTGAACATTCTGATACTTCGTTATATGTGATGACTCCTGAATTTGGTGCAGCAACACAATTAGAAAAAATTGATATGCTAGATTTTGCAGATTTGGTTGCCATCAATAAATTTGATAAAAGAGGGGCTTTAGATGCTGTAAGAGATGTAAAAAAGCAATATATGCGCAACAATAATTTGTGGCATATCAATCAAGAGGATTTACCAGTTTATGGTACAATTGCATCGCAATTTAATGACCCTGGAATGAATACTTTGTACAAAAGTATTATGGATAAATTAGTCGAAAAAACTGGAGCTGATTTAAAATCAACTATGGAAATTACCTCAGCAATGTCTGAAAAAATATTTGTAATTCCGCCAAAAAGAGTTCGTTATTTATCAGAAATTGCTGATGATAATAGAGATTATGACAAAAAAGTAAATGAACAAGTAATTGTTACTCAAAAATTATATGGAATTCATCAAACTATAGTATCTATCACAAATTCATCCGTAGAAATTATTAAAACTGGATTGGATGAAGATGCCATTTTAGAACATATTAATGCTGATGAAAAAGAATTTGTCAAATTATTATTTGCGCAATTCGAAAAAGTAAAACTAGACTTAGATCCTTACAATTGGGAAATCATTTTAAACTGGCAAGAAAAAGTACAGCACTACAAAAATCCTATTTATAGTTTTAAAGTTAGAGACAAGGAAATCAAAATTGAAACCCACAGCAAGTCGCTGTCACACTCAAAAATACCAAAGGTTAGTTTGCCTAAGTACCAAGCTTGGGGAGATTTGTTACGCTGGAATTTACAAGAAAACGTGCCTGGAGAATTCCCATATACAGCAGGTTTGTATCCGTTTAAAAGAACAGGCGAAGACCCAACAAGAATGTTTGCAGGCGAAGGTGGTCCAGAAAGAACCAACAGACGTTTTCATTATGTAAGTTTAGGAATGGATGCAAAAAGACTTTCTACAGCTTTTGATTCTGTTACTTTGTATGGAAATGATCCTGATGTAAGACCCGATATTTATGGTAAAATAGGAAATGCTGGTGTATCTATTTGTTGTTTAGATGATGCTAAAAAACTGTATTCTGGTTTTGATTTAACGCATCATATGACTTCTGTTTCTATGACTATTAATGGCCCAGCACCAATGTTGTTAGGTTTTTTTATGAATGCTGCCATTGATCAGAATTGTGAAAAATACATCGCAGCACATCATCTTGAGGCTGAAGTTGAAGCAAAATTTAAAGAAATTTATGATGATAAAGGTATAGAAAGACCAAAATATCAAGGAGAATTACCAGAAGGAAATGAAGGTTTAGGTTTACTACTTTTAGGTTTAACTGGAGACTTGGTTTTACCATCCGAAGTTTATCAACAGATAAAAAAAGACACTTTAGCGCAAGTGAGAGGAACAGTACAGGCTGATATTTTAAAAGAAGATCAGGCACAAAATACTTGTATTTTTTCTACTGAATTTGCGTTGCGATTAATGGGCGATGTTCAAGAATATTTCATCGAAAAACAGGTTCGTAATTTTTATTCGGTTTCTATTTCTGGATATCATATTGCAGAAGCTGGTGCAAATCCTATTACGCAATTAGCATTAACTTTGTCTAACGGATTTACTTATGTGGAGTACTATTTAAGTCGTGGAATGGACATCAATAAATTTGGCCCGAATTTATCGTTTTTCTTTTCTAACGGAATTGATCCTGAATATGCTGTAATTGGTAGGGTTGCTCGTAAAATTTGGGCAAAAGCGATGAAAAATAAATACGGAGCAAATCCAAGAGCACAAATGTTGAAGTATCATATTCAGACTTCTGGACGTTCTTTACACGCTCAAGAAATTGATTTTAATGATATTAGAACAACTTTGCAAGCCTTGTATGCCATTTATGATAATTGTAATTCTCTACACACAAATGCTTATGATGAAGCCATCACAACTCCTACTGAAGAATCAGTTAGAAGAGCGATGGCGATTCAATTAATCATCAATAAAGAATTAGGGTTGGCAAAAAACGAAAACCCAATTCAAGGGGCTTTTATTATAGAAGAATTAACAGATTTGGTAGAAGCTGCAGTTTTAGAAGAGTTTGATAGAATTACAGAAAGAGGTGGTGTTTTAGGTGCCATGGAAACCATGTATCAACGTTCTAAAATTCAGGAAGAAAGTTTGTATTACGAAACTTTAAAACACAATGGAGATTTTCCTATTATTGGCGTAAACACGTTTTTAAGTTCTAAAGGATCACCCACAGTTTTACCTGCTGAAGTGATTCGTGCTACTGAAACAGAAAAGCAATATCAAATTAAAACCAAAGAAAATCTGAATGCGATTCATAAAACAGAAGTTGAACATCAATTAAGAATTTTACAAGAAGCTGCCATTCAGAACGAGAATCTTTTTGATAAATTAATGGAAGCTACAAAAGTGTGTTCTTTAGGACAAATTACTGATGCTTTGTTTAAAGTAGGTGGACAATATAGAAGGAATATGTAAAAGGTAATACCTTCATATACATATTAAAATTCGCGCAATTTTTGTGCGGATTTTTTAGCTACATAATATTTATAATTCCTTAGTCATTTTTCCTAAGTTAATTTTCTCTCCTTTAGTAAAAGTAATTTCTCTTACCATACTCATATCTTGCCACAAATATTGACTCCCTTTTAATCTTTTCGTTTGTCTGATTCTTCTTTGAAAAGCTCTAAACTCTTTTTCAGTAGCTTCTCTTTTTATTCCTAATTCTCCATATAATTTTACAGCTGGATAATTAGAAAAACTCATTTTAAATAATGATTTTAACCAAAATAATTTACTACTATTCACTGCCAAAATACAGATTTTTTTATTGGTCTTAGAATTCACATTTAATTTGGAGGCAAACTTTTCGAAGTAAAATCCTGTTTGATTATCATTCAGAAAAAGAGAGCCAATTGGTGTTACTGTAGGTTGATTGTCTTTATCAACTGAAGCAATTGAAACGTGCATATTTACAGCAAAAGATTTACTAAAATGCATTCTTATTTTTTGCCAGTTTTCTTTTAGATTGATGTTCATAATTCGTTTTTTATTGAAAATAGATAGTTAAAAATAGTGTACTCATATATATCCAAAACAGCGTAAAAATGAAATGCATAGCAGTTTCAAATTTCTTTCCTTTCCATAGTTTAGGTGAATACACAAACAATTGAAAAATCAACCTAATGCTCCAAAATATACCTAAACCAAGTGCTATTTTATTACCAAATTCTGTTTGAATTAAATCTTTTGAAGAAGTTAAACACAGTAAACCTATCATTAAAACAACAAGTGCTATAAAAAATGTATGAACTGTCATCATTTGTTTATTGATTAAACTTAAAGATTTCAATTCTGTTTTCCAATTAAAATATTTTGGAAAACCAAGATGTATAAAGGATAAGATTGATAAAAGTATTCCTATAATTTTGAGTTGTAATTCCATATTTGTTAATTATTAATTGTACTAAAAATTGACATAAAAGGCGTAAATTTGGTTTCTTTTGTTAATCTAAATCCTGCTTGCTTAAAAACATGTTTCCAAACTTTATTTGAGAAAAAATGTGTAAAACCAACAGAAAACGCAAAAAAATTTGGAACATCCCTTAAATGTTCTACCATAATAACCCTTCCTTTAAGTTTACAAATTCTTTTACATTCACTTAAAAACTCAGATTTTTCTTTATTATTTCTTATTTCATGAACAGCTGATAATAAAAAAACTATATCAACAGAATTATCTGCTAAAGGAATAGCATTATATTTTATTTGCTGAGTGTTAAGGTATTCTAAAGTTACTTTTCTTGCTCTTACAATTGCAGGCTCTGTATGTTTCTCTGAATTATAAAAATCAAAAACTTTTAAATCTGATTTTGGAAATTTGTTTTTAATGATAAAACTTGTTTCATCAAAACCTGCATTGATATTTACAAATGTTTTTTCTTCGTCATCAGAAATAGAAAATTGATTTAGCCAATTAAAATTATAATATCCTGAAAAATCATAAACATAAGCAGAAACAATTAAAGGCATTAAAAGTCCATACAGAAATGTTGTAATTATCAATCAAATTATAAAATTTGATGCATTAAAAAATAAACAACCTAATATTATTAAGAATAAAACACTTAAACCAATTACATAAAAATGTCTGTTAAAACTTAGTATATTTAAGACTCCTTGAAACTTTTTTCTTTTTATTTCCATAATTCTATTCTTCCTTTTTTCCATTGATATGGAATATTTTCAATGATAAAACTATTAGCCAAAACACAATTTTTCAATTGTAATTTATTTAAAAAATTGAAATGATAATCTTCTACTTTTAACGGTTTTGGTTTCCAGTTTTGCCTTACTCCTTCAATTATTAAAACCTCTTTCGTTCCTTTATTATAAGTAAACGTAAAAGGTAAAGGGCCTGCAAATTTTCTTGCTTCTTTCCAATTTAAAAAAGGCGAATTTGGTGGCAATTCTACTTCTTCTACTGTTTTGTTTACTTGTATCTTAAAATCTGATTTTTTAGAAAATATATTTATAATATCATTTTCATTTTTCACATTTATATCTGTAGTTGTATAATTATAATGTGTAAAAATATTCCCTCTAAAAGTCATTTTTGGGCTATCTGTTTCTGATTTTAAAATGTACAAACCTCTTAATCTTTTTCCTTTACTGTTTGTATATCTCACACAAACACGATAACCTATTAAGAAAAAATCATTTCCCACAAACTTAGGAAACCCTTTAGGTTTTAAGCCTTTTGTTTGCACCATTGCAATTGCTATAAATGCCCATTTATCTTGAAAAGTATCTAATGTTAAACAATCAGGAATTAAAGATTCTAATTGTTCTTTTGGAACTGCAAATGTTAAAACAGTAGAACTTTCAAAAAAAGCTTCCACTGCAAATGGGTGATTTTTAAATTTTTTAAACATAATCTTTATTTTTAATTATGAATTCTTTGTAATACACAATTGAGCAAAAAAACAATGCAAATAGAATATTCAATTTCCCAAAAAGTAATATATCTTCTGCCATAATAAATTCTATAACATTCATAGTAATTACAATTGCGATTTGTGTAATACTGTTTATCCTTGATTTAATTCCTGATAAAATCCAAATTGTCATCAAAATTTCTAAAATTCCAATTGTAAAAGTTATTTCTCTAGAATACTTTTCATTTAAAATTCTGCCAACAATTTCTTGATGTCTTTGTGTAAAATTTAAGGTTTTGCAGAAAAATCCGTTTATGAACCAAACAAAAGCAATCAAATTTGTAAATAGTTTCTTAGTTTTCATTTTCTTCTCTTATAGATTCTAAAATAAATGTAAAGAAACCAGCAATACTCAAAGGAATTAAAATATAAAAAACAAAACCGTAAAAATCGCTATTAGGGTTTATTAAATCTAAAAACCACAATAACCCATATGCAATTACAAAACACCAATAAATTATTTGTTGTTGAATTCTACTCTGATTAATTCTATTATATAAGAACATTAAAAAAATTGCTGTTAGTAATTGAAAACCTCCTAAAATAATTTGAGCCATTAACCCTAAAAATATAGTTGCATAAAGTATTATTGTTGCTCCAAAAATAAATCGATTTAAATAAACCAAATAAATTATATATTTCATAATTATAATTTTAAAACTTTCAGAATTTATTGAAAGTTTATAGTCAAATTTTTTTACTTTTTTACAATTTTGGTAAAGTTTGATAAAAGCCAGTGTTCATCAGCTTTAATCGTTTTGTCTAAAATATTATTTACTGTTGTGGTTACTTTAGATAAATCGTTTAAAACCTTTTTAAATTCTAGAGCTTCTTCAGAATCGTCTTCGATTTCTTGCAAATCAGCTAAAACTTTTAAAACAGGCTCTACTTCTCTTCTTTTACGTTCTTTGGTGATTTGTTTAAACAATTCCCAAATATCTTTGGTTGCTACAAAAAATTCTTTTCGTTCACCAATTACCAATTCTTTTTGTACAATTCCCCAGTCAATTAAAGCTCTAACATTCATATTTACATTACCTCTAGAAATCTGTAAAGTTTCCATAATATCTTCTGCAGACAAAGGCTTTGTAGAAACTAATAATAACGCATGTACTTGAGCCATTGTTTTATTAACTCCCCAAGAAGTAGCTAAACTTCCCCAAGTATGAATATATTTTAATTTTGCATCTTCTAATACCATACATCAAATATACAACTTATTTCTAAACTTTCAATAATTATTGAAAATAAAATAATTTTATAGAATTGATAAGTTATTTATCTTTCCTTAAAAATTAAATACATAATGAAATTATTAGGAATAGGTTCAAGAATAGAACACGCAACATATGGAACAGGAGTTGTAACCAATGTTACCAGCAAACATTATTGGGTAACTTTTATAAAAGACGGATTAGAAACCATAGATATTGACAGCGATTTTGAAGTAATTGAAGCTGTAGAAGATGAAGTTGATACGATTAGTTTTTACGAAGTTGAAAAATCACTCAAAAGTTTATTACAAAAATGGAGCGATGTTACAGAAATAGCACCAATTGCAGATAGATGGAAAAAAGGAACCTTAATTTTTAGGTCAGCAGATTCTAATTTAGCTGATAAAGAAATACCCATTGATACGTTTTTTCATAAGATTGTAATGGTTAGAGATCGAATTCGTGTTATGGAGCAAAAAATTAACTCAAGCAAGACCTTAGACGATCAAGATAAAATTGATTTGCAACAATACATCACCAGAATTTATGGAAGTTTAACCACTTTTAATGTATTATTTAAAGTGAAATCTGATCAATTTGTAGGTTCAAGATCTAAATAATGCATCTTTTTTGATGATAACTCGTCTATTTTTAAAACAAAATGGATAATCAAAATTTAAAAACAGCATATTATCATCAACTAAAATTAGGTAAACAGGCTTTAAAACTAAAAAATTTTGAAGCTTCTTTTTATCATTTAGAAAATGCACATATTTTAGGGCAGAAACATTTAATTAGACATACAATTAGTCATTATTGGATGTTGAATTTTGGCATAAAGACTAAAAACATCAAAGAAAGTATTGGTCAAATTATTAGATTAATAGCTTCTCTCCTATTTACATTAATTTGGGTTCCTAAAGGAAATACAGGAGGTGCAGATGTTTCACCTATCAAAATAATGACGATTAGAAAAGAACTAAAAAAATATTTTTAATTTAATGCATCTTTTTTAAAGTTTTACTGTCTATTAGATGAACATTAAAACAAATATTATGAAATATAAAAACGAATGTACTTGTAATTGCAAAGGTTGTGTAACTGGAGATTGTAAAAATTGCACTTGTACAAGCTGTACTTGTACAAATTGTAACTGTTAGTTTTACACTGTTATTTCGACTTTATAAAGAACCTTCTACATTAGATTTCTTTATAAAGTTGAAATGACTTTTTTAAAATAAAAACAATGACTACCAAACAAGTTTGGACAAATTATTCTCAGGATTTAAAACGATTTATCATCAGCAAGGTAAAAGATACCACTATTGCTGAAGATATTTTACAGGATACTTTTATAAAAATCCACACCAAACTTCATACTTTAAAAGACATCACTAAATTAAAATCTTGGTGTTTTACTGTGGCTAGAAATTCGATTTTAGATTATTGGAAAAGCACAAATCAAACCTTTGAAATTGCCAATTTTGAAGCCGAAACTGAAATCTTAGAAAATACACATACAGAACAAGATTGCTTGCGAGGTATATTAAAACACTTGCCTAAAAAATATAGAGATCCTTTGTTTTTATCAGACATCAAAGGATTAAAACAACAAGAAGTTGCACATCAATTAAAACAAAGTTTACCTACAACAAAATCGCAAATTCAACGAGCAAGAAAATTAATTGCACAAGGTTTTATGGATTGTTGTGGTTTTGTAATGAATGAAAAAGGCAATTTAGTTGGCGAAATTCAAGAAAAAGAAGACTGCAAAGTTTGCAATTAATTTAACAAAATAAATCATCAATTTTTAATTATCTTGGGGGATAAATTTCTAATAAACTATTCTCTATTATGATTGAACTAAAAAAAGAAGATATAAGTCAAGAAGTATTTGATTTGTATGATGATTACGCACACAATAAACTTACAAGAAAACAATTTTTAGAAAAACTTTCTTTATACGCAGTTGGCGCTATTACTTTGCCTGCTTTGCTGAGTTTTGTTTCTCCAAATTATATCGATTCTATTATAGTTCAAGATGATGATCCAAGAATAGATTCTAAAATGATTACTTATGATTCGCCTAAAGGCGGATTAAAAATTGATGGTTTACTTTCTATGCCAGCAGAAACTAAAGGTAAACTTCCAGGAGTTATTGTTGTTCACGAAAATCGAGGTTTAAATCCTTATATAAAAGATGTAGGCAAAAGAACAGCTTTAGAAGGATATATTTCTTTAGCTCCAGATGCTTTAACACCTTTAGGTGGTTACCCAGGTAATGATGATGAAGGTAGAGCAATGCAAAGAAAAAGAGATCGTTTAGAAATGCTAGAAGACTTTATTGCTGCTTATAATTATGTGAAAAATCATAAAAATTGTACTGGTAAAGTAGGTGTTGTTGGTTTTTGTTTTGGTGGTTGGATTTCTAATATGATGGCTGTGCAAGTATCAGATTTAGGTGCTGCAGTACCTTATTATGGTAGACAACCTGATGATGGAATGGCTGCACAAATAAAAGCACCATTATTATTACAATATGGTGAATTAGACAAAAGAGTAAATGCGGGTTGGCCAGCTTTTGAGAAAGTTTTAAAAGCGAATAAAATAGAGCATACAGCTCATTTTTATCCGAATGCAAACCACGGATTTCACAACAATACCACACCAAGATTTGATAAAGAAGCTGCAGATTTATCTTGGAAAAGAACTATTGATTTCTTTAATAAATATTTAAAAGCATAAAGCTAAATATTCTAAAATAAAAAAGAGCGTTCGTATTACGAACGCTCTTTTTTTGTACAAATAATACCACTTATTATTATCTAGGCACTCTAATTTCAGCACCAAAAAACAAAGCATTTAAAAAAAGTTTGTTTGTTCCATACCAAGCACCTCTAAAATTAGGATTATCAGCAAATAATATTGCTCTACCTCTACCTAAAGGACTTACTAATAAAGAAGCAGAAGGTTTAATAAAATTATCTAAGTTATTTTTAGATACAAAGCCATCTATATGTGGATTTTTAGAATATTTAGCAACTGTTGCATAAGCACTTTTGCTTGGGGCCAAAAACACCATATTGTTTTTATACACTGGCAATTTAGAGGATCTGTATCCAAATCCTAAAGGATGAGTTACATCTAAATCTACCTCAAAAATAGCACCTCCTACTCTTTCTTTTCCAGCATTTTCAGAAGCATCTACATAAGGCATTCTTTTGGTTTCTTTTTTGTCTTTCTCTTTAGACTTTGGTTTTTTGGTTAAACTTTCTTTCACCATTTTTTTATCAATCAACCATTTAGAACCACCAGCAATTGTAATTAAAGTATTTCCTTTGGCTGCCCAATCTTTTAATTTATTTCTTTGGATGGAATCTAACTCATTATAACTTCCAGAAACCATCACCAAAGTATTGTATTTATCTAAATTGGCTCTTCTGTAATTGCTCATTCTAATTTTAGTAATTGGCATATGAATTCTAGTATCTAATAAATGCCAAACCTCACCAGCTTCGTAAGAATTAGTTCCTTCTCCAATTAATAAAGCTACTTTAGGTTTTTCTAAAACTCTAAAATTATTACTCCCTAAATCAATTCCTTTTAAACTAAATCCGCTGTTTGTTCCAAAAACAGGAATTTCAAATTTTTCTTGTGCTTCAGCTATAATCTTGAAAACTTCTTCAGTAGATTTTTTTTGTTTATTTACAGGAATCAATAAACTACCATAATTAAAACTTTTATCACCATCTGATGTGGTAATCGAAAATGGTTTAAAAGCAGAAGCAACAGTTAATCCTTTGGTTTGCAAATAATATAATGCTGCTGGTGTATTGTAATCATCCCAATCAATCATATAAGCATAATTTGATTTTATTATTTTTTGATTTTGAACTAAATTTTCTGTATTTGTAATTTCTTCTCCTAAACTTACCGATTTTTTACCTTGGTATTTTATATTGTAAAAATTGGCTAAACTCCAAGCTGAAGCATCATAAAAAACACTATCTCTATACTTGCTATAAGTCTCAAACATGGTTTGCACCATTCTATGTTGTGGCTGTTTTAAAGGCACAGTGTAAGTATCTCCATTTTTGTACACTTTAATTTTATGCGTTAACAATTGTTCTATAAAATCTTTGGCTCTGTTTTTATCATATTTTTCTTGAAACTCGTAGCCAGCCAAACCAGATTTTGCTTTTTGGGTAACTGCAGATTTAAAAAAATCTTGTTGATATTTTCTTAAAAAAGCTTTGTTTTCTACAGCTGCTTTTATGGTTGCAAACGTAGATATGTATTGATTTCTGATGGTAAACGAAAACGTAATTTTACCATAATCTGTATCTTGAACATGACCTCTAGAACTAGCTTGCTCAAACAATAAAGCTAAACCACCTTGTAAATCTGGATAAGAAGAACCATAACCAGGATATGTACCATCAAAAGATTCTTTGGTATAATATAAAGAACCCACATCATCTAAAGCCTTAACAAAATACTTTGCAAATAAGTTGTTTAAATCTTCGTAATTTTCTTTTGGCATAATAGGATCCCAAGAACCTATTGGTTTCATAGGCTCAAAAAAGTGATGACTATTTGTACCCATTTCATGAAAATCAGTCACCACATTTGGATACCAAGAATGCATCCATTTTAATTTTGATTTACTCTCTGGATGTACAGCCAATAACCAATCTCTATTTAAATCGAACCAATAATGATTTGTTCTTCCTCTTGGCCAACCTTCTGTATGCTCTGCATCTACATTATCTGAAACCAAATTTTTTGCTTGATATTGATTCGCCCATTGTGTGTGTCTATCTCTTCCATCAGGATTAATTGTTGGATCTATAAAAATAACTGACTTTTCTAAATAATTTAATACTTCTGGATTATTAGAAGCCACCAAAGTATATGCTGCAAGTAAAGCTGCTTCAGAACTCGAAGGCTCATTTCCATGCACATTATACCCTAATTGAATAATTACAGGTACATCATCATAATTTTTAACATTGGTCTCTGTATCAACAAATTTTAAATGTTCAGATTTTATTGTTGCTAAATTTTGTAAGTTTTTTGGTAAAGAAACCGCAAACATTACTAATTTTCTTTTTTCATGGGTTTTACCATAAATTTCTATGGATGCTCTGTCAGAAACCTCTGCTAACTTTGTTAAATAAGCCACAATTAAATCGTGCCTTGTATGGTGTTCTCCTATTTCATATCCTAAAAATTCTTCTGGAGTAGGAATTTCGGAATTAAAAGGGGCTTTATCTTTAAAATAATAATCTTGGGCCACTAAATTTTGGAATAAAACAAAAGTAAATAGAAAAGCAAAAAGGTGTTTGATAGATTTCATAAGACTGCAATAGGTTAGTTGCACTAAAATAATAATTAATTGCGAACGGTTGTTTTATTTAACATTCAAAATATTAGTTTACATTTGATTTTTATTTTTTTTGATGAAAAGCAAATCACTTATCAATAAAGAACTCGAAGACTTTTACAACAAAGCTTCAGAAGAAACTCGCCTAGAAAAAGGAATGGGTATTTTTGAGTTTGAACGTATTAAAGAACTTATAAAACAGCACATTTCTAAACCAAATATTACTATAATTGATGTTGGTGGTGGAACAGGAAAATACTCAGAATGGTTAGCGCAACAAAATCATAAAGTACACTTAATAGAACCTGTTGCAAAACATATAAAATTAGCCGAAAAAAGAGCAAAAAAACTAAAAAATCCATTTTCGGTTACCAAAGGAATTGCTCAGAAATTACCTTATAAAAATGATACTGCAGATTTGGTTATTTTACATGGGCCTTTGTATCATTTGCAAAAAAGAGAAGATAGAATAGCAACCATACTTGAAGCAAAACGTGTATTAAAAAAAGGCGGAATTGTTTTAGGTTTTGCCATAAACGCAACTGCCTCTACTGTTGTAGGTTTAATGAACGGAATGATTCACGCTAACTCATTTTTTGAAATGTGTAAAGAAGAATTAACCTCAGGAATTCATAATGCACCAAAAGATTTTCCTTTTTTATTGGCAGATGCATTTTATCATAAACCACAAGATTTAAAAGCTGAATTTCTAGAACAAGAATTAAAATTCATTAACTTATTTGCTGTAGAAGGAATGATTTGGCTAGACAATGAATACTTTGCAAATATGCTCGATAAAAAGAAATCGAAAACTTTAAAAGCCTTACAACATCTTACACAGAATGATGAATATTTGTTACCTTTTAGTCCTCATATGATGATTGCTGTAGAAAAATAAAAGCCTTTTTGTATATTTGTTTTAACTGATTATTTTTCTTAAAAATTCAATTTTATTACATGACTCTACAATATGAAAATACGTTAAGGCAATTAATTATTGATGTTCTTGGTGATGAAGATAAAAGCGATTATAATATTTCTAAAGAAATATCAGAAAAATGGTTTGCAAAAAGAACCAATGCAAAAAACAAAAATGATGGCTTTTTGTTTGAAAAAAGAATCATCTTTTATGCTGATTTCGAAGACTTAGCTTTAGTTATTGAAGAAAACTGGAAAGAATTCTTGCCTATTTTATTCGATAAAAAAAGGTTTCAAGTATTTTTTAAAGAAGTTGGGCAATTCAGAAAAACAATCAATAGTGGAAATAACTTGATACAAAGTCAAGAGAATTTACTTTCTGGTATTGTAATGGATTTAAAAAATGCCATTACTATCTATAACAATAAAGAAAATTTAGTAGATGATTATTTTATCTCTATCAAAAAAATTTCTGATAATTTAGGTACTTCTTGGTCTAAATCTGATACTACAAATAAGAAAAAACCAGTTTTAAAAGTTGGTGATGATTACGAATTATTAGTAGAAGCAAATGATCCTAAAGACAGAAAAATTGAATATCAAATAGCACATTTTGCAGGTAAATTAAAGATAAAACAAGATTCTAATAGATTTAACTTTAAAATAGATAAAGAATTTATTGGTCAAAACACCATGCTAATTGTAAAAGCTTTTACTGCTGATGCTGATTATGTAAACGAAAGTATTCTAAAAATTCATTTAACGGTTTTACCTGAGTAATTTTTAACTTTTACCGCAAGTTTTTTCCTGATTAAGAATCTAAAGTTATAAATTCTAAAAGTTATTTTTATAAAAATTAACGATAACTCATCATTCTAAAACAAGAAACTGATTATGAAAAATATTGCATATATAATTTTGTCCGTTTTACTTTTTATTACTTGTAAATCTTCAAATAAAAACGAAAACCAACAAGAAGAACAAAGAGAAGGAAGACCAAGTGTTACTCAACTAATTACTGAAATGGACAGTAATAAAGATGGTAAGTTATCTGAAAATGAAACAAGTGGTCCATTAGCTGATGATTTTTCAAAAATTGATACTAATTCTGATGGTTTTTTATCTACTGATGAACTTTCATCTGCACTAAAAAATCAAGAAAATAGACCACCAAGAAGAGAAAACACACCAACTGATTTATCAGCAGAAATTAATACAACAGTAAAAGTAGTACCTGTAAATACAAATTATTTTATTTCAGAAAACATTATTGGTGATATTGAGAAAAAAACCATCAATTTAAACGGAATTGAAACTCTTTGTTATGTTTTTAAAACCAATTCTCTGGCTACAGAACATCAAATGGGTCCTTGGTGTCCAAGACATATAGATGATGGAATGGAAAAAGCTGGTATTTGGTTTAAAGATGATAAAGTTTATGATGTTTCTGGGCATTTTATAGCAAATCTAGATGAATTTTATAGTGATGATAAATGGAAAGTGTATAGAGAAGATGGTACAATTAGGGTTACAGATACAGAAGAAGGTTGTTTAGCTGCTGCAAAACCAGATGTAGCTGAAGAATATAATAATTATTGTGTAGAATGTTTACCAGAATATTTTAAAGACCAAGTAACTACGTATACAATACCTGTAACTCCTACTTATTTAAACAACACACAAAGTTTTGGAAGAGGTGGAATTGGAGTTGCCTTTAATGGTGTAAAATACGATCCACCTGCACCAACTCACGCAATTTTAGCAGCACATACAATTGCACCTTTAGACGATCATGGAGGCCATGTAAATCCTCATGGAGGTTATCATTATCATGCAGTTACTGGTTCTACAAAAGCTATTGAACAAGCCAATTCGCATTCAGAACTAATTGGTTATGCTATAGATGGTTTTGGAATTTACGCTTTGTTAGATAAAAACGGAAATAAACCTACAGATTTAGACGAATGTGGAGGGCATTTTGATGATGAAAGAGGTTATCATTATCACGCAGGTGAACCTGGAGGAAACCAAATAATAAAATGTTTACATGGTTTACCAGGCTACACAGAGGTAAAAGAATAAGGTATTTTACCTCCTTCTCTTTTTAGAAGAACTTCTAGTTACTTTTTTCTTTCTTCTGTTAAAAGGCACAGCATCATCAAAAGTGTTTTTAGCAGTTTTTGCTTTTTTGTTCTTTTGCCAAGAATTGGTTTCTGGTAAAAGTACTTTTAGCAAATCTTGTCTACCCACTTTATTTAAAGTGTTTTTAATCCAATCTTTATTTTCTTTTTTATACCAAAAGAAAAATTTATGCTGATCTTCTTTCTCCTTTTTTGTCTTCGGAGTTTTGGTTGGTTTTAAAGTATAAGGATGATAACCAGAATAATAAATTACAGTAGCAACCGTCATTGGAGTGGGTGTAAAACCTTGCACTTGCTCTAACTGAAAGCCCATATTTTTGGTTTCAGCAGCCAAGTTTGCCATATCTTCCACTTCACTTGCTGGGTGACTAGAAATAAAATAAGGAATCAATTGTAGGTTCAATTTCTTCTTGATATTTATTCTGTCAAAACGCTCTTTAAACTTATGAAAATAAGTAAAAGAAGGCTTACGCATCAACTTTAAAACTGGGTCAGAAGTATGCTCTGGAGCAACTTTCAATCGTCCAGAAACGTGTTTGGTCATAACCTCTTCTGTGTATGCATCTAATTCTTTTGGATCTGCATTTTTATTGAATTCTGGCACTAACATATCGTGTCGAATTCCACTACCAATAAATGACTTTTTTATCTTCGGATGTTTATCTACAGCTTGATATAACTCTGTTAATGGTTTGTGAGACGTATCTAAATTAGAACAGATTACAGGCGATATACAAGAAGGTGCAACACATTTATCGCAAATAGATTGCACTTTACCTTTCATCTGATACATATTTGCAGAAGGCCCACCAATATCAGACAAATAACCTTTAAAATCGGGCATATTTGCAACCTTATCTACTTCTTTTAAAACCGATTCTTGACTTCTACTTGCAATAAATTTTCCTTGATGTGCAGAAATGGTACAAAAACTACATCCACCAAAACATCCTCTATGAATATTGATAGAAAATTTTATCATTTCAAAAGCAGGTATGGGTCCTCTTTTGTTATATTTTGGATGTGGTAAACGTGTAAAAGGCAAATCAAAAGAACCATCAATTTCTTTTTCTGTCATTGTAGGAAAAGGTGGATTAATCACCAACATTTTTCCTTCAACCTCTTGTAGAATTCTTCTCGCTTTAAGTTTATTCGATTCTTGTTCAATCGTTTTAAAGTTAGAAGCAAAAGTCTTTTTATCAGCTAAACAAGCTTTATGAGAATTAATAGTAACATCTTCCCAATCATTAATTACAGGAATTTTCTCTTGTTTTTCATCAATTAAAACAGCTGTTTGTTTAATGTTTTTTAAACTCGAAAAGGGCACACCTTTTTGCAATAATTCTACAATTTCACGCAAAGGTTGTTCTCCCATACCATATACCAACATATCTGCTTTAGAAGTTTCTAAAATAGTTGGCAACAGCTTATCAGACCAATAATCATAATGCGTTACACGTCTTAAAGAAGCTTCAATACCGCCAATTAAAACAGGCACATCAGGAAATTTTTCTTTTAATATTTTAGAATATACAGAAGTTGCATAATCTGGTCTAAAACCCTTATCTCCATTGGGTGTATAAGCGTCTTTATCTCTTCTTTTTTTACTAGCTGTGTAATTTGAAACCATAGGATCCATACAACCACCAGTTGCTGCAAAAAACAATCTTGGCTTGCCTAGTTTCTCAAAATCTTGCAGATTATCATTTACACTTGGTTGTGGTACAATTGCCACTTTTAATCCATAACTTTCTAAAATTCGTCCAATTACGGCTGGCCCAAATGATGGATGATCTACATAAGCATCTCCACTAAATAAAATAACGTCCAATTGTTCCCAACCACGGATTTTTACTTCCTTGTTTGTAGTTGGTAACCAGTCTGTTAATTGATGTCTATTCGTTTCTTGCATATTTTGCAAAAATACGGGTTTTAAAATGGATTACGATATGCTTTCTTTTATAAATTACAAGTTGCCAAAATTTTTGTTAAATAAGTGACTAAATACATAAGAAATCTAATACTTTTGTAAGAATCTATAAACTTTATAAATGAAAAAAATACTATTTTTTGCAATTACTATTGCATTTTTAGGCAGTTGTGCAACTTCTAACATCAACAAAAAAGACAACACGATTCAGGTTTCTATGGACTTGAACAATATTGTTGATGATAAAATAAAAGTAGAAGTAAACCCAAGTAAAATAAACCAAAGATCTATCGTATACCAAATTCCTGCAATTGTACCAGGTACTTATGCAATGAGTGATTATGGCCAATTTGTTTCTGATTTAAAAGCCTTTGATTATGATGGAAACGAACTTACTGTAAGTAAATTAGACCCAAATTCTTGGCAAATTAATGAAGCTCAAAAACTAGACAAAATTTCTTATTGGGTAGATGACACTTTCGACTCTGAAAAAAAACACGGCATTTATGTAATGGCAGGAACCAATATTGAAGCTGACAAAAATTTCTTTTTAAACTTACCAGGTTTTGTGGGTTATTTTAAAGGCAACAAAGAAATGCCTTATAATTTAACCATAAATCATCCAGAGAATTTGTATGAAACTTCTTCTTTAATCAATAAAAACATTACTAAAGAAGACAACACAAAAGATGTATTTTATGCTTCTAGATATGATGAAATATCAGACAACCCAATTATGTATGCACCTTTAAACACGGTAAACTTTACAGTAAATGGTGTTGCTGTTTCTTTGGCTGTGTATTCGCCAAATAATATACATAATGCTAAAGACATGGAAGCTGATTTAAAGAAAATGGTTGAAGCACAAACCAATTTCTTAGAAGGTTTTTCTACAACGAACGAATACAATATTCTAGTGTATTTATTCGACCCAAAAGTATATAAATGGCAAAGTTTTGGTGCTTTAGAGCATTTATCGTCTACAACAGTAGTATTTCCAGAAACGTATAGCAAAGAACAATTGACAAATGGAATGATTAATGGAACTGTTTCTCACGAGTTTTTTCATATTGTAACTCCATTGTCTGTACATTCTGAAGAAATACATTCTTTTGATTTTAACACGCCAAATATGTCTCAACATTTGTGGATGTACGAAGGAATTACTGAATATTTTGCCAACTTGTTTCAAGTAAACCAAGGCTTAATTTCTGAGCAAGAATTTATTGATGAAATGAAAGGGAAAATTGCGAGCTCTATGCGTTATAATGATACTATGTCTTTTACTAAAATGAGTGAAAACATTTTAGAGGATAAATATGCCAAAAACTATGGAAATGTATATCAAAAAGGAGCTTTAATTGGGATGTCTTTAGATATTTTATTGCGCGAAGAAAGTGAAGGTAAATACGGAGTTCGTGATTTAATGAAAGATTTATCGAATAAATTCGGACAGAATAAACCTTTTAAAGATGATGAAATTTTAGATGAAATTGTAGCCATGACCTATCCTTCTATTGGCACTTTTTTCGATAAGCATTTAACAGGAAATATTGCTATTGATTACGATGCTTTGTTAGCCAAAGTTGGTATTGTTAAGAAAAAAGAAAACATTGATGCTGGTTACTTTTTAGACAGTAACAGACAAATTTTTATCTCAGCTAATCAAAAACAAGAAATCTTTTTTACCAATAGAAAAAACACGGCTTTAGCAGCTTTGGGTGTAAAATCTGGTGATGTTTTAAAATCGGTAAATGGTACTGATGTAAACTTGCAAAACATAAGAACTTTTATAGGACAATCTATACAATGGAAAGCAGGAGACAAAATTACTTTTGAAGTAATTAGAAATGGAGAAACTCTAAAACTAGAAAGCGATTTTGTAAAAGGTACTACTGAAATCGAAAATTTAGTAATTGAAGAATTACCAGAATCTGATCCGAAGAAAAAATTAAGAGATGCTTGGTTAAAAGCTTTGTAATTTTATTTCTTTATTAAAAACTTAAAGACTCTCATTTTGGGAGTCTTTTTTTTCTGTCATTTTAACCTTGTGGAGAAATCACTAGATTATTATTTTTTTAAAAGTCATCATCATCAAACGGATTATCGAATGGTAAATCGTCTTCAATATCATAATCATCAATATTTACGCCTGGAGGATTAAATAAACCCCATCCATCAATTTTATAATTCTGCTTATTAAATGTCTTGACCCACTCTGCAAATAGTATTCTAAATTCTTCAATTTCATCTCTAATAAGTTTTAAATAATCAACATCTTTAAAACTTAACTCTTTTAAACTAGTTGTATATGCTAAAATATAACGAGCTTCTCTTCGAATAATAGTAGCAGTTTCCATTTTAATATCATACAATATTTCTTCATCATAAACACCAGCTATTTTTGCGGGTATCAACCTTGAACTATTTGTTAAGTATTCTTTAAAGTACTGCATCATTTTTTTTTCTGCATCAGCATCTTCATCACATTCTTCAATTAAATCAGCTACCTTGCTAACCAATTCATTAATTTGTTCAGCCTTAATATAAAGTGGTAAATTTTCTAAGCTTTCATTCATTTTAAAACAATTTTTGTAAAAAATTAAAATTATAGTTTACTATTTAACTTATTTTAGTTGTTCAACAATTTTTACAGCTTCTACAGCTTCTTTTACATCGTGCACACGTAAAATATTTGCCCCATTTAATAAAGCAATTGTGTTTGCGGAAGTGGTTGCATTTAAAGCTTCTTGTGCAGAAATATCTAAGGTTTTATATAACATCGATTTTCTTGAAATTCCTGCTAAAATTGGTGCATCTAAACTTTTAAAAAGTTCTAAATTACTTAAAATTTTAAAATTATGAGCAATGGTTTTTCCAAATCCGAAGCCAACATCAATAATAACATCATTTAATTTTAGTTGATGCAATTCGAATATTTGTTTTGCAAAAAACGAAATAATTTCTTTAGTTACATCTTCATAAACAGGATTTTGCTGCATATTTTGTGGTGTACCTAAAATGTGCATTAAAATATAAGGAACTTGCAAATTGGCAACTGTACCAAACATTTTATCATCCATAGTTCCACCAGAAATATCATTAATTATTGCTGCTCCAGAATTTACAGTAGCTTCAGCAACTTTACTTCTAAATGTATCCACAGAAATTATAATTTCTGGGTAATTTTTTATCAGCAAATCAATAACAGGAATTATTCTTTGCATCTCTTCTGTTTCAGAAATATGAGCAGCTCCGGGTCTAGAAGAATATGCACCAACATCAATAAAAGTAGCACCTTCTGCTAACATTTTATCAACCTGATTTAAAATTGCTATTTCGTCTTTGTATTTACCTCCATCAAAAAAAGAATCTGGAGTTATATTTAAAATCCCCATCACTTTTGGCGATGATAAATCTACTAAATTTCCTTTGCAGTTTATGGTCATTTTATTTGACTACTTTATTTATAATATCACTACGTTTTGGTGCTTTATAGGCATTTATCTTTTGCATTAAATCATCTACAGAATCACCAATAATTAACATTTTTCTATTTGCTTCTTTTAAATAACCTTCTTCTACCATTTTATCTAATTGCAAAACAAGTGCATCAAAAAAACCATTAATATTTAAAAGACCTACAGGTTTTTGTTCTATTTGTAATTGGCCTAAAGTTAAGGCTTCAAACAACTCATCTAAAGTGCCAAAACCTCCTGGAAGCGTAATATAAGCATCAATTAATTTACTCATAATAACTTTGCGTTCGCTCATATTTTTACAAACTATCATTTCTTCTACTTCTGGATGAATTACTTCTTCTTTTTCTAAAATCTTAGGAATTACACCAATAACTTCTCCTTTTTTAGCCAGAATTTCATCAGCAATAACACCCATCAACCCTAATTTACCTCCACCATAAACCAAGCCAATGTTATGATTTACAAAATAGTTACCCAATTCTTTGGCTGCATTTTTATAAATAGGATTAAAACCTAAACTTGAGCCACAAAACACAACAATTCTTTTCATGATAAGCGTTTGATAATTTCATTGTAAAAATAAATGAAAAGGCTATAAGATTTACTACTTTTGAAAAAATACTTTTTTACAAAAATGCAAGACACCTCAAAACAATATGATGCAGTAATTGAAAATTGCAGAAGTTTATTCATTAAAAAAATGTCTGATTATGGTTCTGCTTGGCGTATTTTACGTTTGCCATCTTTAACAGACCAAATCTTTATTAAAGCCCAAAGAATTCGTCAACTACAAGAAAATGAGGTTCGCAAAGTAGATGAAGGCGAAAAATCTGAATTTATTGGGATTATCAATTACTCGATTATGGCTTTAGTTCAGTTAGAAAAAGGGGTTGTAGATAACCCAGATTTAATCACAGAAGAGGCTACAATTTTATATGATAAGCATGCTAAAATCACCAAAGAATTGATGCTAAATAAAAATCATGATTATGGTGAAGCTTGGAGAGATATGCGTGTTTCTAGCTTAACAGA
Organism: Polaribacter vadi; assembly: GCF_018861005.1. Taxonomy (GTDB): domain Bacteria; phylum Bacteroidota; class Bacteroidia; order Flavobacteriales; family Flavobacteriaceae; genus Polaribacter; species Polaribacter vadi_A. Next base: position 428,254 of record NZ_JAHKQL010000004.1, read on the forward strand.
TTTAATTTTACAAAAGCTTTTACGTGTAAAACAAATTGAAGATAATAAAGGAAAAACTTTAGTTTCTGAAGGTATTGATGCTAATTACCAAGATATGATTAATTATGCCGTTTTTGCAATGATTCATTTGGGTTAATATTTGTTACAAAGTTTGAACGTAACAAAGTTTCAAAGCCAAAAAGTTATCATACAAAGTTTAATCTTTTTTACCTAAAGGATACATTTCTTGCTGAATAAATCCTTTAGGAAAATTCTCATCACCCTCAAAACCCAACTCAATATCTCTACCAGAATGTGGTATGTAATTGGTTTTAAAAATATAATCCCAAATACTTAGTGTAATTCCGAAATTTACACCAAACTTACGTTCTTCTGGCAATTCTCTAGAATGATGCCAAATGTGCATTTTTGGGTTGTTCAAAATATACTTTAACCAACCATAATCCCAATTGATATTTGCATGATTTAAATGCCCAATAGTGATGTTAAAAAAATGTACAAAAGCTACATCTTGTGCAGAAAACCCACCAATAATTGCTAAAGGAATGTATTTTAAAGAGTTGTAAACCACAGGTTCCATCCAATGATATCGCAAATGAGCAGCGAAACCCATTTGTTTTACAGAATGATGTACTTTGTGAAAATTCCAAAGAAATTCTACGCTATGCAGCAACCTGTGTGTCCACCATTGTACAAAATCTACCACAATAAAAAAGATAAATATTCTAGATAGAAAAGGCAATTCATTCAATTCTAAAAGTTGAAAATTAGCTATTGATAAACCTACAACTCCCAAAACATCATTAAACAATTCTGATGCTGAATTAGACAAGGCAATAAGCACAATTAAGTTTAAAAGAAAGAAATTAAAGAACATATAAAACGTATCTAACCAAAAATCTTTTCTGAATAGTGATTGATTTTTTCGCCAAGGAAAAATGGCTTCTAAACCCCAAACTATTAATGAAATTATAATTAATCCGTAGAAATAATTCTCCCAATTCAGTTCCATTAAAACCGAATTTTTAAGGTAATTCCAATAACTGGAATACGAGTTTTTTATAATGTCTAAGTATTTGTTCATTTCTTACAATTATAAAATGTAGCCATTTCAGATTTTGAAAACCTGAAAAGTCTAATTTATTATAAAACCTTAATAACTCCCTTAAACAAAGTAATCATTTTTGGTTCAGCTTCACCAGCAATAGCTATGATTTCTGCAATATCTACAGGTTGTAAGTTTTTAGGATCACATTCATCAGTTAACACAGAAATTGCAGCACAAGGTAAATTTAGTTGTTTGGCAACAATTACTTCTGGAACTGTACTCATACCAACAGCGTCAGCTTCTAAAATTTGTAACATTCTATATTCTGCCCTAGTTTCTAATTGAGGACCTAATACACTTGCATAAGTTCCTTGATGTAAAAGAATATTTTCTGTTTTTGCTACTTCAATGATTTTTGAGTTGATTTCTTTTGAATATGGTGCTAACATATCTGCAAAAATATTACCAAAAGTATTTGCCCCTTTAAATGCTAATGGAGATTGACCTTGTAAGTTTATATGATCTTCTATCAACATTAAATCGCCTTTTTTGTAAGATAAATTAATTGCACCTGCAGCATTAGAAATTAGCAAATTTTTGATTCCTAGACCGTGCATTGTTCTAATTCCGTAAGTAACTTCCCAAGGAGTATAACCTTCATATAAATGAAAACGACCAGACATTACAAGTACTTTTTTGCCTGATAATTCTCCGTAAATTAATTTACCAGAATGAAACTCTACAGTTGCCACTGGAAAATTCGGAATATCTTTATACGCAATTTCTATTTCTATAGAAATTTCATCAACTAATTTACCTAATCCTGTTCCTAAAACAATCCCTATTTCTGGATTTGCTAATCCTTTTTGAGTTAAAAAATGGATGGTTTCTTTTAATTGATTTTGTTTGGTCATATTATATTAATTTATCATTGAGAGTTTACAAAGCAATCTCTTTTTAAATAACAGATTGCTTCATTCGTTCTTCTTTCTCAATGACGTTTTTATTGTATCACTAATTTTTGTGTTTTCGTTTTACCATCAACATTAATTTTAGCCAAATAAATCCCTTTGTTAAAAGAAGAAATATCTATGCTATTATTTGTGATTTTAGATTGATGAAAAACTTGTTTTCCTAAAACATTAAAAATACGTATTTCAACAGAAACAGCATCAATATTTGAGAGTTGAATCTTGTTTTTTGCTGGATTTGGGTAAAAAGATATTTTATCAATTTTAACCTCATCAATATTTAAAACTGAGCAATTATTTGATGAAAAAGAGGTAAAAGTTCCTAAATCCCAAAAATGATCGAAATCTAAACAATAGAAAAATACTTTATCAAAATCAGCTATATTTTTACCATTAGGTATAGCAACTGTAAAACTCTGTCTGCCTGAAGCTTGTGTTAAACCAATTTCGAAATGGTTTAAATTTGCTATTAAGGTTGTAGCTAAAACATCATCAGAAATACCATTGGAATCTACCAAAAAAGCTCTAACATCTGGCCCAGGAGCTGTTCTAAAATTACTTCCTAAATTTAATGTAATTGTATTATTTGTATTTAAAATAAGAGTCACATCACCAACAACATTATAAGAATCTTGGTCTGGATTGTTACCAAAACCCATTAAAGTTTCTGCACATTGTGCATTAATTTGTAGGTAAGAAAGACTTAAAAAAGTAATAAGTAATAGTTTTTTCATAAGAGATTATTTAACATTTATAAACTTTGACATAATTTCTGGGATATCAATAATATCCTCATATACATCTATGTCGTTTTTAAATGCTAATAATTTCACTTTTTTATTTTTTAAATCTAATAATGTATCTTTTCTTACAGTTTCTGTTCCCCAACTTTTATTTTTGAATACTTTTTCTTGTAATGCATTCATCCCTAAAAGATAATAACCACCATCTTCTGCAGGCCCAATAACTACATCATTATTATCTAATTGAAGAAAAGCATTATCAATATTTTCTGATGATAAATTGTACAAATCACTACCAATAATCATTACTTTTTCGTAACCTAAATCAAACCCATTTTTAAAAGCGTTTAACATTCTAATTCCTAAATCTTCACCAAATTGTTGATGCTTTTGATAAATTTTAGCATCCCAAATGTCATTTTCTCTAACTTTAACAGAATAATAAACAGCTTTATCTGCATTTACTTGCAATGAAACATCTCTGGTTTTTTGGAGTAAGAATTTATAGATTTCTAAGGCAGTTTCATCTCCAACCGTTTTTGCTAAACGTGTTTTTGCTTTACCTAATTCTGGGTTTCTTGTAAATATTAATAGCAAGTTTTTACTCATAAACTTTCTCTCCTTTTTTTAGCCACTTGCTCCAGTTTTTATTAAAAGTATGTACTTTTTCTGTGTTATTTCCTAAAGTATCTATTACTTGAAAATCGGCATTTTTCCATTCGAAAATTCCACCATACAAATTATAAACATTGGTATAACCTGCCTGAATTAATTTGTGCGCTACTGTTTCTGAACGAATACCTAAAGAGCAATACACGACAATTTTTGCTTTTTTATCTTCTGGCAATTTTGCAATAGTTTCTTTTAGTTTAAAATTATCGTAACCAACACAAATTGCATTTTCTAAATGACTTACTTTATACTCTTTTTCTTCTCTAGCATCCAATAAAATTGCATCCGTTTTTGGTAAAGCCAAAGTTTCTACAGACATGTATGGTACATTTCTAGTATTCCATTTTTCAAGTAATTTATCTAATTTTTTCTGCCCAAAAGTTGCTGAGCTTATTACTAAGAAAAGTAAAACTATTTTTTTCATATAAGATTATAATTGAATTCCAAAACCTTGTAAACCGCTTTCTATGGCTGGTAAAATTTCTGTATTATCCCAAATTCCTGTAACAATTGTTCTAGAATATTCTTCTGGCAACACCCCATTTTGCATTAATTTACTTGTTAATTTATAGTTATAAGTTAACGTTTTGTGCGTAAAATTAAACTGATTATTTGCATCATCTAAAATTGCATACCAAACAGAAGAATTACCATCATTTGCAGGCATACCTATAACACCAGGGTTTAACCAAATTTTATTTTCTTGCTGATGATTAAAAGGCAAACCACAATGTCCAGAAATTATTACATTACTATTTGTAGCTTTAAAATTAGGGCTTTTAACATCCCAATCTGTAGATTTATAAATAAATTCTGACACGTTAAAAAATGATCCGTGAACAACACTCACTTTTTTATTTGCGTAAGTAAAGTTAATATAATTTGGCAGCTTTTTTATAAAACTTAATGAATTTTCTGACAATTTACTTTGTGCATAAGGATACCAAAGTTGCGAAAAACTATCACATCTAGATCCTTCTCTAAAATCGCAACCACAATCTTCTGCATTTTCTCTAAGTTGTATTTCTACATTACCTAAAATACTTTTTGCTCCCCAAATTTTAAAAAGCTGAACTGCTTCTTCTGGTTGTGCACAATACCCAACAATATCTCCAGTACAAATACAGTTTTCTGGTGCAATGTTTTCTTTTTCAGAAATTTGTTTTAAAGCCTCTAAAGCTTGTAAATTACTGTAAACACCTCCAAAAACCAGCATTTTTCCTGATAGCTTGCCTAAGCTATGTGTTATTTGATCCATTTAGGAATAAAATATAAAATGATACAACTTAAAATTCCCCATAAATTTACCCAAAGTAAACTTGCATATTTACCTTCTGTAAAAATTAAAGCCTGAGGAAAAGCATTAAAAACTAATAAGATTCCAAAAACCAAACCACAACCAATAGACAAGTAAAAGCTAATTTTTGGCACTTTATATTTCCAGAAAATAAACATTGGTGTAAGCCCAATAACCATAGTTCCAGAAATGGTAGTTGCAGATAGAATTTCTGCATTTAAAAAAACGGGTATTGTACCTAAAACAGCAACTGCAATCATTGCAATTCTACCAAAAGAAACGGATTTTCCTAAATTTAAATCTACTGCTAACAATTTAGAAAACGACGAAAATGTAGAATCTAAGGTAGATGCTGCAGAAGTAATCATTATAAAATTAATAACCAATAAAATAACTACGCCAAATGCTTTACCCACTTCTACAGCAGCTTGCCCTTTTAAGCCTTGTGATTGTGCATAAATACCAATAAAACTAAAAAAGATAATACAAAAAGCACCTAAAAGACCTGCCCACAAAAAACTTCTTCTGGTAACTTTAGGACTAGAAATAAAACCTCTATCTGTTAAAACAGGATCGTGAAAAGGATAACTAAATGATTGTAAAAGTGCTGCGAAAAAGAGGTTTAAACCAAGCTCAAAACTCCAAGTTCCTGAATTTATTATTTCTTTGGATGAAAAATCATCTGTAGCAAAAATAGTTCCTAAAATAACGATGAGTAAAACAGAAAATAAAACCATTTGAATTACATCTGTAAATATAGAGCTACTTAAACCACCTTTTAATGCATAACTTAAAGTTAATAGGGTAAAAACAACAATTGACCAATAATAAGGTGTACTCCCTTGTGCACCAAAATAATTACCAATAACCATAGTGTTACTCCAAACCTCATTAAACAAACGAAAAGCTATTAAAATAGAAAAAATAGCTACTGCTTTTTTACCGAATTTTGTGGTTAAAAACTCGTGAATGCTTTTATAGTTTCCTTTTGTTCTTAATTGATAAATAACAATACCTGCAACTGCAAAAGACAAATAATAACCTGCATAGGCTACACCACCAACCAAACCATAATCTAAACCTAGATTTGCTGCATTTGTTATGCTTTTTGCAAAAATCCAGGAGATGATTAAACTACCTGTTAATACTAAAGTATTTGGCGCCTTCTTTTTATGAACAGCTTTAAAAAACTCATCTGTTGTTTTTGCTAGTGGCGATAAAAAGAACATGATTAAACTTGAACATATTACTAAAAGCCATTGCCAATTTATTACATCCATATTATTCATTCCACCAAACTTTTACATCTAAACTATTACCATTTGTAGCTGCTTCTGCAACACTATAATTCTCTTGATTTAAAGTTGCTGCTTCTGCAGGATAAGGCATTCTTGCAGGAATTAAACCGTTATTTAAACTTGCAGCAACATCTTTTAATGCAGGAAAACCTGTTCTTCTATACTCAACCCAACCTTCATAACCATTAATTACAGCTGCAATCCATTTTTGAGTGATAATTTGCGATAAAGGTGATGTACCAGCATTATAATTTGCATTACCATTTAAATAATTTGTTGGTAAATCTGTGTTCCAATATTCAAAAGCTTGTGCAACTCCTAAATTATACAAAGTTTCTGCATCTGTAGAAATGTATCCTTTTAATGCAGCTTCTGCTAATAAAAAGCTGGTTTCCCAAGCTGTCATAAAATTAGCATCTAAAGTAGATGTATCTTCTCTAAAAATAGTACCTGCAAGCGAATAATCTGCTATTGCTATAGAAGTTGTAGATGAATTAATCCCGTTAATTAATCCATTAAACTCATTTGCTGTAGAATTGGCAAAAGTTCTAAAAAATGTTGACATTCTATTATCATTTAAATCAAACAAAATTTCTTTCATAGTTTCAGACATTACAAAGTTATTGAAATCTCCAACTCTTAGTTGAGCTAATCTAAAACTGTTAGGTTCAGAATTTGTAAAATCAAATACTGCATTCTCTGTATTTGTGCTGATGTAATTGCCATTATTAAATAAAGTTTGTAATTCTGCAGAAACATCAACCTTATCAGAAATACGAATTAAATATTTTATTTTTAAAGAATTAGCAAACTGAATCCAAGATTGTAAATCGCCATTAAATAGAATATCACCTTCTAGAGCAATTGAACTTGTATAAGCGTTAATAGCTGCAATACCTTTGTCTAGATTATCTAAAATTCCGTTTTCGTTTTGATAAATATCTTCTTGTAAATCGTATTGTGGAGTAACAGATCCATCAACTCCATTAAAAGCATCAAAATAAGGAACATCACCAAATAAATCTGTTAAACCAGCAGCCATATATGCTTTTAAAATTAAAGCAGGCCCTTCGTAAACAGCATAAGCAGCTGTTTCTCTACTCTGATTTAAAATGATTTCATTATCACGTAAATTAACGTAAAAAATAGACCAAGGATTACCCCCTAATTGTGGACTTTTTAAATCGTGTCTATCAAATAAATTAAAATCTAAAGCTGTTCTGTGTTGTGCTAATAAATCTCCTGCAACAAAACCTTCGTAACTCATTTGTTCACCAAAATCGTAAATAACTTGTCTTAACAACAAACTGGGTTGTACAGCAACTGGAGCATTTGGGTTGGTATTTATCTCTTCAAAATCTTTGGTGCAACTTGTAGTTATAAATGCTAAAATTGCGAATATGTATATAATTTTTTTCATTGTATTATTTTTTATTTCGATTTTCACCTTAGTGAAAACTAGAAGTTAAAACCTACTTTAAAACCTAAACTTCTGCTAGTTGCATAACTCATATCTTCAACTCCACTTACAAAACCATTACCTTGTACAGCAACTTGCTCTGGATCGAAATGCGGGTTTTCTGTAATTACAAATAAGTTATTACCTATAAAAGAAAAGTTCATTGTAGACGGGTTTTTTAACCCTAAAAAACCTTCGTTTAACTCTAAAACGTAACCAATTGAAAATTGACGTAATTTTAAAAAAGAAGCATCATACACATTATTTTCTTCGTGATTTCTATCGTAAAACTGTCTATAATAACTTTCTGCAGTTACTGCAACAGTATTAGGTAAACCTGTATTTACATTAACCCCTTGTGCAATAATACCTGCATCTGGTCTGTAGGCTGTTTCTGCTAATTGCCCACCAACATTACCTAAAGCTCTTGTTCTAGATACCATTTCTCCTCCTTGTCTCCAATCAAACAAAAAGCTTGCATTCCAGTTTTTGTAACTAAAAGAATTGTTCCACCCTAAAGTAAAATCTGGATTGTAATTCCCAATTTTTATCAACTCATTATTGGCAATATATCTTCCATCATCATCTAATAAAAATTCTCCATCAGCATTTTTTTCATAACCTGTTCCATACATATCTCCTATTTGACCTCCTTCTTCTACTTGAAACCAAACTGTTTGATTAGCACTGTCGTATATTCTGCTATAAGCTAAAGTTAAACGACCATCATTTTGAGGTAAATCTTTAATTACAGATTTGTTACTTGCAAAATTAAAAGTGGTATTCCATTTAAAATTTTCATTTCTAATAGGTGTACCACCTAAAATAATTTCTACACCACTTGTATTTACTTTTCCTCCATTAATTACTTGCTGATTATAACCTGAAGAAATTGGAATTGGTAAAGAAATAATTTGATCTTTTGTTGTAGCATTATAATATGTAAAATCGATATTTAATCGATCTTTAAAGAAACGCAAATCTGCCCCCAACTCATAAGACGTAGTAATTTCTGGTTTTAAATCTGAATTTGGTATAAAATCTTGATTGCTAAAAGTGGCTTGACCATTAAAAGTTGTTTGAGATACAAACGCGCCTGAAGTTTGATAAGGATCTGTATCATTACCCACTTGCGCAACACTTGCTCTTAATTTTGCAAACGAAATATTTTCTGGCAATTCTGTGTAGTTTGATAAAATAAAACTAGTAGATACTGATGGATAAAAGAATGATGTGCCATCTACAGAAAAAGGTGTAGCCAAAGCACTAGACCAATCATTACGTCCTGTAATATCTAAAAACAGATAATCTTTGTACCCTAATTTTGCAATTCCGTAAAGCGAGTTGATTCGTTTTTTAGATTCGAACTCAAAAACCTCTATAGGCGAAGCTGCATTATTTAAACTAAAAATACCTGGCTGAGCCAAATTTGTAGTTTGTGTTTGTTTGGTAGATGCATTTTGGTCTAAACGATTTCCTCCAAATGAAACATCATAAGAAACATCACCAAAATTATTATTGTAATTAATTAAAAAATCTGTATTAATTTCTCTGTAAAAAACATCGTGCTCTGCATACGCTCCGTTTTTAAAGCGATTGCTACTAAAATTACGTTTAAACTCTCTATTTTCTGATGAAAAATCCATCCCAGAACGTAAAGAAACACTTAAATTATCTGTAAAATAATGTTGTAAGGCAATGTTACCAAAAACACGATCTCTATTAAATGAGTTTGTGTTTTCGTTTAAAATAAAAAACGGATTATCGAAATACGTATAGTTAAATGAATATTGTTGCACACCTTCTAAACCAGGTTGCCAATAATTGCGTAAATTATCTATATTCAACGATCTTGGCCCCCAAGCTACTAAAGAATAATTGGCGTTTTCACTACCATAACCATTTGCTGGTCTATTATCTGAACTTGAGTTTACATAATTTATAGAACTTGTAATTTTTGTTTTTTCTGATGGGTTAAAATTTAGTTTTAAAGCAGCTGTTTTTCGTTCTAAATTTACACCAGGAATTATAGACTCACTATCTAAATCTGTAATAGACAATCTGTAAGAGCCTCTTTCAAAACTATCGTTAATGGCTATATTATTAATGGTTGTAACCCCTGTTTGATAAAAATCTTTTAAATTATCTGGGTTAGATTCAAATAAAGTTGGTGTAATCGACAAACCATTATACAAAGAAGTATCTCCACCTCTAACTACTGTTCCATCTGCTAAAGTTACAGGAGAATCGAATTGAGGAATTAAATTACCTACATCTAATTTTGGCCCCCAAGAATAGGTAATTACATCATTTACTCCACTACCTAAACCATCTACATATTCAAAATTTCCTGAATTACCTTGTCCATATTCGTTTTGAAAATCAGGTAAACGAAAAGCAGAATCAAAAGTTATGGATGAATTTATACTTACTCCTAATCCTTTTTTCTTACTACCATCTTTAGTATTAATAACAATAACTCCATTAGATGCACGTGTACCATATAAAGCTGCAGCACTTGGCCCTTTTAAAACTGTTATAGATTCTATATCATCTGGATTTACATCCATAGCACCATTACCAAAATCAATTTCTTGAAAACCAGCAGCAGCTTCGTTTGTAAAATTAAATACTGAATTATTGTTTATTGGTGTACCATCTACAACAAAAAGCGGATTATTATTAGAGAAAGAAGCCTCACCTCGAATTGTAATTTTTGAAGATGAACCCACACCTGTTGCTCCTTGAGATATAGTTACACCTGCTAGTTTACCAGATAAATTATCTAAAAAATTTACTGTTTTTACATTAGCAACATCTTTTGCTTTTATTTCTTGCACAACATAACCTAACTCTTTGGTTTTTCTATTTAAACCCAAAGCTGTTACAACAATTTCATCTAAACCTGTTTCATCTTCTTCTAATTGAATATTGATGTTTGTTAGATTGTTAATTGGTATTTTTTGAGTTTTATAACCCAAGTAAGAGAAAGTAAGAAACTTGTTTTCTTTAAGAACAGTTAAGGAGTAGAATCCGTTAATATCTGAAACTGTTCCGTTTTTTGGTGATGAGGTAATACTTACGTAAGGGAGTTTTTCTTTGGTTTTTTTATCGGTAATTGTACCCGTAATTTTAGTTTGTGAAATGCTAATACTTGTAAAGAGTAAAAACATCCACAGATAAAGGTGCTTCATTTAAAATGATTTTTTTGTTTTGGTTAATTTTTTGTGATAAAATCGAGATATGCACAAAATACAAAAACATAGATTAAAAAACGCATTATGTTATTGAAAAAATGCGTTTTTTAGAAATACAATAAGTTATTCACAATAATTATACTTATTTTTTAATAATACAATAATTAAACAACAAGGATTGTTTCTTTAATTTTTAAGCTACAACCCCTTGACAACTACTACCTGAACCTGCAGTACAACCATAGCAATGTTGATTAATGATGATATTTCTATTTTGCAATAACTCTTCATTATATTCTGAAATGTGCTTTACCTTAGAGTTTACTTTTAAATTTAGCATCTGATTAAAATCGCAATCATACAACCAACCATCCCAACTGATAGATAGTGTATTTGTGCACATTACATTTTCTACAGCTGCAGGATTATAAGCTTCCACTAAATTATACATATAATCTTCGTAGTTTTCTGATGCAATTAAATAATCTAAAAAACGACTGATAGGTAAGTTTGTAATAGCAAATAAACTATGAAAATCAATATTAAAATCAGCTTTTAAAGCCTTTTTAAAATCGTTTTCTAAAGCCATTTGATCTCCAGGTAAAAATGCACCTGAAGGATTGTACACTAAATCTAATTTTAAATCAGAATCTGGCATACCATAACCTACTGCATTTAATTCTTGTAAAGCTTTTATAGATTTATCAAAAACCCCACTTCCTCTTTGTTTATCTGTTTTTCCACGAGTCCAATGAGGCATAGAAGAAACCACGTGTACATTATGCTTTTTAAAGAACTCTGGTAAATCGTAATATTTTTTATTAGCCCTAATAATTGTTAAATTAGAACGTACAATAAAATCTTTAATTCCTGCTTTTGATGCTTCTTCTACAAACCATCTAAAATTAGGATTCATTTCTGGAGCACCACCAGTTAAATCTAAAGTATGTGCACCAGTATTTTTTATAACCTCTAAACACTGTTTCATGGTATCTATAGTCATAATTTCTTTACGATCTGGACCAGCATCTACATGACAGTGTTCGCAAACTTGGTTGCACATATAACCTAAATTGATTTGTAAAATCTCTAGTTTTTTAGGACGCAAAGGAAACTGATTTGTTTCTTTTATTTTAGCAGCAAAGGTTGGTAATTCTCCATTAGCAAAAATTCCGTTCGAAAGAATTTCCATTTGACGAGAAGTGTTTGCAATATCGTTATTTCTTGCTTTTAATGATTTTGTAGCCATATTTATGCTTAGCTTTTTTCAGTATCTTTTTTGGGTTCTTTAATCTATTTACGTAGTAAAGTTTGGCTTGGTTTGGTTTGTTATAATTAAGTTTAATAAAATAAGTTAAACCCTTATTTTTTTTTAACGGAATATTATCGAGTATTAATTTATATATTTCACTAAAAAGCGGAATAAGTTTTCTCTAAAATTTTACTTTAAAAAATAAAACTAAAGTCTACTTACATTTCTAATTTATTCACTTTATTCATCATTTGTACTCCATGTACTAAAGTTGCACCACTTTTAATTGCAGCACCAACATGAATGGCTTCCATCATTTCTGGTTTTGTAATTCCTCTTTGCAAACCATCTTTTGTGTAAGCATCTATACAATATGGACATTGTTCTGTATGAGCCACAGCCAAAGCAATTAAAGATTTTTCACGAGCAGTAAGCGCTCCTTCTTCAAAAACTTTACCATAATAATCAAAAAACTTGTTACCAAGTTCTTCATTCCATTCTGTTATTTTTCCGAATTTTCTTAAATCGGCTGCATCATAATAAGACTTTGACATATGTTGGTTTTATAATTAAAAGATGAAAGATACAAATTGTTTTCAAAAATTTATGCCAAAAAATGGCTTGTCTATTTTCCGTTTAAAGACCAATCGTATTTTAAATAACTAATTTTAGCTTTAGAATTTATTTCTATATCAGAATATGTATTTAAATAATCTATTACAGAACCACTCTTGGTAAAATCTTCTTTAAACCAATCAAAAATAGAAGAAATTTGAACTTTCTTTTTTGATAATTTATTTCTAGAAACATCATTCACAAAATCTTTCATTAATTGTGTTAATTCTGTTTCTATGTTTTTTTCTGTAAATGCTTTATTACCTAATTTAGGACAAGAACCAGATGCGCAATTTACACCAACATGTATTTTAGGGTCAAATAATTTTTTACGTAAAATTTCGTGCTCTATATAATCTAAAGTATAAACCTCACCCCCTACTTTTACAAAAGGGATTTTCCAAGCAGTTTTTCCTTTTTGTTTAATGTCTGTTATTGATTTTAAAGGATAGTTTTCTAAAATTAATTTGATTGTATAAGCATTGTAGGCATTAATCCAAAAGGCTTTTTGTTTGTTTTCTGACCAAGAATTATCTGGAGATGTTTTTTCTAAATACCCAATATAAGCATCTAGTTTTAATGCATCTGCTTTAAAAGATTTATAATCTACTGTTCCAGTATCAGAAACATGTTTTTGCAGCAGATTATTAAAAATTGATGTTTGAGCGTTTACTTTTAAAAAAGTGAAAATCGCTATCAATAAAAAAAGTGTTTTCTTCATTTTTATAATTTCTGATTTTTTAGACGTACACTTTTATCAAAAATTACAGAATTTTATCAATTTTATTCTTTAACCATTTTATCAACCTCACTATCAGCACTCAACAAAACAGCATCATCAATTTCTTCATTTACTTTAAGCTTAAATCGATATCTAAAAGCATAAACTATAAGGTAAAGAATTGGTGTGTCTAGAAAAGCAATTATCACCTTAAAAATTACACCACTTATTAAAAGACCTAAAAAATTGCCCCAATCTATAATGCCAAAAGAACACAACAGTAACAAAACTGTTAATGTATCTATAATTTGTGATGAAAATGTAGAAAAATTATTACGCAACCAAAGATGTTTCCCTTTTGTATATTGTTTCCAGAAATGATACACTCTAATATCTATAAATTGGGCAAATAAGTACGCCATCATTGATGCTAAAACTGCTAATGGTGCTGCACCAAAAACTTCTACAAATATTCCATTATTAACTGGTGACCAATTTGTAGCTGGTACTTCTTTGGAAATATAAATGATTAACAAAGAGAAAAATGAAGCAAAAATACCTGCAATAACAACATCATTCGCTTTTCTTTTGCCATAAATTTCTGATAAAATATCAGTAATTAAAAAAGTGATTGGATAAGGTAATAAACCTACAGAAACCTCAAATAATTTTGTACCAAAAATAGTAACATCAAAAGGGTACCAATAAAAAAATTTTTGAAAAATTAAATTAGATGTTACTAAAGATGCTATAAACAAGGCAGCAAGAATTAAGTAAATTTTATTTGCAAGTAACTTGTCTTTAGATGTCATTTAGCGAATTTACAAATTTTTAAGAATAAGGTTTATAAACATCCTTTATTTTAAACGATGTAAATACATACTTACTACATTTTCTAAACCTAAATACAAACTCTCTGCAATTAAAGCATGCCCAATAGAAACCTCAGCTAAATTAGGAATGTTCTCTTTAAAAAATTGGATATTATCTAAACTTAAATCGTGCCCAGCATTTATACCTAAACCTAATTGATGTGCCAAAACAGCAGCATCTGTATACGATTTTATAGCTCCTTTATTTCCTTTTTCGAACTCGCTAGCAAAATGCTCTGTGTATAATTCAATTCTATCTGTACCCGTTTTTGCAGCAGCTTCTATCAATTTTAAATCTGTGTCTATAAAAATTGAAGTTCTAATTCCGTTTTTCTGAAATTCTGCAATAACTTCTTTTAAAAAAGCTTGATGATTAATGGTATCCCAACCAGCATTAGAGGTAATTGCATTTATAGCATCTGGTACTAAAGTAACTTGTGTTGGTTTTACTTCTAAAACCAAATCTATAAAAGATTTTATTGGGTTACCTTCAATATTATATTCTGTGGTAACTGTCTTTTTTAAATCTCTAGCATCTTGATAACGAATATGTCTTTCATCTGGTCTTGGATGAATTGTTATTCCTTCTGCACCAAAATTCTCAATATCTGTAGCCACTTTTAATAAATTCGGCACATTACCACCTCTAGAATTACGTAATGTTGCTATTTTATTAATATTTACACTTAACTTTGCCATTGTCTAAAATTAGGCGTCAAAGATAATTTATTAAATCATTTTATCCTATATTCGTAAAGAATGAATATTAACGATTACATATTAAAAGAAATAAAGGCACTCAGTTTAAAATCGACTGTAAAGAATGCTAAAAAGTTATTTAAAAACTACCCAATTACTCATTTTCCTGTTATAGAAAATGGCAAATTATTGGGGTCTTTTACTGAAGACGATATACAAACTATAGAACATAAAGAAAAAGAATTAGTAGAATATTCTTATTTAATGACTTCTTTTTTTGCTGATGAAAAAGCAACTATTTTAGAATTGTTAAAAATTTTTGCTGATAACAATAGCACTATAATTCCGGTTTTAAATAAAGACAAAAACTACATTGGTTATTATGATTTATGCGATGTTTTAGATGTTTTTTCTACTAGCCCTTTTATGATTGAAGAAAGTGAAACGTTAATTATTGAAAAATTAGAAGTAGATTATTCAATGGGAGAAATTTCGCAAATTGTTGAAGCAAATGGAGGTAAGTTATTAGGTTTATACATATCAGAAAAACAAAATGATTTTGTGCAAATAACTTTAAAAATAGTTTCTGATGAGATTAATGAAATTATACAAACCTTTAGACGTTATGATTATAAAATTATCTCTACTCACGAAAATGATATTTATTTAGAAGATTTAAAAAATAGATCAGAATATTTACAGAAATATTTAGAAATGTAGCTATATCAGATCTCTTTTAAAAAAAATAAGTTGATTATTTTAATAAGCTATCAAATAAAAAAATGAAAAAAGTTGCAATTTACGGTCAATCTTATTCAATTTCAGCCGAAAAAGAAATTCAAATTTTATTAGAAGTACTTCAAGAAAATAACATTGAGAGTTATATAGAAAAAAAATTCTATGATTTATTAATAGAAGGCAATATTTTAGATAAAAAATACCCAACTTTTTCTCACTTCAACGATTTAAACTCAACATTCGAAACCCTATTCACTTTGGGTGGAGATGGTACTATATTAAGAGCAGTTACCTATATAAGAGATTTAGGAATACCTATTTTAGGCATAAATACTGGTAGATTAGGTTTCTTAGCAACCATCAATAAAAAATCAATTAAAGAGAGCATTAACCTTATATTAAAAGGAGAATACTCAATTTTAGAGAGAACATTATTAGAAGTTAAAACATCACCCAAAACAGATGAATTAAACGAACTTAATTTTGCTTTAAACGAAGTTACAATCGCAAGAAAAAACACCACTTCTATGATTGGAGTTAAAACAAGTTTAAACAACGAATATTTAACCAATTATTGGGCAGATGGGTTAATAATAGCTACACCAACTGGCTCTACAGGTTACTCTTTAAGTTGCAATGGCCCAGTAATTTCGCCAGATTCTAAAAATTTAATTATCACACCAATTGCTCCACATAATTTAAATTCGAGACCAATGGTTATTTCAGATAATACAAGCATTCAACTAAACATAGATTCTAGAGAAAAAGATTTTTTAATTTCTTTAGATTCTAGAATTACAACAATACCTAAGAATACAGAAGTTTCAATAAACAAAGCTACATTTACAGTAAAAAGTATTATACCAAACAATCAATCATTTTTAAGAACTTTACGTAGTAAATTATTATGGGGAGAAGATACTAGAAATGAGACCAATCTTTAACCAACACTTTACAATAAAAAGTCAAAATAACAGTTATTCAAAAAAGACTGAATATTAACTTTATAAAGCAAATTGAAATACCTATATTTGCTCGCTATTTTTTAGGATGAAAAAAAGTATATTATTAATAATTTTTGTTAGCTTTTCTAATATTTTATTAGGACAGGTATATGAGGCAGGAATCTTTGTTGGTGGATCTAATTACGTTGGTGATATTGGTAGAACCAATTACATTTACCCTAACAACATTTCTGGTTCAGCATTTTTTAAATACAACTGGAATCCTAGAATTGCTTTAAGAGCAACTTACAGTTATTTACCTATATCTGCAAGTGATCTTGAAGCTGATACAGATTACAAAATAAGTAGAGGCTTAACATTCTCTAATACAATTAATGAATTGGCAGTAGGTTTTGAATACAATTTTTATGAATATGATTTATCTACACCAGGTAAAACATGGACACCTTACATTACCATAGATTTGGCAGTTTTTAATTATAAATATATTGTTGAAGAAACCCAACCAGAAGAATTTGTATATAACTCTAAAAATAGAGTTACAGTACCTTTTGGTGTTGGTTTTAAATCTAAATTAATAGGTTCTTTAGCATTTGCCGTAGAAACAAAATTTAGATATTCTTTTGCAGACGATTTAGATTTTAATACAGAAACTGTAGAAAGATTAAATTTTGGTGGCACAGGTAAAGATTGGTACATGTTTACAGGTGTTTCACTAATTTATACTTTTGGTAGACCACCTTGTTACACCACAGGATTTTAATATATGGACAAAAAACTACTCATCGATTTGCAAAAAACACCAAGACACGTTGCCATTATTATGGATGGTAATGGACGTTGGGCAAAAGGTAAAGGTATGAATAGGATTTTTGGTCACAGAAATGCCTTAACTGCTGTTAGAGAATCTGTAAAAGCAGCCTCTCAAGTAAATGTAGAAGCAATAACTTTATATGCTTTTTCTACAGAAAACTGGAACAGACCAAAATTAGAAGTCGATGCTTTAATGAGTTTATTAATAAATTCATTAAAAAAAGAGTTGCCAGAGTTTATGAAACAAGGAGTAAAAGTAAACTCAATTGGTTCTATAGAAACACTACCAACAAAAGCTCAAAAAGTTTTAAATGAAGTAATTTCTGAAACAAAAAATAACACAGATATTGTATTAACCTTCGCTTTAAGCTATGGCTCAAGAGAAGAAATTGTTAACGCAATCAAAAACATATCTAAAAAAGTTGTTAATAAAGAACTTGATTTAGAAAAAATAAATGAAAATACTATAAATAACCATTTATATACATTTAATTTGCCCGACGTTGATTTAATGATAAGGACTAGTGGAGAACAACGCATTAGTAATTTCTTATTATGGCAGTTAGCGTATGCTGAACTATATTTTACAGATGTACTTTGGCCAGATTTTAGACAAGAACATTTCTATGATGCCATCATAGATTATCAGAATAGAGAAAGACGATTTGGAAAAACAAGCGAACAAATTACAGAATAAGGTTACTATCAATTTAAATTCTGTTGCATTAGTGCTATTTGCACTATTTTTTACTTTTAGTGCCAACGCACAAACAAAAAAAGACACAATTTCTAATAACCTTTCTTTCGAAAAAGGTAAAGAATACATTTTAGGTGGCATTTCTGTTACAGGTTTAAAAAAGTTTAGTGAAGAAACCGTAAAAGTATTTACAGGTTTAAGAAACGGACAAGCCATAAAATTACCTGGTGATAAACTAACAAGTGCTATTAAAAAATTATACGAAAGTAAACAGTTTAGTAACGTAGATGTTTATTTAGCAAAATTAGATGGCAACACTGTATATCTTCAATTTGATGTACAAGAATTACCACAATTAAATGAAATTCAGATTACTGGTATAAAAAAATCTAAAGCCAAAGAACTTAAAAAAGAAGCTGAGTTAAAAACTGGAGCTATGGTTACAGACAACTTAATTGTAACTACTAAAAACTACTTCACTAAAAAATACACAGACAAAGGTTTCTTAAAAACCAAAGTTAATTTAGACATTAAAAAAGACACTTCAGATATGAATGCTGTTAACATGAATGTTTTTATTGATAAAGGTTCTAAAATTAAAATAAAATACATATTTTTTAATGGTAACGAAGCACTTTCTAACAAGAGTCTTCGTAAAGCAATGAAAAACACCAAAGAAAAAATGATTGGTCGTTTTTGGAAATCATCAAAATATATCGAAGAAGATTACCAGGCAGATTTAGAAAGTATTTTAGATAAATATAGCAGAATTGGTTATAGGGATGCACGTATTTTAAGTGAAGGAATTTCTTGGAACGACGATAACACCATCAATATAAATATAGATATTGAAGAAGGTAGACAATATAGATTTGCAGATATTTTATTTGTTGGTAACAAAGAATATACAGATGAACAATTACACCAAGTTTTAAGGATTGAAAAAGGTGATGTTTATAATGGAGCAGTACTTAAAGAAAGAGTAAAAGGTGATGACTCACCAACTTCTGATGATTTATCTACCCTTTATCAAGATAATGGATTCTTGTTCTCTCAAGTAAATGCAGTAGAAACAAAAGTAGAAAACGACTCAATTACAGTAGAAATTAGAATTCGTGAAGACGAAAAAGCAAGAATTAAAAAAGTAACAGTTTCTGGTAATGACAAAACAAACGACCACGTTATTTTTAGAGAATTACGTGTTAAACCAGGCGATTTATTTAGTAGAACAAACATTATAAGATCTATTAGAGAAATTGGGCAATTAGGTTTCTTTGATCAAAATGTAACTCCAGACGTAAATCCTGATTATCAAAATAAAACTACAGACATCAATTTTAATGTTGTAGAAAAAGGAGGAAGCCAAATAGAACTGCAAGGTGGTTATGGTGGTGGATCTTTTATAGGTACTTTAGGCTTATCTTTCAACAACTTTTCTATTAAAAACATCTTTAATAAAGAAGCCTATAAACCTTTACCTATGGGAGATGGGCAATCTTTAGCATTAAGATTACAAACTAGTAGAACTTATAATACGTATAGTTTTTCTTTTACAGAACCATGGTTAGGTGGTAAAAAACCACAATCATTATCTTTTTCTATTTATTCATCAAATCAATATCAATATGATTTTACAACAGGTGTTGTAGATAAAAGTCAAAGTTTAGGTATAGTTGGTGCATCTTTAGGTTTAGGACAACGTTTAAAATGGCCAGATGATTATTTTCAACTATCACAAACTATTAGCTACCAAAGCTTTAATTTAAATAATTATGGTTTTAGAGTTGGTACAGATGTTTTAAGTAATGGTACTTTAAATAACTTAGCATATAATGCAACACTTAGTAGAAATTCTGCAGGACCAAGTTTAATTTTCCCTACTTATGGATCTGAATTCTCTTTAGGAGTTAAAGCAACAATACCTTATTCTTTAATTAATGGTAAAGATTATTCAGAATTAGAACCAGCAGAAAAATACAAATGGTTAGAATATTATAAAATTACTGCAAAAGGTAAATGGTATACTTCTTTTACTGATAAATTAGTATTAATGACCAATGCAGAAATGGGTTATTTAGGTTATTATAATTCTGAATTAGGACAAAACCCATTTGAAAGATACTTTGTAGGTGGAGATGGTATTGCACAATTTCAATTAGATGGTAGAGAAACAATTGGATTAAGAGGTTATGAAAACAACCAATTATCTTCTGCTGAAGGTGGTACAATTTATAATAAATTTCAAATGGAGTTAAGGTATTCTATTACAGATTCTCCTTCTGCATCTATTTATACCTTAGGATTTTTAGAAGCAGGTAATTCTTATGACAATTTTGAGACATTTAATCCGTTTGAATTAAAACGTTCAGCAGGAGTTGGAGTTAGAATCTTTATGCCAGCATTTGGTTTATTAGGTATTGACTTTGCTCATGGATTTGATCCTTTACCAGGGCAAATTGAAAAATCTGGTTGGCAAACACATTTTATTATCGGAAGACAATTCTAGGAAAACTGTACATTTGTAATGTCCAAAGTTTTTTTGGCACGGTTTTTTCTAAATACAATATACAAATGAAAAAAATATTTTTATTAGTCGTTCTTTTATTTAGTGTTACAAGTTTCTGGTCGCAAAGAAATCAAATGATTGCTTATATAGACATGGAATACATTCTAGAAAATGTTCCAGAATATATACAAGCTCAAAATACCTTAGATGCTAAAATTTCTAAATGGAGAAAAAAGTTAGATACTCAAGCACGCCATATAGAAGTGTTAAAAACTGATTTAGCAAATGAGAAAGCCATCTTAACAAAAGATTTAATTGAAGAAAAAGAAGAAGAAATTACAATTAAACAAGAAGAGTTAAGAAGATTAGAATCTTTATATTTTGGGCCTAAAGGCGATATGTTTTTGGTAAGAAAACAATTGGTAAAACCAATACAAGACCAAGTTTACAATGCCATACAAAGTATTGCTAAAAGAAAAAAATATGATTTTGTTTTTGAAAAATCTACTGATTTGGTTATGCTATATTCAAATAAAAAATACGATATTAGCGACCTTGTTTTATCTACCATAGACAGAACAAGATTATCTGACCAAAAAAAGGAAGAAAGAAGAAAAAAATCGGCTCCGAAAAGTAAAGAATTAACAAATTCACAAAAAGAAATTCTTGCAAAAAAGGAACAAGCACAAACCGATAAAGAAGCTGCTTTAGCTAAGAAAAATGCAGAAAAAGAAGCTAAAAAATTAGAGATAGCAGAAAAAAGAAAAGCTTTACAAGAACAAAGAGAAGAAAAAAGAAAATTATTAAGAGAGAAAAAAGAAGCTGCTAGAAAAAAGAAAGAAGAAGAGCAAAAAGCGAAAGAAGAAGAAGAAGAAGAAAATAATTAAACAAAAAGACAAGAATAATAATTAAATTAAAACAAGAATGAAAAATTTAAAATCGTTACTATTAATTGCTGTATTTACGTTAGGATTAGGTGGTGTTGCAAATGCACAAAAGATGGGGCACATTGACTTTGAAAAGTTAGTTGCAGATATGCCTGAAACTAAACAACTTGGAGTAGATATGGAAAAGCTAGGTAAAACTTATCAAGATGAAGTTGAAAGTATGGCTAAGAAGTTAGATGCTAAGATGAAAAAATATACTGCAGAACAAAACACGCAAACTAAAGAAATTAACGAAATTAGAGCGAAAGAAGTTCAAGATGATAATGCAAGGTATGAGCAGTTAAGACAAACAGCTTATCAAGAAATGCAGAAGAAAAAAGCTGAAGGTTTAAATCCAATTATCGAAAAAGCGCAAAAAGCAATTAGTGATGTTGCTGCAAGTAAAGGCATTGTTTATGTCTTAGATGCTACTATGGGTAAAGGTTTATTAGTAAAAAAAGGAGAAGATCTTTATGCAGCTGTAAAAGCTAAGTTAGGATTCTAATTAAGACCTTAAAACATATTTAAAAACCTACTTTTTATAAAGTAGGTTTTTTTATTTTTACAGTAATATGAAATCAAATAATTACCCAATTGGAGTTTTCGATTCTGGTATAGGTGGCACCTCTATCTGGAAAGAGATAACAGCACTCTTACCAAAAGAAAATACTATTTATCTTTCTGATAGTAAAAACGCACCTTATGGTCAAAAAAGTAAACAAGAAATTATAGATCTATCAATTAAAAACACACAGTTATTAATTGATGCCAATTGCAAGATAATAGTTGTTGCCTGTAACACTGCAACTACTAATGCTATTAAAGTTTTAAGAGGTTATTTTAACATCCCATTTATTGGTATAGAACCTGCAATTAAACCAGCTTCATTAAAAACTAAAACAAATACTATTGGTATTTTAGCTACAAAAGGCACCTTAAATAGTAAGTTATTCGAAAATACTTCACGTAACATCAATAAAGAAATAAACATAAAAGAAACTATTGGAAAAGGTTTAGTTGAATTGATAGAAGAAGGTAAAATCAATTCTTCTGAAATGACTAAATTACTTTCTGTGTATTTAAAACCGATGTTATTAGAAAATATAGATTGCTTGGTTTTAGGTTGCACACATTACCCATATTTAATTCCTAAAATTAGAGAAATTATTGGTGATGAAATAGAAATAATAGATTCTGGCCAAGCTGTAGCTAAACAAACTAAAGCAATTCTAGAAAAGCATCAACTTTTAAATACTGATAATACAACTGGTACCCATCAATTTTACATTAATAAAAACAAAAAGGTTTTAGAAATGATTTTATCTAAAAAAGAAAATATTAAGATTGATAAAAAAGATTTTTAAAATCCTCCAAAAGCTGAATTAATATTAGGACATGCAGCAGCTCTTGGCTCTTGTGTCCATAAATTTATCCCTAAAGAAATTTGATGAAATCCTGAAGTTGTTAAAACTGTATCATTCATCTGATTTGTATAAGTATAAGAAAACATTAAATTTTGATAGTTAACACCAACAATTGGTGATATAAATTGAGCATTTTCTATTGCATTAACATCAAAGCTTCTTCTATAAGATAATGCAGCCCAAAATTGAGTTTTAGAAAATGTTTTATAAGCCTTAAGGTTAAAGTCAGCTATTCGTTCTCCAGTACTTTCTCTAAACTGTAACATTACAGAAGGCTCAAAGTGCACAAAAAGATTTTCGCCAAAATAATAACCTGCAGATAAAATGTAATTTCTTAAATCTAAAGGCTCTTGAATATTTAAATTGTTTTTTGCTGTTAGCAATAAGTTTTTAACGGTAAAATAAGATGAAAAACCACCTAAATGATAAGCAACTCCAAAATCTGCATTATAATAACTGGTACTTTCTACTACTCTAGAAATTGTTGGATCTCCTGTAAAACTAGTTTGGTCTGATTGGTTTTGAACAAAACTAAAAGCTAAACCAAAAGAAAGCTGATTAAACACTTTTCCATTACTCATAGGTAAATGATAAGAATAAGCTCCTTGAATTCCTTTTTGTGAATGAAATCCGTTTTTATCATTAAACAACACAAAACCATAACCTGCATTAGAATACTCGTTAAATTTAGAGTGAAAACTCATAGTTTGTAGAGCTGGTGCATTAGGTATACCTGCCCATTGCTGTCTTGCTGTAAATCTTAATTTACTAGAGTTACCAATACCTGCAGCAGAAGGATGCACTAAATAAACATTATCTGAAAGATAATCTTGATAAATAGGTAATGTCTCTTGAGAATTACTTTTTAATGATAAAAGAAATAGAAATAAGAAAGGGAAAACATTATTTAGCAACTTCATTAAAAAATTTATTTATTTAAGGCTACCAAATATATTCAATTTAAAAGAAATAATAGTTTTAAACTTATAGTTTTAACACATATAAAAACCATAATAAATTATAATTTATTAATATCTTAAGTTTTTGGTTCTTAATTATAAGAATCCTAAAAAATCAATTAAACCTAAACCCTATTTTAAAAGTATTATTTAGCACAAAAAAAGCCAAGCAATTTGCTCGGCTTTTATATTGTGTAATAATTAATTTATTTCTTAATGAATTTTGCTGTACCAATTGCATCATTAATATTATATTTTATTAAATAAATACCAGAAGCTAAATTAGACACATCTATTGAATCACTTGTTTTATTAATGATAACCTTCATCATTTTTTTACCTAAAACATTATAAATCTCAACATTTTTAATATTGTTTGCTGCAGAAAT
The DNA here is from genome assembly GCF_018861005.1 of Polaribacter vadi. GTDB lineage: Bacteria > Bacteroidota > Bacteroidia > Flavobacteriales > Flavobacteriaceae > Polaribacter > Polaribacter vadi_A. The sequence continues at coordinate 452,515 of NZ_JAHKQL010000004.1, forward strand.
GTTTAAGTTTCTAGAAGTAGGGTTAGGATAAAAACTCAATTCTTCTAAAGTAATCGAACTAGTACTTAAAACACTTTTATTAGAAAAGTAAATATTATCAATATAAACAGGATTTACAGCATCTGTAGCACTTAAAACAAACTGGCCAATATCATTAAAACTAATACCCGAAAATTCTGTAAAAGGTATGCTTAAAGTAACCCAAGCACCAGTTGTTGCAGTTTTTGTAACTTCAGATTCAGAATTATCAGCTCCCCAAGCTCCATCTCCATTATAATCTACTAATTTAAATTTGATTTCTGTGGCATCACTTGTCCAATAGTCTAAATTTATGTGCGTCATTGCAGTTGCATCAACAGTACCTGCTGTTGGTTCAATTCCTGTAAAATTTAAACTTGAATACTTTTTCACAGCATTTGAGGCAATAGTTTCATCTGCTAAAACTGTTGATTGTCCCCAACCTGGATTCCAAGTTGATACTAAATCTGTATATGCATCACTAAAAATTGAAATTACATCTGTTTCTGCTAAAGTTGGCACAGCTGGTGCATCTGTTGGTGCTATTGCAACACCACCACCTCCTGAAGTCGCTTCTCCATTAGAAAAGTAGATATTATCAATATAAACAGGGTTTGTAGCTCCTGTAGCACTTAATACTAATTGACCAATATCATTAAAACTAATTCCAGTATATTCTGTAAGTGGAATACTTAAAGTAACCCAATCACCAGTTGTTGTTGTTTTTGTAACTTCAGATTCAGAGTTATCAGCTCCCCAAGCTCCATCTCCTTTATAATCTACTAATTTAAATTTGATTTCTGTAGCATCACTTGTCCAATAATCTAAATTTATATGTGTCATAGAAGTAGCATCAATAGTACCCGCAGTTGGTTCAATTCCTGTAAAATTTAAACTTGAGTATTTTTTTACAGGATTTGAGGCAATAGTTTCATCTGCTAAAACAGTTGATTGGCCCCAACCAGGATTCCAAGTTGCTGCTAAATCTGTATAAGCATCACTAAATATTGAAATTACATCAGCTTCTGCTAAAGTAGGTGTTCCTGGAGCATCAGTTGGTGCTGTACTTGAACCTGAACCACCAGAAACAGCAGGATCTGTTAATTTTTCTGCACCAAATTTCACATTATCAATATAAATAGTACTTCCTTCTGCTCTATCTGGCATATCTTGTGTCCAATCTACAAAAATTACCAATTGACTAATGTTTGATAAATCTCCATTTGGATTGATGCCAGAAAGGTCGAAAGTTATAGTTTGCCATTCATCTACTACCGTATTTCCTACATTTTGATCTGTTATTTGAAATGTAGTTCCTCCTGTATTTGTTGCCATTTTTATACCAACAGTACCCACATAGTTTTTATTAACATCCATAGTAAGTGTTAAATTGCTAGCTACATTTGTGTCTAATTTCCAAGTACCAAAAGCTGATTGTTCCCAACCATTATTAACACCTGCATAAAAAGCGTTACCTGGCCCCACAACTACTTTTAAAACTTTAGAAGCAGTTGCATTTACACCATCTAAATCTGGGTTGTCTACAATTTCTGCAGCAGCTGGGTCATTATCAAAAGTAAGCCAATTAGAAGCAGTACCATCTGGACCATCGTCTTCGAAATCGAAAATATATTCTTGTTGTTGAGAAAACCCTAAAGATGTAATCAATAAGGCAATTAATAAAGTAATTTTTTTCATTGTATATAGTTTTAATTAATATCATTCAATATTACCATCTATTATTTACGAATAAAATAATTTTACCCCTACAAAAAACATACATTTTTAAAAAAACAGTTAATATTATATCAAATACGCACTATCAGTACATTTAGCTTTTATAAAAAGCTAATATAAAATATGTAGAAAAAACAATAAGTAATCTTTTGTATGGGTAATGTATAGCTCTTTTATTACTTATAATCAGTAGTTTAAAGAAATACGTATGAATTTTGAAATAACCACAAAAAAAAACAGTGTAAAACTTTTTACACTGATTATTAACTTGATTTTATATTTATATTATTTAAAATTTGAGATTTTCATATTTATCCCATAATCCCCAATAAGCACCAACATCTCCTTCATCTCCAACTTTCCAAGATTCATCAAAAGAAGAAAAGTAAAACATTTCTAATTCATCTACCTCTGCCCAAACCTGTGAGTTTATAAAATATTTCATTGCATTAACGGCTCCAGAATGCGCACCTCCTAAACTGCTTCCTTTACTTGGCCATCCTGTTTCTGTAATTATTACTTTCTTCCCATTTGCAGCTTCTTTAGCCAAACTATACATTTCATGCATATGATTTAAAGAATATTCTATACTACAACCTTCCCAATATGGGTAGCAATTGGCTAAAATAACTTCACAAGCCTCTGTAATTGCTGGTCTTTTAGAAAACTCATAATAGGCATCTACGTAACCAACTTTAATATTTGGAATTGCTTTTTTAACATTGTTAATATAAACTAGCAATTCTTGCTCTGTTAATTCTTTTCTATATAAAACTTCGTTACCAACAGCAGCAATATCAACACATCCTTCTTTTGCAAGACTAATTAATCCTTCTATTTCTTCTTTATTTTTATCTAGATCTTTACCTAACCAAGCACCTACTAAGGTTTTTAATCCGTACTTTTTTGCAATTCTAGGAATGTGCTCACTACCTTCTATGCAAGAAAAAGAACGAATCCATTTAACATGAGGTTTTAATATTTTTATTCTTCTTTCTACTTGTTCTTCTGTAATTGTATCTCCTGGTTCTTGACCATCTTCATACATACTAAAACAAATACCATGCATTCCATTATCTAATGTTTCTTTCCAAAGTGTTTTTAACTCAATCTCTGAATAATCATTAAACTCTATACCAATATTCTCTTTATATAAGCTCTTAGCTTTTTGAATTGAGATATGTTGTTCTTTTCTATAAGACATTTGCTGATAAACTAATTAATTATGATTTTGCTTTCTTTTTTCTAATTCTAATCTAATTTCACTAGCTTTTTTTTCATCAATATCATAATCTTTCATAATATACATAGCTATAAGCGTACCTACGATTGGGAAAAAACAGAAAAATGTATGTAACCCATCTACTGCAGATTGTTGGTCTATAGTTGGTAAATCTGGATTAAAACCAACTATACCAATAATTACTCCACTTAACGCGCCTGCAATAGCAAAACCAACTTTTACCATCCACCAATAAATTGCACCAAATATACCTTCTCTTCTTTTTCCTGTATTTAGTTCATCTATATCTATAATATCTGCTGTCATAGACATCATAATTGTAAATAAACTTCCAATTCCGAAAGAGAAAAATGGCAAAGCAATTATATACATCCAAGGTTTACCAGGTACAAATAAAAACCATAACATTACATAACCAATTATTGATATTCCTTGGGCCACTAAAAAAGCTTTTTTCTTTCCCCATATTTTTGACATTTTAGTGATTATTGGAATCACTAAAAAAGTTGTCCCTAATGCACCTAAACAACCAAATAAAGAAACCCAAATTCCACTTTTACCTGCATCTCCATTAAATAATTTGTAAACAATTACAAAAAAAGTTAGTGCAGCAACTGTGTTAAAGGCATTATAAATTAAAAAAGTAGCTCCACATAATTTTCTAAAAACTTTAATCTTAAAGGCTTCTATAAAACTATCGTAAATCTTTACTAAACTATTACCAATGTTTGCTGTATTTAAAGGTTCGTAATTTTTATCTAATGTAGACTCACTCTTAATAAATATTGCAGGTACAATAGCACAAATTGCACAAGGTATTGCTACCCAAATAGACAATTCTCTTACTGCTACTTCTGCTGATGGAAACCATTCTGGATCGTACATAATAACCCAAAACCAAGGTGCAATTACCCAAGCCCATTGCCCAATCCATTGTGCAATAGCCATAATACTTGTACGTTCATGAAAATCATCACTCATTTCATAGCCCATAGCTACATAAGGCACACTAAAAAATGTTAAGCCTAAATAAAAAACTATAGACCATAAGAAAAAATACCAAAAATTGAACTGTAATGAGTTTTCTTTAAAAAGTTGCCACATAAATATGTAAGCAATTCCCATAATAATTCCGCCAATTAAAACATATTGTCTTCTTCTACCCCATTTAGATTTTGTATTATCAGAAATAAAACCCATAATTGGGTCTGTTATAGAATCAAAAATTCTTGGAAAGAAGTAAATTAAAGACCACATCCAACCTGGAAAACCCAAATCTTGCACCAAAACAACCATAAAAATACCCAAAATAGCAGGAAACATTTGGTTTGCAAACATCCCTATACCAAAAGCAATTTTTTGACCCATTGCCACTTTCCCTTTTTTTAATATTTTATCTGACATCGTTTTATCTTGGATTTAGCTTGGTTTAGTTTTTAACAACAATCGTTTGAATAGCTTGACCTTTTATAGCTATATTGATGTTTTTTTCTCCTAAAGAAAGTTGTATTGTTTTAGGAGTTTCTTTTTCATTAAAAACAACTACAGCTATTGTTCCATCTAGGTTTTCTGCAGCTGTAATCATTAAATCTTTATCAGCATTTTCTACTTCAATAACTTTTGCTTCTGGTCTTATAAATTTGCTAAAATGTGCAAGTGTATAATACAAAGGTGTAAAATAAACCTCATCTGTTTGTGGATTTACAATAACTGGTGCAATACACCAATTTTTAAACCAATTTGGCCCCCCTTTGGTGTCTAAAACCATATTCCAATCTACCCAACCATCAACATAATTATTTAAACAACCAATAATATCTCTGGCGTATCTATTTACAGGAGCGTATTTAGGATGTAAATATTTGTCTTTTTCAGGAGCCCAATCCCAACCCCAATCTGTAGCTTCTTTTTTCCAATACCATGCATCATCTTGCCAAACAGGAACCTGAGAATCTACACAAGCTTCTGTTTGAATTAAATATTTATTTGGCGCTTTTTGGTGTGCATACTGTAACTCTTCAGGAAAAATTTCATAAGTACTTGCATACCAATGAATGGCTGTACCATCAAAATATTTAGAAGTTGCTTCGTTTTCGTATTGAGAGTCTATCCATTCTTTTAAATGCTCTCTATTTTGATCGTATCCTAAAATTTTAACTTGATGACCATCTGCTTCTAATTTTGGGCCTAGATGATTTTGTACAAAATTGGTCATTTCATCAGGTGAGTAATGCATACTTTCCCAATTATTACCATTTCCTAAAGGTTCATTTTCTACAGTAAAACCCCAAATATCAATACCTTCTGCTTTGTAAGCATCTACATATTTAGAGAAAAACAATGCCCAAGTATCATAATATTTTGGCAGTAATTTACCACCTACCCATTTGTTATTATCTTTCATCCAAGGAACTGCTGTCCAAGGAGATCCAAAAATTTTAAATCCGTTTGTAGAAGCTTTCATTGCATCTTTTATCATCGGAATTAAATCGTCTTTATCTTCTTTAATAGAAAAATGTTCTAGATTTACATCATCAACCACAGGCGAATACGAGTATTGAGAGATTGAAAAATCGCAAGAATTCATATGTGTTCTTGTCAATGAATAATTTGCACCTTCTGTAGAAAAATAAGCCTGAATTATAGTGTCTCTTTTTTCCTTGCTTAAACGATTTAACAAATACGCAGAAGATTCTGTAAAAGCGCCCCCAAAACCAGTAATTGTTTGTCTTTTTTGTGCTGGGAATAGTTTCACTTTTATGGTTTCTTTCTGATTTTCATCCGAAGAAAAATCATCTAATTTTGTTAAACTATTTCCGCTTGCAGAAGTTTCGTAAACATCTACCCTTAATTGTTCTTGTTTAGGTTGACAGCTTAAAATCATAAATGATAGTAGTGTATATAAAAAATAGGTTGTCTTTTTCATAATTATTTATCTTTGATATTCTGTATTTGGTACTAAAACCGTTTTCATTAATTCTTCTTTGTTACCCTTAAAAGTTTTGAGAATTGGGTTGCCTGCTCTATGTAAATCTTTAAAAACCCCATCATCAACTAAATTCCAAATCGGATATTTAGCTTCACCCTTTAAGGTGAATAATCCAAAATGATTTTCTGATCCTTGAGGGTTTTGTGCATCTTTCCATTGCTCATCAAAAGCTTCGAAATAAAAACAAGAAATACCTGCTTTGTTGGTCCAATTTCTTAAATTTTTGTAATACAAACCTTGTTTATACTCGTCTGTTGCTCTAGAACCATTAACTCCATAATGACCACTAGAAACTGTTGCCCAACCAGTTTCGCCAATATGAATAGTTTTGGTTGCATCTATACTTTTTACATAATCTGAAACATTTTTGTATTGCATTTTTGCAAATTCTAAAGCACGAAACATGGCATTATCAATTTTTTCTAAATCTGATAAATGCTGTTCATTTTCTGGCACTTTCCAAAATTGTGGATTGTAATGTGAGTTATGATACGCGTAAGTATGCATAGAAACATAATCTACTGCCTTTATTAAATCTTCTAAATCTTTTACTCTGTAGGTTGGGTCTCCACCACCCCAAGAAGCAAAATCATCTGAACTTGTAATCCATAAATCTTTATCTAATTTCCCTTGCTTTTTTAGGTTTTGTAAATAATTTACATGTTTTAAAATTACACTTGGTTGCACATAATAACTAGTTGCCCAACGAATCATAGCTTCATTACCAACTGCAATAATTTTTACGATATCTGGATACTTATTAACCAAAGCTACTGCTCTATCTATTTCTTCTTTATTTTGTTCGCTTTCTATATCGTGATTAGGTTCTAACTCTGTCCAAGCATTTAAACAATCTATCCAAGCACCCAACATTACATACATTTCGAAAGATGAATCTTCTTGTTTTAATTGATGAATTGCTTCTAAAATATTCGCTGCATGAGGCAATTTAGATTGTACATTATAGGTTCTTATAATTCGAATACCCATTGCATGCATCAACTTTAAATCTTCCTTTAATTCTGATATTGTAGGTTGATTATCTTCTCTGGATTTTTCTCTATACCCACCATAAGATATTGCTAAATAATCTGGGTTGCCTAATATGTCTTTTGCAGTCATTTTATTCTTAATTTCTTGCTTTACTTCTTTTTTATCTTGATTTTTAGAATTACACCCAAAACCAATTATACAGCCAAAAAGGAGTAGTATTATTTTTAATTTTGATTTCATTTATTGTGTGTTTCGTAGGTTAACCCAAATCCGAATGGAAATAAAGGTTCAATTGTTTTATCCCAAAAATTGGGACCATATTTATGTTTAAAATCTTCTTCGGATTTTGGCCAAGAATGTGGCAACTTTCCTAAGAAATTATAATCTCCAAAAAGCACTTCTGCAATGCCATCTCCTTCAGACCCTGGCAACCAAGCTGCAACAAAAGCATCTGATTTTTGTATTTGATTAGTAACCACCAAAGGTCTACCAGACACTAAAACCACAACCGTTTTTACACCCTGTTCTTGGTAAGTTTTTATGTATTGTTGATGCGCTTCTGTTAATGTTAATTCTAACTGATTAGACTCATGACCAATGTCTCCAAAAAATTCTGCATAAGGTGTTTCTCCAACAACGATGATGGCAACATCTGCATCAAAATGATTTTTGGTAGCGAGAGAATCGTACAGAACTTCGGCTTTAGTTTGATTTTTAATTCCGTCTAAAATGGTAGTTGCACCTTTATAATTTTCTTTAGTTCCTTGCCAATTGATGGTCCAACCTCCAGATTGCAAACCCGCAGAATTTGCGTGCTCACCAACCACCACAATTTTCTTGGTAGTTTTTGATATTGGTAGCACTTTATCTTTATTTTTTAATAAAACTAAAGACTCTCTTACAGCTTGTTTTGCAATTTCTCTGTGTTCTTTTTTTCCGACTACATTTGCTAAAGTTGTATCAGGAAAAGGATTTTTAAATAAACCCAATCTAAACTTTTGTCGTAAAATTCTTTTAACAGCATCGTCTATTCTTTGTAGAGAAACCGTTTTGTTTTCTACACCTTCTTTTAATCCTTTTTGATATCCTTCTAGATTACCATTTACAGCCATAACCATGTCTACACCTGCATTTATGATATCATTTTTACCAAACCTAGAATAGCCTTGCCAATCAGAAACTACAATCCCTTTAAAATTCATTCCGATTTTTAAAGTATCTATAATTAATGCTTTGTGTGCATGCATAGAAATATCAGAAACTCTATTAAAAGAAGCCATAACAGCACCAACATTTTCTTTTACAGCTGTTTTGTAAGGTGGTAATAAAAAACTTTCTATTTGTTGGGCAGTTAAAGATGTATTACCTCCTTCTATTCCAAAATCGGTTGCGCCATCACCAATAAAATGTTTGGCAGTTGCTAAAACCGTTTCTGCATCTTTTAAGTTAGCTTGTAACCCTTTTATAGCTGCTTTTGTTAACTTTTCTGTTAAGGCAGTACTTTCGGAAAAGGCTTCATAAACTCTTCCCCATTTTTCGTTAAAAGGAATAGCAACACAAGGCGAAAACACCCAATTAAAGCCTGTAGCTTGACTTTCTAAAGCCGTTATTTTTGCTATTTGTTCTATTAATTGCTCATTTTGTGTAGCTCCTAAACCAATATTATGAGGAAAAACTGTAGCTCCATTAAAGGTGTTTTGCCCATGAACAGCATCTACACCAATTAATAAAGGAATGCCTAATCTTGTATCTAAAGCTTTCTTTTGAAGTTCTATAAATCGGTTTTGCCACTCTAAAGCAGTTTTACCAGGAATTGCCCCTTCTGTATGAATAATTGAACCAATATAATTAGAAGTTATAAGCGAATCAGCAGCTGCATCAAAATGTCTTATTTGCGACATTTGGCCGATTTTCTCTCCTAAAGTCATTAACTTTAGAAGAGAATCTACCTTTTGCTCTATAATTTCTTCATCACTAATTTTTACTTCTTTATTACAGGAAAATCCTATAAATAAAAAGCAATAAATTAGATATGTATATGGCCTGATTTTCATCAAAATTATTTAACTATCGAAACTTTTATATGATTGATTTCATTTGTTCTATCGAACATTTTTGTACTTATTTCTTTGTCTAAAACCAAACTATTAAAACCGACTTTTTTATCATCATTTAAAACTACTTCAATTTCATTTTTATCAGATAAATTGTAAATAATTGGTACTTGGCAATACGTAAATGCCAACTGATTTTCAGCAATCTTTAGAGAGGCTTTTTCGCTATTTATATTTATGTAGTTAAATGCTTTAGCCTCTTTTAAAAATTCTGAATCTTTTAATAATCTTGGATTAAAACCAACATTACCTTCTTGCACAAACACACCCAATTCGCCAAATCTACTTAGTAAATCTTCTTTTACTTGACCTGTCATTCCTGGTTGTTGTGCTCCTTTGGTTGCTGGTGTATGAGAATAAGCATCTGTTGGAAAAGCTCCATACAATTCTGGTGATTTGTGCACACCAACACCTGCATTTATTTCGTAATAATGGTCTAATAACTTACCAATTACATTTTCACTTTCGCCAAGTTTTACAGCCAACAGACAATTTTCTTGAACTGCTAATAACAGCTTAGAAACCATATGCCAATAAATAGAACCTAATCCTTCGTAACCAAAGAAAGTTCCTGAACGACCTGTAAATGATTTATGATCGAAAATGGCTTCGAAAATTGATAATACTGTATTTTCATCCTCAGAAATTAAAGAAGAATATTCTTCTGATAAATTTGCTAAAGCAGCTTTTACACTATTTGCATTGTTGAAATTTCCATTAAAATGATAGTTCCCTAAAACGTCTTTTTCAATAATTTCTGTATTATTATCAGCAATTAATTGTTGTAATAACTTTGAGCTTTCAACTTGATTTGCAGCAATATTATTCTTCTGTGTAAATCTTGGTAAATCTTTATTCGGATATAAAATATAACTGTATTGATCTGGTCTAAACAACGCAGATGCTTTTAAACCATCTAATAAATCTAAGGCTTCTTTTGGCGATAAATAACCAGAACTTAAAGCTGCAACTTGCCCTTCTAACATTTCTGATAAATACGAAATTGAAACCTCTTCATCATTTTCTATTGTCATTAAATTATAAGCATGGTACATGTTATCTGCACGTTTGTTTGCTCTAATACTATGCTCTAAATAACTTTTAGTAATTTCTAAAAAGTGTGTTAATGCACTTTTAGAAATTGTGGTTTTGTTTGATGAAAATCCGTTTTTATAAATCGTAGTTCTATACTCGCTTGCAGGATTTCCTAAACCATCTAAAACCGTTTTTCTTTCTTTATCTGTAACTTTTCTAGATAAAATAGCTTCATTATTTTCTAAAGTTTCTACAATTTCTGCAAATAAAATAGCTACTTCATCAGAAATTTGTACTTCGTTTACATCCGCATTTGCGACAATTCCTTCAAAGAAATTAATAAATCTTCTTAGGTAATTTAAGGTAACCATAGACACTCCATTACCCACTAAAGCGTTATTGGCGTCATTCCATTCTGGTCTTTGCGTATTTAACCAAATACCACCTTCTGGAATAAAGTTTGATACTTTAGCTAAAACTGTAACCAAAAGTTTTTCTATTAAATTAACCTTATGAACCTTGTTGTTTATATCTGAAATTAAAGCACCATCAGCACCAATTTCTGCTCTTTTTTCATCAATTTTTGCATTTAATTGATAATCAAAATCAATAGTGTCTTTTGGATTCTTTAAAATATCTGCATACGGTTTTATAATGTAAGGCACATTTGCGTACACAAAAATATCATCATTAAATAATTCTGCTAGTTTAGACGGATAATGTTTTTCTATAAACTCTAAGAATTTTAGCAAGTAAATTATCTGATGATCTCCCCAATAACCAATGTAAGACCAAGGATCGTGTTCTTCTATTACTTCCCAATCAAAACCACCTTTTGTAACTCTGTAAGGATTGTAACCCTCAAAAGTAGTGGCGTTTAAAAACTTGTGAATCATACTCTCAATAAATTGAGGATATGAATGTGCAAGAGTTTCCCAGTTTTGGAAAATGTCTCTCCAATTCCCTTCGTAATCTAAGATTTTAGAACCGTCAATTTCACTTTTTGTATTGATAGAAAACTTGTTCCAAGGTCTACTTGGATCTCCATGTCTTCTACTAAATTTTAATGGTAAATATTCTAAACATAAACGTTTAAAATCCTTATCAGCATCGTTTTCTGCCAAATTTTTAATAAAAGTTAGCGTAAATTTTTCTGGTAAATTTGCTAAAGATTCTTTTTTAGCTGCAAATAATTGCTTGTTTGCTTTTGATAAATAGGTTGTAAAATCGTCTTTTTCTATGGTATAATTATCGTCAAAAATACCACCTCTCATAATATTGAAAAGTGTGTTAGAAAAATGTCTTGTATTGATTAATGGATCATTAGAAAGTTGTAAACCATCTGAAGCTGCAACTAAATTGATTAAATTTTTTGTACCCTCTTCAATATTGGTTTGCAATAGTTCTTCTAAACTATCATTGGTTTTAATCAACTCAGAAATACGAGTAACATCTGCGACTGTTTGATTTACATTAGCAACTTGTAACCATTTTTTTTCTGAATTACCAGCTAAATGAATATCAGCATTTATAAGATATGCGCCTTTTTCTGCTTTCATATCCACTTCTTGCTGAAGTTGTACACCTCTTCTAAAGTTATTTACTTGTAAAGATGATAATAAATAGGTTGGATTTTTTAAGCCTAAAGACCAAACTAAATTGGCTTTTAAGGCTTCACTTGGTTCTGCTTTATCAACAATAATAGCACTTAAAGCATAAATACCTAAACCTGCGTCTGCTTCTAATTCGCATTTTTTATAAGCATCAACCAAATTACTTCTAATACCTTGTATGTCTGAACCTACACCATAAGGAATGATGTCTTGAAATCCGTCTAAAATAGAAATATCCAGATTTTCATCAGCATTATTGATTAAACTTGCTTTTCTTACAAAACCAAATTCATCAGAAGAATTCCATTGATATTTAAAAGTTAGGTTTAAATCTTCGTTAATTTCTTCGAAAATTACCTTGTTTCCATATTCGTTTTTGTAAACATTTCTGGTGATGTTATACAAACCTGCTTGTCTTTCAGAAAAAGGTTCCCATAAAACAGTTTTATCATTTTTAGCAATTCTAAAAATTGTTTTACAACCTGTAGTTTCTGCAAGTTCTGTAATTTTATCGTCTGTGTAATATGGAAAAATTGCGTATTCTGCATTTTTTCTTCCGGCTGTTAAACCTCCATTACTAGAAATAAACATCCAGTGATTTGAGTCTGAAACAATCGTCATAAAAAAAGGACGCATTGTATGACTATTAGATATTTTATAGTAAGATTCGTTTTCTAAAGTTACCAACTCTCCTGTTATAGCTGTATTAGGATTCGAGTTTACATTGTCTTTGTAAGAAACAGTTTTGCTCATTTTTTTCTTTATTATATTGATTTTTTCTGTTGATAATTTTTAGGCTATCGATATTTGTTTTTACTCTTTAATTAAACCAGTATGTTTTGCCTGAATATTTTTAAAATAGTTTGATATAAACTCTTTTGTAAGTCCTTTTTTATAAGGATTTAGTTGATGTATTTCTTGAATTGCATAATAAGCCACTCTTGGCTTTAACACATAAAAACCTTCTTGATCTGGAGTTTCTTTTGCACAGATTCCAAACCATTCTTCGTTCATGTTTTGGCTACCTTCTGTAAAATCGAAATGATAACCTGCACTAGACCATGAAGCATTATTATCATGAATTTCTAAGTTTTTAGTTTGGCCATATTTCCACCAACCATCACTAAATTGAAATGTAAATCCGCCAATTGAATTATTTGCATTACCTAAGTTTGCTGCATTTAAATAAATTTCTTTCCAATTTTCAATCATAAAATAAGCTTGCATTTTTTGATCTTCTTCATTGGTTTTTGCATTAAATGCATCTGCACCAAATTCTGTAAAAAGAATAGGTTTATTAATTTCTTTTTTTACTCCTATAAAAGCATCTCCAAAAGATTTACCTCTATACATGTTTGTACCAAAAATGTCTACATCTTTGCATTCGTCTGCAAACATATCTGCAAATAATAAATCGCCATTACAAACTGCAACTGGATGATTTTTGTCTATTGCTTTCATCAATTTTGCAGCTTCATTAAAGAGCTTGTACATAGGTCTTCCTCTTTTTTCGCCCATTTCTCTTTTTTGATTTTCATCATCAGGAAAGTCTTCTGTTTCTGAGCCTGCCCAAAAAAGTCCATAATTATTCTCATTCCCTAAAAGAAATAAAAGTAATCCTGGAGTATCTTTATAAGCCTTAGCCATATTAGTAACTTCTGATAATAAACCTTTTTGAGTTTCTGGGTTTCTGTAATCTGTAACAGGAATCCATTGGTTATTTATTGTATTGCCATATCTACCAAAAGAGTGATTTAACATTGTGTAAATTCCGTAGTTTTTATAGATATGCGTAATCCATTTTGATGGAATACCTGAATACACACGAATTGTATTTACTCCCATTTTTTGCAATAAACTCATTTCTGATTCCAATGCTTTTTCTATAAAATCTTCTGATTGATTCCAAAGGCTGTATTCGAAATTTTTGCCTATTGGAAAGTAATCCCAATTCATACCATTTATAAAAAAATCTTTCCCATTAACCTTTAACTTTACGCCTTGTTCATTGCTTACAACAGTAACATTATCTTTTTGTGCGCAAGAGTTTAAGGTTAGTAAAATACTAAATAAAGCTATAAAAAGAGTTTTCATAAATTTTGAATTTTAAAAAATCTAAAACTGAATTAAGAATAAAAAAATAAGGCCAGCCAATCTAAACTGACCTTATTTAAACCAATTAAAATAAAAATATTATTGATAAACTTTTACGTAATCTATTTCCATTGTATCTTCTGTAAACCCAGCATCTACTGTACCACCAAGAGTACCACCCATTGCTATGTTAAGAATTAAAAAGAAATCTGCATTAAAAGGTAAATCTGAACTATTTGTTAATTCATAGAAAGAAACACCATCTACATAAATTTTTATTGATGCATCTGTCCATTCTAACGTATACAAATGAAACTCAGAATCTACATTTGCAACTGTAGTTGTTGTACCATAATCTGCTTTAGATTGACTTGCTTCATCAAACCAATGACAAGTACCTAAAGTGGTATTTTTATCACTTCCTGTTTGTTCCATAATATCAATTTCTCCACATTTTGGCCAGCCAACATCAGGAAAATTAGAACCCAACATCCAAATTGCAGGCCAAGTACCTTGAGATGCAGGTAATTTTGCATTAACTTCTATTCTACCATAGGTAAATTTACGTAATCCTTGAGATTTTAATCTTGCAGATGTATAACCTCCACTACCATCAGCTTTAGCAGTAATAATTAAAGAACCCCCTTCTACTTTTGCATTTTCTGCATTATCTGTATAAGTTTGTAATTCGTTATTACCCCAACCACCAGCACCTAAATCGTAGGTCCAATTAGCAGCATCTGGTGTACCATCTGTATTAAAATCGTCTTCCCAAACTAAATTATTGTAGGTATAACTTACAACACCTTCTACAGGTTTTGTTGATGTAAATTTATGATACCAAGCAAAACCATCTCCATCTTGAATAATTCTAACAATTAACTCATCATTCGTAACAGAAATAATATCATAAGTGCTAGAACCAACTAACCACCCCATAAAACCTCCTTCAGAGATTTCGAAACTTGTACCTCTATAAGGCTCATTATTATAAGAACCTTCTGTTGCTGCTTTTGATGTTGATGGCCCAAATGACACATTTTTAACACCAAACATAGAAGTTGCAACTGTTTCATCTTGACAAGTGTCACCAGCAACACCTAAAACATCTGCATAAGTACCAGGTACAAATGCTGGTCCAACAGTTTGCTCAAATGTAAGTCCGTTTGCAGTTCTTGTAAACACAAACTCATTATCGTACATACAGCTTTTTTCATCATCCCAAGCTTTAATTCCATTCCACCAAGCTTCATATGCAAATTCTCCATTTCCATAATCATCAGTAACAGGACCTAAACCAACGTGCACATCTTTATCTGCTTGCCAATACCATTTTTTGCTATCGCCAATGTTTGCACCACTTAAAAAGTTTTCTGCTTCTTCATCTGTAAATGAACTAAAAACCTCAACTTCTAAAGTTTCTGTTGATGATAAACCACCTGTACCATTTGCTTTTACAACAACTGTATATGTATTTACACCTACTTTAGAAAACCTTTTTGTTAACTGACCAGATGGAGATTTATCTGCAACTCCATCAAAATAAAACACATAAGATGATGCGTTCTCTGAAACAGCTGTAAAATTTACTGTTCCACTACCATCTCCATATTCTAAATCTGGATTACTCGTATCTTGACCAACAATTTCTGCAGTAATTACAATATTTGTTGGTGTTACAATTTCACCGAAATTATAGTTATCTTCTTGACAGCCAAAAAAGACCATTAACATAGAAAATAGAACTATATAAATATTTTTAAGTTTTTTCATATTTAATATTTTAAAATTGTGATATATCATCTAGATAAATAGTGTAGTTAGCAGAACCATCGCCTTCTGTACCATTATCCATAATTAAAACTAAGTTTGTAAAATCTATTGACGTACTTATTCCAGAAAAATCGAACGTTAACTCTTCCCAAGCATTTGCTGTGGTTGTAGTTGCAGTAATTTCTGCTGATGCAATTGTATTTGGCCAAGCTGTAGCATCTTCAAATTTTAGTAGTAAATTTAAACCTGCTCTTGGAGACCAAACCTTTACTTTAACACTTGTACCATTTGTAAAAGTAAATGGAGAAGGCACTGTTATTTTAGAACCTGCCCAAGGTTGACCTGCATTTTTTACCAATTCTGCAACCATAGCAGAAGTGTTACCATTAGTATCTGGATTTGCTATTACAGAAATTGCACCACCATCAAAAGAACTTAGTTCAAAATCTGGTTCAAAATCTAAAATAGGTGTAGAAGAAATATCATCTAAATAAATAGTATAATTAGCTGAACCATCTCCTTCTGTACCATTATCCATAATTAAAACTAAATTATTAAAGTCTACAGTAGTACTTATTCCTGAAAAATCGAATGTTAATTCTTCCCAAGCGTTTGCACCTGTTGTTGTTGCTGTAATTTCTGCTGAAGCAACTGTATTTGGCCAAGGTGTAGCATCTTCAAATTTTAATAATAAATTTAAACCTGCTCTTGGAGACCATACTTTTGCTGTTACTGTTGTATTAGAAACATCGAAAGTAGTAGGAATTGTAATTTTAGATCCTGCCCATGGCTGACCCGCATTTTTTACCAATTCTAAAACTGAAGATGATGTATTACCATTTGTATCTGGGTTTGCTATTACAGAAGCTGCACCACCATCAAAAGAACTTAATTCATAATCTGTCTCAAAAGTAATTGGTGTTACTCCAGAAACTGGTGTTGTACTTTCTTTATAGAAATAAAAGTTATCTACATAAACAACTCCTTCTGTATCTACTGCATCAATTAAAATCTGAGTAATTTTAGTCTTGTTAGCAAGATTTCCACCATCAAAACCAGTCATATCTAAATCTATACTTTGCCAAGAACCACCAACTGTTGCACCTAAAGATTCTACATCTTCTCCACCATCTACAGTATTTACAATTTTTACAATTAACTCGTTCTCTACTCCTTCTGGCACCCAATAATCAATATGTAATTTTTCCATAGATGAAACATCTATACCTGCATCATAATTGGTTACCATACCTAAAAAATCTAAGTTTGTTAACAACCAAACATTATTACCATTTATAGTTGTTGCTTCAAAACTTGATAAAGACCAATCTGTAGGTAATTCGTTTAAAGTAACATTTGTATATGCATCACTAAAAATTGAGACTACATCTGCTGCATCTCTACTAGGAGGTGTAATTGCAGCATTTGTTGGTGCTAAGATTTCTGTTACTTCGAAATCTGTTGAAAATTCTGCTGTTTCTGCTGCAGCACCTTTTGCTACTACTTTTACAACATAAGTACCTGCAGTTGCATATTGATAAGCAATAGCTTCGCCAATATTTGCAGTTGCTACTGGCTGATCTACTCCTGTTTCTCCAGAATAAAACTCGAAAGTAGTTGCAAATTCTGCTGTTGCTGTAACATTAACTTGCTTAGATTTAGAGCTATCATTTTCTAAAGTTACCTCTAAATTTTGTGGAGCTTGAAATGATACTACCAATTCTTGAGTTGCTACTGTTGAATCTCCATTTGTATTATATGCTTCAATTGTAACCTGATAAGTACCTTCTTCATAAGTGTGTTGAACACTTTGCCCTGCTTCCATACTTTCTGACTCAGCTGTTCCATCTCCAAAAGTAATATCAAAAGAAATTGCTCCATCTGCAGTTGGTGTAATTGTTACTAAACCAGAATTATCTTGTGTTACACTGTATGCTGCAGCCACGTTTGCTGGTGCTGCAATATTATCTAAGAAGTCTAAACTTCTATCATCTTCTGTACATGCATTAATCATTAATAATATAATTAATGCTTTGTATATTGTTTTCAGTTTTTTCATACTTCTAAAAATTAATAATTATCATTTTGCGACCAATTTCCTTGAGAAAACTGTATTTCTTCTAAAGGAATAGGAAACACTTCATTTTTACCTGTTGTAAAACCAGGAATCTGAATTCCTCTTCCTGTTCTTACCAAGTCAAAAAATTGATGTCCTTCACCAACTAATTCTACTCTTCTTTCTTTATAGATTGCAGCTGTTAAGTTAGTACCAGTTGTTGTAATGTTATTATCTGAATTACCAAAAGCTCTTTCTCTTACCATATTTAGGTAGATTTTTGCTTTAACATCATCTGAACTCGATTTTCTATTGTAAGCTTCTGCAGCCATTAATAAAACATCTGCATAACGAATTGCTCTGTAATTATTAGGGTTTGTAAGGTTTAAATCTCCTGCTGCATCTCCACTTCTTTTTCTAGGTAAATACTTTCTATTAAAATAACCTGTATGCTCATAACCTGTTGTAAAAGCAGCACCTGTTGATGCAGACCAAGCTTCGATATCTAAAATAGCAACCTCTTTACGATTATCTCCAGTTTCAAACTCATCTACAACTTCTTGTGTTGGTACATTAAAACTAAAACCTGATGTAAACAAATCTCCATCATAACCTCTTACTCCTTGAAAACCTACTGCTACATTACCTTCACTACATTGTAAACATTCAAAACCTGCACCTTCTATATCAGTATATTGTACTTCAAAAACTGCTCCTGATCCGTTTTCACCAGCAAATTCGAAAATTGTACTATAATCAGACTCTAAGACATAGCCTCCATTTTGAATTAAGTTTTCTAAAACAGCAGCAGACTCATCAAACTTATCTTGATATAAATATACTTTACCCAATAAAGCTTGTGCAGAACCTTTTGTAGCTCTACCAGTTTGTGGTGCTGTGTAGTTTAAATTTGCTACTGCATATTCTAAATCTTGTTCTATTAGCGCGTAAACATCCGAAGTTGGAGATCTAGGAATTGTTTTTTCATCACCCAAAACAAAACGTCCTTCTGCTTTAATTGGAATATCTCCAAACCATTTTACCAACTCAAAGTTGTAATATGCTCTTAAAAAACGAGCTTCTGCAATGATAATTTCTTTACCAGTAAAATCGGTTTTATCTTGAAATTCTATGATATATGCTGCTCTATTTACACCACCAAACATCCAGCTCCAAAGATTTTGAAGTTGTGCGTTTACAGGTGAATGTGTCATATCATCTATTTGCTGATAACCAGGAACGTCTGTTGCACTCTCACCACCACAAAGTGTGTTATTAGAAGCAATTTCGCCCATTAAAACATTAATAAATGTTGATTGTAAAGGATCGTAAGCTGCAACTAATGCGTTGTAATAATCTGTTTCTGAATTAAAAAATGATTCAGAATCTTCTGCGTAAATTTTAGAATTGTCTAAGTATTCATCTGAACAAGCGCTTAAAATGAATAAGCTTGCCATAAAGATGATTCCTAATTTTATTTTATTGTTGTAATTTCTCATCTTTTATATTTTAAAATGTAACATTTAAACCTAATAAGAACTGTCTTGCTGATGGGTAGTTACCAGAATCAATACCAGCACCTATTGCACCACCATTTATAGATGGATCAAAACCTGTATACTCTGTTAAAGTGAATAAATTATTAATAGATGTATATAATCTTAATTTAGATAACCCAACTCTTTCTAATAATTCTGAATTAAAATTATAACCAACTTGAATGTTTTGCATACGTAAAAAAGAAGCATCTTCTACAAAGAAATCTGAGAATAACTTATTGTTTGTAGCATCGTTTGTAAGTCTTGGTACAGAGTTACTTGTTCCAGCACCTGTCCATCTATCTAAATAATAAGCAGGTTTGTTAACATTTG
The DNA here is from genome assembly GCF_018861005.1 of Polaribacter vadi. GTDB lineage: Bacteria > Bacteroidota > Bacteroidia > Flavobacteriales > Flavobacteriaceae > Polaribacter > Polaribacter vadi_A. Next base: position 472,051 of record NZ_JAHKQL010000004.1, read on the forward strand.
GTAAAAAACGCTCGAAGTTTCTAACCATATCTTTACCAATTTCTGCATATAAATAAGTAGTAAAGTCCCAATTTTTATATTTTGCTGATATATTAAAGCCCATATAAAAATCTGCTTGAGGATTACCAATATTTACTCTATCATCAAAATCTACAACTCCATCATTATTGGTATCTTTATATCTGATATCTCCAGGAGAAGTACTTGAAGCACCTAAACCAGATTGAGAAGGATGAGCATCTACTTCTGCTTGTGTTTGAAAAAGTCCGTCAGTAACTAAACCATAGAAATAACCAATTGGCTGCCCAACTTCCATTCTTGATGGTGATAAATTACCAATTGCAAATGTTCCTCCTTCTACAAAAGCACCATCTAAAACATCTGTTACTCTGTTTTTTACATAAGTTACGTTATATGCTAAATTTAAATTTAAATCTTCTGATGCAATTGCTTTGTAGTTAATTGCCAATTCAGCACCAGTATTTTTAGAAGTACCTGCATTTACTGTTGGATTTGCACCACCAGCAGCACCAGATCCTAATAAACCTGAAACTGGGAAGTTTTCGATTAATAAGTCTTTTCTTGTTTCTTCGAAATAATCTGCAACAATAGATAATCTGTCATCAAATAAATTAACATCTAAACCAATATCTAACTTTTCTGCTGTTTCCCAAGTTGCTAATGGATTTGGTAAACCTCCTTGAGCTGTACCATCTACTAAAGCACCATCAAAAACATAAGTACCTTCTCCATCTAAAAGAGATCTATATAAATTATCTCCAACTAAATTACCAAGTGTACCATAACTTGCTCTTAATTTTAAGAAAGAAATAGTTTCGCTATCTTTTAAAAAGTTTTCGTCAGAAATTTTCCAACCTGTAGTTACAGACCAAAAGTTATCTACTCTTTGATCATCAGCAAAAACAGAAGCTCCATCTCTTCTTATTAAACCAGAGAATAAGTATTTACCTTTATAATCGTATTGAGCTCTACCAAAAAATGAAGTTAATCTAACATCGCCATTACCAGTATTGATACTTCTTTGTTCGCTTTGAGAATTGGTTAAACTGATGTCTGCAAACTCGTAAGAATTATTAGGTACATCAAAACCTGTTGCATAAATACCATCAAACAAATCGTTTTGAACACTTGTACCTGCTGTAAAACTAGCATTATGGTCTTCTGCGAATGTTTTGTTATATGTTGCGAATGTTTCCCAAAGCACTCTTGTAGAAGTTGCTTTAAATTGATAAACAGAACTTTGTGTTTGATTATAAACCTTACTTGATCCATAATCTTGAATTGGTGTAAAAGATCTTTGTTTTTCGTTATAGATTTTATAACCAACTCTAGATACTACATTTAAACCTTCTATTGGTTTATATTCTAATTTAAAGTTACCTTCAATTCCATTTCCATTATTTTCACCATAAGTATTACTTAATAACGATAAAGGATTTACTACCTCAATACCCAAAAAGTTATTTGTATCATCTTGATCTACACCATAAGTAGGTGCATAATTCAATCCGTTAAACAATAAAGAACCATCAAAACCTTGAGAAGCACTAGTAAAATAATTAGCAATTAAAGAGAAATTTAATTTTTTACTTATATCTACACCTAAATTTAATTTGATGTTATTTCTTACAAAGTTAGATTTATCTTTGGCAATAATACCATCTTGTTCTGTACGAGAAGCACTTACAAAATACTTTACATTCTCTCCACCACCAGACAAACTAATGTTATGGTTCATTAATAAAGCATTATTAAATAATTGGTCTTGCCAATCTGTACCTGTACCTAATTGACTAACATTACTAAATGGTAATGATTGACCACTAGCAGCATAAGCTTCGTTTAAAACTAAAGCATATTCTGTTGCATTTAAGTAATCTAATCTTTTTGTTGTTTGCTGAATGGCTGCATAAGTATCGTACTTTACAGTAGCTTTTTTGTTTTTACTACCAATTTTAGTAGTTACTAAAACAACACCATTTGCACCTTTTATACCATAAATAGCTGCTTGTGCATCTTTTAATACAGTAATTGATTCGATATCATTTGGGTTTATACTATTTAAATCACCTTCATAACCATCTACAATTGTTAATGGCTGATTATTTGTGTTTGAACTTACACCTCTAATTAAAATATTAACTTTTGCACCTGGAGCACCAGAAGATAAGTTAACAGCAACACCAGAAGTTGTACCTTGTAAAGCTGTTGTGGCATCTATAGGTTTTAAAACCTCTAAAGTTTCTTCACCAACAATAGAAACAGAACCAGTAACATCTTTTCTCTTTTGTCTTCCATAACCAACAACTACAATTTCATCTAAAGCTTCTGCTGACTCTTCTAATGAAATATTAATAACTTGTTGATTTACGATCACTTCTTTTTGGGAGAACCCCAAATAATTAAAGACTAAAGTTGCACCTTCTTTTACATTAGACAGACTAAATTGCCCATCAAAATCAGTTTCAGTTCCAATAGTTGTTCCTTTAATTATTATACTAACTCCTGGCAATAAATCACCAGACTTAGCATCTTTTACAACACCCTTTACATTTATTGTTTGTGCTTTTACACAAAAAGCTACCAGTAAAAGGAGTAACAGTATGACTTTTTTTCTCATCAATTAATATGTTTATAGTTTGTCATAAAATTAAAGTTAAATTTTAGTTAATTCACAAATACAACCACAACAAAAAACATACATCACAAAAAATACAAGTAAATAATACAGAAAACCCAATAAACAGTAGGGTTACATTATGTAATTAATTAACCCAAAACAATACAAAATTATCAATGTTGTGGTATTGTTTGGGTTAAAAACAAAAGTGTTTGGGTATTAAATTTCTAAAATGTAGTTTGTTAAGTTAGAATCATGAGGTAATTCCATCTTTTTTCTTAGTCTATATCTTTTAACCTCTACACTTCTAGGAGATATATTTAATAAAGGTGCTATTTCTTTAGAAGATAAATTAAGTCTTAAATAAGCACAAAGTCTTAAATCGTTTGGAGTTAAATTTGGGTGCTTATCTTTTACTTTTTTTAAGAATTTTTTATCAGCATTATTAAATGCTTCTTGAAACATTTTCCAATCATCTGTATTATTTAAATTCTTATTAATAATATTTACAACTTTAGTAATACTCTTCTGCCCACCATTAACAAGTTCGGTTTTTATTGTATTTAAAAACTCATTCTTTTTTATGATATTCATTGTAGATGTTGCTAATTCTCTATTTTTACTTTCAATATCACTTCTTAACTTATCGTTATTTAATTTGATAATTTCTTTAGAACTTTCTAATTCTTTTAATTCTGATTCCTTTTTATTTTTTTCTATTAACTCTTCTCTTTGCTTTCTATAGTATCTTTTAGAAAAAACATGCACTAAATACAAAGCAAATAAACAAATAGATACATAAAGCCCAACAAAAGTATTAGAAACATACCAAGGTTTATTAATCTTAAAACTATAACTACTATTATTACTAATTCTACCCCCAATAATTGCCCTAACATTAAATGTATAATCACCAAAAGAAATGTTTTTAAAAGCTATTGAATTAGATGTTGATGGCTGACTCCAATCTTTATTAAAACCCACTAATTTATATTGGTATTTTATATTTTGTGTTTTATTATAATAAGGTACGTTATAGAAAAACTCTAAATTATTATTTACAAAATCGAACTCTTTATTTTTGGTTAAACTTATATTATTCTTAGGTTCATCTGTTTTAAATGAATTAATTTTATTTATATATACATCAAAATCTTTTTCAATGTCTATTTTACTTATATCTACTACAATATAGCCATTGGATGTACCTATTAAGTAATTTTCATTACCTAACTGAATAATATTTTCATATCCAGAAACTGCTTTAGGCATAGTTTCAGAAATATAAATCTTATTGATTATTGGTTTATCATTAAATTTACCTGGACTTAAATACTTTATCTTATCCTCTGAAAATGTCCACAATTTATTATCACCTGAATTATGAATTAATTTACCAGATATATAAGCATCATTAGACAGAAGTTTACTATAAATACTATCTTTATTAAAAGAGTCAGAAGATTTATCATATTTATATACACCTTTTTTATTAGCGTATAAAACATCACCAAAATAATTAACAATATTTGAATGATTTCCTTTTTCTACTGTAGGTTCTACTTCGAAATTTTCTACTCTATATAAACGATCATCTAAAGTAATTTTAAAAACTCCTTTATACTCGTGATTTACAAACAACCTGTTTTTATCTACTAGAATTAGGCTTTTACTAGAATTATCAAAACCTACAATTTTATTTCTTACTTTCCATAAACCAAATTGTTTCTTTAGCACATACAAGCCTTTATAACCACCTTGTAAAATGGTACTTTCATCAATTTTAATTAATTGCCATGTACCTGTATCATTAAATATATTTTTAGCTTTATTTCTATCAACTATGAACGTACCTATATCATGTCCACAAAAGAGTTTATCATCAATTGTATTTAAACTCCAAACTTGTCCTTGGGTATTTTCTATAAATTTAAAAGGTTGGTTAGAATTTACATTCCTATAAAACAAACCTTGATTTGTACCTAAATAAATATATCCTTTATAAATAATCGAAGTATAAATAGTTCCTAAAAAGTCGTTTTTTTCGTTATATATTTTAATTGGAGATGTGTTATTAATACAATTAACACCTTTATCTAAACCCAACCAAAGATTGTTATCATGATCTTCAAAGACATCAAGTACAGTGTTATTTAGTAAACCTACACTTTGATTAATTTGATAATTTAATTCTCCAAATTCATTTATATTGATAATTCCATCAGAAATTGTACCTAATGCAAAACTATTGTCGTGTAATTTCTTGGCACTATAAATCTTCTTTCCTTTAAAAATGAAATCCGAAGGAATTTTCCATTTTTCTACTGCGTTATCATTTAAAAAATAAAAACCATTTTCTTGAGTTAAAAGTAAAATCCTATTATCTCTTTTAAAAATATCAACAATAAAATTTTCTTTTATAAATTTATGATCTGAAACCAGTTTTGGTAATCCATTTTCAATTTTAAATAGACCATTACCACTTTCATGAAAATAAATTACGCCTTCAACTTTAGACAAACTATTTACTCTATTTTTTATATTAATAATTTTAACTACTTTGCTAGATAAGTTATACAAATAAATTCTTTGTAAAGACTTAAACACCATCCATCCATCTAACTCAACTATACTCCAAATTTGCTCATCCTCTATCATTTTAACATTTTGAGCATCAACAATGGATTTGTATTCTAAAACTCCAAAATCATTTTTCTTCCAAAAACCAAACCCCATATAAAAACCCGTAAAAATTTGATTTTTATAAGCTTTTACAGATCTCATTATGGTTTCATTAGGCGTTTCATACAACTGCCAAGTTGCACCATTAAACTCTAATAAACCTTTGTTATTTGCAACATATATAAAGTTATTTTCTGCCTGAGAAATAGACCAATTTTGGTTTTCACCTCCATAATCTTCAGTTTTAAAAGAATTAATTGGCGGTAATTCTTGCGAAAAAACACTACCAATAAAAAACAAAAACGTAAGAAGAATAAGCATTTTGGATTTAAGCATAATAACAATAATATAATTTTGTTTGGGCACTAAATTAGAAATAAATAAGTAAAATAGGCAAAAATCAACAAGTATTACATAGTTTGTATAGTTAATTTTTAAAAATAAAAAAATACAAAAAAACCTAAACAACTTAAATGATTGCTATACTACTTAAAAAACGGGTGTTCTCACAATCAAAAAAAAGGATATAGAAAATTATTTTTTATCTACTTGAAAAAAATCTACCTGAAAATAATTATTAATCATCAACATCAATCTAAGAAGATAAAATAAAAGTAGAATCTTGTTCTTTAGTGATAAAATTTAATTCTAAAAAACATTAAAACCAATGAAAACTGAATTACAAAATCAAAGCTATTAAATCAGTCCGTTTTCTTTTAAAGACTCTTTTAATTGGTTGTGGTTATCCCAAAATCTGTCTCTTATTTTTTGAATTACCTCATCATATTCAGGATGTGTTTGTAGAGACTTTATTAACGGGTCTTTTTCTAGAAATAATAAAACCCAATATTGGTAATTATTTTTGGTTGCAAATAATTTAAATTGTTCAATAGCTAAATCATTTTTGCCTTCATGAATGTATTTTGTAGCTAAACTGGCTGATTTATATATAGATTGATCATTCTTACAATAATCATCATAAGTTTTATAAAATTCTAAAGCTTGTTGATGCAGCCCCATTTTATCAAACACCAAACCTATTTTTAAGTTTTCTTGAGGATACATATTAAGTCCATTTTTTTTCCTAATTTTTTGAAATTTATCATAGTAATAAAATGCACTATCATAATTCTCTTGAAAATAGTAAAACTTTGCAACCTCTTGCATCAAATCTAAACGTGTTGTGTCTTTTTTAAACTCTTTCTTTAAAGAATTTGTGGCTTTGTTTAAATCTTGATGCTGTGCATAATCAATAAATACTTTTAAAAACGGAGCGTAATAATTGTTTGGATCTGATGCTAAAGATAAGTTTATATATTTCTGCGCTTCATTTATAAATCCGTTTTGAATAAGCGCATTACTCAGTGCTAAATACATAAACCCTTTAGCTGTAGCATCATTAGAATCTACATCTAATTGTAAGCCCATTAAAGCATATTTAAGATATTTGCCTGTGTTTGGAATTGCTCTCGAATACAAATCTGCAAGTATTTGCACAACAGAAGATGAATTAGGGTTGTATTCTAACGCCTTTTCTAAATGTGGTATTGCCAATCGAAACTCATTAATATTTATATAATACAATGCTTTTGCGATTAAACTTTTAGAAGATTTGTTATCATAAAGCAATGCTTTATCAGCATAATTATTAATAATTTCTGTGTATTGTTTTTTTCTCTGGTTTATATCTAAATAATAGTAAGCAATTGCTAGATCTGAGTAAGCCAAAGCAAATTTTGGGTCTAGTTCAATCGCTTTTTCAAACAAAGCAATGGCTTCTTTTAAACCTTCTTTGGTTTCTTTTTTTAACGGAACTAAACCTTTTAAATAAAATTCGTAAGCCTCAAGATTTTCAGTTGGTTTTTTATTAATTTGCTGAAATTCTGCAGGAGTTACTTTTGCATGAATTGCATCTACAATTTTTTTGGCAACTGTATTTTGTAGTGAAAATACATCAACAACCTTGTTATTATATTGTTGCGCCCAAATTGGGGTATCTTTAGAAGCATCAATTAATTGAATGTTTAGTAAAACTTGATCGTTAATTCGCTGGCCACTACCTTCTAGTAAATACGCCACATTCAATTCTTCTGCAATCTCTTTTACGGTTTTGTTGGTATTTCTATATTTTTCTACGGATGTTCTACTGATAACTCGTAAATCTTCTATTTTCTGTAAATTATTAAGTGCAGATTCCATAAGTCCATTTACAAAATATAAGTTTGTAGAATCACTGCTCATATTTTTAAAGGGCAAAACAGCAATCGATTTCTTACTCTCGTTGACTTTTATTTCTGAATTTGGAGTTTTATTCTTAAAAAACAGCAAGGTTGCAACAACAATCGTAAAGAAAGCTGCTACAAAAATTGTTGTACGATATTTTTTAAAAAAGGATTCAGTAATATCATCTATAACAATTTCTGACTGATTATCTTCAAACTCAATTTCTGTTTCTTGAACTGGTTTTACTCTATATTCTCCAGGAGATAATCCATATTGTTCTCTAAAACATTTAATAAAATAAGAGTTATTGCTAAAACCAACTTGATAAGAAATTTCTGAAACAGTAAGTTCGGTTTCTTCTAACAATTCCTTTCCTTTTTCAAGACGAACTTGACGAATAAATTGACTTGCACTTAACTCAGTTTCCTTTTTTATTTTTCTAAGCAAATTAGAACGACTCATGTGCATAAGCATAGCTAATTCTGATACTCCAAATTGTTCATTAGAGATATGCTCTAAAACAAACACTTCTGCTTGTTCTATAAATTTTCCTTTTTTTGAGATCTGAGACATGTTGTTTTGTGCTATTCCAAATGTATCAATTTTTATTTTAAACGAAACTGTTTACAATTCTAAATTCTTTAACAAAAACTGTTGTTTGCGTCATAATTTATATAGTTGCGTCATAATTTTCAATCTATCATCAAACTTTACACATTAGGCTTCATAAGGATTTAAAGGAATTTTGATTCTTGTTGGATATTTGTATCAACAAAAACAAAGTTATTAATCTTTAAAATATTTATTATGAAATTACTTACAATTACATCAATGAGAATAACAATTCAAATCGTATTCTTTATTCTTTTATTAACAAGTTCGTGTGTTCAATCTAACAAAAAGACAGAGACCAACAAATCAGAAGAAACTACAAAAACAGCAACTAAACCAAACATGGATATTCATGCAGCTGTACTAACTGGAAATTTAGAAGCAGTAAAACAAAATATTGAAGCAGGAACTGATATTAACCAAAAAGAAGCAATGTCTGGTTCTACCCCATTAATGTCTGCAGCTACGTTTAATAAAACAGAAATCGCAAAAGTATTGATTAATGCTGACGCAGATTTAACAATAAAAAATAATGATGGAGGTACAGCTTTGCATACTGCAGCATTTTTTGGACGTATAGAAATTGTACAATTACTAATTGATGCAAAAGCAAATAAAACTGTACGTAATAGTTTTGGAGCTACACCTAGAGAAATTGTGATGACTGACTTTACTCAAATGAAGCCTATTTATGAAATGCTAATACAGCAATTAAAACCAATGGGGTTTACATTAGATCTTGATGAATTACAAAAAGCACGTCCTGTTGTAGCAATGATGTTACAATAAACACAAATCAAGATGACAACAGAAAGAAGATACGATATTGATTGGCTAAGAGTAATTGCAATTGGGTTATTATTGATTTATCATATTGCCATTATATTTCAACCTTGGGCAATGTTTATAGGATTTATACGAAGTGAAGAGACTTTAGAAGGACTTTGGAAACCAATGACAATGCTTAATGTATGGAGAATACCTCTATTGTTTTTTGTGTCTGGAATGGGATTGTATTTTGCAATGAAAAAAAGAAATTGGAAACAATTACTCTTAGAGAGAGGTAAAAGAATTCTATTACCTTTTGTTTTCGGCTATTTTGCTATAACTCCTTTACACATGTATATTTTTCAGGAGTATTATAATATGCCTTTAAGTTACTTTCCTGATAGTGGTCATTTATGGTTCTTGGGTAACATTTTTGTATATGTGCTGTTGTTATCGCCTGTATTCTTCTATTTAAAAAACAATGAAAACAGAAAATTTAAGAAAGCTATTCAAAAAATGATGAGTTATGCTTTAGGACCATTAGCAATATCTGTTTTTTTTATGTTAGAAGTGAGTTTAGTAAAACCACAATTATTTGAAATGTATGCACAAAACTGGCATGGTTTTTTTATCGGTCTTCTTGCTTTCTTTTTTGGTTATCTCTTTGTCTATGCTGGAACTTCCTTTTGGCAAACAGTTTCTAAATGGAAATGGTTATATATTGGTTTGGCAACGATCCTCTTTTTAATTCGTTTTACAGGATTTGAAACAATTTCAAACATGTATTTAACATCCATAGAATCTAACTCTTGGATATTGGGTGTCTTTGGATTAGGGTATAGCTACCTTAATAAACCAAGTTCATTATTAAGCTACTTGAGTGCAGCTGTTTACCCTGTTTACATTATTCACATGTTTGTTTTATATGCTGGAGCATTATTGATTTTGCCTTTAGACCTTAATCCTATGCTACAATTTATTGGAATTACAGTCTTCACTTTTATAGTTTGTTTTCTAATCTATGAATTCATTCTAAAAAGAATTGCAGTATTAAGACCTTTATTTGGGTTAAAATGGAAAGTGGATACGAAAAAAATTCATAACTAATAAAGGATAAAATATCACTTTCAACCTTCTACTTGCTTAGAAAACTTGTTCCATTTTTAAAAGTAGAACTTTAGAAAAACGAAATCTAATTAATTTTAAAAAGAGAAAATCATCATAGAAGCAATAAATAAAAGAACAAAAAATGAAAAACAAAAAAATCGATTCAGATGTTAAGAAATTAAAAAATAAATCTCATCCATTTTGGAGTTTCTTTTGGTTGACATTTCTTGTAGTTTCTCTATGGTATGCATGGTATTCATTTTATGTTCCTTCTAATGATAAGGTTTGGAGTAGTGATATAGAATTATCAAAAGAGATTGCAATCAATTCTAACAAAAATATCCTGATATTCTTTACAGGGAAATGGTGCTCACCTTGTAGAATTATGAAACGTGAAGTTTTTGCTGATAATAAAGTTATGAAATCTATTAATTTACAAGTGGTTCCAGTTGAGATTAATATTGATGACCCGAGTTCTAAAAATATAGTAAAGCATTATAATATTGGTGCTACACCAACAACAATTTTTATTAATCCAGAGGGAAAAGTAATGGATTATGCTGTAGGAAAGGTTGGGAAAACAAAATTCATTGAAATGCTTGAAAAGCAAAAAGGGTTTACAGAGAAGTAAAAAAAGAAATAACACAATTTAATTAAAAACATAAATTAATAATAAAAACAATCAATTATGAAAACAATCAAGAAACAAATTTTAGTAAGAATGGCTTGTTTTGCCTTTGCATTATTGTCTAGTATAACATACGCACAAAACACAAATTCAGAAAAAACAACTCAAAGAGAAGGATTTATCTTCGAATTTGTAGTAGGTGGAGGTAGTATAAGTTTAGAAGATAGTGCAGGCATTCAAACTTTTGACACATCTCAAGGAACGTTCGTTTTTCCAGATCTAAAGTTAGGTTATATGCTAAATGAAAAATTAGCGATTACCATATCTATGCCTGGAAACATTTATGAATTTCAAGATAATGACAGAAATTTTGGAGGTTTAATTCCATCTTTACAATATTGGGTAAAAGACAAATGGTGGATTCATGGTGGATTTGGTTTAGCTATAGATTCACCAGCACTTTATGATATCAAGGATGATGTAAATGACGATTGGAACTTTGGTCATGCAGTAATGTTGAGTACAGGTTATGAAATTTACAAAAAGAAAAACTTTGCACTTAATGTTCAGTCTAAATTAGTTTTGGGTCGTGCTAATTTAGATGGTGATGCACATAGAGATGCAGTAATCTTTAATGTAGGTATAGGGTTTAGTTGGTTATAAAAATTTATCTATTGCCATATATTCTATTGTTGTGTGGCATTAAGGCAAAACTGTAACAATTACTCTTTTACAGCGTCAGAATTAGTATAAAAAAATAAATAATCTATGATTGCAAATACAAAACAGAAAAATTTAATTAAGACAGCTAGAATAACTGGCTTATGGTATTTAATGATGGCTATTACCGGAATTCTAGGGTTCATGGTCTTTCATTCTCAAATATTTGTGTCTGGTAATCCTGAACAAACGCTAACAAATTTAGTAGAATTAGAATCTACAGCAAGAATTCGATTGCTATTAGAATTTGGTATCGTAATTTCTCAAGCACTTACCGCAGTTTGGTTTTTCAAATTATTTAAAGATAATTATGAATGGGAAGCTTGGACTCTAGGTATATGGGGAATGGTAAATGCTTTAGCCATTATGATAAGTGCAATTTCAATCGCCTCAGCAATAGGTATTGCAAATTCTGAAATAAGTGCTATGGAAGACAAAGTTTTACTAATTCAGGTCTTTCAAAATATTATTTCGAATGCTTGGGGAATTGGTGGCCTATTTTTCGGGTTATGGCTATTTCCAATGGGATATATAGTTATCAAATCTAAAAGGTTGCCTGTCTGGTTGGGAAGAATAATTATTTTAGGTGGTATAGGTTATATAATTTCTACAGTTATACACTACGCAGGAATTGATTTTAGCTACAATAAATTTCTTACTCTACCTGCAACCATTGGTGAATTTTGGATGATTGGTTATGTATTAATTTTTGGCATAAGACCTAGCTATAAGTAAAATTAAATTAAAACGGAACACAACAGTGGCTATAAGTAATTGCTTTTCTCTCCTACTTCTGAAAATCCTTACGGATTTTCAGTTTGATTTAGACTTGCAATGTTAAGTGCTTATCCACGAAACTACTCAAAGCCGAGATCGTTGGCATTAATCAGCAACAAAATTAAAAAAATTATTAACGAATGAAATATATTTTATTAATCAGTATACTATTAACCATGGGTTGCTCTAGTAAAACCCAATCAAAAAGAATCTCGACAACATTGGAGAATCAAGAAAATTTGATTGCAGTTCTCGATACAATTTGGAAAACTGAACAGCGACCAATCACCTTAAGAGATTCACTTATGAAAATATATGGAGCTGAATCAGATATAGTTAAGGAACAACAAGCAATCTATAAGAAAAATCATATTTTCAATGAAAGAAAAGTTAAAAATATTCTAGATAAATATGGATGGCCTACGAAAGAAATAGCAGGTGAACAAGGAAATTGGACGATATGCAATGTCATTCAACATGCAGATAATGAAATTAGAATACAATACCTTCCCATGATGAGGCAAGCTGTAAAGGATAAAAAACTAGAGCCACGTTTTTTGGTGAGAGCAGAAGATAGAATTGCAACTGAAAAAGGAGATTTACAAATTTATGGAGGGCAAATGAAATACTACCCAGCAACTAAAAGTTTTAATCTGTGGCCAGTATTTGAACCAGAAAATATAGATAAAAGACGAACTGCAATTGGATTGGATTCAATAGCCATATTTCTGAAAAATCGATTTGATTTTGATTGGAATCTCGAAGAACAAATAAAACGAACTGAAGCATTTAAAAAAAACAAAATAATAAAAATTAAAAACGATAAGCTGTAATTATAATTATCAAAAAAAAACATAATCATGAAAAAAAATTTAATCACATTGACTTTGTGCGCATTAACTTTAATCGCCAAATCTCAAAATACAAGTGTAGAAAAATCTACATTCGGGTTACAAACTGGAGTTTTAGGAATCTGGGCATACAATGAAACAAAACTATCAAACACCATAGCTCTAAGAACAGAAATTGGTTTTGATTTTGGTATATGGGAAACTACTTATTATGATGATTATGATTCTCCTTTTCTACAAACACCTGTTATCGTTTTAGAACCAAGATTCTATTACAACCTCAAAAAACGCTCAGAGAACTTAAAAAGAATTGATGGAAATAGTGGCAATTTTATTGCCTTAAAAATGGGGTATCATCCAGATTGGTTTGTCTTATTCAATAAAGACAATGCACCTGTAGTAAGTGATTTTTCCATTATACCCACTTGGGGAATTAGAAGAAATTTAGGCAAACATTTTAATTATGAAGCTGGTCTTGGAGCAGGATTTAGTTACACATTTGCTAAACGCGCTGGTTATGTAAATAACAAAAGTGAAATGGAATTAAATATGCACTTACGAATAGGATATAGGTTTTAGTATAAATAAAAATCTAGCATAATCATTCATTATAATTTTCAGTTATATGTTTTTCAAATCTAAAGTGGAAAAGGAAAACTATTTATATTCTGTAACAATCAGTTAAACTATTCGTTAAAAAGTTCTAATCGTCAATCAAAAAAAAACAAAACAACAACTTATTTCTAAATGAAAATATTAAAACGTCTTTTAAAAATTATTTTCGCTCTCATTGGTGTACTTGTGTTAATTGGAATCATTACACTTTGGGTTGATTCATCAAGAACAAATTATCTTGATATTGATAAGGATGAAGCAACATTCAATAACTCTTACGTAATTACAAATATCAATATAATTCCAATGAACAAAGACACTGTTTTAGTTGATAAAATGGTGTATATAAAAGAAGGGATTATTGAAAAGATTGCTGACAATATTCAGGTTAATGGAATTCAAATTTTTGATGGAGAAAATAGATTTCTAACCCCAGGACTTATAGATATGCATGTACATGTTTGGGATAGATATGAATTGGGATTATACTTATCTAATGGTGTAACTGCAATTAGAAATCTTTGGGGAATGCCTATGCATTTAAGAATTAAAGAAGATGTAATTGAAGAAAATATTTTTTCTCCAACGTTTTTTACGACTGGACCAAAATTAACAGGATCAGAATTTATAGGTGATGATAATTTAAATCTAATGAATGCGAGTGAAGCAAAAGTTAAGGTAATTTCACATAAAGAAAGAGGTTATAATTTCATTAAAACCTATTATGGATTGGATAAAGAAATATTTGACGCTGTGATTGAACAAGCCAAAATTTCTAAAATTGACATTGTTGCTCATCCTTCTCAAAAAGTACCATTTTCATATCATTTGAATCCACAAATCAAATCTATTGAACATGCTGAAGAAATTGTACAACAACCTTTAGAGTTTGATTTAGATACCATTAAACTACAATTGATAATTGATTCCATTTCGCAGTCTAAACACACGAGTTATAGTCCTACACTTACTGTATTCAACAATATCTACCAAATGATGAAGAATGATGGTATTTTAGATTCAGAATCACTAGAGTATATGAATCCACTCATTAAAAAAACGGACAGTAAAAAACAGTTTGAACGTTGGTTTAATTCCAAGCAAGAAAATCCATCTACAGTTGAGCGAATAAAAAAACAACATGATTTTCATATGACCATTGTTAAAAAGCTACACGAAGCAGGTGTGCCTATTATTTGTGGAACTGATGGTGGTATTGGAGTTACGCTTCCAGGTTTTTCAATTCATCAAGAATTGGCTTTTTATAAAGATGCTGGTCTATCTAACTATGAAGTTTTGAAAACAGCTACTGTAAACGCATCTAAAACGCATTCAATTATGAATCAACTTGGTACTATTGAAGAAGGTAAGATTGCTAATTTATTAGTAGTAGATGAAAATCCACTTGTTAATTTGTCTTCACTTAAAAATCCAACCTATGTTTTTGTTAAAGGCCGAAAATTAGACAGAGAAACTTTAGATTCTTTTAATGAAAAAGCAAAAAACAGAAAGAATCTAATAGCAACTGCTCTTAGGTACTTGGAAAACTTAATCATAGAAAAATAAAACATTTCCAAAAATATATAAAATCAGAAATATTAATTAATAGAATAGTTTTAATATGAATCATCTGTTGCAAAACAATAATCTTTCATCATAAAATTCTAGTAGACATTAATAGAGATCATCAATCAAAAAAAAAGAACACTATATGTTTTTCAAATCAAAAGAAGGAAAAGAAAAAATATTAAATCTATACAATCAAAAATTACAAGAACTGAATATTGAGTATTCTGAAAAAATTGTAGAAACAAAGTTTGGTGTTACAAATGTTATTATTTCTGGTGATAAAAATAACCTACCTTTATTACTGATACATGGCACAGGAGGTTGTGCACCTTTAATTTTAGAATCATTCCCAAATTTAGCGTCAAAATATTGTGTGTATGCTATTGATGTTTTAGCACAACCTAATAAAAGTGCAGAAAATAGATTAGAAATGAAAACGCTAGATTATGGTAAATGGTTGATAGAAATAACTGAGATACTACAGTTAAAAGAGGTTACATTGGTTGGTTTTTCTTTTGGCGGTTTTATCTCTTTAAAAGCTTTAGAATTTAACCAATTACCAATAAAAAAGGCATACTTAATTGCACCTGTATATATTGTAAATGGCAATCCGCTTTTAGGTTTATTTAAAATGTTTATTCCATTAAAGAAGTTTATAAAAACAAATAATGAAACTTATTTAAAAAAAGTAATAAAAGTTCTTTTTAGTGATGCTGATGATTTTGCTCTTCAATTTATGGGAACAACTTTTCAAAATTGTAATATGGATTTTTCTCCTTTACCAGTTATTTCCAAACAATCTGCCAACAATATAAAAACGCCGTTAACTATTGTAGCTGCTGAAAAAGATATCCTATTTCCTGGAAAAAAAATGATAAAAAGAGCCAAACGAATTTTCTCATCATTAGATGAAATAGTTTTACTAGAAGGTTCTAAACATGTACCAAGTACTAGAAATTTTAAAATAATTGAAGACTTAATTTTATAATTAAACTGTTTCGGAAATTTCTATATCAGCATAACAAGAATTAAATACTGATTGCAATTAAAATTCAGATAATTTATACGTTTTCAAAATCAAATTAAAATAATCAAATGACAGAATCAGATAAAAACAAAAAATTAACACTTACCAATTATGCTAAACTTTGTTTCTTAAAAAATAGTGTTCAAAATCTAAATAATGTAATAATAGTAACACTCATTTTCACAATATTTCTAAGTGCCTGTTACACAAAAACAAGTAAAGATTCATTAAATAAAGAAGCAGCTTATTTAGGACAAAAGCCACCAGGTTTAACACCAATTCCATTTGCTCCAGGTCTTGTATCTACAGATTTGTATGAAGTCAATAGTGCATTTACCCCAGATATGAAGGCGTTTTATTTTATAAGAAGAGGAGAAGAAAATAAAAAATCAGCTTTTTATGAATACAAATACAATGAAGAAAATAAAAAATGGGAAAAATCTCAAATAGCATCTCCATGGATAGGAAGGCCAGTAATAGCTCCAGATGGACAAACCATGCATTTAGGAGATGGTTATCTAAAAAGAACAGAAGCTGGATGGTCAGAATTACAAAAACTAGCACCTCCTACTGTAAGTAATGATTCTATGTATATTATGAGACTTTCATCTTCTGCAAATGGCACCTATTATTTTGACACCTATAAGGAGAATGATCCAACGTTTCCAATTCGCTTTTCACGTTTGATAGATGGAAAGCATGAAGAACCTATAGCTTTGCCCAAAGCAATAAACACAGGAACTTTTTTAAGCCATCCATTTATAGCTCCAGATGAATCGTACTTATTATTTGATGCTAAAAAAGAAGATGGTTTTGGTGAATCTGATATTTACATCAGTTTTAAACAAAATGATGGTACTTGGGGTAATGCAATTAATCTGGGTGATAAAATAAACACCAAAGCCTGGGAAGCCTCTGCAAGTATAACACCTGATGGTAAATACCTTTTCTTTAGTAGAAATGTAGGTTCAGATGATTTTGAAAATGTAGATGTTTTTTGGGTAGATGCTCAAATCATTGAATCATTAATGCAATTATAAATTATAAATAAAATAAATATATTTACTCAGTTTTCTAATTATGATGAGTTGCTCTAATAAGACCAATTCAAAAAAATTATCTCTACTAAACAGCATCAAAAAAATCTAATTGCTATTCTGTATACCATTTGGGCAACTGAGCAGAATCCTATTAGAACAAGAGACTCATTAATTGCTATTTATGGAGTTGATCATAAGTTAGTAAAACAGAAACAATTAATTATTGAAAAGAATCACGTAATTAATGAAAAAAAAGTAAAAACTTTAAAAATCGTTTTCCTAATTCAATATTTTAAAATGAAATTAATTGCGTTTAACACAAAATAGTAGCGTTCATGTACTTCTTTTTTCTATATTAATGGAATATACGTTCCTTTGCTATTCATATGGGTTCACATCTAAAGAATAAAATATCAAAATCTCGTTTGTACTGGCTATGTCAATTGATAGGCTGGTGTTTAGTTTCTATTTATTGGGCGTATACAGTGTATACTAGAGATAATTATAGTGTTTTTTACACATTTGTAAATTATACTTTAGATGTTGCAATCGGAATTTTCTTGACTCATATATATAGACTGTTTGCTATAAGAGCGAATTGGAGTCTATTACCAATTAAAAAATTGGTAATTCGTGTAATTCCTAGCATACTTTTATTAGCTTTTCTCTATGTGCTTTTAAACAATTTAAAATGGTACACTTACTGGACTTTAATAGCAAGTGAGGATAAGAATTTATTTGAAGCTATTATTTATTGGGATCCAATATTGCTTGCTGGATTACGATTAATGTCAATCTGGATTTTAGCGTATCATTTGTATCATTATTATCAAAAAGAAGTGGTTACAGCAAGAGAGAATGCTCAACTTTCTTTAATTGCCAAGCAAGCACAGTTAGACAATTTATCAGCACAATTAAATCCACATTTTTTATTCAATTCCTTAAATTCTATTAAATCTTTGGTAATTGAAAATCCTGATACAGCAAGAAGAGCAATTGATTTATTATCAGATTTATTACGCTCATCATTATATGAAAAAGATAAAGATTTAATACCTATTAAAAATGAACTTTCGCTGGTTTATGATTATATCGAATTAGAAAAGATGCGTTTTGAAGAACGTCTAAAATTAAAAACCAATATTGATGAAGGATTAATTAATTATAAAATCCCGACGTTAAGTATTCAGTTATTGATAGAAAACGCCATTAAACATGGCATCGATTTAAAAGTTGGTGGTGGCGTTGTATTCTTAAAAATCAAAAAGAATAATAGCAATATTCATATTTTAGTTGAAAACCCAGGAGTAATTAATCAAAATAAAAATATTGGTTTAGGGTTAGAAAACTTAAAAAAACGTCTAGAAATTCAATATAAAAATAAGGCAAGTTTTAGTTTAACCGAGAATGAAAATGACAATGTCTGCGCTGAAATAATAATTCCTATGCATATAGACGATGAAAAGATTTAAAACCATAATTATTGATGATGAACGTTTAGCTAGAGAAGAAGTAAAACGCGCATTACAAAAACATCCTGAATTTGAAATTATAGGAGAAGCAAGTCACGTAGATGAGGCAATAGCTGTAATTGAAGAATTAAAACCAGAACTATTATTTTTAGATATTCACATGCCTGGAAAATCTGGATTTGATTTATTAGAAGAATTAACCAATGTACCAGACGTGGTTTTTACAACTGCATACGATCAATATGCTGTAAAAGCTTTTGAGATGAATGCATTAGATTATTTGGTAAAACCTTTAAGAGACGAACGCTTTTCTAAAACCATTGAGAAGGTAAAAATAGAATTGTCTAAAAGGGTAAAATTAGAGCCTATAACCTTACCAATGCATCAAAAAATTTTTATAAAAGATGGTGAAAAATGTCATTTTATTCCGTTAACAGATATTCATTTTATTGAATCTTTAGAAAATTATGCACGTTTGTATTTTGGTTCTGATAAAGCAATGATTAAACGTTCATTAAACCTATTGGCAGAAAAACTAGATCCTAAAGTCTTTTTTAGGGTGAATAGAAGTCAAATGATAAACATACATTATATAAAAGAGATTCATCCGTACTTCAATAATAAATTACAAATTATATTAACTACAGGAGAAAAAGTAGAAGTCTCTAGTAGGCAATCAGTTAGGTTTAAAAACTGGAATAGTTTATAACAGAAAAATCGTTTAGTATTTAACGTTCATTTACATTTATTTACGTTCCTGTACTTTCCCTTTTATAATGGTTACATACGCCTTTACTTTGTATTGTAATTAATTAAAAATCAAATTATGAATTATTTTAAAGTAACAACACAAATATCCAAAATCATATATTTAATTATGATTTCAATGATATTGTCTTGTAATCAAGACAAGTCTTTAGAAGCAAAACAGCCAACCCTAAAAGATTATTCCCTTGGAGAAAAATGGGTTTGGAAATATAAAGGAGTAACAGATAAAGGAGAAGTGAGATCAGAGGGAGAAGACACAAGAAAAACAGTTAAAATGTCATATGGTTTAGGTATGACAATCGGAAAAGATACTGTTCCTGTTTCAGAAATTGTGAAGCCAGAAGTAAGTAAAACACCAAGATATAAGTGGCCTTTAAAAGTTGGTGAAAAATGGAAATATGAAAAAAACTGGACAAGTCAAGATGGTACTACAGGAAAACAAAGTCAAGATGTAGAAGTTCTCTCTTTTAAAGAAGAAACTGTAGCAGCTGGTACATTTATGGCGTACACCATACAATACAAAGGAACCGTTTCAAATTCTAGAGGATACAATGCACAAACGGATGAAGTTTGGTTATATGCTCCAGAAATAAAAAATTTTATAAAAATGTCTCAAACTCAAGATGACTTTTTGTACAATGAAGAATTAATTCATTACTCAAATCCAAAATAGAAAATATCATCGTTTTTATCAATTTTTCAAGTCAAAAAAAATGAAAAAATCATTCCTTTTATTACTTCTATTAGTAATTAGTATTTCTTCTTATACACAAGAGTTGCCTTTTAAGAAGGTAGAAATTTCAGATTCAGTAGGGCTTGCAGATCAAATGCAGCATCTTGCCAAATTATGTGATGTAAAAAATATGTCTGAACTAGATTTATTTAAGTTTCAATTAATTAGAGGTAATTATAAAGATGCACTAGTTACTTTTCAAAAAAGAATTAAAGAAACACCAATAGATCAAAGACAATATTTAGATATATACTTGCATTATGTAGAAGCAAAGCTTTCTAAGAACTTTAACGTTGCGTTTAAAAAATCTTACAGAAAATATGTAAAAAGCTCTGATGATATACAAGTTATTAATTTAGACAAAGCATTGATTATTAGAGATCCTACGGATTATTATGTTAGTAATTTTAAGAATACGTATCAAAATATTAAATCTGAAAAGATATCACAATCAACTGCTAAGGATTTAGTAAAAAAATATTTTTTAAGCACCGTATTTTCATCAACAAGAGAACTTTATTTTGATGAAATAAAACAAGATCATAAACGTAGGTATACCATAAATGATAGTATAGTAATTCCTATGAAAGATGGTTCAGAAGTTTCAATTGTAGTTGTAAAACGAAAAGGAAAAACAACAACTAAAAAATCGGCGATACTAGTTTCATCTATATATGCAGGAACCAATGAAGTAAGTGCTATGTTATCAGCATCTAAAGGATATATTGGAATTATTGCCAATACAAGAGGGAAAAGGTTAAGCAAAAGCGAAATAAAACCGCTGGAATATGAACATACAGATGTTTATGAAGTAATTGATTGGATTAGTAAACAGTCTTGGTCTAATCAAAAAGTAGCTATGTTTGGTGGTAGTTACAATGGCTTTGCACAATGGGCATCTATGAAACACAAAGTGCATCCAGCATTAAAAACAATTGTTCCAATGGTGGCTATTGCTCCAGGAATTGATTATCCAATGGAAAATAATGTATTACACAATTATTCCTATTCTTGGAATTTTTATGTAACCAACAACAAGTTTTTAGATTTTGGAGCTTCGAATGATTTTAATCGTTGGAATTCCTTAAAAAACAAGTGGTACAAAACCGGAGTTGCATTTAATAAGCTAGATAGTCTAGATGGGCAAGTAAATACATTATGGAATAGATATATGGCACACCCAAGTTATGATGATTTTTGGAAAAAAATGATTCCGTACAAACAAGAATTTGCAAAAATTGACATTCCTATTTTAACCATTACAGGGTATTATGATGACTCACAAAGAGGTGCAATGTATTATTATAATGAGCATTACAAATACGCTAAAAACCCCAATCATTATTTATTAGTTGGCCCTTATGACCATTGGACTGCACAATCCAAGCCAGAAGAAAATTTAAGAAATTATAAACTAGACAAAGCTGCTTTAATTAATATTGAAGAAGATCTTCTTTATCAATGGTTTGATTATATTTTAAAAGAAAAAACAAAACCTAATATTTTAAAAGATAAAGTCAACTTTCAAGTAATGAATACAAATACTTGGATGCACAAACCAACTTTAAGTGCAATGACTAATGATACATTAACTTTTCATTTAAGTTCAGATAAGCAGAATGATTTTTATGCTTTAAAATCGAAAGAAAATAACTCTGAGATTTCTATGTCTGTAGATTTTAAAGACCGGAAAAGTATGACTAATACAGACTATTATCCTTGGCCTCTTGAACGTGAACAAATCAACATAAAAGATGGTTTAATTTTTAAATCTGAAACCTTAACAGAAGATGTTATTATTAATGGTTCATTTCTAGGAAACTTAGAATTGATAATCAATAAAAAAGATGTTGATTATTCTGTAACTGTATATCAACTAACTCCAGAAAATAAATATTTTCATTTAAGTTATTACATTGGTAGAGCAAGTTATGCGAAAGATAGAGAACATAGAAATTTACTTACACCGAATCAAAAGGCACAAATTTCATTCAATAATTCCAAATTAATCAGTAAAAAAATTGAAAAAGGCAGTAAAATAGTTGTTGTAGTTAACGTTAATAAAAACAATAATGCGCAAATTAATTATGGTACTGGAAAAGATGTAAATACAGAAAGTATTAAATATGCAAAAAAACCTTTACAAATTACCTTTACAGGGAATAGTTCTATCTCTTTCCCTATTTGGAATTCCAAAATGAATTAAAAAGAATCCACTCTAATATAAACAGAAGTTAAAACTAAAAACAAATAGTATTACGTGTAACAACTTTCAAATTTAAACTACTAATATTATAAATAACTTATTTTATGACTGACTTAAATTTGATAGATAAATTTCTGCTACTTGCATTAGATGATGAAAAAGGAAGCTTTAATTCAGGCCCTTTTGCATTAACGTATGGATTTGCTGGTGCCATTTTTTTAGAACTTTCGTTAAAAGAATGTATAACTATTATTGACAAAAAAGTAGTTGTAAATAACTTTAAAAGAATTGATGATACTTTTCTTAATAAGTATTTAGACATATTAAAAAACTCAAAGAAAGAACGTTCTCTAAAATATTGGATACAAAAGTTTGGTAACAAAGAACGTGATATAAAAAAAGAAACTCTCGATAAGCTAATCGCAAAGAGAATTTTAGCAAAAAGAGAGCAGAAATTTTTGTGGGTATTTAATAATGACAAATTCCCAACCGTAAATGCAAAACCAGAAAACACCTTACGAAAAAGATTATATGAAATCGTAGAACTTCATAAAAAACCTATTCTAGAGGAACTAATGTTGGTAAGTCTTATAAATACTTGTAATATGGATAGAATTGTTTACGGAAAAGAACGCTACAAAAAGAGCAAAAAGAATATTAAAGCTATTATTTCTGATGCTGAAAACAATATGTTAAGTACTACCATTAAAGAAATTCATACACAAATAACAGCAATGATTGTTGTTATTATGTCAGCTTCGATAGCAGCAACAGCAGCTGCAAGCTAATATTAAAATAAACATACAGAAAAGCGAAATCTAAAGTTTATTAATTTCTTTTAAAGAGATTACCCCTATAAATAATTGAGGCACTTAATTCATTAACCTATAATTTAAGCTAATTTATTGTGAATTCAAGATAATTGATCCGTTTAAAGTAGGCGTAAAAAAAACGGTTTAGAAAAACTAAACCGTTACTTTTTAAAGCTTTATATTTTGTAGCGGGAACTGGACTCGAACCAGTGACCTTCGGGTTATGAGTTCGACGAAATAGCAGAATTTGACCCTTTTTTGCTCTATTTTTAATTAAATCGTGTACGAAAGCGTGTACTCTGATTTATATTATTTAAAAGTGAATTTAATAAAGATTTTTCACAAATTACTGTTACAATTAAAAAAATAAAATTATAGAAAATAGCCCTCTCTTAATTATATAAAAAGTAAACTTCTCAGAATAACCTTTAATTAGTAAAAAAGTATTTATTTGAAGGTCAAAATAGTGAAATATAAAGCAACGCAAGAGCTCAAAAAGTATTGGAAATTGAAGTATCCAAAGCAGGAATAAAAAAAATGTAACACTTCATGTTTTAAAACATTAAAAATCCGTTTGATGATTTCTAATAAAACACTATCTTTAATTAGAAAATTGAAATAAAAATAAAAATAACAAAAACTCAGCATAGCCCACCAATTTGGTTTTAAAGGCTTATAAAAGTTGAGTGTATATACAAGTTGGCAAACATTTGAGATGAACAGAATCATAATCATAATCATAGTTTTAGTAATCCTTACAAGCTGTTCTGATAAAAAAGAGTTTGAAAAACCAATTCGAATTAGTCCACCAATAATTGAATTTGACAAAGAGCGAATTCCAAAAATCACACTTAAAGAATACTATTTTCACGGAAAAGATAGTTCTGAATTAAACCTTCAAAAAATAACTAAATTTTATTCAGAAAATCAAATAGCATCTGAAACAGATTTATTGACTTCTTCTAACACTATTAATGGCAGAAAAACTTTTTATGATTATAAGGGTTCTATTTTAGTTCAAAAAAGAACTGTTAATGCTATGGAAGATAGTACGAAAGTTGTCTATTTCTACAACAGCAAAAATCAATTAGTTAAACGTGAACATTATACATTTAAGAAAAGAATAAGTCCTGAAGTAATTGAAAAACATAGAGAAAGTTCTGATATGCTTTTAAGTGAAATTGACTTTGAAGAAAATCGAAGTTGGGATAAGTATAGCGAAATTGACTTTATCTATGATTCATTAGGTCAAAAAACTCAATATTATGCGCCAAATTTACATTGGGATAATCAGAATAAATATAAATGGTTTTACGATGAGAATGGAAATATCTCAACTAAACAATCTTGGAATCATAACGAATTAATTTGGACCGAAAACTACTCATATGAAAATAATGAATATAGTTTCACTCGAAATTGGAATAACGAAGACACACAAAAGGGGTTTAAATTTTACGTTTATAAAAATAAATTTGGACAAAAAATTAAAGAAGTCACTACAATAAATGACTCAATTCAAAATAAAAGAATAACATACGAATATTATAAAAACGGAATGATGAAAAGGAAAGTCGTTTATGGAAAAAACAACGAGCGACTGACAACATATATTTACGAAAAATAAAAAACGATTTGCCAACACCGTGTATAATTAATTGCTGTGTTAGGCTCTACTTGCGAATATTCCTGCGGAATATTCACGGGTTCGTAAATGTTTGCTAACTTAGTCGCTAAACCACGCAACTAACCATACACAAACACGTTGTGCTTCATTAAAAAAAATCAGAATAATTGAAAAACAAAGGAAAAATAGCCGATTTTGAGCAGAGCAATCCTCTTCCATTATTTTTTGAATTTGGAATGTCACCTGATGAATTAAAATCAGAAATAATAGATTGCTTTTCTAAATATTTTCAAAATGAAGAACGACTCAAAAAATTCGCCACATCCGATTTAGTTAACAATTGGCTATCTTATATACTTGTTGAAAGAGATTCTCCTGAATCAGTAAAAAACATTGAAGGAATCCTTGAAATCTTTAATGGTGCGAAAAGTATAAATCAAAAAGAAACAATTGAAGCATACAGTTCTTGGCTACCCGAAATCAGCCAAGGAATATCGAGATTTTGGAGTTTGTACAACAATCAAGTTGACATAAATAATCTTTGTGTAGAAGATTACCTTGAAGAATCTTTAAGAATGATTGGTCATACAATCGAAGGGATTTCAAAACCTTTTATAAAATTACTACTTCATTTAAATAGAATAAGAAGGAAGAAAGAAGTTGTTTTTTCTGAAATTAAGTCAAAGGATTTGGGTGTTGCAATTGATGAATTAATAAACACTACTAACCTAAATAATTTATTTATAATTTCAAAAGAAGCCATTCGACTAAATCAATGGAGAAATATTGCTTATCATCACAATTCAAAAATCGTTGATGGTGAAATTATTTGTTGGTATAAAAAAAACGGAATAATTAATGAATTTAAAATATCCAGAAATGAACTATTTTCAAGTTTAATGGAAATTTTATTGTCTTTTAAACTAATCCGAATTTCTGAAACAATTTTCTGTTTTGACAATATAGATGAAATTCAAGAATCACGAAATTCAGTTGATAAAGAAGCAATAAATATTAGAGAAGAAGCAAGATTGTTAGATTTTAAATCTTCTTTAAGCCTTCAAGGTTTTAAAATACAAAAGTTGAAAACAAAAAATGACTCTTCCTTATTAAAACTTATTGATATGCAAGAATATGGGGATTTCCAAAAAAGAGCAATTCACTCTTCTCAATTTCTATATAATCTTTGGCTTTACACAAAATCAAAAAAATTAACTGTTGAGTATTATACCTTTAGCAAAAACAAATTTTTGGTGTCACAAATAGACTCTAAAATATTTGCAAGCCATACTAAAGGAGATTTGAAATTATCAGAATTATTAAAAGATGTTGATTTTTCATTTATATCAACAAATTATACTCAAAATAAAGACCCTTTTGAAAACTTAATACTGTCAAAGAATATAAAAGAACATCCTCAAAAATTTTACTCACAACAAGGAGAGAAACTAACTATTGAGGAATTTTCAAAAAAATTTATTTTAAGCATATTCACAAACTATTTAGTTTTAATATCTGAAGGTTTAAAGTCAAATACTATTAAAATTAACATTGGTTCGGACGGATCAATGGCGATAGCAGATGAAAAAATAGTATTAAGAGTTCCTGCTCTGATTGAAAATAAAGAATATCAATTAAGACTGATAGAATTAATAGAGGAAGTAATAAACTTATACTCAACTGGCGAATTAAAACGTGAGATTGTTGAAAATGCTAAAATGGACAATAAATACTTTTTCAAAAAATCATTAGTCAAACAACAATTGAAAAATGAAAAGAAATAACGAAAGCACAACACCGTATATAATTTATTGCTGGCTTCTTGCCTACTTACGAAAGTCCTCGCGGACTTTCTTGGTCGGTAATTATTTACTAAATTAGTTGCTTAAACCACGCAACAAACCATATACAAACACGTTATGCACAATTAGAAA